>NZ_BAAACF010000001.1:0-1716693 GCF_039521365.1 Clostridium malenominatum
TTACAACTATAGTTGAATAATATTAATTATAGTTTTAATGAATGTTAAAAATAAAAAAGAAGAGTGAAATCACTCTTCTTTTTTATCCAATAATGCATTATAATGTATATTATTTAATCAATATAACAAAATAGACCAAATGAAAAACAGTATTAAAAAACACTTGTCAAATTAAAAGAAATATTGTATAATATAGAAGTTGTAATGTAATAACAGCGATGAGGCAAGAGGTTGCCGGGCTTCCGGGTCATTCTTAGCTGAGTTAGCGAGGTCTTGAACCAAGCGACGGTTATTCTGATTTGTGCTGTTTTGGGTTAAAATATGCAACACCCGGAGCAGTTTACAGAATACATCCGCTGTTGTGCGTAAGAAGTAAGCGTGCAAGAAAAAGGAGGGAAATTTAAATGGCAAAACAAAAAATAAGAATAAGACTAAAAGCATTTGATCACACAATATTAGATCAATCTGCTGAAAAAATCGTAGAAACTGCTAAGGCCACTGGAGCGAAAGTAGCTGGACCAGTTCCACTACCAACAGAAAAAGATATTATTACAATATTAAGAGCTCCACATAAATACAAAGACTCAAGAGAACAGTTTGAAATAAGAACACATAAAAGACTAATCGATATAATTAGTCCAACACCAAAAACTGTTGATTCATTAATGAGATTGGATTTACCAGCAGGAGTAGACATTGAAATAAAATTATAGTGTAATAGAGTGCCTATTACAAACTATTATGACCGCAATTGTGGTCCGCTAATTAGTTGAGGAGGTGTAGTAATGAAGAAAGCAATAATAGGTAAAAAACTTGGTATGACTCAAATATTCGATGAGAATAACAGAGTTGTTCCAGTAACGGTAATTGAAGCAGGTCCATGCGTAGTTGTTCAAAAGAAAACTACAGAGAAGGATGGATATGAAGCAATACAGGTTGGGTTTGGAGCTATAAAAGAAAAATTAGTTAACAAACCAAGAAAAGGACATTTTGCTAAAGCAGGTGTTGAATTCAAAAGAGTATTAAAGGAATTTAAACTTGAAAACTCAAATGAATACGAAGTAGGTCAAGAAATAAAGGCAGATGTTTTTAATGCAGGAGAAAAGGTTGATGTATCTGGGGTATCTAAAGGTAAGGGATTCCAGGGTACAATCAAGAGATGGAATGCTCACAGAGGACCAATGTCTCACGGATCAAAGTTCCACAGATCAGTTGGTTCCATGGGGGGATCTTCAGACCCATCAAGAACATTTAAAAACAAGAAAATGCCAGGACATATGGGAAATGTAAATACAACTGTTCTAAATTTAGAAGTTGCAAAAATCATTCCTGAAAAGAATTTAATATTAATAAAAGGTGGAGTACCAGGACCAAACAAAGGTTTAGTGGTAATCAGAAATACAGTTAAAGCGTAAATTTCTGTGGAAAGGAGGATACAGGATGCCTACAATAGGATTATTTAATAAAGAAGGACAAAAAGTTGGAGATATACAACTTTCAGAAAACGTATTTGGTGTTGAGGTTAATGAATTTGCTCTACATCAAGTAGTTGTAGCTCAATTAGCTAATAAGAGACAAGGAACACAATCAGCTAAAACTAGAGCTGAAGTTTCCGGTGGTGGAATAAAACCATGGAGACAGAAAGGAACTGGTAGAGCTAGACAGGGTTCAACAAGATCACCACAATGGATACATGGTGGTATTGTGTTTGCACCAAAGCCAAGAGATTACAGAGTTTCTGTTCCGAAATCAATGAGAAGAGTTGCTATGAAATCAGCTCTTACATCAAAAGTTCAAGATAATGAAATGATAGTATTAGAGAGTCTTGAATTAGAAGCACCAAAAACTAAAGAAATGGTTAAAATGTTAGCAGCATTTAATGCTGGAAAAACATTAATTGTTACAGCAGAATCAAATGAAAATATATATAAATCAGCAAGAAATATACAGGGAGTGGAAGTATTACCTGTAAACAACTTAAACGTTTATGATATATTAAAGTATGAAAAGTTCATTGTAACTAAGGATGCTGTATCAAAAATTGAGGAGGTGTATGCATAATGAAGCTAACTAGTTATGATATTATAAGAAGACCAGTTATAACAGAAAAAAGTATGGCTTTTATGGGCGACAAAAAATACACCTTTATAGTTGATAAACATGCGAATAAATCTCAAATAAAGAGAGCTATAGAAGAAGTATTTGGTGTAGAAGTTGAAGAAGTTAAAACAGCTAACTACTTAGGAAAAGAAAAAAGAGTTGGCGTTCACTTTGGAAAAAGACCAAATTATAAAAAAGCAGTTGTTAAATTAACTGAAAAGAGCAAGGGAATTGAATTCTTTGAAGGAATGTAATAATTGTTTTAATTAAAGCGCATTATTGGCCAATGGTCAGAGAAGCTAAGTGAGGAGGTAAAACAATGGCTGTAAAAGGTTTTAGACCTACCACACCTGCTAGAAGACAGATGACAGTGAACACGTTTGAAGAAATTACAACAAGTTCACCAGAAAAATCACTTTTAGTAGCATTGAAAAATAGTGGTGGAAGAAACAATCAAGGTAAAATTACAGTACGTCATAGAGGTGGCGGAGCTAAGAGAAAATATAGAATAATCGATTTTAAGAGAGATAAAGATTCTATACCAGCAAAGGTATCAACAATTGAATACGATCCAAACAGAACAGCATTTATAGCTTTAGTTACATATGCTGATGGAGAAAAGAGATATATAATTGCTCCAGACGGATTAAAAGTTGGAGATACAATAGTATCAGGACCAGAAGCAGATATTAAAGTTGGAAACTGCTTACCATTAAAGAATATGCCAGTAGGTACATTCGTGCACAATATTGAGTTATCAAAAGGTAAAGGTGCACAATTAGTTAGATCAGCAGGAAGTTCAGCTCAGTTAATGGCTAAGGAAGGAAATTATGCTACATTAAGACTTCCAAGCGGTGAAATGAGATATGTGAGAATAGAATGCAAAGCTACAATAGGAACAGTTTCAAACTTAACACACGAAATAATGAATATAGGTAAAGCTGGAAGAAAGAGACACATGGGATTCAGACCTACAGTTAGAGGTTCCGTAATGAACCCAGTTGATCACCCACATGGTGGTGGAGAAGGTAGAACTCCAATTGGTCGTCCAGGTCCACTTACTCCATGGGGTAAACCAGCACTTGGATTAAAGACTAGAAAGACTAAGAAATACTCTGATAGATTAATAATTAAGAGAAGAGATAAATAATTTGAAGAGAATATTTACTATTCTCTTCAAAAGTTGTTAAAAAGGTTAACGAAGGGAGGCCAATTAAGTGAGTAGATCCGTAAAAAAAGGACCTTTCGTACATGAAGGGCTTTTAAAGAAAATTAATGAAATGAATAAAAATGGCGAAAAGAAAGTTATAAAGACTTGGTCAAGAAGTTCAACGATATTCCCACAAATGATAGGCCACACAGTTGCTGTTCATGATGGAAGAAAGCATGTTCCAGTTTATGTAACTGAAGACATGGTTGGACACAAGTTTGGAGAATTTGTTCTAACTAGAACTTATAAAGGTCACGTAGATAAGACAGAAAAGTCATCCAAGGTAAGATAGGAGCAGGAAGGAGGTAAAAATCAATGCAGGCTAAAGCAATAGCTAAGTATGTGAGAATGTCCTCAACAAAGATAGGAATAGTTCTTGATTTAGTAAGAGGTAAAAATGTTAATGAGGCCTTTGCAATATTACAGTATACACCGAAAGATGCAGCTGTAGTAATAAATAAAGTGTTAAAATCAGCAGTAGCAAATGCCGAAAATAATTTAAACTTGGATCTAAACAAACTATATGTTTCTGAAGCATTTGTAGGTGAGGGTCCAATATTAAAGAGATTTAGACCACACGCTCAAGGAAGAGCTTTCAGAATAAAGAAAAGAACTAGTCATATAACTCTTGTTGTTAAGGAAAGAGCTTAATAGAAAAAGGAGGGAAATAGATGGGACAGAAAGTACATCCACACGGGTTAAGAGTTGGAGTAATTAAAGAATGGGATTCTAAATGGTATGCTGGAAAGAAAAATTTCGCTGACTATTTAGTTGAAGATAACTCAGTAAGAGAATTTATAAAGAATAAAGCTTACTCAGCTGGTATTTCAAAAATAGAAATTGAAAGAGCTGCTAAAAGAGTAAAGTTAAATATATACACTGCTAAACCAGGAATGTTAATTGGAAAAGGCGGAGCAGGAATAGAACAATTAAAATCTGAAGTTCAGAAATTAATTAAAGATGACAAAAATATTTTAATCAACATAGTAGAAGTTAAAGCACCAGAAACTAATGCTCAGTTAATGGCAGAAAGTATAGCTCAACAATTAGAAAAGAGAATTTCATTTAGAAGAGCTATGAAACAAACAATCCAAAGAGCAATGAAAGCTGGAGTTAAAGGAGTTAAGACTGCTTGTGCAGGAAGACTTGGAGGAGCTGATATTGCTAGAACAGAACATTATCATGAAGGAACAATTCCTCTACAGACATTAAGAGCTGATATAGACTATGGATTTGCAGAAGCAGATACAACATACGGAAAAATTGGTGTTAAGGTATGGGTATATAGAGGTGAAGTTCTTCCAGTTAAGAAAGAAATAAAGAAAGAAGTTAATGCATAAATAGGTTAATGCATAAGGAAGGAGGAATATGACATGTTAATGCCTAAGAGAGTTAAACATCGTAAGGTACAGCGTGGTAGAATGAAAGGTAAAGCTACAAGAGGTAACTTTATTGCATATGGTGATTTCGCAATTCAAGCTACAGAATGTGGTTGGATCACAAGCAATCAAATAGAGTCTGCCAGAATAGCTATCAATAGATATATTAAAAGAGGTGGAAAACTTTGGATAAAGATTTTCCCAGATAAACCTGTTACAGAAAAACCTGCTGAAACACGTATGGGTTCCGGTAAAGGATCACCAGAATACTGGGTAGCAGTTGTTAAACCAGGAAGAATATTATTCGAATTAACAGGTGTTGATGAAAAAGTTGCAAGAGAAGCTATGAGACTTGCTTCACATAAGCTTCCAGTAAGCACTAAGTTCGTCACAAGATCAGATTTTGAAGAAATGGGTGGTGAGATTAATGAAGGCTAGAGAATTAAAAGAATTAAGAAGCAGTAATCCTCAAGATTTACTAGTTAAGCTAAATGACCTTAAGGGTGAATTATTTAACCTTAGATTTCAATTAGCTACTGGTCAATTAGAAAACCCAATGAGAATAAGAGAAGTAAAAAAATCTATAGCCCAGATTAAGACCATCCTTAGAGAAGAAGAACTAAGGAACTTTGAGCAATAATTCTGAAAGGAGGCTTGTCCTGTGGAAAGAGCAAATAGAAAAACAAGAGTTGGTAGAGTTGTTTCAGATAAAATGGAAAAGACTGTAGTTGTAGCAGTAGAAACAAAAGTACGTCACCCATTATATGGAAAAACTATGAATAAAACAACTAAATTCAAGGCTCATGATGAAAATAATGAAGCTAAGATTGATGATAAAGTTTTAATTATGGAAACAAGACCATTATCTAAGGATAAGAGATGGAGAATAGTAGAAATAATTGAAAAAGCTAAATAGTTTATAAAGCTGAAAGGAGGAATTCAAATGATTCAGCAGCAAACTTTATTAAGAGTTGCAGATAATTCTGGTGCGAAGGAAATAATGTGTATAAGAGTACTTGGTGGTTCAAATAGAAGATATGGAAACATCGGAGATATAATAGTTGCTAGCGTTAAAAGTGCAACACCTGGCGGTGTTGTTAAAAAAGGAGACGTAATAAAGGCTGTTATTGTAAGATCAAGAAAAGGTGTTAGAAGAGTAGACGGATCTTACATTAAATTCGATGAAAACGCAGCTGTTATAATAAAAGATGATAAACAGCCAAAAGGAACACGTATCTTTGGACCTGTTGCTAGGGAGCTAAGAGATAAAGAATTTACTAAAATATTATCACTTGCACCTGAAGTTCTATAAGATAGGGAGGTGGCTTAAATGACAAATAACATTCATGTTAAGAAAAATGATACAGTTATGGTTATATCCGGTAAGGATAAGGGAAAAATAGGTGAAGTTTTAAGCGTATTCCCTAAAAATGGTAAGGTGTTAGTGAAGAGTGTAAACATGGTTACTAAACACCAAAAACCAAACAAAGAAAATATGCAGGGTGGAATTATACACAAAGAAGCACCTATATTTAGTTCTAAAGTTATGTTGTACTGTACAAAATGTAAGTCAGTAACTAGAATAAGTAATAAAATATTAAATGATGGAACAAAAGTAAGAGTTTGTAAAAAGTGCGGAGAAACATTCTAATCTTGAAAGGAGGTTCACTTAATGATTCCAAGATTACAGGAAAGATATGAAAAAGAAGTAATTCCAGCTTTAGTAGAAAAGTTTGGATATAAAAATATAATGGAAGTTCCAAAGCTTGAAAAAATAGTTATCAACATGGGTGTTGGTGAAGCGAAGGAAAATCCTAAAACATTAGAAGCAGCAGTAAGCGATTTATCAATAATAGCAGGTCAAAAGCCTATATTAACAAGAGCTAAAAAATCAATAGCTAACTTTAAATTAAGAGAAAATATGCCTATTGGTTGTAAAGTTACTTTAAGAAAGAAAAAAATGTATGAATTTGCAGATAAATTAATGAATATAGCGTTACCTAGAGTTAGAGATTTTAGAGGAATTTCTGATAAATCTTTTGATGGTAGAGGAAACTATTCATTAGGAATTAAAGAGCAACTTATATTCCCTGAAATAGAGTACGATAAGATAGACAAATTAAGAGGTATGGATATAATATTTGTTACTACTGCAAAGACAGATGAGGAAGCTAGGGAGCTACTAAGATTCCTAGGAATGCCATTTGCTCAATAATAAGGAGGGAAGATTGTGGCACGTAAAGCTTTAATTGAAAAGTGGATGAAAGAACCTAAATATAAAACTAGAGCTTATACTAGATGTAGAATATGTGGAAGACCACATGCTGTACTAAGAAAGTTTGGTGTATGCCGTATTTGTTTTAGAGAACTTGCATATAAAGGTCAAATACCTGGATGTAAAAAAGCAAGTTGGTAATTGTTATACGAAAGGAGGCACATTAATATGGTAATGACTGACCCAATCGCAGATTTACTAACACGTATCAGAAATGCTAATGTTGTTAGACATGAAGTAGTTGAGATACCTTCTTCAAATATAAAGAAGGCTATTGCGAATATAATGTTAAATGAAGGATATATAAAAGAAGTTGAGGAATATAACGACGGTTCAGTTCCAATGCTTAAGATAACTATGAAATATGGTCACAATAAAGAAAGAGTTATTACTGGTCTAAAAAGAATATCAAAGCCAGGTTTAAGAGTGTATTGCAGAAACGAAGAAATTCCTAAAGTGTTAAATGGATTAGGAGTTGCTGTTATTTCTACATCAAAAGGAATAATAACAGATAGAGAAGCAAGAAACCTAACAGTTGGTGGAGAAGTACTTTGCTATATCTGGTAATGAATGAACAGGAGGTGTAAATATGTCAAGAATAGGAAGACTTCCAATAGCTATACCAAATGGTGTAACTGTAACTGTAACTCCAGAGAATGTTGTTTCAGTTAAAGGACCAAAAGGTCAGCTTACAAAAGCTATGCATCCTGCTATTAATATAGCTATTGAGAACAATTCAATAGTTGTAACAAGAGCAAATGATGAAAAACAAAATAGAGCTCTTCATGGATTAACAAGAGCTTTAGTTAATAATATGGTTATAGGAGTAACTGAAGGATATAAGAAAACTCTAGAATTAGTAGGGGTTGGCTATAGAGCACAGTTACAAGGAAAGAAATTAGCATTAAGTCTTGGATTCTCACATCCAGTTGAAATAGAAGCAGTTGAAGGAATAGATTTTCAATTAGAAGGAAATAGTAAAATAATAGTTTCCGGTATCGATAAAGAATTAGTTGGAGATGTAGCTGCTGATATAAGAACTTGGAGAAAACCAGAACCTTACAAAGGAAAAGGAATTAAGTACGATAACGAAGTTGTTAGACGTAAAGAAGGTAAGACTGGTAAGAAATAAAATTAGAAAGGAGTGAGTATCTATGTTCAAAAAAGAAAACAGAAACGAATCTAGAGTTAAACGTCATTTAAGAGTTCGTAAAAAAGTATCAGGAACTCCTGAAATGCCAAGACTCTCAGTATTTAGAAGTGAAAAGAATATATATGCACAAATAATAGATGATACTAAAGGCATAACTTTAGTTGCTGCTTCAAGCTTAGATAAAGAATTAGAAGCTGTAGGAAGCAATAAAGAAGGCGCTAAATTAGTTGGAGAATTTATTGCTAAGAAGGCAATTGAAAAAGGAATAAGCAAAGTTGTCTTTGATAGAGGTGGATACATTTATCACGGAAGAGTAAAGGAACTTGCTGAAGGTGCAAGAGAAGCAGGCTTGCAGTTCTAAAAAGAGGGAGGGAAATAAATGAGAATAGATCCTAGCACTTTAGATTTAAAGGAAAAAGTGGTTTTTATAAATAGAGTTGCTAAGGTTGTTAAAGGTGGTAGAAACTTCAGATTCAGTGCACTAGTTGTAGTTGGTGATGAAAATGGCCACGTAGGTGTTGGAATTGGTAAGTCAATAGAAATACCTGAAGCAATCAGAAAAGGCATAGAAGACGCAAGAAAAAATCTAGTTGAAGTTCCAATAGTTGGAACAACAGTACCACATGACATTAAAGGAGAATTTGGAACAGGAAGTGTTCTTATAATGACTGCTAACGAAGGTACAGGAGTTATAGCTGGAGGTCCAGTTAGAGCGGTTCTTGAATTAGCTGGATTAAAAGACGTAAGAGCTAAATCTTTAGGTTCTAACAACGCAAGAAATATGGTTAACGCTACAATTAACGGTTTATCCAGACTTAGAACAGTTGAGCAAATTGCTAAGTTAAGAGGAAAAACCGTTGAAGAGATTTTAGGTTAGGAGGGATTGCCTTGGCTAAACTTAAAATAACTTTAAAAAAGAGCTTGATTGGCAGAAGAAAAGATCACATTGCTACAGTTAATGCTCTTGGACTAAAGAAAATTGGTAAGTTTATTGAACAAAATGATACTCCTCAAATCAGAGGTATGATAAGTAAAGTAAATTATCTTTTAGAAGTAGAAGAATTACAATAAAAGAGGAGGTGCAAGTATGAAACTTCATGAATTAAGACCAGCTGAAGGAGCTAGAAAGTCTCCTAAAAGACTAGGTAGAGGAACAGGATCAGGTATTGGTAAGACATCTGGTAAAGGTCAAAAAGGTCAAACTTCTAGATCAGGTGGTGGAGTGAGACCAGGATTTGAAGGCGGACAGATGCCATTATACAGAAGAATACCAAAAAGAGGGTTTACTAATATATTTGCGAAAAGATATGAAGTTATTAATGTAGATACATTAAATATGTTTGAAAATGGAACAGTTGTTACTCCAGAATTATTAATCGATAACGGTATAATAAGCAAAGTTTATGATGGAGTTAAAATATTAGGAAACGGCGAACTTGAAAAGAATCTAACAGTTAAAGCTACAAAGTTTTCTAAAACAGCAGCTGAAAAGATTGAAGCAGCTGGAGGAAAAGTTGAGGTGATATAAGGTGATATCAACCCTACGTAATGCTTGGAAAATTCCTGAACTAAAGAAGAGAATATTATTTACATTCTTTATGCTTATTCTTTATAGAATGGGTAACTTCATATTAGTTCCAGGAATCCACCAAGAGCAACTAAAAGCTCTTACACAAACTGGAGGCTTATTCAGCGTTTATGATTTGTTATCTGGTGGTGCTTTCAGTAATTTCAGTATATTTGCAATGGGTGTAGTCCCATACATTAACTCATCGATTATATTTCAACTTCTTACTATAGCGATTCCGGCTTTAGAGCAATTATCTAAAGAAGGTGAAGAAGGTAGGAAGAAGATACAAGAATACACTAGGTATGGAGCTATAGTTTTTGGAGTTGTTCAAGGACTTAGTACATACGCTATTATTTCTAGAGCTGGTGCACTAGAAGATGGCTCAAAGTTTAATATGTTTTTAATCATATTAACTTTAGTTACAGCATCTACATTTTTAATGTGGTTTGGAGATAAAATTACAGAACGAGGAATAGGAAATGGTACCTCTCTTATAATATTTGTAAATATTATATCAAGGTTTCCAACTACTATTTATCAAGTAGCAGCACTTCAGAAAGCTGAAGAAGTAAATTTTGTTCAAGTAATTATGTTGTTAGCTGCGGTAATTATATTATTTTTAGCCACTGTAGTTGTGAGTCTAGCTGAAAGAAGAATACCAGTTCAATATGCTGGTAAAACTATCAATGGAAGAGTATATAGGGGACAGTCAACACATATACCAATAAATATTGCTTCATCAGCAGTAATAGCTATAATATTTGCTATGTCTGTTATGGCATTTCCGATGACAATAAGTCAATTTTGGCCAGAGTCAAAGGCCTTTATGTTTATAACTACTAACAAATTTAGTCCTTTTAAAGAAGGAAGTTGGTTATATATGTTATTGTTTTCCTTATTAATACTATTCTTTACATGGTTTTATACAGAGGTTACTATGAAGCCAGAAGAAATGGCGGAAAATATGAATAAATCCTCAGGGTTTATTCCAGGAATTAGACCAGGAGAGCCTACAGCAAATTATATTTCCAAGGTTTTAAATAGAACGTCCTTTATGGGAGGAGTATTTGCAGCAATAATTGCGGTTGTTCCTATTATTGTAGCAGCTAAAAGTCCATTCAGTGGCATTCATTTTGGAGGTACTAGTTTGATGATTATGGTTAGTGCATCCTTAGAATCATTAAGACAAATAGAGTCTCAGTTGGTTATGAGGCATTATCAAGGATTCTTAAAATAAATATATTGTTGGAGATGGTATAGTTGAAAATAATATTACTAGGTCCTCCCGGAGCGGGAAAAGGGACACAGGCTAAGTTAATTAGTCATAAATATTCCATACCACATATATCAACCGGAGATATATTTAGAAAAAATATATCAGAACAAACGCCTCTTGGAATAAAAGCAAAAAGCTATATGGATAAGGGGCAGTTAGTTCCAGATGAATTAACAAATGAAATTGTTTTTGATAGATTACAAAATGATGATTGTAAAAATGGTTTTTTACTTGACGGATTTCCTAGAACAGTATTTCAAGCTGAAGAATTAGATAGATTTTTACAAGGAGAAGATACTAAAATCAACAAAGCTTTATTAATTGAAGTTCCACAAGAATTCATTCTTGATAGAATGACTGGTAGAAGAATGTGCAAAGATTGTGGAGCAAGTTATCATGTAAAGTTTAACTCTCCTAAAGTTGAAGGTGTATGTGATTTGTGCGGTGGAGAATTAACTCAAAGGAAAGATGATAAAGAAGAAACAGTTAAAGAAAGATTGGAAGTATACTCTAATCAAACTGCGCCATTAGTAGAATATTATGCTACACAAGGGAATTTAGCTAAGGTAGATGGAACTCTTGAAATAGAAGAGGTGTTCCAAAACCTTTGTGATATCCTAGGGAGCGATATATAAATGATAATATTGAAAAACAATATTGAAATTGAATACATGAGACAGGCAGGTAAAGTTGTAGCAGAAACACTTGCAAAACTTGAAGAGGCAGTAAAACCAGGAATAAGTACTGCTGAATTGGATAGAATAGCAGAAGAACTTATTGTAAAAAGAGGTGCTAAACCATCTTTTAAAGGTTATTATGGCTTTCCAGCCTCCATATGCTCATCTATAAACAATGTGGTTGTTCATGGCATCCCTTCAAAGGATGCAATTCTCCAAGAAGGAGATATTATAAGTATCGATTGTGGAGCTATGTTAAATGGATATCATGGAGATGCAGCAAGAACTTTTCCAGTTGGGAAAGTATCTAAAGAGGCTGAGAGATTGATTAGTGTAACTAAAGATAGTTTTTTCAAAGGTGTTGAGAAAGCTATAGTTGGTAATAGACTTACAGACATTTCTTTTGCAATACAGCAGTATGTTGAAAGCTTTGGCTATTCTGTTGTTAGAGACTACGTTGGTCATGGTATCGGAAGAGAGATGCATGAGGACCCGGAGGTTCCTAATTTTGGTAGGGCTGGAAGAGGCCCTAGATTAATGAATGGAATTATATTGGCTATAGAACCAATGGTCAATATAGGTGATTATCATGTTGATGTGAAGCTTGATGGATGGACAGTTGTAACTGTAGATAATAGCTTGTCAGCTCATTATGAGAACACAGTTGCAATTTTAAATAATGGTCCTGAAATATTAACATTAATTCAATAGAGGTGAAAAGTTTGGAAGATAAGGGCCAAATAGGTACTGTAGTCTACTCTAAAGCAGGAAGAGATAAAGATAAGTTATTCATAGTTATAGACGTATTAGATGAACAGTATGTTTATATTGCTGATGGAACTTTAAGGTTGATAGAAAAACCTAAGAAAAAGAAAATAAGACATCTAGCTTTTACTAATACAAAATCTGATGAAGTGAAAAATTTATTAATATCAGGCGAAAAAGTTAGCAATTCAATGATTAGAAAAATTTTACAGTCTCACGACGTGAATAAGGAGGTTTGAGACCTTATGTCAAAAGAAGACGTTATAGAAATGCAAGGAACTGTGTTAGATGCTTTACCTAATGCTATGTTTGAAGTAGAATTAGAAAGTGGGCATAAAATATTAGCACACATTTCAGGAAAACTTAGAATGAATTTTATTAGAATCTTACCAGGTGATAAAGTTACTGTGGAACTTTCTCCATACGATTTAACTCGTGGAAGAATAACTTGGAGAGCAAAGTAATAAGGAGGGTTAGCTATGAAAGTAAGACCATCAGTTAAACCTATATGCGAAAAATGTAAAGTCATAAGAAGAAAAGGAAGAGTAATGGTTATTTGCGAAAATCCAAAGCATAAGCAAAAACAAGGTTAATAATGTTTTAGGTACGGCTGACGTTAGGGAGGCTATTCCCTAATGACCTAAGGCTTTTTATATATAACAAAATCTATTTAAGATAGTAGTACTTAATATTTACCAGGAGGTGTAATAATTAATGGCAAGAATATCTGGTGTTGACCTACCAAAAGAAAAAAGAATTGAAATAGGTCTAACATATATATTTGGTATAGGACTACCAACTTCACATAAAATTCTTAAAGAAACAGGAGTTAATCCTGATACAAGAGTTAGAGACTTATCTGAAGACGAAGTAAATGCTTTAAGAGATTATATAAATAAGAACGTAAGAGTTGAAGGTGACTTAAAGAGAGAAATTGCTCTTGACATAAAGAGATTAGTTGAAATCGGATGTTATAGAGGAATTAGACATAGAAGAGGCCTTCCAGTTAGAGGTCAAAGAACAAAAACTAATGCGAGAACAAGAAAAGGACCAAAGAAATTAGTTTCAGGTAAAAAGAAGAAGTAGAAAATACTGAGTTAAGGAGGGAAAGGAATGGCAGCAGCAAAAGTTAAAAAGACAAGAAGAAGAAAAGAAAGAAAAAATGTTGAACACGGCTGTGCACATATAAAATCAACTTTTAACAATTCAATTGTTACATTAACTGATGCCGTTGGTAATGCACTATCATGGGCAAGTGCTGGCGGATTAGGATTTAGAGGTTCAAGAAAAAGTACTCCATTTGCAGCTCAAATGGCAGCTGAAACAGCAGCAAAAGCAGCTATGGAACACGGTTTAAAAAGCATAGAAGTTTATGTTAAAGGTCCTGGAGCAGGTAGGGAAGCAGCAATAAGATCACTACAGGCAGCAGGATTAGAAGTAACTTTAATAAAAGATGTTACACCAATCCCACATAACGGTTGTAGACCGCCAAAAAGAAGAAGAGTGTAATCTTATTGCAATAGGAGGTGGAATAATAAATGGCAAGATACACTGGAGCAAGTTGTAGACTTTGCAGAAGAGAAGGATTAAAACTATTCCTAAAAGGGGATAGATGTTATACGGATAAATGTGCATTCGCTAGAAGAGGGTATGCACCAGGACAACACGGACAAAGTAGAAAGAAGCTTTCTAACTACGGAGTTCAGTTAAGAGAAAAGCAAAAAGCTAAAAGAATTTATGGAATGTTAGAAGGCCAATTTAGAACTTACTATGAAAAGGCTGACAAGAAGAGAGGAATAACAGGGGAAAACTTGTTAAAGCTTCTTGAAATGAGACTTGATAACGTAGTATTTAGACTAGGATACGGTAACTCAAGAAAAGAATCAAGACAGTTAGTAACTCATGGTCATTTCTTAGTAAATGGTCAAAAAGTTGATATACCATCATATATACTATCAGTAAATGATGTTATAACTGTTTCAGAAAAGAGCAGAGCAAGCGAAAAATTCAAAGTTTTTGCTGAAAATCCAAGAACATTACCAAAATGGATATCAGGAAATGTAGAAAGCTTTGAAGGAAAAGTTATAAGCGAACCTGCTAGAGAAGATATTGATGTTCCTGTAAATGAAACATTAATCGTTGAGTTATACAGCAAATAATAAGATATATCTTAAGAATCAGTTGCCCTCATATAAGTTTGGTATATTAAATAGAAGGAGGGTTTGTTAAATGTTAGAAATAGAAAAGCCCAAAATAGAGTGTATTGAGATGGCTGAAGACGGATTTTATGGTAAGTTCGTTGTTGAACCTTTAGAGAGAGGATACGGAACAACTTTAGGTAATGCTTTAAGAAGAATACTTCTTTCTTCATTACCAGGAGTTGCTGTAAACTCAATAAGGGTTGAAAATGTATTACATGAGTTTACAACTGTTAAGGGTGTAAAAGAAGATGTTACTGAATTAATATTAAATATTAAACAATTAGCATTAAAAATGTCAGGGGAAGGTCCTAAGACAATTTTTATTGATGCTAAGGGTCCTGGAAAAGTAACAGCAAGTGATATTCAAACTGATGGAGATGTTGAAGTTATTAGCAAAGATTTGCATATAGCTACATTAGATGATGATGGAAAACTATATATGGAGCTAATTGTCAATAGAGGCAGAGGTTATGTATCACAAAATAGAAATAAAGCAGAGGGTATGCCAATAGGAACAATCCCTGTGGATTCTATATACACACCAGTAAAGAGAGTAAATTTTAGTGTTGAAAATACAAGAGTAGGCCAAATAACGGATTATGATAAATTAACAATGGAAGTATGGACTAATGGTACTATTATGCCAGACGAAGCTATTAGTTTATCAGCTAAGATATTAATAGAACACTTTAAATTATTCATGAGCTTAACTGAACATGTTAATAATGTAGAAATTATGGTAGAAAAAGAAGAAGATAAAAAAGAAAAAGTTCTTGAAATGACTATTGAAGAGCTTGATCTTTCAGTTAGAAGTTATAATTGCTTAAAAAGAGCAGGAATTAATACTGTTCAAGAATTAACTGAAAGAACTATAGATGATATGATGAAGGTTAGAAATTTAGGTAAAAAATCCTTAGAAGAAGTTGAACAAAAACTTGAAGCTTTAGGATTAGGTCTAAAACAATCTGATGAGTAATCATATAATGTAACGTAAGGAGGTATAGAGATGGCAGGATATCGTAAGTTAGGTCGTCCAACTGACCAAAGAAGAGCAATGCTTAGAAATTTAGTTACTAGTTTCTTAAAACACGGTAAAATTGAAACAACTGCTACAAGAGCAAAAGAAACTAGAAATTTAGCTGAAAAGATGATAACTCTTGGAAAAAGAGGAGATCTTCATGCTAGAAGACAAGTACTTGGATTTGTAACTGAAGAAGAAGTAGTTAAAAACTTATTTGAAAATATAGCTCCTAAATACGCTGAAAGAAACGGCGGATATACTAGAATGTATAAAGTAGGTCCAAGAAGAGGCGATGGAGCAGAAGTAGTTATACTAGAATTAGTGTAATATTTTAGGGGATTAAGTATAAAATAGGCTTAGTCCCCGTTTTAATATGGTGTAGCCATTATGAGGTGTTTAAATGGATGACAAAATGATTGAATGTAGAAACGTAGTATATAAATACGAGGATACAGTTGGTAACACTTTTAAGTTGGCAGTAGACAATGTTTCAATTGAAGTAAAAAAAGGTGAATTTGTTGTTATATTAGGAAGAAATGGTTCAGGCAAGTCTACTATAGCCAAACATATGAATGCACTATTGCTACCTTCTGAAGGAGAAGTTTTTATAAACGGAATAAATACTTCTATACCCGAAAATGTTTGGGATATAAGGAAGAGTGCAGGAATGGTATTTCAAAATCCAGACAATCAAATAGTTGCTACTATAGTTGAAGAAGATGTTGCTTTTGGACCAGAAAACTTAGGAATAGACCCCGATGAAATAAGAAAAAGAGTAAATGACTCTTTAAAAAGAGTAAACATGTATGATTATAGAAAACATGCACCTCACTTATTATCTGGAGGTCAAAAACAAAGGGTTGCTATAGCAGGTGTGTTGGCAATGATGCCTAAGTGCATTATATTCGATGAGCCAACAGCAATGCTTGACCCATCTGGTAGAAAAGAAGTAGTTAAAACAATAAAAGATTTAAATAAAAATTATGGTATAACCATAGTTCTCATAACACACTACATGGAAGAGGCTGTTGAAGCTGATAGAATTGTAGTAATGGATTCAGGAAAGATTATTTCTCAAGGATCGCCTAAAGAAATATTTAGTGATGTAAAAACTATGAAGAATATAGGATTAGATGTACCTCAAGTAACAGAGTTAGCTTATGAACTTCAAAAAGAAGGATTTAAATTGAATTCTGATATATTAACTATAGATGAGATGGTGAATGCATTATGTCAATTAAAATAGAAAACTTAACGCATATTTATATGCAGGGTACACCTTTTGAAAAAAAGGCATTGGACAATGTATCTATAGAAATAAATGAAGGAGAATTTGTAGCTTTAATAGGACATACAGGTTCCGGGAAATCTACACTTATACAACATATCAATGGATTATTAAAACCTAATTCAGGAAAAATCTTAATTGATGGATTAAATATTACTAGTAAGGAAGTAAAACTAAGTTCTATAAGGAAAATGGTAGGATTAGTATTTCAATATCCAGAATATCAACTTTTTGAAGAAACTATCGAAAAAGATATTGCTTTTGGACCTAAAAATTTAGGTTTAAAGGATAATGAAATCACAGATAGAATTAAAAGAGCTATGAAAATAGTTGGATTAGACTATGATGAATACAAAGATAAATCTCCTTTTGAACTTAGTGGAGGACAAAAAAGAAGAGTAGCTATAGCTGGAGTAGTAGCTATGGAACCTAAAATACTTATATTAGATGAACCTACTGCAGGACTTGATCCTAAGGGTAGAGATGATATTTTATGTAATATAGCTAATTTACATAAGGAATATAATATGACAGTTATTTTAGTTTCTCATAGTATGGAAGATGTGGCTAAGCTAGCAGATAGAATATTAGTAATGCATAAAGGAAAGTGTATATTAGATGGTAAGCCTTCAGTTATATTCAATGAGATAGATACTTTAGAAAATGTAGGATTGGCAGTTCCTCAGGTCACATATTTAGCTAGAAAGCTAAAAGAAAAAGGATTTAATATATCAGAAGAAATTTTTACTATTAATCAGGCTAAAAAAGAGTTACTTAGTATATTTAAGACTAAAATTTAAGGGTAATCGTTAGGAGAGCAAATATGATTAAGGATATAACATTAGGACAATACATTCCTGGTGAATCTTTTATACATAAACTGGATCCGAGAACGAAGATATTAATATCTTTAATATTTATTATAAATCTATTTATTGTCAATAACTTTAAAGGATATATATTTATTTTATTATTTACTTTATCATCAATAGCAATTTCAAAGATACCATTTAAATTTATATACAAAGGGTTAAAACCTATATTTGCCCTTATCATAATAACAGCTTTATTAAATGTTTTTATGACTAGTGGTGGAAATGAAATTTTTAAGTGGAAGTTTATTACTATATATGAAGAAGGATTAAAATTAGCAGGGTTTATGATAATTAGGTTGATACTATTAATTATAGGAACCTCATTATTGACTCTAACTACTTCTCCAATAGAATTAACAGACGGCATAGAGAAACTTTTAAATCCACTAAAAAAAATTGGTGTTCCAGCTCATGAATTGGCTATGATGATGACTATAGCCTTAAGATTTATTCCAACATTAATGGATGAAACTGATAAAATTATGAAGGCTCAAATGGCAAGGGGAGCTGATTTTGAATCTGGCAATATACTTCAAAGAGCAAAAAGTCTAATTCCCTTATTAGTACCTTTATTTATTAGTTCTTTTAGAAGGGCAGATGAGCTTGCTATGGCAATGGAGGCAAGGTGTTATAAAGGTGGCGAGGGTAGGACTAGAATGAAGCAACTAAAGCTTACATTTAGAGACCTTATTGCAATTTTAACAATAATATTATTGATTGCTTTATCTATTTGGAGTAGATTCTAATGGTTAAAAATATAAAGTTAATTATTGAATATGATGGAACAAATTATTCAGGTTGGCAAAGTCAAAAAGGGCGATTTAGAACTTTGCAGGAAACTATTGAAAATATTATTAAGGAAATAACTGAAGAAGATATTGAATTAATAGGATGTAGCAGAACTGATGCTGGAGTTCATGCTAAAGGATTTGTAGCGAATTTTTTAACTAATAGCAGAATTCCAGGAGATAAGTTTAAATATGCAATAAATAGTAGATTACCTGAGGACATAATAATAGTAAATTCAGATGAAGTAGACTTAGAATTTCATTCTAGGTATAGCTGTATAAGCAAAAGATATATATATAAGATATTAAATACAGAGTGGCCATCCCCTATAAATAGATATTATACTTATCATGTTCAGAAGAAATTAAATGTACTTGATATGAATGAAGCAGCTAGATATTTTCAAGGAACGCATGATTTTAGTTCTTTTAAGAATATTGGAAGTAGCGTTAAAACCTCAGTTAGGACTATTATTGAGTCTAAAGTATATATGGATGATGAAATGATATGCTTCAGTATCACTGGAAATGGATTTCTATATAATATGGTTAGAATAATCACAGGGACACTTATAGAAGTAGGTATGGGTAAAAGAAAGCCCGAAGATATGAGCGTTATTTTAAGTGCTAAGGATAGAAATATGGCTGGAAAATCCGTACCACCAACAGGTTTATATTTAGATAGAGTTTTTTACTAAAAAAGTTTAAATTTGTTGACACACCAGGCCGATTGTATTATAATATAAATGTTTGTATTAAGATTATAAAAGATCCACTAGCCCCGGGTCTTTATATAGAACGATTGTTTTACGTATTAGTTCAAGGAGGGAAAAAGATGAAATCATACATCGCAAAACCACAAGAAGTTGAAAGAAAATGGTATGTTGTTGATGCAGCAGGAAAACCATTAGGAAGAGTAGCAAGTCAAGTTGCTTCTATATTAAGAGGAAAAAATAAACCAACATTTACACCACATGTAGATACTGGAGATTTTGTTATTATAATAAATGCAGAAAAAGTTATTTTAACAGGTAAAAAATTAGACCAGAAGATGTTAAGACATCACTCATTCTATCCAGGTGGATTAAAAGAGACTCCATACAAAGAAGCAATAGCTAAGAAGCCTGAGTTTGTATTTGAAGAAGCAGTTAGAAGAATGCTTCCAAAAGGACCACTTGGAAGACAAATGGCTAAAAAATTAAAAGTTTATAGAGGAACAGAACATAATCACGAAGCTCAAAAACCTGAAGTATTAGAATTAAAATACTAATTAATAAGAGCTGGAAGAGGGAGGAATTGAAATGGCAAAAGTACAGTATTTCGGAACTGGAAGAAGAAAGAAAGCTATAGCTAGAGTTAGACTTGTACCTGGTGAAGGTAAAGTAACTATAAATAAAAGAGATGAAGATAATTACTTTGGATTAGATACTTTAAGACTTATCCTTAATCAACCATTAGTATTAACAGGAACTAAAGACAGATTTGACGTTATAGTAAATGTTTATGGTGGTGGATTTACAGGTCAAGCTGGAGCAATCAGACATGGTATCGCAAGAGCATTAGTTAAATCTGATGCAACTTTAAAGCCAGAATTAAAAAAGGCAGGTTTCTTAACAAGAGACCCAAGAATGAAGGAAAGAAAGAAATACGGTCTTAAGGGAGCAAGAAGATCACCACAGTTCTCAAAGAGATAGTAAGTATGAAAGAGAGGTATTATTTTACCTCTCTTTTTTTATGAATTTTTATAATAAAAATGTTATATTTGAGAACACTAGTTAATGTATAATGGAGGTGAAAAAATGTATATCAAAAATAAAAAACTTATAATAGTAACCTTATTAATAATATTTACGATAATGTTTGCTTATAATATGAAAGCACAAACTAAAATAGTTAATAAAGATGAGAAAATAATATTAATTGATCCTGGTCATGGAGGAATCGATGGAGGTGCAGTATCTCCGAATGGAACAATAGAAAAAGATATAAATCTTATTATTAGTTTGAAACTCAGAGAAGAACTTCAAGCTAGAGGATATACAGTTATTATGACTAGGGAAGAGGATAAGGGGCTAAATGGTGAAAAAGGAACAATAAGAGAAAAGAAAATTGAAGATTTAAATAACAGATGCAAAATGAAAAAAGAAAGCAACTGCAGTATGTTTATAAGTATTCATTTAAATATGTTCCCTCAAAGTAAATATTACGGAGCTCAAGTTTGGTATTCTAGTAATAAAAATAGTGAGAAATTGGCCTCATTAATTCAGTCCAATTTTAAAATTCATTTAGACCAAAGCAATAATAGAGTTGAAAAGCCAGCTAAGAATGATTATAAGGTATTAAGGGGAGAAGATGATATACCATCCGTTATAATTGAGTGTGGTTTCTTGTCAAATTTTGAAGAGGAGAAAAGACTAAAACAAGAGGACTATCAAAGGAAAATTGCTCGAATAATATCAGACTCTGTAGAAGAATATTATAAAAACAATTAATAGCATAAAATAAAAAATTATCTTTTAAAAAACATATTGATATTGGTTTAGTGATATGTTATTATTAATTTGACCAATGGACTAGTCCATTAGTCAAATTAAACTTGTAAGCTTGTAAGCTTTTAGGAGTGATTTATATTCAGATTTCAATAGATAAAGGCAATAAAGTTCCTTTATATTTGCAAGTTAAAAAGCAAATAATGGATTTAATTAAAGATGGTTCATTAAGAGTAGGATTTAAAATGCCAACAGAAAGAGAAATGTCTGAAAAGCTCCAAATAAGCAGGAATACAGTAAGTATGGCTTATAGGGAGTTAGAAGGAGAAGGTGTTCTCAAATCCTATCAAGGAAAGGGTACATTTGTAGCAGAAGAAGTTAAGCTTTGGAAAGATGAAGATATAAAAGAAAAGATTAATAAATTTGTAGATTTAGCATTTGAAGAAGCCATTGAGTCTGGCATAGATGCAGATGAATTTATAGAAATAGTAGTAGATAGAATTGACGAGAAAAGAAAGTTAATTGACCATATAAGTGGATTATATGTTGAATGTAATATAGAACAATCAAGAATTTTTGCAAAGCAATTAAAAGAAAGAACTAGCATAGATTTTAAACCAGTAACAGTAAACGATTTAAAGGCTATGACAAATGAAATAGAAGAGTTAGTTGAAAAGTGCCAAATAATTATTACTACATTTAATCATGTAAACGAAGTCAGAAGATTAACTAGAAATTACAATAAAAAAGTATTAGGTGTTGCCATTACTCCAAACTTAGAAACCATAGTTAGAATTGCTAGATTCCCAATTGGTACTAAGTTTGCATTTGTATGCATATCTGAAGAATTTAAGTTTAAAGTTAGAGATGCACTAGAAAAGGCAGGCCTATCCAATATAGATATAGAATATACTAATTCAGTTGAAAAAGATGAATTGTTTAAAATTATAAATAAATCAGATGTAATAGTTGCATCACCAGGAAGATATAAAGATGTTTATGAATTCGAAAGAGAAAATAAGGAAGTAATAGATTTCTTATATAATTTAGATGATGGTTCTGTAAAAGCACTTAAATCTAAATTATTAGAAATAAAGTACTCAAAATAAGCTTGTGATAAAATATATAATATATATTAATTTATCTAGGAGGTTTTAAAGATGGAAAAAAAGACAATTGTCCTTGGAGTAATTGGTTCAGACTGTCATGCAGTTGGTAACAAAATATTAGACCACTCATTTACAAATGCAGGCTTCAATGTTGTTAACATAGGAGTTTTATCAGCACAGGAAGACTTTATCAACGCTGCTATAGAAACAAAGGCAGAAGCTATTTTAGTATCATCCCTATATGGACAGGGAGAAATTGACTGTAAAGGTTTAAGACAGAAATGTGATGAAGCTGGATTAAAAGGAATAATCCTTTATGTAGGTGGAAACATAGTTGTTGGAAAACAAAACTGGCCAGATGTTGAACAAAGATTCTTAGACATGGGATACAACAGAGTATATGCACCAGGAACAGCGCCAGAAGTTGGTATAGCTGATTTGAAAAAAGACTTAGGAATTTAATAATAAAAGAGCTGTATTTTGCAGTTGTTTAGGAGTTGATTAAGGTGAATGCTTATTTGCTTTTAGACTTTGGTAGCACCTATACAAAACTTACTGCGGTTGATATTGAAAAAGAAGAAATATTGGCTACAGCAAAAGATATTACAACAATTGAAACTGATATAATGGTTGGATTTAACAATGCTTATGAGAACTTAATGCAAAAGTTAGAAGGCAAAGAGATTAACTTTGTTAAAAAGTTAGCATGTTCTTCTGCTGCAGGTGGATTAAAGATGATAGCCATAGGTCTAGTACCAGACTTAACAGCGGAAGCTGCAAAAAGAGCTGCTCTTGGAGCAGGGGCAAGAGTATTGAATGTTTATAGTTATGAATTAACTAATAAAGAAGTTGAGGAAATTAAAAACTCGAATCTAGACATAATACTTTTAGCTGGTGGTACTGATGGAGGCAATAAGGACTGTATAATTCATAACGCTAAAATGTTAGCTAAGCATGGTGTGACACTTCCAATAGTAGTAGCAGGAAATAAGATAGCAAATGATGAAATATCTGAAATATTTGATAACGCAGGCATGTTTTATAGGGTAACTGATAATGTAATGCCAAAGTTAAATGTCTTAAATGTCGAACCTGCAAGGGAAGAAATAAGACAAATATTCATGAAGAGAATAGTTGAAGCAAAAGGTATGAGCAATGCTGAAAACTTTATTAGTGGAATTCTTATGCCTACTCCAGCAGCAGTATTAAAAGCAGCTAGAGTTTTATCAGAAGGTACTGATAAAGAAGATGGCTTAGGCGATTTAGTAGTAGTAGATATTGGAGGTGCTACTACTGATATACACTCAATTGCAGATGGTGAACCATCTAAACCAGGTGTTACACTAAGAGGACTCCAAGAACCTTTTGCGAAAAGAACTGTTGAAGGTGACCTAGGAATGAGATATTCTGCAATTTCTTTATGGGAAGCTGCAGGTACCAAGAAAGTGCAAAAATATTTATGTGAGCCATCTATAGATATAGAAGCCTGCTGTAAATATAGAGCAGAAAATATAAAAATGGTTCCTAAGACAGATGAAGAAATTAAGTTTGATGAAGCCATGGCAAAAGTTGCAACGGATT
This sequence comes from Clostridium malenominatum, assembly GCF_039521365.1. Lineage (NCBI taxonomy): Bacteria > Bacillati > Bacillota > Clostridia > Eubacteriales > Clostridiaceae > Clostridium > Clostridium malenominatum. Next base: position 23,758 of record NZ_BAAACF010000001.1, read on the forward strand.
TAGCTATGGAAAGGCATGTAGGTTATATTGAAAGTATGTATACACCTATGGGCGTTATTTATACTCAAACAGGAAAAGACTTATTGGATTTAAAATGCTTAATAGGAACTGGTGGAGTGTTAATTCACAGTGATAATCCAGGTACTATACTAAAAGCAGGAACCTTTAATATGGAGGATCCTACACATTTAAAACCACAAAATCCTGATTGTTATATTGATAAGACTTATATATTATCTGCCATGGGCCTTTTAGCTGAAGATTATCCAGAAAAAGCTATTAGAATAATGAAAAAATACTTAATTAAGGTTTAAAGTTTGATAGGAGGGAATTTCAAGTGGAACTTAAGAATAAAAAATGGACAGATGAGCAGTTTTTTAAAGAAAGAGAAGAAGTATTAAAACAGTGGCCAACAGGTAAAGATGTAGATTTACAGGAAGCTGTAGATTACTTAAAGAAGGTACCAACAGAAAAGAACTTTGCTGATAAATTAGTTAGAGCAAAGGAAGCGGGAATAACTTTAGCTCAGCCAAGAGCAGGTGTTGCATTACTTGATGAACACATTACATTATTAAAACATTTACAAGATGAAGGCGGAGCAGATTTACTACCTTCAACAATCGATGCATACACAAGACAAAATAGATATGAAGAATGCGAAATTGGTATTCAAGAAAGTATAAAAGCTGGAAGATCCTTATTAAATGGTTTCCCAGGGGTTAACCACGGTGTTCAAGGTTGTAGAAAGGTTTTAGAATCAGTTAACTTACCACTACAAATAAGACACGGCACACCAGACGCAAGATTACTTGCTGAAATAATGACTGCTGGTGGATACACTTCAAATGAAGGTGGCGGTATCTCCTACAATATTCCATACGCTAAGTCAGTTCCAATAGATAAATGTTTAAGAGATTGGCAGTATTGTGATAGACTTGTTGGTTTCTATGAAGAACAAGGAGTTCACATTAATAGAGAACCATTTGGACCATTAACTGGAACATTAGTACCACCATCAATGTCAAATGCAGTAGGAATTACAGAAGCATTACTTGCAGCAGAGCAAGGAGTTAAAAACATCACTGTTGGATACGGTGAATGTGGAAATATGCTTCAAGATATAGCTGCATTAAGATGTTTAGAAGAGCAAACAAATGAATATTTAAAAGCTTTTGGATACAATGATGTAATTGTAACTACAGTATTCCATCAATGGATGGGTGGATTCCCACAAGATGAAAGTAAAGCATTCGGAGTTATAGTAACAGCTACAACAATAGCTTCATTAGCTGGAGCAACTAAAGTTATAGTTAAGACTCCACACGAAGCAATTGGTATACCAACAAAAGAAGCTAACGCTTCAGGTATCAAAGCTACAAAGATGGCATTAAACATGTTAGAAGGACAAAGAATGCCAATGTCAAAAGAATTAGAAACTGAAATGGCTATAATTAAAGCTGAAACTAAGTGTATACTTGATAAAGTATATGAATTAGGAAAAGGCGATTTAGCAGTAGGTGTAGTTAAAGCATTCGAAACAGGTGTTATGGATATACCATTTGGACCAAGCAAATACAATGCAGGAAAAATGATGCCAGTTAGAGATAACTTAGGATGCGTAAGATACTTAGAATTTGGTAATATTCCATTTACTGAAGAATTAAAGAACTATAACAGAGAAAGATTAGCTGAAAGAGCTAAATTCGAAGGAAGAGAAATAAGCTTCCAAATGGTTATAGATGATATATTTGCAGTTGGTAAAGGAAGACTTATAGGAAGACCTTAATTATTATAAAGACAGTTTATTAACACATTTATTGTTGACAAATTTGTCAACAATAAATGTGTATATATCTATAAAAAATATTCAAAATTTTATAAAAGGACAGGTGAAAAATTATGAAAATTGTTGACGTTATTTGTAGCGCAGGCTATACTGGATTCTACTTTGACGACCAAAGAGCAATCAAAAAAGGTGCAGGACATGATGGTTTCACTTACATTGGAGAAGCTGTAACAGAAGGATTTACTCAAATAAGACAAAAAGGTGAATCAATATCCGTTCAGTTTATTCTTGAAGACGGTCAAGTTGCTCACGGAGACTGTGCAGCAGTTCAATACTCAGGAGCAGGTGGAAGAGATCCATTATTCTTAGCTGCTGATTTTATACCTGTAATTGAAAATGAAATAGCTCCAAAATTAATTGGAAAAGAATTAAATAGCTTTAAGACATTAGCTGAAGAAGTTGAAAAATTAACAGTTAATGGTAAGAGATTACATACTGCAATTAGATATGGTATATCTCAAGCTTTACTTGATGCAGTAGCAAAAGCTAAAAAAGTTACTATGGCAGAAATTATAAGAGAAGAATACAATCCAACTGGAGAAATTACTTACATTCCAGTATTTACTCAATCAGGTGATGATAGATATATCAATGCTGATAAGATGATAATTAAAGAAGCTGAAATATTACCACACGCTTTAATCAACAACGTTGAAGAAAAGCTAGGATTAAAAGGTGAAAAACTTCTTGAGTATGTTAAATGGTTAAGAGATAGAGTATTAAAATTAAGAGTAAGAGAAGACTATAACCCAATATTCCACATAGACGTTTATGGAACAATTGGAGCAGCTTTTGATGTAAATATAAAAGCTATGGCTGACTATCTTGCAACATTAGAAGAAGCAGCTAAACCATTTGCATTAAGAATAGAAGGACCAATGGACGTTGAAGAAAGAGAAAAGCAAATGATTGCTATGAGAGACTTAAGAGCTGAATTAGACTCAAGAGGAATCAACGTAGAATTAGTTGCTGATGAATGGTGTAATACTGTTGAAGATATTATATACTTCACAGATAACAAAGCTGGACATATGGTTCAAATTAAAACTCCAGACCTTGGCGGAGTTAACAACATAGCAGATGCTGTTATGTATTGCAAAGCTAACGGAATGGGAGCTTATGTTGGTGGAACTTGTAACGAAACTAACAGATCAGCTGAAGTTACAACTAACATAGCTATGGCTTGCGGAGCTAAACAAGTTCTTGCAAAACCAGGTATGGGTGTTGACGAAGGATACATGATCGTTAAAAACGAAATGAATAGAGTATTAGCTAGAGTAAACAGAGCAAAGAAAAACTAAGAGCTGTTGCTGCTAATAATTAGTAGTATATAAACTATGAAAAGGCGGTTAAATTTAACTGCCTTTTCCACTATAAATATTTAATTATCAAAAATATGAAGGGAGGTATTTATCTAACAAGTGAGGAAAAGGGACACTTGTTTGGTAAATAATGAGTCTATGAAAGAAGTAAATGTTTCAGAGATAACCAAAGCGGTAAGAGAATTATGTATTGATGCTAACTATAGACTTCCAGGAGATGTTAAGTCCAAATTAGAAGAATACACTGCAAAAGAAAACTGGGCTATGGCTAAAGGCATTATGGAAAAAATATTAGTAAACGTTGATATAGCAGATAAAGAAAATATGCCAGCATGTCAAGATACAGGAGTTGCTTGTGTATTTGTTGAAATGGGACAGGACGTTCATGTAGTAGGTGGAAATCTTGAAGATGCAATCAATGAAGGGGTAAGACAAGGATATAAAGATGGATATTTAAGAAAATCCGTTGTTGGCGACCCAATAGAAAGAGTTAATACAAAAGACAATACTCCAGCAATTATATACTATGATATAGTTCCAGGAGATAAATTAAAGATAACAGTTGCTCCAAAGGGATTTGGTTCAGAAAATATGAGCCAATTAAAAATGTTAAAGCCAGCTGATGGAATACAAGGAGTTAAAGACTTTGTATTAAAAGTTGTTAAAGATGCTGGTCCTAACCCATGTCCACCAATAGTAGTAGGCGTAGGTATTGGTGGAACTTTTGATAAATCAGCTAACTTAGCTAAAAAAGCATTAATGAGATCCTTAGAAGAAAGAAATTCAAATCCATTCTATGCAAACCTTGAAAATGAATTATTAGAAATGATTAACGCATCAGGAATAGGACCACAAGGATTTGGTGGATTAACTACAGCTATAGCTGTAAATGTTGAGACTTTTGCTACTCACATAGCAGGACTTCCTGTAGCAGTTAATATAAACTGTCACGTTACAAGACATAAGAGCGTAGAATTTTAGGGGGGTTAAGGGTAATGGAAAAGAGAATTACTACTCCATTAACAGCTGAAAAAGTTAAAGATTTAAAGGCTGGAGATGCAGTATTATTATCAGGTGTTATTTATACTTCAAGAGATGCTGGTCATAAAAGATTAGTAGAGTCATTAAACAAAGGTGAAGATTTACCAGTAGACTTAAGAGATCAAATTATATATTATGTGGGACCAAGTCCAGAAAAACCAGGTCAACCAATAGGATCAGCAGGTCCAACTACAAGTTATAGAATGGACCCATACACACCACAACTTCTTGACTATGGTATGAAGGGTATGATTGGAAAAGGATTAAGATCCCCAGAAGTTATAGATGCTATAAAGAGAAACACAGCAGTTTATTTTGCTGCTATTGGTGGAGCGGCTGCTTTAATGGGTAAGGCTGTTAAGAAAGCTGAAATAGTTACTTATGAAGACTTAGGTGCTGAAGCATTTAGAAGACTAGAAGTTGTAGATCTACCAGTAGTTGTTGTTATAGACTCAGAAGGAAATAACCTATACAACATAGGTCAGCAAGCTTATTTAGACAGTTTAAAATAATAGTTTATAGTAAATATTAATAATTGAAACTGAAGATAGTTATCTTCAGTTTTCAATTGTTAGTTATGGAAAGGAAGGTTGAAGATGAAAGTTAATAAGATAGCTAAGGCGGGAACTTTAGAATCAAATGATATACTTATAATGGTAATGCCAAAAGATGAAGCTGGAGTAGAATTAGAGCTTGAAAGCATCGTTATGAAGCAATTTGGAGAACAAATTAAAAAAGTAATACTAGAAACTTCAAAAGAATTAAATCTTGATGGAGTAAAAATTCAAGCTCAAGATAAAGGAGCTTTAGATTATACAATTAAAGCAAGACTTATAACAGCTGTTAAAAGAGCACAATAATAATGTAAAATTGAGGTGAGAATATTCATGAAAAAGTTAAGAAGAACTATGTTATTTATGCCTGGAAATAACCCAGGGATGCTTTTGAATGCACCAATACTAGGAGCTGACGCAGTAATACTAGACTTAGAAGATGCTGTTAGCTTAACAGAAAAAGATGCTGCAAGAGAGTTAGTTAGTGGAGCTATAAAAACAATAGATTACTCAAAAGTTGAGTTAGTTGTAAGAATTAACCCATTAGATACTGAATTTGGTCATACAGATTTAGAAACTATAGCAAGAGTAAAGCCAGATACAATATTAGTACCAAAGGCTACAAAAGATCAAATGATAGAAGCAGATGAGATAATTTCAAGAGTTGAAGAAGAAGAAGGTTTTGAAAAGGGAAGTATAAAATTATTTGGCCTTATAGAAACAGCTTACGGATTAGAAACTGTTTATGATGTAGCTACTTCTACTAAGAGATTAGTTGGATTATTACTTGGAGCAGAAGATTTAACTTCTGACTTTGGAATTAAAAGAACAAAAGAAAGCGATGAAATATACTATGCTAGATGCAGATTTGCTGCAGCTTGTAGAGCAGCTAGAATAGATGCTATAGATACACCATTTACTGATACAAATGATTACGAAGGACTAAGATTAGATACAATGAAAGCTAAGAAAATAGGATTTACAGGAAAAGCATCAATAAATCCTAGACAGGTTGATACTATTCACTCAGTATATAACCCAACTGTAGATGAAATCAAATATGCTATAAGAGTGCTTGAAGCAAGAGATGAAGCTTTTGCTAAAGGAATAGGAGTATTCTCTTTAGATGGAAAAATGATAGATGCACCTGTTATTAATAGAGCAATAACAACAGTTGACTTAGCTAAAAACCTAGGTCTTATAAAGTAGTTTGTTAGTGTAAATTAAATTTGTAAAGCGAGGGATTAGGATGAAAAACGTTCTTGGCAGAGAAATACCAGAAGTTATAGAAGGCTACGGTAAAGTAAAGCCATTTGAAGGAGCTTTTGCCAACTGTGGCATAGCAGAAAAAAAGGCCGTTAAAGTTCAAAGTGTAATACCTGGAGATAATAAGGTATTATCAAATATAGAAGAAGCTATAGAAAAAGTAGGATTAAAGGATGGAATGACTATATCTTTCCACCATCACTTAAGAAATGGTGACTATGTATTAAACATGGTTATGGAAGTTATAGCTAAAAAGGGAATAAAGGATATAACTATTGCAGCTAGTTCAATATTCCCAATTCACGAACCACTTGTAAAATATATGAAAGATGAAATAGTTACAGGAATATATGCAAACTACATGTCTGGTCCTGTTGCTGAAGCTATTTCAAAAGGTTTGTTAAAAAAGCCAGCAGTTATGATGACTCACGGTGGAAGACCAAGAGCCATAGAAAATGGAGATCTTCACATTGATGTTGCCTTTGTTGCAGCTCCAACAGCTGATACATACGGAAATATCAATGGAACAGAAGGAAAATCTGCCTGTGGCGCACTAGGATATGCAGAATGTGATGCTGAATACGCAGATAAAGTTATAGCTATAACTGATAATTTAGTGCCATACCCAGCTTCACCAATACAAATTAGTCAAATTTTTGTTGATTATGTTGTAGAAGTTGATTCCATAGGAAACCCAGCTGGAATAGTTTCAGGAACAACAAGAGTAACTAAAGATCCAGTAGGATTAAAAATAGCTAAAATGGCTACTGAAGTAATAGAAGCTTCAGGATTAATTAAAGACGGAATATCCTTCCAGACAGGAGCAGGTGGAACTTCTCTAGCTGTTGCTGCTGAGCTAAAGGACATAATGAAAAGAGATGGAATTGTAGGAAGCTTTGCTGCAGGCGGAGTAACTGGATATATAGTTGATATGTACGAAGAAGGATTATTCAGAGCAATATTTGACGTGCAATGCTTTGATCTTCAAGCAGTAGAATCCTTTAAAAAGAATCCATCACATATGGCAATGTCATCTTCCATGTACGGTAACCCACATAATAAGGGAGCTGTTGTAAATAACCTAGATGTTATGATTCTTGGAGCTACAGAAATTGATACTAACTTCAACGTTAACGTAACAACTGGTTCTGATGGAGTTATTATGGGTGGTTCCGGTGGACATAGTGACACGGCGGCAGGATCAAAACTTGCTATTATTGTTACTAACCTTGTAAAAGCAAGATTACCAATTATAAAAGATAGAGTAACGACAGTAACTACTCCAGGTGAAAGTATTGACGTATTAGTAACTGAAAGAGGTATAGCTGTTAACCCAAGAAGAACAGATTTAATTGAAAAGCTAAAGGGAACAAATCTTCCTGTTATGACAATAGAAGAATTAAAAGAAGTTGCTGAAAAAATGACAGGAAAGCCAGAAGCAATAAAATTATCCGATGAAATAGTTGCAGTTGTAGAATACAGAGATGGAACTGTAATCGACGTAGTAAGAAAATCATTAGAATAATATGTTTATCTAGAAAATATGGACTGTATATTCATCTGCAGTCCATATTTTTTATTTTTAATTAATGGGGTATAATAGTGTAGAAGATAAAATAAGAAGGTGAATAATTTGTTAGGTACGCAAATAAGTAAAATAAATTTAAATAATGAAGAAGAAAGATTAGAAGTACATAAGTTTTTAGAGGAATTTGGTTTGATTCTAGATCATGATGTAGATTACACCATAGTGGTTAGAGTAGAGGGTAAAATAAAGGCCACCTGCTCAAAAGCTAAAAATATATTTAAGTGCTTTGCCATATCCGATGATTTAAGAGGAGAAAATATAACATCTACATTGATAACTACATTGATTGATAAACTTTTTGAAGAGGGAATTTATCATAGTTTTATATTTACCAAACCAGACAAGGTAAAAATATTCACATCATTAAATTTTAAAGTTATATATGAAACAGAAGATGCAGTATTTTTAGAGTATGGTCTTTATGATATAAACAAGGTATTAGATAAGATGGCTAAGGAACATAACATAGACTTAACTACTCCTAAGGGCGCGTTAGTTATGAATTGTAATCCCTTTACCCTAGGCCATAGGTATTTAATAGAAGAAGCCTCAAAGAACTGCGAAGAGGTTTTAGTTTTCATTGTAGAAGAAGATAAATCCCTATTTCCTTTTAAAGAAAGATACAACTTAGTAAAAGAAGGAACAAGGGATTTAGAAAATGTAAAAGTTGTTCCGGGAAGTGAATATATAATATCTTCAGCAACTTTTCCTACATATTTTATAAGGCAAGAAGATGTAAGATTAAAGGCTTATGCAGAAATTGATGCTGGAATATTCGGAAAATATTTTGGGAGCAAGTTTAATATTAAGAAAAGATTTGTAGGAGAAGAACCCTATTGCAATGTAACTAATTCTTATAATGAAACACTTAAAAGAGTATTGCCTATACACCAAATGGAACTAGAAATTATAAAAAGAAAAGAATTTGATGGTAGCTTTATTAGTGCTTCAAAGGTAAGAAATTTTATAAAAGAAGAAAAGTTAGAAGAGGCAAAACATATGATTCCAGAAGTTACATGGAATTTTCTAAATAGCAAAGTAGGGAAGGAGATAATGGAGAAAATTAAGAAAAGTAATTCTCCACATTAAATATGAAAGAAATTAGACCTGAGGATATACTTATTGCAAGAGAAGAGAGAGTAGAAATTCAACAAAAGTTGATAAAAGAATATAATTTACCGCTAGTTTGTTTAAGAGTAAACTATCCAGGGGTGGAAAAGGATAATTCTTTGACAAGAAATATTGCTGAGGTAATAAAGAAGGAAATAACTAGCAAGTTTATGGGGGAAATTGCCTATGAACATGATGAAATAACTCCAGAAGGACCTATTATTACACTAATTATAGATAATATTGCCGAGGAAATAAAAAGAAAAACTATAGATGTAGAAGAAAATCATATACTAGGTAGATGCGTTGACATAGACGTTTATGATAGTGAAGGTAATGGCATAAATCGAGGAGATTTAGGGTTATCCGGTAGAAAATGCTTTTTGTGTCAGGATAATGCTCAAAATTGTGTAAGATCAAGAAGACACAATTTTGAAGAGGTTATAGAATTTCTGTATAAAAAATATGCAGAATATGAAAGTTTAGAAAGAAAAACCTATAATATACATGATACATCTTTAGATATAAGTGGATTAGCAGCTCAAGCTATGCTTTATGAGGTAGCATGCACCCCATCTCCTGGATTAGTATCCACTATTTCTACAGGTGCTCATGATGATATGGATCATTATACCTTTATTGAAAGCACCTGTGCACTTATGAAATATATGACTCTTTGTACGGAAATAGGATTCTCAAATAAATCCCCAAAGGACCTTTTAAGAGAAGTTAGAATTGTAGGTTTAGAAGGGGAAAAAGCTATGTTTGAAAAGACGAGGGGCGTTAATACTCATAAGGGCATGCTATTTTTAATGGGAATTTCTTGTGTAGCAGTAGGGAATGCAATTTATAATAGACTTAAATTTAAAGAGATAAGAAATATTATAATGAAAATGTGTCAAGGGTTAGTAGAAAAGGAACTTCTTTCTTTAAAAGAAAATCATGAAAACAAGCAGTTGTCCTATGGAGAAAAGTTATACCTATTGTACAATATTGAAGGAGTTAGAGGGGAGATAGAAAGAGGACTGCCTATAATATTTGAATTTGCATTGAATTTTTATAAAGAGAATTCAGATTTAGATAAAAATAATAGATTAGTTCAAACCTTACTTGGAATAATGCAGTACTCTGAGGATTCAAATATACTTCATAGACATTCTATTAATACTTTGAAGGAAATAAATGAAAAAGCAAAGGAAGTAATAAGAATTGGTGGAGTTAGAACTGAGGAAGGAAGAGAGGCTCTTAATGAAATGAATGAAGATTTTGCTAAGAGAAGAATTAGCCCAGGAGGAAGTGCGGATCTTTTAGCCCTTACAGTATTCTTTTGTCTAGTAGAAGGGTATATGGAAAAACTATATATATAAAAAAAGAGCATACATAGATATGATTTCCATTAATCCATGTATGCTCTCTATATTCTCTTTTATTTTATATACATTTTTTTGTAATACTCTTGAAGCATTCGCTTTGTAGAGAAATAATCCTTTGTAGATTCAATACTATTTTTCATCATTTCAACCCACTTTGCTCTATTTTCATAGTAGGTTGGAACAACTCTATTTAGTAAAGTGTCGTAAAGGGCATGACCGTCATGTTTATCCAAAATTTCTTCATTATTATTTTCATAACCATCCCCAAATTGCCAACCATTAACTCCATCCTTACATGCTTCAGGCCACCAACCGTCTAATATGGAGCAGTTTAAAACCCCATTCATAGCGGCTTTCATGCCGGAAGTGCCACTAGCTTCTAAAGGTCTTCTAGGGTTGTTTAGCCAAACGTCGCATCCTCTGGTTAGCATGCTTCCGATAGTCATATCGTAGTTCTCTAAAAATACAACACTATTTGGATAGTTTCTCATCATTAAAACTAAATTATGAACTATACTCTTACCAGTATCATCAAGAGGATGAGCTTTTCCTGAGAAGATGATTTGAACCTTTCCTTCCTTAAGAAGTGGTTCAATAACTTCTTTATTTGAAAATATTAAATCGCTTCTCTTATAAGGGGCAGCTCTTCTAGAGAAACCTATTAATAGTTTATCCTTATTTAACTGCACTCCTGTTCTTTCCTTTACAAAAGAAATTAGCTCTTCTTTTATTTCCATGTGAGGAGTCCAAAGGTCGTTCCCACTTTCATAAGCCTTTGTAATTCTTTCGTCAACCCAAGTACCTCTATGAATTCCATTTGTAATACCTATGATTTCAGATCTTCCGGAAACGTCTTTCCACATATGGTTTGCTGTTTCAGCATGCAATTGAGAAACAGCATTAGACTTTCTAGATAAGCGTAAGGCCGCCACAGTCATATTGAAAGGCTCACCACCTATTTGCAACATTTGCTCTCTATTAAGCCCATTAAAGGCTCCCATGTATTCTAGTTTTGATATAGGATGAGACTCGTTTCCTTGAAGTATTGGTGTATGGGTAGTGAACACAAACTCTTCTCTTGTTTTGTGCCATGCTTCTTCAAAGCTATATCCGCTAAGCATTTTTTCGCGAAGTAGTTCAAAAGCAGCAAAAACTGCATGTCCTTCATTAAAGTGATATACATCTATGGGTATTTGAAGTTTTCGTAAAGCTTTCACTCCACCAATACCTAGCACCATTTCTTGAGCGATTCTTTCTTCACCAAACCATCCGTAAAGCTGACCAGTGATCCATTTATCGCTATTTTCTTCAATATCCGTATCAAGGAGAAGTAAAGTTGCATTACCAAATTTTTTAGTTTTCCACACCTTACATACTACATCAATATTTCTAATCTTAACAGTAACTTTAATGCCAGTGTCTTCTAAAAAATTGTATTGATAGTTTTTATAAGAATCATAAGGCTGACCATCTTTATCGATATATTGATCAGTATAGCCTTGTTTCCACTTTATCCCTATGCCTATAAGAGGTAAATTTTGATCACTTGCTTCTTTTAAATGGTCTCCAGCCAGTATCCCTAGACCACCTGCATAAATTTTAAAATCTGATTGTAGACCATATTCCATACAGAAATAAGCAACTTTTGGATGGTTGTTTCTATCCATAATACCCTCCTAATAAATAATATTCTAATTATTTTGTCTATATTAAAATTATACCAAAATAAAATATTAACGCAACCGTTTGCGCAAAGTAAAATATAGTATAATATTAAAAGAGAATAAGAACTAATGCTTTTACTCATCGTATTAACTAATATAAAAGGAGGAGTTCGTTGTGGAAGATGATTTAAGGCTAGTAGAAGAAGTCTTGAAGGGTAATATAGATAGTTTTAATATTATAGTTAATAAATATGAATTACCTGTATTAAAATTTATTTATAATATGGTTAAAAATAAAGAAACTTCAGAAGATATCACTCAAGAAGTGTTTATAACCTTATATAATAAGCTATACATGTATAATAACCAATATAAATTTTCTAACTGGATATTTCAAATAGCTAAGAATAAGTGCATTGATTATATGAGAAAATACAAAAGAGTTCATGAAGCAAATATAGAAGAAGTTAAGGAAGTAGCTTCTAAGGAGATAAGTCCCGAAGATTCAATGGAATTTAAAGAAGCAAAGAAGAATTTAGAGATTTTTATAAATGGTTTAGAAGAGATTGATAGGCAAATAATAATATTAAGGTATTCAAGAGAAGATATGACTTTTTTAGATATATCTCAAGTGCTAAACATAAGTGAATCCTCAGTAAAAAGGAGATACTATAAAGCAAGAGATAAGTATAAGCAACATATTTCAAGTAATGAAAAGAGGTGTAGGATATGAACTGCAATATAGTAACAAAAAAAATATATGATTTTCTTGAAGGCAGCGTATCCCATGACTTACATGAAGCTATAGAAAATCATTTGAAAGAATGTGAAAGTTGTAGAAGTATATATGAAGAAGAAAAAGCTTTAGAAGAACTTATAAAGGCTTCATTAAGTGTTGAAGATATAGAATTTAAAAGCTCTAGGGCAGAAATAATGAAAAGTATTGATAAAGATAGGTATGGTAAAGGTTTTGGTAAAAAGCTAATATTTCATTTTAAAAAATATAATAAACAATATTTAGCTTCTGTAGCTTGTTTAGCACTTTTTATTTCTATGTCTCCTCTTGTAAAAAATAAATCTAATGTGAAGGTAAAGATGGCAGCTGAGGACTCTTCAAGAAATGCAGATATGCAAAAGAGCTTTAATATGAAGAATATAGAAGTTAAAGAAATGGCTTTAGATACAACGGCATTTTTTAGTGAACAAGTTCAATTTTCTAAAGAAGAAGTGAAAGATGAAAAATCTATTAATTTCAATACTCCTTGGGTTGAATCACCAAATAAAACCTTAAGTGCTTCAATTGAAGGAAGAGGACCTTACGGAGGAGAAGAAGGTATTGCTACCGTTGTAATAAAAGATAGTACTAATAAAAAAACGTGGAAATATTCATTGATACCAGGGGAAAAACAAATCACTCCCAAGTATATCCAGTGGTTGGATGATGAAAATTTATTTGTAATTATTGGATTTCCTTTTGGGACTATATCTAGGGGAGGAAACTTGTATTTATTGAATGTACCTACGGATAAAAATTATATCATATATGAAACAGGGGATGATAAAAAAGAAGTTACTAGCCTTCAAAAGATTAATAGAGAAGGTATGATAGATTTAAAATTAGAGTTAAATGTTTACGAAGATGATGAATTTAATAAATCCCATAAAGAAACAGTTACATTAGAAAATTTTAAGGTTATATTTGATAAATAAAGGGCGTAAAGCCCTTTATTTTTGTTATAATACATATATACAAGAATAGTTTACTAGTAGGAGAGAAAATATATGGATAAAAGTCAAAAACTATATAATAAGGCCTTGGAGAAATATAATAAAGGATATATTGAGGAGGCATTAGAGTTAAGTGAAAAAAGTATATCTTTAAATATAAATAATTCTGCTGCAATAAATTTAAAAGGACTTTTATATTATATACTAGGAGATTTAGAAGGCAGTAAAAACTTATGGAAAATGAACGTTCATATAAATAAGGACAATGTATCAAAAAAATATTTGCAGGATACAGAAAAGGATGAAAGATTACTTTCAATATATAATACAGCAGTAATTCTAATCAAGGAAATAAAAATAAATGAAGCCCTCATTATGTTGAAGGAATGTAGTGGAAGTCATTTTAATTATATAAATGTTAACAACTATTTATCCATATGCTACATAAAAAAAGGTGATTATATAAGAGCTTTAGAGCATATAAATAATGTGTTGGAAGTAGATAGAAAAAATAAGGTGGCTCTTCAAAGCAAAAAAGAATTAATAAATATGGGAGCTTTAAGTAAAAGTAAGATTAAATTAATGCCTATAGTTCTTAGTATTAGTATTTTAATAAGCATAATGGGAATAACTTTAATAATGAAAAATATTAAAAGAGAAAAAATGGATAATAATACTAGCTCTAAACCTGTTAATATGAAAGAAAATGAAATTAAAGAAAATAAGATTGAAAAAGATAAAGTAGAAGTAAATAAGGCGGAAGTAAAAAAGAATCTTGAAAAGTTTCCACAGGAAGAATTAAATAATTATATAAAAACTAAGGATTATATAAAAATTTATGAAATACTTAAAAAGTGGGATAAAATAGAACTGGACATAGATGGGGAATCTATTAAAGCTAAGGCTAAGGAGATGTTGTTTTCTGAAGGGAGGGAAACTTTCTATAGAATTGGATCTAATTATTATTGGAAAATGGATTATAATGAAGCAAAAAGTTATCTCCTAATGGCATATGAATATGGAAAAGATAGCTGGTATTACTCCTATTGCATATACACCTTGGGGGCATGTTATGAACAAATAGGAAATATTGAAGAAGCCATTAAGTATTATAAATATTATGACGAAGGTTTTGAAAAAGGGGAATATAAAGAAATTGTATTGTATAATTTAAGCCTTTTGTATAAAAATATAGATAAAGAGAAGTCAAAGTATTATGGAAATAAATTAGTTAAGGACTATCCTAATTCCATATATAATAATACTCATGTACAAAATATAATTAATAATTATTATTAAAGGTATTGACTTCATAGAAATTATATTATAAAATTAAATTAATAAATACCCATAAGGGGTATAGGTGGAGGTAAATAAGATGGCAAGAGAAATTAATGATAATCTATTTCAGAAGGAAGTATTAAATTCTGATAAAACAATAGTAGTAGATTTTTGGGCAGCTTGGTGTGGACCATGTAGAATGTTATCACCAGTAATAGATGAACTTTCAGAAGAATTACAAGGTAAGGCAGATTTCGTGAAACTTAATGTAGATGAAAACCCAGTTACATCAAATCAGTTTAAAGTTTCTAGCATACCAACTTTATTAGTATTTAAAGGTGGAAAAGTAGTAGATACTTTAGTTGGATTTAGACCAAAACAAGCTTTAAAAATGGCTATAGAAAAACATGTTTAATTTTAATTAATAAAGATAAGTTAACACTAATAGTGTTAACTTATTTGTTTATTATAATTTAGGAGGGGATTATATGAATGAAAGATATGATATTGCAATTATAGGAAGTGGACCAGCTGGATTATCCGCTGCAATAAATGGTAAGATAAGAAATAAAAATATAATTATGTTTGGCAATAAGAACTTAAGCAATAAATTAATAAAAGCACCTAAAGTTAATAATTATTTGGGTTATTCAGATGTAACAGGGGAAGAGTTAAAGGATGCCTTTGTGAATCATATAAATGATATGGGAATAGAAATTATAGGAGAAAAAATAACTGCAGTTTACGCTATGGGTGATTATTTTACTTTAATGGCAAATGATAAAATGTATGAATCAAAGACTGTAATAATTGCAACAGGTATGGAGTTTACTAAACCGTTAAAGGGTGAAGAAGAATTTTTAGGAAGAGGAGTAGGCTATTGTGCAACTTGTGATGCACCTCTATACAAAGGAAAGAAAGTAACAATAGTGGCTTATAATAAAGAAGCGGAAGAAGAAGCTAACTTTGTTAGCGAATTAGCATCCAGATTATATTTTATACCTATGTATAAAGGAGAGTATAGCCTAAATTCAAAGGTAGAAATAATTAAAGATAGACCAATAGAAATCCTTGGAGATTCTTTAGTAAGTAAGATTCGTTTAGCTAAACAAGAATTAGATACAGAGGGAGTATTTATACTTAAGGATAGTATATCACCAGGGCAATTAGTACCAGGATTAGAGTTAGAAAATGAACACATAAAAGTAGATAGGAATATGGCTACAAACATTGAAGGATGTTTTGCAGCAGGGGATTGCACAGGTAAGCCCTATCAATATTTAAAGTCTGCTGGAGAAGGTCAAGTGGCAGCTCTAAATGCTGTAAGCTATATAGATTCAAAGAAATAAAAGAGGTCTCCTATTTTTAGGAGACCTTATCTAGCTATAAAGAAAACATGATTTCCGATAGATCTTACATTGTTTTTTTCAATGTTTTTCATCCAAGTAGAAGTTGCTATTTTAGGATTATAGAAAAACAATGCTTTATTTGTAGGGTCTTTACCATTTAAGGCTTCTATTACAGCTTTATAACTATGTTCGTCAGGATTTACTTTAATCTCTCCATTTATTACACAGGAGAAAGCCCAAGGTTGTTTTACAACTCCCTCTACAGATTTAGGGAAGGATGGGTCTTTAAGTCTATTTAAAATTACTGATGCTACGGCTACTTTTCCTTCGTAGGGTTCGCCTGCACTTTCAGCGTGAACTACTTTAGCCATTAAATGAATGTCTTTATCTGTAACATGAAAGGTTCTATTGTCATAACTTAGAACTTGAACGGTTTTACCCTGCTCCATAAATAAGTCTTTCTCTCCATCTAATGCTTCATATGCGTTTATTTTTACAGGAAACAATATGATAGATAGTATGAAGAAAATAATAATATTTTTTTTACACATTTAGTATATCCTCTCCTTTTACCTACGGGGTTAGCTGACGGATTCGGCAAAGGGTTAGCCTACGTAAAAACGATTCACCCCAAAAACTGGTTCCCCCGCGTTTGTTATAACTTAGGTTAACCATATTGTTCCCTATTAAATAGAAAAAATACGTATTTTTATTGTATATTATTTTCTTTTTTAAACTCTAAATAAATTTTTACAAATTCATTGTAATTGTTATTCATTAATTTATAATTTAATTCAGGTTCAGTATATAGATAATTTAAACTTTTTAAAGCGGCGGCGGATGTTTTCTCTTTATTATTTTGTATTTCTTTATTTAATGCATATGTAAAGCTCTTTAAGTATGTATTATAATGATCCAAAGTTTTTGAAAATAGCTTATAAGACTCTATTCCTTCATTAGGAACAGCTAGTTTAGAAAACTCATTATTAATTTCTGACAATTCATTCTCTATATATTCTAAGGTGGTTGTCATTTCACTGTATGATATTTTTTGGCTATTAATATCTTCTCTGTAGGATAAAAAGTCTACTTTAATTTCAATGAAGGTACTTAAAATACTATCTAGGCTATCCACAAAATCTTTATATTGGCTTTCGTGAATTTCCCTATCTTTATTTTCTCTAATTAGACCTTCAATAAAATATATTGAGTTATCAATGTATTTTACTGATTTTGGTGTAAGAGCATAATATTTTAAACATTCCTCTTTATATTTCTTTAAACTTTCACAGGACTTATCTATATCTTTGCCTTTTGGATTATTTAATATTGATAAAATTTGTTCATATATATGTATATTATTATTAATTCCTTTAAGCATATTATTCTTTAACTCTATTTTATTATTAGAAAGAGTTAAGGAATTAAGATTATTTTTTAATTCTAATAGGTCTGAGATAATTTCAGGTAATCTGTCTTTTGATTTATTAATGTTAATATTTTCATTCTTCATTAAAGAAATAGTACTATCATTAATTTCATCTATCTTTTTAGTGTAATATTTTAAAGAATTTTTATTAGAGTTATTTATTAAGTTAAGGAAGAAATATAGGCTTATAAATATAGCTATTAACAAAGGAAAAACAAGTAATATTTTCTTTTTCATAAAGAGCTACCCCCTTCAAAATTACTATTCTACATTATATATATTAATATTTTATAAAATTAGTCTAAAATCTTATAAAAACCTTTTAAGATAGTGTATAATTGTAAATATAATATGACCATAATTTCTTTTGGGAGGTGAATTTATGGAGATTATAAATATCGTTATAAATTCAGTAAAAAACATAAGCATTTCAGCTGTATTAGACATATTGGCAGTTTCCTATATTTTTTATAAATGTTATAGTCTTATAAGGGAAACTAGAGCAGAACAATTATTAAAAGGAATCATTTTTATTATTATTTTTATACCTATAAGTAAATTATTGCATTTAGAAACATTATATTGGATTTTAAGTAATACAATTACCATTGGGGTACTTTCCTTTATTATTATTTTCCAGCCTGAAATACGTAGGGCATTAGAACATATAGGTAGAAGTGCTTTTAATGATAAACACATATTAGAAGATGAAAAGACTACAGAAGCGGTTATAGGGCAAATTATAGAGGCCATAATGAATTTATCTAAGGACAAGACAGGGGCACTTATTGTAATTGAAAGATTAACAGGGCTAGGTGAAACTATAAATACTGGAATTAAAATGGATGCCATAGTATCTTCAGCCTTGCTAGAAAATATATTTGTAGTAAACACTCCTCTGCATGATGGGGCAACTATAATAAGAAACGATAGAATAATATCTGCCGGTTGTTTTTTGCCTTTGACAAGTAATAATAGTTTAAATAAATCTATTGGAACTAGACATAGGGCAGCTATTGGGTTATCTGAAAACTCAGATGCTATAGTAATAATAGTATCTGAAGAAACAGGAACTATTTCTCTTGCCTTTAATGGGAAATTAACTAGAAATTATGATAGAGATAGACTTAAGCTTGTATTAACAAAGATAATAGAAAAAAATGTAGTTAAAAAATTAAACTTTAGGGAGAAGGTGGCAGCATGGATGAAAAAAACAGAAAACAACAATTAATTATAAAAATTTGTTGCTTAATAGCTGCCTTTGGATTATGGCTATACATTACTAGTGTGTTGAATCCAATAAAAACCTACAAGAAAAATATACCTGTTACAATTATTAATGAAGATAATCTAGAAAATTTTAAATTATCCCTTCTTCCTGATCAAAAACCCTATGTATCTCTTACTTTAAGGGGAAGCATAAATGATATTTACTCCATAAGTGAGGACCAATTTAAAGTTGTGGTAGATTTAAGTGCTTATGTTTTGAAAAGAGGAGAAAACAATATACCTGTTCAAATTCAGCAAAGTCCAGATAAGGTAAACATAATAAATAATGATAACCTTTGGGTAAAAATTATGTTAGATGATTTAATTGAAAAAACAGTACCTTTTAAAATTAATGTAGTGGGGAAGGTTAAAGATGGATATTTTCCATTAGAAGCTACATCTAGTATAAATGAAGTCACTATAAAGGGAGCAGCACAGTTTGTAAATTATGTTCAAAAGGCAGAGGTAAAGTGTGATATTACTAATGCTTATAGAGACTTAGCTACAATACTTCCAATACATGCTGTAGATAAAGATGGAGATATTATTGAAAATGTAAAAATTAAGCCAATATCAGCAGAAGTTAAGGTCCCAATACAAAAGGTTAAAAGTGTAACTATTAATGTTAAAACTACTGGACAGTTAAGTGAAAATAGAATTCTTCAAGGGGTAGCTGCTTCACCAGAAAAGGTAGAAATAACAGGAGAGGAAACCCTTCTTAAGACTATAGAATCTTTAGATACAGAACCAATAAATTTAGCAGAAGTAACGGGAGAAGAAGCTGTTGCTAAGTTAGTTCTTCCTAAAGGTGTGGAATTAGTAAAAAAAGATGAAGTAGTAAAAATCAAAGTATATTTTAATACGGTGGCAGATAAAGCAGTATCATTATTAATTAAAACTATGAACTTGCCTGGAGACCATACAATCCAATTAGATAGGGACAGGGTAAGCATAGTGATATCAGGATTATATGATATAGTAAACAATATAAAAGATGAAGATATAGAGTGCTTTGTAGATTTACAATCTCTAAAAGAAGGGACTCATAATTTACCTGTGAAAGTAAATTTGCCTGAAGGAGTGAATTTAGTTTCCATTAGTCCTGATAATATAAATGTGACTATAAAGTTAATTCCAAAAGAAGAACCCACAGTAGAAACTAAACCAGAAACGGGAGGACAAAATGCCAGTTAGAATAAATAATATAATATTAGATATAGAAGAAGATTTGTCAATTTTAAAGGAGAAGGCTTGTAAAAAATTAAAGATATCCTCTGATAAAATAAAAGATTTTAAAATATTAAAGGAATCAATAGATGCAAGAAAAAAAGATAGCATTAAATTTAACTATTCAGTAGAAGTGTTTTGTGAAAATGAAAAAAAGATTGTTTCAAAGTCACAGGATAAGGATGTAAAGCTTGAAGAGATAAATTATGAAGAAGAATTTAAATTTGGAGATAAAAAGTTAAATCATAATCCGGTTATCGTAGGCATGGGGCCAGCAGGATTATTTGCAGCTCTCTTACTAGCTCAAAAGGGTTATAAGCCTATAGTGATAGAAAGAGGAGAAAGTGTAGAAGATAGAACTAAAAGCGTAGAAGAGTTTTGGAAGAGCGGAAGATTTAATAAAGAATCTAATGTTCAATTTGGGGAGGGTGGAGCAGGAACCTTTTCTGACGGCAAACTGACTACGAGAATTAAAGATACTAGATGTGATTTTGTTCTAGAAGAATTTGTTAATGGCGGAGCTCCAAAAGAAATAGTTTATATGGGAAAGCCTCATATAGGTACGGATATTCTTAAGGAAGTGGTAAAAGCTATTAGAAATAGAATAATAGCTTTAGGTGGAGAAGTTCATTTTAATAGTAAGCTTCAAGATATTAATATAAAAGAGGGAAAGCTTCACTCTATAATTGTAAATGAGAGGGAAATCCCCTGCGAAGCTTTAATTTTAGCTATAGGACATAGCTCTAGAGATACCTATGAGATGCTTTATAATAAAAATATTTTTATGGAACCTAAACCCTTTGCAATTGGAGTTAGAGCTGAACACTCCCAAAGCTTAATTGATGAAAATCAATATGGAAAGTATGCAGGGCATCCAAGACTTAGGGCGGCAGATTATAGGCTTGTGCATAATAGTACTGGTAATAGAGGGGTATATAGCTTTTGCATGTGTCCAGGGGGATTTGTGGTAGCTGCTGCGTCGGAAGAAAATATGATAGTTACCAATGGAATGAGTTATCACAATAGAGATGGTAAAAATGCTAATGCTGCCATAGTAGTATCTGTTACCCCAGAAGATTTCGGTAACAACCCTCTTTCAGGAATGGAATTTCAAAGACATTATGAAAAATTAGCTTTTAAACTAGGAGGAGAAAATTATAATGCTCCTGTGCAGCTATTGGGTGATTTTTTCAATGGTGAAGCTAGTAGCAAGATTGGAAGCATAGAACCTACATATGCTCCAGGATATAGCTTAAGAGACCTTAATATGTGTTTGCCTAAAACTGTGGCAAATTCTTTAAAAGAAGGTTTTGTAAATTTCGATAAAAAAATAAAGGGATTTGGCAATAAAGATGTAGTACTAACGGGAGTGGAAACTAGAACGTCGGCACCTCTTAGGATTGTTAGAAATGAAAAGCTTGAAAGTCTTTCAGTTAGAGGATTGTTTCCAGCGGGAGAAGGAGCAGGTTACGCAGGTGGAATAATGTCTGCAGCAGTAGATGGTTTAAAGGTTGCAGAGAGAATAATGAGAGAATGGAGTCCATTAACTTAATTTTCTGAAAAACTATCCATTATAGAAAATATCTGATAGAATATAATGGATAGTATTTTTTTATCTAAGATAGTTAAAATTTTGACAAATTTCTATATTATATTATTAAAAAGAGGTGTTCATTAGTGTTAAAAAGTTTTAATGAAGTACTAGAGAAAGTAAAAAGTAGGAAAATGAAAAAGGTTGCAGTAGCAGTAGCTCAGGATAAGCCAGTCCTTGAAGCAGTAAGAGATGCAAAAGAAAATGGACTTGCTGATGCAGTACTTGTAGGTGATAAAGATGAGATTGAGTCTATAGCAAAAGAAATCGACATGGATTTAACTAAGTTCGAGCTAATTCATGAAAAAGATATGAAAAAAGCTGCATTAAAAGCAGTTGAACTTGTATCCACAGGAAAAGCAGATATGGTAATGAAAGGATTAGTTGATACGGCTAATTTTTTAAGAGCGGTACTTAATAAAGAGATTGGATTAAGAACTGGAAAGTTAATGTCTCATGTAGCTGTATTCGAAACAGAAAAATTTGATAGATTACTTTTCTTAACAGACGTAGCTTTTAACATGTATCCTCAGCTTAAAGATAAGGTAGATATTATAAATAATGCAGCGGCAGTAGCTCATGCTATGGAAATTGAGAAACCTAAAGTTGCTGTAGTATGTGCAGTAGAAGTAGTTAATCCAGATATGCCAGAAACAATAGATGCATCTATTCTAGCTAAGATGTGCGATAGAGGTCAGATAAAGGGTTGCGTTGTAGATGGACCTTTTGCTATAGATAATGCTTTATCAGAAGAAGCAGCTAAGCATAAAAAAGTAGGAGGAGAAGTGGCTGGTAAGGCAGATATACTTTTACTTCCAAATATTCAAGCAGGAAACATTATGTATAAAACTTTAACATATACAACAGACTCTAAAAATGGTGGATTACTAGTAGGAACTTCAGCGCCAGTTGTATTAACCTCAAGAAATGATAGTCACGAAACAAAAATGTATTCAATAGCACTAGCTGCTTTAGTAGCTGAAAATATGCAAAAAAATAAATAATATAATATAGTTTATGGAGGGAAAAGTTATGTCTTATAAATTATTGATAATTAACCCAGGATCAACTTCAACAAAAATAGGTGTTTTTGAAGACGAAAATTTACTTTTAGAAGAAACTTTAAGACACTCTTCAGAGGAAATCGGAAAATACGAAACAGTGTATGATCAATTTCAATTTAGAAAAGATGTAATATTGAATGTGTTAAAAGAAAAGAATTTTGATATAAATACCTTAAATGCAATAGTAGGTAGAGGCGGATTATTAAAACCTGTTGAAGGTGGCACATATGATGTAAATGAAGTTATGCTTGAGGACCTAAAGACAAGTGTTAGAGGACAACACGCTTCTAATTTAGGTGGAATAATAGCAAATGAAATAGCTAAATCATTAAACATACCATCTTTCATAGTAGATCCTATCGTTGTAGACGAAATGGACGATGTAGCTAGAATTTCTGGTATTCCAGAAGTTGAAAGAAAAAGTATTTTCCACGCATTAAACCAAAAAGCTGTGGCTAAAAGATATGCAAAAGAAAATAACGTTCCTTATGAAGAGACAAGATTAATAGTAGCTCATATGGGTGGAGGAGCTTCAGTAGGAGCTCACAAAGGCGGAAGAATAGTGGATGTTAACAATGCTTTAGATGGAGAAGGTCCATTGTCACCAGAAAGATCTGGCGGAGTTCCAATAGGAGACTTAGTAAGACTTTGCTATTCAGGTAAATACACCTTAAATGAAGTAATGAAAAAGATAAATGGAAAAGGTGGAATTGTTGCTTATTTAGGAACAAATGACTTTAGGGAAGTTGAAAATAAAGGTTTAGCTGGAGATGAAAAGTATAAATTACTTTTAGATGCTTTTATTTACCAAATGGCTAAAGAAATTGGAAAATGTGCAGCAGTTTTAGAAGGAAAAATAGACGCTATAATATTGACAGGCGGAATAGCATATAGCAAATACGTAACATCAGAAATAGAAAGAAAAGTTTCCTTTGCAGGACCAGTTGTTAAGTATCCAGGAGAAGATGAATTATTGGCATTAGCTCAAGGCGGATTAAGAGTTTTAAGAGGGGAAGAAAAAGCTAAGGAATACAAATAAAAAAATTGCGAGGCAGTTTCACAATTGCCTCGCAATTTTATTTTGTTAACATTTTGAGAACACTAATATTTACATACTTCATTAAGGTTGTGGTACTTAAGGAAT
Source organism: Clostridium malenominatum (assembly GCF_039521365.1). Lineage (NCBI taxonomy): Bacteria > Bacillati > Bacillota > Clostridia > Eubacteriales > Clostridiaceae > Clostridium > Clostridium malenominatum. The sequence continues at coordinate 47,604 of NZ_BAAACF010000001.1, forward strand.
TATATTATAATTGTTATGTGCATGTTGTAACAAAACTATATTTATGAAGGAAAAAGAGAGGTAATATTTTATGGGTAGAATGTTCGGTACAGATGGAGTTAGAGGTATTGCAAATAAGGAACTAACCCCCACTCTTGCATACAATTTAGGAAAGGCAGGAGCCTATGTTTTAACAAGTGGAACTCATAAACCTAAAATATTAGTAGGAATGGATACAAGAATTTCTGGTGAAATGTTAGAAAGTGCATTGGTTGCAGGTATTCTTTCTGTAGGTGCAGAAGCTGTTTGTTTAGGGGTTGTGCCAACACCAGCAGTAGCATATCTAACAAGAAAATATGGGGCAGATGCGGGAGTTGTTATTTCAGCTTCACATAATCCAGTGGAATATAATGGTATTAAATTTTTTGATGGACAAGGATATAAACTTTCAGATGAATTAGAAGATAAAATACAAAGCATAATAGAAAGTAATTTTGAAGGAGTGCCATGTCCTGTAGGAGATGGTATTGGAAGAAGAACATTTGAACAGGGTGCTTTAAAGGAATACGTAGATTATGCTGTATCAACTATAGATACGAATTTATCTGGAATGAAAATAGCTCTAGATTGTGCTAACGGTGCAGCTTATAAAGCGGCAGTAGATGGCTTTAAATTATTAGGAGCAGAAGTATATCCTATCTATAATAATCCTGATGGAATAAATATAAACAGAAAATGTGGATCTACTCATCCAGAAGATTTAATGAAATATGTAGTAGATAATGGATGCCATTTAGGGTTAGCATTTGATGGTGATGCAGATAGATGTTTAGCTGTGGATGAAAAAGGAAATCTAGTAGATGGAGATTTTATCATGGCTATATGTGGAAAACATATGAAAGAACAGGGAAAGCTTAATAAAAACACTACAGTTGTTACTGTTATGAGTAATATGGGATTGTTTATTGCCATGGATAAGGAAGAAATAAACTTAGTAAAAACAAAGGTTGGAGATAGATATGTTCTAGAAGAGATGTTGAAGGAAGGCTATGTAATTGGTGGAGAGCAATCCGGGCATATTATTTTCCTAGAGCACAATACTACAGGAGATGGACTAGTAACAGCACTTCAACTTTCAGCAATAGTTAAGAAAAGTGGAAAAATGTTGTCAGAACTAGCTTCCATAATGAAAGTATTGCCACAGGTTCTTGTAAATGCAAAGGTACCAAATAATAGAAAAAATATATATATTGATGATATGCAAATAGTGGAAGAAATACAAAAGATTGAAGAGAAGATGGACGGCAAAGGAAGAGTATTAATAAGACCTTCAGGAACAGAGCCTCTTGTAAGAGTTATGCTTGAAGGAGAAGACCAAAAAGAGATAGATATAATCGCTCATAATTTGGCAAAATTGATAGAAGAAAAGGCAGCTATTCCATTGCAATAATGGAATAGCTTTTTGCCTATTCCAGAATTTTATATTGACCAAATGGGTATTATAAAAATATAATATATAAGTATCTTGTTTATTATAGGGGGTGGATAGAATAGGAAATATTAAATAAAGCGCCAGAGGTTAAGTGAGACCTAAAAGGAAACTCAGCGCTGCTGAGTAAGTTCCACCGACCAAATCAAAGATTTGGGGTGTCACTTAACCTGACGAGGATGGGGAGTATCGAATCTTCGGCGGGTGCCCCACGGTATCGCACTACCGTTAAAGATTGACAAAACCAAGAAGTGATTTTTGGGACAAATCAATCAGGTGTTAAAACCTTAAAATATTGAAAGGAAGATGAAATTATGTGCGGAATAGTAGGTTACATTGGAAAGAGAGAAGCATCTCCAATATTAGTTGAAGGGTTATCTAAACTTGAATACAGAGGATATGATTCAGCTGGAGTTGCAATAATTGAAAAAGAAGATATTAAAACAACTAAATGTAAAGGAAGATTATTAAATCTTCAAGAAAAGTTAGAGGAAACTCCTATAAAGGGTAATATTGGAATAGGTCATACAAGATGGGCTACCCATGGAGAGCCATCAGATAGAAATTCTCATCCTCATAGCAATGAAGATGAAACAATTAGTGTTGTTCACAATGGAATAATAGAAAACTATCTTCATTTAAGAGAATGGTTAACTTCAAAAGGGTATAAATTTGTTTCAGAAACTGATACAGAAGTTATTCCTCATTTAGTAAATTACTATTACAAGGGAGACTTATTGCAAGCTGTTATGGCGGCAACTTCAAAAATGGAAGGAAGCTATGCTATAGGAGTAGTTTGTAGCAAGGAGCCTGATAAAATTGTTGCAGTAAGAAAGGATAGTCCTTTAATTGTAGGATTAGGAGAAGATGAGTATTTCATTGCTTCAGATATACCAGCGGTATTAAATCATACAAGGGATGTATATCTTTTAAATGATAGAGAATATGTTCTTATGACTAAGGATGGAGTTAAGTTATTTAACGAAGAGGGAGAAGAAGTAAACAAGGAAATTTACCACGTAACATGGAATGCAGATGCAGCTGAAAAGGGTGGATATGAACATTTCATGCTAAAGGAAATTCATGAACAACCAAAGGCAATTAAAGACACTATGACTTCAAGAATAATACCAGGAAAAAGTATTACTTTAGATGAGATAAATATTACTAAAGAAGAAATAGAAAATATAAATAAGATATATATTGTTGCTTGTGGTACTGCATATCATGCAGGTATAGTTGGAAAATATGTTATAGAAAAATTAGCAAGAATACCTGTAGAAGTGGACATAGCTTCAGAATTTAGATATAGAAATCCAATAGTAGACAAAAACACTTTAATGATAGTAATAAGCCAATCAGGAGAAACAGCGGATACTTTAGCGGCTTTAAGAGAAGCAAAGGCGCAAGGAGCTAGAGTTATAGCGGTAACTAATGTAGTTGGAAGTTCTGTTTCAAGAGAAGCAGACGATATATTATATACTTGGGCTGGACCAGAAATTGCTGTTGCTTCAACAAAGGCATACGAAACACAGCTTATAGCAATGTATATAATAGGTCTTTTCTTTGCAGAAAATAAAGGAACTGTAAGCAAAGATGAGCTTGAAGATTTAAAGAATGAAATGCTAAGCTTACCAGAAAAGGCAGAAGAATGCTTAAAGCATAAGGAAGTAGTTCAAAAGTTTGCTTCAAAAACTTATATGCATAAGGATATGTTCTTCCTAGGTAGAGGGTTAGACTATGCAGTAGCAATGGAAGGATCGCTAAAGCTTAAGGAAATATCCTATATACACTCTGAAGCCTATGCTGGTGGAGAGTTGAAACATGGACCTATAGCATTAATAGAAAAAGGTACCATAGTTATAGCTCTTGCTACTCAAGAAGACTTATTTGAGAAGATGGTAAGCAATATAAAAGAGGTTAAAACCAGAGGGGCAAATGTTTTAGCATTGGCTTTAGAAGGCCATGAAGAGGTAGAAAAAACTGTAGATTCAGCTATTTATATTCCAAAGGTTAACCCATTATTTGCGCCATTACTATCAGTAATACCACTACAACTATATTCATACTACTCAGCAGTTCAAAAGGGCTGTGACGTTGATAAACCTAGAAATTTAGCCAAGTCAGTTACGGTGGAATAGTTGTCCACATTAATTTAAATAATTTGTAGGTTTGTAAAAAAGTTTGAATGTTTATAAGAAAGATTGAACATTTATAAAAAAGTTTGATTCTTTATAAGAAAGTTTGAATACAATTACCAGTTTGAGTTATAATAAACTTGAGAATTGTAGTTTTGTATAAAAAATATTTTTATGGAATCAATTTGAAAATAAATATAGTCGTAGTCATTAAACTACAGATTCTCATTAAAATGAGAATCTGTAGTTTTTTACTTATTTTAAATATTAATTTTAGGTGGTGAACTTATGGCTAAGAGAAAAAGAATAACAAATGTAGATAAATTAATTAAAGAAGGAAGAGGATCTGGCCAGGGACCAGAATATAAACCGTGGATAAAAATTCAAGATGTACCATCGTTGGGAAGATCAACTAGATTAAAGGGCATAAAAACAGGTAGACAACATGAATTTTTGTCAGATATGGAGAGAAATTATTTTTATTTTTTGGAATATTCCGATTTAGTTTTCGATATAAGGGAACAGTATCCATTGCTACCTTTAGAGGAAACAGTGCTAATTGCTGAAGAATTAGGAATAAGCCATCCTAAACACCCTCAAACTGGAGAATATATAGTGATGACTACGGATTTTCTTATAACTAAAATTCAAGGCAAGGATATGTTAGAAGTAGCAAGAACTATAAAGTCTAAAGAAGATCTTCTCCAAGAAAGAATCTTAGAGAAATTTGAAATAGAAAAAAGGTATTGGAGCAATAGAGATGTAGATTGGGGAATTGTTACTGATATTGAAATAGATAAAGATATAGCAAAAAATATAAGTTATATTCATAGCTATTATGACATTAGAGATGTAGATTCTTTTAAGAATATTGATAGTAATGATTTGAAAGATTTAATATTTGAATACTTAAGAAGAATTATAGACACAAAAGAAAATATAAGAAAAGTATCAAGAATTTTTGATGAAGATATGGCTCTGGATAAAGGTTCAGGAATATCCATATTTAAATGCCTTTTAGCAAGAAAAATAATAGCTGTTGATCTAAAAAAGTCCTTAGATGTAGATAATTATATGGATATTAAGATAATAAAAAATGAATTAACTATGGAGTTGAATGTATTATGATATTAGAAAATATGGTATTCAAATATATAGAACAAGATGAAATGATAAGAATAATTTATATAGATGCAAATAAAAATTTTTTTGCTTATGTAAAATTAAATATTGGAGTTTGTATGCCTAAGTTAGATAGTATAAATAAAATAGAACAAGAACTGGAGAGTTGTGTATTAGTAAAGGTTAGAGATCCATATTTGAAAAGCATAGATGAAAACAGTCTTAAGGACATGGAAAAAGAAAAGAGAGATAAAAACTGGGATATAGTAAATAGTTACTGGGAAACAAGAAAAGAAGAAATATTAGATAAGAAAAATAGAAATATAATATTTAATGAAATATCACAAAGGTTTGAAATGCCTAGTATAACAATAAAGAGATTATTTAGTCGCTTTTGGCAAAGGGGAATGAGTAAAAACGCACTTATATCAGATTATTCAAATTCGGGGGGGAAAGGAAAAGATAAGAATTTATCAGAAAACAAAGTTGGTAGACCTAAAAGAGCAGATTGCAATGGTGAAATTATTAAAGGTGTTAATATAACAGAGGATGTAAAAACTCATTTTCAAATTGTTATAAATAAATATTATAGAGAGAAGAAAATGTCTTTAAGCGAAACTTATGCTTTAATGTTAAGAGACTTTTATTCAGATAGTTACAGAGAAGATAATGAAACAAAGCACAAAGTGTGGGATAAATCTAGAATACCTACATATAATCAACTCTATTATTGGTTTAAAAAATTAGAAGATCCAAAAAAGGATATTATTTTTAGGCATAGTTCAAAAGAATTCGAATTAAAACATAGACCTATATTAAGCAATTCTACAATAGAAACCAATGGACCAGGTACAAGATTTCAAATAGATGCAACTATAGCAGATATACATTTAGTAAGTTCTTTAAATAGAAATAGAATAATTGGAAGACCAATTATATATGCCATTATAGATGTTTTTTCAAGATTAATCACAGGAGTTTATGTAGGACTAGAAGGGCCTTCTTGGCTTGGAGCGATGATGGCTTTAGATAATATGATAAAAAATAAAGTTGATTTCTGTAAAAGATATAATATTGATATAACTGAAGAACAGTGGCCTTCAAAACATTTACCTGAAATAATTATAGCAGACAGGGGAGAATTTGAGGGTTATTCTGTAGAAAATTTGATTAATAATTTAAATATAAAAATAGAGAATACATCTCCATATAGGGGAGACCTAAAAGGAATTGTAGAAAGAAATTTTAGAACTATTAATGAAAAGCTAAAACATAAAACTCCAGGTGCAATTCAAAAAGAATTTAGGGAAAGAGGAGATAGAGATTATAGGCTAGATGCAACCCTTACCTTATATGAATTTACAGCTATAATTATTAAAATGGTAATTTATCATAATAGCAAATTAGTTGATAAATATCCTATGGAGAAAGAAATGATAACGGATGGAATAACTCCAATACCAATACAGCTATGGAATTGGGGGATAGAAAATAAAAAGGGAAGATTAAGAGTTGTAGAACAAGAGAGATTTAGATTAAATATATTACCAAAAGGTAAGGCAAGTGTGTCAAGGGCAGGAATAAGGTTTAAAAACCTATATTACGGGTCTCAAAAGGCTATAGAAGAACAATGGTTTATAAAATCTAAAGTTAGAAATATAGATGTGGTTTATGATCCAAGGAATATGAATGAAATATATATTCCTTACGAAGACGGAGTAAATTATGAAAAATGTTATCTGTTAGAGAGAAGTATGCAATATAAAGATTGTATATTAGAAGAAATTATTTTTAATGAAGAACTATTACTAGAATTAAAAGAACAAGAGAAGAACAAACAAATTCAAATTAATATAGATTTAGATAAAGAAATAGAGGAAATAGTTAAAAAGGCTGAAAAAGAAAAGAAAAAGTCTGTGGATTATGGTGAGAGTAAAAATAAAAAATTAAAAGGAATAAAAAATAATAGAGCAGTTGAAAAAGCGATAAACAGGATGGCTGAGTCATTTAATTTAGGAGAAAAAAATAAAGAAAAGGCTACTATAATCGAATTGCCTACAAATAAGGAAGAATATAAAACTGCAGAGATTACTGGAAAGTCTAGATTAATGGAAAAGTTAAGGCAGAAAAGAGATGAGAGTCGTGAAAAATAGTAAAAACATTATAATTCTTAAAGGTGATACAGAAAAAGCTTATTATAAAACACAGAGTATAGAAGAATATGGAGGTAATCCATTTATTGAAGCATTACCTAATATATTTTCGGAAGATGATGTTATTGATAGATTCAGCGTTAGACCCAGAATTAATGAAAAAGATAGGAGTATGGAATCTAATCTAAGATATCACATAATAAAAAGAGCTAAGAATTTCGTTCAACCATTACCAGTACATTTTACCTTGGAGAGGAGATTATCCACGCTCATTAGAAGAGGTTACTTAGCAAGAAACCCATTAGATAAAAGCTATTTACAAAGATTAAGAATACTAAATGAGCTAAGAGATGATAAAGTATATGATGAAACAATATTGGAAGAAAGAATGAGTAATATACGTTCTACTGCGGATAGTATGGCTATAATAGGTATTTCAGGCATAGGTAAAACTACAGGTATGGAAAGATTACTACTAATGTATCCCCAAATAATAAAACATGAAGAATATAATAAACAAAGTTTTAGTAGAACCCAAATAGTTTGGTTAAAAATAGATTGTCCTTATGATGGTAGCTTATCTACTTTATGTAAAAGCTTCTTTAAAGCTATTGATGATTTACTTGGAACTAGGTATTTGGAGAAGTTTGGATATGCAAATAGAGTAACCTCAACTATGATGCTGCATATGACATCTCTTGCAAGTATCTATGGTATTGGAGTCTTAGTTATTGATGAAATTCAGCATTTGCTAAATTCTAAAAACGATATGGAAGAGATGCTTAATTTTTTTGTTACACTGAGCAATACAGTAGGAGTACCAACAGTTTTAATTGGAACATCCAAGGCACAAAAAATATTTAAAGGTAACTTTAGACAGGCAAGAAGAGCAGCTAGTGAAGGTTCAATAATTTGGGATAGAATGGATAAGGAAAGCGATGAATGGAATTTCTTCTTGGAAACATTATGGGATTTTCAATGTTTAAAAGAAATTACTGTTTTAACAGATGCAATAAAAAATGCTTTCTATGATGAATGCCAAGGCATAACAGCAGTAGCCGTAAACTTATTTATACTTGCTCAGGAAAGAGCATTAAGTGAAGGAAAAGAAAAGATTACTATTGAGATTTTAAGAACTACAGCTAAAGAAGATTTGCATATGATTCAACCTATGATAAAAGCTCTTAGAAATAATAATATGAAGGCAATTAGAGACTATGAAGATATTTCAATAAATTTAGATGACATAACTTTTAACTATAGGAGAGATATTGAATTAAATGGGAAATTAGAAAAAATATTTAAAGAAAGAAATAATACAATTGAACTTAAGAGAAGGAGTACCGTGGAAAATCTAGTTATGGATTTAGGTTCAATAGGAATATTTGAGGAATTAGATAATACTGATATTAAAAAACTATCTGAAAACCTAGTAGAAAAAGTAGCAGTAGATGAAGATTATAACTCAATAAAAACAATGGCTATAAAATTAGCAATGGAGCTTAATGAAAAGAAGAAAATAGATAAGAAAATAAAAGGAAGTAAACAAAATACGGAAGAAAGTGAAGGTCTATTAGCTTTGTATGAAATAGCTAAAAAGAATAAAAAGCATCCATACGAAATACTGAAGAAAGAAGGATATATTAAGAATCCAATTGATGAATTTTTAATAGCAAAATAAATAAAACCTAAGGGGAATGGGCGGTTTAAAAATGTATTTATAAAGGAGAGTCAAAAGTGATACATTTTTTTACTGATCCCTACAAAGATGAAGTGATATATTCAGCAATAGCTAGATATCATTACTATATAGGTAATATAGACTATAAGGATACATTAGAGGAGTTGTTTGATAAAAGAAGCATAATACCCAGTTTAGAAATAGGCAGCAATTTTAATATTTTAGTTAAAAAATTGGGTAATAGATATACAGAAGAAAATATTATAAAAAATCATACTATATTTCCATTCTATAGTCCGTTCTTGCTCAAGCATAGAAAAGAAGAAATTTTAAAAGATATTAAATATAAAGATGGTAAAGGTATTTACACAAAATTAGGTATGGTTGCAGGCAGTATATGCAGGAAAGATGGTATATATTATTGTTCATTTTGTGCTAATAAAGAAATACAAGAATATGGTGAAGCTTATATTCACAGGGAACATCAATTGCAAGGTGCATTTATTTGTCCACACCATGGAGCAGAGCTGAAAAAATACCCTTTGGATAGAAGTAATTCAAGTAGAATTGAATTTATAAGGTTAGATAAAAAGCTATTAGATTTAAGAAATATAACATCATTACATATGAGGTACTACGACCACTTATATAAACTATCTAAGGATGCATATTATTTACTAAAATCAGATTTAGGCTATGTATGTAAAGAAAAAATACTAAATAAATATAGAAATATTTTATATAGTAGGGGTTTCACCACATCAAGTAAGAGAGTAAAACAAAGAGAGCTATACGAAGAATTTATAAGTTTTTATGGTAATGGATTTTTGGAACTGATGGAATCTAGCGTAGATAATGATGATGAATATAATTGGCTTAGAGTAGCTACAAGAGATTTAAAAAGAGCAGTACATCCCATAAGGCATATATTACTAATAAACTTTTTAGAAAGTAATATAGAAAAGTTTTTTAAAGGGATTAATAAAGAATTTAATCCTTTTGGAGAAGGAGCTTGGCCGTGTTTAAATAAAGTATCAGATCACTATAAACAAAATGTAGTAACCAATTTAAAAGTAACAGAAGATTATAAGAGTAGAGCCCCTGTTGGAACTTTTACTTGTGAGTGTGGTTTTACCTATTCAAGAAAAGGCCCCGATAAGTTAGAAGAAGATAAGTATAAAATAGGAAGACTAAAAAGTTTTGGAGAAGCATGGGAAAATAAATTAAAAGAATATTTAAATGAAGGAGAATATGGGCTAAGAGAATTAGCGAGACTTATGTATTGTGATCCTAAAACCATAATTAAATTTGATAGATTACTTGGAATAAATTATTTTAAAAGTCAGATTGAAATAGTAGAAAATGATAAAAAAACTATGAATGTAGATATGATAGATGTATACAAGAAAAATATTTTAAAAGCTATAGGTAAAAAACTTACATTATCAAGAACTGAAATAAGGCAAATATGCAAGAAAGAATATAGTTATTTATATCGAAAAGATAAAAAATGGCTATTAAATAATTTACCTATAAAGCCTAAAGGCAATAATAATATTAGAAATGTAGATTGGGATAAAAGAGATAAGGAAATTTTATCTTTAATAAAAACTAAATATAAGGAATTGTTAAGTAGAGAAGTACCTATTAGAATAACAAAGTCTTGTATAGGAAAAGTATTAGGAATACTTGCAACTTTAGAAAAAAATCTTCACAAGCTACCTAAAACAGAAAAATATATAAATACAATTATTGAAACAGTAGAAGAATTTCAAGTTAGAAGATGTAAAAATATTATTGATAATAAGTTTCAAAATGAAGAAGATATAAAACTTTGGGAAGTACAAAGGATTGCTGGTATTAGAACTAGGGATTTTAAAAATATAAAGGTAGAAATATTAAGCTATATTAAAGCAAAAGAAAATAGGGGGATATATGAGCAAAGCTATAGTTAAAATAAAAGATTGGCCTTTTCCAAGGGGGGAAAAGGCCAAATTAACATGGATTGGAGAACCATTTAAAGAAAATAATAAATGGATGTTTTACGCATATTTTAAAGGTAATATAGCTACGAGAAAGATTATGTTAGATTGGGCTAGCATTCACTTTCTATCAGTAGATAAGTATTATACAGATGGTAACCTGAACAATGGAGAGCTTTTAGAAGAGAAAGACATTATAGATATAAATTTAAAGGGTGTTAAAGCAGAATACATAGAAAAAGATTGGGGAATATGGGTAAGGGGATTTAAAGACAATACTAAATCAAAAACATTTAATTTTTATAAGAAAGGGACACTCTACACTATTCCTATAATTGAAGTAATAAGAGTTGTTTTAGCACCTAATAGATTTATGCTAAATAGGATACTAGAAATGGATACATTAGAAAATTATTTTACATATGAAATAAAAGATAATAAATTAGATATTCACTTTACTGCACAGTATGATAGAAAATTATTAAAAAGTGAAAAAATAAATCATCTAGCATGGCTTCTTACAAATGAAAAAGTATTTAGGATGCTCAATAGTATAGGTACAAATCTATGGCAGCTAGGAGAATTGAAATTAGATTTTTTACTTGATAATTTCAATATAAGAGCTAGAGTTAATAGAAATGGAAGAAATACTAGAATAGTAGAAATAATATCCCTTAAAAAGAAGAAGATTAATGTAGATATGATAAATATATATCATCCAAGTTTAGAGGAATCTCGAAATACAGATGAAGCAAAAAAGAGAAAGTATGTTGGAAATAATAATAAAAATAATAATAGAGAATTAGATACAGAAGCAGATGGTGCAGCAGAATCATCAGAAGAAATAAATACTTTTCAAATAAGTCATGAATATGAAATAATGCCTAAAATAAATAAATTAAAAAGTGGCAGAAAAATAAGAAGAGTAAAAGAAGATAAAAATACAAAAATATATACCTTAGAAAATGGACAAGCAAGAACTGTAGCAGATGTGGGTGGAGAGAATATGCTTATGGGATTAGAATTCACTAATTTGTCTAATGTACAAGAAAAAGGTGAGTTAGAGGAATTTGTAGAGATGTTAAAATTATTAGAGAAAAGAAAAGATGTAAAATCAGTAGAAATTATCATTGGTGAATTGCCAGAAGGTAAGAAAGGTAAGAGATTTGCTAAATTAAATGATGGAGTAACTAAGAGGAAGTATGCCATTGGAAAAATAATTATGATAAATGATAAAGTTTGTAGTTTGATAGAGATTGAGAGAGAAAATAGATTATTGTCGATGTTGTTATTAAAAGGTAATATATTGGTGAAATGGAAAAGAATTTATAGTATAATATTATTGTCATTAGTTAACGAAAGTGGAAAATGGAGTAATGCTACTATAAAAAAACTAGAAAGAATGGAAATAATCATCAATAGAATAAAGCATATTAATAATGAAATTATTGAGAGAGTAAATTATATTTATAAGAAATTATAGACATTTTTAGTTAATTCAATAAATGGATGCTTAAAATAGCTAATTAATGAGAGGAGAAATTTAAATATGGGTAATTTTAATAACATTTTAAAGCAGGATGAACTTTTTTCATTGCTAATAGATTCAAATATGATAGGGTACTCAATAAATCTAAATTATTCAAAAATGACCATTTTAACTAATGATTTTTGGAAAAGGAATGCAAAAGGAATTCCTCATAATAGTTTCTTAATTGCAACTTCAATTGATATAAATAATCTTGTAAATACTAAAGAAATAGATGAAGAAATAATTTTATTACGAGTAACCTCAGAATATGATTTGCCAAGTAGTGATGTTTGGCTAGAAGCGAAAATTGACAAATTTAAAAATTTGCAATCTAACACCGAATTAAGCTATGATGAATTTTCACAAAATGAAATGCAGTACTCTGGTTTGGAATGTCGAGTGTTGGGAACATTCTTTAAAAATGGTGATGGAAATTTAACATTTGGTGCAGATATAGAAAATTATTATGGCACGCAAATATTAAAAGTATATAAGCCTTCAAGTAGCAGTTTAGAAAGGATTATTAATTATCGTTCTAAGAAGGCTAATATAAATAAAATTGAGTCTACTCCAAAAGAGATAGGAGAGATAAGATTTACGTCTAGTAATAGATTACAAAATGCCGATAAGAAGGCTAAGGTTTTTGTAGATCCAGATGATTTTATTGCAAGAAGAACTGCTATGTTTGGAATGACTCGAACAGGTAAGTCAAATACAGTAAAAACTCTTTTAAAGGCAATAAGTGAGACTGCAAAAAAGAATAATAAAAGAATTTCTCAGATAATATACGATATAAATGGAGAATATGCTAATCCTAACATTGATGATAAAGGGGCTATCGCTACGGATATCGTAGGTTCATATGTATTTTCCCTAAATTCTAATATAGATCAAAATGAGCATATACAAACATTGCAGTTTGATTTTTTTAATGAGTTAGGTCTTGCACATGAATTTATTGTTAACCTATTAAAAACAAATAATACATCAAGTTCAACTGATATGCAGACATTTATAAATATGGATATAACGTCGTATTTACCAGAGAATATAGATAATACTGATTTTTCAATGGCTACACGTGCCAAATGGATAAGAGCTACTTATATGTTTATATTATATAAGGTTTTGGGAAGTTCGAAGAAAAAAACTATTAGAAATCCTTTTAGTAAAAGTATATTATCACAAATCTCAAAGGATGATACAGAAGGCAAAGAAATATCATTTGATACTTTTGAAGAAATTCTTAATGCCCTGCATGACAATAGGAAAACAGTAAAAACTTCTTCATCATTAGTATACAAAGATGATTTTGAGAATTTAATAAATATAGCAGTTTGTAAAAACTCAAACGGTGGCCAATTTTTAGGATATGGACACATAAAAAAAGTTCAACCCAATAGATACCATTGTGATAATTCAGAAAACTATGTAAATAAAATTTTGCAACTTGTTAAGAATGGAGAAACTATTATTCTGGACTTATCTATCGGAGATGAGAATATGCGTAACCTTATAAGCGAAAGTATTGCAAGAAAGATTTTTCAAAACAATATGCTAGCTTATACTAAAGGAATTACTCCTGACTTTGTGATATTTTATATCGAGGAAGCTCATAACCTTATAGGAAAGGAAATGGATTTAAAAGAGATATGGCCAAGGATAGCTAAAGAGGGAGCAAAATATAAAATAGGACTGGTTTATTCAACTCAAGAACCATCATCAATAAATAAAAACATATTATCAAATACTGAAAATTGGTTTGTTACACATTTAAATAATGAGGATGAAATACGGACTTTGTCAAAGTTTTATGATTTTTCTGATTTTAAAAACTCTATACTCATGTCAAAAGATGTCGGTTTTTCAAGAGTTAAAACATTGTCACAAAACTTTGTTTTACCAGTTCAAATTAAGTTGTATGAAAGTGGTGAATAAAAGTGCCATTTAAAAATGAAAAGGCAAACAAATTTTCACATGAAAAAATAATTAATAATAAGCTGTTGAAAGAAAAATTAAGTAATTTCAAAATAACATATGATGTTAGTAACAATTCAGATACATTACAGGATATAAAGTCCAAATTTAACAAAAATGAGAGGGAAAGTAATAAAACAATTGATTTCATATTTACAGTAGATAGTTCGTTTACAGAGATTCCGTTAGATGAGAACATTCCATCAGCGAAGATTGGAATTGTAAATTTTAGTTCAAATATTATAGATTTGAGCAAAAAATCAGAAATATATAGTAATGGATTTATAAACCCTCAAAAGTTTAATGATATATATAATTCTCAAATTCTTACTTTCATATGTCCTACGTTTAATTTAGTTACAATTAATGATGAAGGAATGGATACTCTGCAATCAATCAGAAAAGAAATTTATGATTTTTTTTGTAATAGTAAGCCTTTTAATTCAATATCATTACTGCAAACTTTATATAATCTAATTGTAGAAATAGATGGAAGTATCAAACTTAAATGTACAAATAGCAAATGTGAGTCTAATGTGAATAGTGAAAATAAAGAAAGGCTAATATTTAATTTAAAAGAAATTGGTATAGAACCGTTTGTATGCCCTCTATGTGGAAAAACTATGTATTTGTCAGACCATTTGCGTTTGCATGAAGCAGTTGATCTTGAATTTGGTCATAGTAATTTATTATCAAGGTTTTCTCAAATAACAGAACATCTTATTGCCTTAAATGTTATAGATACTCTAATGAAATATAAGTCATTTGCGTTACTATCAAAGATTGCATTTATAATAGATGGTCCATTAGCTATTTATGGAGAACCTGCAAAAATTCATAAGAACATATTAAAATATCTACATAATGTTTCAAAGAGAGTAGGTGAGCAACTTATCTATTTTGGAATATCTAAAACGGGTAAACTGAAAGATCATTTTTCTTTAATTGAAAGAAAACTTAACATTGAGCCTAATAGTTTTTTGCTAGTAGATGATAGTTACCGTTTTAAGTATATTCAGAAAGCTCCAGAAAATAATAAGTTCTTTGGACAAGAAGTATTATTTGGCCAAGATTTTTTATTCTATTCAATAGATAAAAAGAAATTTGTTATAACTATGTTGTATCCTATAGATAATAAGTCTAATGATTTTGGGGAAATTGTCTTTGATAAAAATCAATATGGCACACTTCCAGTTATATTTAAGTTAGTAAATAATATTAGTATTGATATTTATGAGGATGCAATATTACCAGTTGCATTATCACATAAGTATGCAGCTATTAGTTTAAATCCAGGTAATAAGATAATAGAAATATTTGCTAAGCAAAATATACAATAATAGTTTCTAAATAACCTTTTGCTAGAAGTAAAATTAATATGGAGATATTATTTTTAAAATTACAATACAGATGTCATATTTAGATAGGGGTAATAGAGTTGATTATTGAAAGTATTGAAATTGAAAAATTTAGGTCAATAGAAAATCTCACACTTAAATTAGGTAAAAACTTAACAGCTATTGCAGGTAGAAATGCAACATTAAAAACTACTTTATTAGGCATTATAGGACAACCTTTTACTATTTCTATGGGTCATGCTATGTACGGATGTAAAACATTAGATGGATATAATTTTAAATCACAATTTAATGAAAAGTTTAAAACTTCTGAATTACACGACCGTAAAGGGGAGCATATATGGACATTAAAATTACATAACAAAGGATACTACCCTGATAATCAAATAAAAATGATAAGCATACCAAGAGCAACTAAGAAGAATCCCAATGGAATTAGATTTTGGAATGCTAAAAGTAAGGCTAAAGGTTCGGGGTATATTCAGTTACCAGTATATTACTTAAGTCTAAGTAGATTATTCCCGATTGGAGAAAGTGGAAAGACGAGTAAGGTAAATATAAATTTAACCGAAGAAGAAACAAAATTGTTTTTAAAATATTATAATGAAATTCTTGTAATAAGAAATAATAGTAAATCAAGTGTACACATGGAAAAGTCCTCAAATTCTAAAATATTTGTAGGAGTAAATGATGATTCACATGATATTTTTACTAACTCTGCGGGAGAAAGTAATGTTGGTAGAATTATTTTAGCTATTTTATCCTTTAAAAAGCTTAAGGAGAAGTATAAGGAGTATAAAGGTGGAATATTATTAATTGATGAAATTGATGCAACATTATTTGGTTATTCTCAAAAAAAATTAATAAATTTCCTATTGAAGGTATCAAATGAATATAAAATTCAAGTTGTTTTTACAACTCATTCTCCACTAATCCTAAAGGAAGTAAATAGGTACCAGAGAGAGGAATTAAAAAATTTAAAGAATAGCATTAATACTGAACTAATATCATATAATAATACCATAATATACTTAACACCAAAGTATTCTGGAGATGGTAAAAGAATGATAAAAGGTGAAAATATAATTAGTGCTAATTCTTTAAATGAAATTTTAAATGAAATTAATCTAGAACCACGCGTGGTTCGTCAAAGTATAAACGTATATTTAGAAGATAAAAGAGCTAAAAGTTTGCTTTTATTTTTGCTTAAGAAATTCCTAAATATTAACTATGAAAATTATATTAATATTATTGACGTTAATTTGGGATGGTGTAACTACATTCAATTGCATCAAAAAAAAGTACCTGAATTTTTAAATAGTATTATTCTATTGGATTACGATGTTAAAGAAAAACGAGATGCTAAAAATGCAGTTAAATATATAAATGATTCAGCAAAAAATATATTGTTCTTACCTGTAGATGTAGAAAAAGGATTGTTTAGTTTATTGAAAGATTATGAAAATTATAATAAATTTGAAGAAGAGTTAAATGGAATTAGTATTGGATATGATGTGTGTTTTAGAGATTGGACTGAGGATGCTTATGACTCCAATGAATATAAAAATTGGTTTAAATATATGGTCGATATATTAAATCAAGAAGAAATATTATTTGAATTTTGGTACAGACTTAATAGCAATTTAGCTAAAGAGTTTATTAATGAATTTATCAGGACATATAACGTAATGGCAGAAAAGTTAGAGTTAGATTATATTATAGAATTTGAAAGTTAAATCTAATTAACTAAATGTTTTTTATATAATAAATTAATCGTACCTAATATTTTATATTAGGTACGATTAATTTATTATAATACAATAGTTCAATTCCTTTACGAGCTTTGCCAGCAGTATAAGAAAGAGTATAGCTTTTTTTCTTGAAATTTTTATAGGCAGATTCTTTGTGTTCCATATATATACTTTTAATTTGTGGACAATAATCATATGTAAGAATCCATTTATAATCTTTTAAATTATCCATAATTGTTTCTGATAAATTAATATGGTCTTCATGTTTATAAAAGTTAACATAAAGGTCTTTGCCTTTATTATAATATGGTGGATCAAGAAAGATAAAGTAATCGTCCTTATTATTTTTATCTTTTAATTCTTTTATTAAATCAACAGCATCAAGATTGCTTACTTCAATTTTTTCTTTTTCAGAGGCTATAGTTTTAATAAGGGTTACCAACGATTCTTTATTGAAACGGCAATCGAGTGGATAATTAGTGCCACTTATAGGACCTCCTTTAATTATGCCAGATCTATTAGTCCTATTAAGAAAGAAAGTTGAAAAGCCTAGGTCTAATAGACTAGCTGTATTCTTATTAAGTTGTATAGCTTTTTGCCTTTCGCGTTCATGCATAGTTACATCTACACTAAGAATTTTATTGCAAAATTCATCTGTGTAGTTTAAGATTGAGTACCAAAAGGCATATATTGATCTATCATAATCATTTAATACTAATCTGCTTACTTTTTTCTTAATAAGCAATTCACAAGCTAAGCCAGCACCACCAGCAAAAGGTTCAATATAAATTGCATTTTTTACATTATTCCTATCAAATATCGGAATTATATACTTGTAGAATTTTCCTTTGCCTCCTGGATATCTGAGAGGAGAATAACTTTTTGCCATATTACACCTTCTTCCAATTTTGTATTCAAAATTTAATATAAAATAAATGTATTATATAACATTTTTATTTGGCAAGATTTAAGCAGGAACACTCTGATAGCAAAAGGTGGCTCACCTAATTTTAACATATAAAAAAGTGATTGGCCATAGGTAAATTGAGATTTAATACACTATTTAAAATTATTTATCAAGTGCATTAATCCTCTGCCCTCAACAATAACATATTTTCTAAAACTTTGAAGATTGTCTAAAACTATCTTGTATACGATTAAAAATGATTAAACTTTTTTACAAAAACAGTAGGGTTCAACTGAATAAAAATAGTGATTTTGAACAAACTTTTTTCAAAATTTAGGATGCTTAATTTACCTAATAATCAGATTTATAAATATTATTTTGATCAAACTTTTTTACAAACCTACATAATTTTGTCCACATTGTTGATAAAAAATAATCAGCAATGTGGATTGTTTTTTGCAAATAAACTCGTTCAAATAGAAAGAAGTCATTTAAAAAACAGAAAAAATGAATTCATTCCTTGGCCATACAAAAAATAATATTTAAGTTTTTTTGACCTTCACTGGTTATGGTTAGTGATCTTGAATTAGGATTTTGGCAAATCCATTCTTTTTCTAGAAAAAGTAGGTATAAGGCATTTCCTAAACTTCCAGATAAGTGATACTGTCTTTCGCTCCAATCTATACAAGAGGTACAAAAGTTTCTTTTTTTACATTTTAAACTATTGATATCAACACCTAAGTCATTAAAAAAACTTTCCCCTTCTAATGTTAAAGTTAATTCTGAATTTCCATCTAGTATATATTTTTTCTCTATTAAGAAGCTAAAAATTTGTACACCTAGTTCACCAGCAATATGGTCGTAACAGGTTCTGGATTGTTTTAATTTTTTCATTTCACTATTTTGATTAAAAGATTTAATTTCTTTTCCAGGAGAAATAGACATAAAGCTTTCTATAATGGTTGCTATTTCTTTTTTCTTTAATCGATAATATTTAAATCGACCAGTTTTATTTGATTCTACCCAATCTAACTCTAAAAATTTAGCCAAATGATATGAAGTAGTATTAGGTTTTACTTTAGCATATTTAGAAATTTCATTTACTGTATGAAATCTACCGTCCATTAGAACTGTTAATATATCTACCCTAGATTGATCTGCTAAAATTTTTGCTGCTTTGATAATATCTGGTACTCCTGATGACATAA
Source organism: Clostridium malenominatum (assembly GCF_039521365.1). Taxonomy (NCBI): domain Bacteria; kingdom Bacillati; phylum Bacillota; class Clostridia; order Eubacteriales; family Clostridiaceae; genus Clostridium; species Clostridium malenominatum. Next base: position 66,880 of record NZ_BAAACF010000001.1, read on the forward strand.
GTATCCCTCCTTGTGAGTTTATTATAATATGTCAATATATCAATAACCATAGATATATTTAGAATATATAATAGTTTTTATAGAGTTAGTAGAGGAGGAGGAAGGATGAAAAATCAGAGTACAATAGTTTTACCATATGCTTGGGATGCAATGAGTGCTAGAATTTTTGAGCGAAAAGGATTTGGATATATTGCTACAACTAGTGCAGGTATTGCATTATCCCGTGGGTATGAAGATGGAGAGAAAATTCCTGTAGATGATATGTTAGAGACGGTGAAAAATATTATAAATGCTGTAGAAATTCCTGTTATTGTTGATATTGAATCAGGTTATGGTGATTCTGTTGAGAAAGTATTAGAAATAGTGAAAACACTTATTTCATTTGGAGCAGCAGGAATTAATATTGAAGATGGAAGTAATAAATTAGAGCAACCATTACACAGTGTTGAATTTCAAGTAGAAAAAATTAAAGCAATAAGAAAGTATGTTAATCAGCAAAATATGCCATTTATCATAAATGGTAGAACAGATGTTTATTGGCTAGGAATCAATGATTATAAAGAAGCATTAAATCGATCTATTTTATATTATGAAGCAGGGGCAGATAATATATTTATTCCAGGTGTTTCAGCTTATGAATTGATTTTAAAATTAAAGAAAGATTTACCTTGTCCATTAAATATTTTAGTGACAGAAAAAACACCTTCATTAGATGAGTTATCTAATATAGGAGTGGAAGTATTAAGCTTAGGTTCAGCACAATATAGAGCAACTGTTTCTAATTTAGAAAATACTTGCGACGATATATTAAATCATCAAAATTTTAAAACAGTTACAGAAGAAGTTATTTCTTATAATGCTATTTCGAACTATGTAAAGGCAGGTAAATAAAAAATGATTAATGAAGAACAGAGAGAAAGCAAGGCGTTTGGTCGGGTATTCTCTCTGTTTTGTTTTCACAAAGGGAGGAAAGATTGACCTAAAAGTGGTACACATACTTAGATATTAATTATATTAAATGATATAATAGATTAAGAATTATTTACTGAATATTACATAATAACCAAAGAAGAGGTAATGCGGAATAATGAATTTTTTAGTAATATCTTTAATTTTAGTTTATAAGTGAATTGAAGATATTAAAAGTGAACTATTTAAATAGTAGTTAATTCACAATTTAATTAAACTTCGTCGTAGTCGTAGAATAATGCGAAGTAACAACACTTTTGATACCATATAAATAAATAGGAATTTGCTGAGTGTATGAAAACTAGAAAGCTAATTTTATTTATGTGATAAAGAGCCATAAATATCAAGATGTAAAGTCATGTTGCGAAAATGTAAAGTTGATGTGGTAGCCTTTAAAAAGGCTTTATAGTACAATAAAGTCACAAGATCAAGGGAGGATTTCATATGAAGTTATCAGATAAGATAGTTGAACTCAGAAAGTCCAATGGAATGTCACAAGAGGAACTGTCAGAAAAACTGAATGTATCCAGGCAGGCTATCTCACGTTGGGAAATGGGTTCAGCATTGCCAGATACAACAAACATTTTACAAATCAGCAAGCTGTTTGGTGTCACTACTGATTATTTGTTAAATGATGATTACAAGAGTGATAATGATTTACCAAAAATTAAAGAGATAAAAGAGGATAACATCAAACAGATTTTGATATACTTAGTAATTCTTGAGATTATGATTTTATTGATGCAATTCATGACTACTTACATTTTGCAAAATGTTTTCTTTGGATTATTGAGCTTTATCCCATTTATAGCCCTTATTGGTGGCTTTGAATATGCCTACCAGAAAGGAACAAGTGAAGTGAATAAAACGACTGCTTTATTTCGTAAGCGTTTCTATAAAATATCCACTTGGTTAGGATTATATTTTCCAATCAGGTTTTTAATAACAATATTGATGAGCTTCTATCATCGTCCTTACAACACTCTTGTATTAGAGTGTATTGTGTTGAGTATCTACATGGGAGTATCAATGTTTTTTACATTATCTATTGAAGAGCATTACCTGTTGAAAGAAAAAATAAAATAGCCTTTTGATAGAAATATATAAATTCCAATTTGTAGAGTAGATTTGATGAACAATATTCTAATTTACTGAAGCAACTATTAACTATGCATCTTTGTAAGAAAGGTCTACATAATTTTATATTGCTGGGAGATGGTAATCTGACTACTCATGGATTCAGAATAAGGGATGAAATTATGTATAATGTAGATTATGTTTACTATGAGCCTGAAGAATATAACTGCATTTTCATTAATGATGATTTTATTGAGGAAATAATTCATAACTATTTGGAGGACTTCAAAAACATGGAAACTTATGCTCACAGCACAAATGACTCAGGGTGGGGTCTTAATTATTGTGGGGTAACTCTTATTCTGCCAAAGTATCTTCAAAAATTTAGTGATATTATTACAAGTGCAAATAATCAGTATAAATCACAAGAACTTGAATTGTTGATAAATATGATATCTGAAGCAATGAGGGAAAATAAATTTTTAATTCATTACGGAATATGATCCTTATTCTTATTTAAGATTGCGTTAATCATAATTTTAAAGTTAGTTTAATCTCATATAAAATAGCATAATAAGAATTTGTTAAGGAGAGGCTTTGAGTGAAGAATTGTATATTTTGTTCAATAGAAAATGATTTGGAGCAGAAGGTAGTTATTAGTAATAGATATTGTATATTTTTACAGAAGCCACAAGAAGTATTAATTGGTTCAGGAGTAATAGTTCCTAAACATCATCGAGAAACTGTTTTTGATTTAACTGAAGATGAATGGATTGCAACATTTGAGCTATTACATGAAGTTAAGAGATTTCTAGATAGTAAGTATAAACCTCAAGGATATAATGTTGGATGGAATGTTGGAAATGTAGGTGGTCAGGAAATATTTCATGCACATCTTCATGTAATTCCTAGATATAAAGATGAACCATTATCAGGAAAAGGTATTAGGTATTGGCTTAAACAACCAAATAATAAAAGAAATATAGGTGAAAAGTAAGATATTGCGTATTAAAAGGAGAGGATTTAATGAAGAAAATTAGAGCAATCTATATCGGTGATGTTAGATTTGAACAATGTCCAGTTTTTGAACTGAATGGGGAGACAAACTGTTTTGAAATGCTAGTTGATAAAGAATTTACATATGAAAAAGAGTGTGTTGAAGAAGATAGTGATTTTTTAATTTTTGAAGTGGAAAATGATATGACAACATTAATTAAGCGTTAATACATATTTTTCTTATTTGCCGATGTGTAATTAAGAATAGAAAGGAACATACCTATGAATAGAATTCAAACATTTGATAAAGCAGTGAAAAAATTAGATAGTAATGATTATATAATAGAAAAGGGAAGAAGAAATGATATAGATGAGCTAGAAGTTTTATATGATAATCTAAATGACTATTTAGAATTAGGTACGAATTATCCAGGTTGGTTAAAGGGGGTTTATCCAATTAGAGAAACGGCTGTTAATGGAATTCAAAATAATAATTTATTTGTATTAAAAATAAATAATGAAATAGCAGGCTCTGTAATACTAAATCACGAACCTGAAATTGCATACGGCCAAGTAACTTGGGGAATTGAAGTAGACTATAAAGATATTATTGTAATACATACTCTTGTTGTTCATCCAAAGTATATGAACAATGGTGTTGGGAAAAAATTAATGGATTTTTCAAGAAAATATAGTATAGAGCAAGAAATAAAAGCAATTCGGTTAGATGTTTCCATTCATAATACACCTGCAATCTCATTGTATGAAAAGTGTGGATATAAACATGTAGGAACTGTTGATTTAGGCTTGAATATTCCAGAGTTGGTTTGGTTCAAACTGTATGAAAAGGTTTTATAGAATAGTAAAGGTAAGAGTTACATAAGAAACCTTAACTACTATGAGTTTAATTAAATATTAGGAGTGAATAGAATGGACATGGAGTCAGTTTTATTATTGTCAGTTCTTTTGTTTTTTATTATTTATTTTGCTATTACGTTAGCAATTAAACCATTATTGAATGAACAAGTAAAAACCATTATAGATGAACAAGATTTTGGTTTAGTTAAGTTGCGAGATATATCGGTTTTAAGTTCTACTGAACTTGAAGAGGTAATTAAACTATATCAGAAAAAAGGTGTGAAAAAAGAAGAGTATGAGGAATATAGAAGATATGCAAAGATTTTATATGACTTGAAGGAAATGGACTATTTTACCTATAAAGAGTATTTAAGTAGAATGAATAAACTCAAAAAACATTTCAAAATTGAATCGTATTTATAAATGAACAAAGCATAAAACATTGGTTGTTAACATTAATCCACGTTGTCGATAAAAAATTTTTGGAGGGAATTCATTATGAAATTAATTTCAAAATATGGTTGGTCAATAGTTCCTGAAGATAATAGTTTTTTATATTATGATATGAATAATGGAGGGGAGCAAATAGGTTATTTTAAATGTTTATTTGATAATATTGTTAATATAGATGAGGATACTTATTCTAGATGCAAATATGGCGTAGGCTATAAGAATATATTGAAGTATTTTAAAAATGATGTGGTGGGACCAAGTTCTGTAAAATTAGAAGATGGTTCAATTATTGTTACAGAATATATAGACTCGTATATTCATAAGTTTGATAGAAATGGTAATTTAGTATGGATCAATGAATCAACGGGTGACTATAACAATATATACAGTATAGCATATCAGAAAGACTTTCTTTGGTGTGTATATCCTACGGTTAATATGATAAAAAAATTTTCCCTAAATACTTTCAGAGAAGAAAAATCAATAGGAGAAATAATAAATGGACCTTTTAATTTCCCAGAGTTTGCAATAGCATATGGAGACAGTTTGTATGTGTGTGACATGGGAAATTGTAGGATTTGCATAATAGATTTGAATACAAATGAGGTAACAGAATATCTTAAATTCAATGAGCCTACGTGGGAATATTATCAGATTAATGGAAAAGAAATTGTTAGGTTACAATCAGGAATTTATATTTTAGATTAATTAATTGAACAAAGGAGAAATAAAATATGAACGATACAGCTATTTGGGCTATTATAATGGGACTAGTAGCATTAATGATAGGTATATCGAGCAATGTTAGCCAATTGCGAAATGATATTACACGCATGAATATAACCTTAGATAAGATTGCTGAACAAATTGGAGTGCCTAATACAGTTAAAGAGACTACAGATATTGAATTAAAAAACCTTATTTCAGAGGGCAAAAGGATCAAAGCAATTAAAAGATATAGAATGGTTACTGGCGTTGGCTTAAAAGAAGCCAAAGAATATGTTGATTCTTTAATGGAACAGGAACTTAAATAGGTGCATTTAATGCCTTACATAATCCTTGGACGGAGCGCAGTAAGCACTGAATTCCTTTCAAGGATTGTTTGTCTATATAGGGAAAGGGGTTATAGAGTAAGTAATGATTATTAGCATTTAATAATAAGTATTGACTGCATTGGGTTTGTTTGTTAGGGCATAGTTAGCAAGATATATGGGTGTATAATTTTTTATAAAAAATCCACATTGTTCATTATTATTTATAGACAATGTGGATTTTTATTTTTAAAATTAAAAAATTTTCAGAATAGTATTGAAAAGTTATGGAAAATGATATAAGATTATTATATAAATAAAGACCATATAAAGACATGTCTTATTATAAGTGTTATAGAGGTGATTAAATTGAAAATTGATGAAAGTTTATACATAGAAGGTATAAGAATAGTAGAAGTAAATATTCTATATGCCATACCTTTTCAGATAAGCGGTGGAATAAGCCATAGTAGAAAGTCTCTTATAATTGAACTTCTATCTCAGGGTTTAGTGGCATATGGTGAATCAGCACCCTTTGAGGCACCTTTTTACTCTTCAGAGACTATTTCGTCTGCTAAGTCTATGCTTACTGAATGGATTATTCCGAAAATATTAGGGAAAAAGTTTGAAACTATAAAAGAATTTAATGAAGAGATTAATAATGGTATAAGAGGTAATAATTTTGCTAAAGCAGGGGTAGAGACTGCATACTGGGATCTGGTTGCTAAAAAGAATAATATTTCTTTAAAAAAGCTCATAGAATATAAATTAAGAGAAATGGGAACTAAGGAAGATTATTTAAAAAATAAAGATTATATTTACTCTGGAGTATCTATAGGTATACCTGACGATAATAATTATGTTACTCTTGAAAATTGGGTAGAAAAATACTTAGAAGAAGGTTACAAACGTGTAAAGATAAAAATTAGGCCAGGTTGGGACATAAAACCTATTGAGTTAACAAGAAAAATAGTAGGGGATGACTTTATTTTATGGCCGGATGCTAATGCATCTTTTGATTTTGAAGAACATAGAGAGGTTTTGAAGAAAATGGATTTATATAATTGCAATTTTATTGAACAACCTCTCCATCATGATGATATATTAGAACACCACAGTCTCAGCAAATATATAAATACTCCCATATGTTTTGATGAATCATTAAAGTCTGAAAGGGTTGCTAAACAGATTATTGAACTCAACTTTCCTAGTATATGGAATATAAAAATACAAAGAGTTGGTGGACTATATGAAGCATTAAAAATATACAGCTTAGCATCAAAGTATGGAGTAGAAGTTTGGGGTGGAACTATGCCTGAAAGTGGTATTGGTGGTGCAAGCATATTAGCATTATCTACTTTTGAAGGATTTAAGTATCCTGCTTGTATAGAGCCTAGCAGTAGATGGTATGGAAAAGGAAAAGATATTAAGGAATTAATTATGGATAGCAATGGAAGGATAGAATTAAAAGAAGAAATTGGTATAGGAGAAATAAATATAGAAAATTACAAGAAGTATGGATCGCTTTTATATGAAATCTATGTTTAAGTATAAGTATCATATAATCTATGCTATTATAAATAGCGTAAGATTGTTATTTTAATGGAGGTATTTATATGAGACTCGGAATAATAGGGCCAGAAGATCTTGTTGCTAAAAGTGTTGAGATAAGCAATAAATATAAATCTATAGATGTAGTTGAAATTCCATATGAAAATGAGAGTGACACCATATCTAAGGTAAGAGAATGGGAAAATGAAGTAGATTCATTTTTATTTACTGGATTTTTACCTTATTATCATGCTACAACAAATAATGTAACATCAAAACAGCTTTTCTATTATCCAATATTAGGTTCAGCACTATATACAGTTTTGCTTAAAATAAAGATGGATAACAATATAAATATATCAAACATAAGCATAGATACACTTAATAAATCTGAGATAGAAGAAGTATTTAAAGAAATAGACATACCTTACGAAGGATTGTGCGTTAATGATAGAGAATTGGATGATTATTCAAGGGATCAATATATTGATTTTCACTTGAAATTGTATAAAAGTGGGAGAACAGAAGCTGCAGTTACCTCAATTAATTCAGTTTATTTAGCCTTAATAAAGAAAGGTATACCTGCTTTTAAAATTACTCCAACATCCTTTGCTATGAATGAGACTTTTAAACTTATTGAATCTGCACGTGAAACTTACGTAGCTCAAAATAATCAAATCATACTTATCATAATAGATATTAAAGATTATAGTTTGAATACTACTAAACCATCATCTTTAGATATGAGAGAAAAAAAATTATCGTTACATCAAGAACTTTTAAATTATAGCAGAATATATAAAGCTTCTGTTTTTTCATCTGCTGATGAAAATGAGTTCATTGTACTAATAACGAAGGGTATCTTTCAAGAGTATACAAATTCCTATGAAAATATACCTATGATACATGAAATAAAAGAAAAGTTTTCAATGTCTATAAACATGGGGATAGGTATGGGAGTTAGTGCACTTGAGGCAGAAGAAAACGCTAGAGCTGCTTTAAGCTTATCCAAAGGAGAAAGTGAATTTGGTGCTTATGTAATAAATCAAGATAAAGTAGTATATGGTCCTATAGGTGCCGATGGAAGAATGGAATATATTTTAAAAAGTAACGATGAAACCTTAATAGGGTGGATGAATAAGACAGGAATAAGTATTGCCAATATTAGCCTTATACAAAATCTTATATCTAAACTTCAAACTGATTGTATAACCCCAAGTGACATACAGAAAGGGTTAAATATTACATTACGCTCTGCCAATAGAATAATGAATAAGCTTGTAATGGCAGGAGCGGCAGAAGATATAGGTATAGAGCAACCTGTAGGAAGAGGACGTCCTAGACATGTGTATAAAATAGATTTTTCAAAAGACAAACTTTTATAATTAAATACATAAAATTCTCTATTTGCTAATTCTAAAGTAAATAGAGAATTAAAAACATATTTCTAATAAATGTTCTTTATTAATATCTAATATAAAATTAAAGACATAATAAAGAAATGTCTTAAAAGGAGGAGTTAAAATGTTCGACTTTACTAAAGTGCAGGGAAAAATTAATAAAAGCATAATACCAGCAGTACCAATTCCCTTTAATAAAGATGGCTCTATAAACACATTTTCCCAAGAAAGTTATGTAGCATGGATGAACAATCAACCCATAAGTGCAGTTGCTCTTTGGGCACATACAGGAAGAGGACTTTTTATTAGTAAGGAACAAAGAGAATATATTTTTAGAAGCTATAGAGAAGGACTTAGTAGGGAAAAAATGATACTATGTGGCGTAGGTGCATTAGCTAACGACAAAATTAGTGATGAAGAATATATGGATAAGGCATATTTCATGGCACTCCATGCTAAAGAATTAGGAGCAGATATGCTTCTACCATATGCACCTACATTATTTAGAGGAAGAGAAGACCAGGACGAAAAAATAATTAAATACCATAAAAAAATAGCACAATTAGGAGTTCCCATGATTCTATTTTTCCTATATGAGGAAGCAGGAGGAATAACTTATTCTAAAGAAGTGTTAAAAGAATTGTTTAAAATTAAAAATGTTATTGGCATAAAAATGGCTACATTAGATTCTGTTATGACTTATCAGGATATTAGTAATCTTATCTTAAAGGATAGTCCTGAGACCTATTTAATTACAGGGGAAGATAGGATGTTTGGATATACAGTTTCTAGAGGAGCAAAAGGTGCATTAGTAGGACTTGGATCAATATATACAAAACTTCAATATGAAATGATGCAAGCTTACTATGAAGGAGAGTATGAAAAATTTATTGAATTATCTGCTGCTGTGGATAATTTAGCAGAAAACACTTTTTATAAGCCAATGGAAGGGTATATTGAAAGAGTACTCTATATATTAGCTAGAAAAAACATTATTAGTATGGAGGCAGTAAATGATCCTTACGGTCCAGGAATAAGTGTTGAAGAGAAGGCTTTGATAGATGAATGTATTGAAAAGTTAGGAGATATGTAATTTCATTAAGAGGTGATGTTAATTGAAGGATATGTATTTATTAGAAGATAACTTAAACCTTCCGTCTGACATAAAAGAAATGCTAATTAGTGATTATAATAATTTAAATTATGAAGAAAACTCATTGGAAGATTATATTATAGAAAAATATAAACTAGATATAGCAGCTAAATATGGAAATTTAAAAATAAAAAATCCTTTTGGAAAGGCCTCAGGGCAACTTTCTTGTAGTATAAATCAGGTTAAAGCTGATGCAGAAGATGGACTAGGATTTGTAATCTTAAAGACAGTAATATCACAGGATGAAAATGAAAATTCGTCTATGGAGGAATGGAAAGTAAATGCTCCTAAGATGTTGATAGAAGAGATAACTAGTAAAAAGGGAGAAACGGGATATACTGTCACTTGGAAAGGCAGAGGTTGGGACAAGAGTTTTTTAGAGTATACTAAATTACTTAAAGACTCCTACGAAATATATAAAAAATATGAAATGCCTGTTATTCCATCAGTTCAATATCATTTGCCTATGGGACAAGAAGAATTTAAAGAATCTGAGTACAGATATACTACAGAAAAGCTTATAGAAGTTTGGGAAGAAACAGCAAAATATCATAATATACCATTTGCATTAGAACAGGATTTTAGTGCTACTCTATCCGCATTACCTGTTAAGGAAGAAGAAATAATCAGATGGGTTAATGAAGTTCCAAAATTAATTAGAAAGCATATGCCTAATAAGGATAGTCTTCTTGGAATAAAATTACACAATCCACCCTTTCAAGATGAGTTTCAAGTGGAACTTTTAAATACGTTAAATGATAAACATTTTAATAGTGTAGACGTAATTACTTGCTTTAATAGACTTTTTGATGCTGATAGAATTTTTGAGGGTAAAAAAGGAGTAGCCTATGGAGGGTACGATTTAAGTGATAGAAATTTGAGAGTATTAGATAAATTTATACAAGAGAGACATGCAAGTATTCCTATAAGTGCCACTGGAAACATATGCTCTGGAAAAATGATGATAGAATATGCTCTGCGAGGGGCTACTTGTGGACAACTTCATACTTACTTTCAGATACCTTCTCATAATTATAATCTTAAAGAAGGCAGAAGAACTAAGAAGGCTTTACATGAATTGATTTTTAATCCTAGCAATGGATTGGTAGCTTCTATGATATACATAAAGAAGAGATTGGGTATTAGTGATAGGGAAGTTTTTAAGTTTTTAGATCTAGGTGAACTTAAGAATAATATGGATATTAAAGCATTAAAAACAGATTTAAATTAAGGGGGTAGTATCATGGAATCAAAAGAATCAAAGAGTTTTCTTAAATCTATAATTTCACTTATAGGACCAGGGCTTATTACCGCAGCTGTAGTTATGGGACCTGGAAGTATAACTGCTAGCAGTCAGGCTGGAGCTACAATGGGGTATTCTTTACTTTGGGCAGTTGCTCTAGCTGGATTTATGATGATTGTTTTTACTAGAATGGGTTCAACTATAGGTATAATGTCCAAGGATTCATTTCTTGGAACTGTAACAGAAAAGTATGGACGAATAGTTGCTATATTAATAGGTGTTAGTGGATTCTTGATTACTACAGGGTTTCAAACTGGAAATAATATAGGAGTTGGATTGGCTTTTAGTGCTATGTTTGGTGGTTCCGTAGGCATATGGGCTTCTATATTTACTATAATAGCTATGGTGTTCTTATGGTCATCCAGCAGTATATACAATATGCTAGAAAAACTTATGACAGTAATGGTTTTTATTATGATAGTTACTTTCTTCGGAAATTTATTTATGATAAGACCCAATGGAGTTGAACTTGTAAAAGGGTTTATACCCAGTAAACCCGAGGCCTTTGGACTTGTAGTTTCTATTTCAGCTACTACATTTAGTGTTGCAGCAGCGGCTTTTCAAACTTATATAGTGCGTTCAAAAGGATGGACTAAAAATGATTTGTCTGATGGATTAAAGAGTTCCACAATAGGTATAGTAATCTTAGGGTTAATCAGTATGGTTATAATGATTACATCTGCTACAGTTTTAAAACCTGCTGGAATAACTGTTAAAAGCGCAGTGGATATGGCTATGCAACTTGAACCTCTACTTGGACCATTGGCAAAATGGATGTTCTTATTTGGGCTATGGTCTGCTGCTTTCTCATCCTTTATAGTAAATGCTATGATAGGAGGAACTTTTTTAGCTGATGGTCTTGGACTAGGCAAGGAATTAGATAGCAAATGGTCAAAAATATTTGCCTCTGGTGTTATGATTTTAGGTACTCTTGCATCAATATTATTTGGTAAAAACCCAATACAGTTACTTATTTTAGCTCAAGGAACTACTATATTTGGAGTGCCGTTAATTTCCACAGTAATGCTTCTTCTTTCAAACAATAAAGATTTAATGAAAGAATATAAAAATAAAATGTTCATTAACATAGTTTCTGTATTATCTATAGTTTGGTTACTATATTTATCATATAGACAATTGATGTCTTTTTTAAAGTAATATTGTAATTTATAAGATTAAACAATCCACATTGTTGATAAAAAATTATCCGCAATGTGGATTGTTTTATTCAAAATAATAGGTACGTAATTATCGCAGATTTTATTAGTGCCATCAGCGAAAGTAATATCCCTTATAGCTAAATTAATTTAGAATGTAAGCTTGACATTACAATAAGATGTTGCTATATTTGCAATGTAAGGTTAACATTACGGAGGTGGTTATTAGTGAAAAATAGAATAAAAGAATTTCGTGAATCTCTTGGATTAACTCAAGAGCAATTAGGAGAACTTGTAGGGGTGTCAAGACAAGCAATTAATGCTATTGAAACGGAAAAGTTTGAACCATCTATATGGCTGGCTTATGATATTTCTAAGGTATTCCATAGTTCCATAGAAGATATTTTTATTTTTGAAGAAAGTGAAAGAAAATCAAGAGCTCAGCGAAGCAGAGGTGTGGTTTAAATGGCATTAAGGCAAATCAGATTTTTTGATGATGAAATATTAAGAAAAAAGAGCAAAGTAGTTGAAGTAGTAGACGATAAAATAAGGCAAATATTAAATGATATGGCGGATACTATGTATAATACAGAGAATGGTGGAGGACTAGCAGCACCACAGGTAGGTATACTAAAGCGATTGGTTGTAATTGACATGGGGCAAGGACTTATAAAACTAGTTAATCCAAAGATAATTAAACAGGAAGGCAAGCAAGAAGTTGTAGAGGGCTGTTTAAGTATTCCTAATATATGGGGGAAGCTAGAAAGACCTATAAAGGTAATAGTACAAGCATTAAATGAAAATGGAGAGGAAATTATAGTGACAGGCACAGGAGAGTTAGCAAAATGCTTATGTCATGAAATAGACCATTTAGAAGGCATTCTTTTTACTGATTTAGTTACTGAATATATAAAGTAAGATATAAAAATATTTAATAGTTTTGTTGACAAATTTGATTAAGAGGTTTATTATTTAATTAAGCAAATACTTAATTAAAATGCAGGGAGAGTACTTATGGATTACGTAGTTCAAATATTTAAAGCTCTAGGGGATGAGAATAGATTAAAAATACTTATTATACTTTCAAGGAAAAAAATTTGTGCTAAAGGAATAGCTAAGCATCTCAATATTTCAGAAGCAGCAGTTTCTCAGCATTTAAAAATTCTTAGAGAAGTAGGTATTGTTTCTGGAGAAAAGGTTGGGTACCATGTACATTATAAAGTACAAGAATCAGTATTTGTAGAAGTTATAGACTTTATAAATAAAGTTAAAGATAAGGAAATTTTATTAAATTGTAATTTAGGAGAACATATTCCTAGTGATTGCAAAGTAAATTGTAAAGTCAATAAATGTTGCCAAAAAAATATTTAATATAGACGAAAGGGAGAATTTATATGAAGATATGTATTCCAGTGAAAGAAAATAAAGGATTAGATAGTGTTGCATTTAATCATTTTGGTTCAGCGCCATTTTTTCTAATTTACGATTTAGAAAAGGGAGAAATAAAAGTCATTGAAAATGAAGATTTACATCATGCCCATGGAATGTGCCAACCGCTTAAAGCAATTGGTGGAGAAAATGTAGATGCTATTTTAGTAGGTGGTATAGGAGCAGGAGCTTTGACGAAATTAAATAATCAAGGGATAAAGGTATATAGAGTTGAAAATGAAACTGTAGCTAAAAACATAGAGCTTTTAAAAGGAAATAAATTGGAAGAGTTTTCTTCAAATCATAGCTGTAGTAATCATGGCTGCAGTCATTAATTATTAGAATGAAAATCATGGAATAAGTAAAATTTTTTAATTTACTTATCCATGATTTTTTTATGGTTATAGAAATAAAAATAAACTATAATAAGACATATTAGATAAAAAACGAATAAGGCATATAATATTGTAATAAGGAGGATTATAATGAACAAGTTAGAAAGAGCAATTTCATTATTCAATGAAGGATTTAATTGTTGTCAGAGCGTTATAGCTGTGTTCCATGAGGATTTAAAATTTGATAAAGAATTAGTATTAAAAATCTCAAGTGGCTTTGGCGGTGGAATGGGACAAGGAGAAGTTTGCGGAGCTGTAACGGGAGCAATAATGGCTATAGGACTTAAATATGGTAGTAGTGAAGTAAATGATGATAAAAAACAGGAAGTAAAAGATATTATAAATAAATTTAGTGAAGAATTTAAGAAGAGAAACTCTTCAATTATATGTAGAGAATTACTTGAGTGTAATGAAGGGGAAATAAATGGTAAGAAGTGTATTTGTGTTAAAGCTGTAAGAGATGCAGTTGAAATATTGGAGAATGATTTTCACTTTTAAAATATAATATACAACTATGATGGCAGGTGAAGTGAATGAGCATAAAGAAAATAGGTGTTATTTCAGATACGCATGGATTATTAAGAGAAGAATTTATTGAAGCATTAAAAAATGTACAATTGATAATACACGCAGGTGATATTGACAAGGAAGAGGTTTTGGTAGAATTAAATAAGATTTGTCCTGTAGTGGCGGTTCGAGGAAATTGTGATAAGGGTAAACTAAAAGAGCTGTTGCCTTTTTCAGATATAGTGGAATTTCAAGGAAAGTATATTTATGTTATTCACGACATTAATACTTTAGATATCGATCCTGAAGCTGCAGGTATTGATATAGTTGTTTTTGGTCATTCTCATAAAGCTTATGAAGTTGAAAAAGAAAATGTATTATACATAAATCCTGGTGGAGCAGGACCAAAGAGATTTCACTTACCCATCAGTATGGCTATATTGAGCTTTGATGGAGAAGAATGCGGAGTAGAGTTTATATATTTATAAATATAGGATATAATTTGTATATAGGAATACTTTTCAAAGGGAGGTTTAGTGGCATGGTTAAAGATTTATATACTGCTATGAGAGAAAGAAGAAGTATATACGGAATTAGCAAGGAAAAAGTAGTTTCAGAAGAGAGAATTGAGGAAGTGATAGAAGCTGCTGTAAAGCATACTCCATCAGCATTTAATTCTCAAAGTTCAAGAGTTGTTCTTTTATTTGGTGAAAATCATGATAAATTATGGGATATAACAAAAGAGACTTTAAGAAAGGTAGTTCCAGAAGGAAAATTTGACTCTACGGAGAAAAAAATTAATTCATTTAGTGATGGATATGGAACGGTTTTGTTTTTTGATGATGACAGCGTAGTGCAATCACTGCAAGAACAATTTCCTCTTTATAAAGATAATTTTCCAGTTTGGTCCCAGCAGGCTAATGGTATGTTACAATATGCTATATGGACTTCACTAGAAGCAGAGGGACTTGGGGCTTCACTGCAACATTATAATCCACTTATTGATGAGGAAGTTAAAAGTCAGTGGAATATTCCACAGCAATGGAAACTAATTGCTCAAATGCCTTTTGGGAAACCAACAGCGGCACCGGGAGAAAAAAAGTTTTTGCCTTTAGAAGAGCGCTTTAAGATATATAGGTAAACAAAGGAGAAGAAGAAATGAATAATATAAAAAAAGGAATTTCAGGAACTATAAAAGTTAAAAAAGTAAATCATGGATCACATTCACACATTCACGGAGGTAAATATGTGGGTGAAAAGGTTGATGGTAAGATGCATGGAGAAGGTACTTATCTTTACAATGACGGAAGTAAGTATGTAGGTCAATGGAAAAATGATATGATGCATGGGCAAGGTACTCACACTTGGGTAACTGGAGAAAAGTACATAGGAGAATGGGCAGAGGATTTAAAAAATGGCTTTGGTATATATACTTGGTCAGATGGTGAAACTTATGTAGGACAATGGGAAGATGACATAAAGTCTGGTCAGGGTATATACACTTGGTCTAACGGGGAGACCTATACAGGTAGCTGGAAAGATGATCAAAGGCATGGAGAAGGTACTTTTGTTTGGGATGACGGTGGAAAATATATAGGTCAGTGGGTAAATGATGAAAGAGAAGGTAGAGGCATACTTATTGAACCTGATGGAGAAATCTTCATGGGGGAATTTAAGGGAGGACGTTTAGTAAAATAATATAAAAAAATAATAAAAAACTTTCTTGTAGTTTACAAGAAGTTTTTTTTATATGATATAATTTATTTATACTTTTGTGACTTATTATCAATAATATAAATATATTGATAGTAATATATAAAATTACTAAATAACATTTAAATGGTAATAATTATAACAAGATTTTTATATATGGAGGATGAACTATGGATAAAAAAATTAAAGTAGGAATTGTAGGCTATGGTAATATTGGTAAAGGAGTAGAAAAAGCTATTAAACAAAATCCAGATATGGAGCTTGAAGCTATTTTTACAAGAAGGGATGTAAGTGAATTAGACAATAATTCAAAGCTAGTTCATATTTCAAGATTAGAGATTTATAAAGATAAAATTGATGTAATGATATTATGTGGAGGATCTGCTACAGATTTAGCAGAACAAGGGCCTATGTTAGCTTCTCAGTTTAACACTGTTGACAGTTTTGATACTCATGCAAAAATCCCAGAGTATTTTGAAAGAATGAACAGTGTAGCTAAGGAAGGAGAAACGGTGGCACTTATATCTACTGGATGGGATCCAGGGCTATTTTCTTTAAATAGACTTTTAGGTTCAGCTATTTTGCCTGAAGGAAAAGAGTATACTTTCTGGGGAAAAGGTGTAAGCCAAGGTCACTCAGATGCCATAAGAAGAGTTGAGGGAGTAAAGAACGGAATACAGTACACTATTCCAGTTGAGGAAACTTTAGAGAAGGTTAGATGTGGAGAATGCTCCGAATTTACAACAAGAGAAAAACATGAGCGTGTATGCTATGTGGTTGCTAAAGAAGGAGCAGATTTACATAAGATAGAAGAAGACATAAAAACTATGCCTAATTATTTCTCAGACTACAACACAACAGTGAACTTTATATCTGAGGAAGAACTAAAGAAAAATCACTCAGGTATGCCTCATGGTGGGTTCGTTATACGCACAGGTAAAACTGGCGGTGGATTAAATCAATTTATGGAATTTAGTTTAAAATTAGAAAGCAATGCAGAATTTACTTCTAGTGTCATGGTTGCATATGCTAGAGCTGTTTATAAAATGGCGAAGGAAGGAAAAAAAGGAGCAGTTACAGTTTTTGATATTCCTTTTGCATATTTATCTTCTAAAAGCCCAGAGGAATTGAGAAAAGAATTGCTATGAAGAAATTTATTTATAACCTTTTAGTTGTTATAGTTGTAGCTTGTATATTTCAATACACTTGGGAGTATTTCCAATGTGGTAGATTTTATATAATGGGAGATTTAGAGGGTCACGGTAGGCTTATGGCAAGTGCTACTATAGGCGATGTAAATATGAGCATAGTCTTATATATTTTACTAGCCTATTTAAATAAAGACTTGAATTGGATTAGAGGAAAATGGAGTAGACAGGATTTTGTCATAATGATTTTATATGGGTTATTTTTAAGTTTTTACTTTGAAATTAGCGCATTATATAGAGGAAGATGGGGTTACAATGTATTAACCATGCCTTTAGTTCCAACCACACCTATAGGATTGATTCCTGTGCTACAACTAATAATTCTTCTTCCATTAATTTTTTATGTTAGCAAGATTATTATTAATAAAATTAATTAGGGAATGGTTTCATCCATTCCCTATAAATTTAAATTTTAAATTTTATCACTATATTCTCAAGAGTTTTAGCATATTCTTTATTTTTATCTACGTTTTTGCCAACTTCTACTACCTTTTGTACTATCTCTTCATTTTTTTCTACAATGGCGGAAATACCTTTAGTTCCTTCATTCATTGTGGAAGAAACCTCGCCAATAGCCGTTGTGATATTATTCATAGATTCATTAAGCTCATTTATTGATTGTCCTATCATTTCCATTAATTTATTTACTGAATCTGCATCAGTATTATATTGTTGACTTACATTTAAAAACTTCTCATAATCAGCATTTACATTAGACTCAATATAAAAGAGTACTTTTTCAGCATTTCCTGTAATTCCCCTAAAGGAGGAATGAATTACATTTACTATTTCGTGAATCTTGCCAGCAGTTTGTGAAGATTGTTCTGCTAATTTCCTTATTTCTTCAGCTACAACAGCAAAGCCACGACCAGCCTCGCCAGCTCTAGCAGCTTCGATGGAAGCGTTTAAAGCTAATAGATTTGTTTGAGCTGTAATTCCTAAAATAGTATCGGCTAACATGTTTATTTGGTTTATTGCTTTAGCTTGTTCTAGTGCAGTGTCAAAGTCTCTTTTTATATCTACATATATATTTTTTGCATTATTAATTGAGGATATGGTGTCATTTTTTAAGTCCACTGCCCTATGGGTAATTTCCTTTGATAATTTAATACCATCAGTAGATTTTTCATAAATACTTTTTATATTTATTCCTACTTCATCTATGGAAGCATTAATTTCCTCGGAAGAAGCAGCAGTTTCCTCCATGCCAGCAGATAATTCTTCTGTAGTGGCGGAATTATCACTAGTATTATGCTGCACGGATGAAACTAAAGTTTGTATAATTTGAGAACTGTTATTTATATCCTTAGAGGAATCTCGAAGGATTAAAGCTAATTCCTTTAGAGATTTTCTCATATTATCCATAGACTTAGCCATTATTCCAGTTTCGTCCTTATTAATGGATAAGGTGCTATATTCCTTTTTATCGGTAAAATCAAAGTTTGCTGTATCTTCTATAAGCTTTGTAATTTTGCCTATAGGAGAAGATATTCTTCTAGATAAAACATATGCTCCTATAATAGAAAGAACTGAAAGTATTAATCCTATTACTATTGTTGAATATATTAAATTATCTAGAGGAGCTTTAATTTCGGCACTATCTGCAGACATAACAGTTAACCAATTAGTTTGAGGTATTATCGAAAAGGATGCTATCTTATGGCTGCCATTATATTCATAATTAAATATAGGACTTTCAATACTTTCCCCTTTTTTAATCCTAGTTATTAAATCATTTAGAACTTGGTTTTCTGTTGGCTTACCTATAAGTTCTTTATCAGGATGATAAAGAGTCATGCCGTAATTGTCTATGAGATAAGCATAGCTGGATTTAGAACTTTCTATTTTTAAATTAGATAAATGCTTAGTCATAGCATCGCAGAAAACAGGAGAGGCAACCACACCAAGAACTTGTCCGTTTTCCACCACTGGGTAAGTAAAAACAAATATATGCTTTCCAGTAGCTTTAGAAACTAAGGTTTCACTTATATAGGGAATGTTCTGAGATTGAGTTACTTTAACATATTCTCTTTCTCTTAAATCGATACCTATAGTAGTAGGGTCGCTATCTGCTACTATAAATCCTCCTTTACTAACTAGGAAAACATGCTCTAGTTCATCTAACCCCTCAGCATATTGTTTTAAAGCTGCATTAGATTTTTCGGGGGATTTTTCGTCTCCCTTTAGAAATCTTTTGATTTCTAAGTTCGTAGCAACTCCTTTTAGACCCATTTGATATTGTTTAATAATATCAGAGATGTTATTACCTTGATAAACTGAAGAACTAACTAAGCTATCATTAGTTTGTTTGAGAATTATTTTATTTGATATAAAATATGTAATTCCTCCAGTTGCAACAATAGAAATAAGTACTAGTAATACTACATAAACTGTTATTTTTCTTCCGATTTTCATGTCATTCCCCCCATTGTTTACATTTTTTTCACTTTAACGTATTAATAGTATAATAAACAATTAAATCCAATAAATCAACAAAATATTAAGTTATAAAATTAGCGCTTAAAGGAATACTAATTACATAGTAAATCTATAGAGGTGTTTTTATGTGTGACTTAATTAGTTATGGACTAAAGGGAATTGAAACCTATCGCAAAAGGGCTTATTCTCTAGGAAAAAAAGATGAAGATGGGGAAAAAATATTATCAAATATTCAACTAGATGGAAAAAAAGATTCATTACAGCTAATCATGGAAATGGGAAAATTAAATTTAAGATATACTCAACTACTAAATATGGATGGAGAAACACAGGAACAGATAGCCAAAATTACCAATGCTATTATTAAAGATTTAAAAGAAGAAAAAATAAAAAGTTTTTATATAATAGGGGGAAATGAAAAACAAGGGGATGAATATCTTCATAGTCTAGTTACGACTGTTACCGAAGATATAATTATATTAACTTTTGGGGATATTTTAAATAAATATGATAACATATCTAAATTAATAAGATTAGGAGATTTAAGTGGAGTGTACGCCATTGTTAAAATACTGTTAGCTTTAACGGATAGCTTTCATTGTAATATTAATGAATTGCCTATGAGAATGTTTATATATTGGAGAGAACCTGAGGCTCTATGCTCTGCAATGACATTACTATCTATAGGAGCTAAAAATATATATGTGGAACCTAAGCTAAAGGGAATATTAGAAACATAGTAACTTATGTTTTTAATATTCCTTTTTTTATCCGATGATTGCATTTATGGATAAGGATTTCTAAGAACCAAATGGAGTAAAACTCCATCTGGTTCAAGAACTCTGTTTATGATAAAATGATTTAAAACAATTTAAAGGAAGTGATTATATGAATTGGCAAGGAACGTTAAAAGATTTATGGATTAATTATGGTGGAAAGATAGTGGAAATTTCCATTACACTATTTATTGGTTATTGGTTAATCAAATTTATACTGAAGATTACAGATAAGGGATTAAGGAAAAGTAAAATAGATATATCATTACATTCCTTTATTAAGTCTATAATAAATATAGGGCTTAGGGTAGTATTATTTTTGACCATTGCGTCTATGCTAAATATACCAATTGCTACATTTTTAGCGGTGCTTAGTGCTGCTGGATTAGCCATTGGACTTGCACTAAAAGATAGTTTATCTAATTTCGCAGGTGGAATTTTAATATTGTTCTTTAGACCTTTTGGTGTGGGAGACTATATTGAAAGTGGGGGTCACTCAGGTACTGTAAGAGAAATACAGTTATTATATACACATTTAAATACAATAGATAATAAAAAGGTGATAATTCCTAACGGGGATTTAGCTAATGGAAAAATAACAAATTATTCAACAGAGAAGGATAGGAGAATAGATTTAATCTTTAAGATAAGTTATGAAGATAATTTTTTGAAAGTAAAAGAAATACTTAAAGAAATTATATGTAAAAATATTTTAATATACAAAGAACCGGAACCTTTTATAGGATTGCAAGAGCTTGGGGAAAACTCTGTAAATCTAATAATTAAGGTTTGGTGTAGTAACAAAGACTATTGGGATATATATTATTATCTTCAAGAGGAGGTAAAGGTGGCCTTTGATAGAGAAGGGATTTCAATACCTTATAATCAAATGGATATTCACCTAATTAATAAGAAGAATTGACATAAATACAGGGGGTTAAAAATGAATAAGAAAGAAAAACTACTTTATTTAAAAAAGGGGATAAAGCTTGCTATACCTATCGCTATTGGGTACATACCTATAGCGATAACTTTTGGACTAATAACAAAGTCTTCTGGTGTTTCAAATAAAATAGGTATAATTATGTCCTTAATGGTTTTTGCTGGTGCCAGTCAGTTTATTGGGGTAAATCTAATGGCACTTAACTCAGCACCATTAGAAATAATACTAACTACTTTTATTATAAATTTTCGTCATTTTTTAATGTCATCCTCTTTATCACAAAGAATAGATAGTGGTGAGAATAAAAAATTGTTATACTTTATTTCCTTTGGAATTACAGATGAAACCTTTGCAGTGTCATCTCTATTAGAGGAGGAAAGTCTAAACCCATATATGGTTTTGGGGCTTAATTTTACTGCTTATTTGTCTTGGGTTTTTGGGACAATCCTTGGAGTATTACTTGGAAATATAATCCCACAAATTATTCAAAACAGCATGGGTATAGCTCTATATTCTATGTTTATTGGATTAATAGGTCCTTCCATAAAAAAGTCAAAACCTATTTTAATAACCGCTATATTATCTGCAGGAATTAATTTAATCATTGTTTTTGCACCGATATTTTCTTTTTTATCAAAGGGATGGTCTATAATAATTGCTACCATAGTTTCGTCTTTAGTTGGAACCATGTGTTTTAAGGAGGATATAAAATGAGGAATATTATAATAGTAGTATTTATGGCTTTAGTTACATATTTGCCAAGATTGATACCTTTGGTATTTTTAAATAATAAGGAATTACCACCCTTTTGGAGAAGGTTTCTTAAATTTGTTCCCTTTGCGGCACTATCAGCACTAATATTTCCAGATATTTTGTTTAGTACTGGAGACTTCAAGAGTGCATTAATTGGTAGTATAGCTTCAATAGTATTATCATTATTAAATTTGAATGTAGTTTTTGTAGTGTTTGGAGGAATTATGACGGTTTTGCTTTGCTATATTATGTAGATATGCGAAGTTAGATTATAACCTATGATTATAGTTCTATAATAAATTATAATTAGACTTAATAAATCTCTCGTAGTAACATAAATAGTAACGATGTAAGTATAGGAGGCCTAAAATGAGAAAAGTGAATGAAGAAGAAATAAAAGCATTAAAAGGTCAAGGATTCATTTTGCAAAATAATAATGAAGATTTTGTATGTAGAGTAATAACCGTAGATGGAACCTTAAAAAAGGAAAAGCTTTGTAAATTAGGTGAAATAGCTGATAAATATGGATACGGTCACATAAGCTTTACTACTAGATTGACGGTTGAAATACCAGGTATTAAATATGAAAGCATAGAAAATGTTAAGAGAGAGCTAGAAGAGGTTGGGTTATACTCAGGAGGAACGGGTAATAGAGTTAGGCCTGTGGTGGCTTGTAAAGGTACGGTATGTAAGTTTGGATTACTAGATACTCAAAGCCTTGCTAGAGAAGTGCATGAAAAATTTTATTTAGGTTTTTACGATATGAAACTTCCACACAAGTTCAAAGTAGGAATAGCAGGATGTCCAAACAATTGTACAAAGGCTGACTTAAACGACTTTGGAATAGTTGGAGGGAAAAAAGGTAGTGTTAAAATCTTCTTAGGAGGTAAATGGGGAAAGAAACCTAAAATTGGTGAAGAGTTAGGGGGATTATACTCTCTAGAAGAAGCTTTAAATATTATGGAAAAGGTGATACTCGCTTATAAAGATGAAAGTCCAATAGGTGAAAGATTTGGAACCTTAGTTGACAGAATAGGTGTAGAGGCATTTAAATGAATTTATGGTAATATTTAATTGTTGTAATTAATATGATATAATTGTATAGAGATTACGAAAATCTCTTTCAGTCATTAACTAATTTTTAAAATAATTAATTATTCGTACCACGAAGGTAGGGAGTTTTTTCCCTGCCTTTTATATTTTTAAAGGAGGAATTTTTATGAATACTAAATCCTTAGTAAAGGGAAGTGTTTTTTTAGCCCTAGGATTAATAATACCTTATATATTCCATAGTACAGGAATACCGGGAACAATATTTTTGCCTATGCACATTCCAGTTTTATTATGTGGGTTTATTCTTGGGAAAAAATACGGTTTATTAATAGGTGCCATTACTCCATTTTTAAACTCAGTAATCTCAGGTATGCCTCCCATATATCCAGTGGCTATATCTATGGGTTTTGAATTGGCAACTTACGGATTTTTATCAGGATATCTTTTTAAAGACAAGGAATACAGCATATATACATCGTTAATTTCAGCCATGATTGTTGGAAGATTTGTTTCAGGTATTTCAAACTATTTATTGCTATCTCTAGGAGGAAAGCCTTATGCTCTAGGAATGTTCTTAGGGGGAGCTTTTATTAAACCTATATGGGGAATATTAATTCAGTTAGCTTTAATTCCAGCTATAGTAAAAGGATTAGAAAATAGCGGTATGGTGGTAAATATAAATGAATGATAGAGAATTTTTTAATAGCTTAGCAAGCAAATGGGATGAAATATGCAACCATGATGAGATTAAGATAAGAAAAATTATAGAGCTATCTAAGGTTGAAAAAGGATGTAAAGTTTTAGATGTGGGAACGGGGACAGGGGTTTTAGTTAAATACTTACTAGAACTTTTGCCAGAAACCATAAAAGCCGTAGATTTATCAGAAAATATGATTGAAATTGCAAAGGGTAAATATAATGATGAAAGAGTAGAATTTGTAGCAGGAGACATTATGGAATTCCACGAAGGAAATTTTGACTACATATTTTTATACTCTGTTTACCCTCATTTTACAGATAAAGAAAAGTTATTTTCACATCTTTATAAACTCTTGAATGAGAATGGTAAAATTATAATTGCTCACTCAGAAAGTAAGGAAAAGATAAATAATATTCATAAAAAAAGTGATTCTGTAAAAGACCACTTACTTCCAGAAGGAAAGATTACTGCTAATATAATGAGTAGATATTTTCAGATTGATAAAATCATTGATGATGAGGAAATGTACTTTGTTTCAGGAATTTTAGTTACTGAAACAGATAAGGGATAAAAAATAACAGAGAACAGATGTTGAAGACATAAAAATTAATTAGAAATTTTTATGTCTTCAATTATCTCTTTAATAATGTTCTTAATCTGCAAATTCCTTGTGCCAGGTATGTAAAATCCATGTTTTTGCAATGGGAGAAGATATTTTGTGCAATCCTTTTGAAAAATTATGGTTGATATATTAGCTGTAATTTCACCGCCTATGCCGCCAGAACAGATAATTCCAATGGGGCCTATTAGGCAGTGGATTTTTTCTGTTAACAGATAAGCGCATATATTTTTTTCTCCAAAAATACCAATATCAGCACCACTATTAATCATATTATCCATAGCTAGTTTATTAGTTCCAAGGGCGATTATATGCAAGTCTTCAATTTCTTTTCTAAGTTTTTTAATAATGGCTTTACCTAAGCCAGCTCCTTGACCATCTATTACAACAACCTTCATTGTGAACCTCCAAGTTTTAATTCATACTAATAATTATATAATATTTTTATGGATTTTTTTAGTCTATGTACTCTGTTCTCTGAAAAAATGGAAACAATTTTTATAACTTTGTGGCATAATATATTTAAGAGCAACTTTGGAAGGGGTGATATATTGAAAAGCATAGTTAGCAATTTTAAAGCTCTTATAAAAAGAGTGATAGATGATGAAGTGCCAATGCTCGCTTCCCAGCTATCCTATAGCTTGCTGTTGTCCTTTTTTCCATTCTTAATTTTTTTGATTACATTAATAGGATATAGTGCAATTGATGGAGAGATTATGTTAGCTCAAATTAGCAATGCCTTTCCAGAAAGTACTTATGAACTGATTCGTTCTACTGTATTGGAAGTATTTAATACTAAAAATACTAATTTAATGTCCTTTAGTATAGTTTTTACTATATGGACTGCATCTAGTGGATTTAGAAGTGTAATAAAGGGAATAAATAAAGCTTATGATGAAAAAGAGAAAAGATCCTTACTTAAAGTTATAATTATTTCAATCATAAGTACCTTAGCCCTAGGATTTCTAATTATAATTACAATGCTATTATTAGTATTTGGTGAAATGCTAGGTTCCTTTTTAATTTATAAGTTAGGGCTTAGTAATTATTATAATTTTATTTGGAATATTATAAGATATGGTATAATAATACTTTCAATGATATTTATATTTACAATAATTTATAGGTATATTCCTAGTAGAAGATTAAGATTTAAGGAAGTTATTCCAGGGGCTATATTTACAACACTAGGATGGATAATTACTTCCTTTGGTTTCGCCTTTTATGTTAATAATTTTGGAAATTATTCAAAGATTTATGGAAGCATAGGAGCAGTAATAATACTTCTTACATGGCTTTATTTTACATCCATAATTATTATAATTGGTGGGGAGATAAATGCTTTTATAGCGTTTGATAGAAAAAGATAATAACAGGTAGTGTACTTTCTACACTACCTTTCATGTTAGCATAAAATTTATATAATTTTTTCTGATAGAATTTGATTCTTAGAGTATCCATTTTTTATCCAACTGGTTATTCTATTTGAAAGAGCTATGTTGCCTAAGAGCATGGCACCAGTTAGTTTATCATCTTTAAAAAAGTACTTATAGTAAAGTCCCTCTTCAGAGTTCTCATAGGAAAGCTGCTCAAAATCCTCTCCCCAGTTACCACAGGAGAAAACCTTAGTATTCATTGAGTTAAATATAAGGGTGGAAATGAAGTCTTTAAATATGTCATCACCGCCTATAGCATTAGTTCCCGCTATTTTGCCCATCTTTACGGAAGAAAGCCAAGTACCGTAAACTCTTCCATTTAATTCTGCTACATCTCCACAGGCATAAATATCCTTAACGCTAGTTTCCATTTTGTTATTAACTATAATGCCATTTGAAGTTTCTATGGAAGATTTTTCTGCGATATCTTTATTAGATCTAATACCCACTGAAAATAGGAGAATATCGCACTCTAAAGTAGTTCCACTTTTTAACTTAACACCTGTAATTTTATTGTTACCGAGAATTTCCACAAGGGAATCCCCTAAAATAAATTCTACTCCTGTTTTTTCTGCGGAATATTTTAAAAGAAGGGAGCCTTTTAAGTCCAATTGTCTTGGTAACAATCGGTCAAAAAATTCTACTACAGTAACATTAAGCCCACATTTTTTCAATTCCCAAGCAGCTTCTAAACCTAAGAGACCACCACCTATAACTATGGCTTTCTTGCAGTTCTTGGCATAGGCTTTTATTTTCTCAGCATCGTAAAGAGATTTTAAAGAAAAAACTCCTTCTTTATCTTTACCAGGCACTGGAGGTATAAAATTATGGCTTCCATTAGCAAGTATTAGTTTATCATAACTAATAACCTCTCCATCAATAAATATTACCTTTTTCTCTTGTACATTAATGTTTTCTACGGATTTCCCTAGAAGTAAATTTATATTATTTTCCCTATACCAGTTTTCCTTAGCAAGATAAAAAGTACTTCCTAGCTCTTCTTTAGATAAATAGGAAGATAGGGAAGGCCTGTAATAGCTAAGGGATGTTTCCTTTGAGATAATGGTTATACCGCAATCCTTATCTTTTTCCCTTATGGTAGTAGCGGCATAAAATCCTGCTGCACCATTTCCGATTATAATAATATTTTCTTTGGACATCTTAAAACATCCTTTCTTTATTTGGTAACAACTAGTTTTTCTTCTGATGGCAATAAATATTCTTTATTAAATAGTTTAACTTTAATATGATTTATCCCCTTGTTTGTTATAACTACATCCCCTAAATTCACTTGTATTTTCACAGGGCACTCTCTAAAAATAATGTTAAATGAATAGGATTCCCATTGCTTAGGTAAATAAGGATTTAAAACCAAAGTATGATTTTTCACAGCCATACCAGCAAAGCCGTAAACTATAGACATCCATGTTCCAGCCATGCTTGTTATATGACATCCATCCCTGGCATCATTATTATAATCATTTAAATCTAATCTAGCTGTTCTAAGGTATAATTCATAAGCTTTATCCTTATACCCTAATCTTGAAGCTAATATTGAATGTACACAAGGGGACAGGGAGGATTCATGAACTGTTAATGGTTCGTAAAAATCAAAATTTTTACGGATAGTTTCTAAATCATATTCGTGTTCTAGGAAATACAAACCTTGAAGAACGTCTGCCTGTTTTATATAAGGGGAACGAAGTATTCTATCCCAAGACCAATGCTGATTTAAAGGTAATTCATTTAGGCATAAGTCCTTTGCTAATATAGAAAGATTTTTATCTAAAAAACCATCCTGTTGA
Source organism: Clostridium malenominatum (assembly GCF_039521365.1). Classification (NCBI taxonomy): domain Bacteria; kingdom Bacillati; phylum Bacillota; class Clostridia; order Eubacteriales; family Clostridiaceae; genus Clostridium; species Clostridium malenominatum. The sequence continues at coordinate 94,603 of NZ_BAAACF010000001.1, forward strand.
AGAAAGATATTCCTTTTAGAATCAAAAGGATAATACATATGGTTTATAATATCCTTCCATTTATTAATTTCTTTATCCTGCAAATTTAAAAGGGATATTAGTTTATTATAATTATTATAATCCTTAGTTTTTAAGTAGTCCATTACTTCTAAAGTATATTGTAATGTCCAAACTGCTATACGGTTTGTATACCAATTATTGTTAACATTATTTTCGTACTCGTTAGGACCAGTAACTCCTAATATTACATAGGCGTTTTTATCTTGTGAGAAATTAACTCTTTCCTCCCAGAATCTAGATATTTCTACTAATACTTCAAAACCATATTCTTCAAGATAGGATTTGTCGCCAGTGTAATTAACATAATTATAGATAGCATAGGCTATGGCGCCATTTCTATGGATTTCCTCAAAGGTTATTTCCCATTCGTTATGACATTCCTCGCCGTTCATAGTAACCATAGGATAGAGAGCTCCCTTTGTAAAACCTAATTTTCTTGCATTCTCCTTAGCTTTTCTTAAATGATCGTATCTGTAAATTAATAAATTTTTTGCTATTTCCTTATCACAGGTACTCATATAAAAAGGTATGCAATAGGCTTCAGTATCCCAATAGGTTACACCACCATATTTTTCTCCTGTAAAACCTTTAGGCCCGATATTTAGTCTATGATCTTCTCCAGTATAGGTTTGATATAGCTGAAATATATTAAATCTAATTCCTTGTTGAGAAGAATCATCTCCCTCAATAACTATATCGCTTTTTGCCCATATATTTTCCCAGGTATTTATTTGCTTTAGAAGTAATTCATCAAAACCTTCTTCAAAGGCTTTGTTCAATATCCTATAAGCTTTATCTTTTAAATTTTCTATAAGATGATTTCTAGAAGAGGTTATTGCAACATATTTATAAATTGTTAAAGTATCATTTTTGTTACAGCTTAGAGAAAATTCATTAGCTATATATTTTTCTTTTTCACTACACTTAGCAGATGGATAAATTTTTTCTTTGTTTAAACTTACATCATATTTCATAGCAGTGCAAAGATGAAAATTAAGCTTTTTAGTTTTCAGGGTAACATGTCCTTCATAGGAGGAACTTTCTTTATCTACTTCTTCCCAAAATTTTTCTTCGTAGTTGGAATCTTCGTTTATAACATCACCGTCTAAGTAGGAGATAATTTTTATATCTCCACTAAAATTTAAAGGAGTTATAGAATATTTTAACACTCCTACTTCGGGATATATCATGCTAACAAACCTTGTAGATTCTATAAGTACTTTATTACCCTTTGGGAACTCAAAAATAACAGTTCTACTAAGATGGCCTTCCTTCATGTCTAGTATTCTCTGAAAACTATGAATGGTTCCTTTATTTAAATCTAAGATTTCGCCATCAACCTCAACGCACATGCCTATCCAGTTGGTTGAATTAAGAACCTTTGCAAAATATTCAGGGTAACCATTTTTCCACCATCCCACCCTTGTCTTATCAGGATAATAAACTCCCCCAACGTAGGTTCCTTGTAAACTATCACCGCTATATTTTTCTTCAAAATTACCACGCAAGCCCATATGTCCATTTCCTAAGCTAAATATACTTTCAGAAATTCTGTTAAACTCAGGATGAAAATTATTCTCTATTACTTTCCAAGGATGAATTTTAATATAATCCTTCATAATCATGCTCCTTTATAAAGTATTTTAATGAGCAATCGTTTGCACAAATTAAGTATATCATAAAACTTAGAGAAGGTTAATACTCCATTTGAATGATATTTCAATGGAAAACATATTGACAAAATATTCTGATTTCGACATAAAACGTTAGTAATATTTAGATAAAAATTGAAATAATTCCTTCATGATTATTCGTTTAGTAAAGTAAGAAAGGGTTTAATGTCATATTATTGAGATAAATTATTTTATCATTATTTCAATATGTGACAATTTTTTTTATTTGGTAGTGCTAGTATGTTATTAATAGGTTGTACACATTTGGGGGGATGATTATGTTAGTAATGGAAAACATATGCAGAAGGGTAAAGGAAGATGAGTTAGAACATGTTTACCACTATAGGCTGTTAAGGAGCAACATAAATCTAGATTACTCAAATCAGTTAGTTGAAGTTCAAGCGTATGGAATAGAAGTGGAAAGACAGGATGTAAAAGATGGGAGAATAATAAAAATTGTAAGGGATAATGTAAAAGCAATAAGTCCTCAAAGGCATAAAGTACAGAAACTTCTAAAGTTACTTTATGACAACAGCGTATCACCTGTACATCTAATTGATGTATTAGGAGAATACATAGACGAATATATTATAGATTTTGATGAAGAAATAATGAATATAGCTATTAATTAAGGTAAAATAGAGGTGAGAACCTCTATTTTTGATTTTAGGAGTGAATAATTTTGATTATAGGAATTGGAACAGATGTTATTGAAATAGAAAGAATAAAAAAAGCTTTGGAAAAAAACCCAAAGTTTTTACAAAGAATATATACTGAAAGGGAAATTGAATATTTTAAATCTGTAGGATTTAGAATAAATAGTATAGCAGGTAACTTTGCAGGGAAAGAAGCAGTTTCAAAGGCTTTAGGAACAGGCTTTAGGGATTTTAGTATAAAAGATATAGAGATTTTAAGAGATAAATTAGGAAAACCTATAGTAATTTTAAAGGGTAAAGCTCTAGAAAAATTACCTAAAAATAAAGAGTGTAATATACATATAAGTATATCTCATAGCAGGGATAATGCTATAGCTAGTGTAATATTAGAGGGGATAGACTAAAGGTTTAATAAATTGAAAATTTATAGAATAAATAAATAGGGGCAGTAGTATTAATAATGTAAGCGGAATTATATTGGAGGGGAGCAATGAAAAGGTGGCTTATGATAATTCCTGTTATATTATTGGCAGGTATTATGACTTTTTTTTTCTATGACAGGGTTTCACATAAAGATGAAAAAGTTGTGGACTATATTAAAAGTTTGAGAAGTTATACTAGCGATAGCAATTTAATAATAGTAAATGATAAACAAGCGGTAGAATATAGTTGTAAGCAATATTATGATAAAAAAAATGGTGAAAGAATAGAGATAGGTAAAGATAGAATAGTAGTTTATAAAAATAGTAAGGCATTTGTTAATGATTTAAAAGCTAACACAAAGTATACAGTGGATGGGGATTCTGATATAATATTTAAGATTAGTATGATTAGCGAATATATGAGACTTATATATACAAATGAAGAGATGAAATTATTTTCTAAAAACATAGAAGGCATAGATTATACTGTAATAGAACTTCATATGCCTCACATGAATAGAAATCTAGTAAAAGGTAGATTGTATATAAATAAGGATAACAAGTTACCTGAAAGACTAGAAGTACTAGATAAAGCTAATAGAATAAAAGTTAGAGTTAACTATAAAAACTTCATTCCAAATGAAGAAATAGATGAAGGGTTATTCAATTTGTAGTAAAAGAGGGTGGAATAATTGTTTAGGCACTTAAGACCTGTTTGGGTAGAAGTAAATTTAGAAGATTTGGCTCATAATATGAGAGAAATAAAAAGCTTGTGTAAGACGGAAGAAATTATAGCTGTTGTAAAAGCGGATGCTTATGGTCATGGTGCCCTAGATATTGCACCTGTATTATTACAAAATGGTGCGACAAAACTCGCTGTTGCAGTGGTAAATGAAGCTGTGGAATTAAGAAGGGGTGGAATTAATTGTCCTATAATGATATTAGGATTTACCCCAGATAGACTTGTGGAAAGTCTTATAAAATATGATATAGAACAAACAGTATACACCTACGAATTGGCTGAAAAAATTAGTAAGTTAGCAGTAGAAAGTGGAAAAAATATAAAAGTCCACATAGCTGTAGATACTGGAATGGGAAGAATAGGTTTTACACCTGATATTAATGGAATAAATGAAGTATATAAAATAAGTAAATTGCCAAATATAATACTGGAGGGTTTATTTTCCCATTTTTCCTCTGCAGATGATAAGGATAAAAGCTATACAAATATGCAGTTTGAAAAGTTCAATTGGTTTTATGGTAAGTTAAAAGAAAAGGGAATTAACATAAATATAAGACATATTGCCAATAGTGCTGCAATTATAGATTTACCAGAAACCTATTTAGAGGCTGTAAGACCTGGTATAATAATTTTTGGCTATTATCCATCTGAGGAAGTCTCTAAAGATAAGATGGATTTAAAGCCAGTTATGTCTTTGAAAACAAATGTGGTGCACATAAAGAAAATGGGAGCAGGAGAGTATATAAGCTATGGTAAAGCCTTTAAAACGGAAAAAGAAAGTATTATAGCAACTCTGCCAGTAGGATATGCAGATGGATACACAAGATTTTTATTTGGCAAGGGTAAAGTTATAGTAAAGGGTCAATATGCTCCTGTTGTTGGAAGGATATGTATGGATCAATGTATGATAGACGTAACTCATATCCCAAATGTTCAAATGGGAGACGAGGTTATATTAATGGGAGAAGAGAATGGGCTAAAGATTACGGCAGACGAAATTGCAAAAAATATTGGCACAATAAATTATGAAGTAATTTGCATGATTAGTAAAAGAGTTCCAAGGGTATACTTAAAGGATAAAGAAATATTAAAGATTAGAAACTATATATGATTTAAGATGAAGATTGGGAAACTAAAATTGTTTTGACATTGTATAATAAAAAAGCTTATAATCATCTTATACATATCTTTGCATAGGTTAATAGGAGGTATTGAATTTCAATGTCAAGCTTAAAAAGATTAGTGGTAAACCTCTCAGAAATACCAAACAATGAATTAAATAATAAACTAAAAGAAGATTCTCAAAAAAGAAGTGAATTTATTAGAGAAGCTATAATATTATATATAGAAGAGAAGAAAAAATATAGAGAAGTAGAACAAATGAAAAAAGGATATATAGAAATGGCTAATATTAATTTGGAGATTGCAGAGATGGGCTTTGCAAGTGACGCTAAAGAATTAAAAGAATATGAAGCGAAGCTTTCGGGGTGTGATTTGTCCGATGACGATGATAGTGAAAAGAGGAGATATATTTTATGCTGATCTAAGTCCTGTTGTTGGATCAGAACAAGGTGGCGTAAGACCTGTTATCATTATACAAAATGATGTAGGAAACAAATATAGTCCAACAGTTATTATAGCAGCTATTACTTCCCAGATAAATAAAGCAAAGCTACCAACCCATGTGGAAATTTCCTCTGAGGATTATGGATTAAATAAAGATTCAGTAGTTTTGCTAGAGCAAATACGTACCTTAGATAAAAGAAGATTAAAAGAAAAGATTGGACATATGACAGAGAACGATATGATAAAAGTTGATGATGCACTTTTAATAAGTATTGGATTGAAACAGCAAGGGCTTTTATAGCCCTTACTTTTATGTAATAATGAATAATATATATGCATTTTAAATAGGAGGATGAAAAAATGAGTATAACTTTACAAGAACTTAAGAGCATAGCTAAGACTATTAGAAAAGATATAGTAACTATGCTTACAGAATCACGTTCAGGACATCCAGGCGGTTCTCTATCTGCGGTAGAAATACTAACAACATTGTATTTTAAGGAAATGAATATCAATCCTGAAAATCCTAAAAATCTAGATAGGGATAGATTTGTGCTATCAAAAGGACATGCAGCCCCAGTTTTATATAGTACATTAGCGAGAAGAGGTTTCTTTAATATAGAAGAATTAAATACATTAAGAAAGTTTGGATCAATACTGCAAGGACATCCAAATATGAAAGGAACTCCAGGGGTAGATATGTCTACAGGTTCTTTAGGACAGGGGATTTCAGCAGCAGTTGGAATGGCTTTAGCAGGAAAACTTGATAAGAAAGATTATAGAGTCTATTCACTTTTAGGTGATGGAGAGTTAGAAGAAGGTCAGGTATGGGAAGCTGCTATGGCTGCATCTCATTATAAACTAGGTAATTTAACTGCATTTATAGATTATAATGGACTTCAAATAGATGGACCATGTACAGAGGTAATGTCTCCATATCCTATAGCTGATAAGTTCCAGGCTTTTGGATGGAATGTTATAACTATAGATGGACATAGCTTTGAGGAAATAATAAATGCTATTGAAGAAGCTAGAAAAATTGAAGATAAACCAACAGCTGTTGTATGCAAAACTATAAAGGGTAAAGGTGTATCCTTCATGGAAGATCAGGCTGGCTGGCACGGAACAGCTCCTAATGCAGAACAATGCGAACAGGCATTAAAAGAAATAGGAGGGGAAGAATAATGGCAGTAAAAATAGCAACAAGAGAAGCCTATGGTAAAGCTTTAGCTGAACTTGGAATGGAAAATTCAAAAATTGTAGTTTTTGATGCAGATTTATCAAAATCTACTAAAACAGCAGATTTTAAGAAAGTATGCTCAGATAGATTTATAAATATGGGAATAGCTGAAGGAAACATGATGTCTGTAGCAGCAGGAATGTCTACTTGTGATAAAATACCTTTTGTGAGTACCTTTGCTATATTTGCTACAGGAAGAGCATTTGAACAAATAAGAAATTCCATATGCTATCCTCAGCTTAACGTAAAAGTTTGTGCAACTCATGCAGGATTAACAGTTGGTGAAGATGGAGCGTCCCACCAATCTATAGAAGATATTTCCTTAATGAGAAGCTTACCTAATATGGTGGTAATATCTCCTTCAGATGGAGTGGAAACGGAAGCTGCCATAAGAGCAGTTGCAGAACATAACGGTCCTTGCTATGTAAGACTTGGTAGATCAGCAGTGACCGTAATAAATGACTATGAAGAATATAAGTTTGAAATAGGTAAGGCAGTAAAATACAGAGATGGAAAAGAAGCTACTATAATTGCAACAGGAATAATGGTAGAAGCTGCATTAGAGGCTTATAATATATTAGCAGAAGAAGGAATAAGAGTTAGAGTATTAAATATACACACTATAAAACCAATAGATAAAGAAGCTATAATAAGTGCAGCAAGAGAAACAGGAGTTATTATAACTGCTGAAGAACATAGCATAATTGGAGGGCTAGGTTCTGCTGTGTGTGAAGTAGTAAGTGAAAATAGCCCAGTGCCAGTAGTGAGAGTAGGGGTAAAAGATACCTTTGGAGAAAGTGGAAAACCTGAAGAGCTTTTAAAAGCTTATGGATTAACTGCTGAAGATATAGTTAAAGCTGTTAAAAAGGGTTTAAGCTTAAAATAGTCCTTATGGTAGATTATAAATTGCTTTAGAGGTTTAACTTCTAAAGCAATTTCTTATATTAAGAATAAGAGAAGGAGCATTGTTATGAAGGATTTTATAAAGGATATACTATATAGTATAAAATTAGCTTTATTAATATTTCTAGGAGCATTTATGCTATTTGGACTTATCACTTTTATCATAACTAAGGGAAATATTTTGAATTCCATAGCTTGGGGAAATAGAATTGCACAGTACTTATCCTTTTTCGGATTATTTATATCAGCTCTATCCTTTACAAATGAAAACTCAATGAGACCTTTAAACTATGAAAGAGAATGGAAGACTTATTTTAGTAAATTTAATTTAGCCTTTGCAATATTTTTTATATCTTTGTTTATTTTAATATTTTCCATAATAATTCAAGACTTAATTTGGTATTGGGTGAGGTGATGTCATGAGGGCATTTAAAGAGTACTTTTTTATTACAATAGGTGTTTTTCTGGTAGCGTTGTCTACAAATTTATTATTAGCTCCAAATAAGATAGCGGCTGGAGGAGTTATAGGTATAGCTATAATTATAAATAATATCTTCCCATTTCTAAGTATTGGTTTATTGTCATTAATTATGAATGGAATATTATTTATAATAGCTTTTACCTTTATAGGAAGTAAATTTGGAGGTAAAACTATTTATGCCAGTGTAAGTTTATCTTTCTTTCTTTGGTTAATAGATCACTTATTTAAAAGCGTAGAACCAATTACAAATAATTTATTTCTAGCATTCACTTTTGGTACTATCATATCTGGAATTGGCATGGGAATAACCTTCAATCAAAATGCTTCTACAGGAGGGACAGACATTATAGCTAAAATAGCAAGTAAGTTTATAAACATTCCTATAGGAAAATCTTTGCTGGCAGTAGACTTTATCATTACAGTTTTTTCTGCTATTTCTTTCGGCATAGAAATAGGTATGTATTCTTTGCTTAGTGTAATGTTTAACGGCTTTGTAATTGACTTTATGATTGAGGGTTTAAATATTTGTAAACAAATTATGGTAATTAGCCATGAAAAGGATAAAATAAGTAAATTTATTATAGATGAATTAGGAAGGGGATGTACCTTTATTAACGGCATAGGTGCATATACAGGAAAGGAAACCTTTATATTATACACAGTGTTAAGTAGAAGAGAATTTATTAGACTTAAAGAATATATTAAAGAAGTAGATAAAAGAGCGTTTATAACAGTATCCGACGTACATGAGGTTTTAGGAGAAGGATTTAAAGATATAACCGGAGAAGAGTAGGCAAAAATTGCGAGACAAGAGGCTTGTTTCGCAATTTTTCATTTTTTACATATTATTTCTAGCATATAATTGTATAAAAATATCGAATTGTTGTGTTATAATAACAATAGTAAAGTTTGTGTATCACTAATTTTGTAAAAAAGAGGAGCGATTAACATATGATTGAGTTTAGAAGTGTAAATAAAATATATAATAATAACGTAGCGGCGCTATCTAACATAAATTTGACTATTGGAAAAGGAGAATTCGTTTTTTTAGTTGGTGCCAGTGGAGCAGGGAAATCAACTTTTATTAAAGCTTTGCTTAAAGAAGTAGAACCAACCAGTGGAAGTATTTTTATAAATAATGTAAATATTGGAGAACTTAAAAGAAAGGACGTGCCTTATTATAGAAGAAAAATAGGTATGGTTTTTCAGGATTTTAGACTTATACCAACTTTGAATGTTTATGAAAATGTTGCTTTTGCTATGAGAGTTATTGAAATGCCTTCAAGAGAAATAAGAAGAAGGGTTCCAACGGTACTTTCTATGGTGGGATTGTCTTCAAAACATAAGGCTTTTCCACATCAGTTATCTGGTGGTGAACAACAAAGGGTAGCATTGGCAAGAGCAATTGTAAATAATCCAGCTCTTTTAATAGCGGACGAACCTACAGGAAATCTGGATCCAGATACTGCTATGGAAATTATGGACATACTTAATGATATTAACCATGCGGGAACTACTATACTTATGGCAACTCATGCTAAAGATATAGTAAATACCATGAGAAAAAGAGTAATTGCCATAGAAAAGGGTGTTATAGTAAGAGATGAACAGAGAGGTGCATACGAGTATGAAGATTAGTTCAATCAAGCATTTTATTACAGATGCTTTAAAAAGTTTAAAAAGAAATAGAACCATTAGTTTTGCTTCTGCGGCTACAGTGGCAGCAACTCTATTTATTTTAGGTGTTTTCTTGTTGGCAGCTTTAGATGTTAAGCAGGTAATAAAAGACGTAGAATCTAAGGTGGAAATAAAAGTATTTTTAAGTGAAGATATTACTATTGGACAAGAAAAGGAGTTAAAGGATAAATTTAGTACTATATCAGATATTAAAGAGATTAAATATGAGAGTAAGGAAGATGCAATAAAGAAGTTTAAAGAGCAATTAGGGGAGGACAATGAATCTTTAGTTGAAGGTTTAGAAAAAAGAAATCCTCTTCCAAACTCATATATACTTAAAGTTAATAGCCCAGAGGCTGTAACTGGAGTAGTAGAACAAATTAAGGATATAGAGGGCATATCTCAAATTCAAGAGGGAAGAAAGGTAGTAGATACCATTATTAAAATTACTAATACTATAAAATGGGCGGGTATAGCTATGTTTATAGTGTTAATAGGAGTATCTTTATTCTTAATTGGGAACACTATAAAAATTACTGTTTATTCAAGAAGAAAAGAAATAGGAATAATGAAATTCATTGGTGCAACGGATTGGTTTATAAGATGGCCTTTTATTATTGAAGGAATGATTATTGGATTATCTGGAGCAGTTATTGGATGTATATTATTGTATTACACATATTCACTGATCTATAGTAAAATAACTTCTGCTATGTTTATGATAAAACTAGTAGGACCGTCCTTTGTCTTATCTACAATTTCGTGGCAATTTATTCTACTGGGAATGATTATAGGAGCTTTGGGAAGTATATTATCTATAAGGAAATTTCTTGCAGTTTAAAAATAAAATTTTAGAAAATAATATATTTAACACCCTACTTTGTATGGTAGGGTGTTAAATGTTATAATTATCTATAATATGCATATATATAATTAGTTTTTGTTTGTTAAGAGGGGTGTTAGTTATGAGTAAGAAGAGATGGATAGGATGGACACTTGGAATAGTATTAGTTACTAATACTATAACTTTTTTTGGAACTAGTGTATTTCCAGTGTTTTTTACAAAAGACAAGGTAATAGTTAAAAGAGAAGATTATGATAAAATAGTTCAGTTTTCCAAGCTTTTAGATATTAATGAACTTATTCATCAAAGATATGTGGGAGAAATAGATGATTCTCTTTTACAAGAGGGAGCCATAAAAGGTATGACGGCAGCTTTAAAGGACCCTTATACTGTATTTATGAATAAAGATGAATATAGAGAATTTAGTGAGCAATCTGAGGGAAATTATAGTGGTGTTGGACTTCAAGTTCAATCAAAGGAAGAAAAAATTAAAATCATTGATGTTTTTGAAGGAACACCGGCAAAAAAAGCAGGTGTAATGCCAGGAGATGAAATACAAAAGGTCAATGGAACAGAAGTTGATGGGAAAAATTTAGATAAGGCTGTTGGAATGATGAAAGGACCAGAGGGTACTGAAGTAACCATAACTTTCTTTAGAGAAGATAAGGGGAGTTTTGATCTTAAATTAAAAAGAGCAAAAGTTAATATAATGGCGGCAAAAGGAGAAGTTTTATCAGGAGGCATAGGATATTTACAACTTTCAAGCTTCGATGAAGATTCATCTAAAAGCTTTAAAAAGATATTAGATGATTTAAAGGGAAAAGGAATGAAGGGATTAGTCATTGATTTAAGAGATAATCCAGGAGGATATCTAGATCAATGCGTAAATATTGTTTCTAATTTTGTTCCTAAAGGAAATCTTGTAGTTTCTACAATGGATAAGTATGGAGGAAAAAAGGAATACAATTCTAAAGGAGGGAATTACGTAGGATTACCTCTAGTGGTACTTACAAATGAAAACTCCGCTAGTGCTTCAGAGATTTTTGCAGGAGCCATAAGGGATTATGAAGCGGGAACGTTATTAGGAGAAAAGACCTATGGGAAAGGAGTAGTTCAGACTCTATTTGAAACAGGAGAAGGAACTGCTTTAAAGGTCACTATATCTAAATATTATACACCAAAAGGCGAGGATATTAATAAAAAAGGAATAAGTCCAAATGTTGAAGTTAAGTATCCTGAGGAGTTATTAAAGCAGCCTTATAGTAGAGAAAAGGATCCTCAATTTAAAAAAGCTTTAGAAGTAATTGGAGAAAAGGTAGAGAGGGGAGGTAAATAATGAATATTGCATTATATACTTTAAAAACCCTTTCTTATGCGCTGACAAATCCATATTCTATGCTATTTCTATTTGTTTTTGGAGGATACCTATATAATCAAAACAGAAAAACATCACTGATGCAAAAGATGGTTGTTGGGGAGCAAATAAACTCCCCTTTTGAATTGACTATTTCACAAATAGTTATGGGAATTTTCGGAGGAGTAATAGGCAGCCTTGCTATGTCTTATTCAGGAGTAATGTTTTTTCAGAATTCAGCTATAGAAATATTATTTTTAACCTCTATATTTTTAATGATGGTTAACCCAAGATTAATATGTTTCTCATATTCTGGCGCAATATTAGGAGGATTAAGTATTATTAATTCCCTTTTAATAGCAAATGGAGCTGTAGGTATAGATATTTTTAGATTTGACATTACTTCTCTAATGACTATGGTAGCAATACTTCATTTTGTAGAAGGACTTTTAGTCATGACAGATGGAAGTCGAGGTGCGATTCCTATTTTTGCAAAGATGCAGGATAAAATAGTGGGAGGTTTTGCGCTAAAAAGGTATTGGGCATTACCAGTGGCAATTTTTATTCTACTTAATAATAATACTATGGTTGTTCAGGGTAAAGGAGTACCAATGCCTCTATGGTGGCCAATTATAAGAACTACCATTCCCCAAGAGTTTTTGAAAAATGCTATGGTAGCTCTACTACCTTTTTATGCTGTTTTGGGATATAACACTGTTACATTTTCAAAGACTAAAGAAAAAAAGGCATTGACTTCGGGAGCGTATATGATTGGATATAGTGTAGCTTTATTTTTATTAGCTCAACTATGTTCAATTAATATAGTATTTCAGGTGATTGTTGTAATTTTTGCACCGCTAGCTCATGAGCTTATGATTAGGTACCAAAAGTTTAAAGAGGAAAAAGGAGAGCCTAAGTATGTAAGTGATCAGGGTATGAAAATTTTATATGTGTCTCAAGATTCAAAGGCTGCTTTAATGAAGATAGAAAGCGGAGATAGTTTGATTGAGATAAATGGAGAACCTGTGGAGAACGAAGAGGATATTTTAAATAAACTAAAGGAAGCCACAGGAGATATTCTGCTTAAAATTAAAAAAGAAAGTGGAAAGATAAGAGAAATGCTTTATTCAAAGGAAACTAAAGGTAATACTTTAGGAGTAGTGTTTGTCCCTAAATTTATACCAAAAGATAGAATGGTTTTAAAATTTAACAACGAAGATTTTTCAGAAGTTCTCCAAAAGATTAAAAATAAAGATAAAGATGGTGAGGAATAAAATATGGGAGAATTTAAAATTCACTCCAAATTTAAACCTACTGGAGATCAGCCTAAGGCTATAGATAGTTTAGTACAGAGCATTAATAAGGGAGAGAGGTTTCAAACTCTTTTAGGGGTAACAGGCTCTGGAAAGACCTTTACCATGGCTAATATAGTAGAGAGGGTACAAAAGCCAACCTTGGTTTTAGCTCATAATAAAACTTTAGCAGCTCAGCTTTGTTCAGAATTTAGAGAGTTTTTCCCAGATAATTGTGTGGAATATTTTGTGTCTTATTATGATTATTATCAACCAGAGGCTTATGTTCCACAAACGGACACTTATATCGAAAAAGATGCTTCTATTAATGATGAAATAGATAAACTAAGACACTCAGCAACTTCGGCATTACTTGAAAGAAAAGATGTGCTTATAGTTGCTTCTGTTTCTTGTATTTACGGATTAGGTAATCCAGAAGAATATAAAAAATTGACTATATCTTTAAGAGAAGGAATGACAAAAGATAGGGACGAGATAATAAAAAAGCTTGTGGAAATACAATATGAAAGAAATGAAATTAATTTTGTGAGAGGTACTTTTAGAGTTAGGGGAGATGTGCTAGATATTTTCCCAGCCTCTGAAACAAATAAAGCCATAAGAGTTCAGTTCTTTGGAGATGAAATTGAAAAAATTAGAGAGTTTGATGTGCTAACTGGAGAAAATCTAACTGTAAGAAAGCATGCATCGATTTTCCCAGCTTCTCACTTCGCTACTTCTACAGAAAGGCTTCAAGGAGCAATTGCAAAAATAGAAGCAGAACTAGAAGAGAGAGTAAAAGAATTAGTTTCAGCAGATAAATTATTAGAGGCTCAAAGGTTAAAGCAAAGAACAAACTTTGATATAGAAATGATGAAGGAAGTAGGATATTGCAGTGGAATAGAAAACTATTCTAGAATATTGGACGGTAGAGCTGCAGGATCTTCTCCGCAAACTCTAATAGACTATTTTCCAGAGGATTTTCTTCTTTTCATAGATGAAAGTCATGTTACTCTTCCACAGGTTAGAGCAATGTATGCAGGGGATAGATCTAGAAAAGATACCTTGGTGGATTATGGCTTTAGATTACCTTCTGCCTACGACAACAGACCATTGAAATTTGATGAATTTGAAAAAAAATTAAATAATGTAGTTTTTGTTAGTGCTACTCCTGCTCAATATGAACTTGACCATTCAACTAATGTAGCCGAACAAATTATAAGACCTACGGGACTTTTGGATCCAGAGATAATTATAAAACCTGTAGATGGTCAAATAGATGATTTATACAAGAGAATAAGAGAGACTATAGATAAAGGTTTTAGAGTTTTAGTAACTACTCTTACCAAAAAGATGGCGGAGGACTTAACTCAATACTTTAAAGAGATGAACATAAGGACAAACTACCTTCATTCAGATATAGATACTATTGAAAGAATGAAAATAATAAGGGATTTAAGAAAGGGAGAGTTCGACGTTTTAGTAGGTATAAACTTATTAAGAGAAGGTTTAGATATCCCTGAAGTAGCTTTGGTGGCTATTCTAGATGCGGACAAAGAAGGATTTTTACGTTCAGAAAGATCTCTAATTCAGATAATTGGAAGAGCAGCTAGAAACTCTGAAAGTAAGGTTGTAATGTATGGAAATACTATAACTGCTTCCATGGAAAGAGCTATAAAAGAAACGGAAAGAAGAAGAGAAATACAGATAAAATATAACGAGGACCATGGTATTGTTCCTCAAACAATAATAAAGGATATAAGAGAAATTATAGAAGCCACACAGGTTGCTGAAGAAACTATAGAGTATAATAGTTTAGAAGACGCAATTAAGGCTAATAATGATGATATAGAAAAACTAATAGGACAATATGAAACGGAAATGAGAGAGGCTTCCAAGAAGCTGGAATTTGAAAAAGCAGCTCAGTTAAGAGATTTAGTATTAGAACTAAAGAAGAAGTTGAAAAAATCCAAAGGAAAATAGAGGAGAGTGTAAAGTAAACATTTATGATAAATAAAATAGTTATAAAAGGAGCAAAAGTAAATAATTTAAAAAATGTAGATTTAGAAATACCTAGAGACAAATTTGTGGTATTTACAGGTTTATCTGGTTCCGGGAAATCCTCCTTAGCCTTCGATACATTATATGCTGAGGGGCAAAGAAGATATGTGGAGTCATTATCTTCCTATGCAAGGCAGTTTTTAGGACAAATGGATAAACCAGATGTGGAATACATTGAAGGATTATCCCCAGCTATATCTATAGATCAAAAGACTACAGGAAGAAATCCACGTTCCACAGTGGGAACTGTTACTGAAATATATGATTATTTGAGACTGCTTTATGCTAGAATAGGTATTCCCCACTGCCCAAAATGCGGAAAAGAAATAAAGCAACAAACCATAGATCAAATGGTAGATAAAATATTAGAACTTCCAGAAAGAACTAGAATACAAATACTAGCTCCTATAATAAAAGGAAGAAAAGGGGAGCATGTTAAGGTTTTAGAAAATATAAAGAAAAGTGGATATATAAGGGCTAGAATAGATGGAAATACTATAGATTTAGAAGAGGAAGAAGTTAATCTTGAAAAAAATAAAAAACATACTATCGAGGCTGTAATAGATAGGCTTGTTGTTAAGGATGATATTAGAAGCAGATTGGCAGATTCCTTGGAAATAGCGATAAAGCTATCAGAAGGCATTGTGGTTATAAATATAATAGATGGAGAGGATATACTCTTTAGCGAAAACTTTGCCTGTGCGGAATGTGGTATAAGTATTGGAGAGATAGCGCCAAGATTATTTTCATTTAATGCTCCCTTTGGAAAGTGTGATCACTGCGATGGACTAGGAACTTTATTAGAAATAGATGAAGATTTAGTCATACCAGATAAAAGCAAAAGTATAATGGAGGGAGCGGTGCTTGCTTGGGGAGAAGGAGCTTTAAAGGAAGATGCTTGGACTTATTGTATATTAACGGCCTTAAGCGAAAAATATGATTTTAGTTTGAATACTCCAATTCAAGATTTATCTCCTGAAATAATAGATATTTTGCTGTATGGATTAAAAGGAGAGAGAATTAAAGTTAAATACGAAAAGGAAAATAGAATTTCGGAGTTTAACCATGCTTATGAAGGTGTTATAAATAGCCTTAAGAGAAGATACTTTGAGACAAGTTCAGACTATATAAAAGGGGAAGTAGAATCCTATATGAGTAATAATCCTTGCCCTAAATGTAAAGGAGCTAGGTTAAATCCAGAAGCGTTGGCTGTAACTGTAGGGGGCAAAAATATAAACGATTTTTCTAGACTGTCTATAAAAGATGAACTAGAGTTTATAGAAAAAATAACTCTTACTGAAAAAGAACAAATAATAAGCAGTCAAGTTTTAAAGGAAATCAAGAGCAGGTTGAAGTTTTTAATAGATGTAGGTTTAGATTATTTAAATCTATCTAGAACCGCAGGAACTCTTTCTGGGGGAGAAGCACAAAGAATAAGACTGGCAACTCAAATAGGCTCTAGCCTTATGGGAGTTTTATATATACTAGATGAACCTAGCATTGGACTTCACCAAAGGGATAATGATAAACTAATTGCTACATTAAAACATTTAAAAAACTTAGGTAATACTCTAGTGGTAGTAGAACATGACGAGGATACCATGAGGGAAGCGGATTACATTGTAGATATAGGCCCAGGTGCGGGAGAACATGGTGGAGAAGTTGTAGCTGTAGGTACACTAGAAGAAATAATGGCGACTGAAAAATCTATTACTGGTCAATACTTAAGTGGAAAGAAAAAAATTGAGGTTCCGAAAACTAGAAGAGAGTGCAATGGAAATTGGGTTAAGATAAAAGGCGCCTCTGAAAATAATTTAAAGAAAGTAGATGTTGATTTTCCACTGGGAGTATTTACCTGTGTTACAGGAGTTTCAGGTTCTGGAAAAAGTACTTTGGTTAATGAAATACTCTATAAGGGATTGAATAAAAAACTAAATGGATCAAAGGATAACCCAGGTGCTCATAATGAGATTTCAGGTGCAGAGCATATAGATAAAATAATAAATATAGATCAAAGCCCTATAGGAAGAACACCTAGGTCTAATCCTGCAACTTATACAGGAGTATTTGACATAATAAGAGATGTTTTTTCAAATACTTCTGAATCTAAAATGAGAGGATATAAGGCAGGAAGGTTTAGTTTCAACGTAAAGGGTGGAAGATGTGAAGCTTGCAAGGGAGATGGAATAATAAAAATTGAAATGCAATTTTTATCTGATGTATATGTTCCTTGTGAGATATGTAAAGGTAAAAGGTATAATAGAGAAACACTAGAGGTAAAATATAAGGGCAAAAACATTGATAATATATTAAACATGACTGTGGAAGAGGCAGTGGAGTTTTTCGAAAATATTCCTAGAATTAAAAATAAGCTTCAAACTTTGATGGATGTTGGGCTAGGTTATGTTAGGCTAGGTCAACCTTCAACTCAGTTATCTGGAGGAGAAGCCCAAAGAATAAAGCTGGCCTATGAATTGTCTAAGAGAAGTACTGGAAAAACTCTTTATATATTAGACGAACCAACTACTGGTCTTCATGTTGATGATGTTAATAGATTAATATCAATACTTCATAGATTAGTAGAGGCTGGAAACTCTATTATAGTTATAGAGCATAATTTAGATGTTATAAAATGCTCAGATTATATAATTGATTTAGGACCAGAAGGTGGAGACAAAGGGGGCACTATTATAGCCCTAGGAACTCCCGAAGACATAAGCAGTAATGCTAATTCTTATACGGGACATTATTTAAAAAAGATGTTATAATTTAGAGTAGGCTAGCATAATATATATGCTAGTCTTTTCAATACATATCAATGTAAAAATAAAGAAGGTGGTTATATGTTCATAGATAAAATAAGTTATGCTTTTACATTAGTTATAATAGGAATTATATACTTAATAATTTGGACTTCCTTGAAGATAATGAACAAGGATATAAAATCTAATGGAAGCAGAGAAGAAGTAAAAAGTGCTGGATTTGAAATTATTCATCCAGGTAATGGTGGAAGTTTGAAAAAAGGTGGAGTAATTCCAATAAAAAATGAAATAACTATAGGAAGAAAAGAAGGAAATACTTTTATATTAGATGATCCATATGTATCCTCTTTTCATGCAAAGATTTATATTAGAGATAATGATTATGTAATTGAGGATTTGGATAGTACTAATGGTATACTTGTAAATGAAGACAAAATTAACGGTGAGGCTAATTTAAGTGCTGGAGATATAGTTAAAATAGGAAATACCGTACTTAAGTTTATTCGATAGCTAACCGCTAAGGGGAGGGAAAGAGTTTTGTTAAGATTAAAAGAAGAAACTAAACTACTCCTTTATACATTTTTATTGTGTTATGTAGGTTTCTTAAATTTAGCTATATTAAAAGAGCCTTTTGATAAGGGAGCTATAATAATGGCTACTATAATAAGCTTTTTAATTGGATATTCACATTTTATAATAAGAAAATTTTTCTCGGGTGGAGATAAGTATATATTTTTATACTCAAGTATATTAGCAGTCATAGGACTTATAGTACTTTACAGAGTGGATACATCTGTCTCTATAAGACAGATAGTATGGTTCGCAACGGGAGTAACTGCATTTATACTTATTGTAATTTTATTGCCTAATTTAAAGAAATTCAGTGACTATAAAAGATTATACATGATAGCTACTATTGTATTGATGTCACTAGGAACATTATTTGGAAAGGAAACCTTTGGAGCTAAAAATTGGATATCCATAGGAGGAGCTGCTTTTCAGCCCTCAGAATTTGGTAAATTGTTTTTGGTAGCTTATCTTGCATCTACTCTTAAGGATTATGATAACTTCAAAGATTTAATAGAACCTGCTGCCATAGTTGCTATATCTCTAGGATTTATGGTGCTTCAAAGAGATCTTGGAAGTGCGTTAATATTCTTCGGTATATCTGTAACAATGTTATATATAGCAACTTCTAAATTAAAATATATAGTTGTGTGTCTATTGCTGTTTTTAGCAGGTGGATACATAAGTTACTTACTATTTGACCACGTGAAATTAAGAGTTTTAATATGGCAAGATCCTTGGCCCTATGCTACTGGTAAGAGCTACCAAGTAGTACAGTCAATGCTAGCAATAGCTACAGGAGGTTTGACAGGAGTAGGCCTTGGAAATGGGTACCCAGAATATATACCTGTAAGAACTACAGATTTTATTTTTTCTGTTATTTGTGAAGAACTAGGTATACTTACAGGTTTTGCAGTAGTACTTTTAAATTTTTTACTCTTTTATAGATGTATGAGAGCAGCTCTTTATGCAGAGGATAAGTTTTCGCAGCTAATAACTGTTGGATTTAGTTCTATGATAGCTTGCCAAACATTGGTTATTGTAGGAGGAGTTATAAATGCTATACCATTAACAGGTATTACACTCCCTCTTGTAAGCTATGGCGGAAGCTCAATGTTAAGCATTTTTTTTGCATTAGGAGTAATTCAAAAGATATCTGAAGAGGGGAGATAAAATGAAGGGAATTTCGAATAATATTAAAAAAGTTACCATGGTATTTTTAATATGTTTTATAGGTCTTATTTCATATATAACATATTTTCAAATAAATGTTGCACCTAAAATTGTATCTAGTCAATACAATCAAAAAAGAGTGTGGGCTAAAAAAAATGAGGTTTTAAGAGGAAGTATATTTGATAGGAATATGAAGGTGCTAGCTAAAAGTACTAGAACAAATAGAGACAACCAAAAAAGAGAATACCCAGAGGGACAGGTTTTTGCACATCCTCTTGGATATATAGATATTAGTTATGGGCTTTCAGGTCTTGAGAGAAGATATGATAAGGAACTGTCTAGTGTCAGTATAAAGGACACAATATCTAATTTAATGAATATAAATAAAAGTAATAAGGAAAAGTATGGAAGTAGTCTTAAAACTACTCTGGATTATAATCTTCAAAAGCTAGGGTGGGATTTACTAGGACAGAGAAGAGGTGCTATAGTAGCCTTAGATCCTAAAAGTGGAGAGATTCTAGCTCTAGTATCGAAACCCTCCTTTAATCCAAATGATTTAAAAGGGAGCTGGGAGGAGATTGTAGGGGATAAAAACAACCCTTTATTAAATAGAACCACATCAGGATTATACACTCCAGGCTCCGTATTTAAAGTAGTGACAGCAGTAAGTGCTCTTGAAAATATAAAGGATACGAAGACTAGGATTTTTGAAGATAAAGGGGTTTTAGTCTTTAATTCTAAAGAATCCTTGAGAAATTATAATGGAGCTGTTTTAGGGAACATAGATTTTAAAGAAGCAATGGTTAAGTCTAGTAATGTGGTTTTTGGTAAAATGGGTATGGAACTTGGTAACAATAAACTTAAAGATACAGCGGAGAAGTTTTATTTTAACAATAATATACCAAGTAATGGAATGGTCATAGAGAATAGCAGATTTCCATCTATAAAAAGCTATGAAGTTGGAAACTTAGCTCAAAGTGCTATAGGGCAATCCTCAATCCTTGCAACGCCTATTCAAATGGCTTTAGTTGCAGGAACTATAGGAAATGATGGAGTTATGATGAAACCTACTTTGGTAAAGGAAATCTTAAATAACACGGGAGAAGTTTTAGATAAAATAAAGAGTGATTCTTTGGGAAGGGTCACTTCAAAGGAAAACGCAGCTATAATCAAAGAAGCTATGAAAGCTGTAGTAGAAAGAGGAACTGGTCAAGGGGCAGGAGTTTATGGTATAAGTATATGTGGGAAAACTGGTACAGCAGAGCATTCCATAGAAGGGAAAGCTGCCACACCTCATTCCTGGTTTATAGGTTTTGCTCCCTATGAAGACCCAACCATAGCTTTAGCAGTAATAGTTGAAGAAGGTGGAGTGGGTGGAGGAATTGCATCAAGTATTGCCTCTGCTATGTTTAAGAAGGCATTAAGTAAATAATTTAGGAGGTAAAAATGATGTTAAAAATTAAAGATTTAGAAGAACTAAAAAATGGAGAAAAGGTGCAGTTTGATGCTCTTTTAAGCGATAAAAGAACAGGTTGGAAAAAGGATGGATCTCCTTATTTACTTATAATAATTCAAGATAGTAGTAGTACATTAGCTTTTCCAATATGGGATAATTACGATAAATATAATGGAACCATGGAAGTAAACACTGTAATAAGAGTAAGTGGTATTGTAAATAGATATAATGGAAGTATTCAAATTAGAAATCCTATTATAGAAAATGTTAATGAAGATATTGATTACTCTGAATTTGTTCCTGTATACCATATTCCAGAGGAACTTATAGAATATTTTAATACTATAGTAAATAATCTAGAAGAAAAGTATAAAAAAATAGCTGTCGGAGCTACAGGAGCTTTGAATTATAATGAAGAAAGATGGAGTGCCTTTATAAATTGTGTAGCTGCTGAAAAATTTCATGGAAATAAAAGGGGAGGATTATTCCTGCATACCGTAGGAGTAATGAAATCCATAGAAGATATAATAAAAAATTATATAACTACCCCCTTTTATATGAGTGCTAAAGATGTAATTAATAAAGATAGGCTAATGTTAAAGGCCATAGTTCACGACATAATGAAGATTAAGGAATATGATTACAAAGGAATAATTAGAAGAAAAGAAATTAAATTAGATCATCTAGTTTTAGGTGCAGCATATGTTAGAGAAATAAATAGTGAAATGGGAAATCCAATATGTGAAGAGGAGCTAGATGATATATGTTATTCAATTTTAGCCCATCATGGAGAATTTGGAAACTTTCCACCAAAGGGGATAGAAGATATTTTATTGAATGTGGCAGATATTATAGATAGTCAAGTAGTAAACGCTATAGAAAATAAAATATAATGGTGATTTAATTATGAAAGGAAAAACTCACGCAGGTATAGGAGTAGTGGCTGTTCTTGCTCTATATAATAAACCATTAGCAATGTCGGACCTGTGGGGATTAGGAATAGTAGTTGTAGCTTCTTTATTGCCAGATATAGACCATCCTAAAAGCGCAATAAATAAATACATATTGCCTTTTAAAAATAAACTAACTAAAGTCACCATATATATATGTCTTGGTTTAATACTAATGTGGTATAGCTATTTATATAGAGGAGAAGCGTTTTTAAATGGAATAGGAATAATATTAATATTAATTGGTATATCTACTCATAGAAATGGATTAACTCATAGCTTAGTTGGAATGATTACCTTTTCTTTCATTACAGCATATATAGGAAACATATATCATGTTAATAACGTAATTTATTATTTTATGATTGGATATGGATTACATTTATTTTGCGATATGGGTACAAATAGAGGAGTACCTTTGTTTTACCCTTTTAAAAAGAAAAATATTAAGCTTCCTTTTACCTTTAAAACCAATTCTAAAATTGGAAATACTATAGAAGAGCTGATAGTTATAGTTGGATTAATATACATAGTCTTTAAGTTACCGAATTTATTTTAGAGTGGGAGGAAAAAATGTTTGATTTTGAATATCAATTAAAAGTATTGCCAGATAAACCTGGAGTTTATATAATGAAAAATGCTTTAGGAGAAGTAATATATGTAGGAAAAGCAAAAGTTTTAAAAAACAGAGTTAGACAATACTTTCAAAGTTCAAAAAACCATTCTGAAAAAGTAAGGGCTATGGTTAAAAATATTAGTGAATTTGAATATATTGTTACTGACTCAGAAATAGAAGCTCTAATATTAGAATGCAATCTTATAAAAAAGCATAGACCAAGATATAATATACTTTTAAAGGACGATAAGGGTTACCCCTATATAAAAATTACTATAAATGAAGATTTTCCGAGAGTATATGTAACAAGAGTAGTTGCAAAAGATGGTGGAAAATATTTTGGGCCCTACACAGATGCCTCAGCGGTATATGAAACCATAGAACTTATTAAAAAGATATTTCCAGTTAGAACCTGTAAAAAATATATTACAGAAAAAAGCGCTAAATGGAGACCTTGTTTAAATTATCATATTGGATTATGCAAAGCGCCATGTGGGGGCAATATAGGAAAAGAAGAATATAATAAAATTATAGAAGATATTATAGACTTGTTATCAGGAAGGGATAAAAACTTATCTCAAAGCTTGAAAGAGGAAATGGAAAAAGCAGCGGAAAATTTAGAATTTGAAAAGGCTGCTGGATTAAGAGATAAAATATTATCTATAGAAAAAGTCAGAGAAAAACAAAAGATAATTACTGGTAATTATGAGAATGAAGACTTTATAAATGTATACAGTGATGAAAAAGATAGTTGTGTACAAGTGTTCTTTTTAAGGGAAGGAAAAATTGTAGGAAGAGAGCACTTTGTATTGGAAAACACTTTTGGTATGGAAAGTGGAGAAGTTATACTTAGCTTTATTAAAAACTTTTATGGAGGAACAGCCTTTATACCTAAAAGTATATATGTACCTAGCCTAGATGAAAAAGAATTAATTGAGGAATGGCTTACAATAAAAAGAGGTTCTAAGGTTTGGGTTAAAATACCTCAAAAGGGAGACAAGAAAAATATATTAGAGTTAGTTTATAAAAATGCAAAATTAACTCTAGAGCAGTTTAAGCTTAAAATACTTCAAGATAAAGAAATACATGAAGTTGCATTAAAAGAGCTTAGAGATTTAATTGAACTAGAAGAGGTACCTTTAAGAATAGAGGCCTATGATATTTCAAATATTCAAGGTGTTGATTCTGTAGGAAGCATGGTAGTATTTGAAAATGGAAAAAGTAAAAATAGTGACTACAGGAGATTTAAAATTAATACGGTAAAAGGGCCTAATGACTATGACAGCATGAGAGAGATACTTACTAGAAGATTTGAGCATGGTTTAAAAGAAATAAAAGAGATACAAAACAGGAACATAGAATTTACTTCGGGGAAGTTTTCCATATTTCCAGATTTAATATTAATGGATGGTGGAAAGGGTCAGGTAAATGTTGCGTTAGAGGTTTTAAGAGAGCTTAACATTAGTATACCCGTATGTGGAATGGTGAAGGATAATAACCATAACACTAGAGGCCTAATATATAATGATAGGGAATTTAGCTTAAAAGAAAGAGCTAATGTGAAAAAATTAATAGCTAGAATACAAGATGAAGTTCATAGGTTTGCAATTAGCTATCATAGAAGCTTAAGAGATAAGAGAGTGTTACGTTCTGTTTTAGACGAGATACCTAATATAGGAGAAAAAAGAAGAAAGGAACTATTGAAAAAGTTTGGCAGTATTGAAAGCATTAAAGAAGCTACTTATGAAGAATTAGTTACTACTCCATCCATAGATAAAAAAGCTGCTCAAAGTATATTGGATTTTTTTAGGAAGGACTAGCTTTTATTGAATATATAGGTGAGAAAGTGACTAGAATATAAATATTGATAAAGCAAATTTTATACATTATACTTAAATATTATATATAATAATCATTTCAAGGAGATAGTAATATGAATCATTACAAAGATTTTCAGTATCCTTTAGAAAATATCATAGGAAAAGACAATGTTAAGATAGATGAGTATATGAAAAATCATACATCCTTCAAAGTAGGAGGACCTGTAGACATACTATTGACACCGGAAACTTATGAACAAATTAAAGAGATAATAAAATTCGCTAAAGAAAAAGATATACCTTATTTGGTTTTAGGAAACGGCTCCAATGTTTTAGTAAGAGATGGAGGAGTAAGAGGTATAATAATAAAACTTTGTAAACTAAACAACATAAAAATTGAGGAAAATAAAATAATTGCTCAAAGCGGAGCTCTACTATCAAAGGTTTCATCTATGGCTGCTAAGAACTCTTTAACAGGTTTTGAATTCGCAAGTGGTATACCAGGAAGCATAGGTGGTGCATTGACTATGAATGCAGGAGCATACAATGGAGAGATATCTCAAGTAATAGAGAGTGCATATGTGCTTAATAGTAAGGGAGAATTCCAAACCTTAACAAAAGAAGAGCTAGAATTAGACTATAGAATGAGTGCTATTATAAAGTACGGGTACACTGTTATAGAAGCAGTCTTTAATTTAAAAAAGGGTGAACAGGAAAAAATATACGGGAGAATAGATGATTTAACAAATAGAAGAAAAGAAAAACAACCACTAGAGTATCCTTCAGCGGGAAGTACTTTCAAAAGGCCAGCAGGATATTTTGCGGCAAAATTAATAGAAGATAGTGGTCTTAAGGGTGTTAATGTAGGAGATGCACAAGTTTCAGAAAAACACTCAGGATTTATAATAAATAAGGGAAATGCTAATGCAAATGATATAATAAAATTAATAAAATTAGTGCAGCAAACTGTAAAAGAAAAGTTTGATGTGGAACTTCATACAGAAGTAATGATAGTTGGAGAAGATTGATAAGTTTGTAAAGGTTAAGGATAATAAAATGATTTGTCCTTAACTTTTATTTTATGTTATTCTATAATAGTAGGTAAGTAGTTTAGAAATATAACTACGTAAGGAGGAAGATTATGAGATTTGTTATAGTTACTGGTTTATCAGGAGCTGGAAAAACCCAAGCCATAAGAAGTTTAGAAGATTTAGGGTATTTTTGCGTGGATAATCTACCCCCGACCTTAATTCCTAAGTTTGCTGAGGCTTGTTATCAAACAGAAGGTAGAATAAACAAAATTGCTGTGGTAGTAGACATTAGAGGAGGAGAATTCTTTGATGATCTATTTGAAAGTTTAAAATATATTAAAAATCAAGGATATAAATATGAAATACTATTTTTAAATGCTTCCGATGAGGTTCTAGTTAAGAGATTTAAAGAGTCAAGGAGAAAGCATCCATTAGCACCAGATGGAAGAATATTAAATGGTATATTGCTAGAAAGAAATAGATTAAGAGAAGTTAGAGATAGAGCTAGCAACATAATCGACACTTCAAACTTTTCAACCATGAAATTAAGAGAGGAAATAACTAAAATATATGGTGAAAAGGATCAAATTGAAAATCAACTTATAATTACAGTGGTTTCCTTCGGCTTTAAATATGGCATACCTTTAGATTCAGATTTAGTATTTGATGTAAGATTTTTGCCTAATCCATACTATATTCCTGAGTTAAAAGAATATTCGGGAAATGATAGTCAGGTAGTAGATTATGTTATGTCCTATGATGTAACTAAAAAATTCATAGAAAAGCTAGAGGATATGTTGGAGTTTTTAATTCCAAACTACATTAAAGAGGGAAAAAGACAGCTCATAGTGGCTATTGGGTGTACTGGTGGAAGACATCGCTCTGTAGCTATTACAAATGATATCTATGAGAAATTAAAAGATAAAGGTCATAGGGTTAATAGAGATCATAGAGATATTCAACAAGATACCTATAAGGATGGGAGAAAACTATGAAAATAAGTGATTGGCTCAGACCAGGTATTAAAGTTAAAAGGTGGATATTATTTTTATTTTCAGGAATACTTTTTATAGCTTTTGCACTTATTGAATTTGTAAGAAACCGCTTATACAGTTATTATTATATAGCTTTTTATATATTTCTATTGATAACAGGCGTATTTATGATATATATAGCTGTAACTCAAGCAATGAGATCAATTATTGCTTTAATTAATAAAGGATATTTAAACGTATCTATAGACTCAAAAAAGTTAGAGACACTTATATATGAGAAACGATTATTAGTTAAGGGACCTAAAATTGTTGCTATAGGAGGAGGCACTGGGCTTTCTACCATGCTAAGGGGTTTAAAGCATTATACCTCTAATATAACAGCAATTGTTACTGTAGCAGATGATGGAGGGGGATCTGGAGATTTAAGAGAAGACTTAGGCATACTTCCACCTGGAGATATAAGAAATTGCATATTAGCTTTATCTGATACAGAACCATTAATGGAAGAGTTACTACAATATAGGTTTAAAGATGGTAGACTGAAAAATCAAAGTTTTGGAAACTTATTTTTAGCTGCCATGGATGGAATTTCAAGTAATTTTGAAGAAGCAGTTCAAAAGATGAGTTCTGTTCTTGCAGTAACAGGGAAAGTTGTTCCTGTTACTTTAGACGATATGGTTTTAATGGCAAGGCTAAAAAATGGGTCTATAGTTAAAGGCGAATCCAGTATTCCAGAAGAAGTGTTAAAGCAAAATAGTGGTATAGATAGAATTTTTATTGAACCAAAGGATGCCAAAGCCTTAAGAGAGGCGGTAAATTCTATTTTAGAAGCAGATGCTATAATACTTGGGCCAGGAAGCCTATATACTAGTGTTATTCCTAATCTTCTTGTTAAAGAGATAAGTACTGCTTTGCACAAAACCCATGCTTTGAAAATATATGTTTCTAATATAATGACTCAGCCTGGAGAAACGGATGAGTATTCAGTTTCTGACCATATAAAAGCTTTATTTAAGCACGGAGGCAATGAGGTTATAGATTATGTAGTTGTAAACGATGGAAAAATAGAGAAGGACATGGAGGGCAAGTATAAGGAAGAAGCTTCTCACATAGTGCAAATTGACAAAGAAAATATAAAAAATCTTAATGTAAAAACAGTAGAGGCTGACTTTGTAAGTGTTAAAAATGGATTGATAAGACATAATTCAGAGAAATTAGCTTCCATATTAATAGAAACTATAATGGACAAAAAATTGCTTTATGATAGAAGAAAGATAATAGAATACTTCTATCTATCAGAGAGGCTCAAAGATAAAAATAAAAAGTTAAATAGGGAGTAGAGATCATGTCGTTTTCAGCTAAAGTTAAAAATGAAATTTGTAGATATATAGATTTTACAAAGGAAGAGGCATTAGCACAATTATCAGCAATTATGAGGGTAAGTGGTACCTTAACTTTTGGTGGTAATAAACAGCTAGGGCTTAAAATAACAACAGAAAATCCAGCCATTGCAAGGCTTATTTTTAAGTTGTTAAAGAAACATTTTAAAGTTCATACAAAAATAATGGTTAAGAGAAGTAACACTTTTAAGAAAAACAATGTTTACATTATTATAATTGGAGAAGATGTAGATGTTAAAGAATTCTTGAAGGAAACAGAAGTGTTAAAAGGGGAAGAAGGAATAATGGCTTTGAATTATGATATTTCCCCTAATATGGTAAAGGATGATAAAACGAAAAGAGCTTATATAAGAGGAGCTTTTTTAGGGGGAGGAAGTATAAGCAACCCTGAAAAAACTTATCATTTAGAATTTGTAACAAACAATAATAATTATGCAGATAATTTAAGTAAGCTAATAAATAGTTATGGATTAGGTTCTAAAGTTATACAGAGAAAAAATAGTTACATTGTTTACTTAAAAGAAGGGGAACAGATTATTGATTTATTAAATGTAATAGGTGCTCACTCTTCCCTTTTAGAGCTTGAAAATGTAAGAATAATGAAGGAAATGAGAAACAACGTAAATAGATTGGTAAATTGTGAAACCGCAAATTTAAGTAAAACTGTAAATGCAGCAGTAAGACAAGTGGAGAGTATAAAGCTTATACAAAAGGAAATAGGATTGAAACGTCTTCCTCTTAATTTAAGAGAAGTTGCAGAGTTAAGATTAAAATTTCCTGACGAGTCTTTAAAAGAATTAGGAGAAATGTTATCTCCTCCTGTAGGGAAGTCTGGAGTAAATCATAGACTTAGAAAAATTGAAAAAATAGCAGAAGAACTTAGGAAGGAAGGAAGGTAAAGCTAACTGATGTCTAAGCATGAAGAGGTTATAAGATATATAAATAATTTAAATGTTGGAACAAGAATATCTGTAAGAACTATTGCTAGCTTTCTAAGTATTAGTGAGGGAACTGCATATAGAGCAATAAAAGAATGTGAAGAAAGAGGTCTTGTAACTACAATACCAAGGATTGGAACTATAAGAATAGAAAAGGTAGAAAAGAAAAATAAAGAAGTATTAACCTTTGGTGAAATAGTTGGGATTGTAGAAGGAAGTATTGCAGCAGGTAAACAAGGCATTCATAAAAAGTTGGAACATTTTGTAATAGGAGCTATGACCCCAGAAGCTATTGAAGAGTATATAACTCCAGGTTCACTGTTAATAGTGGGAAACAGGGAAGAGGTTCAAGAGCTGGCTTTAATGAATAATTGTGGAATAATAATAACTGGTGGATTTAAGTGTAGTGATAAGGTAAAAAGATTAGCAGATTATAATGAAATGCCAGTAATTTGCACATGGTATGATACATTTACTGTGGCTAGTATGATTAATAGAGCTATTTCAGAAAACACAGTAAAAAAAGAAATAATACTCGTTGAAGATATAATGGACTATGAGTATCCATATCTAACTATTGGGGATCATGTATCTAACTGGAGAAAATTAATGGAGAATACATCTCAAGTAGAGTTTCCAGTAGTTAATGATGATATGAAGCTGATGGGACTAGTTACTTTAAAAGAGCTAAGGGCTAACTTAAACGGAAATATTTCAATTGAAAAGCTTATGACAAGAGATGTAACTATATTAGAGCCAACAACCACAGTAGCTTACGCAGCTCATGTGATTGAAGGAGAGGGCATTCAATTTTGCCCTGTTGTAGAAAATAAAAGGTTAATTGGTGGAGTAAAAAGAGCAGATATTACAAAGGCATTAAGACATGCAGCCAGGCAGCCTAAAGTGGGAGAAAACTTAGATAGCATTGTCATGAAAAAGTTTAAGCGTGAATGGGAAGGGGATCAGATGCATTTTCAAGGAAGAGTTACTTCGGAAATGCTTGATCCAATAGGCACAGCTTCCTGGAGCTCCTTAAATATGCTACTTTCAACCATGGCTATAATTTGTTTATCTGAAGAAGATAGTATTAGCTTATTTGTGGACAATATATCAACTTATTTTATGAAACCAGTTCAGATGGATACAGATATTGACGCATACGTAACTATAATAGATAGAGGAAAAACCTTTTGCAAGGTAATGGGAAGAAGCTTTTGCAAGGTAGAGATAGATATGTACGATTGTAGGAAAGATATAATTGCCAAGGCTTTTGTTTCAGCGAAAGTTACAAGGAAGTGATACTATGGAAAATAATTATTCTAAGAAATGGGTTAGTTTGCATCAGCATACAGAATATTCTTTGTTAGATTGTTCAGCAAAGATTAAGGAATTAGTTAAAAGAGCTAAAGAGCTTGGAATGGAAAGCTTAGCTATCACAGATCATGGAGTTTTATATGGGTGTGTGGATTTCTATAAGGCTGCTAAAGCTGAGGGGATTAAGCCCATAATTGGATGTGAAATATATGTAGTTCCAAAATCTATGGATATAAAAGTTAATGATAGAGACAACGGAATATATCACTTGGTATTACTTGTTAAAAATAAAACAGGATATGAGAATTTAATGAAAATAGCAAGTAAGGCTTCTATTGAAGGTTTCTATTATAAACCTAGAGTTGATCATGATTTTCTAAAGGAAAATAGTGAGGGTTTAATAGCTCTAAGTGCTTGCTTAGGAGGAGAAATTCAAAGCTATATACTTGATGGAAGAATAAGCAAAGCAGAGGAAACAGCACTAATATATAAAGATATATTTAAGGAAGGTTTTTATTTAGAGCTACAGTATCATGGGCAAAAGGAACAAATGCAGGTTAACAATGAATTAATTGCCATGTCTAAAAGATTAGATATTCCTTTGGTTGCCACTAACGACGTGCATTATATTAATAAAGAGGATTATAAACCTCATGATATACTTTTATGTATTCAAACAAATAAAACAGTGGACGAAGAAGAAAGGATGAGATATCCTTCAGATGAATTTTATTTAAAATCACCGGAGGAGATGTACAAACTCTTTTCCCATGTACCGGAGGCTCTAGAAAATACTGTTAAAATAGCAGAGCAGTGTAATTTTCATTATGAGTTTGGTGAGTCAAAACTACCAGTTTTCCCACTGCCTGAGGGTACGGATCATAAGGAATATTTAAAGGAAGTTTGTTTTCAGGGACTGAAAGATAGATATAAGGAAATAACAAAGGAGTTAGAGGAAAGACTATTATTTGAGCTTAAAATAATAGGAGATATGAATTATGTAGATTATTTTCTTATAGTTTGGGATTTTATTAGATTTGCTAAAGAAAAGGGCATAATGACAGGACCAGGAAGGGGTAGTGGTGCAGGGTCAATTGTAGCATATACCCTAGGAATTACTAAAATAGATCCAATAAAATACGGCCTTATATTTGAAAGGTTTTTAAATCCTGAAAGAATATCTATGCCTGATATTGATAGCGACTTTTGCTACGAAAGACGTGGAGAGGTCATAGATTATGTAGTAAGCAAGTATGGTTCTGATAATGTATCACAAATAATAACCTTTGGTACTATGGCGGCAAGGGCGTGTATAAGAGACGTAGGAAGAGCTATGAATTATTCCTATGCTGAGGTAGATAAAATTGCAAAAATGATACCTACAGTACTTAATATTACCATAGATAAGGCTTTAGAATTAAATTCTGAGTTAAATGACATATACGAAGATGATGAAAGAATTAAAGAATTAATAGATGTAGCAAGAAGGTTAGAGGGATTACCTAGACATACTTCTACTCATGCAGCGGGAGTGGTTATAGCATCTCACCCTTTAGTAGAATACGTACCACTTCAAAAGAATGAAGGTTCCATAGTTACTCAATTTACCATGGGTACCCTAGAGGAGCTTGGACTTTTGAAAATGGATTTCTTAGGACTTAGAACTCTTACGGTTATGAGAGATGCAGTAGAGATGATACAGAGCAATAGAGGAATCTCTATAAACCTTGATGAGTTAGGATTTGAAGATAAAGAAGTTTATAAAATGATAAGTGAAGGCAAAACCGTAGGGGTGTTCCAATTAGAATCTCCTGGAATGACGAGCTTTATGAAGGATCTAAAACCAGATTCCTTAGAAGATATCATAGCAGGTATAAGTCTTTACAGGCCAGGTCCTATGGCGGAAATACCTAAATATATTTCTAATAAGAAGAATACAGATAAGATAGAATATTTGACTCCAATGCTTAAAGATATACTTTCTGTTACTTATGGATGTATGGTTTATCAAGAACAGGTTATGGAAATTGTTAGAAGACTAGCTGGATATTCCATGGGAAGAAGTGACTTAGTAAGGCGTGCTATGTCAAAGAAAAAACATGATGTCATGGAAGAGGAAAGAAAAAACTTTATTTATGGAATTGTAGATAAAGATGGAAACATAGAGGTTCCAGGATGTATACGTAATGGTATAGATGAAAAAATAGGAGATAAGATATTTGATTCCATGATGGATTTCGCTTCCTATGCATTTAATAAATCCCATGCTGCGGCTTATGCTGTAGTAGCTTATCAAACAGGATATTTAATGAGTTATTATCCTGCTGAATTTATTGCAGCTATGCTAAATAGCGTTATGGGTAACAATGAAAAAGTATCTTATTATGTAAGGTTTGCTAAGGAGAGAGGCATCGAAGTTTTACCACCAGACATTAATGAAAGCTTTAGTAAGTTTACAGTGAATGGTAATAAAATAAGATTTGGATTAGCTGGAGTAAAGAATGCTGGAGTAAATGTCATTGACAGTATAGTAAAGGTTAGAGAAAGTAAGGGTAATTTTAAGGATCTTTTAGATTTCTGTAATAAAGCAGATTTAGCTTTTGTCAACAAAAGAGCTTTGGAGAGCTTAATTAAAGCGGGAGCCTTTGATAATTTTGGAATTTATAGATCTCAAATGATAGCAGTGTATGAAAAAATACTAGACGGCACTAATAACGACAGAAAGAAAAATATAAATGGTCAAATAGATTTATTTACTCAATTTGAAGATACTCCTATAGATATACAATATCCAAGCATCAATGAATTTCCTAAAAAATATCTCTTAGCTATGGAAAAAGAGATGACAGGACTATATATTTCAGGGCATCCCTTAGAAGAGTTTAATGAAATACTTAACAGCAGATATATAACAAAAATATCAGATATAGTTATTTCAGAGGGGATCGAAGATGAATTAATTGAAATTGAAAAGAAGGTATTTGACAACCAATCGGTAAAGATAGGTGGCATATTAACTAGTGTAAGTAAAAAGGTTACCAGAAGCAATGAGATGATGGCTTTTTTGCAGATAGAAGACCTTTATGGTGCTATTGAAGTTATAGTCTTTCCAAAAATATTAGAAAAGCATAAGGAAATGATAAAAGAAGATGCTACCATACTTATAAAAGGAAGAGTAAGTTTAAGAGAAAGCGAACAGCCTAAAATTATATGTGAAGAGGTAGAGCTCTTATCTAAAGAAGAGCTCGTTGAAGAAACTTTCCAAAAAATATTCATTAGAATAACTAGAGAAGAAGAGTTAAGGAACACACTAGATTTCTTAAAGGGAACTTCTGCACAATATAAAGGCAATATACCTATTTATATATATGTGGAAGAAACCAAGAAAAAATATGAATTTAATAAAGAGCTTTGGACAAATGGTCATAGAAACTTTATTAATCTTTTAAAGTCTAATTTTGGAGAAGATAATGTAAAAACTATTTAGCATTTTTAATTGAATATTTATCATAAAAATAAACAAAATATTAGAAGAAAATCATTATTTCTTTCTAATACTTTGTTTATTTTTTATTTAATGTATATAGCCATTGCACATTTAACAGATTTTTATTAAAATTAATAGTATATAGATTTTTTATATCCTTGCAAAAGATGTGGGACAAAAATTGTCCCTGTGGTCAAAAAATGGAGGAGGTATAATTATGAAAAAAATTGCGGTTTTAACTAGTGGTGGAGATGCTCCAGGAATGAATGCTGCAATAAGAGCAGTAGTTAGGACTGGATTAGATAAAGGCTTAACTGTAATGGGAATACAAAGAGGCTTTAGTGGTCTTATAAATGGAGAAATATTTCAAATGGAAAGAAGAAGTGTTTCTGATATTATACAAAGAGGTGGCACCATATTAAGAACTGCAAGAAGTGATGAATTTAGGACAGAAGCAGGTCAAAAGAAAGCTGCTACTATTTTAAATACCTTTGGCATAGATGGTTTAGTAGTAATTGGTGGTGACGGTTCCTTCCATGGTGCACAAGCCTTATCCAAGTATGGAATTAAGACCATAGGGATACCTGGAACAATTGATAACGACTTAGCTTATACAGATTTTACTATAGGTTTTGACACCTCAGTAAACACAGTATTAGACGCTATAAATAAACTAAGAGATACTTCTACTTCTCATGAAAGAGTTAGTGTTATAGAAGTTATGGGGAGAAATTGCGGCGACATAGCTCTTTACTCAGGACTTGCAGGTGGTGCTGAAAGTGTAATAATACCAGAGAAAGGGTATAATAGTAATGAACTTTGCAAAATGATTCTGGAAGGAAAACTGAGAGGAAAGATGCACAACTTAATTATCGTTGCTGAAGGCGTAGGCGGAGCAAATGAAATAGCTCAAAAAATTGAAGAAGTGACTGGAATTGGAGCAAGAGCAACGGTGCTCGGTCATATTCAAAGAGGTGGAAGCCCAACTGCTAATGATAGAATATTAGCATCTAGATTAGGATATAGAGCTGTAGAATTACTTATAGAAGGAAAATCCTCTACTGTAGTAGGTGTAAGGGGTGGCAAGGTCATAGATATGGATATAAATGAGGCCTTAGCTATGGAAGCTAAATTTGATGAAGAATTATATTTAATTGGAGAGGCATTATCTTATTAATATTTATAAACTTTAGGAGGTTTTATTATGCAAAAAACAAAGATGGTTTTTACAATTGGCCCTGCAAGTGACAAAGAAGAGGTTTTAACGGAGTTAATTAAGGCTGGTATGAATGCTGCTAGACTGAACTTTTCTCATGGAAGTCACGAAGAGCATAAAAAGAGAATAGATTTAGTTAAGAAATTAAATAGTAAATTAAAAACTCATATCGCAATTATATTAGATACTAAAGGACCAGAAATAAGAACAGGCAATTTTAATCAGGACAAAATTGAGCTAATTGAAGGAAATAAGTTTACAATTTATTGTGGAGAAGAAATATTAGGGGATAATACTAAGTGCTCTATTACATACGATAGTTTACATGAAGATGTAAAAGCTGGAGATATGATACTAATTGACGATGGATTAGTTGGGCTAGAAGTAGAAAAAGTAGAAGATAATAAAATCCATTGTGTAATAAAAAATAGCGGTTTTGTTTCAAATCATAAGGGCGTAAATGTACCAGGTGTAGCTACTTCATTACCATCTCTTACAGAAAAGGACAAGAGCGACTTAAAATTTGGTTGTGAAAATGAAATTGATATGATTGCAGCTTCCTTTATAAGAAAAGCATCAGACGTATTAGCTATAAGAAAGGTTATAGAACAAAACAACGGAAAAGATATTCAAATTTTCTCCAAGATAGAAAATCATGAAGGGGTAGAAAATATAGATGAAATCATTCAGTTCTCTGATGGAATAATGGTAGCAAGAGGAGACTTAGGAGTAGAAATTCCAATTGAGCAAGTTCCAATTGTTCAAAAGATGATAATTGAAAAATGTAACAAGGCAGGAAAGGCAGTTATAACTGCGACACAAATGCTTGATTCCATGATGAGGAATCCAAGACCAACAAGAGCTGAAGCATCCGACGTTGCCAATGCAATTTTTGATGGTACGGATGCTATTATGTTAAGCGGTGAAAGTGCAGGAGGAAAATATCCTGTAGAAGCTGCTAAAACTATGGCAAGGATTGCAAAGACTGCAGAAGAAAAAATAGATTATGATTTAATACTTGCAAAGAAGAGGGAAGCACATGTGCTGAATGTAGCAAATGCTATTAGTATAGCAACATGCACTACAGCAGCGGAATTAAATGCATCAGCTATAATAACTGCTACACAAAGTGGATACACAGCAAGAATGGTTTCAAAATATAGACCAGCATGCCCGGTAATTGCTGTTACTCCAAGCGAAAGTGTTGCTAGAAAGCTAGCCCTCAACTGGGGAGTGTTTCCTATACTTGCTGAACAATATGCATCTACGGATGAACTTATAGAAAAATCTGTAGAAAAATCTTTAGAATCTGGTTTTGTAAATAAAGGTGATTTAGTGGTTATAGCAGCAGGTATTCCAGCAAGCTATTCCGGAACGACAAATATGTTAAAGGTTCATGTAGTTGGAGATATTTTAGTGCAAGGAAGAGGTTCAGGAGTAAAGCATGGCTATGGAACAGTAAAGATAGTAAATAACCCTAGAGAAGCTAGGAATGAAGTGCAAAATGGAGATATTTTAGTAATAAAGGATTCTGATATAGAATATGTTTCGGTTTTAGATAGAGTAGGTGGAGTAATAGCTGAGACAGGAGGGCTTACTTCTCACTTAGCTATTGAATGTATAACTCGTGAGATACCTTTTATTTGTAGTGCAGGAGGAGCAATGAAAGTATTAAAGAATGGTTCCTATGTAACTATGGATGTGAGAAGAGGAATTATTTATAACGGCAGAGTGTCAATATCATAAAAGAAGCACCTAAGCAGGTGCTTCTTTTTATATACTATGATAATATATGTTTTATACGATTAAATTAATTAGGGGGATGACATTAATTGAGTAAAGTTAAAGGGATATTTTTCGCAATGTTTTCATCAGCGGCTTTTGGTCTAATGCCTATACTAGCTAAATTTGCTTATAAATATGGTATAAATTCCATTACCCTAGTTTTTCTTAGATTCTTTTTTGCATGGATAGTAATACTTCCTATATTAATGTGGAGAAAGACGGATTTGAAATTAACAAAGAAGGAGTTAATTGCAGTAGGTTTTACAGGAATATTTACTTATGGAGCTACTTCTCTTATGCTATTTATATCATTTAGTTATATTTCTGGTGGACTGGCTATGACTATGCATTTTATTTATCCTGTAGTGGTAACCTTAATATCCATAATATTTTTTAAGGAGAAATTATACTGGAAAAAGGCAATTGCATTAATTCTCTCCTCCATTGGTGTATTTTTACTTGTGTATAATGGAGAAATTCAGTTGAATTTTGCTGGTGTATTTTTTGCTATGGTATCAGGAATATCCTATTCTTTATACATAGTAAGTATAGATAGAAGTTCACTTAGAAATATAGATAGCTTTAAGCTTACCTTTTACCTGTCTATAGCGGCATCCATTTCTATTTTTATTTTTGGAAAAAGCACAGGTGATTTAAATTTAAAATTAGATTTTAGATGTTATGTACTGGCCCTTTTAATCGCTATAATAGCTACAGTTATAGCAGCAACTGTTTTTCAAATTGGAATAAAGATAATCGGTGCATCCAATGCTTCTATACTTAGTACATTTGAACCTACAGTAAGTATGATACTTGGGGTTATAGTTTTAAAGGAGGTTGTAAACTTTAAAATTATAATAGGATGTATTTTAATTTTATCATCGGTAATACTTATTGCTAAGGCTTATTCAAAAGATACGGAGTTGTTGGAAAATGAATAATTCATTGGAAAAAAGTATTTTAACTATAGAAATATTTAAAGATTTAAAGAAAGAACATGTTACTTTCTTAGTTAACTCTTCTAGCATAATAGAGTTAAAAAAGGGAGAGGTATTATTTAGTGAGAGAGAAATGGTGGATAATATTTATATAGTGTTGAAGGGGAAGGTGACACTCTACAGGCTATCAGAGGTGGGACAAAAGAGAATAATATATATTTTAAATAAGGGCGAAGTAATAAATGAAGTTATCTTCGATGATTTACCTGCTTCTATAAATTGTGAGGGATTTGAAGACAGTAAAATACTATCCTTTAACAAAAAGTGTTTTTTAAAAGTAATGGAAGAGGATTTTGAGTTTACTAAGTCTATATTATATTCCATGGGAAGGAAGATAAGAAGATTATATAGGCAGCTTAAAAATGCAGTTCCTATTAAAATGGATAAAAAACTAGCTGCAAAGCTTTGGAAATTAAGCAAAGACTATGGAGTAGAGACTGAAGGGGGGACTCTTATTAATTTAGATATAACAGTAACTTATCTTGCAGATATGCTGGGAAGTAGTAGAGAAACCATATCAAGATGCATAAGTAATTTTGAGAAGGATGGGTTAATAGAGTTTAAGGGAAGAAAAATAGTTATAAAAGACAGAAATGTTCTTTCAATGTATTTTAGAGGAGTGTGATAGAAATCACATTCTTTTTTTATTGTCTATGTTATTTTATTGTTATAAGTTCTAATTCAGTAAGTATAGGAGGAGCATGGAATGTTTAGTGAAGAAATTAACAAACTAGCAAATGTATCACAAAAAAAATCAGATTTATTAAAGGAAAGTAAAACAAAATATATATTAGCGTCAATGCTGGCGGGAATATATGTGGGTTTTGGAATATTGTTAATTTTTACCATAGGAGGAATCCTTTCCTCAACAAATTCACCTGCTACTAAAATAGTTATGGGGGTAGCCTTTGGAATAGCCTTAAGTTTAGTACTCGTAGCAGGATCGGAGTTATTTACAGGCAATAATCTTATTATGACAGTAGGAGCTTTAGAGAAGAAAGTATCTTGGAAAGAAGCTGTGAATATATGGATATTTAGTTTCGTAGGAAATCTTTTAGGCTCTGTCTTACTTGCATGGATGTTTTCTTATTCTGGATTATGGAGCGGTAATGTAGGTAATTTTATAGTAAAAGCCACTGCTGGGAAAATGTCAGCACCTTTTGGACAACTATTTATAAGGGGTATTTTATGTAATATGTTAGTTTGCCTTGCAGTATGGTGCTTCCTTAAATTAAAAGAAGAAGGGGCAAAATTAATAATGATATTTTGGTGCTTATTTGCCTTTATAACTACAGGCTTTGAGCATAGTGTAGCTAACATGACACTACTTTCAGTAGCTTTAATGATACCTCATGGAGGTGAGGTTACCTTAGGAGGATTTATGAACAACATGATTCCTGTTACCTTAGGTAATTTCATAGGAGGAGCCTTATTTATAGGATGGACATACTGGTATATAAGCAAAAAGAAAGTTAAAGGAGGAGCGTAAAGTGGGATTTTCAATGTCATCAAAGAAATTTAATAATTTAATGAATGAATTAATGAAAAACTATAGAATATATGCACCAAAGCTTTTAAAAAATAAAGGGACCTTTTCAGATACAGACATGGTAAGGTATGGAGAAGTAAGTAAAATTGAGGAAATAGAATTTAATAAAAAATCCTTATTTTCTCCAAAAGAGGTTATACTTCCAATAACTCAAACTTTATTTTATTTTACAGAAGATGAAGTTATAGAACCTAAGGTAGAGGAAAAAAATATACTTATATTTTTAAGAAGCTGTGATATTCATGCTACTAAAAGATTAGATGAAATATATCTAAAAAATGGCGGAGTAGATCCTTATTATAAGAGATTAAGGGATAAAGTAAAATTTGTTTTAATAGAGTGCGAGAAGAGTTTTGAAAACTGTTTTTGTGTAAGTATGGATACAAATAAAACAGAAGATTATTCATTATTTGTTAAGAAGCAAGGGGATATGGTTTCGGTACAGTGTAAAGACGAAGAGCTAATTCACTTGTTTCATGATGAAGAAAAACAAGAAGTAGCACCTAAATTTATAGAGGAAAACAATATAGAGGTAAAAATACCTGAAGGGTTAAATAATAGTATATTTAAATCTGAAGTTTGGAAAGAATATTCCTCAAGATGCATAGCTTGTGGTAAATGTAATACAGTATGCGGTACCTGCGCTTGCTTCACAATGCAGGATATATTTTATAAAGACAATAGCAATGTGGGAGAGAGAAGAAGAGTTTGGGCTTCATGCCAAACAGAAGGTTTTACATCAATGGCTGGAGGACATGGATTTAGGAAAGATAAAGGGGAAAGAATGAGATTTAAGGTAATGCACAAGGTGTACGACTTTAAGAAAAGGTTCGGGTACCATATGTGTGTTGGTTGTGGAAGATGTGACGATATTTGCCCGGAATATATTTCTTTTTCAAATTGTGTTAATAAATTAAATGAAGCAGTTAAGGAGGAGAGTTAATTGGAGAATAATATATATTTGCCATTTAAATCAAAAATAATTAGTATAAAACCTCATACGGAAATAGACTATACCTTTAGAATGGAATTTGAAGGAGAAGTAAAGCCTGGACAGTTTTTTGAAGTATCCATTCCAAAATACGGAGAGGCTCCTATATCTGTTTCTGAAATTGGGGAAAACTATGTGGATTTGACTATAAGAAAAGTAGGAAAGGTAACAGATGTAATTCACACCTTTTTTCCAGGAAACCATCTTTTTATGAGAGGACCCTTTGGAAATGGTTTTGATATAAATTTATACAAAGGAAAAGAAGTAATTGTTGCAGCAGGTGGAACGGGACTAGCACCAGTAAAGGGTATTGTAGATTATTTTGCAAAGCATGTGGATGAAGTGAAAAGTTTTACTTTACTTTGTGGATTTAAATCTCCAAAGGACATTTTGTTTAAAGAAGATCTTGCAAAATGGGAAGAAACTATAAAAACTATAATAACAGTGGATAATGGAGATGAAAACTATAAAGGGAATACTGGACTTATAACAAAGTATGTAGAGGGTTTAAATATAGAAAATGCTGATGAAACTACCGTTGTAGTGGTGGGGCCTCCTATTATGATGAAATTTACTCTACCTGAATTTTTAAAAAGAGGAATAAAGGAAGAGAATATATGGGTTTCTTATGAAAGAAAAATGTGTTGTGGAGTAGGAAAGTGCGGCCATTGCAAAATAGATGATACTTACATTTGTTTAGATGGACCTGTATTTAATTACACTAAAGCTAAGGAACTTATAGATTAGGGGGTGAAGTAATGGATATTAATACAAAATCCTTGAAGAAAAATGCCTTTAGAGTGACTAAGGAAAGAGGAAAGACAGCGGCAAGGGTAAGGGTACCTGGAGGACATTTAGAAGCAAAATATCTAACGCTTCTTCAAGAAATTGCAGAAAAATACGGTAATGGAACTCTGCATATAACCACAAGACAGGGCTTTGAGATACCAGGTATTTCAATGAAGTATATTCCTGAAGTTAATAAGGAACTTCAACCTATTATAGAGGGATTGGAAATAAATCAACAAAATCCTAATGGAGGGTATTCAGCTTCAGGAACTAGAAATGTTTCTGCATGTATTGGAAACAATGTATGTCCTTTTGCAAATTATAATACCACCAAATTTGCTAAGAAAATTGAAAAGGCGATTTTCCCTAATGACTATCATGTGAAAATTGCTCTTACAGGATGTCCTAATGATTGTATTAAATCAAGAATGCATGATTTTGGAATTATAGGTATGACAGAGCCTGAATACGATGCATATAGATGTATAGGCTGTGAAGCTTGTGTAACTAACTGCCAGAAAAGAGCAACAGGAGCATTAACCTTTGAAAATTACAAGGTAGTAAGGGATCATAGCAAATGCATAGGTTGCGGTGAGTGTATAGGAAAGTGTCCAACCTCTGCTTGGAGCAGAAGCGAAGAAAAATATTATAAATTAGTTATAATGGGTAGGACAGGAAAGAAAAACCCTAGAATAGCTAGAGACTTTATAACTTGGATAGATGAAGAAAGTATTATTAATATAATTTTAAATACCTATGATTATATTAAAGAATATATAGATAAAGATGCACCAGGTGGTAAGGAGCATATTGGATATATAGTAGATAGAACAGGATATCAGGAATTTAAGAAATGGGCTTTAAAGAATGTAAATTTAAGTAGTAAGGCTAAGGTAGAAGATAATATAAATTGGTTTTAAGAAAGAGCATCCATGAGATGCTCTTTTTCACATAATATATATTTGACAATAAAAATCTATAAAGTTAGAATTAAGTTGGGAATATGTATAAAGGAGATGTTTTACTTGGAATATAGAATATTGGGGAAATCAGAACTTAGCGTATCATCCATAGGATTTGGTGGTATTCCAATACAAAGGACTAATAAAGAAGAAGTTAAAAGGTTATTAATTAAATGTGAAGAGTTAGGTATTAACTTTATGGATACTGCAAGAGGATACACTGTATCAGAGGAATATTTAGGTTATGGATTAGAAGGCAGAAGAGATAAATGGATTATTGCAACAAAGTCTATGGCTAGAGATAAAGAAGCTATGATTAAGGATGTTGAAATAAGCTTAAAAAATTTGAAAACCAATTATATAGATTTATACCAGCTACATAATGTTAAAACTGAAGAAGACTATAATAAGGTTTTAAGTGAAGATGGTGCATATTACGGGCTATTAGAAATGAAGAAAAAAGGAAAGATAGGGCATATAGGTATAACTTCTCATAGTTTAGATATTTTAAAAATTGCAATTGAAACTGGAAAGTTTGAGAGTATAATGTATCCATATAATATTGTAGAATCTCAAGGAGAAGAATTATTTAAAAG
The DNA here is from genome assembly GCF_039521365.1 of Clostridium malenominatum. Taxonomy (NCBI): domain Bacteria; kingdom Bacillati; phylum Bacillota; class Clostridia; order Eubacteriales; family Clostridiaceae; genus Clostridium; species Clostridium malenominatum. The sequence goes on from NZ_BAAACF010000001.1 coordinate 136,966, forward strand.
GTGCAAAGAATTAAACATAGGGGTTATTGCCATGAAACCAATGGCAGGGGGAGCTTTAGAGGATGGAACTTTAGCACTAAAATTCATAATAAATAATGAAAATGTAACAACAGCCATACCTGGAATGGCAACTATTGAGGAGATAGAAGAGAACTCAGAGGTAGGAAATAATAGTTTGCTGCTATCCCCAGAGGAAAAAATGAAAACAGAAGAAATAAGAAATAGCCTGGGAACAGAATTTTGTAGAAGATGTGGGTATTGTGGTCCATGCCCACAAAATATAGACATACCTGGTTTATTTATTTTAAGAGGATATAAAGAAAGATATGGACTGGAAGGTTGGGCAGAAGCTAGATATGCATCTACGAACTATAGGGCAAAAGATTGCGTTCAATGTGGAAGTTGTGAGAAGAAATGTCCTTATGATTTGCCTATAATAAAGATGTTAAAAGAGGTAAGAAGTTGTTTTAATGAATAGAAAATTTTCAAAAAATATTTTTAAAATAGTACAAACTATTGTATAATATAAAAATATATGGACAGAAATAAAATACAATACAATACAATTAAATTTTAGGACAACTGATTCTTTAATGCACCTATTAGGTGCAATTTTTTTTAGTATAATGATATGGAGTGATAATTTTGTTAGGAGTATTAGTAAATGGAGCAGCAGTAGCCATAGGAAGTAGTATAGGATTATTATTTAAAAAGGGAATAAAAGAAAAGTTTAGAATAACCGTAATGAATGGACTAGCCCTATGTGTAATACTGATTGGAGTATCTGGATCATTAAAGAGTAAAGATTTAAATTCAATAATCCTTAGTATGGTAATAGGCTCTATCATTGGAGAGTTTATAGATATAGATATGAGGTTACAAAAGATGGGGGACAACCTTCAAAGCAAGTTTAAGGAAAAAGGGGGAAGGTTTTCTCAAGGCTTCGTAGCAGCGACCTTGCTTATGTGTGTGGGAGCTATGAGTATAGTAGGTTCTTTAGAAAGTGGCTTAACAGGAAATCATTCTACTCTATATGCGAAATCCTTATTAGATGGTTTTGCAGCAATTATATTTGCATCAACTTATGGAGTAGGAGTATTGTTTGCCTCCGTATCAATAATTTTATACCAAGGAATAATTGCGCTATCTGCAACAATGATAAAGGGAATACTAATAGCTAGCGTAGTAGATAATATAACTGCAGTGGGAAGTCTTTTAATAGTGGGATTAGGCTTTAATATGTTAGGAATGACGAAAATTAAAGTAGCCAATTTAGTTCCAGCCATGTTTATGCCGTTTTTATATCAAATAGTTATTACTTTAGTGTCTTAGTTTTTTAGATTTTTAGTGCTTTACTTGTGGTAGAAATTCTGTAAGAATTTCATCATAACCTATTTAACTAAGGAACTAATTAACTAAAAAACTGAGAAAATGATGTGAAATATCATTTTCACGAAAGGTGGTTAATATGACAAAAATTATACCTGTAGAGAAAAATAAAGAATATATAGTAGAAATAACTGGTTTTGGCAGTGAAGGAGAAGGTGTGGCAAAAGTTCAGGATTTTACAATTTTTATTCCCCGGGCAATAAAAGGGGAAAAGTGTAAAATCAAAGTAGTAAAGATAAACAAAAATTTTGCTTTTGGAAAACTTATAGAAGTTATAGAACCTTCACCTCACAGGAAAGAACCTATTTGTAACATATACAATCAGTGCGGAGGATGTCAAATTCAGCACTTGTCTTATGAAGGCCAATTAGAGTTTAAAAGACAAAAGGTGCAGGATGTGATGAAAAGAATAGGGAAAATAGATGTAGAAGTAAAGCCAGTTATAGGAATGACAAATCCTTATAAATATAGAAATAAAGTGCAACTACCAGTGGGTATGGAAAATGAGGAGATTTCTATAGGTTTTTATGCTCAAAGAAGTCATAGAATAATTAATATAGATAATTGTCACATTCAAGAGGAAGTTGGAGATAAAGTAATTTCCATTACAAAAGATTGGATAAAAAAATATAATATAGAAACTTACCATGAAGAAACTCATGAGGGAATTATACGCCATATTATGATAAGAAAAGCCTTTAAAACTGGGGAAGTAATGGTGGTTATAGTTACAAGGGGAGAAGAACTTCCTTATAAGAATGAATTTGTAGATATGATGATTAAAAATATATCTGGATTAGTAAGTGTAATTCAAAACGTAAACAAGGATAAAACCAATGTGGTGTTAGGTCTTAAGAATAAAACCCTATGGGGAAAAGACACAATTGTAGATTACATAGGAAAGTACAAATTTAATATATCGCCACTTTCATTTTTTCAAGTAAACCCTGTGCAAACGGAAATATTATATGAAAGGGCTTTAGAATATGCTGACTTAAGTGGAGAGGAAGTAGTCTTTGATGCTTACTGCGGTACGGGAACCATATCTCTTTTCTTATCGGAAAAAGCTAAAAAGGTTTATGGAGTTGAAATAATTCCAGAAGCCATAGAAAATGCAAAGATAAATGCGGTGGAAAATAGAGTAAATAATGCTGAGTTCATTGTAGGGAAGTCAGAAGAAGTTATACCTAGCCTTATAGATAAAGGCATAATAGCGGATGTGGTGGTAGTGGATCCCCCAAGAAAGGGATGCGAAAAGTCTTTACTAGAGGCCATAGCGAAAATCGAACCTAAGAGAATAGTTTACGTATCCTGCGATCCAGCTACTTTGGCTAGAGATTTAGGTATATTGGAAGAACTAGGATATAAGACCATGAAGGTACAGCCTGTGGATATGTTTCCTATGACGGGTCATGTGGAGTGTGTGGTTATGATGACACGTTATAATCATAAGGAGAAATAGGCGGTTTGATCACAACATATAGTAGTTTGAAAGCAAAAAATGGGCTTTTGAAGTAATAAGTAATTAAAAATTCTTTCCATCAGTTGGAAAGGGAGTTTATATAATCTTTATATGTGTTAGATGTTAAGTTAAGTTGACAAATCTCCATTTTCACTTGGTAGAAAACAATTTTTATTTCAAGTATACTGTATCTATAAGTTAACTTGAAATAATAGAAAGGCTGGTGATTATTATATCATTAGGCGAAAAATTATTAGATTTGCGTAAAAAGGCAGGTTTATCTCAGGAAGATGTTGCTGATAGATTAGGTGTATCTCGACAAACGGTAAGTAAATGGGAGACCGACCAAACGGTTCCTGAATTGATTAAAGCGAAATTACTAAGTCAACTATACAATGTAAGTTATGACTATCTTATTAGTGGAAGCCATATTGGTGGTGATGTTACCAGTATCGAAATGATAGTTGATGAAATTGACTGGACTAGTGCATGGAGCAAAAAGTATCCGATTTTAGCTTCATATCAAGGTATAGAAGGAATAAATACCTATTGTGAGAAGATATCCGAGTTGTACGACACTTTGAAAAATGAGTTTGATTTTAACGATGTGGATACTGTTTTGATTTTAAAAGATATTCTTTATCAAAAATACAAGATGGCAAAAAAGAAAGCCAAGTAAAAGGAGCGTATCCTTTATCACAGAAATTAAATGGAGAAAGAACAATTTAATAAATCTGAAATTGGTCAAAGACTTATGAGGCCCTGTTCTTCGTTACTGAAAAACAGAGCCTTTTTTTTATTGCCTGATTTGCAGAAAAAGAGAGGACTGAGAAGAGCACTTGCAAGATCTATGAGTGGAACGCTACTCTCTGCTATAGAAATAGAAATACAATTAATCTACGGATTTAAATCTCGTGCCTGGGGTTATCTTCAATTCTCCCAGTGTCCTATTTAGTTTAACATACATAGTTTATTTTTCTTTTTTGGAATACCTTTAGTTTCACTAAGTAATTGGAGTATGCTGAACTTTTCCTTGAAATTTAACAATAAAATTCGTATAATACTACAATATGACATTGTTTTTAAAATATAGTATATAATTTCAGAAGGGAAAAATAGAATGACTATAAAAATACTAAAAGGTAATATTATACATGCACCATCATCAGATAAGCTATCTGTTCATAAAGATAGTTTTCTTGTATCAAATGATGGTAAAATAGAAGGTGTTTATCAGGAAATTCCTGAAAAATACAAGGATATAGATATAAGTGATAAAGGTAATTCACTAATAATACCTAGCTTTTGTGATATGCATCTACATGCATCACAGTTTTATCAAAGGGGCATTGGTATGGATAGGCCTCTATTAGATTGGCTTGAAACGTATACATTCCCAAATGAAGCCAGATTTTCTGACAGTGAATATGCAAGGCGGGTGTATGAAGAATTTATTGAGGAAATAATTCGTCACGGTACACTTTCCTGTGCTATTTTTGCTACTGTACACTACGAGGCCACACATATACTTCTTGAGCTCTTAGAAAAAAAGGGAATTAACGCCTTCGTTGGAAAGCTTAATATGGATAATAATTGTCCTGATTATATTCGAGAGGATACAATGCAGTCTTATCTAGATACTGAGCGTTTTATCGTAGAACACAAGGATTATCAAACGGCAAAGCCAATAATTACACCGCGGTTTTCACCATCCTGTACAGAAGACCTCCATCAAAAGTTAGGTTTGCTTGCAGATAAGTATAATACACCAGTACAATCACATTTATGCGAATCTATACCAGAGATAGAATGGGTGAAACAATTGTTTCCATCATATAAAAACTATGGAGAGGTTTATGCAAAAAATCGCTTACTTGGAAATGTTCCAACTTTAATGGCACACTGCATCGAGCTAAATGATGATGAGATAGAACTTATGAAAAATGAGAATTGTATTGCAGTTCACTGCCCTGATTCAAATATTAATGTATCAAGCGGTATTATGCCTGCAGAGTACCTTATGAGGAATAATATTAAGGTAGCGCTTGGCAGTGATATAGGTGGTGGACACTCTGTGGCTTTATACAGGACAATGGCTAGTGCAATACAAACTTCAAAAGCACGTAAATATGCTTATAATGATAGTGGACATCTGACTGTTGCTCAGGTTTTATATATGGCAACAACAGTTGGCGGAAGCTTTTTCGGTAGGTTGGGAAACTTTAATGAAGGCTATGATTTTACAGCTCTTGTTATTGATGATAGTAATATATGCGGCTTTGAAATGGAACCAGAGGAAAGGCTGGAGAGATTCTTATATATTGGAGACGATAGAAATATTAAAGAAAGATATATTAAGGGCGTATATATTGCTATTTAAAGGTTTAATGCATCTATTTTCACCACGAAAGTTTATAAATACTAACACCTCGTAAGAACCCCGAGGGACGTAAACAAATTGTGAACAATTTGTTTTGCTAATGCTCAAAGAAGTCATAGAATAATTAATATAGATAATTGTCACATTCAAGAGGAAGTTGGAGATAAAGTAATTTCTATTACAAAAGACTGGATTAAAAAATATAATATAGAAACTTACCATGAAGAAACTCATAAGGGAATTATACGCATATTATGATAAGAAAAGCCTTTAAAACTGGGGGGAGTAATGGTGGTTATAGTTACAAGGGGAGAAGAGCTTCCTTATAAAAATGAATTTATAGATATGATGATTAAAAATATATCTGGATTAGTGAGTGTAATTCAAAACGTAAACAAGGATAAGACTAATGTGGTGTTAGGGCTTAAGAATAAAACTCTATGGGAAAAGGCACAATTGTAGATTACATAGGAAAGTACAAATTTAATATATCGCCTCTTTCATTTTTTCAAGTAAACCATGTGCAAACTGAAATATTATACGAAAAGGCTAAAAAGGTTTATGGAGTTCATTGTAGGAAAGTCAGAAGAAGTTATACCTATCCTTATAGATAAAGGCATAATAGCGGATGTGGTGGTAGTGGATCCCCCAAGAAAGGGCTGCGAAAAGTCTTTACTAGAGGCCATAGCTAAGAGCGAACCTAAGAGAATAGTTTACGTATCCTGCGATCCAGCTACTTTGGCTAGAGATTTAGGTATATTGGAAGAACTAGGATATAAGACCATGAAGGTACAGCCTGTGGATATGTTTCCTATGAGTAATCACATTGAGTGCGTAATACTACTACATCTGAAATGACTCTCACGTATTGCTCGCAACACATGAAATGCTCGCAATACGTGAAATTTTTTAATAACGATTAAATCGAGAATGGTTTTGCAAACTTCATATTTATCACAGTAAATATAGAAACTGGAAGGATATATTAAATTTCACTGTAATTGTTCTAGTACCAATTCGGAGAGGATTTTAATTCCTTGACTGATTTCCGCTAGTGTTGTATTCGAATAGGAGATACGTATATGCTGATTTGAGCGGAATTCGTACAAGTCTCCAGGATGGATGAGTACCTTACGATTTAATGCTTTCACAAAAAGCTGGTACATGGAGATTGGATAATTTAACTTTAGCCATATGAAATAACCGCCTTTCGGGATATTCCATGTGGCTATTTCATTAAAATGCTCATTTAATGCAGTAAGTGCGGTATCTCTTCTTACTTTGACTTTTTTTCTTAGAATTTCATTATGTTCTTTATATAAACCACTGGCAAATAATTCAGCAGCGACATTCTGGGAGAGGGAACTTGAGCCATAGTCAGACTGCATTTTAATATCGGATAGCCTTGCAATAACCTGTTCGGGTCCAACTATCCAGCCAATTCTAAGACCAGGACTTAAGTTTTTTGAAATGCCTCCAACATATAAAACAAGACCATTATTATCAAGTGCTTTCAATGGAGGAGGTGGGGAATCTTCAAACCAGATTTCACGATACACGTCGTCTTCGATGATTGGCAGCCCTTCCTTCTCACAAAAATGAATCAATTCTTTCCTCTTTTCCAGAGGCATAACTGTTCCTGTTGGATTATGGAACGTCGGAATAGTAAATAGAATAGAGCCCTGTTTACTTTTATGCCTTTCTGACAATTTCTTTATATTAATTCCTGTTTCTTCAAAAGGAATTCCTAATAACTGCATTCCAAAGGACTGAAATGTTCGTAGAGAATACAGATAGGACGGCTTTTCAAGATAAACAATAGAATTGGCATGCAAAAGACCAAGGGAAATTAGTTGTAAACCCTGCAAAGCACCGGAGGTAATTAAGATAGAAGACGGATTTGCTACAATTCCGATGGTTTTTAAGTAATTACAGATTTCTTTCCTTAAAAAGAGGGATCCTCTTGGTTCTTCATACCCTAATGGCTGTGATGAAACGGATAATTTCTTTAATATTCCTTGTATCTTTTCTTGTGGAATCAGTTCCGAAGCAGGTTCACACGAGCCCATACGTATCATTTCAGGGTCACTCTCTGCCTCGTTAATTTGCTGAATAATCATATGGTTTGGTTGATGGTTTCCGGATGAGATATAACCGTTCCAATTGTAGTTTTTATTCATTAGATTCCAGGTATTGTTAATAATTTTTGTTCCGCCACCGGTGTTGCCTTGAATAATTCCTTCAGCAGCTAATTCATCCATTGCTGCAATAATCGTACTCCGATTTACTGCGAACAATTTTGCAAGAGTTCTTTGACTAGGTAATTTTGTGCCAATCGACCATTCGTTTAATGTTATTTTTTCTTTGATATATCCAACAATTTGTAGATGCAACGGCATTGGATAGGTTTTATCTGGTCTCCAATTGATTTCGAACATTTAATACTCCTCCTGTCAATTAAATCTAATATAACATTTGGCTGGTTAAAAATCAACCATTGATGGCTGGAGACATAAGTGTTTTTTTTCAGTATAATGACGTCATACATGGCACCGTAGTTTAATTTAAAAGGAGGGTATGAATCATGAATTCAATAAGAATCATAAGTGACGATGATGTAGAACACATATTAGATCTTAAAAATACAATTTTGTGTGTGGAAAATGCGTATCAACAGAAAGCAAATAATAAGGCAACTATATTGCCGCTTGTTTCTGCTGATTTAGTTGAGGGAAAGGCGGATATGGATATAAAATCTGGAATTTATCAGGCTGAGAATTTATTTGGATTAAAACTTGTTGCCTGGTTTGGTGAAAATGAAATGCAGGGACTTCCTGCTTTAACAGGAATGACAATGGTGTTTGATTTGAAGAATGGCTTTCCGAGAGCACTGATTAATGCAAGACATTTAACAGCTATGCGTACTGGAGCAGCGGGTGCAGTTGGAATAAAATATCTTGCGAAAAAAAATGCGGAGGTTCTCGTAGTAGTAGGAACTGGTCATCAGGCAGTCTTTCAAATCGCAGCAACATTAACCGCTGTACCAACAATACGAAAAGTTTATCTTTACAATCCAAGAAATGAGGAAAAGGCGAAATTACTTCAAGAATCTATACGTACTAAATTAAGCAGAATAAGAAATGATATTTACGATTTGAAAAACGAGAAATGGATTCAAAGAATCGAAACGGTAGAATTTTCTGCAGTAAATAATATTGAATCAGCACTGAGTGAAACGGATGCAGTTATCACCATCACTCCTTCAAGTCAGGCATTGATTAGAAAGGAATGGGTAAAACCAGGAACACATATTAGCTGTATTGGGGCAGACCTACCAGGCAAACAGGAGTTAGATGAAACATTATTTAAAACTGTAAGAGTTTTTGTAGATGATGTAGGTCAGGCATCGAAGGTTGGTGAAATACAAACAGCAATTAGGTTAGGAATGGTACAGAAAGAATTGATAACAGAAATAGGAAATGTAATAAACGGAAATGAAAAGGGTCGCTTATCTAATAAAGATATCACGGTATTTGACAGCACAGGGATTGCGTTGCAGGATTTAGCTGTTGCGGATTATATATTAAAAATAGCAGAAGAAAAGAATATCGGAACGATTGTAAATTTATAAGGAGAATTGATTATGAAAGTAAACATATATAAATTAAATTCATTTGCTAAAACGAAAGAGGGTGGAAATGCAGCAGGTGTTGTGACTAATGCAGATTCATTATCGGAAAAGGAAATGAGAAAAATTGCTGCGATTCTAGGCTTTAGCGAAACCGCTTTTGTATTGCCATCAAACGTAGCAGACTTTAAAGTAAGATTCTTTACGCCAAAGGAAGAGGTTGATTTATGCGGTCATGCAACGATTGCAACCTTCTATACAATGGCAAGTCTGGGATTGTTAAAACCAGGTACGTATAAACAGGAGACCAAAGCCGGAATCTTGGGAATTGAAATTAAAGAAGATAACTCCATTATTATGAATCAACCGGTTCCTGTGTTTTCGGAAATCATAGATAAAGATGAAATTGCGGATTCATTGAATATCAAAGCTTCGCAAATGCCGGAAGATTTGTCGGTCCAAGTCGTATCAACAGGACTTCGGGATATTATGGTTCCCGTAAAAAGTATTAAGATTTTAAATGAAATTAAACCGGATATGGACAAAATTAAAAAAATTAGCCGAAAATACAATGCAGTTGGTTATCATGTTTTTGCCTTAGAATCCTTACATGGTTCGCACGCTAATTGCAGAAATTTTGCTCCATTATATGATATCCCAGAAGAATCGGCAACAGGAACCTCAAATGGTGCACTTGGATGCTATCTTTATCACTATGGAAAAATCAACAACCAGCAGACATCGAACATTGTATTTGAACAAGGTTATTACATGAAAAAGCCATCTGAAATTCTAGTATCGTTAACAGTAAAGGAAAACGAGATTCTCGAAGTCAAGGTTGGGGGGAAGGCAATGAATCTAGCTTTATCAGAAGTTGAAATATAGAAACGAAGCAAATGGGATATAATTACATTCAATTTTATAATGTTATAAGTTAAAAAAGATCCTACCATAAAGACTCCGCCATGATCTACGGGCATCTTTTTTGACCGCTCAAGGAATTGTGAAACTATTCGCTTGCTACATAAGAAATGGGGTGGAATCTTGAACTTTAGCAGAATATTAGAAAAACAAAAACTATATAAGGATTCTAGTGATAGAGGATGTTAGTTCAACAACATTAATAGGTTTTTTAATATAAAATTCTATTCCCTTTGCATATGCTTGGAACACAATTTCATTACAATACACTCCTGAAATCATAATAAAGGTAGCATTAGCTTTAGTTTTTTTTACTGTTTCCACAATGGATATTCAAAACTATCTTTTTTGATTTTAGTAAATTCACAATTGGAAGTAAGTACAAATAACAGGCAGCAAGTATGCAGCTTACAGGTGCAGATATAGTAGCAATTGGTACTGCAACGGCAATTGACCAAGGTATAAGTGGCGACACTACTACCGCTGTATCCTCTAAAGTGATAGCAAGTTCATTTTGATCCTTAATTATTTCTTTGCATAGTTGATGGGTAAGCATAATAGTCAAGGTCTGATTACAAGCAATCATACCTGCAAGTATAGAAGTCATAAGTGCACTGCTAAATGGTGTAAATCTATACGCCAACAAAGCAATATATTTTTTAGGTTTCTCTAGTAATCCAGTTCCGTCAAATATTCCAGAGTAGGTTGAAGAAATACAGACGATAGCAGAAACTTTTAACATAGAGATAATTCCACCCCCATCTATCATCGAAGCCAATTGCGGGTCTTTAGCCTGGTATCCTGTAATCATAATTCGTAGAAGTTCTAAAACATCCATCTGCTGGACAATAATACAAATAATACTTGCTGCCAAAATACTGATAATCATGATATATTTTACGTTTATAGTAAAGAGAGATAAAATAATCACTAGCACAGCAGGTAAAACAGTAACCCAATTCAGTATGAAATTCTCAGTAAACAAGTGTAGTATATCTAATGATGAAAAATCACCTTGCCCAACTATCCCAATTAATAGATAGAATATGCAAGTCACAATAAAGGGAATAATGGAGGTGTATATCATTTGCTTAATGTTTTGGAAAATATCGGTTTTTGTTAGTACACTAACTAGAAGCGCACTAGTAGACATAGGTGAGCACCTATCGCCAAAATAAATTCCAGATAGGATAGCTCCTCCAACAAAAATGGGATTTTCACCCATAATATTTCCTATCATCATGCAAATCACACCAATCGTTGCAGCTGTTCCAAATGCTGTACCTATCAGTACAGATACTAAACAATTAAGCAAGAAGGTTATCAAAATAAAGGCTGACGGTATAATCAATTTTGAGGAGCTATGGATAATCATTGGGATAGTCCCAGCACCACGCCATACAGCAGTAATTATTCCAATTAGTAAAAATACCAATAAAATATCCTTTACCTTCTGCACTCCCTCTAGAGACATCTGGATCATTTGAGAAATGCTATATTTTTTTATTAATCCGTAAATAAAAAAGAGAATATATCCTAAAAGTAAAGCATACAGGATTGAGCCACCAAGTAAAATTGACAAAAGCAGTCCCGTTATAAAAATTCCAAATATTATTATTTCCATCTTGTCATTCCCCCTTTCTTTATATTCTATACAAGGGAATAACAGTTGTCTAACTGATAATTTCAGTATATAATACAGTATTAATACTGTATTATATATTTGTAAAACTTTACTTGATTGAGAAAAGGAGGGTAATATGAACTTTTTAAGTATGAAGTATTTTTCCTATGTTGCCAAGGAACGAAGTTTTACAAAGGCGGCATCAAAGCTACATATCACGCAGCAGACGCTTAGTACGCACATTGGAACAATTGAAAAAGAATTGGGATGTAGACTTTTTATTCGGACTTCACCATTAGAACTGACATATGCTGGCAGAGTATTTTACAATTACGCAAAACAATATGAAAAGTTACGGATTTCAATGGAACATGAGTTTTTCGATATTAACTCTGAAAAGAAAGGTGTTCTACGTATCGGAATTGCCCATACTAGAGGGCGTATCATCATGCCAGAGCTTATTGGAAGCTATAAAGAAAAATATTCAAAAATGGAGATTCAAATCATAGAAACTGCAAATGATAATTTATGTCGACAATTATTAGATAATGAACTTGATTTAATAATTGCTAGTTTTTCGGACGATATACCTGAAATTGAAGTACAGCCATTTTACAGTGAAAAGATTGTTCTTCTTGTTCCAATTATTCTTTTACAAAACATTTATAGTGATAAGGCAGAAGAAATTATTCAAATTATACAGGAAACACAGAATATTTCCGCTCTTTCACAGTGTCCCTTTTTACTTAGTAACCAGGAAGACATTGCTGGTAAAATCGGGGAACGCATAATTTCCGATGCAATCTTTACTCCAAATATAAGTGTTCAATCTGGGAACATTGAGACGCTTTTGGAACTTTGTGCTCAAGGAGCTGGTGCTTGCTTTTGCCCAGATATCTTTGTTCATAGAATTCTGAGTTATGATAAACTGTCTAAGGTTCAGATGTTTCACTTTGATAATATTGGTGGTTACCAGATAAAGTTTGGATGGCTGAAGAAGCCATATCTTTGGAATGCGATTGTAGACTTTATTGAAATAGCATCCTTACAAAAACAAAAATTTTTGCGATAACAGATTTTCCTAAACTTTGCCTACCTAATGTTATTAATCTTTAATAATAATCATAATCCCATGAATCAGCGCCATACATTTAAATGCTTGGTTCTAGATATTAGACAAATCATATATGGCTGATAGATAATGATCTGAAGACAAGTGAGATTTTTAGATTAACTAAGGATACAGAAATTTAAGAGGTGAAATAATTCCTGTTAATATAGAAACAGTATTAGCTGAAAAAGTTGAAACGATTATCTCAAGGGACATTGCAAATACAAGAATAAGAGATTTCTATGATATTTTGTGGAAGGATATAGAAACTTTAGTAATGGAGTTGTGGGATATTAGGTCTAAGCAACAGTCATTTAAGGGGAAGGCTTACCAAAAAAATCATCATAGTCATGTGGAGACTTGTGTGTTGCTACAACGAAAAACGTTTCTGTGGTTATTGATATGGAGTGTGGAGATACAATAGAATAAAATTAAAAGTTATGAGATACTGTGGAAATGGTATCTCTTTTTATGCCTGGATGTTCACAAATCAGCGCCTATTTTGTGTGCAACAACTGGAAGATTGTCAAGAAATAGTATTGACAAATTTACTATTGAGTCCTATGATAAAATAGACATTAATATCTATTTTATCATAGGAGGTGACTTTAATGCCGCAGGTAAGTGAGAAATATCTGGAAGCACGAAAAAGTAAGATAGCAATAGCTTCCGTTAATGTTTTTGCTAAGAAAGGTTATTCTAATGCCACGATGAAAGACATTATGGATGAAGCCGAAATATCGAGGGGCGGTTTATACGCACATTTTGAAAATATTGATTCTGTTTTTCTAGCTGCCTTAAAATATGATGATTTTTTAAACATGAAATCAGTTTTAAGCCCTAATCCCAAAGAACCCTTATTACCGCAGTTAAAAGATTGGATTCAGAAAATAGTTTTGTCAGTACAAAATTCAGAAACGAATTTAGTACGTGCAAAATCAGAATTTTTCCTTTCACATGATGTTTCTGAAATTCCATATTTACGAGAAAGGCATGAAAAGCTTGCGAATGCTATTCAGTTATTCATTAATATGGGAATTGAGGCGGGAGAATTTAGAGATACAATTGATGTAAATTCTTTTTCTGAATTACTTATCGCAATGATTGATGGAATTATGTTACAACAATATAATCAATTTTGTTCCAGTGTTAAACTTTCTAAAATATTTGATTTACTGAATAATATGATTGAGAGTATTTTATCTTAAGGAGGATCATTCAATGTTTGAAAATGAAATCATAAAACTACGAAAATTATCACTCAATGATTACAATATTTATCATAATTGGCGTAACAACATAGAGGTCATGTATACCACAAGTCCCCAACTTGACACTTATACTTTAGAAGAAACGGAAGAATTCATTTCATCAATAATTTCTCAATCTAATGCAAAAAGCTATATAATTGAGCATAAAGAGAGTAATCAAGCGGTCGGTATTGTTTCTCTAAGTAATATTGATTATAAAAACCGTTCTGCTGAATGTATTATTGATATTGGAGTAAAAAACATGTGGGGAAAAGGTATTGGCGCGGCAGCTCTCTCTCTAATAATAGAGCTTGCATTTAGTGAACTTAACTTACATCGAATATCCCTGAAGGTGTTCTCGTTCAATGAAAGAGCAATTAAACTCTATGAGAAAATGGGATTTAAACGTGAAGGAATATTACGTCAGGCCTTCTATCGTGCCGGAAATTGGCATGATATCGTCATAATGAGTATTTTAAAGAACGAATATCTATCTGTTAGCTATAAATAAGCTCACACAGGAAGTCGTAGGAAAAATTACCTAAAAAGTGAAATTATAGACAGTGAATAAAACATCAGCTAAGCAGAGAGAATAAAAAAGGAAGCAACATGCTTCCTTTTTTATATGAAATACGATTAAAAATATATAATGTAATAGAAATGGTTTATAACAACCATTCTTCTGCTGTTAATGCGAGTTTTTGTAGCTCAACAAGAAACTGAGAAACATGGTAACCATCTGCAGCTGCATGATGGATTTGTACGGAAACTGGTAGTTGTACAGTATCTCCCTCCTCAAAGTATTTACCAAAGGTTATGATTGGAGAGAGAAATTGATTGTCTCCGAATAAGTTTAAATTAAATCCAGAAAAACTACTCCACGGAATGCAAGATACGGGAAAGTTGTTGAGCGGGCAATCCTTTTTAGGAAAGAAGCTGTGATCATTTCCGTACAAGTGCATATCCGCCTTATAATTTTGATAAAACACCTTAAATTCTTTCGAATATTCCGTCCAAAGCTCAGAAAAGGTATGTGTATCTTTATGAAAAACCGTATACGATGGGTGGACTTGTTCCCAGTATCCAACTTCTCCAGCTTCATTGACATAAGTTCGCAATTCCATTTGAGCATTTACCCCAACTGAGGCCATATACAAAACAATGGGATAAAACGCAAATTCCTTTGCCTTGCTCATGGTCAGAAGCTTTGTGATATCAATATTTTTTGTAATACTAAATCCGCATTTTACATGTTTAAAATAATGTTCAAAATGCTCTCGGCGATCCCACTGTTCCATGTTTATTTTATTAAATTTCATGATTATCCTCCTAAAAGTAAAATTAAATTTAACATTTAGGAGCTACCTTAACTGCCAGTTCCATATTTTCACCCCGTTTCGTGTAATTTAATATAGTATTATACCATGCAATCATATAAAAGTGTATTCTAATTACTGAAGTCAAAGTCGATTATTAAGAATAGCATTAAATATATGTGCATAAATATTCAATGATATATTTTCATACTTGTTTGTGGTATTATTTAATAAATCAGAATTTGTGAAGGAGATTAATAAGTGAATAATGATAGAAACTGGACAGTTTTATTTATTGGTGGAGCTTCGGGAACAGGCAAATCGAGCATTGCTTATGAAATTGCTCGATTTTATGGTGTGAATGTCTTAGAAGTAGATGATGTTCACCTATCTGTAGAAACGGTTACAACGAAGGAAAGTTTTCCTGCAATACATTATTGGAATACTGGTGTAAATTGGAAAAATATCGGAGTTGATGACAATGTAAACTGGTTGATTGATGTAAGTAAAGAAATGATTCCGGTATTGAAAGAGCTTGTAAACAGGCATATTGAAGATAAATTACCTATTATTATTGAGGGAGATTTTATCTATCCCGAGTTCACAAAGTCTTTTGAGAATCCAGAGGTAAAATCAATTTTTGTGAATGAAACAGATATTAATCAAATATTACAGAATTATTTATCAAGAGAAGGTGGCGATTTACAACATTACAGAGCTGAAATAAGTATTGCATATGGGAAGTGGATAACAGATACTTGTAATCAGAATGGTATTAGAGTGATTGAGTCAAGACCTTGGGATACTGTTTTAACAAGAGCTCTAAAAAGTTTATTGTGATGCAAGTGATTTGGTTTTTCTATCTAGAGTGAGAGAATTAAGAAAAATGCTAAACTCATAAATTCCAATTTGTCTTTTAGCACCTAAACAAGCTAAATATCTAAGATTTCTCTCCTGCGTTATAGGATTGCAGTGGTGATAAGAAGAAATAAGACGGTTTAACCACAATATCTTGAGGTTTTCAAGCGAAAAACGAGAAAAAATCGGGCTCAAAAAGTGCATTTTTACACTCGCTTTTATACGGCCTCATCAAGAAAATATATGCCACAAGTATAATTCCGACGCATCATGCGAGCGCGACCCAAGGTTACCCCAACTTTAGATATGCAAATTTGATGGTTGGGGTGTAATTTTTATAAAAAAATTAGTTACTCGGTCCAAATAAGCCATAAAAAAACAATTTACCTAAATCACTTTGAACTTTTTTACTTGAATTAGAATGTAGTGCCTTATTGATTGCATGAATATAAATTAGAAGTGATTCAGAAGAAATTTCACTGTGTAGATCTCCCTCTAATTTACCTTGTTTGATTAAGTTCATAAATAAAGGAACGGTTTTATTTTTTCCATACTCATCAAGGAAATTTTGAATTATTGGATCATTTATAAACTCAATTTGATTAAAGATTTCATTAAAGTTATTGCCTGCTTCACTTGAAATAAAATGCATCGTATTAACCTTTTCCCTAAAAGAAAGATCACTTGCAACTAATGCTTCCAAATCACTCATTATACCATCCATCATGTTAAAGAAGGCCAGTCTTGCCAAATTTTCTTTGCTTTGAAAAAAATTATAAATACTGACTTGAGAAACATTAGCTTTTTTTGCTATTTCAGCAATACTAACATTTTTTATACCGTGCATTGAAAAGAGCTGGAGAGCCGCATTTAAAATATCTTTCTTTTTGTTTTCTCTACGGATTTCAAAGCCATTCATAAAATTCACCTCAATATAAATATAACAAGCATTATGAAATATATCAAGATAATATTTCATAAGTATATTGACATGATATATTTGTTAATGTATTGTGAAATATATAATATAAATATTTCATAATTTTAAGTTCGGTGAGGAGGAATTAGCATGAGCTCTTATGTGCTTAATTTTAATGAGATTGATAAAACAAAACTTATGGCTGTCGGAGGCAAAGGATTAAATTTAGGTAAACTATCTAAAATTGAAGGGATAATGGTAGCAGAGGGCTTTTGTGTTACTACAGAAACTTATAAAAAAGTAGTGGAGTATGATGATAAGTTTAAAACACTGTTAGATCAATTATCTTTACTGCAAGCAAGAGACAGAGAAAAAATTGAGAAAATTAGTAGAAAGATTCGTAAAGTTATTGAAGAGAAAGAAATAAATGAAGAAATTAAGTCTGAAATTATTAGATATATATCTAAGTTTGGCAAAGAACATGCGTATGCCGTGCGCTCAAGTGCTACAGCTGAGGATTTACCACTAGCTTCCTTTGCTGGACAGCAGGATACCTACTTGAATGTAGTAGGCACTGATTCTATCTTAGATCATATTAGGAAATGTTGGGCGTCCTTATTTACAGATCGTGCTGTCATTTATAGAATACAAAATGGCTTCGATCACCACAAGGTATATTTAGCTGTGGTTATTCAACGGATGATTTTCCCAGAAGCTTCTGGAATTATGTTTACAGCAGATCCCGTCACATTCAATCGGAAATTGCTTTCCATCGATGCAAGTTTTGGTCTTGGAGAAGCCTTAGTGTCAGGACTAGTCAATGCAGATAATTATAAAGTGCGAGAAGGAAGGATTGTTGATAAAGAGATTTCCACGAAAAAATTAGCAATTAGATCTCTGAAGCAAGGCGGCACGGAAGAAAGAGAAATTGAAGAGGAAAAACAAAAGGTGCAAACTTTGACGGATGAACAGATTTTACATCTTGAAAAAATAGGAAGACGTATTGAGTTATACTTTGCTTACCCTCAAGATATTGAGTGGTGTTTGTTTGAAGGAAGGTTCTATATTGTTCAAAGTAGACCAATTACGACATTATATCCAATACCAGAAGCCGAAGATTCAAAGAATCGCGTGTATGTTTCTTTAGGACATTTACAGATGATGACTGAAGACATCAAACCGTTGGGAATGTCATTTTGTAAAATGCTATCATTTTGGTTTGGTCAAAATTTAAAGTCAGCCGGCGGAAGACTGTTTATAGATGGAACCTACGATCTATCTTCACCTATTGGAAGAAAGGTTTTATTATCCAGTACAGGTAATGCTGACATATTAATGAAGAATGCTCTAGTCAACTTAATGAAACGTAAAGAGTTTATTAAAGAGCTTCCAAAAGGAAAGGGTACCATCAGTACAGGTTCAGGAGCATTATCGTGGATTATACCAGCGATTAAGGTGTACATGAAAAATGATTCTGAGATCATAAAAGACATAATTACATACAATGAAAAATTAATAGAAGATATGGAGCAAAGGATCAAAACATTGTCAGGAGATCGGTTGTTTGAATTTATTATAAATGATACAAAGGAATTAAAAGATGTACTGACAGGACCCAAAAACATGAGCATGATGGTAGTTGGAGGTTTTGTATCAAACTGGATTAATAAAAAAATGGAAAAATGGTTAGGTGAAAAAGGTACTGTGGATGTACTTTCTAAATCGGTAGAAAACAATGTTACTACTGAAATGGGGTTCGAACTTTTAGAGGTAGCTGATGTCACTAGGCAATATCCGTCTGTTATTGAATATTTGAAACATGCATCTGATGAGACATTTTTTGACGAATTATCAAAATTAGAAGGCGGAAGAGCCGTTGGCAATGCGATAAAGGAATTTCTTAGAAAATATGGTGTACGTTGTCCTGGAGAGATAGATATAACGAAGACTCGTTGGAGTGAAAAACCAACAGCTATCATTCCTATGATTCTTAGTAACATAAAAATCGTTGAGCAAACTTCAAGCACTGCTAAATTTGAACAAGGACGGACAGAAGCATTGGCAGAAGAACAAGAGATTCTAAGTCGGTTAGAACAATTGTCTGGCGGAAAGGGCAAGGTAAAAAAGGCAAAGAAAATGATTAGTGTTTTAAGAAACGTCATTGGTTTTAGGGAGTATCCTAAGTACTCTTTTATAAAACGTTTTCAAATTTATAAAAATGCCCTTATGAAAGAAGCTCATATATTACTGAAAAAGGAACTTATTAAAGAAGTAGAGGATATTTATTATCTATCCTTTGATGAATTTAGGAATGTTGTTCAGACAAATAAGTTAGATTACAGTATCATTGCCAAGAGAAAAGAGGCATATGAAATATATGAGAAACTGACGCCTCCAAGAGTGATGACCTCGGAGGGGGAAGTGATTTCTGGAGAATATAATACTGATAATATACCTGAAGATGCTTTGGTTGGGGTTCCGGTTTCATCTGGCATTATTGAAGGAACAGCAAGAGTTGTATTGAAATTGGAAGATGCAAATATAGAGGAGGGCGATATTTTGGTAACATCATTTACTGATCCTAGCTGGACACCATTGTTTGTGTCCATTAAAGGGCTAGTGACTGAGGTAGGAGGATTAATGACCCATGGAGCGGTTGTGACTCGAGAGTACGGTATTCCTGGAGTGGTAGGGGTGGAAAATGCAACTAAATTAATAAAGGATGGACAGCGAATTCGAGTTAATGGAACAGAAGGGTATATAGAGATATTGTAATAGAGAAAAGTAGATCCTGTGTTGTAGGACGACGATGACTAGCATGAAAAGGGAGCTCAGTGCCCCTTGAACAGGAGGAAAAGTAATCAATATGAGTATCAAAAGAGAAAGTAACTCGACATAATTCTACTGTTGCTTCCGCTAGTAGAAAGTTAAGGATACTACTAAATAACCGATTAATTGAGAAAGGAAAAGATGGGTACTTTGTCTTGAAAAACAAATGAAATCATGATGATATAATTATCAATTTAAATAATTATGCCGAATAAAGCTTTCAAGTGAGGTGCAAATTAAGGGAACTGTTTATTTGAGGGAACCATTTATGCAGATTAAGATGTTAAGTTTAGTTGACAAGTTTCCATTTTCGCTTGATAGAAAATAATTTTAGATTTTAGTATACTGTATTTATAAGTTAACTTGAAATAATAGAAAGGCTGGTGATTATTATGTCATTAGGCGAAAAATTATTAGATTTGCGTAAAAAATCAGGTTTATCTCAGGAAGATGTTGCTGATAAATTAGGTGTATCTCGACAGACAGTAAGTAAATGGGAAACCGACCAAACGATTCCTGAATTGATTAAAGCAAAATTACTAAGTCAACTATACAATGTAAGTTATGACTATCTTATTAGTGGAAGCCATATTGGTGGTGATGTCACCAGTATCGAAATGATAGTTGATGAAATTGACTGGACCAGTGCATGGAGCAAAAAGTATCCGATTTTAGCTTCATATCAAGGAATAAAAGGAATAAATACCTATTGTGAGAAGATATCCGATTTGTACGACACTTTTAAAAATGAGTTTGATTTTAACGATATGGACACTGTTTTGGTTTTAAAAGACATTCTTTATCAAAAATACAAAATGGCAAAAAAGAAAGCCAAGTAAAAGAAGCGTATCCTTTATTTAAATAGCTAATATATCAAAGGATTTGAAAACTTTTAAGTAAATATTGAAGTATGCTTTATGTTCCCTAAGGCGAGAGTTTTAGGGGATTTTTGTTGTTTAAATTAAAAAGTTTATAAAAACTATTGACTTCATTTTTGGTTGGAACTATAATGGTTACAACAGAGGTGATAAAAATGAAAATAAGCAGTAGATTTTCTGTAGCAGTTCATATTTTATCTATACTATCTATGGAAGATAGAAATTTATGTACTTCTGAATGGATTGCAGATAGTGTAAATACTAATCCAGTTGTTATACGAAGGGTAATGGGAATGTTAAAGAGAGCTGGATTGGTTAATGTTATAACAGGTGCTGGTGGAGCTTATTTATTAAAGGAGTTAGACCAAATAACATTGCTAGACGTATATAGGGCTGTGGAGGTTGTGCAAGAAGGAGAATTATTTCAATTTCATGAATCACCAAATATAAATTGTCCTATTGGTGCAAATATTCAAGAAGTGATGGAGGGCATACTAGTAAGTGCTCAAGAAGCTATGGAACAGGTATTAGAAAATGTAACAATGAAATATGTAGTTACAGGTTTAAGAAAAAAGATTGAGAAGTAAATCAATTTTTTTTAAAAGTGTTGTAACTACAATGATTACAACGAGATATAGGGAGGTTATTAAAATGACATTAAATATTAAAGTATATGCTGATTTTGTTTGTCCATTTTGTTTTTTAGGAGAGGAAATCTTAAGCCAGGCTGTAAAAGGAAAGGACGTAAATATTGAATGGATGCCATTTGAATTAAGGCCAGAGCCATCACCTAGAATTGATCCTTGGAAGGATTCTTCAAAATTAAATTCATGGAATAATTATATTGAACCAATGGCGAAAAATTTAGGGATAGATATGAAATTACCAAAGCTTTCACCTCATCCATATACTAATTTAGCTTTTGAAGGATATCATTATGCAGTTGAGCTTGGAAAAGGAAATGAATATGTTGAAAGAGTTTTTAAGGGCTTCTTTGAAGAAGAATTAGATATTGGAAAAGTTGAAATATTATCTAATTTAGCTGAAGAAATAGGCTTAAATAAAGAGAAATTCATTGAAATTATAAACACAAGAAAATATAAAGATAAGCAGGAAGAAGTATTGAAGCAGGCTTATGAAGAAGCTAACATTACAGCAGTGCCTACAATGATTATAGGTAACGAAGTAGTACGAGGCATTACATCAAAAGAAGATTTAGAAGAAATAATTAAAAGGAGGGGGAATAATGATTAAAAAACAGCCAGTTTTATTTATAGCACATGGAAGTCCAATGAATGCAATAATGAAAAATTCCTATACTGAAAGTCTTAATAAGCTAGGTGAGCAATTAGAAAAACCTAAGGCTATAATGGTTATATCAGCTCATTGGCTAACAGATGGAACTTTTATCACAGAACAAGATTCACCTAAAGAGATATACGATTTTTACGGATTCCCTGAAGAGTTATATAAGGTTAAATATTCAACTAGTGGAGCTAAACCGTATATTAACACAGCCTTTGAAGAACTAAAAGATTATAATGTAAAGCTAACTAATACATGGGGATTAGATCACGGAGCTTGGAGCGTATTAAAGCATATTTTTCCTAGGGCGGATATTCCTGTATTTCAGTTAAGCTTAAATGTATTAGAAAAGGAAGAATATCATTATAACTTAGGAAAAAAATTAGCCAAACTTAGAGAGGAAGGAATACTAATTTTAGCCAGTGGAAATATAGTTCATAACTTAGGAAAAATGAAGCATAATGAGAAGGATATTCCTTATAGCTGGGCTTTTGAGTTTGATAATCTTGTGGCTAATGCTATTATTAAAGCCGAACATGATAAGTTAATTAATTACAAAGATTTTGGGGAAGTAGCGTTACTTTCTGCTCCAACAGATGAACATTTTTTACCATTATTATATGTTATGGCATTAAAGGAAGAACAGGATAAAGTTGAATTTATATTTAATGAAATACATCATGGATCTCTTTCTATGAGATGTGTGAAAATAGGATAGATTATTATTATCTATAATCATTATAGTAAAGCTTAAAAAGAAGAGATATAGAATCAATGTAAATTACTTCTTGAGTAAATTAAGGTTTATTTAATATTAAAGTTATTATCAGTTAAGTTTGTCCCTCTATAATTGAAGTGAAATCATAATTAAAGGGAGGACAACAAATGAAAGAAAAAGGACTTACAGGATTTCAATTAAAAATAGCAGGACTAATACTTATGATATTTGATCATATTCATGAATTTTTTAATTTTGCAAGCGATAGTCTTATAACTTTTAAATGGGTAGGAAGAATAGTAGCACCTATATTTATATTTATGACAGTAGAAGGGTACACCCATACTAGAAATAAAAAAAAGTACATGCTTAGACTATATTTAGCATCAGTTCTAATGAACATAGGGAATTACTTAATTCCTAATTATTTTAAGAGAACAGATTCTTTAGAATTAATAAATAATATATTTGCTACTTTATTTATGATTACAGTGTATCTATGCATTGTAGACTTCATAAAAAAAGTAGTAAAAGAAAAAAATGCAATGAAAATATTTTTAGGCGGGGCATTATTCATATTACCTGTAGCATTATCCATATTTTTTATAATGAATGTGGAAACTTTGATGAATGTGAAGATTTTAAAATATTTAATTTTTATTATTCCAATACCTATTTTTGTTGAAGGTGGACCAGTATTTATAATTCTAGGAATAGTAATGTATCTACTAAAAGATAATAGAAAAAAATTAATAATTGTATATGTAATAATGTGTTTAGGCATTATGTTTACAGGAGAACTTAGTATTAAAGGGTTATTCTTTAACAATTACCAGTGGATGATGGTTTTTGCAGCACCACTATTCTATTTGTATAATGGAAAAAAAGGAAGGGGAATGAAGTATTTGTTTTACTTATTCTATCCAGCCCATATATATGTTTTCTACATTATATCATGTTATATTATGAACAAATAAATTAGATTATTATAATACAAAAATAATAAAGGTAGATGGATTTTAAATCTACCTTTATTATTTTTTTTGAATATTGCTGAAGAATAGGAAATTGATAATTGTAAGCTTTAATTAAGGTTCATGTTATTAAGAGTTAAGTATAGGAGGATAAAATATTCTTGTACACAAGAAAGAACAGGAGGAATGAATGATGATTAACTGGGAAGTAAAGAAAATATTTAAATCAAAGAATGGAATAATTACTTCAATATTATTCTTTATACTTTCTATATCAATGATATTTATAAAACCACAATTAGAGGGGATAAATAATATTCAATTTTGGAAGGTATTTAATTATAGAGCATTTCATCCACTTATGACCTCTATTATGCTTATAATCATAATAATTATTTTTTCTAATATTTATACAGATGAGATTATATCCACCGTTGATAATTTAATTTTATCATCAAGAAATAAAAACAAAACTTTGTACTCAAAGTTAGCTTTAAGCATAGGAGTTCCCACAGTTATATATAGTGTGTATCTAGCCATGGAATTTATAATCACCTATATACAATGCGGAAAGCCTATAAATGGAGGATTACAGGCTATAAAAATATTGGACAACCCATTATTAGTTAAGGATGGCTATACAATATACGGATATGTACTACTTAAAATAGGTATTATGCTTGTAATCTTTATGACATTAGGAGTATTGGCAAGCTTATTTTCATTCATTACCACAAATTCAATTCAATCAACAAGCGGATTTTTGATTTTTATATTTTTAGGTAAAGTGACGACTTTAATTAAATGGTTACCAAAAGAAATATTGTTGATACTCTCAAAAATTAATTTTATAGATTTAATATTTAATTTCAATGAATTTGCTGGAATGCATTTTGGAAGGTTAAAAGTATTTTCTATGACCTTAGATATAACAAATCTATGCCTAGTAATTATGGTATCCACTTTATTTATAGCAATATTTTCATGTACAAATATCTTTAGAAAATTTTTAACAAGATAAATTAGGAGGAGTTAATTATGAATAAACTTGAAATAAAAAACCTAACTAAAAGTTATGGTAACAAAAATGCAAATAACAACATAACACTTACATTAGAAAATGGAGTATATGGACTTTTAGGTCCTAATGGAGCGGGTAAAACAACATTGATGAAGCAAATAGCTACATTAACAAAGCCTACAAAGGGAGAAATAATTTATAATGGCAAAAATATTTATAGTATAGAAGATAAATATAGAGGGGTTATAGGTTATTTGCCACAAGAGTTTGGAGCTTATAAAAACTTTTCAGCTAAAAACTTTTTACAATATGTAGCAGCATTAAAAGGTATAGACAAAAGGGAGGTAAATAAAAAAATAGATGAATTATTAAATTTAGTGGGATTATATGATGTAAGAAATAAAGCTGTTGGAAAGTTTTCAGGAGGAATGAAAAGAAGAGTAGGAATTGCTCAGGTATTATTAAATGACCCTAAAATTATAATATTAGACGAGCCAACAGCAGGACTAGACCCACAAGAGAGGACAAGGTTTAGAAATTTATTATCACAGATATCTAAAGATAAGATAATAATACTTTCAACTCATATTATTTCTGATATAGAGTCCATAGCAAAGGAAACCATTATGATAAAAAATGGTGAAATGATTATGAAGGGAAGCCATAGGGAAATTCTATCTGATATGAATGGAAAAGTGTATAGAATAAGAACCAATGATGAAAATCAATTGGAAGAAATACAAAATAAATATAAGGTAGTAAATCTCCAAAGAGGAATAGATTTTACTGAGCTTAGAATTGTAAGCGATAGAGTGGTATACTATGCAAATGCAGAGGTTATAGAACCTAAATTTGAGGACGTTTATATGTTTTATTTCGACCTAGAAAATACAAAGGAGGTATAATAAATGGGTACACTTATAAAAGCAGAATTAAGAAAAATGCTATTAAAAAAAAGTATTTTAATAACTTGGGTATCATCTTTGTTATTAGGAACCTTATTAATTCACAATGGTACTGTAAGTGATATTTATGCGGATGTTTTTTATAAAAGTTACGGATATACACCTATAATGGGACTGGTTATGTTTATGATTTTGTCTGGCGCTTATACCTTAGAATATAATTCTAATATGAGTGACCTAATAAACACTACAAAAAATGGAAAGAGAAAATTAGTTGTAGCCAAGGGAATAGGAGCAGGCATAGCAACTTCTATAGTAAATCTTTCTATAGTGATTACAATATATTTAGATGGGCTTAGGAAAGTAAATTTTGAAGGTTTGAACATGCAATTAAAAAATCTGTGGTATTTCAAAGGGATAAATTCAAATTTAAATGTACTTCAAATGATGATAATAGTGATTATAACGATAATCCTAGCTTCTTTTTTCTTCTCTCAACTAGGTTTATACTTATCTTCCATAAGTAAATCCGCGTCTATGCCATTTATTTTAGGTGGTTTAATTATGGGAATACCATATATATTAGAACATGTTCTACCTAGTAAACTTATTGTTATGACTCCATTATGGGGAATGATGTCCTCACAGCTAATAAAGTATAAAGCAAGCACAGGGATAATGGTAATTCAGGGAGCTATATTTATAGTGGCATGTTTAATTTTACCCAAACTCATATATGTTGCATTTATTAAAGAAAATAAAAAATAAGGGGTATAATTATGGCAAATAGTTTATTTCTACTTAGTATAATAATTTTATTTATTGGATTTTTTTTCATGGGAATGAGTGGAGTATCTTACAGATGGAGAGCCTTTAGAAATAAACCAGCATGGAATGGGAATACGGTAGTCTTTCTAGCTATAGGACTTGTATTTTTTATAGCTGGATTAGCATTGGTATATATTTTCTATCCCTACAGATAATAAATTTAAATAACAATTATTTGAAAACATAAAATAAAGTTAGAAGAAGAGCCAAATTTAAAATATATTATTTGGTTCTTTTCTTATACAATATAATTGATGTAGTATATAACTAATAAAAGCTTAATAGGAGTGTTTAATATGGAAATGTCATTAAGCAAAAAAAAGATATTAATAATAGATGATGAAGAGGACATATTGAAGTTATTGTCTATGGTGTTAAAAAAAGAAGGTTTTGAAAATATATATACAGCTGAGGATGGAGAAAATGGATTTAATTTATTTAAAAGGATTAATCCAGATATTATTCTTTTAGACATTATGTTGCCTGATGAGGAGGGATATGAGGTTTGTAAAAAAATTAGAAAAACCTCCAATATTCCTATTTTATTTATATCAGCGAAAACTGAAGAAATTGATAGAGTACTAGGTTTCGCATTGGGAGGAGATGACTATATAACAAAACCCTTTAGCACTAAGGAGGTAGCCTACAGAATAAAAGCCCATTTAAGAAGAAGTAGTTATAATGAAGAAGAGGAAAATAAGAGTAGTATATTGAATTTTGGACCTTTCCAAATAGATGAGGAAAAAATAGAAGTTAGAAAAAATGGAGTACTAATAGAATTGAAACCTAAAGAATATAAAATGTTTTTGCATATGGCAAAGCATCCTAATCAAATTATGAGTAAGGAAAAGTTGTGTAGTGAAGTATGGGGAGAAGATTATATAGGCTTTGATAACACTATAATGGTACATATAAGAAGATTAAGGGAGAGAATTGAAGAGGATCCATCTAATCCGAAGTATATTATTAATGTAAAAGGTTTAGGGTATAAGTTTGTTTTAAAGGATGAATACATATGAATTGGAAAATAACAGGTAGGTTTATTATAACTGTAGTATCAGTTGCCATTATTGTAATGCTTATTAATATCATTGTAGGAATTATTCTTGCATTTAATAGAAGTAGAGATAACATTGACATAATAAATGGAATTAGCTATTCTTCACCAGAGGATTTTACCAGGGAATTTAAAGAGTATTTAATGGAAGATAAAGATAAAATATATATCCATAGTGATGGAGAAAAAATTTTAAGAGAAGAAGAGGCTTGGATGCAAGTTTTAGATGAGGAAGGAAATGAAATTTATAATTATCAGAAACCTGTTAAAGTTAAAAATCATTATACTCCTGTAGAATTAATCCAAGCATATAAATATATTTTAGCCGATAGTATGTCTACTATATTTGTAGCAGAAAAGAAAATTGGAGATAGAAATTATAGTTATATTATAGGGTTCCCTTCTGAAAGGATAAAGAGAAATTTTATTTCTTATGACATTTATAACTTAGGTAATAGTTTGAAAACAGGAGTGTATATAATTTTACTCATGGATGCCATTATAGCTTTATTATTTGGATATTTATTTAGTAGAAGACTTACAAAGCCATTAGTAAATATTATAAAGGATGTTAAAAACCTTTCTGAAGGAGAGTATAATTTAAAAAGAGAAGAAAAAGGAATTTATAAAGAAATTTATCATAATATAAATAATTTATCTTCAAAACTTAGAAGCAATGAAGAAGAAAGAAAAAAGTTAGATAAAATGAGGGAAGAATGGATATCGAATATTTCTCATGATATAAAAACACCATTAGTTTCAGTGAAAGGATATGCTGAAATTTTATCCAGTGAGGAATATGATTGTACAAAAGAAGAAGTGAGAGAATACAGCAAAATAATAGAAGATAAATCTAACTATATAAAAGACCTTATAGATGATTTAAATCTAAGTACTAGACTAAAGAATAAAGTTCTCCTTTTAAATTTAAAAAATACAAATATTGTAAGTCTAGTTAGAGGAGCTGTAATAGATATTTTAAATAATCCACAAACTAGCAACGTGAGCATTGATTTTTCAGCAATAAGGGAAGTTGTTGAAAAGGATGTAGATGAAATACTAATAAAAAGAGTTATTACTAATATCTTATATAATGCTATAGTTCATAACAATGAAGATGTAGATATAGAAGTTAAAGTAGAGAAGAAAGATAGAATTCATATTTTCATAATAGATAATGGAAAAGGCATTAAAGAAGAAGAGTTAAAATACATTTTTGAAAGATATTATAGAGGTACAAATACAGGAAAAAGACATAAAGGTTCTGGACTTGGAATGGCCATAGCCAAGGATATCGTAGAAGCACATAATGGGATTATAAATATTGACAGTGAGTATGGAGTGGGAACTAAAATTGAAATAATCCTTTAAGATACTGTTTTTTAATTTTAATGCAAAAAATGTTAATCATGAAATAGATTTAGTAAATTTTAACTTATTGACAATATTTCTAATCATAGTTTTATCGTTAACCATGATTAGAAATTAAGTTGACAATAAAGAGGTTGTTTATTATTATTGTTATGAGAAATTAAATATTTTAAGAAAAATTGGATATATTGATTAAAAAACAATAAGGGGAGAGCACAATATGAAAGAATATATTAAGAGGATAGAGAAAAAGATATTAGATGGACAAGATATAAGCTTTGAAGAAGCTATAAAACTATCAAACCTTGAAGAAAGAGAAGATATAGTAGAGTTATGTAATAGCGCTAATAACATACGAGATTTTTTTTGTGGTAAGGAAGTAGACCTTTGCACCATTATGAATGCAAAGTCTGGACGCTGCTCTGAGGACTGCAAGTTTTGTGCGCAATCTGCCCATTATAAAACTAACGTACAAGAATATGAGTTAATTTCAAAGGAAGCAGTTTTAGAGTTAGCAAAGGAAAATGAAAGTGAGGGAGTAAATAGATTTTCTTTAGTGACTAGTGGAAGAGGAATTACTGGAAGTGAGTTTGAAAAGGTTCTGGCTATATATGAAGAGCTAAATAAAAAAGTGAAAATGGATTTGTGTGCATCCTTAGGAATATTAGGATATGAGCAGTTACTTAAGTTAAAAGAAACAGGAATAACTATGTATCATCATAACCTAGAAACTAGTAGAGCATACTATGAAAATATATGTACAACGCACACCTATGATGAAAGAATAAATACTATAAATGCAGCTAAGCAGGCTGGTATGGATATTTGCTCAGGTGGAATTATTGGCTTGGGAGAAAGTTTGGAAGATAGAGTTACCTTTGCTTTTCAACTAAGAGATTTAGGAGTTAAATCTATTCCTATAAATATGCTGAATCCAATTAAGGGAACACCTTTAGAAAATGCAAAAAGTCTGAGTCAGAATGAAATACTAAAAACTATTGCAGTTTTCAGATTTATAAATCCTAAAGCTATTATAAGACTTGGTGGAGGAAGAAATCTCATAGATGAGTTTGGTAAAAACTGCTTTAATGCAGGAGCCAATGCTACAATCACAGGTAATTACTTGACAACATCAGGTAATAAAATATGCGATGATAAGAGAATGGTAAATGAATTAAATCTAGAGATTAGAAAAAATAGTTAAAGAAATAATTGTAGTAACTATTTAAATCACAACATTGCGTAAAGAATTTTCGTATATTATAGCTTCTTGACATGTCTCTTATAAAGATTTAGTATAGTCTATAAAGAAAAAACTGAAAATTCATAAGAAAGAAGGAGTTTTTATGGGGAATAAGATACCAACTCGTACAGAAGCCTATGAGCTTTTAAAGAAATATAATAAAAGCCAGAGTTTAATTACACATGCCATAGCGGTGGAAGCTGTAATGATTCATTTTGCAGAGCTGTTAGGTGAAGAGGATAAGGAGAAGTGGGGAATCATTGGATTAATACACGATATTGACTATGAAATGTATCCAGAGGAGCATTGCAAAAAAGCAAGAGAAATTTTGATGGAAAATAATTATCCAGAAGAATATATTCATGCAGTTGAAAGCCATGGATGGGGTATATGTGTTGACGTTGAACCTGTTAAGACAATGGAAAAGGTACTATATACTATTGATGAATTAACAGGGTTAATAACAGCAACAGTACTTCTTCGCCCAAGTAAAAGTATACATGATTTAGAAATAAAATCAGTTAAAAAGAAGTGGAAACAAAAAGGTTTTGCAGCAGGAGTAAATCGTGAAGTCATTCAAAAAGGTGCTGAAATGCTAGGCATGGACATGGATACCATAATTGGAGAAACTATTAAAAGTATGCAATCTGTAGCTGAAGAAATTGGTTTGAAAGGTGAATTTTAATATAATTTGTCATTAGAGGACGTAAGCAAAGTGTGAATATAAGTTTGTATTATCAAATAAAAGGGGCATTCCTTCAGTATAAAGGGATGCCCATAGTACTTTTAAGACATAATATATTTAAAATATATTAAAATGTAAGGTGGAGATACAATGAATGATTACTTTGATAATTCAGATGTCACAGAAAGGAATCTTAAATACTTAATTGAAAATCATGGTGAAATCTATGAGGCTTACGAAAATTTTGGGAAATTACTACATGAAAAAGGAGGGCCATTAGATAAAAAAACACGCTGGCTTCTTAAGGTGGCTTTGTCTACAAGCTGTCAATATAGATATGCCTTAGAAACGCATATTTTAAAAGCTTTACATGAAGGTTGTACAAAAGAAGAAATAGAACACGCTATACTCCTCGTAGCACCAACAGTGGGATTCCCTAAAATGATGGAGGGATTACTTGTATTAAGGAAAGTGTTACAGAGCCTGTAGATGTAAAGGAAGATATAGACTATTATATTTAAAAAGGTTATAATCATATTAAAAATAAATCATAAAATATTTTGAAAAATCATAAGTAGAAAAGATGGTAAAATACTTACATATAAGTACAAGAAATAAAAGAAATGGGAAGAAGGGGGATATCATGAATATAAATGAATTAAAAGAAAAGGTAGTTAAAGCAATAGATGATAATAGGGAACTTATATTAAAAGCGGGTAAAGAAATTTATGCTACTCCTGAACTAGGATTTAAGGAATTTAAAACTACAGAAGCAACGGCAAGTTTTTTGAAGAATCTTGGACTAGAGGTTGAGGAAAATATTGCAGTTACAGGATGTAAAGCAACTCTAAAGGGTGGAAAACCAGGGCCTAATGTTGCGATTATTGGAGAACTTGATGCTATTTCTTGTGCAAATCACGTAGATGCAGTTCCAGGGGGAGCGGTTCATGCTTGTGGGCATAATGTTCAAATAGCGGGAATGCTTGGAGCTGCTTTAGGAATTGTAAAAAGCGGCATTTTATCAGAGCTTTCCGGTAATGTAACTATTATGGCAACACCAGCAGAAGAATTTGTGGAATTAGAGTATAGAGCTAAGTTAAGAGAAGAAGGAAAGCTAACTTATTTTGGTGGGAAACAAGAACTTATTAAAAAAGGTTACTTTGATGATGTAGATATGGCTATGATGTTCCACTCCCTAGATATGGGAGACAAAGAAGCATTAATAGGACCAGTAAGCAATGGTTTTATAGGAAAAAAAGTTCAGTTCATAGGAAAAGAGTCCCATGCAGGGTCAGCCCCTGAAGAAGGAATTAATGCGCTTAATGCAGCTATGCTTGCTATGAACAACATTCATGCGCAAAGAGAAACTTTTAAAGATTCTGATAGAGTAAGAGTTCATCCTATAATTACTAAGGGTGGAGATATTGTGAACTCTGTTCCAGCAGACGTGCAAATGGAATCTTACGTAAGAGCAAGAACAATAGATGGAATGTTAGATTCTAATGCTAAAGTAGATAGAGCTTTAAAAGCTGGAGCAATGGCAGTTGGGGCAAAGGTGAAAATAACAAATATTCCAGGATATCTTCCTGTATTAAAAAATGCTGAATTAGACAATTTATTTAAAGAAAACCTAATTTTTATGGGTATGCCACAAGATAAAATAATAGAAGGTGGAGACTTTACAGGATCTTTTGACTTTGGAGATGTATCTCATATAATGCCAACAATTCATCCAATGATTGGCGGAATAACAGGAAACCTACACACTCGTGACTTTAAAATCGTTAATGAAGAACAAGCTTATATAGTACCTGCTAAAGCTATGGCTTTAACAGTTGTAGATTTACTATTTAATAATGCAGAAGCAGGAAAAAATATATTAGATAATTTTAAAGCTAAAATGACTAAGAAAGATTATTTGGACTTTATGGAAAGTATAGATAAAGTAGAAGAATTTGAGGGATAAAACAGGTTTTGAAGGGACAGTTAATAAACATTTATTGTTTACTAACTGTCTTTTTTAACCATTCTATTATTTTAATAGAAGTTTCTTCAGTATAAATATTATAGAACACAGCATCATAGGATATATTGTTATGATTATATAAGGGATCATAATATTTAGTCATAAGTTCTTCTATTACTTGTTCGTACTCATGATTTTTTATCATACATATAAACCTATCAATATTAGTATTGCTTAAATGCTTTCTAAGAAGATTAAGAGCAGATATTAACTCATCGTCAGTTTCGTGGACGTAGTCTTTTAATACATTATTTACTCTACTTTTTATATCAGCATCTATCCCTATATTTTTTCCCGTGCCTATCTTGCTATAAAGATATTCAGGTATTATAATCCTACCGATTCTTTTACTTTCACCCTCTAAAAACACAACATTGGTTTTTCTGTTTTTCAAGGATTCATAAACTAGACTTTCAAACATCTTTTGAGTATTCTGCTCACCAAGGCCAACACTTCCTAGAAGCGAACCCCTGTGATTTGCACAACCCTCAAGATCAAGTATATCCATGCCCTCTTCTTTAAGGAATTTTAAAATATGGGTTTTACCCGTTCCAGTATTTCCATAGATGGTGACAAATTGAATTTCACTAAGGATTTTTGGAAGATTTTCATTTATATAATGCCTGTAACCTTTATATCCCCCTTCAAGTTTAAATATATTCACACCAAGGGTCATAAAAAGAGACACTAAGGAACTACTCCTATATCCTCCTCTAGCGCAAAATAATATAATATTATCATATTGTTTTTCTAACTCTAAAATCCTTTCATACAGTACAGGAAGCCTAGATGAAGCCACTTGTATTCCTATCCTTTTAGCCTTTTCAACACTTTCTTGGGTATAAATTGTTCCAATTAACTTTCTTTCATCATCATAGAATAAAGGGATGTTAATAGCACCAGGAATGGTCTCTGAATTGAATTCACCAGGACTCCTAACATCTACCAACACATAGTTTCCTTTTAACATATTTTTATCTATAGTATCATAGCTAATGGTTTTAAACATAAATTTCACACTACTTTCTTTTGAGTATGGTATAAAAGTATAAATAATATATATTATATACCATAAATTCTATCAGTAAATAAAATGATAAAAATTATTTCTATTGAAAGGATTTGTTGTTATAGTATTATTAATAGGATTTTAAGGGGGATAAATATGAATAAAAAAGATCTAACCCTTGCGTTATTAGTTATAATAGTTTGGGGAGCTAATTTTACTGTAATTAAATTAGGACTTGGAGGCGTTCCATCCATGCTGCTTGCTGCTTCACGATATATCTTTGCTTTATCAGCTATAGCTTTTGTAAAGCGACCTGCAGTAGAATGGCGTTATGTTGTTGCATATGGCATGACTGTAGGGGTTGGCCAGTTTTCTTGCTTGTTTTATGCAATGGATATAGGGATGCCCGCAGGTATTGCCTCTATTGTTCTTCAATCTCAAGCTTTCTTTACAATTTTATTTGCGGCAATACTATTAAAGGAAGCAGTAAAAGTGAGACAAGTAGTAGGTCTTGTAGTTGCGGCAACAGGTCTTTATTTTATAGGAGGAAATGTGGGTAGTAATGAATTATCTTCAATTCCTCTAGCTGCGCTTTTATTAACCCTTCTAGGTGCTGCCTTTTGGGGGTTTTCAAACATAGTAGTAAGATACGCTGCTAATAGAGCAGCTTCTCGAGGAGAAACACTAGATATGTTAAGTTTAGTAGTGTGGTCAAGTCTTGTACCGCCACTTCCTCTTCTAGCTATTGCATTGATGCTAGATACACCACAAACATTATTTCATGCAATAAGCAACTTGAACGCATTATCAATTTTTGCTGTGCTTTATCTAGCTTTTTGTGCTACATTATTTGGCTATGGAACCTGGAGTGGATTGCTTGCAAAATATCCTGCTGGCAGAGTAGCTCCACTTTCATTACTTGTTCCTATAACTGGTTTAATTACAGCACAAATTGTTCTTAATGAAAAACTTTCAAAAATGCAATGGTTAGGAGGTTTGGTAATACTTTTAGGGCTAATAATATCAAACTTTGGATGTTCACCAATGCAGCGTCTTTTTAAGACTAAAGATGTATAATGCGGATTTAGTATTTATCTTTCAATATTGTAAGATAAAACTTCATTTTGTAAGGGAAATCAGTATTTTGATTTTCCAATTTTTTTTATAATATATTTATAAGGTCTATTTAGAATAATAATATATTTAAGGAAAAGGTGATTAGATGGATAACATATTTCTATTAATAAAATCCATAATATTAGGAATTGTAGAAGGAATAACTGAGTTTTTACCAGTATCCTCCACAGGGCATATGATTATTTTTCAAAATTTAATGGGGTTTAAAGGAACAAATCCTAATTATGTTGAGATGTACACATATGTAATACAATTAGGAGCAATACTCGCAGTGGTTATACTTTATTGGAAAAAGATAAAAGAAACGCTTTTAAACTTTTTTCCTCAAAAGGTTGGATATGAAAAATCAGGTTTTAGATTTTGGTTTATGATATTTATCGCTTGTATACCTGGGGCTGTTTGTCAATTATTATTAGATGATTTAGCTGAAAAATATTTATTTACACCAACATCTGTAGCTATAACTTTGTTTGTAGGTGGTATATGGATGATATATGCTGAAAAGAGATTTAGAAATAAAAGGGGAGAAGGAAAAGAGCTTAGTGTTACAGTAAAGCAAGCATGGACGATTGGTTTATTTCAATGTTTAGCTATAATCCCCGGAATGTCACGTTCAGCCTCAACAATTATTGGTGGATGGATATCAGGATTATCTACAGTTGCAGCAGCTGAGTTCTCCTTCTTTTTAGCAATGCCAGTTATGGTAGGAATGAGTTTCTTAAAGATTTTAAAGATTGGGGGACTGTCTACCCTTACATCAATTGAATTAACTTCTCTTGGCGTAGGATTCTTAGTTTCCTTTGTGGTAGCTTTAATAGTTATTAATAAGTTTATTTCCTATTTAAAGAAGAAGCCTATGAAATTATTCGCTATATATAGAATGATATTTGCATTTGTAGTATTATTTGCAGGGTTTTTAGGAATATTTGCTTAAAAGGTTATAGGTAGCGAAATCAAAGAGACAAAGGACATGTCCTTTGTCTCTTATTAATAGTTAAATGTTAGTTATGGGCATTGTTATAGTTGACAAATAGTAATTTATAAATCTGTACTAGAATTAAAGGCATAAAGGATAGGGCATATATATAACCATATTGACTGGCATTTAATTTTGTAATTTCAAATAATTCCATAAGAGGTCTGTAAGCTAAAATTCCTGCTAACATTAAATAACCAAATACTATTGAAATCCAAATGTATTTATTGGAGAATAATCCTATTTTAAATATTGACTCCTTAGACCTTGAATTGAATCCGTGTAAAAGTCTTGAAAGACATAGTGTGGAAAAGGCCATTGTACTAGCAACTCTAGAATCTCCTGTTGATAGTCCTATATGAAAAGCTATCATTGTTCCTAAAGCTATCAAAAAGCCTTCAATAATTACTTCAATGGCAAAGGGTTTATTTAGTATAGGTGTAGTTATATCTCTTGGTTTTTCTTTCATTATATTTTCATTATGAGGTTCAAGTCCTATTGCTATAGCTGGAAAGCTATCGGTAATAAGATTAATAAATAAAAGATGAACCGGCGCAAAGGGAATTGGTAGCGCTCCTAATGAAGCATAAAGTACTGACAGTATTCCTGCAGTGTTGCCTGATAGTAAGAATTTTATGGAGTTTTCAATGTTGGCATATATACTTCTGCCGTTTGAAACTGATTTCACAATTGTTGAGAAATTATCATCGGTAAGCACCATGGCAGCAGCATCTTTGGCAACTTCTGTACCTGTAATTCCCATAGCAATACCTATATCAGCTTGCTTTAAAGCAGGAGCATCATTAACACCGTCACCAGTCATTGCAACTACATTTCCTCTTTCTTGCCATGCCCTTATTATCCTAATTTTATGTTCAGGGGATACTCTAGCATATACTGAAAAATTCTCAACCTTTTCTTTGAGCTCTTCGTCACTTATATTTTCTAGTTCAAATCCTTCCATAGCTTCTGATTCATATTTAAGTATTCCTATTTGCTTTGCTATAGCAGAGGCAGTTATCTTGTGGTCGCCTGTTATCATTACTGGCTTAATACCTGCATTTATACAATTTTCTACTGCTTCTGCAGACTCGATTCGCGGAGGATCCATCATAGCTATAAGCCCTATAAAGGTTAAATTAAATTCATCTTCCAAACTAATCTTTGTATCTTCCTTCACATCTTTATAGGCAAAGGCCAACACTCTAAGCCCATTCATTGAGAAATCTTTATTTATATTTTCAATTTCTTTTTTATGTTCTTCTGTAAGTTCTTTTATCCCGTTTGAAGTTTCTATTTTTACAGATCTGGATAGAAGTACATCAAGTGCTCCCTTAGTAATCATAATTGATTTATCATGTAGTTTGTTAACAGTACTCATTAGTTTTCTATCTGAATCGAAGGGTATTTCTCCTAATCTTGAGTAATTTTTTCGTATAACCAACTCGTCTAGATCATATATTTCTCCCAGATTAACCAGTGCAACTTCAGTGGGATCACCTATTTCTTTCTTTTCAACAGTAACTGCATCATTACACAATAGAGCCATTAACACAAGTTTTTTCTCCAAATCTTTATCATGATTAAGTTCATCATGTTTTATAACTCTATCATCTACAAAGACCTTTTGAACAGTCATTTTGTTTTGTGTCAAGGTTCCTGTTTTATCTGAGCATATTACTGAAATGCTGCCAAGGCTTTCAACGGCATGCAGCTTTCTTACTATTGCATTTTCCTTAGCCATTTTTTGAGTGCCTAGGGCAAGTACTATAGTTACTATGGAGCTTAATGCTTCTGGAATAGCTGCTACTGCAAGAGATACTGCAAACATAAAGGAATCTATAATTTCGGCACCTCTGAATATATTTAAAGCAAAGATAAATGCGGATATAGCAAGTATGACAAAAGCCAGTTTTTTGCCGAAATTATCTAAGCTTACTTGAAGAGGTGTTTTCTTTATTTTTGCATTCTCTAATAAGTTGGCTATCTTGCCTATTTCAGTATTCATACCTATATTGGTAATCAAGACAACAGCTCTTCCATAGGTTACAAAGCTTCCTGAAAAAACCATATTTTTTCTATCTCCAATAGCTACATTATCATTATCTATAGTTTCAGTGAATTTCAATACACTCTCAGACTCACCTGTTAAGGAACTTTCATTTACTTGAAGGCTGAAAGTTTCAAGTATTCTTCCGTCTGCACTTACGTAATCGCCAGCATCAAGATATAAAATGTCTCCTACCGTTAACTCACGGGATGGAATTTCTATTCTATTCCCATTTCTTAGAACCTTGGCTGTTGGTGATGAAAGAGCCTTAAGACTTTTTAAAGATTGTTCTGCTTTAATGTGTTGTATGGTTCCAAGAACCCCGTTAATTATTACTACTATAAGAATTACAATGGTGCTTTCAAGCTTTCCAAGAAAGGCAGATATTAATGCTGCTCCTAGTAATATTAAAACAAGAAAATCCTTAAATTGTTCAATAAATATTTGCAGAGGACTTTTTCTTTTAACTTCATCCAGTTCGTTAAAACCATATTTTTCACGCCTCTTTTCTATATCATCATCAATTAACCCTTTAAGATTACCATTTAGCACCTCCAATACTTCATCTGATGACTTTCTGTAAAATTCATTCATTACAAATACTCCTTTCAAAGTAAAATAAAACTTGTTTTCCTAGAACTTAAGATTCTAAATAAAAAAAGACCCTATAGTTAGAAAAATTTCTAACTATAGAGTCTCACTAAACTTAAAAAATTATCAAAGCCGGGACATGTCCGCAATGACGACTTTGAACCTGGTAAAACCCAGGAAGTTACTCCCTCTATAAATATCATTTAAATTATTATAGTTTTGATTACAAGGAACATATTAACACTGGGCAAAATATATGTCAACTATTTATTTTTTAAATATGTATTAATATATTGGGCATAACTAAAAGTATGTTTAATAAAATTAATATTTTTATGAAAGAAGGTGTAATCATGAAGACGTTAAAACGTAAAGATTTATTTTTATTACTTTGTGTAGGATTACTTTGTATGCTACTACCACTAAATTATGTAAAAGGTAAAGGCCAGGGAGAAAATCCTTTTAAATTGCCTTCCCTGTCATATAGTTATGATGCCTTGGAGCCCTACATCGATGCTGAAACTATGAAGATACATCATCAAAAACATCATGGAACATATGTAGAGAAACTTAATGAAGCCATAAATAAGTATCCTGAATTAATGGATAAGTCTCTAGAATATCTTTTAACTAATTTAGATAAGCTACCTGATGACATAAGGGAAGCCGTTAGAAATAATGGTGGAGGACACTATAACCATAGTATCTTCTGGACAATAATGGGTAAAAACAAAGGTGGAGAACCTAAAGGTAAATTAAAAGAAGATATAGCAAAGACCTTTGGTAGTTTTGAAAATTTTAAAAAGGATTTTAAATCGGCGGCTCTAGGCAGGTTTGGTAGTGGATGGGCATGGCTCATAAAGGATAAGGATGGTAAATTAAAGATTGTATCCACAGCCAATCAAGATAGTCCAATAATGATGGGAATATCACCCGTTATGGGTATTGATGTTTGGGAACATGCTTATTATCTAAAGTACCAAAATAAGCGTGGTGAGTATATAGATAATTGGTGGAATGTAATCAATTGGGACGAAGTTGAGAAAAGATATAAATAAAATATCTACTAACTCATAAGTTGACAGCGATATAGATTATTTATATAATTATATTAAAATTAATAAATCTAACTTTAAGAAAGGGCAAGGTATTGGCAGAAATGAGAATATAACTCACTTATATTTATGTAAAATGAAAATTCAAATAAAGTCCTAAATAAAGGCTTTATTGTCATGCATTTTATTTAATTTTGTGAGTGGATAGTGTTTTTATAACTGTTGATAGTTTGTCTATATAATGTGTTTAACCTTATATGTTATTAAGGTTTTATTTGAGACGCTATCCTCTCCATAGTACAAGGAGGGGATTTTTTATGTTATTAATGGAATGCAGCAATATTAAAAAATATTTTGGTAATAGATTGATACTGGATATAGGAAATTTCAAAATTTATTCTAAGAATAGAATAGGAATTGTAGGTGTAAATGGAGTAGGAAAAACCACTTTGATTAATATATTAAGTGGGAGATTGGAGCCTGATGAAGGGTGGATTAAACTATATGAAAGATACTCATATATATCCCAGCTAGAAGGACCTGAGAATAGAAATATTAGTAATGAAATGGCTTCAAAATTTAGAGTTCCAAGTACATGGAATGATAATATGAGCGGAGGAGAAAAAACTAGATTTAAGCTTGCTGATGGCTTAAGCCATAATAATCTATTGATATTTGCAGATGAACCTACCAGTAATGTGGATATAGAGGGCATTGAGCTTATGGAAAAAAGATTTGAAGAATATAAGGGTGCTTTGATTATTATATCTCATGATAGAAACTTTTTAGATAAGTTGTGCAACACGATAGTAGAGATAGAGGATAGTAGGATAAAAATTTATAATGGAAATTATAGCGACTATACTACTCAGAAAGCTAAAGAGAGAGAAAGAGCTGAATTTGAATATGAAGAATATACAAAAGAAAAAAGACGGCTTCAAGAAGTAATTACTGATACTAAACAAAAGGTAAAGAGTATTAAAAATGCTCCTAAACGCATGGGCAACTCAGAGGCTAGACTTCATAAGATGGGAGGCCAAAAGGCCAAGGCTAACCTAGATAAGTCAGTTAAAAATATTGAGAAAAGAATAGAACATCTTGAGATTAAAGAAAAGCCTAGGAGACAAGAAGGGATTAGGCTAGATATTTTAGAGTCAAATAAACTTCATAGTAAAATAATCATAGAAGGCAGGAATATAAACAAGGTATTTGGTGAGAAAGTTATATTCAATGATGCTGAGTTTAGTATATACAATAACTCAAAAATAGCATTGATTGCTCCCAATGGATGTGGAAAAAGTACTTTGATCAAAATGATAATGAATGGTGATGACTCTATAAAAATTGCTCAAGGGGCTAAGATAGGGTACTTTAGTCAAGATATGAGCATTTTAGAAGAAAGCCTTTCTATAATAGAAAATGTAATGGGAAGCAGTATATATGATGAAACCTTTGCTAGGATATTGTTAGCAGGATTACTGTTTAAAAGGGAGGACATTTATAAAAAAATAAGTGTGTTAAGTGGAGGAGAAAGAGTTAAGGTGTCCTTTGCAAAAATGTTATTGCAGGATATAAATTTGCTTATATTAGATGAGCCTACTAACTATATGGACATAAATTCCCTTGAAGTGGTGGAAAATCTTCTTAGAGATTATGATAGGACATTGTTGTTTGTTTCTCATGATAGAAGATTTGTAGATTCCGTTGCAAATCACATAATGACCATAGAGAACTATAAGATAAAGATATTTAGGGGAAATTATAAGGAATATTTAAATAGCAAAAATACATTTTTGCATAATGATAAAAAGGAAACTGAAAAACAAATTTTTATCTTACAAAATCGACTTTCAGAAATTATAGGAAGGCTATCCATGCCATCAAAGAAAGATGATATAATAGCACTAGATAAAGAGTATTATGAAGTATTAGCTAAAGTAAAAAAGCTAAAGGATAGTTTTAATTAAATTTTAAAGATTGAATAAAAATCCATGGATTATTTTGAAGTAATCCATGGATTTTTGTAGTTGTTATATGACAATAGTCAAAGGAAGTTTACATAAAAATTCTAATTAATAGGGATAATATGCCTTGAGAATTAAAAGTGGCAAGGGGTGTAAGAGTATGATTTATTTAAAAGAACCACTTGAATTTTTGTTTGTCTTTTGTATAGTTTGGTTTTTATATAAAGATAGTAAACGGATTTTTAAAGCATTTTTTTTACATTTGGAAAGAAAAATATTAATTGTTCATTCATTAAAATTAGGTATTTTTTTGATATTAATATATAAATTTAGTAGGTTCCTTCCCTTTCACATAACTATATTGGTATTTATTTGCATATTATTAATATTATTTTTATCCCTACTTACAGTTAAACATGTTGAATTTACTATGAAAGGTGTTAGAAATTCAAAATACAAAACCTTCAAATATGGAAGCAAGTTTGTTCAATATGCATTATATTTATTAGCGGTTTTAATGAACTTTTGGGAATTAAAGGAACGCAAAGATGAAATAAAAGAAAAATCTAAAGAAATTATGTATGTAGCTGTTTTCCCAGTTCAGAAATATATAATGGTGAGCATCAGTGGTATGGAATTTACAAGGCGTAAGGGCAAATTTATAACTGATATGGATTTAAAAGAGATAAAAGCCAAATTGGAACCTGGAGATATTTTGTTAAAACGTAATGATTGGCAGGCAACAAATTTAGGAATAACAGGATTTTGGACCCACACTGGACTATATATTGGAAGTTTAGAAGAGTTAGACAAGTATTTTAGTGATGTTGAAACATTAAATGGCAAAAGATTTTCTGAAAAACTTAAGGATTTAGATGAGAAAATATATGCAGACTTAGTAAGAAACAGTGATTTGTCAGTTATAGAAGCTATAGAAGAAGGGGTAGTGATTAAACCTATAAGCAACATTGCAAAAGTAGATTATTTTTCCGCAGTTAGACCAAGAATCTCAAAAGAGAAAAAGATGAATGCTATATTAAAAGCATATAGTTTTCTTGGTAATCCCTATGATTTCTTTCTTGATATGGAATCAAATGATGCTTTTATATGCACTGAAGTAATTAGTAAGTCTTTTGAAAATAGTATTACCTTTCAATTAGAAAAAAGACTAGGCAAAAAAATAGTTTTCCCTAACAGTGTTGTTAAAAAGTTTGCACAAGAAAGACAAAAGGAAAACAGAGAACTAGATTTTGTATTGTTTTATGATTTAGATATTAAAACAAGGAAAGCTTATAAAAGTAGTGAAGATGAATTCGCTAAAAGTTACAAAAGAAACATTGCATACTATAAAAAAAGAGATATGTTGAGATATCTTTCTACTATAGTTGATTTTAAATAAGATGAAAATCATTTTAAAAATCCCTTGACATTAACGCAACGTAAAGGTGTAAAGTAATATTGTAAGGGGGTGAACACATGGAATATACAGTGCAAAAGCTAGGACGACTGGCAGGGATTAGTACCAGAACACTTAGGTATTATGATGAAATAGGAATTCTTAAGCCGGCAAGAATTAATTCCTCAGGATATCGAATTTATGGTGAAGCGGAAGTTGATAGGTTACAGCAAATACTATTTTACAGAGAATTAGGTGTGAGTTTAGATAGTATAAAGGAGATTGTAACTGCACCTTCCTTTGATGGATCTAATGCACTTAGAGAACATCGTGAAAAGCTCCTTGAAAAAAGAGATCAATTGGATATGTTAATAGCTAATGTGGATAAGACAATAGCTTTAACAGAAGGGAGAATTAAAATGAGTAATAAAGAAAAATTTGAAGGCTTTAAGAAAAAGATGATTGAGGACAATGAAAAAAAATATGGCAGGGAAATAAGAGAAAAGTATGGTAAGGATACAGTGGAAAAGTCAAATGCAAAATTAATGAATATGACAGAGGAGGAGTATGATAGAGCAACAAGGCTAGCAGAGGAAGTAATGGCCACTTTAGCAGAAGCATTTAAAACTGGTGATCCAGCTAGTAGTATAGCTCAAAAGGCAGCGGATTTACACAAGCAATGGTTAACACTTTACTGGAGCGAATACAGTAAGGAGGCACACGCTGGGATTGCACAAATGTATGTAGATGATGAAAGATTTACAGCATACTATGATAAAGAACAGCCAGGTACAGCAGCCTTTTTAAGAGATGCGATATTGATTTATACTGGCATTAAGAAATAATATCTTATTTGGACTAGAGAAAGCGATTGGTTAAAACCAGTCGCTTTTATATTTATAAAATATTTATATTATGATAAAAAATTATTATCAATTTTATATTTATATTATGATAATAATTTTTTAATAAACACAATAAAATATGTATAAAACATATAAAATCAATAATTTATACATGTAATGTAAGAATATTGAGAAAAAATTATTATAAGCCATAACAAAAATTCAAATTTTTACCAAATATATATTGAAAAATTATTAACAGCATGGTAAAATATAGTTAATCTTTAAAAAATTATTATCGCAACCATAAATTTCTATGGTAAAAAATTTTTATATGAGGTGATATTTATGAGAATTTCAGATCAAGAAATGTTAGCTCCGTCTGATATACCGTATAGCTTAACACCACCATATCGTGTTAAGACTGTAGAGTATACCAGACCAACTACAAGAGACCAACGTAAACAGCTTATAAAGGAATACAACTGGTCTGCTCCAAATTTGCCTGCTGAATATGTATACATTAATATGGTAACGGATAGTGGTACAAGTGCAATGAGTGATAGACAATGGTCTGCTATGATGTTAGGTGATGAGTCTTACTTTAATTGTAAAAGTTGGTACGAACTTAAAGAATCACTTCAAAAGTTTTCAGGTATGGAATACATTATACCAAGTCATCAAGGTCGTTCAGGCGAAACTATTCTTTATGAGGTGCTTGTAGGAAAAGGAGATATAGTTCCGTCAAACTGCCATTTCACTACAACTCGTGCACACTGTTATCATCGTGGCGCTGAGCCTATTGATATTACCTGTCCTGAATACTACGATGAAAACAACAATTCTTGGTTTAAAGGAAATATTGACATTGAAGCTCTTAAAAAACTTTTTATTGAACAAGGGGAAAAGATATCTGTT
Organism: Clostridium malenominatum; assembly: GCF_039521365.1. Classification (NCBI taxonomy): domain Bacteria; kingdom Bacillati; phylum Bacillota; class Clostridia; order Eubacteriales; family Clostridiaceae; genus Clostridium; species Clostridium malenominatum. The sequence continues at coordinate 181,605 of NZ_BAAACF010000001.1, forward strand.
GTAGAACTAGTTGTTCCAAATAATCTTTGCGCTGGTCAACCAGTATCTATGAAAAATATAAGAGAAGTTCGTCAGGTCATTGATAAATATAAAAAGCGTGACACTAAGTTTTTCCTTGACATTGCAAGAATTTCTGAAAATGCTTGGATAATTAAAAAGTATGAGGAAGGGTATGGACATAAAGCTTGTATTGATATAGTGAGAGAAATGTGCTCCTATGCTGATGCAATTCACATGAGTGCAAAAAAAGCTGGATTAGTAAATATGGGTGGCTTCGTTGCTGTAAACGATAAAACTCTTTATCAACGACTTCAGCCTAAGATTATAAAATATGATGGTTTTTTAACGTATGGTGGTATGAGTGGAAGAGACTTGGAAGCTCTTGCAGTTGGTATTATTGAGGGTGTTAATGATTACTATCTTGAAGATAAGCAACGTCAGTGTGATGTATTTGCTAAGGCCTGCACTTCAAGAGGTGTAGCTGTATTTAATCCTGCTTGCACATTAGGTATTTGGATTAATGCCGGTAAATGTTTACCACATATAAAACCACAAGAGGGACCTGGAACAGCTTTAGCCGTTCAAGCTTACATTGAAGGGGGAGTTGGACTTACATCTATGGACTCCTTGCATAGAGGGCGTGAAGACTCTTCAGATCCTTTAAATACAGCAAAGATTCAGCTTGCACCTTATGAACTTATTAGATGTGCAATTCCAAGAAGAGTCTACACAGATGCTCATTATGAGTGGTGCGGTGAAGCGTTAGCAAAGGCAATGGAATGGGGAGAAAAAATACCTCCATATAGAAGGCAGGTTCTCGACAGACCTCCAATTGAATACAGCGACATTGGTTTAAGAGCTTTCTTTGATGAGTATGAACCTATTTTTGATCACCCTTAAAATAGATAATTTTAATTAAAAGATAGAATAGGAGGAATCAAGTATGAGAATATCAGATAAGGAAATGATGGCGCTAACGGATTTACCCTTTGATAAAGCACCACCTTATAGAATAAAAACCGTTGAATATACAATTCCCACAACTAGAGAGCTACGTAAGGAAATAATGAAGAAATACGGCTATTCAGGACGTTTACTTCCTGCAAAGTATGTGTATATAAATATGGTAACTGATAGTGGCACAGCGGCTATGAGTGATAGACAGTGGTCTGCAATGATGCTAGGCGATGAGTCCTACTTTGAGTGTCGTAGCTACGAAAATTTTGAAGAAGCTGTAAAGCTTTTCACAAATATGCCCTATGTTCTTCCTTGCCACCAAGGACGTTCAGGAGAATATCTTATTTATGAGACATTGGTAAAAGAGGGGGATAAAATTCCTTCAAACACTCATTTCACTACTACTCACGCATGGTGTTATCATAAGGGTGCTGAACCTGTTGATCTTCTTACTGAAGAATATCTTGATCCAGATAACAAGAGTTGGTTTAAAGGTAATATGGATATTCCTAAGTTTGAGGCATATTTTATTGAAAATGCTGAAAATATACCAGTGGTTGAGATAGTTATTCCTAACAACCTAAATGGTGGACAACCAGTTTCTATGGCTAATATTAAAGCTGTTCGTGCCATTATAGATAAATATGACAAACGCGGAACAAAGTTATATTTAGACGTGGCAAGAATTTCAGAAAATGCATGGATGATTAAACAACACGAGCCAGGATACAAGGACAAGACTTGTCTTGAAATTGTGCGTGAATGTATGTCTTATGCGGATGGATGCCATATGAGCTCCAAAAAGGCTGCCCTTATAAACATGGGAGGATTTGTAGCACTTCGTGATAGAGAAACATGGCAAAGAATGCAACCAAAGCTTATCCGTACAGATGGATATATAACATATGGTGGACTTTCTGGACGTGATTTGGAAGCTCTTGCAGTGGGACTTATAGAAGGGGTTAATGACTACTATTTACAAGATAGGCAACGACAAGTAGATTATTTTGCTAATGCCCTTAAATCCCGTGGCGTTCATATAATTGAACCAGCATGTTGCTTTGCTGTATATGTAGATGCAGGAAAATGCCTACCACATCTTAAACCTCTTGAGGGACCTGCAACTTGCTTATCAGCTCAAGCATACATTGAAGGAGGTTTTGCAAGTACTGCTATGGACTCATTACAACGTGCTCGTGAGGACACAAGCGATCCTCTTAACGATGCTAAACTTAAAACAGCGCCTTATGAACTTATTAGACTTGCTATTCCGCGCCGTGCATATTTTGAGCCTCATTACGACTGGGCAGCAGAATGTCTTGCACGTGCAATGAGTCATGGAACTAAGCTTCCAGCCTTTAGAAAAATTAAAGAAGATAGGCCAGCCCTTGAGAAGAGTGAAATAGGACTTCGTACTTTCTTTGATAATTTTGAGCCAGTTTCAGAAATGCCCTAACAACTAGTATCAGTAAATCTTAGGCCATCACAATAAAGATAATTACAGGTGTAGAGCTAATTATATTTGTGATGGCCTAAGTTGTAAATATGTTAATTTGCAATAATATATAGGCATAATTCTTGTGTAATGTATATGGGGGTTATTTTTTAAAGCATTATATAAGGAAAAGGTAATTAAAATGTATGAGGGGGAATTAAGTAATGTTAGTATTATTACTTTTTTGTTCATTATTTATAGCTGCTGGATATATTGTATCTAAAAATGTATCAAGTGGAACAGACTTCCTTGTAGCTGGCAGAAATTTACCTATTGTATTCCTTACATTTACAATTGCAGCAACTCATTTTGGTGGTGGGGCACTTGTTGGAGGTATTGAACAGGGAGCAAGCAAGGGTGTATGGGCTGGTATGTACGCCATTATAGGCTATGCAATTGCATGTTTTATTAATGCATTTGTTGCTCCAAAATTTAGGAGAGCTTCGAACAATCTCACTCCTCCGGACTTTATAGAGACAAGATATGGATATTCGAAATTTTTAAGAGGATATCATGTTTTTGTATATATATTGGGAACCGTTGCTATAATCTCCGCACAGTTCAATGCATTCGGTGGTATTGCAGCAGCTTTTGGTATTTCTCGTACACCAGCCATTATTCTTGGAGCTGTATCTGTTATGATATACACATTTATGGCAGGTATGTGGGGCGTTGCGGTAACGGATTTTATGCAACTTCTTATCTGCATGATATTTCTTCCAATAGTTTCTTTTGTTGGTTTAAATGCACTTAATACTCAAACGGGGGTAACTCTTGGTACTCTTCTTTCGGCACCATTCTTTGAAACACCTGATGCAGCTGGAAGTTTTATGTACTCGTTGATTCCAACAATAGTAGGTTCAATGTTTGCATATGAGTACTTCTTAAGATTTCAATCAGCAAAAAGTGAGAAGGATGCGAGAAATTCTTCGCTGATAGCAGGTGTACTTCTTCTTCTGTTAGCTATTCCCGTTGGAATAATCGGTGCGATGGGTCAACGTCTTTACCCAACAGTTCCTGCCAATGAGGTATTGGGGCACGTAGTAAATGAAACACTTCCTGTTTGGGCAGGGTATATATTCCTTGGGGCAGTGCTTGCAGCTATAATGTCTACGGCGGATTCTCTTATGACATCACTTAGTGGTATGGTTACAAGGGACATATATCATAAGCTACTTAATCCTGATAAAGATTTCGATACCCTTCCAAATACTTTAAAGATGGCACGTATTACAACAGTTATAGGATGTGCTATCGCAATGTTAATATCTTTAAAATTTAGAAGTATAATAGGCTTGCTTTTCTGGCCTTCACCCCTTCAGAGTGGGGTATTATTTGCACCTATAATTATCGGTATGTTTTGGAATAGGGCAAGTAGAAAAGGTGCTTATGCATCTGTAATTATAGGTGCATGCGTAGCGCTAATTGATATGCTAGGAATATGTAAGCTTCCTGAAAGAATGTTTGTTACAATGGCAGCTGCAACCTTTGCTCTTGTTGTCGTAAGTATTTTGAATCCTGATAAGCCTGTGGAAATTACAACTTCTAGTGAGGTCAAATAAGCATTACAAGTTGATTTGACAGAGGTTATTGTGGATGGTAAACTATTATTGGGAATATTTTATAATTTTTACAAAAAGGGTTGATTGGATTGAATTCAGATAATATTTTAAAAAGATACTTGACGTTGGTAGAATTTATGTCCTTAATTTACGGAAAAAATTGTGAAGTTATACTTTATGATATTACAAACCCTGAACATGCTGTCATAGCAATTCACAACAACTTCATAACAGGACGTAACCTTGGAGATTCTATTTCTGAGTGTGAAATGAATGTAATAAATAGTAATGCTTATAAAAATAAGAACTTTTTAACCAATAATATAACTAAATCGAAAAACAGTGATAAAATTATAAGAACGTCAAGTTATTTTATAAAAGATGACTACGATAATCTTATTGGAATGATATGTGTTAATATCGACTTGACTTCCCTTAAGATGCTTACTGACGAAGTTGAAAGTTTTATGATGTTAGGTAGGACAATTGATGTAGACGGTAAGCCTGTTGAAAGCCATAAGGAAAACATAAAAATTTCACTAGAGGAGCTAATGCTTAATCTTATTTCAGAAACAATGGATAGCTTTGAAAACAGACCTTCCAAGATGTCTATTGACGAAAAGAAAGCATTTGTAAGCATGCTTCAAACAAAAGGTGTATTCCTTTTAAAGGGATCAGTCAGCGTTGTAGCTGATATAATGGAGGTATCTGAGCAAACGGTATATCGATACATCAAGGATAACGACAGTTCAATATCAGATAGACTATAGTATTACGTGAATGTAGTAAAGAGCAGTAAGGCACAGCAGCATTTTTAGGAGATGCAATATTGATTTATACCGGCATGAAGAAATAATATCTAAAAAAACATTGAAAAGCGATTGGTTAGTAAAATGTACCCTATAGGGTAGACAGTTAAAAATGTCTACCCTATAGGGGATTTTTGTGTATAATAAAACAAAATCTTTAGTTTTTTATTTAAAATATATACTATGAACAATTCCTTTTTCTTGAAAAACTCTACCATCTAAACTAAAGTTTTTAGATTCAAAAATTGTAACTTTATTGCTGTCATTATTCCACCATACTGGCTTTTGAGAAATCATATTATAATAATTTACATTTTTAATGAGTAAAATCTTATTAACTAGCTCATTCTCCTTAATCTTTGCTGCAGATATACTCCATACTCCTGTGTTATCTTTACCACTATATGTTGCATAGATGATTTTATTTTCATCTGGAGAAAGCCAAAAGGGTACAAAGTGAGTTCCGGGTGACTCTGTAATTTTATTTGTTTTTTTACTTTTTACATCGTAAATAAAAAGCCCGTCGTCTCCATTTAAATTTCCATCAAAAACTACCTTTTGTTCTTCGTTAATAACAGCAAATCCTTGATTAGCTATACGATTTTTAAGTGAAGATGCTTCAGCAGCTGGCAAAATCATTATAGGTTTCACTTTTCCGTCAACTGTATTTAGTTTGTAAACACCTTCTGTTACAATAGTTTTTTTGTTCTTTTCATTGCTGTTTTTTACAAAATTGGTGCCTACAAAATAAATATCTTCTCCATTACTGCTATAAACACCTGCTAAGGGATTTATATTAATACTATCATCTTTAAATTCTTTAATTTCATCATTCTGCACATCATATACAACTATAGATAGGAGGTCACTTAAACCTAATCCTACCATATATTTACTATTTTTATCCCACTCTGGAACTAATATGGTTCCGTTAATATTAATCCTTTTTTTAGAGTTACTTTTTATATCAACTATATAAAAAGCCTGTTTGCCATTTTCATTTGTGACATATATATACTTTGTCTTATCTGGAGAAATTATGCCCGAATCTTCAAAGTTAACAGGAGATTTTTCCAAAGTAGATAAGTTAAGTTTATAGGTTCTACCGCTAGCGTCACTAAGAAACTTGACCTCTTCATTTTGATTATTTTTAGGAAGTTTTTTAAGCCGTTCCTCTATATCCGTTCTATTCATTCCTATTTTAATAATAGCTTCATTTTCTGTTATTAGTCCCATCATTGTATTAAAGCCTTCGATGCTATCTGTTTTTTCACTCTTTACTACTTGAAGAGGCTTGTATTCATCTAAGCTGGTGGCCTTTGACTTGTTGTCGGAAACTACCACAGACTTATTACTTGTCATTAAAGGCTTGGAGTATGAATATACTACACTCATCGCCCCGAACACTAATAATCCTCCAACTAGAGTTTTTAATTTCCAATTTTTATTTTCATGGCCCATAATTTTTCCTCCTAAATTAAAATTCATATATTAATCATAAACAAAAGTTATCACATTCACTTAACATGATGTTACAATGTTGTAAACTTTTAGAGGAATTGTTATATGTACTTCCGTGCCTATGCTTTCTTCACTAATTATTTTTATATCTCCATTATGTTTATCTATAATTTTTTTTACTATAGAAAGTCCTAAGCCAGAACTTCCTGTTTCCCTTGAAGTTTGCTTAGCTACTCTATAAAAAGGTTCAAATATCATTTCTAATTTATCAGAAGGTATACCGTGTCCTTCGTCTTTAACAATTATATTGCAGTTACTATGTTCTTTGAATAATTTTACATTTACAGTAGAGTTAATATAACCATACTTAATAGCATTATCTATTATATTTATGATTACTCTTCTAAGCTCATTTGGATTACCTAATACAGTAACCTCTTTATCGACATTCTTTTCTATATGTATCTCATATTTATCTGCTCTTATTTTCATATCGTTACATGCTACATCTATAATTTGTGATATATTAACGTCTTCTTTTGTATCAGAGGTTATTTTTGACTCAACCTTTGATATTTCTAAGAGCTCAATTATCATATTGTGCATTCTTTCGCTTTCATCATTTATCTTTTTTACACTTTTTCTAGCAAATTCTTTATCATTAAAGTCTTGTTTAAGAAGTATTTGAGAATATCCAGATATTATAGTTAAAGGTGTTTTCATCTCATGAGTCATATTATCAAAGAAAACTTTCCTGTGACCTGCAATTTTTTTTAAATCATCTCTGTCATTTTTTATAGTTTCTATTTGATTTTTTATCTTATTTTTCATTTTATTAAAATCTAAAGATAGTTCTTCTATCTCATCTTTAGAATTAATAGTTATGTCCTCCTCAAAATTACCTTTTGCAACCTCTTTTGTAACCTTACTCAATTTTAATATTGGTATAGTTATTTTTGTAGCTAATAATACTACAAATAAGAAAATCACTCCAAAAACTAATAATACAAAGGTGTTAGTTAGCTTCAACAGTTTTTTACTAGAACTAAATATTTCTGAATAATCCATAACAGATCTAACAATGCCTATATTTTTGTTGTTATTTATAATAGGACATGAAAAAACAACTAGATATTTATCTTTAATAGGTACTATTGTAAATGCAGATTTGTTATCGATAGATAGTTTTAAATCTTCATCACTATAATTTTGTTTATTATCGATGTCTTCATAATTCAATACCTGTCCATTTGCATTTGCTGAGTCAGTTAAAAATTTCCCTTCGCAGGAATAAATCATTATTCTACTTCCGACTTTTATTGATAAATTTGAAGCTATATCATTACTAGAATTATTAAAGTTGTTAGAATCCATATCCTTATTTTTCAGTTCAAAATATTGTCTTAAATATGTGGTCAAATCCTTTTCAAAGGTCAATAATTCTTTTTTTATTATATCTTTATTATTTTCTACAATAAGCTTATTCATGAAAAAGCTCATAGTGTTATATCCTATATAGAATATAAGTAAAAATCCAATGATAAATTTACGTTTTATAGATATTTTCAAGAAAAATACATTCCTTTCCTACAGAACTTTATAACCTACTCCAAATACGGTTTTTATAACTGAGGTATCTTTATCGCTGGATAGTTTTTTTCTTAACCTTTGAATATGAACATCTACAGTTCTACTTTCACCTTCAAAATCAAATCCCCATACAGTTTCTAAAAGATTATCTCGTGAAAATACCTTTCCTCTATTCTCTGCAAGTGTATATAGTAATTCATATTCTTTTGCTGTCAAATTTACTAATTTGTCCTCTTGAAATACTTCGTAGCTATCTTTAAATATTGTTATATTTTTTTCTAGTTTTATAGTATTACTTTTATCTTTAATATCTTTAAATTGTTCTAGTCTTCTTATACTAACCTTTGCTCTTGCAACTACCTCTCGTATGTCAAAAGGCTTGGTAATATAATCGTCTGCTCCAAGTTCTAAGCCTACTACTTTGTCCATAATATCATTCTTGGCTGTTAGCATTATTATAGGTATTTTGTATTCTAATGATACTTTCTTACATATTTCAAAGCCACTTATATCAGGCAACATTAAATCCAGTATAATAAGCTCTATATATTGATTTTCTAAGGTTTTTAATCCTTCCATACCAGTTGAAGCTTCAAATACTTTAAAACTTTCTTCTTTAAGCGAATAGGTTAAAATTTCTCGTATGCATTCATCATCTTCAATTATAAGTATATTATTATTCATGGCAGAACCCCCTTACTTCAATAATTATACAATACAGTTATTACGAAGTTATAACATATTTCTCAGTTATTCTAAAATTTATGAAAATAAAAGAGAATAAACTTGAAAATTTATTCTCTCAATTGAAAGACATATACCTTGTAAAATATGTAGTATAATATATTATTAGATAAATTAAAGGAAGGAGAATGATAATTATGCAAGGAACTAAAAGAGAAGGCATAAAGATAGGGAAAAGAGTAAAGGTTGTACAGAAACAAGATCAACCTACAGGAAAATTAACGGAAGGTATTATAATTAAGATTCTTACAAATTCACCCAATCATCCTCATGGAATCAAAGTTATGCTTGAGGGCGGTATTGTTGGTAGAGTTAAGGAAATATTGGGCTAAGGTATTTAATATTTTAGATACATTAGCCTATTTTTGACTTTTTTCATGTTTGAAGATGAAATAAGTTAGTGTTATAGTATTATTAGGGGCATTATAAATTAATGTCCTCGTATTTTTGTAATTAATAATACAGGATAGTACCCCTAAATGTTAATACTATAATGAAATGAGGTAATCCAATGATTGATTTTAAAACAGTAGAATTAAGTGATAAAGAGTGGATGGAGCCCTTAATAGCTGCTTCAGATTTTAGCGGCTGCCATCATAACTTTGGAAATATATTTGCATGGTCAAAGATTAATAAAACACGTATAGGAAGAGTAAATGACTTTTTAGTGGTAAAGGGCGGAGAAGAGGAGCATCTTCAAGATTACTTTTATCCCACAGGTAAAGGAGACATTAAGTCTGCGTTGTTAGAATTAAAGAAGGATGCACAGGAAAGAGGACATAAATTTTCCCTAATAGGTGTATCGCCTGAGAATATTAAGGAATTGGATAGCTTATTTCCAGGAATGTTTAGATACGAAGCAAATGTTGATAGCTTCGATTATGTTTACACCTTAGAGAAATTAAGCACTCTTTCAGGTAAAAAACTTCATTCAAAGCGTAATCATATTAATAATTTTAAAAAGAATAACGACAATTGGAGTTTTGAAATAATAAATACTAATAACATAGATGAATGTAGGGAAATGAATAAATTATGGTGCATTGAAGCAGGTTGTTATGATGATGACGAGCTTAAAAAAGAAGCTTGCGCTGTTAAAAGGTTTTTCGATAATTTCACTGCATTAGGTTTAGATGGGGGGCTTCTTCGTTTAGATGGTAAAGTTATTGCCTTTACTCTTGGGGAAAGATTAAATTCTAATACTTATGTCACCCATGTAGAAAAAGCTTTTAAAGACGTGCAGGGAGCTTACCCTTTGATTAACAATGAATTTGCAATTTTTATAAGAGAAAAATATCCTGAATTAATTTATGTCAATCGTGAAGAAGATGTGGGAGAAGAAGGGCTAAGAAAGGCAAAGCAATCATATTACCCAGACAAAATGGAAGAAAAATATACAGCGACTTTTATAGGAGAATAGTATGAAGGAAATCAGATTTGCAAAAAAAAGCGATATACCTAAATTAAAAGAAATTTGGAAGATTTGTTTTGGCGATGATGATGATTATATAGACTTCTTTTTTAAAAATAAGTATAAAGAGGAGGAGACTCTCCTCTCTCTTTGTGATGGAGAGATTGCAGCTATGCTTACTATGATACCAACTAAAATAGTAATGCCAGACAATAGTAGTCTTAAAGCTTCCATGATATACGCCGTAGCAACTCATCCAAAATATAGGGGTAAGGGACTTTCTTCTAAACTTATGGAGTATAGCAATAATTATCTTTTGAATAATAATGTAGATGCTTCAATTTTGGTGCCAGCTACAGAAAGTCTTTTTAAGTTTTATAGTAGGCAGGGGTATATGGAGGGATTCTATCTTAGGGAAGTTGTACTTACTGATGAGAATATAAAAGGATTTGAAAGAATTACAAATACTCAGTGTTTAATAGTCTCTGCCACACCAGAGGAATATAATAAGAGAAGAGAAAATCTACTACAGGGAAAACTTTATGTGGCATATGGTGATGAAGAAATTGCCTATCAAAAGGCCTTATCAAAGTATTCTGGGGCGGATATATATGCTATAGACATTGAAGATATACGTGGGTGTGCTATTGTTGAAAGGATTAATAGTGAAAAAGTTATAATAAAAGAACTGTTGATTCCAGAGAAGCTTCTTAAGGATGGAATTATCCAAATAACAAAGTCGCTACCCGCAAAGGAATATATTTTAAGATTGCCTTCTTACCTAGGTGAAGATTTTGGTGGAGTTATACGTGCCTTTGGTATGATTCATCTTCATAGAAGAATAGATGAAAAAGTAGTTACTAATACCAGTGGGTATATGGGATTAGCGTATGATTAAAAATATTAAATTTTGGTACCTAGGGTTACAGAGAATTTTTCCCAATAATATTATACTAAAAGAGTATAATAAACAGTGAGGGGATGAATTCATGTCAAACGTAGAAAGTTTAAGAAGACAACATTTAGATGTATTAGAAATTGTAGATAATATTGATTTGTTAATAAAGAAAAGTGAATTTGAGGTTAATGGAAATGACATTGCGAAAAATATAAATTTGTTAGCGGGTAAATTAAATATTCATTTAAGCACAGAAGATAAGTTTATGTATCCAAAGCTTAGAGAATCCAGTGATGATAATTTACGCAAACTAGCAGAAGAATATTCTAGTGAAATGGGACATATATTTCAGACTTTTTCTCAGTATAAAGAAAGATATAATACAAGGACTAAAATTTTAAGTTCACCAGAAGATTTTAAAAAGGATACAATAGAGGTGTTTAAAGTTTTAAGAAAAAGGATAAATAAAGAAGATAAAGAATTATACAATTTAATTTAAACAAAGATAATTTGTAGAGCTATGAATGGATATTTAAATCATAGCTCTTTATATTTTCAAAAGGAACAATGAAAAAATTATTTGATAAGATTTATTAATAGGGTTAAAATATAGAATATATAGGAATTGGAGGGAAGTTATATGAGTTTTAAAGTAACAGACAAGGTAACATGGGTAGGAAAAATTGATTGGGAATTAAGAAGCTTTCATGGAGAAGAATATTCAACTCATAGGGGTTCTTCGTATAATGCTTATTTAATTAAGGGAGAAAAAAATATTCTAATAGATACAGTATGGCAACCTTTTGCAGAGGAATTTATAACAAATCTTAAGAAAGAAATTGATTTAAATGATATTGATTATGTTATTTCAAACCATGCAGAAGTAGATCATAGTGGAGCTTTACCGCTTTTGGTGAAGGAGATACCTAATGTACCCATTTATTGTACGTCCAATGGAGCGAAAAATTTAAAGGCTCACTATCATGAAGATTGGAATTTTGTAGAAGTGAAAACAGGGGATACCTTAGATATTGGGGGAGGAGAAAAGCTAATATTTATTGAAGCTAGAATGCTTCATTGGCCAGATAGCATGATGACATATATGACAGGAGAGAACATACTATTTAGTAATGATGCCTTTGGACAACACTATGCTTCAGACTTAATGTACAATGATTTAGTAGATCAAGCTGAATTATACCAAGAGGCTATAAAATATTATGCAAACATTTTAACTCCTTTCAGCCCTTTAGTAATAAAGAAGATAGAAGAAATTTTAAAGTTTAATCTGACCGTAGATATGATTGCTACTAGCCATGGGATTATTTGGAGAGATAATCCAACTCAAATAATTGAAAAGTATATGGAGTGGGCTAAAAATTATCAAGAAAATCAAATTACTATAGTATATGATACTATGTGGAATGCTACAAGAAAAATGGCAGAAGCCATAGCGGAAGGAATAAAATCAATAGACAAAGGCGTAACTGTAAAACTTTTTAATGCAGCTCATGCCGATAAGAATGATATTATTACTGAAATATTTAAATCTAAGGGATTATTAGTAGGTTCATCTACGGTAAATAAAAGCATAATGCATGCTACTGGCGGAATCTTAGATATGATTAGAGGAATTGGTTTTAAGAATAAGAAAGCAGCAGCCTTTGGCTCTTATGGATGGAGTGGAGAATCTGTAGACATATTAAATGGAAGATTAAAGGATGGTAAATTTGAAGTAATAAATGATGGAATAAAAGAACTATGGAATCCAGATAAGGATGGTTTGGAAAGATGTAGGGAATTTGGAATAGATTTTGCAAAAAAACTATAATATAATAAATGTAGTAATTTAAGTTGGTTTATAGGAGGGATTATTATGAACAATTTTACATTCTACAGTCCAACATATTTTGTTTTCGGCAAGGATACTGAAAATGAAGCAGGTAAATATGTTAAGCGTTTTGGCGGTGCTAATGTTTTAATTCATTACGGTGGAGGCTCTGTTGTAAAAAGCGGTTTGCTAGAAAGAGTTGAAAAATCCCTTACTGAAAGCGGCATAAGATATAAAACTTTAGGTGGGGTAAAGCCTAATCCAAGAAGCGGCTTGGTTTATGAGGGAATAAAGCTTTGCAAGGATGAGAATATAGATTTTATTTTAGCTGTTGGCGGAGGAAGTGTTATTGACTCTGCAAAAGCTATAGCTGCAGGCGCGAAGTATGATGGAGACTTCTGGGATTTTTATAAAGGAAAAGTGATAAAAGAAGCAATCCCAGTGGGAACTATTTTAACTATTTCAGCAGCAGGTAGCGAAGGTTCTAGCGGTTCTGTTATAACCCATGAGGATGGTATGTTAAAACGTAGTGCTGGCGGAGATGTACTTAGACCTGTGTTTTCTATATTAAACCCAGAGCTAACTACTACTTTATCTAATTACCAGACAGCTTGCGGTGCTACAGACATCATGGCCCATGTATTTGAGAGATATTTTACAAATACTAAAGACGTTGAAATAACTGATAGACTTTGTGAAAGTGTGCTACTGACCATAATTAAAGAAGTACCAAGAGTTATAGAGAATCCAAAAGACTATAATGCTAGAGCAAATATAATGTGGGCTGGAATGATTGCTCATAACAATATTTGTGGAGTAGGGCGAGATCAAGATTGGAGCAGCCATAAAATAGAACATGAGTTATCAGCTTTATATGATGTGGCCCATGGAGCAGGTCTGGCAGTTGTTTTTCCAGCATGGATGAAATACGTAATGAGAAATGCAGTGAATAAATTTGCTCAAATGGCAGTTAGAGTATGGGGATGTGAAATGGACTTTGAACATCCTGAAAAAACTGCATTAGAGGGAATACATAGATTTGAGAACTTTTTAAAATCCATAGGTATGCCATTAACTTTTGAGGAAATTGGTGCAAAAGAAAATGATATTCCAGAAATGGTAAAAAAATTAATGGGTGAGAATGATAAATTAGGTAGCTTAGTATCATTAAGTGCTAAGGATGTAGAAAATATATATCGTTTAGCTCTGTAAAAAGGGAAGTGTAAAAGCTATGAGTGTAAAGCTCATAGCTTTTATGCGTATATCAGGCAAATTAACCATAAGTTAAATTAACATCATAATATTTAACCATATATCCATTGGTACATAAGGCATATTAAGTTATACTAAATACATGGGGCCTTATAATAAAATTATGGAGTGAGAAGTATGGATAAATTGCCAATAGGTGAAGTGATTTTTAAATTAAGAAAAGAAAAAGGAATTACACAAGATCAATTAGGGAATTTTATCGGGGTGTCAACAGCGGCAGTATCTAAATGGGAAAGTGGAATTTCTTATCCAGATATAACCTTACTACCTGTCCTTGCAACTTTTTTTAATGTTTCCATTGATAAACTCTTAAACTTTAAAATTGAACTTTCAGATGATGAAGTTATGAAGATATTTAGTGAGTGTCAAGAAATTTTCAATGATAATGACTTAGAAAAGGGAATAGATAAAAGTAAAAACTATGTATCAAAGCATTCTGGAAGCTATTATCTAAAGTTTAGAATTGGTTTTCTATTTACTATGTATTCATGGAAAGGTATAAGCGCGGAAAAGTCTATGAATATGATAGGTTATGCCATTGAATTGTTTGAGGATGTGGCTAAAAATTGTAGTAGAACAGATCTAGTTGAAGCTTCTTTATTTCAACTTGGAGGTCTTTACTCAACAATTGGGGAAGAAGATAAAGCAATAGATGCATTAAATAAGATCCATAAAAGCCAGTGTGACCCTAATGATATACTTGCAAGCATATATATTCAAAAGAATGAACTGAAAAAAGGTAGGGAATTACTTCAAAGAAAACTGTATAAGAGCATAAATGATATATCTTTAATATGCAAGGGACTAGCTAATTCATATTTGAAAAGCGATAAAGATTTAAATAGAGTAGAAAAATATCATAAATTACCTATAGAAATTAAAAATTTAATATCTCCTAAGGGAGAAGGAATATTATTTTTATGGATGGAATATTTTCATCTAGCACAAACTTATTTACAGTTAAATAAAGGGGAAGAAGCTATAGAAATGCTAAATAAAATGGTAGAATATATAAGAGGAAATGACATTAATAAATCAGAGAAATTTAGCACACTATGGTGTTTTGATGAACTTCCGGATTCTACTAGAACAATAACTATGAATCTATATGAAAATATTTTTAAAATCTTTGAAGAGCCAAACTTTGATAAAATTAGAGAAAGAAAAGAGTTTATAAATATTGTAAAAGAGTTAAAATACTTAGAAGAATCGCGGAAATAATTTTTTATAATATAAGTAAAGGGTGGGAGATATAGATGAAAAATATAACTTTTCAAGATATAAAAAACAATAAGGAATTTCAAACCTATATTCAAAAGGGAGATGAATTATTAGGAGTGATGGGATATACAGAACACTCCTTTGTGCATGCTGGAAGAGTAGCTTACACTGCAGCCAGCATATTGTCTAGCTTAGGATATAGTGAAAGAGAAAAAGAACTAGGGAAAATAGCAGGATATATACATGACATCGGAAATATGGTTAATAGAGTAGACCACGCTCAGACCGGTGCTATTTTAGCTTTTAATATTTTAACTAGAATGGAAATGCCTCCTGAAGAAATCGCCACCATTGTTTCTGCCATTGGAAATCATGATGAAGGTACGGGGCAATCGGTAAATACAGTTTCAGCAGCTTTAATACTAGCAGATAAAAGCGATGTTAGAAGGAGCAGGGTTAGAAATACGGATTTTGCTACCTTCGATATTCATGACCGTGTAAATTACGCAGTAGAAGATTCAGAGGTTAAAGTTGATGGAGAAAAAAGAATTATTTTACTAGAAATGAAAATAGATGTGACCATTTGCTCCTTAATGGAGTACTTTGAAATATTTTTAAATCGAATGATGATGTGTAGAAAGGCAGCGGATTTCTTAGGAGCTACCTTTCAATTAGTGATAAATGGCACAAAGTTATTATAGTTGTAAATTTTAAGAAATTTGTAAGAATTATAGTGACTAGTTTTAAAAAATTACCTTGTATAATTGCATGTATAAAGCAAATATATGGGGTGATAATAATTTATGAGAGAAATAAAAGTAGTAAGAAAAGCAAAATTGGCAAGAAGAGCAAAAGCTGTAAGAAAAATTAAATTGCTCTTAACAACTTTGATTGTGGTATTTATAGCCTTTCTATCCCTTGAAAAAATGCTTATGAGTAAAATAAGTGAGGAAACAAATTTAAGAGAACAGATATATTCTTATATGCAGGTGGAAAAAAATCAAAAAACAGTGTTTAATTCTGCTATAGCATTAAATAACGGAGATTCTGCTAATACCTGTGTTTATTTTGTAGCAGAAGTATTAAGAAGAAACAATGTTAGAATTTCGGAAGATACTTGCAATACAGCTCAATTGATAGAAATCTTAAAAGAAAAGGGATGGAAAAAAGATAATAACTATAAAAATCTTAAGCCTGGAGATATTGTATTTACCACAGATGGAATGGGGAATAAAAATGGTGTTCCTACTCATACCTATGTATTTATGGATTGGGTAGAAGAAGGAAGCTATGACTATGCTTATATATGTGATAATCAGGCAAAGGATTATGATAATAAAGTATATCATATACGTAATGTTAAAAGTCCAGATAATGCAAATGGTTTTACTAAAGATGCTTTCAGTTTTTTTATGAAGCCTTAAAGGAAAAGAACTTAACATTCAAGAAAGAATGGTGAAATAAAAATGATTAAACTAGAAAGAAAGTATTCCATATCCATAGGGTTAAGTGTAGCTATATTATCATTTATGCTTATATTTATAGGAGTTAGAGGATTTTTAGGAAATGAAGTAAACATAAATAATATATTTGCCTTTATGGTATTTTCAATTGTAGTAGGTATTATAGCTTTTGTATTAGTATATTTTATATGTAAAATCGCCTTTATATGTTTAATTATTGGGCTAATTTTAGGATATTTTGAAATGTATCGTGCTTTTTTAAGCCCTATGACTGGTTGGGGAGATTTAATAGGGATTGTATCTTTATTTATGTGGGCTTCAGTGGGATTAGGATTAGGGTTAGTAATACAACTGGGTGTTTATTTATATAAAAAGTTTAAAAGGACATGAGGGAAAATGTTAAAAAGGAAATTTAATAATATTTATAGAATAGTATAAGGGTAGATAAAGTTTCTACCCTTATTTTATTTGTATGTAATTTATGATATATATGGAGGGCTTATGAGAAAAAAGGTTGCTATAATAACTTATGATAAGAAAATTGGCTTGTTTTATAAAGATAATCTACTAAAGCTTTTGGGTGACATAATAGAGATAGATACATATTCTACAGATGATAAAAATCCATTGAATCTTAAAAAAGCAGATTTATATCTTACTTCCACATGTGCTTTTGGAAGGGAAGAGGATTTAAGAACAATGGTGGGAATGGATGCTGAGGTTGTAATTATAGGACTTACTTTTTATAAAGAGATTTTGGATAGACTTTTAGCATATCCTCCAGGAACTCTTGCCTATATGGTAAATTTATCCGCTCAAATGGTAACAGAAACTATGGCTACATTATATCAGTTAGGTTTAAAGAATATAACTTTTTACCCTGTGTATCCAGGAGTCAAGAATTATCCTAAGGATATAACCCTTGCTATAACTCCAGATGAGGAGAGGTTTGTTCCTGAAAATATAAAAGATGTAATAAATATAGGTAATCGTGTATTAGATGTTGATACCGTAACTGAAATAGCTTTTAAGTTGGGGTTTGAGGATTTTCTATTAACAAATCAATTTAAAGAGTATGCTTCAAAGTTACCTATAGCAAATTATAATGTAGATAGACTTTTTGGTGAAAAAACTCAACTAGAAAGTCAATTTGAAATACTTCTAAGTATATTAGATGTGGGAGTGATTGGTACAGATAAGGAGGGAGTTATATTTTGCGCTAATAGAATAGCAGAAAAGCTGACCTTATTAAAAAAAGAAGAGATGATAGGAAAAAGAGGAACGAATCTTTTTAATAACATACCCTTTGATGTATGCAAAAATAACCTTACAACCATTAAGTCAAAGCTTATAAAGATAAATAATATTGATGTAAACTTATCACTCACTCCAGTTATTAGAAACAATAGTTTCTATGGTGCCTTTGCTATCATTCAAAACTTCTCTGAAGAGGAATTTAATCAACATAAGTTAAGAGTTCAACTATTAAATAAAGGACATAAAGCTAGGTATAATTTTTCAGATATTATTGGAAAGAGTCCTGTTATATTAAAAACAATTGATATAGGAAAAAAGATGGCAAAGACAAACTCTTCTGTATTAATTACGGGGGAGAGTGGTACAGGTAAAGAATTATTTGCACAAGCAATACATAATTACTCCAATAGAAAAGAGTATCCTTTTGTAGCCATAAACTGTGCAGCAATTCCTGATAATTTATTAGAGAGTGAGCTTTTTGGATATGAAGAAGGAGCTTTTACGGGAGCTAAAAGGGGAGGAAAGCTAGGACTATTTGAATTTGCTCATGGAGGCACATTATTTTTAGATGAAATAGAGGGGATGAGTGTAGGGCTCCAAGTGAAGCTATTAAGAGTAATTCAAGAGCGTGAAGTAATGCGCATTGGGGGAAATAAAATTATAAATATAGATGTAAGGATTATAGCAGCAACAAATGAAAGAATAGATGAACTTGTAAAAAAGGGTAGCTTTAGAAAGGATCTTTACTATAGATTAAATACCCTTCCATTGGACATTCCACCCTTAAGGAATAGAAAAGATGATATAATGATTTTATTTGATGCTATGCAAAAAAGTATAGGCAAACATTTTGAAATAGATAGCAAGGCTAAATTTGCACTAGTAAACCATAATTACGATGGCAATGTTAGAGAACTTAGAAATTATGTGGAATATCTCAGTTATGTGGATAAAGAAATAATAGAATATGAGGATTTGCCAGCTTCTTTAAAGGAAAATAAAGTTGTTACAAGTAATTATGAGGACTCTATTGATGTAGAAAAAATTCAAAGCTTTGAAAATAACAATAAATGTTCTAAAGAAGAGAACTTATTTATACTAGAATGCCTTTACATAGCAAATGAAAATAATTTACTTATTGGTAGGAAGTTCATCTCCGAAGAAGCCTTTAATAGAGGGTTAAACATTTCAGAACAAAGTGTAAGAACAATCCTTAAAAACTTGGAGAGTTATGGGTTTGTAAGAGTTTCCAAGGGCCGTGGTGGTAGTAAAATTACAAGCCTGGGAAAAGCTCTATTGAATTATTATAATAAGTGTTAGCATGAATTAAATGGGTTTAATGGTTGAATTGTATACAGTTCAACCATTTTTAGATGAAATAAGTTGGAATAATGCGACATTTAACATGATTAATGTATTGGCACATAAATTGCTCTATAATTAAATGTAATGATAAATAAGGAGGAGTAGTATATGAAATACGATTTTGATGCTATTATTGACAGAAGTAATATGTGGTCTGTAAAGTATGATGAAGCAGAGAAGAAATTTGGAACTAAGGATTTATTGCAATTATGGATTGCGGATATGGAATTTAAGACATCGCCTGAAATAATTGAGGCAATGAAAGAAAGGGCAGAACACGGAATATTTGGATATACCTCTAGAAAAGAAAGTTATGATGAGGCCATTTTAAATTGGCAAAAAAGAAGAAATGGATGGGAAATAGATAAAGATTTAATGAGCTTTAGTCCTGGAGTTATACCTGCTTTAGTATACATTGTAAACGAATTAAGTGAAAAAGGAGATAAAGTTTTACTACTTAGCCCTGTATATTCTGAATTCTTTACTGTAATTAATGATTGGAATAGAGAGGTAGTAACCAGCTCATTGAAAGAAGTAAATAGTAGATACGAAATAGATTTTGATGACTTTGAAAAAAAGGTTTCAGATGGAGTTAAACTATTTATACTATGCAATCCTCATAACCCAGTAGGAAGAGTTTGGAGCGTCGATGAACTTAAAAAATTGGGAGATATCTGTGTAAAATATGGAGTAACTATTGTGTCAGATGAAATACATTCAGATTTGAATTTATTTAATAATAAACACACTGTAATGGCAACAGTGTCAAAGGAGATTGCGAAGAATACTATAACTTGCTTTGCGCCAACTAAAACATTCAATCTTGCAGGAATTCAAGCTAGTAGTATAGTATTTCCTAATAAAGAGATAAAAGAAAAATATGATGAGTATTGGGGTAAAATGGATATAAGAAGAAACAATTGCTTTAGCGCAGTTGCGGTTGAAGTAGCTTATGATAAAGGAGAAGAGTGGCTTAAAGAGCTAATACCTTACATTGAAAATAACATGAAGTTTGTTAAAAAGTTTTTAGATGAAAATATTCCTAAGATAAAAATGTCCATACCTGAAAGTACTTATTTAATTTGGTTAGATTGCAGAGAATTAGGAATGAATCCTCAAGAACTTAATGAATTCATGGTAAAAAAGGCTGGGTTAGGATTAAATAACGGTACAGCTTTTGGAGAAGATGGAGCAGGTTTTATGAGATTAAATGCTGCTTGTTCAATTAAAATCTTAGAAAAGGCCATGAATCAACTAAAGGTAGCAGTAGATAATTATTTAAAAATTCAATAATAAAATATTTTTAGGGGGTTTTTTTAATGTTAAAGACTAACAACAAAAAGGAAAAAAGTTTTATCCTAAGGGCTTTAGACGCAGTTGAAAAAGTCGGAAATGCCTTACCAAATCCCACCACAATTTTTATCATATTATCAGCACTTGTTGTTGTAATTTCTGCTATTTGTGCTAGCGCTGGAGTTAAAGTTAGTTATGAAATGTTCGATGCTACGAAAAAAGCAATGGTAACAAAAGAAGTTGCAGCAGCCAGCCTTCTTTCTGTAGAAGGAATTAGATTTATGGTAACATCTGTAGTGAGTAACTTTACAGGTTTCGTGGCATTAGGGCCTGTATTCGTTATTATGCTAGGAGTAGGAGTGGCAGAGGGAACTGGATTTATGGCGGCAATGTTAAGAAAAGTTGCAAAGGTAACACCTAGAAAAATGGTAACAGCAATGGTTGTATTTCTAGGAATCATGTCTAACGTTGCTTCCTCCACAGGCTACGTGGTACTTGTTCCCCTTGGAGCTGTGCTTTTCATGAGCTTTGGTCGTCATCCTATAGCAGGCTTGGCTTCAGCTTTTGCAGGGGTATCTGGAGGTTGGGCTGCAAACCTTTTAATTGGAACAAATGATCCTGTTTTTGCAGGCATGACAATGCAAGCGGCTAATACATTAGATCCTAATTATCAAGTTTTACCTACAAGCAATTGGTACTTCTTGGTAGCATCCACATTTTTAATTACAATAATCGGTACATTAGTTACAGAAAAAATTGTTGAACCTAGACTAGGAGCCTATACTCCAGATGAAGAAATTATTGTAGAAGATGTATCTGGCAACGAAAAAAGAGGAATGAAGTTTGCAGCAATATCAGAACTTATATATTTAGTAATAATGTTAATCTTAGTAGTACCTCAAAATGCTATTTTAAGAAATCCTGAAACAGGAGCAATAATGAAATCTCCATTTATGAGTGGAATTATATTTTTCATGATGTTATTCTTTCTTATACCAGGTTTCTTCTATGGAATTGGGGCTAAGGTTATAAAAAATGATAAAGATGTTATTGATTTAATGGTAAAAGCTATAAGCGGCTTGTGTGGATATTTAGTATTAATATTCTTTGCAGCTCAGTTTGTTGCACACTTTAACTATTCAAACCTTGGAACTATTATTTCTGTTAATGGGGCAAGTTTCCTTCAGAAAACAGGGTTTGTTGGAATACCTTTGATTGTTTCTTTTATACTTGTAACAGCTTTTATAAATATATTTATTGCTGTAGATACAGCAAAATGGGCTATGATGGCTCCTATATTCGTGCCAATGTTTATGAGAATTGGATTGTCACCAGAACTTACTCAAATGGCATATAGAATAGGTGATTCATCTACAAATATAATTGCACCTTTAATGCCTTTCTTTGCACTCGTTGTGGCATTTTGTCAAAAATATGATAAAAAGAGCGGCATGGGAACCCTTATATCCACAATGCTTCCTTATTCAATTGCAATACTTATTGGATGGATAGTATTCTTTATAGCTTGGTATTTAATAGGGCTTCCACTAGGACCAGGAGCACCACTTTTATATCCACTTATGTAAAAATAAAATGAATGCCAGTGCCGCAACTACAATAGGGTTGTAGTACTGGCTATTTTAAAATAGGAGTTGATTTAAATGAAAAATAGACGTGAAAAAATAAAAAAATTAATGATAGAAAATAATATAGATGTTGCAATAGTTTCTTCTCCAGAAAATGTATTTTATGTTGCTAACTATGCTGGCAATCAACATTGTGTTTCAAGGCAGGCAGAATTTTCTGCTGCTATTATGTGGAAGGATGATGTAAAGCCCTGTGCTATTACTATGGATTTTGAAAAGCCAACTTTTGAAGAAAATACTGATATAGAAGTATTAGCCTATGATACTTGGGTTGGGGTGAAAAATTTAGCAGAAATAGAAGAAAATATAGCCCTAACTTTAAATAGAGAAAGAGTAGATATATTTAAAATTATTCATGACAGAATAGAAAAATCAGGCTTTTCTAAAGGGGTTATAGGCCTTGAAATGGATTATATATCCCATAACTTTTACAATAAGCTATTAAAAATACTTCCAGAGGCGAATTTTGTAAACATATCCACCTTATTTGTAAAAGGAAGAAGCATTAAAACAAAAGAAGAAATAGATGTGTTTAGAAAAATTACAAAGGTGGAAGATGAAGCCTTACTATACACTAGCAGTTTTATAAAGGCAGGAGTTAGTGAAAGGGAATTAATAAACATATATAGAAGTAAAGTAATGGAGTCAAAGGTATGCGTACCTAGCAGTTGGTCCATGCTGTCCTCAGGGGTAAATTCATCAAAGCTTACATTGCCAACGGATAATGTGATAAAAGATGGAGATATTTTTAAATTTGACGGGGGGGTAAACTGCGAATTTAGCTTTTACACTACAGATATGTCAAGATCTTATATTATAGGCAAAGGTAACCCTACTCTGGTGGAAGTAAAGAAGAGATTATATGATGCCCAAAGGTTGATGATTGAAAATATAAAACCAGGTATGAAAATATGCGATTTATTTAAATTAGGATATTCTTATGTAAAGGAAAAGTATTCAAGCTATGAAAGAGGTCATTTGGGACATTCCATAAGCATTGGACCTCAAACCTGTGAGTATCCTGTAATTACTCCAACAGAAAATACAGTTATTGAAGAAGGAATGATTTTTTGTATAGAAGTACCTATGTATATTAGGGGAGTTGGTGGATTCAATATAGAAGATATGGTTTTGGTTACAAAGGATGGTGCAGAGGTTTTAACCTATAGGACACCTCATTATCTTCAAGATGAAATAAGATAGAAAAGGAGACTTGGGTTATGAAGGTAGTAGTAATTGGTGGAGTTGCAGGTGGAGCTGGAGTTTGCGCAAGACTTAGACGAAACAAAGAAGATTTACAAATAGTAATGATTGAAAAAGGTGACTATATATCTTATGCAAACTGTGGATTACCTTATTATATTGGAAATGTAATTGTGGATCAAAATGAGCTTTTATTACAAACACCTGAAGGATTTGGAAAAAGGTTTAATATTGATGTAAGAGTAAAAAATGAAGTTACAAGTGTTAATCTAGATAAAAAAGAAGTAGTAGTTTTAAATCATAATAGTGGTGAAATTTATGTAGAGAGCTATGATGTTTTAGTAATGTCACCTGGCGCAAAGCCTATTGTGCCAGGTATGAAGGGCATAGATAAACCCCATGTACATACTTTAAGAACAGTTCCAGATACTTTAAATATTAAGGAATATATAAATAGAGAAAAGCCAGTAAATGCCGTTGTAGTTGGCGGAGGATTTATTGGAATTGAAATGGGGGAAAACCTAAGACATTTAGGAATAAATGTTTCTATTATTGAAGCGGCAGATCATGTTATGGGTACTGTTGATAGTGATATGTCCCACGAAATTCACAACCATATAAGGGAAAAAGGAGCGAACTTATACTTAAATAGTAAAGTAGTAGAAATTAAGGATAAGTCTGTGCTTTTAGAAGATGGACGTGAAGTAGATGGAGATTTAGTAATAATGAGCATAGGGGTAAGGCCCGAAACGGAATTTTTGAAGGACAGTGCTATTAACCTGGGGGCAAGGGGAGAAATCATCGTTGATGAGTTTATGCAGACTTCTCAGGCTGATGTATATGCTCTAGGAGATGCTGTTTCTGTGAAAAGTTTTGTTAGCGGCAAGGAAAATATTATTCCTCTTGCAGGTCCTGCCAACAAACAAGGAAGAATAGTTGCTGATAATATAGTATCAAAAAAAGTAAAATACAATGGAACTCAAGGTACTGCCATAGCAAAGGTCTTTGATATGACCGTAGCTTCCACAGGGGAAAGTGAGAGAAGTTTAAAGCAAAACGGCATTAGCTATAAAAAAGTTATCACCTATTCAGCCTCAAACGCTACTTATTATCCTGGGGCGGAGTTTATGACCATAAAGCTTTTATTTGCACCAGATACAGGAAAGGTTTTAGGGGGACAAATTGTAGGGTATAAGGGAGTGGACAAAAGAATTGACACCATAGCATCTAGCATAAGAGCGGGGCTTAATGTGTATGATGTGCAGGAGCTGGAGCTTGCCTATGCACCACCTTTTTCTTCGGCAAAGGACCCTGTCAACATGGCTGCATACGTAGCAGGCAATATATTAGACGGAATCATGAAGCCCTTTTATATTGAAGATATAGAAGATATCCCTAAAGAGGATATTATTTTAGATGTGCGTACAGAGCAAGAAAATCAGGAGGGAAGAATAGAGGGTTCTATAAACATTCCCCTAGATGAACTTCGTGATAGAATTTCTGAATTACATAAGAGTAAAAAATATTATATATATTGTAGAGTGGGTCAAAGAGGGTATATTGCTCAAAGAATCTTAGAGCAGAAGGGCTTTGATACTTTAAACTTAAGCGGAGGCTATAAATTTTACGAACAGTTTTTAATAGACCAAGGGAATAAGTAGTCTTTAAAGGGATTGAGGATTATTGGGAGGTAAGAATGAGTTGGTATAAAGTTGTAATTTTCATATTAATTACTATGCAAATTGTGTGGATATTTCTCACGGTTTTTTTGGTAAAACATATGAGGAAAAAATATAGTGCTGTGGATAGTTTGCTTTTTAATATTTCACAAGGAGATCTTACAAAAAAGCTAAATGAGGGGAAGATGGATTACTTAAGTTCACTACATTCTAATGTAAACAATCTTATTTTAAAATTTAGAAATTTAGTGGCACAAATCATGACTCTTACAGATAAAAGCATTAATTACACCAGTGAATTAAATAGCGATACCATGAAGATTAATATATCCACTAAAGAAACGGTTAAGGTTATAAATGAAATTGCAAAATCCATGGAAGACCAAATAACTTCTATAAAAGATGCAGAAAGTTATTCAGAAGAAGCTATGAATGTTGCAAAAAACATTGTGGAGAAGTCAGAATTAGTAAAAGAAAAGGCTAACATAACCATAGAAACAATTGATGAAAGCAGCGAAAACTTTGAGTCTCTTATAGATAAGCTAGATAAGGCGGCTAAAACTAGTGCAGAAACTGCTGAGAGGGTAAAGAATCTTGAAGGTCAAACCATATTAATTCAAAGTATTGCAGATAAGGTTAGTACCATTAGTGATAGCACTAATCTTTTAGCACTTAATGCTTCCATAGAAGCTGCAAGAGCTGGTGAGGCAGGACGGGGCTTTGCGGTGGTGGCAGAGGAGGTAAGGAAACTTGCGGAGGACTCCACTATGCAATCAAAGCAAATACAGCAGGTGGTGGACGGCATAAAAGAGGAAATACATAATATTATCTGTAGTATGGAAGAGGAGGCTAATTCCATTAAAGAATATGTTGATTTTTCCCATATAACCAAAGAGCATTTGGAGAAGATTAACATTGAAACAAAAGGGGTCTTTGAAACATTTGGCGAAATAAGCAAGGAAATAGATACACAGGAAAAAATGATGAAAAGCGTTGTGGATATTATTAAAAATACATCCTACACCTTTGAAAACATTGCGGCCTCCACTGAGGAAATGGCGGCTTCAGCGGAAGAACAAGCTATCACCACAGATGAAACCTTTAAAAGGCTGTCCTATCTTTTAGAAATGAATAAGAGTATAGAAAAGTACGTGGCGGACTTTGTAAAAAACTATAAAATAGATGATAAAACTCAAAAGTACATAGAAAATGGTTTAAAAGAATTAAGGGAAATGGCTAAAAATCCTTCCTTAGTGGCTATGGAATACTCTAGTGGTACTGCTTATTTGAAGGATGAAATAAAAACACACCCTCAATTTGAACTGCTTGCCACTATGCAAAAAGACGGCATGAGAAAGGCTATAACTTTGGATTATAAAGAACAAGAGGTATATGTAAATTTTGCACACCGTCCATATTTTAAAGAAGCCATTGCAGGAAAGGAATTTATGTCAAAGCCTTATATTTCTGTAGATACAAATAATTACTGCATTGCCATGGCAGTACCTGTAAAAGATAATTCAGGGAAAATCACTGGAATACTCATGGGTGATTTAAGGCTTTGATTTAAATAAGGAAAGCTTAGTGTATTTAGCACTAAACTTTCCTTATTTAATTATTTTACTTTTAGGCCTAATTCTCTAACTATTATTTTTGCTGCTTCTTCTGCCACTTCTCCAGTAAAAGAAATGCATTGATCCATGTGTTTCTTGGAACCAAGCCTCATACCTTTAGTTAAAACTCTGCAACATAAGCACTTATGTCTAGACTGAAAAACATCGTGCAATTCTTTGGACAAAGTCATAGTCTTATTAACCCTTTTGTCCTTTGCCTCACTTCTACCAAAAAATAAACCTATTGCCATGATACCACCGACTACTGCACCACAAGTACATCCAGAACCACCTATCCCCACTGGAAAGCCTGAAGCCATCTTTACAATGTCATCGGATACAGGTAGTTGGAACTCATCCTTAATTGTTTTTATTATTGATTCAGAACAATAAAAATCACCATTACGGTAATAGTTTTCTGCAGTAGTTTTTATTTTGTTTAAGTCAATTACATTATCCAATCCTTTTCCCCCTAAATAATATTTAAAAATCAATTAATTACTAGTATACTATTTTTAAAAAGTTAAGTACAATATTTTCATTGGTAATAAGTTAACCTTATGGCAAAGCTATCTTAATAAAGAGCCAGTACACACTATAGGAACAGTAGATAAGGTTATTAGAGATAAAAATATAAAGAGAACTATTGATAAAACACATTTTCATGATTTTGTAGAAGATTTAGGTAAAGAGTATGTGCATATATATGAGAAGATTTTTGAAGAGTAGTGAGTATTTGATTTCCTCGATTTGGGCATTAACATATTTTAGGATAGAATCATAACATATTATATAGAACTTATATTAAAAGGAGATATTATGTATAATTATTATTTCAGAGATAATATGATGCCTCCAAGTGTTATAGCTCAAGCAAGAGGAGATGTAAATGGTGATAGAATACCTGATGATGTGTATTTAACTGGAACAAGAACGCCATCTAGTCCGTTTATTCAAAACATTACCCTAATTATACGGGATGGAAGAACAGGTAGAGTTACTAGAATACCACTTCCTCAAAACCAAAACCAAGGATATAATCCTAGGTTATTTTTAGGGGATTTTACGGGAAATGGTGTGGATAATATTTTAATAAGTATTGACTCAGGCGGTAGTGGTGCAATAATGTATCATTATATTTATTCATTTATTAGGAATATACCCATGTTAATTTTTGACTTTGAGTTATATAACCAAGAATACAAATATGAGGTTACTTATAAAGATTATTATAAGGTTGAAGTTATAAGTGAGAAAAACAATGAAAAATACATTATAGACATATCAAACAGGGGAGAAGATTATTTAAATGAAATATACCATAAAAATGGAAAGCTAAAGAATCCAATTACGGGATTTGTAAATCCACTAAGCGGAATGTATCCCGTGGATTTTGATTCCAATGGAGTATATGAGCTATTGGCTTATCAAAAAATAGCTGGAAGATATAATGCAGATTCTTTAGGATATGTTTTGAATACTTTAAAATGGCAAAACAATAGGTTTGTTTTGGATAATCAGAATGTAGCTATTTTCGGAACGGAAGTTTAATAATAACATAAATGGACATTATCTTTAATAAATAAGAAGATAATGTCCGTTTTTTATATTCAATAATTAATGTACTTTGTCGATAAATTATATATACTATACTTAATTATGCTTAAGGAGATTGAGAATATGAGGGAAAATTTCATAGAAAAAGTAAATTTATCGGTTTTGCAGATTAATATATTAATGTCTGTTATAGTGTTAGCTGGATTTTTAATTGAGTATTTAAAAGGGGAAAGAAGCCTTTTAGTTATTTCTTTATGGTCAAGCCCTCTTTTAATATGTTTACTTTTTTCAATTGCTATCTATCTTAAAAATAAGGAAAGCAACATAATAAAAATCATATCATTTGTAGGGTTTACCATTACATACACTTTAGTATTATTTAATGGTAAATCTCCTCTAACTTTTATATTTATCTTTCCGCTCTTATGTGCTTATTGTTTATATTTTGAAAAAAAATTTATATATATTTCTTCATTTATAGTGTTTTCTATTAATTTGATTTACATTATTCAAAGATATTTAAAGGGCTTTAATTCCAATATGGATACTTTAAATTATACTATGCAAATAGGAACAATTATCATGTTTATAGGGGCAGTTTTCTTAGTTGTAACTATTGGAGGAAGACAAAGAAGGGGATTAGAAGATAATCTTCAAAGTCTTAATGAACAGAAATATCTTCAAAATGAAATACTAAAGGACATATATAAAGCTATAAATATATTAGACAATAATTCAAAAGAAATAAATAATATAGTTGAAGAAATAGTGATATATTCTCAAACTGTAGAAAAGTCAATTAGAGAAGTTGGAGCTGGAGCTAAAGACAATTTAAAAAGAATACAGGATCAAACCAATTTATCAGAGGAGACTCAGCAGAGTTTACAAATTACCTTAGAGCTTTCAAACAATATGGAAAGGTCTTCAGAAAGTGCAAAGGACATGCTATTAAAAGGAGGCACCATAGTAGGTAATTTAGTAGAAAAATTTAATGAAGGAGATAATAGCTATAAAAGATTATATTCCATTGTAGAAAATACCCATGTGAAATCCGATTCTATGGGAGAAATTACTGAAGTTATAAATTCTATTGCAGAACAAACCAATCTATTAGCTTTAAATGCATCCATAGAAGCAGCAAGGGCAGGGGAAGTAGGGAGAGGTTTTAAGGTTGTGGCAGAAGAGATAAAAAAATTAGCTGAAGAAAGTAAGGTAGCTATTATAGATATCAATAATATAATTAAGGAATTTAAAGAAGAAAGTAGGAAATCTTTTTTAGAAATAGAAAGATTGAAAACTATAAATGCTGAGGAAAATAAATTGATAGTTGAAACAAAAGGTGTTTTCTTAAATATAAACCATACTATAGAGTTTTTAAAAGATAAAATTGAAGATGTTAACTCACAAATTAGTGAATTAACTAAAGGCAATAATGAAGTGGTGAAATCTATTTCTGGTATATGGAGTGTTTCAGAAGAAACGGTGTTAACTACTGAGAAAGTAATAGTAGCCACAGAAGAATACTCTAAAAAAAGTAGTAAGGCGAAAGAATTGACAAAGGAATTATTAGATATTTCAAAGGGAATGAGTAAGTATATTAAGAGCTAAGGGTTTTCTGAATAGGAAAACCCTTATTTTAATTGTAAAAATCCTTTACCTTATCAAATAAATTATATAAGGTAAAGAAACACATTGACACTTATCTATGTGTTGGAATATAATACATATAGATATCTATCTATATGTATAAACAAAAACTAGTGGAGGTAAATGAATTGAGTAAAAACTATGGAGAATATGCTTTATTTATGAAAGCACTATCAGATGAAACAAGGGTAAAAATTTTTGACATGCTTTCTAGCGGGGAGCTTTGTGCTTGTAATATACTTGAGGAATTCAATATAACTCAGCCTACGCTTTCGTATCATATGAAAATCCTATGTGAAAGTGGTCTTGTGGAGAGTAGGCGTGATGGAATATGGATGAAGTATTCAATTAATAAAAATTCTTTAGAGCTATTACAAAATTATTTTGATGATATGGGGTTAAAAATTTTAAGGAGATGATTTTATGTATATATTTCAATGGTTAAATAATCAATTACTGAAAATGGAATGGCTTCATAATTTAGTGACGGTGCTTGTAAGAAATGTTTTTAGATTAGACGTAAATAGTAAAGTTGGAGGGAGTATTCACTTTTTTATCTATGATGTTATAAAAATATTTATATTACTTTCAGTTTTAATATTTATGATTTCATATATTCAAAGTTTCTTTCCACCTGAAAGAACTAGAAAAATTTTAGGTAGGTTTAGTGGAATTACAGCTAATATATTAAGCGCTTTACTTGGAACTGTTACACCATTTTGCTCTTGCTCCTCTATTCCACTATTTATAGGGTTTACCAATGCTGGACTACCAATTGGTGTTTCCTTTTCATTTTTAATATCTTCCCCTCTTGTAGATTTAGCATCGGTTATTTTGCTTGCTAGCATATTTAACTGGAAAATTGCAATAGCTTATGTAGTTGTAGGTATTGTACTAGCAGTTATTGGAGGAACTATTATTAGTAAATTGAAACTAGAAAAATATGTAGAGCCCTTTGTTTTTAACAACAAGGTCCTTGAAGTTGAACAAGAGGAGTTGACTACTAAAGATAGAATAGATTTTGCAAAGGATCAAGTGCTAGATATAGTAAAAAAAGTGTGGTTATATGTTTTAATAGGTGTAGGAATAGGCGCTGCTATCCATAACTGGATTCCAGAGTCCATAATAACTGCCTTACTAGGACAAGGTAAATGGTATTCTGTTCTATTAGCAACTTTTGTAGGTGTTCCTATGTATGCTGATATTTTTGGAACACTACCAATTGCTGAAGCTTTAGTTTTAAAGGGTGTAGGGCTTGGTACGGCACTATCCTTTATGATGGGAGTAACTGCCCTTTCTCTTCCATCTATGATTATGCTTAAAAAAGTTGTTAAGCCAAAACTTTTAGCTATATTTGCGGGCATTGTTACCTTAGGAATTATTATAATTGGATACAGCTTTAATGCCTTTGGTTATCTTTTCATGTAAGGGGGTAAATTTTGAGGAGTTTATGCTCTAAGGGTTTAGCCCGCTTGTTAAAATATTAAATTTTTTAGGAGGTAAATATTATGAGTGAGAAAAAAAGTTTATTTGGAAATTTATTTGGTAGAAAAAAATCTAGTGGCTGCTGCAATACAGAGAGTGTTACAGAAGTGAAAGAAAGTTGCGGTTGTGAATGTGAAGGAGGAAATTGCGAAACCAATGAAGAAAACACACCTATAATTGAGGGCGCTATAAACATTAAAATTTTAGGTTCCGGTTGTAAAAGTTGTGTTACCCTTGCAGAAAACACTAAGTTTGCACTACTGCAAATGGGATTGGAAGCAAATATAGAAAAGGTTACTGATTTTGCAGATATCACAGCTTATGGAGTAATGTCAACACCAGCTCTTGTTGTTGATGAAAAGGTAGTGTCCTTTGGTAAGGTATTAAAACCTAATGAGATTGTTAAAATTCTCGAAAAGGTGGCGAAATAATATGGGTAGCGATTCCTCAAGTTGTTGTTCAAGTAACAATAGTTGCTGTTCACCAAGGGCAGAAAAAAAGATAATCACCATTGACTTTCTGTATCTTGACTTGAGTGTTTGTGAAAGATGCCAAGGAGCAGAGAATAACCTTGATAAGGCTATTGATGAAGTATCAGGAGTATTAAAGGCGGCAGGTTTTGAGATAATAGTAAATAAGATTAATGTAATCTCAAAGGAACTTGCTATAAAATATGAATTTTTAAGTTCTCCTACTATTAGAATAAACGGTAATGATATTGAATTAGAAGTTAAAGAATCATCATGTAAGGAATGTGGAGATCTATGTGGTGATGATGTGGATTGTAGGATTTGGATGCATGAAGGTGTTGAATATAATGAGCCACCTAAAGAAATGATAATTAATGCTATTCTTAAAGAAGTTTACGGAGATAGAAAAGCAGATACTGTTAAAAAGGGTGAATATGTATTACCTTATGATTTGCAGGTATTTTTTGATGGATTAAACAATAAATAAATATTTCGGTTAGGATGATAGTTAATCACCCTAACCTTTTTTTAATAATAAGGAACATTTAATAATATAATGAATAAAATACCATATATAGAGAAGAATATATGTATAAGTTAATTCTAAGTTAATTTATAATAAGTGCATTGACTATATATAGATGATGATATATATTATATATAGATAAATGTCTATATAGGGGTGATTATGTGAACTTAAATTATGAAGATAATGCAAAGATTATTAAGGCACTTTCAGATAGCAATAGACTAAAAATAATTGATATTCTATCTTGTGGAGAAAAGTGTGCCTGTGATATTTTAGAACATTTTGATTTTACTCAGCCTACGCTATCACATCACATGAAGGTGTTAATGGATTGTGGTATTGTAGATTGTAGAAAAGAAGGATTGTGGAGTTATTATTCTTTAAACAGCGCTAATTGTAATAAATTAATTTTATTTATTATGAATCTTGTAACAGATACAGATGAATGTATATGTAAAAATAAATCTAAATGTGAATGTAAATAAAAAAATAAGGAGATGGATTTTATGAAAAAAATGATTATTTTTGACCCAGCTATGTGTTGTTCTACAGGAGTTTGTGGACCAGGAGTTGATCCAGAGCTTTTAAGAGTATCTACTGTATTAAATAATTTAAAAAACAAAGGAATTATTGTTGAAAGACATAATTTAACAAGCAATCCTCAGGCTTTTGTTGATAATAAGGTTATCAACGAGTTATTAAATACTGAGGGGGTAGATGTTCTACCAGTAACCATCGTAGATGGTAAGATAGTAAAAACAAAAGCTTATCCAACAAATGAAGAGTTTTGCAATTTATTAGATGTACCTGAAGATTATCTAAAGCTCACTATAAAAAAACCATCTAAAGGCTGCGGATGTACTGGTGGATGTTGTTAATATAGAAAAGAGGGATTATAATGTTCAAAAATTTTAATGTAACAGAGATAAAATTAACAAAATATTTGTTTTTTACGGGAAAAGGTGGAGTAGGTAAAACATCAACAGCCTGTGCCACAGCAGTGGCTTTAGCTGATGTAGGTAAGAAAATTATGCTTATTAGCACAGATCCAGCTTCAAACCTACAGGATGTTTTTAATACTGAGCTTAATAATAAAGGGGTTCAAATTAAGGACGTACCAAACCTTGTGGTTGCTAATTTTGACCCAGAGGAAGCAGCTGCTGAGTATAAAGAAAGTGTAATAGCTCCATTTCGTGGTAAATTACCAGAAGTGGTTCTAAAAAACATGGAGGAACAACTCTCGGGTTCATGTACTGTTGAAATAGCTGCTTTTAATGAGTTTTCTACCTTTATAACTGATGATAAGGTTCAAAAGGATTTTGACCATATAATATTTGATACAGCACCCACAGGACATACTTTAAGAATGCTACAACTGCCATCAGCCTGGAGTAATTTTATTAGTGAAAGTACCCACGGAGCATCTTGCCTCGGTCAGCTTTCAGGACTTGAAAGTAAAAAAGAAGTTTATAAAAATGCAGTGGAAAACTTAGCGGATAAGGAAAAAACTACACTTATACTTGTATCTCGCCCTGAACCATCACCGCTTAAAGAAGCGGAAAGAGCATCTAAAGAACTTCAAGATATAGGGGTAAATAATCAAGTTTTAATAATTAATGGTGTTCTTGAAGAACATGATGACTATCTTTCTAATGCTATTTATGAAAAACAACAAAATGCATTAAAGAATATACCAGAAGGGATTAAGTCGCTTGAAACCTTTAAAATACCTCTAAGACCTTATAATGTGACAGGACTAGAAAACGTAAGAGCATTTTTAAATGATAACAATGTTAAATATAATAGTGAAAAATTAAATACTCATAATATACCTAAATTAAATAATGTTATAGAAGATTTATATACTAGAAACAAAAAAGTAATATTTACCATGGGGAAAGGTGGAGTAGGTAAAACTACCATAGCTGCTGCTATTGCTTTAGGACTTGCTAAAAAAGGAAAGAAAGTACATTTAACAACTACGGACCCAGCAGCTCATTTAAAGTTTGTATTAGATGAGAGTTATGGTATTACTTTAAGCAGCATTGATGAAAAGAGAGAATTAGAAAGATATAAGGAAGAAGTATTAAGTAAAGCCAGGGAAACCATGAGTGATGATGATATTGCTTATGTTGAAGAAGATTTAAGATCTCCTTGTACTCAAGAGATAGCAGTATTTAGAGCTTTTGCTGAAATAGTTGATAGGTCAGAAAAGGAGATTGTAGTTATTGATACAGCACCAACAGGACATACGTTGTTACTACTGGATTCTACTCAAAGCTATCATAAAGAAATTCAGCGTTCTCAAGGGGATATTCCAGAATCAGTTAAGAAGCTTTTACCTAAACTTAGAAATGAAGAGGATACAGAGGTTATTATTGTAACTATTGCAGAAACTACACCAGTTCATGAAGCCTTAAGGTTACAGGAAGATTTAAATAGAGCTGATATTCATAGCAAGTGGTGGGTTATCAATTCAAGCTTCTATGCAGCTAATACCACAAATGATATTTTGAAGGTAAAGGCAAGTAATGAAGTGGAGTGGATTAACAAAGTAAATGAAATATCCAAAGGGAATTTTGCAGTTATAGAATGGATTCCAGAAGAAGTAAAAGGTGAGAAACTTGAGGAGTTGATAAAA
Source organism: Clostridium malenominatum (assembly GCF_039521365.1). NCBI lineage: Bacteria > Bacillati > Bacillota > Clostridia > Eubacteriales > Clostridiaceae > Clostridium > Clostridium malenominatum. Next base: position 216,704 of record NZ_BAAACF010000001.1, read on the forward strand.
TGAGAATACTAGTGATAGGTGCCGTAGCATCGGGAACATCAGCCGCTGCAAAGGCTAGAAGAAATGATGATAAGGCAGAAATAGTAATATACGAAAAGGATAAGGATATTTCCTATTCAGGTTGTGGGCTTCCTTATTATATAGGTGGAGAAGTAGGGGATATTGGAGAACTCACACCAAGAGATCCTATATTCTTTAAAAAGAAATACAATATTGATGTTTTTATTGGCTATGAAGTGTTAAAGATAGATACAGAGAAGAAAGAATTATCCATTAAGAATCTAAGTACAGGTGAAGTATTTAAGGATAGATATGACAAGCTAGTTATTGCAACAGGTGCTACTCCTTTTATACCTAATGTAAAAGGGATAAACGACCCTAATGTATTTTTTTTAAGAAATGTTCAAAGTGCTAGAAATATTAAAAATTTCATAGATGAAAGAAAACCAAAACATGCAGTAATTGCAGGGACAGGATTTATTGGTTTTGAAATGCTTGAAAATCTAATGGAATATGGAATAAATGTTACTATTGTAGAAAAGCAAAGCAAAATAACACCAAATCTCGATGAAGATATGGCAATGTTTTTAGAAAATGCTTTAACTAAAAAGAATATTGCCATTATGAAGAACACTAGTATTGTCGAAATTTATGAAAATAAGGTGATTTTAGAAGATGGAAAAGAAATAGAAAGCAATATGGTTATTATGGCCACTGGAGTAAGACCTAATGTGGGACTTGCTAAAGAAGCAGGAGTAGAGCTTGGAATTACTGGAGCAATAAAGGTTAATAACAGGATGGAAACAAATATCAGAGATATTTATGCTTGTGGTGACTGTATTGAAACTTTTTCTTTAATCACCATGAAACAGGTATATAGACCTCTAGGTTCCACAGCAAATAAGACAGGAAGAATAGCGGGAGATGTGCTTACTGGTGGTACTTTAGAATATAGAGGTAACTTAAGTACTGGAATATTTAAGCTCTTTGATATGACTATTGCAATTACAGGTTTATCTGAAAGGGAAGCTATAGCAGAAGGATATGATATAGTAACTTGCCATAATATTAAACCAGATAAACCAGATTATTTTCATGGCAGAGAAATGGTCATAAAAGCTATTGCAGATAAGAAAACTCAAAAGCTATTAGGAGTACAAATTGTTGGGTATGAAGGTGTAGATAAGAGGATAGATGTATTTGCCACTTTAATTACTTATGGTGCAAAAGTGGAGGAACTTTTCCATTTAGATCTAGCCTATGCTCCACCGTTTTCAACAACTAAAGATCCCGTTCACTATACAGGAATGATATTAGACAATGCCTTAAATAATCATAGGCCAATTATAACATCAGTAGAAGCTCAAAGATTGATAGCTAACGGTGAAAAAATACAAATTATTGATGCTAGGGAAAATAAACAATACAATGAATCTCATGTGGATACAGCAGTTAGCATTCCTCATAGTAATTTAAGAGAAGAGTTAATAAACTTAGATAAGGATGTTTTAACAATCACTTACTGTAATAAGGGAGTAACAGGAAACGCAGCGCAAAATATATTGATTAACCATGGATTTAAGAAGGTTTACAACCTTTCAGGAGGACATAAGTTTTATAAGGAGACAAAGAAATAGAGGGGGATTTTAAAATGTCAGAAAGTAAAGAAGTTAAAGGGAAAGGGTTAGGAGTATTTGAAAGATATTTAACTCTTTGGGTTGCACTTTGTATTGTGGTGGGAATACTTATTGGTAAATTTATACCTGTTATACCACAAACCCTTAATAAATTTGAATATTATAATGTTTCACTACCTGTAGCGATACTAATATGGCTTATGATATATCCAATGATGCTTAAAATAGATTTTTCTAGTATTGTTACTGCTACAAAAAAGCCAAAAGGACTGGTAGTTACCTGTGTGACTAACTGGCTTATAAAACCATTTACTATGTATGCTATAGCAGCATTCTTCTTCAAGGTTGTATTTAAAGCTTTTATACCAGCAAATCTTGCCACCCAGTATTTAGCAGGAGCAGTACTACTTGGAGCAGCTCCATGTACAGCCATGGTATTTGTATGGAGTTATTTAACAAAAGGGGATCCTGCATATACTTTAGTTCAAGTAGCAGTTAATGATTTGATTATTCTTATTGCCTTTACTCCAATAGTAGCATTTTTATTAGGAGTAAGTGATGTTCCTCTATCCTACGGTACACTAATACTTTCAACTATACTTTTTGTAGTTATACCACTAGGATCGGGATTTTTAACAAGAAATGCTATTGTAAAAAACAGAGGATTAGACTACTTTAATAATGTATTTTTAAAGAAGTTTGATAATGTGACAATTATGGGATTGCTATTAACATTAGTTATTATATTTTCATTCCAAGGTGAGATTATACTAAACAATCCACTGCATATTCTTCTTATAGCAATACCTTTAACCATACAAACTTTCTTAATATTTGCCATTGCTTATGGATGGGCAAAATTATGGAAACTACCACATAATATTGCTGCACCAGCAGGTATGATTGGAGCAAGCAACTTCTTTGAACTTTCAGTAGCAGTTGCCATTGCACTATTTGGATTAACATCAGGTGCAGCTCTTGCAACAGTGGTTGGGGTACTAGTGGAGGTACCAGTAATGCTTACTCTAGTTAAAATAGCAAATAATACTAGAGAATGGTTTAAAGAACAATAAAGTATAAATATAAAAATTTCAATACCCCATGCACTATGTATGGGGATTTTGCGTTTTATTTAATATTACTCATTTCGATTTATTTTGACAAAGATTTATAGCAAAAATTACATATTTAATATATAATAAAATAAAATATAAAGCTTAATTTGGGGTGAGTTAACGCAATAAAAGGGGAGAGCTTTATGATTGAAAAATCTTATTTAAAAAAGGTGTGTCCATATAAAATAGTTATTAAGGTACTAATACTCCTTTGGTTTTCTTCTCTTCTTGCATTAGTAGTTTTTTCTCATAATAAAACTTCTGAAAGTATTAAGAGAGAGCTAGGCAACAAGGCTATGATAGTGGCAGTAGATTTAGCTGAGAGATTTGACGTGGATGAGAGGGAGTATAATAGGCTTCTTTCACTGAATTTCCGTGAACTGCTGAATGATTCTGTAAATATTGAATTTGAACAAATGACAAGAAATATAATGAGTTATTCAGATATCAAGTATATATATATTTTATCAAATATTCCAGACTCTAAGGCTAAATATAAAGTAGAAAACGGGGAAGAAGAAATTTATGGTATGCCATTAGGCACGCTATTGAACGCTACTTACCTATTAGATGGGGTTGCCAGTTATGATGTAAGATTAGAAGATACTAATTGGGAATGGTATACGGATAAAGATAGATATACTGTAATGGACGAGGACACTACTATTGCATATAAAAGTGAGAAACCAGGATATTTTGTTTCTAGTAGCCCATGGGGGAATTACTTGACAGGATATGCACCTGTTTATTTAAGGGACGGAAAATATATAGGTATAGTAGGGGTAGATCTTTACATGAGTAAATATTCATCCCTAATAAGAAATAATTTGTACATAATAATTGGATTTGTCCTTACTAATATTTTAATTGGATTACTGACTATTTACCTTTCTGTTAGACTTAAAAAAGTGGATAAGGAAATGAAAGAAAAAATTATAATCTCGTGCACCGATTGGTTAACATCAACCTTAAATAGATGTTCATTTATGGAGATACTTGAAACAGAGTGGGGCAAGAGTATTAAAGATAAGAAAATCATGTCTTTACTTTTTATAGATTTAGATTTTTTTAAACAATATAACGATAATTACGGCCATTTGGCAGGAGATGAAAATTTAAGAAAAATTTCATTGCTTCTCAATGAAAAAACAGAAGCATATAGAGGAATAGTTGGAAGATACGGCGGAGATGAATTTATGATTTTACTGCCAAGTTTAAATAAAGAGAAAACTGAAAAGCTAGCTAATGAGATAATTCAAGGAATGAAGGAAATAAATATTAAACATGAATATTCACTAATTAATAATTATCAGACGGTAAGTATCGGTGGGGTAAGCATTCTTCCAAATAACAGAATTTCCATAGAAGATTTAATCCACTACGCGGACACAGCATTATATGAAGCAAAAAAGGTTGGAAAAAACAAGGCAGTTATTTACGACAAAATCCAAGTATAATTAGTACACAAGGGGATGAAATGTATGGAGATTATTCTTATTTGCATAATAGTAGTATTGTTAATATTATTACTGATTTTATTTTTGAAATATTGTAAAAGGGATATTTTAGAGCGTAAAGTAATGGAGGACAGGTTGTATAGATTGGCTTATTATGATACTTTGACAAAGCTTCCTAATAGAGCTTTTTTTGAGAAGAAGGTAAGCAAGATGTTAAAGGAGGCAGAAGAATCTGGAGAGAAGATGGCGCTGCTTTATTTTGATATTGATGATTTTAAAAATGTAAATGAAATACTAGGTCACAAAATTGGCGATGAGTTATTAAAACATATTGTAAATATTATTAACACCTTTGTTAAGCCACCTAATTTTTGTGCTAGATTAAGTGGCGATGAGTTTGTTATTGTATTAAAGAAAATTATAGATAAAGATCTTATTATTAAAGACGTAGAAGATTTTTTAATGGAAATAAAAAAACCGTGGAATTTTGAAGGTAATGAGTTTTTTATAACTGTAAGTATGGGCATTGCAGTTTATCCAGAAGACGGCAGAGACTTAGAGAGTTTGTATAAGAATGTAGATGCTTCAGTTCATCATGTGAAATCTAGAGGTAAAGATGGATATGAGTTTTACGATTTTAATATGCAGGAAAAAACCTTAAAAAGAATAAGCATGATAAACAGTTTAAGAATTGCCATTGAAAATAAAGAGTTTACTTTATACTATCAACCACAAATAGAACTTCAAACGGGAAAAATAAAAGGTATGGAAGCATTGATAAGATGGTTTCATCCAAAGAAAGGACATATTCCTCCAGATCAATTTATTCCCTTGGCAGAGGAAGTAGGATACATAAGACAAATAGATCAATGGGTTATTGAAACTGCTTGTAAGCAAAAGAAGCTATGGAATGAAAAGGGATATAACTTTGGGAAAATATCAGTAAACATATCTAGCAAAATGTTAGTACAGGAAGATTTTGTTGGAATTTTAAAAAATACCTTAAATGAATGTGGCTTAGAGTATAGTGAGCTGGAAATTGAAATTACAGAAACGGCTATAATATATGATTTAGATTCTGTAATAAAAATTATTGAACAATTAAGAGGAATAGGTGTAAGTATTGCCCTAGATGACTTTGGAACAGGCTATTCTTCCTTAACCTATTTGAAGAAGCTCCCTATAAATGTATTGAAAATTGATAGAGAATTTATACAAAGTATTATAAATAACAACGAAGAAGAATTTATTGTAAAGTCAGTTATAAAGCTTGCCCATAATTTAAAACTTCAAGTTATCGCAGAGGGTGTTGAGACCATGGAACAAGCTACTTTTTTAAAAGAGGATGGATGTCAGGTTGGTCAAGGATATTTATTTAGTAAGGCTGTACCTCCAGAAGAAATTGAAAAGTTATTCTCTAGTGGAAAAATAATATAAAAATTCATAAATAAAATAAGGTATAAAAGGCAAAGATATATTGATGAAAATATATTGATAGAGGAGAATGACTATGAAGAAATTTGTTTGTACAATATGCGGGTATATCCATGAAGGAGATGCTCCACCAGAGAAATGTCCTATTTGTAAGGCTGATGCTAGCAAATTTAAAGAAGCCACAGACGATTTAAATTGGGCAGATGAACATAGAATAGGCATAGCTGAAGGATTAGATAGTGAAGTTATAGAAGGATTAAGAGCAAACTTCTTAGGTGAATGTACCGAAGTTGGAATGTATCTTGCTATGGCAAGACAGGCAGACAGAGAAGGATATCCAGAGGTTGCAGAAGCTTATACAAGAATCGCCTATGAAGAAGCGGAACACGCAGCAAAGTTTGCAGAGCTTTTAGGCGAGGTGGTAAAACCTAATACTCAAGAAAACTTAAAAGCAAGGGTTGAAGCTGAATATGGAGCATGCGCAGGAAAGAAAGAGCTTGCTACTTTAGCAAAGCAAAAAAATCTTGATGCTATTCACGATACAGTGCATGAAATGTGTAAGGATGAAGCACGACATGGAAAGGCCTTTAAGGGTTTACTTGAGAGATATTTTAATAAATAAAAGAATGAAAAATGGAAAGGGTTCCTTTAGTTTATAAAGAAACCCTTTTTCTATTAGATTAATACTGTTTAGGTTCAAAGGTTGAGCAATTAGCTTGAGTATATACTTGCACATCATCTCCAGTAACTTTTATAGATTCTGCATTACATAGCTTATCTGAGTTATAAATGCAATTTTGTACATTACAAGTAATTGCAGAACAAGGAGAACCAGGATTATTAGCGTTATTTGTAAGGGTGCCGTAGTGAGCTGAATCTAAAAAAGAACCACATGAAGTGTGAGAAGAATTTTTAGCTTTAAGACCACCTACATTAATAACATTAGCGTAGCAAGCAGCTTCTTTATTGTGAGAACAATTTAAAACATCACAACTAATTCTTTCCATAACTTAAAACCTCCTTTAATATTTACATAATAAGTTTAACCAATATGGAGATTAAATATATATAACACATTAAAAAATAATTTAGTCATATATTGCATTATTTAGTTATATATAATAATATGGGAATAACTGTTAGATTAAAGAGGTGAATGTATTGAAAGATGAATTTTTAAGCAAAATACAAATAAGTCCTGTTATTGCTGCGGTAAACAATATAGAAAAACTAGAGGAGGCCATAGAATCTCCTTGTGAAATAATATTTCTTTTAACAGGTGACATTTTTAATCTTGAACAAATAGTAAAAAAGGTTAAAGAAAATGAAAAAAGTATATATGTACATATAGACTTGCTAGATGGATTTTCTAGGAATTTAACCACTTTAAGATATATTAATCAAAAGACTAATTTAGATGGAATAATTACTACAAAGAGTAGTTTTATACGTCCAGCTAAAGATATGGGGTTATTTACCATACAAAGGCTATTCATGATAGACTCTCTATCTTTAGATTCGGGAATTGAGTCGATAAAAGTAACTAAACCAGATGCCGTTGAAATTTTGCCAGGTATTATGCCTAAAATTACAGAAAAAATATATCATGAAACTAGTATTCCCATTATAACTGGTGGATTAATAATGGATAAAGAGGATGTAATACAAAACTTAAAATATGGTGCAGTAGGCATTTCAACAAGCAAAAAGGAAATATGGTATGTATAATTTATTAATAAATAAGTTGACAAGCTATTTGAGGATATGGTAAAATCAATACAAGATAGAATATTTAGTAAATTTCGTAAATTTAATATTTAAGGCCAGAGAAATGAGAGCCATACTATAAGAACTTATATAAAGTAAGTTTATTTTAGTATGGCTTTTTAGTTTATTTTTTAAAGTATCCCAAGAAGAGCATGTGAATGTAAACGTATATTTTTCTAGAAAAGTCTTCTAGAATTTTATAAAATTAATCTAAGGGGGAATAAATAATGTCAAGTTTTACGGCCGAACTATTAGGTACAATGATACTAATACTATTTGGGGATGGTGTAGTTGCTGGAGTTCTTTTAAACAAAAGTAAATCACAAAATTCAGGTTGGATAGTTATTACAACTGCCTGGGCCATTGGTGTTGCAATTCCTGCATTTATTTTTGGTGGTATAAGTGGAGCTCATTTAAATCCAGCTTTAACTATTGCGCTAGCTGTTATTGGAAAATTCTCTTGGTCTCAGGTACCGGGCTATATCATTGCTCAATTCTTAGGTGCAATGATAGGGGCAACGCTAGTGTGGCTTGCTTACTTACCACACTGGGCTGAAACTGAAGATAAATCAGCAAAATTGGGGATATTTTGCACTGGACCAGCTATAAGAAATTTACCAGCTAACTTCTTGACTGAAGTAATTGCTACGTTTATATTGGTTTTCACTGTATTAGGAATAGGAATACCTAAGGCAGCAGATGGAATATCACCGTTAGTAGTAGGTTTATTAATTTTAGCACTTGGACTAGCTTATGGTGGACCAACTGGGTACGCAATGAACCCTGCAAGGGATTTAGGACCTAGAATTGCTCACGCTATATTACCTATAGCTGGAAAAGGCGACTCCGATTGGGGATATTCATGGGTACCAGTAGTTGCCCCAATAGTAGGTGCATTAATAGGAGCTTTACTATTTAACATTGTATTTTAATAATAATAGTCCGTATATAAGTTAGAAAAATTGGGGGGAAATATCATGGAAAAGAAATATATACTGTCTTTTGACCAAGGAACTACAAGTTCAAGAGCTATTTTATTTAATCATAATGCAGAAATTGTTAAGGTTGCGCAAAAGGAATTTACTCAAATATATCCAAAGGCAGGCTGGGTAGAGCATGATCCAATGGAAATATGGGGAACTCAAATGGGAGTTGCTAGAGAAGTTTTGGAAACTATGGGAGTTAGCCCATTAGAAGTTGCAGCTATTGGTATTACAAATCAAAGAGAAACTACTGTAGTTTGGGACAAGAACACAGGTAAACCTGTATATAATGCAATTGTTTGGCAATGTAGAAGAACTGCTAGCATTTGTGATGACTTAAAGAGAAGAGGCCTGGAAGAATATATAAAAGAGAGTACTGGACTTGTTGTAGATGCTTATTTTTCAGGAACTAAGATTAAATGGATTTTAGACAACGTAGAAGGAGCTAGAGAGAAAGCAGAAAAGGGAGAACTTTTATTTGGAAATATAGACACCTGGTTATTATGGAATCTAACAAGAGGTAAGGTTCACGTAACCGACTACACCAACGCATCTAGAACTATGATATTTAACATAAAAGATTTATGTTGGGATGAGAAAATATTAAAAGAATTAGATATCCCAAAATCCATGCTTCCAGAAGTAAAACCATCTAGTGAAGTATATGGAGTAACAGATGAACATACCTTTGGAGGAGCACAAATTCCTATAGCGGGAATAGCTGGGGATCAACAAGCAGCCCTATTTGGACAGGCTTGCTATGGTGAAGGAATGGCTAAAAACACTTATGGAACAGGCTGCTTCATGCTTATGAACACTGGAGAAAAAATGGTTCCTTCCAAAAATGGATTGCTTACAACTATAGCTTGGGGTATTGATGGAAAGGTTAATTATGCTTTAGAAGGAAGTATATTTATAGCAGGAGCTCTTATTCAATGGTTAAGAGATGAATTAAGACTTGTTGTAGAAGCTTCTGACAGTGAATATTTTGCAAAGAAAGTTAAGGACACTAATGGTGTTTATGTGGTTCCAGCTTTCGTAGGACTTGGAGCCCCATATTGGGATATGTATGCAAGAGGCGCTATACTAGGACTTACAAGAGGAGCAAATAGATGTCATATAATTAGAGCAGCTCTTGAAGCTATTGCTTACCAGACTAGAGACGTATTAGAAGCTATGCAAGAGGATTCAGGAATTGACCTTAAAGAGTTAAAAGTAGACGGTGGAGCGGTTGCAAATAATTTCCTAATGCAGTTCCAATCTGATATCTTAGGAGTACCAGTTAATAGACCTAAGGTTATAGAAACTACAGCTCTAGGTGCAGCTTACCTTGCAGGACTTGCAGTAGGTTTCTGGAATAACGTAGAAGAAATATCTGAAAAATGGAATGTAGATAAAGTATTCAGCCCTGAAATGGAAGAAGATTATAAAGAAAAGATATATAAAGGCTGGAAAAAGGCTGTGGAAAGATCACAGGATTGGGAAGAGGCATAATACAATATTAGAAGTAAAAGCTTGAGATAAGGAGAGGCATGCTAAAAAACCTATAGAAAGTAGGATTACTTAGCATGCCTTTACATTTTAAAGCTAGTGAAAGACTAGATGAGGAGGGTTAATGGTGTATGATGTAGCCATTATAGGTGCAGGTATTATTGGTACCTTTATAGGAAGAGAATTATCACGATTTAATTTAAAAGTAATAATACTAGAAAAAGATAATGATGTGGCAAATGGAACCACAAAGGCTAATAGTGCCATTGTACATGCTGGATATGATGCGGAGGCAGGAAGCAATAAAGCTAAATTTAATGTGTTAAGCAATCCTATGTTTGATAAGTTGTGCAAAGAACTTTCTGTACCTTTTAAGCGTATAGGCTCTTTGGTAGTAGCTTTTGATAAAGAGGACATGAAGGTTTTAGGCAAGTTGTATGCTAATGGCATAGCACTTAATGTTCCAGGTATAGAGATAATAGACGGAGACAGGGCCCGTCAAATGGATCCAAGTTTAAGTAAAAACATAATAGGAGCACTGCATGCACCCACAGCGGGTATTGTTAGTCCTTACGAATTAACAATAGCACTGGCAGAAAATGCAGTTGAAAACGGGGTAGAATTAAGATTAAATAATGAAGTATTGGATGTAAAGAAGAAAGATGATATATATAAAATAATCACTAATGAAGGAGAAGTTAAAGCAAAATATGTAGTTAACGCTGCAGGAGTCTATGCAGATAAAATTAACAATATGGTGGCACCAGAAAGCTTTAAGATTATCCCTAGAAGAGGGCAATATTATGTACTAGACAAAAGTTCAGGAAATATAGTTAATAAAGTTATTTTCCAATGTCCTACCTCCATGGGAAAAGGGGTTTTAATTGCACCAACAGTCCATGGAAATACTTTAGTAGGACCAGATTCTGAGGATATAGAAAATAAGGAAGTGAAGGAAACTACAGCAGAAGGAATGGACTATATAAGACAATGTGCAAATAGAGCTTGTGAAAATCTCCCTCTTAATAAGGTGATAACCTCCTTTGCGGGGCTTAGGGCTGAGGCCACAGGGGGAGATTTCATAATAGAGGAATGTAAGGAAAGTAAAGGATTTATTAATGTAGCCGGTATTAAGTCACCAGGACTAGCATCCTCTCCAGCCATTGCGGAGTATGTGGTGGAAATCATTAAAGGAATAGCAGGTGACCTAGAGGAAAAAGAAGATTATAACCCTGTAAGAAGAGAAGTTATAATATTTAATGAGTTAAGTGATGAAGAAAAGGCAGAGGTAATAAAAAAAGACCCAAGGTACGGAAGGGTAATATGTAGATGTGAAAATATTACAGAGGGTGAAATTGTAGATGCAATCCATAGAAAGGTTGGAGCTACCACTGTAGATGGTGTTAAAAGAAGGGTAAGGCCTGGTATGGGAAGGTGCCAAGGGGGATTTTGTGGCCCAAGGGTTATGGAGATTTTAGCTAGAGAGCTTAGAAAAGATATAAAAGACATAGTTAAAGGCAATAAGAACTCTTATATAATAACAGGTGAAACCAAAGAGTGATATGGAGGTGATGAGATGCTTAGTTATGATATTGTAGTCATAGGAGGAGGCCCAGCGGGTCTTGCTGCGGCCATTGAAAGTAAGAAAAATGGTGTAGATAGTATTTTGATTATTGAAAGGGATAGGGAATTAGGTGGAATACTTCAACAGTGTATCCACAACGGCTTTGGTCTTCATATTTTTAAAGAAGAATTATCAGGCCCTGAATATGCAGGAAGATTTATTGAAGAATTAAAAGAAATGGGCATAGATTATAAGCTAGATACTATGGTAATAGATATTACCGAAGATAAAGTAATAAGTACGGTAAACGGTGAAGAAGGTTTTATTAAAATACAGGCTAAGGCTGTAATACTTGCCATGGGATGTAGAGAGAGAACCAGGGGAGCTATAAATATTCCAGGAACAAGGCCAGCAGGAGTTTATAGTGCAGGTATGGCTCAAAGGTTTATTAACATGGAAGGGTATATGGTAGGAAAGAAGATAGTAATACTAGGTTCTGGAGATATAGGCCTTATAATGGCTAGAAGACTTACATTGGAAGGAGCTGAGGTGGAGGCTGTGGCAGAACTCATGCCTTTTTCAGGTGGGCTTACTAGGAATATAGTTCAATGTTTGGAGGATTTTAATATACCCTTATTATTAAGTCATACCGTGGTGAAAGTTGAAGGAAAAGATAGAGTAGAAGGGGTTGTAATAGCTCAGGTTGATGAAAATAGAAGACCTATTAAGGGGACAGAAAAGCATTATGAGTGCGACACCCTTTTATTATCAGTTGGGTTAATTCCTGAAAATGAATTATCAGAAAAGGCTAATGTAGAAATTCATAGGGTTACTTCAGGTCCCGTGGTTAATGAGTCTATGGAAACTTCAATTAAAGGAATTTTTGCCTGCGGAAATGTGGTTCATGTACATGATTTAGTGGATTTTGTTACTGAAGAAAGTAGAAGAGCAGGTAAGGGCGCTGCTAAATTTGTTAAGAATTTGCTTAAGGAAGATGAAGATGTAATAACTACAGTAGCAGGAGAAGGTATAAGCTATATAGTTCCTCAAAGGATTAGAGTAGAAAATATAGATGATAGTGTTCACTTATTTATGAGAGTGAAGAATGTTTATAATGATGTTAAGCTAGTAATTAAGTTGGATGATGAGGTAATAAGGGAAATTAAAAAACCTCATTTAGCTCCAGCGGAAATGGAAAATATAAAAATTAAATCAAGTTTGCTAAAGGAAAGAAAAATATCAGAAATATCCATATGTGTAGAGGAGGTGTAAAAAATGAGTAAAAGGGATATGGTTTGCATTGTGTGCCCCATAGGTTGCAGGTTAACTGTAACGGAGGATGAAAATGAACCTTTAGGATATAAGGTAACGGGGAACACATGTAATAGAGGAATCGATTATGGAATAAAGGAGCTCACTAATCCCACTAGAGTTTTAACCTCTACTGTCAAAATAACAAAGGCTCATTTGAAAAGACTTCCAGTAAGAACTAATGGTGCAATTCCGAAAGATAAGATCTTTGAATGTATGAAAGTGATAAATTCTCTTGCTCTGGAGGCCCCAGTAAAGGTTGGACAAGTTATTGTTGAGAATATATTAGGGACAGATATTGATTTGATAGCCACTAAAGATATGTAGTGAGGATTTAAAGTCCATAGGTGTTTAGCCTATGGGCTTTAAATTTTTTGAAATATGGTTAATATAAAGTAAAATGTGGTAGAATTTATATGATAATAAATAGAATATATTTAATGTTCTAAGGAGTAGATAAAGTTGAATAAGTATATAGAATTTAAAGATGTAAAAAAAGCATATAAAATGGGGGAAGTAGAAATCGAAGCTTTAAGCGGAGTAGATTTTACCATTGATAAAGGTGAATTTGTCATAGTGGCAGGAGCTAGTGGTGCTGGTAAAAGTACAATATTAAACATATTAGGAGGCATGGATAAGGCATCCAGTGGAAAGGTCATAGTAGATGGTCAGGAAGTAAATGCATTTTCTAATAAAGACCTTATTACTTATAGAAGGCATGATATAGGATTTGTATTTCAATTTTATAATTTAGTACAAAACTTAACTGCTATTGAAAATTTAGAACTAGCAACGCAAATATGTAAAAATCCCTTAGATATTGAAGAAATATTGGAGGCTGTAGGGCTTACTGAAAGAAAAAAGAATTTTCCAGCTCAACTATCGGGTGGAGAGCAGCAAAGGGTAGCTATTGCTAGAGCACTGGCGAAAAATCCAAAACTCCTCCTTTGTGATGAACCTACAGGAGCGCTAGACTACAACACAGGGAAAGCTATTTTAAAGCTTCTTCAAGATACCTGTAGAAAAATGGGCATGACCGTAGTTGTAATTACTCATAATCTAGCAATAACCCCTATGGGAGATAAGGTTATCAAGGTTAAGAATGGAAAAATAGAAAGTGTAACCATAAATAAAAGTCCTATGAATGTAGAAAGGATTGAGTGGTAATGATAAAGACTTCTTTAAGAAAGGATGCTTTAAGGGATATTAAAAAGTCCTTAGGAAGATTTCTATCTATTTTAGCCATTGTAGCCTTGGGTGTAGCTTTTTTCTCGGGTCTTAAGATATCTCCAGAGGATATGAAAAATACCGCAGATAAATATTATGACGATTACAATTTAATGGATATAAGAGTGGTGTCCACCTTAGGTTTAACGGAAGGGGACTTAGGAGAAATAAGAAAAATTCAAGGAGTAGAAGGGGTCTTTGGAACCTATAGCTTAGATGCCTTAGCGGAATATGAGGAAAAGGAAGTAGTGCTAAGGGTTCATGGGTTACCCTTAGATAAATTAAAAGATAACCATGGAGATTATATTAACAGAGTAAGACTCATTGAGGGAAGGTTACCTGAGAAGTCTGGGGAGTGTGTCATTGAAAAGGGAAAAAATGATTCTATAAATGTGCCTTTAGGTACTGTAATTAAGGTTAATTCAGGAAAGGATACCCCTTTAAGTGATAACCTTAAAACAACAGAATATAAAGTAGTGGGTATGGTGCAGACCCCTTACTACCTATCGTTTGAAAAGGGAAGCAGTAATATTGGCAATGGTCAAGTAAGAAATTTTATAATGATTCCACAGGAAGATTTTAAATCAGAGGTTTTTACAGAAATTTTTGCTACAGTTAAAGGAGCGAAGGAACTAAACTCTTATAAAGAGGAATATTTTAATGTGGTTCATAAAGTTACAGATGAGATTAAAAACTTGGCTAAAGATAGGGAAGTTCTTAGATATGCAGATATTTTACAAGAAGGAAAAGAGGAATTAGAAAAAGGTAAAAGGGAATATTTAAAGGAAAAGACTGATGCAGAAGAAAAATTATCTAAAGCTTTAAAAGAAATAAATGATGGTAAATTAGAAATAAGTAGTAATGAAAATAAACTTGCAAAAGAAGAAAGAGATTTCAATTTTTCTATTAAAGAAGGAAAAGAGAAAATAGCTAAGGGTGAGGCAGATTTATTAAAAGGAGAGGCGGAATATGAAAAAGGCCTTAAAACCTTCAATGAAAATAAGGCTTTGGCAGAAGAGGGATTTAAAAAGGCCGAGGAAGAAATTAAAAAAGGAGAAGATGCTATAGTTTTATTACAGAGTAAGATAGAAGAAATTAAGGCTGCTTTAGAAAATCCAGAAGTACCTCAGAGCGAAAGGGAAAAGCTTTCTCAGGAATTGCAAACCACTCTTCAAATGTTAACTGGAACTAAAGAGAGTGTAGAAAAGGGGAAAAGAGAATTAGGGATAAAAAAGACTGAATTGGCTAAAGGACAGGAAGAACTTAATGAATCCAAAGCTTTATTGATTTCTTCTAGAGAAAAGTTAGAAAAGGAAAAAATAAAGCTTAAGGAAGGAGAAGAAAAGGGTCTTTTAGAATTTAAAAAGGGAAGAGAAGAAATTCAAAAGGCCAAAATAGACTTAAAAAAGGGTGAAGAAGAATATAAAACCTCAAAGGAAAAGGCAGATAAGGAACTTTTAAAAGCTTTAAAGGAAATTGAGGAGGGCGAAAAGGACTTAGAAAAAATTGAAAAGGGAAAATGGTATGTATTAGATAGAGATAGCCATTATTCCTATGTAGACTATGGTGGGGCAGCAGATAGAATTGATGCCTTATCTAGAGTGTTTCCGGTATTTTTTGCCTTAGTTGCAGCTTTAGTATGTCTAACCACTATGACTAGAATGGTAGATGAGCAAAGGGTAAATATAGGAACACTAAAAGCATTAGGGTATGGGAAGGGAGCTATAGCTTCTAAGTACATATTTTATGCTTTAACCGCAACATTTTTAGGTTGTGTAATAGGAATAGCTATAGGATTTACAGTATTCCCAATAGTTATTTTTAATGCCTATGGAATTATGTATGTATTACCTCCCGTTATCTTAAGTTTTAATGGGGCTTTAGCAACCTCAATATCATTAGGAGCTGTAAGCGTTACTACAATGGCTGCGTTTTTTGCTTGTAATAATGAATTAAGGGAAAGTCCCTCTTCACTAATGAGACCAAGGGCTCCTAAAGAAGGAAAGAGAATACTACTGGAAAGAATACCTTTCATTTGGAATAGATTAAATTTTAGTGGCAAAGTTACAACGAGAAATATATTTAGATATAAAAGAAGATTTTTCATGACCGTATTTGGGATAGCAGGATGTACTGCCTTAATGCTTTCGGCCTTCGGTATAAAGGATTCCATTAGAACTTTGGTAGATAAACAGTTTGGAGTTTTATTTACCTATGATATGACTGTAAGACTAGAGCCTGAGGCTGTGAAATATGTGGCTGAAGATGATAGAATAGCTAGCCATGAATTAATATTTAGAGAAAGTGGAAGTCTTTCATTAAATGATATAAAAAAAGATATTTCCATAATAGTTCCAAAGGATTTAGATAATATAGACGATTTCATACATCTTCAAGGACGTAAAGATGAAAAGAAAATTAATATTCCTGAAGATGGAGTGATAATCACTGAGCAGGTTGGTAAGATTTTGGGGGCAAAAGTTGGAGATGAGATAAAGCTTATTAATAATGAAGATGATGAAGCTTTAGTTAAGGTAAGTGCCATCACTGAAAACTATCTTTTCAATTATGTGTATTTATCTCCAAGGTTTTATAAGACGATTTTTAAGGAAAAAGTAGAATTTAATGAGGCTATAGGAGTTTTAAAGAATACTTCTAAGGAGTTTGAAGATAGCTTATCTAGAGATTTAATGAAAAAAGAAGGAATTTCTAACGTAAGCTTTAACACTGCTATTAAAGAAAATTTTGAGGATACCATAAGAAGTTTAAACTATGTAGTGCTAGTTATGATTATATCTGCAGGAGCATTGGCTTTTGTAGTCTTATATAATTTAACCAATGTTAATATAAGCGAAAGAATAAGAGAGATTGCCACTATAAAGGTTCTGGGTTTTTATGATAATGAGGTGTCTGCATACATTTACAGGGAAAATACAATCCTAACCCTTATAGGAACTCTAGTGGGACTGGTCATGGGAGTATTCTTACATAGGTTTATAATGACTACTGTAGAAATGGAAAACATGATGTTTGGACTTAAGTTGAATTTTAAGAGTTATATAATTTCTGTAGCTCTAACCCTAGTATTTGCAATTCTTGTAAACGTGGCGATGTATTATAAGCTTAGAAATGTTGAAATGGTGGAGTCTTTAAAGAGCGTGGATTAAAAAGAGTTATTTATGAGAATAAACATATTCATTAAAGTAGGAATGAATATGTTTATTTTTTTATATGTTTATTTATCAAAAAAATAATATTTATAAAATAATAATAATATATTTAGAATAGTGTGTATCGTACAGTATTATAAAATTAGGAGGTGATTAAGTGAAAGAAAACAAAGATGATGTGCTACTTAGCAGCTTAGTGCAGGAACTGAGAAGGGGTACAATAATTCTAAGTGTATTAAGTCAATTAAAATCACCGCAATATGGATATTCTCTCGTTGTATTGCTTGAAGAGAAGGGAATAGCTGTAGATGCAGGCACTCTATATCCACTTCTAAGGAGGTTGGAAAAACAAGGACTCTTATATAGCAGTTGGGAAGTAGAAAGCGCAAAACCAAGGAAGTATTATCATTTAACTGATAGTGGTAAGAATATATATAATAAACTATGTGAACAATGGCTGGATATGGTTAAAAACATGGATAATCTTATAAATAGTTAGGGGGGGAAATCAATGGATATAATTAATCGATATGTTTATGCTGTTACGAGAAATTTGCCAGAAAAACAACGGGAAGACATAGAAAAAGAATTAAAAACACTAATAGATGATATGATCGAAGAACTGGAAGAGTCAGAGCCTTATGAAAGTAAAGTGAAAAAAGTACTATTGGAGCTAGGAGATCCTGAAGTACTTGCAGATAATTATAGAGGTTCTAAACGTTATTTAATAGGTCCTAAAAATTATGATAAATATATAACTATACTTAAAATAGTTTTAGGGGCTGTATTTATAGGGATATCAATAGGAGTTATTGTAGGAAGTATCGTTGATAATACTCAAAATATAGTTAGTATTTTTTCAAATTATTTGGGAGCATTGTTCTCAGCACTTCTTCAAGGCTTTGCTTGGACTACTGTGGGCTTTGCTATTGCAGAGCGAAATAATGCCAATGATGCAGGAATTAGACTACAAAAGGATAAGTGGACTTTATCGGAGCTACCAATAATTCCAGAGAAAAAAGCCATAATATCTCCAATAGAATCAGTGGTAGCAATATTATTTTCAACTATTTTCATGGCTATATTCTATTTTTCGCCTGAACTTTTTGCTGCATATATTCAAAATTCCAAAGGAATATCAATAATACCCGTATTTAATTTAGAAATTGTAATGGGATATAAAATATTCTTTGTAATTATTTTCATACTAAGCATACTCAAGGAAGTACTAAAGCTTATTTCAAGAAGATGGACGTTGAAACTTGCAGCTTCCTTTACATTTTTAAGTGTAATTTCAACGATTTTAATGTTAATAGTATTTACTAACCCAGGAGTATGGAATCCAGACTTTGCAGGTGAAATAATTAAGTATACAAATTTAAGCGTTGATTTTAGTAACTTATGGTCAAGGCTAACATCATCATTCATTATAATTATGATTATAGCTTGTATTTTAGAAGTATCAACGGCACTGTACAAGGGAGTAAAGTATAACGTAACAAAACAGTAGAAATTATAGTATATATTAGCAGCTATCTGTACAGAATAATCCTGAGGTGATATAGTTATGAAAAAAGTTGGTATACAAAAAGGGTTAAAAAATGTAGCGGATTTTTTAACTAAAGAAGGGTATTCAGTGCAAGAACTAGGTGAATCAATGGAAAGCAGTGAGTCAAAGTTAGATAACCTAGATGTTATTGTAACAGCAGATTATAACGCTAACATGATGGGATATAGTAATACAGAAACTAAAACTCCTATAATAAATGCAAGTGGATTAACTCCCCAGGAAATAAAGAGTTTAATTGATAAGCATAATAGTAAGTAAATAAAAGCTACTAAGTATTGTAATAGATACTTTAGTAGCTTTTTAAATTATTTTTTTATAATTGTACTAATTTACAGGAGTACTTATTCATACGCTTTGTACATTAAAAATAGAGATAACCTTTGGGCTATCTCTATTTTTATCAATTTGTAGGAAAGCTGTGATTTGTGAAATTTAATTATTATTTAAAAGATTATCTATTACTTGATTAATTTCAGCTTTTGTTAAATTAGCTCCCTTTGCATTTCTTGCAATTATTATAGCATCTCTTACTGCTTTGACATTACTTGTTTGTACAGTATTTATTCCTAATTTTGTATAATAGCTAAGAGTTGTTGTTCCTGAATTTATCATTGAAAGTGACGTTATTATTGTGTTTGCATCTGCTTGTACTTTTCTTAGCGTTGAGTGCTTTTTACCTTTTAATGCTTCATTAACATCAACTAAATTGATATCAGTCACACCAGTTACTCCTATTAATTTATAATCATCTAAGGTTGCTGTCCCTGCATTTACCGATCCAAATGAGATTTGTATTTTATTTAAAACATCATTTATTACTTGATTAATTTCAGCCTTTGTTAAGTTAGCTCCTTTTGTATCTTTTGCGATTATTATAGCATCTCTTACTGCTTTAGCGTTATCTGATTGTACAGTATTTATTCCCAATTTTGTATAATAACTAAGAGTTGTTGTTCCTGAATTTATGGTTATAAGTGAATTTATTATTGTATTTGCATCTGTTTGTACTTTGCTTAACGTTGAGTGCTCTTTACCTTTTAATGCTTCATTAACATCGACTAAATTGACATCAGTTACACCAGTTACTCCTATTAATTTATAATCGTCTAAAGTTGCTATTCCTGCATTTACTGCATCAAGTGAGATTGCTATTTTATTTAAAACATCATTTATTACTTGATTAATTTCGGCTTTTGTTAAGTTAGCTCCCTTTGCATCTTTTGCAATCATTATAGCTTCCTTTACTGCTTTGGCGTTATCTGCTTGTACAGTACTTATTCCCAATTTTGTATAATAACTAAGAGTTGTTGTTCCTGAATTTATGGTTATAAGTGAATTTATTATTGTGTTTGCATCTGTTTGTAGCTTGCTTAATATTGTATGTTCTTTATCTTTTAATGCTTCATTAACATCAACTAAATTGATATCAGTTACACCAGTTACCCCTATTAATTTATAATCGTCTAAAGTTGCTGTTCCTGCATTTACCGATGCAAATGACCCTTCTATTTTTTGTGGTAACTCATCTAGAACTACTTTTATTTCATCTTTTGTTAAATCACATTCCTTTGAATTTCTTGTAATTATTATAGCAATATTTAACTGTTTTAAGTTATTTGATTGAACATTTTCTATGCCTATTGCTTTATAATCATTTATACTAGCTGTTCCTGTATTTATTTTTATAAGTGCTTCCTTTTCCTTTATTTCTATTTTTATCTCGTCTACTATTTGATTTATAGTTTCTTGAACATTAGCTGCGGTTACAGTTTTACCCTTAACTTTATTATTTACTGATTGCAAGTCAGAAATAGTTAAAGGATTTACTCCCACTATTTCATAATCATTCATAGTGGCATTTCCAGCATTTATATTTTCAATAGATTGTTGTATTTTTTCATCTTCGAATACTGGAATATTTACATAGCAGTAATCATTTAGAATCTGCCCGCCCAAATTATACGGAGCTGATCTTACTTCAATAAGATGTTTACCTGGAGTTAAATATTTTATTGCAAAAGTTGTATAACGTGATTGTTCCTTTTCTTGAAATTCAAGTAAAACATCCGTGCTTTCTCCTATAAACTTACCATCTACATGTACAGTTGTATTATCATAGTAATTAGTATGCTTAGTTTGAATTACAATTTCTTTAGTATTCATATCATATGTGCGACCTGAAAATTCAGCTACCTGTATATTGTTAACATAATAAGTAAGTATTTCTCCATTATAATCATAACGTCTTTTAGCATCACCTATTGCATTAATTTTAAAGCTCAAGCTTGAATTATTATCATAAGCTTGTACCTTTTTTGTGTGCATAAAAGTTGCAAATAATAATATAGTGACAAATACCGTCATGACTTTTTTATACATGTGTTTCATATAATCTCCTCCTTATACTCTATTTATATATTAAGTTATTTTTTTCAAAAGTAAATATATATTTCCAATTATTTAATTATATATTATTATTGTATTAAGTATTATATTTAAAATACGAATATAATAATATGAAATTTTATAATGATATTTAAAAGGGGAGATTTCTATGAGTAGAATATATAATAATATAAATAATCAGAGCGTTAATATTAATCAGAGCCAAGCTTTTGAAAAGGCAAAATTAAATAAAGAAAATGAATTAAGTAAAAATATTACGGAAGAAGTAAAAAAAAATGATAGCATAACAATAAGTGAACAAAATGAAAATATAATTAATACTAAAAAAGCTCATGATGCTTTTAAAGATACTTGTTCCGATTTTGGATATACAGAAACTTCACTGGGTGCATATGCTGATATGAGCCTTTATTATGCTATTGCAGTAGATCAGATGAGAAGCCGAGGAATTTCAGTACCATACTTCACTCTTGATGGAAAAAACAATGATTTTTTACCATTTGTAGATAAATTAAAGGACTTTGCTAAAGAATTAAATATGAGTAATCCAGGTTTTTTACCAAGTCAATTTTTGGACTTTTGTGATGCATTCAAAGAAAAATTAATTCAGTATGGTTGTGAGTAAAGTTAATTAAATAAGTATTAATATAAGTTACTAATTATTGTATTAGGTGTTATATTTAAAACACGAATATAATGATAGGACGATTTATAGTGGTATTTAGAGGGAGCTTCTATGAGTAGAATATATAATAATATAAATAACCAAAGCCTTAATGTTAATAAGAGCCAAGTTTTTGAAAAGGCAAAATTAAATAAAGAAAATGAATTAAGTAAAAATATTACTGAAGAAGTAAAAAAAAAATGATAGCATAACAATAAGTGAACAAAATGAAAATATAATTAATACTAAAAAAGCTCATGATGCTTTTAAAGATGCTTATTCCGACTTTGGATATACAAAAACTTCAATGGGTGCATATGCTGATATGAGCTATTATTACGTTATGGCAGCGACTCAGATGAGAAACCGAGGAATATCAGTACCATACTTCACTCTTGATGGAAAAAACAATGATTTTTTACCATTTGTAGATAAATTAAAGGACTTTGCTAAAGAATTAAATATGACTAATCCAGGTTTTTTACCAAATCAATTTTTGGACTTTTGTGATGCATTTAAAGAAAAATTAATACAGTATGGTTGTGAGTAAAAATGCAGTAAAACTTTTGACGATACTAGTATCTGCAAGGGGAGATTTCTATGAGTAAAATATATAATAATATAAATAACCAAAGCCTTAATGTTAATAAGAGCCAAGCTTTTGAAAAGGCAAAATTAAATAAAGAAAATGAATTAAGTAAAAATATTACTGAAGAAATAAAAAAAAATGATAGCATAACAATAAGTGAGCAAAATGAAAATATAATTAATACTAAAAAAGCTCATGATGCTTTTAAAGATACTTGTTCCGACTTTGGATATACAAAAACTTCAATGGGTGCATATGCAGATATGAGCTATTATTATGTTATGGCAGTAAGTTTGATGGAGGATAAAGGAATTTCAGTACCATACTTCACTCTTGATGGAAAAAACAATGATTTTTTACCATTTGTAGATAAATTAAAGGACTTTGCTAAGGAATTAAATATGAGTAATCCAGGTTTTTTACCAAGTCAATTTTTAGATTTTTGTGATGCATTTAAAGAAAAGTTAATACAGTATGGTTGTGAGGAAAATATAGTAAGTAAATAAAAGCTACTAAGTATTGTAATAGATACTTTAGTAGCTTTTTAAATTATTTTTTTATAATTGTACTAATAAGGTTCTTAATATAATCTAAGTCTATTCCTTCATTTTTACAATAAAGTCTAATTTCAGATTCATATTTATTATTAAAAGAATCAACGTAATAATCTAAATAAGGGGCTCCGATGATGAACATATATATCACCTCCCAATAAAGTATTTGTGTTTGTGAAATTAAAACTTGAAATTAACATAATACATGCACTCCTTTCGTAAATTTTTTATATTAAAAAAAGCCGCAGGTATACCACGGCTTTTAATACACAAAAATAAAATTATAAATTAAAAAACCATGGGTCATGATAACCCATGGTACAAAAGCAAATAAACATTATAAATCAAAAAAATTTATATAACACTTTTGGCAGAGCTATCAACATTTAATGTTTCTATATATTTAATTGCAGTGTTTGATGAAAATATTGTATTTAACATAACTCTACCTCCTTGTTTAAATTTTATTTTAATAAAAGTATTATAACACATGTAGAAAATATTGTAAACATTTTTTGGAATTTTATTTTCTAAATATTAGTAATTAAATATAAAATTAATTATTCAAGAACTCTGTTTATAAAATCATCTATAAAGCTAATTTCTGTATCATAAAGGTACACAAAATTAAATTCTCTATGAATAAAAACATTTTCTATAGGAATTATTTTCATAGTTCCCGCTGCTATTTCCTTTTCTACAGATACTTTAGACAATATGCTAAGGCCGGCTTCTTCTTCTACTAAAGTCTTTATTCCATTAATGCTGCTAATCTCTAAATGGTGGTTTAATACATCTTGGCTATAACCCTTGCTTGTTAGAACTCCCTCTATTATTTCCCTAGTACCAGAACCTTTTTCTCTTAGAATAAGATTCTCTTTAAGTAGTTCATCAATAGTTATACTCTCTATTTTACATAGCTCTCCCTTTGTTGGACCGACTAATACAAGGTCATCATCTCTAAACTTTTTATATTTAAATTTAGTTTTATCAAAGGGACCCTCGATTAAAGCCATGGATAATTCCCTATCTAATAATTTTTTTAAAATAATGTTAGTATTATTAACAGTTAATGCTATACTTATATTTTTATTTACTTCCATATAATCATAAATAATTCTAGGCAACACATAATCACCAATAGTCATTGTGGCACCTAGTTTGTATCTTTTTTTGTTCAAATCTTTTTGTTCTAACTTATCTTTTAAGTTTTCGTGTATATTAATCATTTCACTAGCATATTGAAGAAAAATCTTTCCTTCATCAGTTAATCTAAGTATTCTACCTTCTTGCTTAAAAAGGCTAACGCTATAATAGTTCTCCAAGTACTGAATTTGTTTATATACTGCAGGCTGGGTTAAATTAAGGATTTTTGCAGCCTTAGTATAATTTTTTGTTTTCGCTACAGTTATAAAAGTATATAATCTAGAATCCATATATTTCACCACCTACTATAAGTATACTACAAAATACCGTAAAGTAGAGAACCCATTCCTCCAGCTATTACAATGGTGACTATTGGATGTATCTTAGTTTTCAAGCTAAGTAAAAGTATTGATAAACCTATAAATACAGATTTTATATCTAAATAGGATTGATCGGCTAGGGAGAAGAAGGCACTAAGAATAAGTGCAATTAAAGCAGGTCGCATGCCCCTTAGACCAGATTTCAGGATTTTTGAGTCTTTAAATTTAAGAATAAAATGTGTAGCTATTGATACTAAAATAAAGGAAAAGGATACAACTCCTAAAGTTGCAAAGAAACTTCCCCAAAATCCATATATTTTATATCCTACAAAGGTAGCAGTGTTTATTGAAATTGGCCCTGGAGTCATTTGGGATACTCCGATAATATCTAAAAATTCTGAAGAAGTTAACCAGCCATTGTTAGTCACCACTTCTCTTTCTATTAAAGGCAGCATGGCATACCCACCACCGTAGCCAAATATTCCTATTTTAAAAAAGCTTATATATAATTTAAAAATAGTACTCATGTTAAATTTCCACCTTTCTTAGTGATAATATGCCATAAGTTGCAGAAAGAAATATAATTGCAACAGGATGTACATTTAATATTTTGATGGCAACTAGAGATAAAATTATAATAAAAACACTAGTAAGATCTTTTTTTACTGACTTAGATAAACTCTTTACTGCTAATAGCACAAGGACAGGAACAGCGCCGTTTATTCCTTTGAAGATATTATCTATGAAAGCTATATCCCTAAATTTTGCAAAACACATTGCTATAAGTAAAATAATTAAAAATGATGGTAAGATAACACCCATTAATGCCAAAATAGCACCAAGTATTCCACCAAGTTTATATCCAATAAATAAAGAGGAATTAACTGGCATAGCCCCAGGAAAACTTTGAGATATAACTAAAATATCTGTGAATTCTTCCTTTGTAATCCATTCTCTATTATCAACTACTTCTCTTTCGATTAAAGGTATCATGGCGTACCCACCACCAAAGGTAAATGCACCTATTTTAAAAAAACTAAAAAACATAACAATTAATTTTTTCATCATAATCCTCCCGACAAATTTAATGCTTGTTTAAATTTTAGCACAGAAGATTTATAACTAAAACTTATTGTTTATTATTATATTATAACTAGTTGGAATACAAAGGCATTTATAGTTAATTAAAGCTTGCTTCGTTTTTTTATACTTTTATTATTTCGATAATAATATATTATAGAAGTAATAAAGGCAGCTAAAATTTTTACAATAAGATCTGTTGAGGTATCTTCAAGCCCACCTTTAACCATATTAGTATTAAATAAATAATCTCCTATAAACTCAAACATCTCCCATAGAGTACCTAAAGTAATTGAAATGCTAAAGGCAAAAATTGCTGTAAAAAAATCAAATCTTTGATTAGTGATCCCTTCTTCTTTTGTTATAACTCCTTCCATTGAATATAATGCGATTATAACCACATAACTACCAGACGTGGCGTGGAGAAGTATATCCCACCACCAAAATATACCATAGAAATTTTTGATTTCTCCTAAGTATTGTGCAAGAAAAATAAATATTAACGTCATTAATTGAAAGTTATAGGGCAGCCTTATCTTCTTTATATTAGCAATACGCGTAAGTATAAAAGGAATTATAAGACATACAACAGCTAATAGTGATAGCCACAGGTTTTTCCATTGTCTTGATACAATACTAAGTATAGCTGTGATTATTAGAGTTATTTCAAAGAGAAGAGCTATTCCAATTACTAATCTATTATTTTTGTTATTCATTAGAATATATTCCTTTCTAACTATTTATATTTACAATAGTTATTCTTCTTATATACATAAAATATACTCCTATAGAATTGTGTAAAATAAGTGAAAATATGGTATGATTATACTAGGAATTTATAGGAGGGAGTTTTTATGAATTCGCAAAACATGGAATTAACTAGAATAATATTAAGAAGAATAACTGGTGGTGATATAGCCTCAAGTATAATAATAATTATATTTCTTCTAATGTTGATTGCATATTTAATATACGTTATGGAATATCCTAAGGACTCTATATTAATGGGTGAAAGATGGAAATATAAAAGTAATTTAGAACCCAGTGAATCCCATGTAAAGCATACAAAAGTTATGGCAAAAGTATTGTTAGCTGTATGTATTATCACAATAATAACGATTTTAGTTAGTATAATAATATAAAAATTTCATAAAAATTTTTACAGCGTTTTTATGAAATTAAATACAAAAGAGCTTGAATATATTTAATATCCAAGCTCTTTAGAAATATTAGCTGTAGTTTCTCTTACCTTTTTTAAACTCTCTACCATTTCTTTTTTTGTGGTCAAAGTATTTTCAGTAAGCTTCACAATATTCTATGTTATCCTAAAAGTAGTTTTAAGCATTTCACAGGAAGATTAAAGCTTTTTGCTATTTGCTCTATGGTAAAACCTTCAAAGATAATCTCATCTATGTTTAGATTTACTAGTTTTAAAGCAAAGTAATTAGCTTGTCGTTCCATTTTATCTAAATTTAAGAGATTTATATTAAAGGCACTAGTTATCATATTAGTATGTAGGATAGCATGGCCCAATTCGTGAGCTAATATGAATTGCTCATATTCAACAGTTAAGTTTTCTCTAATAAAAACTACCTCTGTGTCAAAAAAATTTCTATTATAAAAAGCTTCATTTCCATGGAGTAAAACATTACTCATAGGAAGCTTTTTTATGGAAATGTCTAAATAATCGTACAAATCATAGATATTGTTAGTTCCATAAATGTCTATTAGCCCATCTATTATGTTGTCAATCCATACATATTCCATAGGATCCCTCCGTTAATATATTAAGTATAAAATTAGAATTATTTTTTATATTTATAACTCAATAGTCTAAGCTGCCTTAATAATTCATTAGCAAATTCAATAATTTCATCGTCACTCATTTTATTTATGTCAAATCCCCCGAAGCCCATTATAGCTGGTTGTTCTAGAATAAACCTCATAGCATCTTCAGGAGTGTTGAAGTTTATAGGGGCATCCTTGCTTTCGTCGTCTAATAAATCACTAACCTTTAAGTTTAAGGAATTAGCAATAGAATTTAACACATCTAAGCTGGGGTTATACCTATTATTTTCCACATCTGCAAGGTAAGAACGGGAGATATTAGCTTTTTCTGCAAGTCCCTTTTGAGTGAGGTTACTTTCTTTTCTATACATTTTTATATTTTTTCCAATAGACATTTGAATCTCTCCTATATTAATAATTACTTGAATTTACTGGTTCAACCGACAATTTACATATAATTATATATTATAAAATATGGAAATACAATATATGGTTAGAAAATAAACGTAAAAGGAAGGAAAATACAAGATAATTTAATGAGATGAGTAATATACAACTTTTACATATTGACGGAAATACAATACAATATTATCAAATGGAAACATGTGTTTGCATAATAAACTTAGGGGGTATAGCGTATGAATAAAAGCTTACTAAAGGAAACTGATGAATTACTAAATAATTATAATTCAATGGCAGCTGAGATAAAGAACTTAGAGATAGAAATTGAAGAATTAAAATTAGAGTACATAGGGTATAAATCAATTAGTTATGGTGAAAAAACAAGTAAAACTTTTAAAATTAGCAATACAGTAGAGGAAGAATATATTAGAAAAGAAACTTTAATAGACAAGCTAAGAAAGGAAAAAGAATACAAAGAAAGATTAAAAAATAAAATTGATAATGCCTTAAATGTACTTGATGAAAAGGAGAGGACAATAATTAAGTTAAGGTGCATTGAAAATAGACCTTGGAAAGAGGTTGGGGACATACTAGGCCTGGATTATGACTATGCTGGAAGAATAAAAAGAGCTGCAATAAATAAAATGTTAAACTTAATTTGGATTAAAGAAAAATATAGTAAATAAGTCGTAAACTTTACTTTTATAATGAGTTAAACTTGTGGTTTAATAGTAATTGTGAAAGACTCTTGAAATGCCAAGGGTCTTTTTTATTTATAAATATTTTTATTAAAGGAGGTGGAATTATGGAGATAGCTACTTTGGTAAACGAAAAGATAAAAAATCAGCTATATGAAAAGTACAATAAAGATAGGGATGGTACTTACAAGGAAAAGTTTTCTGTGAAAGATTTAGAAGAGCTTATGGGAATTAATAGACCTACTTATAAAAGACATAAGGGAGCTTATAGGCAAAATTATTAAGTGGAGTATTAATGGCAGGTGATTTAAATGGCAAATATAAATGATTTAATAATAGGAATTAGCCAAACACTGGAGAGGGAATTTCCCAACATAAATATATATAAAGAAGAAACAGAAGAAGGCTTTAAGAAGCCTTATTTTTTTATTAAAGTTTTAAATTCAACGCAAAAAAAAGAGTTTAATAATAGATATAAAAAAAGTGTTTCTTTTGATATCCATTACTTTAGTGATAAAGAAGATATTAATTCAGATTGCTTAAACATAGCTGATAAGCTCTATGAACTTCTTGAATATGTGTCTGTGGAAAGTAGTTTATATAGAGCTACTAATATGAAACATGAAGTTATAGATGGAGCTTTATACTTCTTTTTACAGTTTAATTACAAAATAATTAAGCAAGTAGAGGAAGAACTTAAAATGCAAACATTACATGGGGAGGTATTAACTAAGAATGACTAAGAAAGAAATTAATCAAGAAATTAAATTTACAAAGGAACAGATTATCAACTCTAATAAATTCAATATGATTCAAAAGGATATTCTAGAAGCTCTACTAGAAAATAAGGAGTACAGCTTAGATGAGGTCAAAAATATTATAGATAACTTTAATAAGAAAGAGGTGAAATAAATGGCAGGAGGAACATGGAATACACAAAACAAAATTAGACCAGGAGCATATATAAACTTTAAATCTAAAAGTAAAGATTCTTATATCCTTGGAGAAAGAGGAGTAGTTACAATGCCTTTAAATCTTCCATGGGGAGCAGAAAAGGAAGTAATAGAAATAAATACAGGCGAGGATTTATTTGAACTAATAGGAATGGATACAACCGAAGAAAGTACATTGTTAATTAAAGAGACTCTTAAAAGAGCAAAGAAGCTTTTACTATATAGGGTTAATGCAGGGACTAAGGCGACATCTACAGTTGAGGGTTTAACTATAACAGCTAAACATAGTGGAACAAAAGGGAATAGCATTAAAATTATTATACAAAACAATATTGATGATGAAACTTCCTTTGATGTAATGACTATGTTAGGAAATACACAAGTAGACAAACAAATAGGAGTCAAATCTATAGAGAATTTAAGCTCTAACTCTTTTGTAGAGTTTAAAGGTGCTGGAGAGCTAAAGGCTACTGCAGGTATTACCCTTAGCGGAGGGGATGATGGTGTAGTTAGCAATGGAGATTATACCGATTATTTAGCTACAATTGAATTATACGATTTTAACACTATGGCAATGCCTACAAAGGATTCTAGTATTAAAGCTATAGCTACAAC
Organism: Clostridium malenominatum; assembly: GCF_039521365.1. Lineage (NCBI taxonomy): Bacteria > Bacillati > Bacillota > Clostridia > Eubacteriales > Clostridiaceae > Clostridium > Clostridium malenominatum. The sequence continues at coordinate 246,645 of NZ_BAAACF010000001.1, forward strand.
CTTTATTAAAAGGCTTAGAGAGCAGGAAGGAAAGAAGGTGCAATGTGTACTTGAAAACTATCCAGAAGCTGATTATGAAGGAGTAATTTCCGTTAAAAATGGTGTAATTTTAAATGACATGACAGTTATTTCTTCTGAAAAAGCAGTGGCATTTGTGGCAGGGGCGACTGCTGGGGCAAATGTTAACCAGTCTTTAACTTATAGTGCCTATGATGGAGCTATAGATGTGGATACTAGATATACAAATAAAGACATAGAAACTGCTCTTAAGAATGGTGAAGTTGTATTTATAGCAAATAATAGCAAAGTAATCATAGAGCAGGACATAAATACCTTAAAGACTTTTGTAGAAGATAAAAATAACGATTTTAGAAAAAATAGAGTTATAAGAGTACTTGATGGAATAGGTAATGATATTAAATCCTTATATGAAAATAGTTATATAGGTAAGGCTTCAAACAATGAAGATAGCAGAAATTTATTTAAGAAAGATATAATAAAATACTTGGAAACTTTGCAAGGTATAGGAGCAATAGAGAATGTTTCTACAGAGGATGTAGTTGTACTACAGGGAGAAAACAAGGATTCTATACTTGTTAAAGTAGGAATACAATCCATAGACAGTATGGAAAAACTTTATATGAACGTGGAGGTGCAATAATATATGGGATTTTTTAAAGCAGAAGATACTATAGGTGGACAAGAGGCAAGAGGTTACATTACCATAGAAGGGCGTAACGAAGAGCTCTTTTATGCTAAGAAAATAGAAGCTAAGGTAGAGAAGCAAAAGTCAGAAATAAAAACACTTGGTAAAAGAGGAACACAAAATAGAGCCATAGGGTGGAAAGGGACAGGAACACTTACAGTGTATTATGCTACATCTTTATTTAGAGAGCTTATGCTTAAATATATGAAAGAGGGTAAGGATGTTTATTTTGATATTACTGTAATTAATGAAGACCCAACAAGTAGCTTAGGTAGACAAACGGTTGTACTAAAAAACTGTAACCTAGATGAAGTGAGCATGGCTGCTTTTGATGTGGATAGTGAAGTCTTAGAGGAAGAGATGGCCTTCACTTTTGAAGATGTGGATTTATTAAATAAATTTAATAAACCAATATTAGGATAATAGGAGGAATATATAAATGGATTTTAAAGATTTTTTAATGGATGAGTTTGAAGATGTGGAACCTATAGAGAGAATTATAAAAATGGGTGGTAGGGAAAAGAAAATGAAATTTAAGCCTATATCAGCAGCACTAGGAGATGAACTTAGAAAAAAGTGCAGAAAAGTAGATTTTTATAAAGGGCAAAAGGTTATAGAAACTAATCAAGATAAGTATATTGCTAACTTAATAATAGAAACCACCATGCATCCTGATTTGAAAAATGCAGAACTTCAAACTGCATGGGGAGTTAAAGGGGCAGAGGAATTATTAACTTCTATGAAAGCTAAGATGAATGATGGAGAATATGCAGAATGGTCAAGCATAGTTAGCCAGATAAACGGATATGATAAAAGTATGCAGGAGTTAGTTGAAGAAGCAAAAAACTAATAAAGGAGGGCGACAGTGAGGCAAGCTATGCACACTATGCCCTCCATAAGTTTAAAATTAGACCTGGAGTATTAATGGGTAAATCTCCTTTAGACACAATAGATAGAAAAGAAAGAGCTTATATTTATGCTAGCATAGACCTCCATATAGAAAGTGAAAAGAAGGCTATGAATAAATCCAAAAAGAAAAGATAGTTACTAAAGCGTAGACTCTTAAATGTTATATTGGTATAATATAGTATATAAGGGGGAATTTATAATGAAAGTAAAAATGAGAAAAATATTAGTTCTTTTAATCATCACTATTTTTACCATTACACCAACTTCTGTATTTGCTAGTACCAATAAAAAAAATATAAAGGTAGTATTTAACAAAGCTAACATTAAAGTTGATGGAGTTAGTTTTAATGGCAACAGAATGGTGTACAACAATAAAATATATCTACCAGTTGAAAGTATTGCTAAACTATTTAATATGAATATTTATCACTATAAAGAAAAAAAGACAATATATATAGGTCAAGTACCTGCAGGAGAGGTTCCTAAAAATGTTGTTGATTCTTGGAAAAATGTGAAACAGCCAGATAAAAATAAAAAAGAAACACTAATTTCAAAAGAATTGACCACTATTAATGGAGTATTTAATAGCGTCAATGTTAAAATTCATGGGGAAAAAATCAACACGGAAAATATCCTTTACAACAATAATATTTTCATATCATTACAAGAAGTATGCGAAATATTGGAAACTAGTTACAATTATTATAAACCAACTTCAACAACATATGTAGGAATGATTCCTCAGAATGAAGTTCCATACGATGTGTATAAAGAATGGTTTTCCGATAAAACAGAGGAATTATACTCAGAACCAGCAACAGGAGAAATGGTAGGATGGCAAAAACTTATAGGGCACGAATATGAGAGTATCGCTGAGATTTACTATAAATTTGATGAAAGTTTTTTAGAAGTAAGGGTAAATGATATAAGGAAGATTGATTTAAATAGGATTGTAGAATGGACAAATGATGATGGAATAAAAATACGTAATACTGTAGGAGATATATATAGAATGCTTTCTAAATTTGGCCCATATACAACAGAAAGATTTAGAAGTAAATTTGGCAAAGTTTATGAGGATTGGATACTGGTGAATAGCATAAGCGCTGAAAACATAGTAGCTGACTATCTAGAAGAAACAGGGCAAATTAAAGAAGAAAACAATATAACCCTAACTCCAGATGCTGAATTTAAAGTTATAGAACCTGAGAAAAAGAGCCCTAGTGCTGAAGAAATAATAAGAAATATAGAAAATTCTATGAAAAACATAAAGAATAAATGAGAATATGAATTTTAAATTAAAAAAGTAACTTAGTAATAAAAACACTTACATTTTGTAGGTGTTTTTATTATGTATAAAAGTGAGGTGATAATTATAGATGCGGTATTGACAAATTTAAGAATGTTTGAACAAATTACAACACCCTTATACCAAATGACAAGAGCAGCGGAGATTACAGTATTAGCTATAGATGATGTGAGTAATAGTTTAAATAAGGGGACAGATTCATCTAATGGATTAGCGAGCAAGATTAAAGGCTTGATAACTAATCTTCTAGGATTTGAAAATATAAAAAAGGGACTAGATGCAACAATAGGTGGAGCTGCTAGATTAGAACAAGAAATTATTAATATGGGCAATGCATTAGGTAACAAAGATGCTGGAAAGGCTTTATTTTTAAATTTAAATAAATATGCTAATGAAAGTGCATATAGCATAGAAGAACTTAGTGGGATAACAAGACAATTTAGTCATTCCACAAAAGACCCTAAGAAATTGATGAATTTAAATAAAACATCTGAAAGACTTACATTATTAGATCCAAGCCAAGGGTTAGAAGGCGCCGGAGGGGCATTAAAGGAAGCTCTTGGAGGAGACTACACTTCTTTACAAAGTAATTTTGGATTTAGCGATAGTGACAGTCAAATGTTGCAAAGTGCTAAAGGTATGGATGATTTCATAAATAAGTTTAATATTTTATTAGATAAAAAAGGAGCTACAGAGCAGGCATTACAAGAATTAAATATGTCAGCTTCATCTCAGTTTAGTAATCTTGGTTCTAATATACAAACTGCTTTTGCACAAGCTGGAAGTAATGCTTTAGAAGCTTTAAAGCCTATTTTAAGCATTATTAATGAAGATTTTGCAAGTGGTAGCTTTCAACCGTTTTTTAACGGAATAGCTGGTGGACTAAGTTTTATAGCCAATATGGGAGCAAAGCTAATAGATGTTTTTAGCTGGATAGGTGAAACAGTGCAAAATAATTGGGAAATAATAGGACCTATATTGTCATTTGCAGCAGGAGCTTTGCTAGTGGCGTTGATTCAAAAATTGAAAGCTTCAGCTTTAGTGTTATGGGCGCAAGTAGCACCATTAATATCTCAAGCTTACGGGTGGATTGCTCTCAATTGGCCTATTATGGCTACAGTTGGGTCTATAGCTGTTATTATTTATATGCTGAATAAATTTGGAGTTACAGCAGATCAAATAGTCGGATTTATTGGGGGAGCTTTTGGTGTTTTATTTGGATTCTTATACAATAGAGTGGGTACAATATGGAACATATTTGCAAGTTTCGCAGAGTTTTTAGCCAATGTATTTAACCATCCACTTTATTCAACTAAAAAGTTATTTTTTAACATATGGGATAGTATAGTTAAATTTGTTGGTGGAGCTTTAGATTCTATAGTCGGACTTATTAAGAAAGTTCCATTTTTAAAAGATTTAGTAGGGGATTTCTCTTTTGTAAATACTTTTACAGCGGATGCAGGACCTCCACCAGAAGATTATTGGGAAGCACCTAAAATAAAAATGAAGGATTATGCTAATGAATTCAATTTTGGATATAATAAAGGCGCAGATATAGCAAATGGTATAGGGAATTTATTTGGTGATTTTAAGACACCAAAAGACCAAAATGCATTGTTAAACAATGGACTGGATGCGAGTCTAGATAAATTCGGAGCTACTTCAGAAATGGGAAGCAAAGATGGCTTAGCATTAGCTAACGATAATCTTGGAACAATTAAAGATAGCATAGATATAAGCAATGAAAATTTGGAACTTATGAGGGATTTAGCTGAGCAAGAAAGCATACAAAACTTTGTTACTCTAACTCCTACAGTACAAGTGACTACAGGAGATATAAAAGAGGAAGCGGATATTAACAAAATAATATCCAAGATAGAGAATTACATGCAAACTGAATTGGTTAATAGTGCAGAGGGGGTATATGTTTAATGTATAAGATGTATTTAGGAATAAACGAAGGGGAAGAAGGTTTTATTCTTCCTGTACTCCCTGAAAAGATAGAATTTAATGAAAGCGGAGATAACAAAACCTTTGATATTGTAAATTTAGGAGAGGTTAGTACAATAAATAAACCTAAGTTAACTCAAATATCTTTTGAAAGTTACTTTCCTAAGAATGTAGGACCATATGTAAGTTCAGAGCAGTTGTTTTCTCCAGATGTTTATATTTTTAAAATAAAAGAGTGGAGAGAAAAACAACAAAAGGTAAGATTTATATTTACGGGAAGTCCCTTGGATATTAATAATTTATTCACTATAGAAAGTTTAAAGCTAACTGAAAAAGGTGGAGAAGTGGGAGACATATATTATTCTATAGAACTTAAGATGTATAAGCCTTATGCAGCGCAGAAAGTAGTTATAGATGATAAAAAAGATAATACCAATAAAGCTATAGTAAAAGCTAAGCCCCCAAGGCCAGTGGAAAAGCCAAAACAAAAAACACATACTGTTGTTAGCGGAGATACATTGTGGCATATTGCTAAAAGGTATCTTGGTAATGGTGCTAGATATCCAGAAATAGCAAAAATAAATAATATTAAAAATCCTAACTTAATATATCCAGGGCAAGTTTTTAAAATTCCATAGGGGTGATTTTATGCAGATACAATTATTGCTAGATAATAAGGATGGAAATGTATTTGATATATCTAAACTAGTCACAGAGGTTACATGGAAAACCAAAAGAAAAGGAAAGCCTTCTAGTTTAGAATTTAATTTTTTAAAAGATAAATCCATAACTATAAATAATGGTGATGTAGTAAGCTTTAAGGTAGATGATCATAAAGTTTTTTATGGATATGTATTTGATATAAGTGGCAGCAAAGGCCAGGAAATAAAAGTAGCAGCCTACGACCAAATAAGGTATTTATTGAGCAATGATGGTTGTTTATTTGTCAATAAAAAAGCTAGTCAAATAATAACCCAGATTGTTAAAAATATAGGATTAACAATTGGAACCATAGAAGATACAGGTTATGTTATACCAGCTTTTCATGAGGATGACAAGAAGCTTTTGGATATAATGTATAGTGCACTGGAAAAGACCCTAATGAGTACAGGAAAGACCTATACACTATATGATGACTTTGGTTTTCTTTGTTTAAAGAATATAAACAATATGAAGCAATTAGCGGTAATAAGTGATGATAGTAACTTAAGTGATTATGATTGGAAAAATAGCATAGATAATGATACTTATAACAGGATTAAAGTAGTTAGGGATAATAAAGATACTAATGAAAGAGATGTATATATAGCACAGGATAGCAAAAATATTGCTAAATGGGGAAGGCTTCAATATTTTCATAAAGTAGATGAAAAATTAAATAAAGCACAAATACAAGAAATGATTGATAACACACTAAAACTTAAGAATAGAGAAACTAAAACATTAAAATTAAAGGATGTTATTAGTACAGACATTAAAGAAGATTTAAAGCTAAGAGCGGGATCAGGTGTGTACGTAGAAATAAAAGAAAAAGGTATAAAGCAGTATTATTTAATAGAAGATGCTACACATAAATTCCATAAAGGTAACATGGTTATGGATTTTGATTTAAAGGTGGTGTAGATATGGGAATGATAGATATTATAAAGAAGGCTGGAGTGGATGCAGTAGGAGCAAACAATCCAGTTAATATTTTGTTTGGACAAGTACTAAATGTAGAGGATTTTAAAATAAAAATAGATCAAAAGCTTATATTATCTAAAGAATTTTTTATTATTCCGCAGAGTTTAACTAAATACGAAATAGATTTAGGCCATAGTCATAGCTATTCCAATGGTTCAACTTCTAAAGAACTAAATAAAGTAATTATAAGAGAAGGATTGAAACAAGGAGATAAAGTTTTATTATTAAGAGTGCAAGGCGGACAACAATATATTATATTAGATAAGGTGGTGTAAATATGAGTAATGTTAACATATTACCCCAGGGAGCCACTATAGGAAATGGCTTGGAAGTAGAAGAAATAATCGAAACAACAAAAACTTATAAAATTGATTTTGAAAAAGGAAAAACAATAGGGTTTTGTGATAAGATTGAAGCACTTAGACAGGCTATACGGTTAATATTAAACACCGAAAGATATGAGCATCTTATTTATAGCTGGGATTATGGCAGTGAATTGAAGGATTTAATTGGTAAGGATAAAGATATAACAGAAAGCGAAATCAAAAGAAGAATAAGAGAGTCTCTTATGCAAGATGATAGAGTTAATAATGTGGATAATTTTATATTTAATTATAATAAAGACAGTGTAATAGTAAATTTCACTGTCTTTTCTATTTACGGAGAATTTACTGAAAGTGTGGTGAAATAGTTGTTTGAGAAAGTAAATACAGATGAAGCTATACTCAAAAGAATGATGGATAAGGTTCCTAAGGATTTAGATAAAAGAGAAGGTAGTATAATGTATAATTCCATAGCTCCTATAGCTTTAGAGTTAGCTGTAGCTTATTCTAATTTAGATAGGTTCTTGGAGTATACTTTTGCAAAAGCAGATACTCCAGAGGAATATTTAGAAAAAAGAGTAAGCGAAATAGGAATGTATAGAAAACAACCAACCAAAGCTATTAAAAAAGGGCAGTTTTTTAATGGTGAAAATAAATTAATAGATATACCTTTGGGTAATAGATTTTTTATAGATGATTTAAATTACAAAGCAGTAGAAAAGATAGACACAGGTATATATAAAATGGAGTGTGAAGAATTAGGAACTGTAGGAAACAAGCCAGTAGGAATTTTAATTCCCATAGATTATATAGAAAATTTAGCAACTGCCAAATTAGGAGAAACAATACAGGAAGGACAGGATATTGAAGAAGGTGAGGATTTATATAATAGGTTCACAGAAAAGATTCAAAATCCTACGACTTCTGGCAACTCGAATCATTATAAGCAATGGGCTATAGAGATTCCAGGGGTGGGAGATGCATTAGTATTTCCTACATGGAATGGTCCAGGTACAGTGAAAGTAGTTATTGTAGATAGCAATAAGGCTAGGCCATCAGAAAGCATTATCAAAGAGGCAAGAGAAAATATAGAAAATAATAAGCCCATAGGTGCGCAAGTCACTGTGGAGGGCGCAGTAGAAAAGCTAATTAATATTTCAGCTAGGATAGAGTTAGCTACATCCTTTAACTTAAGTACCGTCCAAAATTTATTCAAGAAAAATGTTGAAGAATACTTTAAATCTATAGCCTTTAAAAAATCCTACTTAAGCTACGCTCAAATAGGAAACCTTCTAATAAATACCGATGGAGTAATAGACTATTCGGATTTAAAAGTAAATGGAGATGTTAAAAATATAAGCTTTGCGCAAGAAGAGATTGCAATAGCGGGAAGTATTGAATTGGGGGTGTAATAAAATGTACCCAAATCAATATGAAGAAAAACTACCCTCAACAAATGAAAAAATAAATTTATATAGACCAAATTTACTAGCTTATTTACCTCCTGTCTTAAGAGAGATAAGAGAGTTTAAAGCCATTGATGATATTGCAGGGTATGAGCTTGGGCTTGTGAAATTAACAATTCAAGATATACTTAATCAATGCTTTGTAGATACAGCTACATGGGGACTGCTTTTATGGGAAAAGGAATATGGAATAGAAACAGATTTAAATAAAAGCTATGAGGAAAGAAGAGAAATACTAAAGGCTAAAAAGAGAGGGCATGGAACTGTAAATAAAAAAATGATAAAAGAAACAGCAGAAGCTTTCAGTGGTGGAGAAGTGCAAATCCTAGAACATCCTGAAAGCTATTCTTTTACAGTTAAGTTCATAGGTACCAAAGGAATTCCAAGGAACCTAGCAGCTTTTAAGGATATGTTAGATAACATAAAGCCAGCTCACTTATCCTATGATTTTAAATACACCTATACTCTCTGGGAGCACATAAAAGAAAAAGGTTTAACATGGGAGAGTAGTAAGTTAAAGACATGGGATGATTTGAAAATATATGAATAGAGGTGATTATATTGAAAACTACAGTAAATTATGGACTTAAAAAACCATATGGAACCGACGTAGTGAACATTGATGATTTTAATTATAATTCAGATATTATTGATCAAAAGCTAAAAGAGGTGGATACTAAAGCATCAAACATAACAGTACCTGTAACATCTGTAAACACAAAAACAGGAGCAGTTATATTATCAGCAGGTGATATAAAGGCATCAGATGGGAAGACTTTAGAGGCATATAAAACAGAAGTTACTTCGGAATTGGCTCAAATGGTATCAAGATTTAGTAAGGAATTAAAGGCTACTGGTATAAATGATGTAGACATGGCAACAGTTACTGGAGCATATTATGCTATGCCCAGTGTAAAGTTACCGTCTGGAGTACAAGATGGTAGCTTATTTGTTCAATCCTACGACACCACATGGGTAACACAATTACTAATAGATTGGAGAACTAATATACAATACACTAGAGTAAAAACTCAAAACGTGTGGGGAACATGGAAAAAACTATTAACTAACATAGACTACGACCAACTTTTTCAATATGCCAATAACGGTAAAACAAGTATTGCTAACGTTGTTGGCGAAGTAACGGGTAGCAATACATTTTCAGAGATAACCGACCAAATTTGGAGATGCAAAGATTTAATATCCAAAAACTTGGGTTCAAAGGGTATCAGTGCTAGTGTTAATGAAACATTAGGTGTTTTAAGTTATAAAGTAGGACAGATAGAAATTTTTTCGGTAATGGCTGGTGATACAGTATTAGCAAGCAGTAATATATGGAGAGATATATCTTACACAAGAACTCCGACACCTTGTAGTAATAACTTCACAGTTAAGTTTTCGGGAGTTATTCGATTTAAATTTCGAGTACACGCAGGAAACTATGCTAGTGATGCTTATGGGATAATATATAAAAATGGTGTAGCTACTGGATATTCGGGAAGTGCAAGTGCAAGTATTAACGATTATTCTTATGACATACCATGTAAAAAGGGTGATGTATTTGTGCTGATGGGGTACACATCTAGTAGCAGTAACACAGGTACTTGTGGAAATGCGTCTGTGTGTATTGATTTATCAAATCTACTTACAATTAGTGGATAGGAGGAAGATAATAATGCAAGGCAAAATTTTAATCGTAAATAAGTTAGATGGTTCAGTTTTTGGGTGGTTCGGAGAAGTTATGATAAACGATGAATCAAGACGACCAGATATCGAGAATATACTATTAGTAGAACTAGAATCTAATCAAAACCAAAAAGAGTTTATGAACTTAACAAATGGCATAGAAAGCGTAAAGGTTATTGATATTAAGAATAAAATACTAGAATTTGAGTTAAAACATGAGAATATAGAAACCGAAGAACAAAGGCTACAAAGAGAACTACTTGAAGCACAAAATCAAATTGTAAATTTAGAATTTGAAAAATTAACAGGATGTATTTAGTGTGTTATATAATGCATTAAAAAATTTAATAGTAAATAATAGGTATGAAAAAGAGGACATGAAAAATAAGTTAGATATTTTTCTAAATCTTGACAGGATAACACTAGAACAGTACACAGAGTTATATGCATTGGCTAATCCAGAAATAAATATACCAGCAGAAGAACCAATTGAAGGTGAAACACCATAGATAATTATTGCAACACAATATAATTATCAAGAAAGGCAAAACAAGGACCGGAGCAAGGTCTTTTTATTTTGCCTAATCTCTTAATAAAGATACTATTCAGCAAGAAGAAAGCTCGCGTATAATAACTAGAAAATTTATAAAAGAAACAGCAGAGGCTTTCAGTGGTGGAGAAGTGCAAATCCTAGAACATCCTGAAAGCTATTCTTTTACAGTTAAGTTCATAGGTACCAAAGGAATTCCAAGGAACTTAGCAGCTTTTAAGGATATGTTAGATAATATAAAACCAGCTCACTTATCCTATGACTTTAAATACACCTATACTCTCTGGGAGCACCTAAAAGAAAAAGGTTTAACATGGGAGAGTAGTAAGCAAAAGACATGGAATGATTTGAAAATATATGAATAGAGGTGATTATATTGAAAACTACAGTAAATTATGGACTTAAAAAACCAGATGGAACTGACGTAGTGAACATTGATGATTTTAATTATAATTCAGATGTTATTGACCAAAAGCTAAAAGAGGTAGACACTAAGGCATCAAATATAATAGTGCCAGTAACATCTGTAAACACAAAAACAGGAGCAGTCACTTTATCAGCTGGTGATATAAAGGCAGCTGATGGAAAGACGATAGAGGTTTTTAAAACAGAAGTTATGTCGGAATTGGCTCAAATTAAGACAGGTACATCAACATTATTAGCGAATCGAATAGAAATAACAACAGGTACAGACCTAAATAACCTAAAAACAGAGGGTAATTATTGTTCAAAAATGCACGCGATAACTTCAACGTTATTAAACTGCCCTGTTAATGCTGGACAATTCAATTTAGAGATTCAGAATGCAGGTAATTATACAGGGAGAATTATACAAATGTTAACGCATTATACATCGCGTGCAGTAATGTATGTAAGAACATTCACAGATGTTGGGTGGTCACCATGGAGGAAAATGCTTAATCAAGACGATTACGACCAACTTTTTCAGTATGCCAATGACGGTAAAACAAGTATTGCTAACGTTGTTGGCGGTGTAACTGAATACAATACACATCAAGACATAGCTATTCATATACAATGGAGTAAAGATGTACTAGCTTATCATCTAATCAATAAGGATGTTTCTGCGGTTAGAGCCGAACGATTACAGGATTTAGTTGCAAAAGTAGAACAAATAAAAACTGGTAAATTTGCAACAGGAAGTTTAACACTTACAAATCCAACAAGTAATAGTGTTGTAACTGTTTCTGATATTGGTTTTACGCCAGACACTATAATGTTGTGGATAGATAACAATAGTAGTTATCCATATTTCGCCACATATACAACTCATAATAGGTACACAAACCCGTCAATTTATGTACCTATAAGTTATAACTACGGACAAGCAAAGGGAGCAAACTCTAACTTCATTGTAACTGTAGGTGAAGGTACATTCACATTTAAGTATCCTGGAGAAATATATGCTTCAAATCCTGTTATTAAATGGGTTGCTTTAAGGAGGGGTTAAATTAATGAATCGAGGAAGTCTTATTTTATATGATAATATCGGAAAAGTGTGGTTAATACTTGGAGATAGTGAAGGGGTTCTGCCTTATACATTACCTGTGGGAATACCATACATTGAAACACAGTTTGGGGAATTAGATGGGAAAATTGTAAAAGGTGTAGATATATCTGCTAATCCACATAAATTAATCTTAGAGGACGTGAATACAGAAACTGAAGAACAAAGACTACAAAGGGAACTGCTTGAAGCGCAAGAAACAATTATTAATCTAGAATATGAAAAATTAACAGGAGGTATTTAGTATGTTATACAATGCTTTAAAAAATTTAATTGTAAATAAGAGGTATGAAAAAGAGGATATGAATAATAAGTTAGATATTTTCTTAGCTTTTGACAGGATTACATTAGAGCAGTATACAGAGTTATATGGTTTAGTTAATCCAGAAGTTGTGGCAGAATAGATAAATATTGCGACATAAATTAAATACAAGATTAAACAAAGTATGAGAATAGATGCAAAACGAAAATGAAACATATCTAGACTACAAAGGAAGGAGTTGGTATAATATAGAAAAAGGTGTTTAGGGGATCAATGTATGGGAGCAAAAAATAAAGTAATAGCAGGAGACTTTGAAGGTAAAAATGTTGTACAATCTGGAAAAGGAGTAGCTATTCAAACTGGATTTATGAAAAAAATTGATTTAAATGAAGAAACAGTTAAAGATTATGAAGTAGTTGGGGATGATAAAAGAACTAGCGCTAAAAGTGCCATTGGAAGAGGAGCGGTAGGAAGTTTACTTTTGGGGCCCATTGGGTTGATAGCAGCAGCATCAGCAAAGAAAAAAGGAATCTATTCAGTTGCTATTCAATTTAAGGATGGTAATAAAAGCCTACTTGAAGTAGATGATAAAATATATAAGTCAATGTTAAAAGCACTATTAAAAGTTGATCAAAATAGTGAATTGGAAGATAATTCAAGATCTGATACAGAAAGTAACCAACAAGATGTAGCTGGACAAATAAAAAAATTAGCAGAACTAAGGGATCAAGGTATACTAACAGAAGACGAGTTCAATATAAAGAAAACGGAATTGTTAGCAAAAATTTAATAAAGAGTTCATTAAGCACTTACTTAATTGTAAGTGTTTTTTATTGTAATCGATATGTAACAATAAAATTCCTATTCCTAAAATATATACGAACTAATGTTTGTAATATTTGAAAGAAAATGATATAATAATCTTATAGCTCAATAGAATGAGGTGTTAAAATGTATGATTACGTATTAAGGACATCTTTAGTAGAGCACAAGGTTATTGATATTATGTATTTAAAAGGAATGGAGATTACCCAAAGAAAAATAAAGGTATTAAAGATTAACGATAATAATATAGAAGCATATTGTTATTTAAGGAAGAGTGTTAGGCACTTTAAAAAGGACAATATACTTGCAGCTATGTACACCCATTAGGGTGTATTTTTAATTAATTATATAGAGGGAAGGTGTAGCTAAACCTTCCCTTATTTTTATTAGGAGGAGATGTAAATGCATGATGAAATAATTCAATTAAAGGTTAGTGAACATGATAAAAGGATTGAACTACACGACAAAAGGCTTGATAAATTAGAGCATTATAAATCTAAAACAGAAGCTAAAATAGAGAGCTTATGCGAACAAATAACATCCTTGGTGGTAACTATGAGATGGTTTATTGGACTTTTGGTAGGAAGCTTTGCAAGTTTCTTTTTTTACTCAATTCAACAAGGATTATTTAAGTAAGGAGCTGATTTTATGAACGTGATGGAATATGTAGTTGAGCAGGCTTTTATATTAATACCTGCTCTTTATATTATAGGACTTATGCTAAAGGAGTCCTATATAAAGGATTGGTTAATTCCTTGGGTACTTCTAGCCTTAGGTGTAGCTGGAGCTATATTAATTCTTGGGACTAATATAGAAGCCATTATTCAAGGGATATTAGTTGCAGGGGTTACGGTATACGCTAATCAGCTAATAAAGCAAACTTTTATAAAAAGAGAAGAGGGATAAAATGAAAATAGCCATAAGGCGTGGACATCAAAGAACGGGACAGGACATAGGAGCACAAGCTTTATTAAAGGAGATAGATGTAACGGATTCCTATTATAAAGAAGTAATAGATATTTTAAAAAAACTAGGTCATGAAGTTTTGGATGTAACCCCACCAGAAGCTAATAGGACTGTGGGAAATAGTTTAATGTATGGTATAGATAAAGCTAATAAATGGGGAGCAAATTTATTTATAAGTTGTCACGCTAATAAAGCCTATAATAAATATGAAGGAGAGCTAGGCTGTGAGGTTATATATTATCCAAGTAGTAAAAAAGGAAAGGACTATGCTATAAAAATAGAAAAAGAGCTATCAAAACTTGGATTTAAATCCAGAGGAGCTAAGGAAGATAAAAGAGGATTAGCTGAATTGAGATTAACTAATATGGCAGCAGTAATAATAGAACCTTTTTTTATAGAAGCTACAGAGGATGTAAAGTTATATGAAAGAATCGGAGCAAAAGCCATTGCTAAGGCAATTGTTACGGGGATTTTGAGATAGTGCTCTAGTTTAAAACTTTAACTTACAATAGGGGATATTTATTCGTATATATCCCCAGCTAATTTTTCTAAAGAATCATAGTCAAGAATAACTAATGATTGGTTATCTTTTTTTATAAAACCTTCATTACACAACTTATTTATAGTTCTATGTAAATGTCTATAGCTAGTTCCAAGCAAATCAGCTATTTCTGTTAACTTATATGTGGAAATACCACTTATATCAGAACTAGCTTCATCACTAGATGAAATAGCTAATAGATAACTTGCCAGCCTATTTTCAAGAGGATACAAAAGATTGATAGAATTAGCTCTTGAGTTCTTTTCTAATTTATCTCCTAAACTATTTATAATATACCTAAGAAAACAAGTGTCATTAATAGCAAATCTTCTTAAATTTTTCATAGAAATTCTAATACATAGTGCCTTTTCTACCACTTGAATGTTAGAACTAGTGTGGCTATCTTTAACAATCTCAACATCACCTATAACACTTAAAGGTTTATAAAACCTTAATAATAATGATTTACCATTTTTAAGAAGTAAATAAACTTTAGTTTTACCATGAACTAAAAAGTAAAAGTAATCTAAGTCCTCTTTAGATTTGCAGATGTATTCATTTCTATCAAAAATACAAAGCTCCATGTAGGGAGTCATATCTGTGGCAAAAATGTCTCTAATATTGTATTTATTAATATAATAATTTAACTTATGCTCATCTATAATTTTTTGCAAATTATCACCTCATTCAAATAAATAATAAAACTATGACATATGTCCTACTATGTGAATTAATTTATATTATAACATTAATAGAGATAAATGATTTGAAATGAGGAGTAAATAAATGTATAAGTTAGCATCAGTATTTATAGGGTTGTTGATTACAATTATGGTAACTATTAATGGTGCCTTATCTAAAGGCATAGGAGACTATAAATCTGTATTAATAATCCACATCGTAGGTCTTATAACTATAACTTTTTTATTAATTTTAAAAAAAGAAAAATTAAATTTAAAAAAGGATATTCCTAAATATCTTTTTAGCGGAGGAGCAATTGGAGTTTTTGTAGTTCTTTTTAACAATATGTCTTTTAATAAACTAGGAGCCTCTCTTACCCTATCTTTAGGATTATTTGGACAACTTATTTTGTCAGGAATAATTGATCACTTTGGTTTATTTAATATGGAAGTTAGTAAATTCAATGTAAAGAAGATAGTTGGTTTTTTATTAATATTTGTCGGCATAATCGTAATGGTTATATATTAGGAGGTAGGATATGCTTTATATTATGATCGCTTTTATAACTGGAGGGTTGGTTATTTTATCTATGGTAATAAACTCTCGTTTAGGAGATAAAATAGGAGTCTTTGGAGGCACTTTAGTAAATTACATTGTAGGATTAGTTGGAATTACAATAGTGCTTCTTATTAAAGATGGAGGAGTAAATATGCCTTTAAGTAAGTTGCAAAGCATACCTATTTGGGCTTACTTGGGAGGAGTCATAGGAGTTTGTGTAGTATCAGCTTTAAATATAGTAATTCCTAAAATTCCAACCATATACACCACTTTGTTAATTTTTATAGGGCAAATTACAACAGGTATGGTTGTAGACTTTATAAATCTTCATACAGTATCTATGGGAAAGATATTTGGAAGTATTCTTATATTATTAGGACTGTTATATAATTTCTATGTGGATAAGAAGGAACAACAATTATAAATTTCAAGCTATCTCATGAACAAAGCATTCTACTCTTTTGCATTTTTTTTAGGTTCTAAAATTTTCAAACTCGCTTCGCTCAAACACGAAAATTTTTTAACGAACCTTTAAAACCGCAAAAGAAGAATGCTAAATGTTCATTCGAATGCTCTTAAATTTATAATCATTGTTCCTATTATTATATTTAATGAAGAAATTCCATAAAGGAATTTCAACTTTAACTATTTATCTAAAAAACTAAAAATCTAAAAAACAGAAATCTGGAAAACCAGACTTCTGTTCCTAAGACAGCCTAAAATTTATAATCTTTATGACCCCTTACATTACTCTACCAGGCATTAAAGCGTCGATTATTCCAATAACTATGGCTGCAAGTATAGCTCCCCAAATTGATACGCTCATATTTGGTACGAAATATTGAGTTACGTATATTATTATAGCAGCTATTACAAAACCCTTAAAACCCTTTCCAAAAGGAGAGGCATCCACTCCCATGAAATTTTCTATCAAAGCATCTATTGCAGTGATTATAACTGCTGCTAGTAACATTGGCCATAGTCCTACTATGCTAAAGCCAGGAGTGAAGAAAGAGGTTATAGCTAGCACTATAGCTGTAAGTACTAGTCTTATAATATAACTCATAATTCCTCCACCGGTACTCTCTCTTCTTGCGTTTTTATCATCCATAAAATTTCCTCCTTTTAAAATAAAAAATTAATACACTTATATTGTGTGTATTAATCTAAAAAATATTTATTTTTTTAGTTTGAGGAGATTTTAAAGAATTTAAAACTCCCAGGAATCTTTACCATACAAAAGATTACACAAGAGTTTAAAAATTTATTTCTTTCTAATAGGAAATAAGGTTCCTTTATAAATAGTCATAGCTTTAATTTCAACATTTAAGTCTTTTTCTAATTTATTAATTGAAGGAACTTCTCTTTCTGCTACTATAGATATAGCAGTACCAAGTTTTCCAGCCCTTCCAGTTCTACCTACTCTGTGTAAATATTCCTTAGAATCCTTAGGTAAATCTAGGTTAAATATGTGGGATACATCTTTTACATCCAGTCCTCTAGCAGCTATATCAGAAGCTACTAAAAGTTGATACTTTCCACTTCTAAAACCTTCTAAAGCTTTTTTTCTTTCTTCTTTTGTAGCGTTACCATAAATACCATAAACGTTAATATTATGATGCATTAATTTTGAAGTAGTGATTTCTACTTCATCAGGTTTATTTATAAAAATAATTCCTCTTGTAGGTTTTGTAGAAGCAATTAACTTTCTAAGTAATTCAATCTTATCCCTTTGTTCGCAAGTAAGATAGAGGTGAGTAATATTTTCGTTAACTAAAACTTTGTCTTCTATTAAGACAAACTCAGGTTCCTTCATCATACTCTTAGCTATTTCTAAGGTCTTACTATTAACTGTTGCAGAAAATAGCATTAACTGTCTATCTCTCAAAGTAGTCTTTATAACATCCTTTACCTGAGTTAAATTATTTTGGTCAAGTAGCCTATCACCTTCATCTATAACTATAGTTTTTACAGTATGAGCAGATATTTTTTTAAGCTTTATAAGTTCAAGTATTCTTCCAGGAGAACCTACAATTATATGAGGTTTTTCTTTAAGTTTTTCAATTTGTCTTTTTATATTAACATCACCTATTATGGAAGTTGAAGTTACAGCCATTTCTGAGTTTTTAGCCAAAAGCTTAGCTTCACTTTCTATCTGCATAACTAATTCATGGGTTGGAGCAAGAATAATAACCTGCATTTCTCTTTTTTCTAAATTAATTCTTTGAAATAAAGGAAGTAAATAAGCCAAAGTTTTACCACTTCCTGTCTGAGACTGACCTATAATGTCTTTGTTCTCTAAGGCCAAGGGGATAGTTTTTGCCTGAATATCCGTAGGCTCTAGTATATTTTCTTTTTTTAATCCCTCTATTAAACTAGGATTTAAATTTAAATCTTCAAATGAAACTTTCATATGTATCTCCTTTTTAATTTTATCTATTTAAAAATTATTATTTACTGGATTAACTTTTTTATAAAGCATCTTATAAAATGAGCGACTTATTATTTTACTTACAATTGGAATCTTAGCATTAAAAAAGTAATCCTTAGAAATCCAATCTTTATCTTCCCAATACTTTCTATCAAAGGTTAATATTTTAACTGCAAGAACCTTTTGAACTTGAAAATTTATTAGTTGATTAAGGTTGGGTTTAAATTTACACTTATCCATATATAAATGCATTACAAAGTTATCAATATCTTTATCTTTAACATCCTCATTAAGATTACCAAGACTTCGACCTATTTTCCCAACAGGAAAAGCTCCCCATTGATACATAATTTTTTCTAAAGTTAAGAAGGTATCCTTTAGACCAGAACCAGCAGTAGTAGACACAAGTAAAATTGGGCAACCCGTTAATTCAGGTCTATGAAACCATCTACAAGTTCTATCTAAAAATACTTTTAATTTTCCACTAAGGTTAGACATATAAACAGGGGTGCTTATAATTATACCATCATAGTTTTTTAGTTTGTTCATTAATATATCCATATCGTCATTTAAATTACAAATATCTTTAGTAATACAAAGCTCACATCCAACACATTCTTTTATATTGTAATCTTTTAAGTTTATAAAATCTACCATTATGTCCTTTTCGTTAAGTTTTTTCTCTATTTTCTTTAAAAGGTTAAAGGTATTGTTTTTTCTAATACTACTGTTGATGGCAAGGACTTTTTTCATATTAAATCCTCCTAAATTATAATATCCTTATAATATTATATCATTTGTTTTAGTTATGATATAATAAAATTACTATGCAATTTTACAAGTGGAGGAAAACAAATGGGAAAAATTTTAGTACTGGCAGAAAAACCTAGTGTAGGTAGAGAACTAGCTAGAGTTTTAAAATGTAATATAAAAGGAAATGGATATTTAGAAGGAAATAAATATATAGTAACTTGGGCTTTAGGACATTTAGTTACTTTGGCAGATCCTGAGGCTTATGATGATAAGTATAAAAAGTGGAGCATGGACACTCTTCCAATGCTACCTAAGAGAATGAAACTTAATGTTATAAGTAAAACTGCAAAACAGTTTAGTGAAGTTAGAAAGGTTATGACGAGAAATGATGTAGATGAGCTTGTAATAGCTACCGATGCAGGAAGAGAAGGAGAGCTAGTTGCAAGATGGATTGTAGAAAAGGTTGGATTTAGAAAGCCTATAAAAAGACTTTGGATTTCTTCTCAAACGGATAAAGCTATAATAGATGGTTTTAATAATTTAAAGCCGGGGCGAGATTATGAAAACCTATATAAATCTGCTGTATGTAGATCAGAGGCGGATTGGCTTGTAGGACTTAATGTAACAAGGGCTTTAACTTGCAAATATAATGCTCAGCTTTCAGCAGGAAGAGTACAGACCCCAACCCTAGCATTAATTGTGGAAAGAGAAGAGGAAATAAAGAGATTTAAACCGAGAGATTACTATACTATAGTTGGAACCGCCAATGGAACTAAGCTTAATTGGCAAGACAAGAATGGAAATCTTAGTACCTTTAATGAGGACTACGCAAAAGAAATTCTATCTAAGGTAACTGGGAAAAGTGGAAGTATAGTTGAGGTATCAGAAAAGGATAGAAAGCAAAATGCACCAGCTCTTTATGATTTAACAGAGCTTCAAAGGGATGGTAATAGATTATTTGGATTCTCCGCAAAAGAAACCTTATCTATAATGCAAAGGTTATATGAAAACTATAAACTTTTAACCTATCCAAGAACAGACTCAAGATATATTTCTAGTGATATAGTTCCTACGTTGAGTGCTAGGCTTAAGGCTGTAGGCATAGGGCAATATAGCAAATTTGTAGGCGATATACTAAGGGATAAAATAAAAGCTCATAAAGGCTTTGTAGATGACAGCAAAGTTTCAGATCACCATGCTATAATTCCAACGGAAGAAAGAGTGAATTTATCCTACTTGAATAGTGATGAAAAGAAAATTTATGATTTAGTTATTAAAAGATTTTTAAGTGTCATGCTACCGCCCTTTGAATATACTCAAGTTACCATAAAGGCGGAGGTAAATGGAGAGGCTTTTATAGCTAAAGGTAAAAATATAATATCAAAAGGATGGAAAGCCATTTACGATAGGGAAGAAGATTTTGATGATAAAGATGGGGAAGATAGCGATATTAAGGAGCAAATTCTTCCAAAGTTTAATAAGGGAGATGCAATAAATCTAACCTCAGTAAATATAAATAAAGGTCAAACAAAACCACCATCAAGATTTAATGAAGGAACTTTATTATCAGCTATGGAAAATCCTCAAAAGTATATGGAGCTTAATAAAGAACAGGCAAAAACTCTAGGAGAGACAGGTGGACTTGGAACAGTAGCTACTAGAGCGGATATAATAGAAAAGCTATATAATTCTTTTTATATTGAGAAAAAGGGAAAAGAAATTCATCCAACATCTAAAGGAATACAATTAATAGACTTAGTACCAGAAGATTTAAAATCTCCAATTCTAACAGCCAACTGGGAAAAAGAGCTAGATGGTATAAGTAAAGGAAGAATAAATGGAGATGTTTTTATAAACAAAATGAGAGAGTATTCTTCTAAGCTGGTGGATGATGTTAAAGATAGCAAGGACAAATTTAAGCATAACAATTTAACAGGAAGTAAGTGCCCAAATTGCGGAAAATACATGTTGGAAGTTAGTGGGAAACAAGGTAAAATGCTGGTTTGTCAAGATAGAGAGTGTGGCCATAGAGAAAATTTAAGCAGGCTTACAAATGCTAGATGTCCAGAATGTAAGAAAAGATTAGAGCTTAAAGGGCAAGGAGAAGGGCAGATTTATACTTGTCCAAATAGTAATTGTAACTTTAGAGAAAAGGCATCTTCTTTTAATAAAAGATTTGAAAATAAGGGCGATAAAGTAAATAAAAGAGAAGTATCTAATATGATGAAAAAAATGAAACAAGAAAGCGAAGCGCCAATTAACAATGCTTTTGCAGATTTGGCAAAAATGTTCAATAAAGATAAATAGGATGTGAAAACTAGCAGGATGGAATTAATTCATCCTGCTAGCCTAATTCTTATCTAATGATTACCCACTCTAATACTACATTTTTACTATAATTGAACGATTTAAATACTAATAAAGTTTTCATGGATATTACTTATTATTTCGTTTAAATCATTAAATATAAATATATATTTTTTACCTTTTTTGGACTTCTTAAAAAAGCCTATGGTTTCTAGTTCTAATAAATCAGTTCTTGCCGTTTCGTATGATATTTTAAACTTCTTTTTATAATCTTCAATTGTTATAAAGTTTTTATCAATGGTAATAAAATGATTTATTATCTTATTTTGACGTTTATCCAATATAATTCCAGATTTATCCAAAGTATCTTTTATTAACCTTCTTCCAAATTCTTTTTTAAAGTTATTTTTAATTTTGCTAATTGATCGTACAATCATACTACTGTAATACTTGATAAAGTAGGTGAGGTCACTATCATAAATTTCTGTGTTTTCAATTGCATCATAATAACGATTTTTTTCTTCGTTAATTACGCTGGAAATAGAAAAAAATTTAAAGAACTTGTAGCCGTTTTGTAGAAGATACATATAGGAAATTGCACGAGCGGTTCGTCCATTACCATCAAAAAAAGGATGAATATAAACAAAGTAAAAATGGACTATACAAGCTTTAATTATAGGATGATAATTATTATTAGAATTTATAAATTTTAATAATGAATTCATCAGCTCTTGAACCGTTTCATGAGGTGGAGCTGTATAAGTTATCTTACTAGTTTTAGTATCCCAGACATAAACAGCATCTGTTCTATATTTTTCTACTATATCATCTTCTACAAGGGTGTCTTGAGTAAGTATCTTATATATGGATAGAATAGTATCTTCACTTATTGGCTCATCTAAATGTTCCATTATATATAATAATGCTTGATAGTTATTCAATATCATAATTTCACTTTTGTTTGATGGCTTTAAATGCTTTTCTATCATTTCTTTTGTTCTTCTTTTAGTAGAAAAGGCACCCTCTATTACACTTGAATTGAAAGCCTCATCAATTAGAGCATCTGCAATAACAGAAGCTTCTAAATCTATTGGAACAGATTTAAATAAATCTTCCGTAGCTGAGTTATCTATTGAATCAATATTTTTAATGATATCGTTAGTTAAATTGAACCAGAAGTTATTTGAGGATTGATCTATAAGTGGAACTTCAACTCCTGTTTTTTTTCTATTAAGGAGTAATTCGCCCCAAAGAATATCTAAATTTACATCTGATTTAATGCGATATTCGATCTCTTTTCTTGTTAAGTATTTCTCATTAAAATTTATTATTAAATTGTTCATAGATAAGGCACCTCCTATTCTCAAAGTATAACCAAACTAAAGGTTTTTATACTATTTTACTACTAATTTATTACTAATACAATAAAAAGTTGATAAGTAGATGTTGTAGGATATTACACATTGCATGTTCTTTTATTTTTAAGCATATATATAGTCAGAGTATATATATGTAGGGAGTAGTTACAATGAAAAATATATTTAAAGTTAAAGGTAAAAAGAATATTCCATTGCTTATAATTATTATAGCTATAATTGAAGGTTTGGGATTTTTATCAGGTTATCTAGGCATGCCCAATAAAGAATTATATGAAACTTTAATAAAACCACCTTTTTCTCCTCCAGGTTGGGTTTTTCCTGTAGTATGGACTATATTATATTTTTTAATGGGTCTTGCCTTATACAGAGTATTGATAAAAGGAAAAGAAGGCAAAGATGTAAGAAAGGCAGTTAAGTTATTTGTAATCCAATTGGCATTAAATTTACTATGGACTCCCATATTCTTTAGGTTCAATCTATATGGACTAGCATTTATAGTTCTTTTATTAATGCTAATATTTATATTATTAACTACTTTTGAATTCTTTAAGATAGATAAAACTGCAGGTCTTTTAATGATACCATACATACTATGGGTTTCCTTGGCAGGGATTTTGAATTTTTATATATGGGTGTTTAATGAAATGTAGGTGGAGGGAACAAAGTTATAAATTCTAGGCTGTGTCATGAATAGAGCATTCTAATCTTTTATATTTCCTTCAGGTTCTAAAATTTTCAAACTCGCTTCGCTCAAACATGAAAATTTCTTGACGAACCTTCTTAAATATAAAAGAAGAATGCTTACTATTCATTCCAATGCCCTAAAATTTATAACTTTGTTCCTTATTATATTTGTCTAAGGAAGAAATTCCGCAGGAATTTCATCGTTAACTAAGAAACTAAAAATCTAAAAAACTAGAAAAAGCTGTCTACTGCAAGTATCTTTTTAGGGGCACAAACCCTCACCGTCACCAGTGGGTTTACAGCTTGGCTTACTTTTAAGTGACAGGTTGCACTCATAAGTCTATAGGCATCTTTAAAGGTTAAGTGTAGAGTTTCTTGAAGGAAATAAACCATTTCCTCTGAAGCTATTTTTATAGCATCTCTAAATTCCTTTGCACTGGCTATGGTAATTAAATAATCCTTTGTTTCTACCCTTGGATTATTAAGAACTGTTCTTTTAATTAAGCTAACCTTTAGCTTAACTTTCCCTCCAATTTCAATGCCAGTTCCGCTAAGTTCGCCATCTCCCATGGCTGCATGAAGATCTCCAATAGCTAAGTTTGCACCTTTTATAAATACGGGCAGGTAAACTTTTGACCCTATAGTAATTTCTCTAGTATCCATATTACCTCCATGAATTCCAGGGAGTACACAGCTATGGTTTCCTTCTTTAGGAGCAGTACCTATAACTCCTATCATAGGTTCTATGGGAATTACTATATCCTCCATAAAATAAGCTTTGTTATCTTTGATAGGTATGATTTTTGTATTATAATCTTTTACATTGTGGCCTAAAACCCCTAAGCCAGGAGCGGTAGTCATAACCCCTTGATTATCTAATAAAATATCTAGTATTTCTACGCATAATGTGTCGCCTTCAGCAGCTCCATCCAAAACTATTGGACCTGTAGAAGAGTTCATTAGTGATGTATCTATGTTTGGTCTTAAATCTTTTTCGCTCTGTAACTGTCCTCCAAAGCAATCTAAGGTTTCAACCCAAAATTCTTCGTGTTCTGATACAAAATATATTCCTTGATTAGTATTGTTAAACTCGCGTATGGTGTTGTTGTTGGAAAATATCTTTAACACACAATCACTCCTTTTAATATATACTTATATTTATATTATGAGTTAGGGTAAAATGTACACCTTGAATTTGTTCTTTATTATTCCTAGAGAATAAAGTATAATTACCATATAGGGGTATCATAAATAAAATATGTATAAATAAATAACTATTATTAAAACTATTGTAAACTATATTATAAATTGTATAATTATCTATTATAATTAATGTAGACTTTAAATTATGTGGGAGGGGAAACATGGCTATTAATAATAAAAAAAGTGACAATAATAAAAATACTAATTTCGATGATAAGAAGTTTAAATATATTATTTACTACGCTATCATTGTAACTCTAGTTGTTTTTTTGATTAATGACTATTTTGTAAATACTGAGGTTAAACATATTAAATATCCTCAGTTTATTTCCATGGTAGAAAAGAATGAAATTAAAGAGGTACAGTTTGGTACAGATAGAATTGTATTCACTACAAAGGAAGGTACAGAGTTTGAAAAGAAAACTCTTTATACTGGTAAGTTTCAAGATAGCGAAACTAAGCTTAAAGAAGACTTAGATAAAAGAGGAATACCCTATGATAAACCTCTTCCTAAACCTATTAGCCCTTTAAAAAGCTTCATAATAAATTGGATTTTACCATTCTTTATGTTTATGGCTCTAGGGAGATTCTTATTTGGGAGATTGGATAAAAAAATGGGTAGTGGAGTTATGTCCTTTGGAAAAAATACTGCTAAAATTTATGCTGAAAGCGAGACAGGGGTAACATTTTTAGATGTGGCAGGACAAGAAGAAGCTAAAGAATCCTTAGTAGAAATTGTAGATTTTCTCCATAATCCTAAAAAGTATGCTGAAATTGGTGCAAAGCTTCCTAAAGGAGCACTACTTGTTGGTCCTCCAGGAACGGGAAAAACCCTTTTAGCTAAGGCTGTAGCAGGGGAAGCGAAAGTTCCATTTTTCTCAATTTCAGGGTCAGGTTTTGTTGAAATGTTTGTAGGTATGGGAGCTGCCAGAGTTAGAGATTTATTTAATCAAGCTCAAGAGAAGGCACCGTGTATTATATTTATTGATGAAATAGATGCTATAGGAAAGAGTAGAGATGGAGCTATTGGCGGAAATGATGAAAGGGAACAGACCTTAAATCAATTGCTTGCTGAAATGGATGGATTCGATTCTTCTAAGGGAGTTGTAATACTAGCAGCTACAAACAGACCTGAAGTTTTAGATAAAGCTCTTTTAAGACCAGGTAGATTTGATAGAAGAGTTATTGTAGATAGGCCTGATTTGAAGGGAAGAGAAGATATACTTAAAGTTCATGCTAAAGGTGTTAAAATTTCCGACACAGTAGATTTAAATGCTGTGGCTAAATCAACTCCTGGAGCTGTAGGTGCAGATTTAGCAAATATCATAAATGAAGCGGCTTTAAGAGCAGTTAAAAATAGCAGAACGGAAGTTATTCAAGAAGATTTAAGTGAAGCTGTTGAGGTAATAATTGCGGGAAAAGAGAAGAAGGATAGGATATTATCTCCTAAGGAAAAGAGAGCAGTGGCTTTCCACGAAGTTGGTCACGCCTTGGTTGCAGCCCTTCTCCATAATACTGACCCTGTTCACAAAATTACAATCGTTCCAAGAACCATGGGGGCGTTGGGATACACTATGCAACTACCTTCAGAGGAAAAGTATTTAATTACAAAAGAAGAAATGTTTGATCAAATTTGTGTTATGCTAGGAGGAAGAGCGGCAGAGGAAGTAGAATTTAACAGTATGTCCACAGGAGCCTCTAATGATATAGAAAAAGCTACAAGTACGGCAAGAAGCATGGTTACTATTTATGGTATGACTGAAAGATTCGATATGATGGGATTAGAGTCTGTATCTAATAGATATTTAGATGGAAGACCTGTTAGAAATTGTAGTGCAGAAACAGAGTCCGCCATTGATGAAGAAACTTTAAGTATAATAAAAGATGCTCATAAAAAAGCAATCGACATTTTAACAGAAAATAGAGAGTTATTAACTAAGATTGCGGAAACGCTACTAGAAAAGGAAACTATTATGGGCGATGAATTTATGAAAATTGTAAAGGGTGAGGATAATGATTAATCCTGAAATTGAAAGAGAACTTCTAAAGGAAATAGAGTTTAATGTAGAAAAAGAAAAGTTAGAAGACACTATAGCTATTATAAATAGTGAGATAAAACATTCAATAGAGAGCAGAAAATCTATAATCGACTATATTACAAATCATAGAAAAGATAATCTTAATGAGTATAGAGATGATGAAGATGAGGTAGCAGAATACTTCGACCATGAGCGATATGTTTTAGAAGAGCAATTTAGATTTATAGATAAAAGATTGAAGGAGCTAACTATACTCGCTTCTTCCCCTTACTTTGGAAAAGTAAACTTTATTGAAGAAGATTCATTAGAAGAAGAACAAATTTACATAGGAAGATTTGGAGTTACACCAAAGGATACCTATGAGCCTATTGTAATTGACTGGAGATCTCCAGTATCAGGTCTTTTTTATGCTGGTAAATTAGGAGAGGCTTCTTATAGAGCCCCTGCTGGAGAAATTAAGGCGGAAATTTTAAAAAAGAGCCAACTAATTATAAAAAAAGGCAAGCTTATGGGACTATTTGACTCAGCCTTAGATGTAAAAGATGAAATACTTCAAATGGTTTTAAGCAGCAATTCCAGTGATAAGTTAAAAGATATTATCATGACAATACAAGAAGAGCAGGATAATTTAATAAGACAGTCTTACAACAAAACTTTAATAGTTGATGGGGTAGCAGGTAGTGGAAAGACAACTATAGCTCTACATAGAATAGCATACTTACTCTATAACTTTAGAAATATTTTAGGAGACAAGGTTTTAATACTTGGACCTAATAGTATATTTATGGAGTATATTTCAACGGTTTTACCAAGTCTCGGTGAAGTAGGAGTTAAACAAAGCACCTTTACTGATTTTGCATTATCTCTTATAAATTTGGATGAAGTGATGAGTTTAAGAGAATATATGGAGAGAATAATTAATGGTGATGAAGAGTTTATAAAAGAAGTTAAACATAAGGGTTCTTATAAATATATTAAAGAACTAGATGAATTGATAGAAGATATAAATAAAAATTATTTTCAGCCGGAAGATGTGAAATTTTTCGGAGAGGTAATTTTACATAAAGAAGAAATAGAAAAGCTATTTAATTATCACTTTAAAACCATGCATCTATTTAAAAGAAGTAAAAGAATTAAGAGAGTTATATTTACTAAAATTAAAGATGCTAGGGATGAAAAAATAAGGGAAATAGAAAAGAAATATAAAGAAACCTTATCTAAAATGACTCCGGAAGAATTAAATCTTCATGGAAGCCAATTAGAGTATGGAAGAAGAAATAGTATTAGAAATGTAATAATTGAAGTTATAGAAGAAAAGAAGAGGCTTTCTTGGCTTAAAAATGAAGAAATCATAGACATATATGATAAATTTAATAAAGATAAACCTCTTATAGTGGATGATTTAGCCCCTATATTATATTTAAAACTTAAATTAGAGGGCATAACTTATAAAGAAGATATTAAACATGTGGTTATTGACGAAGCACAAGATTATAGCCCACTTCAGTTTATTGTAATTAAAGAACTGACTAAATGTAATAACTTTACTATTGTTGGAGATAGTAATCAAAGATTAATTCCTTATGAAGATAGAATAGCTATGAGCTATATAGAAGAGTATTTAAAGCTTGATAACTTGGAAAGATATCCACTAAACAAAAGTTATAGATCTACTCAAGAAATAATGAAATATGCTAATGGCTATTTGGATAAAGAAGAAATAATTCCATTAGTAAGAAATGGGGAACAGATAGTAGAAGAGGAAATAATCCATGAAGAAGAACTAGCAAACAAAATAATAGCTGCTATAAAGGAATTAAAAGATAAGGGATTAGAAACTATTGCGGTAATATGTAAAGATTTAAACTCTACGGAATATATAAGTAAACTTATTAAAGCAAAGATGTATATTAAAACTATAGATAGAGAGGATGCTATTTATAGTTCAGGGGAAATTGTCATACCTTCTTATCTTTCAAAAGGATTAGAGTTTGACGGAGTAATAATAATAGATGAGGGGAATAACTCTCCTAACTATTCAAAAATGATGTATGTTAAATCTACAAGGGCACTACATAATTTATATGTTTTCAAGGTGAAAATAAAGTAAAGGAAGCTAAATTAGCTTCCTTTAATATTTCATAAGTCTATTCATAATACCTTCAGATATATGGTCTCTACATTTAAAATCTATGTTATCCACATAGAACTGCTCAATTTCATCATGAAGCTTTTTACAATTTACTAAGTTTTTAAGTCCTTGCTCTAGTAACGTATAAAAAGTATCCTGACTTTCCTTTATAAAGTGGCTAGCGGAAGTTATATGGTCTTTATCTAGCAAGGTTTCCATATCAATCTCTATACCGCTAAAGGACTGTTTGTTTATTTCGTTTGAAGTGAGAATAGCAATACTTAGTTCAGGAAGGACTAAATGTTCTATTCTTTCAGGAATTAAAGGATCGTGAAATACTTCAACATTATGTCCGTTTATTAAAGCTTCTTCTTTTAAATAACTTAATACTTCAGTTTTTCCCGTGCCTGGGCCACCCTTCAAAACATAAATTTTTTCACAAAAATCGTAAATTGTATTTACATAGCTTATTATTCCATTTGGAGTAAAAGCTGTAGCAAATAAATGTCTTTCTTCGCCTAAACCCTCTAAGTTTGTTTCTAGTATGGAATCCTTTAGTTTTTTCTTTAAATCCTTTAGTTTGTTTCTGTCTAAGGCTTTATTATTTTGGTAGCTCCAATCATCATGAACGGCTCTTGCAGCTGCAAAATAGGAATAAGCTCTTTTAAAGCTATCTTTTATTTTATTATCCACATTCATTATATCGTTTTTTGATAAGCTCAAATTTTTCTCATCTAAACAAACCCCAAAATCAATGATTTCATCTAAAGCTCCAGGAACTTTAGGATCGTTAATGTGAGGGGCGGTACCATCTAGCAATACTATGCCAAGTTCTTTGATTAACACTGCATCTAAGGATTCATTATCAGAAGAACAATGAAAGTACTCAATGGAATATCCTTTATCAGCAAAAGTCTGGCCTATTTTTTTCATAAAATAGGATTTGCCTGTACCAGGGCCACCTTTTATATAGAATAATCTCTTCGCATCTTTTAATGGTAAAATGTATTGAAAAAATGAATGAAAACCCTTAGAAGTATTGCTTCCAGGGAAAAAATGTCTTTCTTTTATCATAATATACTTCACTCCCAAATATAAGAATCAATATATACTATGCTGATGCCACTATTATGTTGAAAAAAATTTAAAAAATCACATAAAATCCCTATCTATGGTTATAATGGCATTATATTCTGGATGAATATTTTTGATATCTTTATTTAATGATTCTACTATATTACACTGAAATTCCTCTGTAAGGGGTTGTTTGTAATCAATAACTATATCAAAAATTAGATTTTTTCTTTCACCCTCTCCAACCATTCTAAAATCATGAAGGGAAGTTATAAGAGGATAATTCTTAATTATTTTTTCTAATTCCTCTAAGGCAAAATTAACTTCTTCATCATTAGTGTTTATTGGGTCCATATGTATAACCAGCACTATGTTAAGATTTTCTGAAAGCTCTCTTTCCGCTCTATCTATAATTTCATGTATCTGAACTAAAGAAATGTCTTGAGGAACTTCTGCATGTATTGAAGCCATGAACTTTCCAGGGCCATAGTTGTGCATAATCAAATCATGAACCCCTGTAATATATTTATAACTTAACACTCCATTTATTATTTTATCTACTAAATCTGGATCAGCAGCTTCACCAAGTAATGGGTTTAAGGTTTCTTTTATTAAAGAATACCCAGAATACATAATGAAAAGTGAAACTAAAATCCCGATGTAGCCATCAATAGGAAATGAAATCCACTTTGATGCTATTAAGGATAAAGCAACACAGCTGGAGGTAAAAACATCACCTAGAGCATCATAAGAAGAGGCTTGTAGGGCTGAAGAATTAATTTTTTTCCCCACGTAATTATTAAATCTACTTAGCCAAATCTTAGTACCTATTGATAGTAGAATTAAAATAAATGGTATAGTTTGAAAATTTACTGGTACAGGGTTAGTTATCCTTTGGTAAGAGGATTTTATAAATTCAAAGCCTACAATGATAACCATAAAGGAAACTACAAGTCCAGATAAATATTCTAATCTTCCATGCCCAAAGGGATGTTCCTTATCTGCCGGCTTAGAAGCTAATTTAAAACCAAGCATAGTTATAAGTGATGAAGTTGCGTCTGAAAGATTGTTAAAGGCATCAGCAGTAACGGATATACTTTTAGTTATTATGCCCACAAAAAGTTTTATTATAAATAAAAGGGAATTAGTGAGTATTCCCACTATACTCGCTAGGAAACCATAGGAATCTCTAGTATCTTTTTTTATAAAGGTTTTAATTAATAATTGAGAAAGCATTGTATTACCCTCCTGTCTTTATATTATAGCTATTATAACAAATATTAATAAAATAATACAATTCATAAATAAAGTATGTTATTCTAATAATAATAGTATTTTAACGGAGGGATAAAAATGAATGATAAGTTAAAATTAGCGCAGGAATTAATAAATTTTACATATAACAGCCCAACATCTTTTCATGCTGTGGAAACTGTGGAAAATATGTTGATAAGTTGTGGATATAAGGAATTAAAAGAAAAGGATAGTTGGCTTTTGGAACGTGGAGGAAAATACTATGTTAAAAAGAATGGTTCAGCCATAGTAGCTTTTCTAATGGGAAAGGAAAGTGTAGTGGAAAATGGATTTAAAATCATAGGTGCTCATACGGACTCTCCTACTTTCAGAATAAAACCCAATCCATACATGGTAAGTGAAGGAGCATATTTGAGATTAAATACTGAGGTTTATGGAGGACCTATTTTAAATACTTGGCTGGATAGACCTTTAGCTATAGCTGGAAGAGTTATAATTCGGGGAGAAAATTTAATGGAACCTGTAGAGAAGTTAGTAAATATTAATAAGCCATTACTCGTAATACCAAATTTAGCAATTCATATGAATAGAGAAGTTAATAAAGGAGTAGAGCTTAATCCTCAAGTTCATACAATACCTTTAATGGGAGTAATAAATAGCACTCTAGAAAAAGAAGATTATTTAGTAAATTTAATATGTGGTGAATTAAATTTAAATAAAGAAGAGGTTTTAGATTTCGATTTATTCTTATATGAGTATGAAAAAGGCTGCATAATGGGATTAAATAATGAGTTTATTTCCTGTTCAAGATTAGATAATTTATCTATGGTTCATGCTGCGCTTAAGGCATTAATTGAAAGTGAAGATACTAAAGGAGTTAATGTGGCAGCTTTTTTTGACAACGAAGAAGTAGGAAGCGGAACAAAACAAGGTGCGGATTCAATGTTTTTATCTAGTATATTAGAAAGAATTGTAGAAAAAGAAGAAATGGGAAAAGAGCCTTACTTTAGAGCACTGGCTAAATCATTCCTTATATCCTCAGATTTAGCCCATGCAGTTCACCCAAATTCCCCAGAGAAAGCGGATCCTGTAAATAGACCAATAATAAACAAAGGACCAGTTATTAAATTAAGTGCCAATGGAAGTTATACTACAGATGCTTACTCTTCAACTATATATGAGAATTTATGTAAAGAGGCTGAGGCGCCAGTACAAAAGTTTGTAAATCGCTCAGATGCAAGAGGGGGTTCTACTATAGGACCAATCACTTCTTCTCACATAAGCATACCTTCTGTGGATGTAGGAAGTCCAATTCTTGGTATGCATTCAATAAGAGAACTTGGTGGAGTTGATGATCACTATTTTATAACAAATTCATTTAAGATATTCTATAAACTATAATTACTATTGAAAGATAGTAAGCATTGTGTTAAAATGTTTTTAATAATTTAACATATTAAAGTTACCTAGGGTAGAGGTGCTGTAATTAATAGTACTTATTTGGAGCGGCCACGCTTTGAAGAATAAGGAAAGGAGTTATAGCCGAAGAAAACAATGAGGAAAGTTGTTTTCTGGCGTTGCATAAAATATATGTAATGTTGTCACTATGATGGTGGAGAGCTACAGGGTCACAAAGTTGTCATTATTGCAGCTATAGGTGTACCTTAGCTGCATTTATTTTATTAGAGGAGATGAGGGTAATGAGATTATTTGGTGATATGGAAGTTAAAAATAACACATTATATATAGGAGAAATAAGTACTTTAGATTTAGTTAAAGAACATGGCTCACCTCTATATGTAATGGATGAAGGCTTAATGAGAAAAAATTGTAGGGATTATATTAAATATTTTAAAACAGAGGAAATGGGAAACAAGGTGGCTTATGCAGGAAAGGCCTTTCTAACTAAGGAGATGTGTAGATTAGTTAAAGAAGAAGGATTATATTTAGATGTAGTATCAGGAGGAGAATTATATACCGCCCATAAGGTAGATTTTCCAATAGATAAAATATATTTTCATGGCAACAATAAAAGTTTAGAAGAAATTAAAATGGGTATAGAACTTGGGGTTAGAGCCTTTGTAGTAGACAATTTTGAGGAAATAGACATAATAAATGAAATAGCTAAGGAAAAGGGAATAATTCAAAAAATACTTTTAAGAGTATCTCCTGGCATAGAAGCCCATACTCATGATTATATAAAAACTGGTCAAGTGGACTCTAAATTTGGTTTTACTTTATTAGAAGATGAAGTCTTTAAAGGAGTAGAAAAGAGTATTAATAACTCCAATGTAAACTTAATTGGATTACATTGTCATATTGGTTCACAAATTTTTGAAACTACCCCTTTTGAAGATGCCGTAGATGTAATGCTAGAGCTTACAAATGAAGTTAAAAATAGATTTAACTATAAATTAGAAGAATTAGACTTAGGCGGAGGCTTTGGTATTTACTACAAAGAAGGAGATAAGCCGAAAACCACAGAAGAATATTGTAATGCTATTATAAATAGGGCAAAGGAAAAAGTTAAAGAGTTAAATATGGATATTCCATATTTAGGTATTGAACCAGGAAGATCCATAGTAGGTAACGCAGGAACAACATTGTATACCATTGGAGCTATTAAGGATATTCCAAAGGTTAGAAAATACGTTTCAGTAGATGGTGGAATGACAGATAACATAAGACCTGCACTATACAGCGCAGAGTATGAATGTGTAATTGCAAACAATGTGGAAAATATAGATTTAGAAAAGGTAACTATAGCAGGAAAGTGCTGCGAATCTGGAGATATACTGCTAAAGGATATGGTAATTCCAAAATTAAATAGAGGAGACATTTTAGCGGTATTAACTACAGGAGCCTATGGATATTCTATGAGCAACAATTATAATAAAACACCAAAAGCCCCAGTGGTATTTGTTAAAGAAGGAAAAGCTAAAGTAGTTTCAAGACGCCAAAGTTATGATGAATTAATAAGCAATGAAATATAAAATAGTAAAATATTATGGAGAAATTTCTCCATAATATTTTTTTGTTTTTTGGGAACAATATTTTAAGATAATTAGATTTTTAGTTGATGAGGAAATTCCCATGAAATTTTCACTATATCTAGACATCTAAAAAACTAAACATCTAAAAAACTGAAAAATTGCTTAGCAATTTTTTTGATTTTCAAGGGGTGGAGATAATGATAGATTACAAAGACTTTTATGATGACCTAGTAGAAGAATGTCCTTACAATAGAAAAGATAAGAGTATAAAAGCAAGAATAAAGCTTATAAAGAATTTAGATAGTAACTATGAAAAAATTTTAAAAGGGTATGATTTTATAAGCAAGGAAGTTAAGGCGAAAAGAGATATACCTCCTGCAGGAGAGTGGCTATTAGATAATTTATATTTAATACAAAAGGAATACAAGTACATAAAAAGTAGCATGCCTAGAGACTACTATGAAAACTTACCTTTGGTTAAGGACTATCCTAGAATTTATCATATAGCACAGAGGATAGTTAAGGAAACCGATGGAAGAGTTAGTGGAGGAAATATTGAAGGTTTCATAAAGGAATATCAAAAACATACTATACTAGGCAGTGGAGAGCTATGGTCATTACCAGTAATGATAAGAATAGCCCTAATACATAATATTAGCAAAGTAACTAGCAATATAGTTTATTGTCATAGTGAAAAAATCAAAGGAGAAATATTTGGAGAAAAACTTATAGAAAGTTCTAATAATGAGGAAGAATTACAAAATTTAATTAAACAAGATATAAGTTTTACACCTTATTTCACGGAAAGACTTTTAAAAGTATTAAGGGATAGTGGCTTTGAAAATAAGCAAGTATATGAATGGATAGATGAAAAGCTAGCCATGGAAGACATCAATAATGAGAAAATAATTTCACTAGACCATAAAAGGCAAGCCTTCTATAGGATGTTAATTGGAAATAGTATAACGGGAATGAGAGAACTTTCATCTCTCAACTGGATAGAATACTTTGAAAGATTAAGTTATGTGGAAAAAACACTTAAAAAGGATCCTAGTAAAGATTATGGGAAAATGGATTTTCCTAGTAGAGATTATTATAGACATAATATAGAAAGGTTAGCAAGACATATGAAGCTTGGAGAATCCTTCGTAGCTAGAAAAGCTATAGAATGTGCTCTTGAAGGAGAAGAAAATCCAGATAAGCCTTATTTAAAGCATGTGGGATATTATATTATTGACGAGGGAATACAGTGTTTAAAGGATAAAATTGGCTTTAAGGATGAGGGTTATAAAAAATTAAAATTTAATGATAGAAATCATAGAGCTAAAAATTATATAGCATTAGCCTTAATTTCCACTTTAGTATTAGCCGTGTTGTTAGTTTATTTTACCTCGGATATAGATATGAGCTTATGGAAATACCTAGTTACATTTTTATTAGTATTAGTTCCTTCTAGTGAAATAGTTATATCCATAATTAATTGGAGCATTACTCATTTAACACCACCGGATTTCATACCTAAAATGGAGTTTGAAGAGGAAATACCAGAAGAATTCAGTAGTGTTGTAGTTATTTCTACTTTAATAAATTCTGAAAAAAGAGCAAGAGAGTTGGTAAAAGATTTAGAGGTTTATTATCTTGGAAATAGAAGTAAAAATATTTATTATGCAATACTAGGAGACTTTAGAGATTGGAAAGAAGAGAACCATGAAGAAGACAATAAGATAGTGAAAACTTCCTTAGAAGAAATTAAAAAGTTAAACGAAAAATATTCTAAGAAGGGAGAAGATATATTTTATTTCTTAAGTAGATATAGGCAATACAATGAAAAGGAAAGTTTATGGCTTGGATGGGAAAGAAAAAGAGGAAAACTTGTAGAGTTTAATAGACTTATAAGAGGAGATGAAACTACTAGTTATAACATTATAAGTGGAGATATAAAAAAACTATGTAAGGTAAAATATGTAATAACTTTAGATGCAGATACAATTCTCCCCATAAATTCTTCAAAGAAGCTTATAGGTGCCATGGCCCATACCCTAAATCATCCCCATATAGAGACAGGCAAAAAAAGAATATTAAGAGGGTATGGGTTAATGCAACCTAGGATAAATATTTCTAGTATTAGTGCAAATAAAAGCCTGTTTTCTAAAGTTTTCTCAGGAGAAACAGGTATAGACCACTATACAACAGCTATTTCAGATGTATATCAAGATAGATTTGGAGAAGGCATATTTACAGGAAAGGGAATTTACCATATAGATACTTTTAGCTTTATGTTAGAGGGAGAAATAGAAGAAAACTCAGTTTTAAGCCATGATTTATTAGAGGGTTCCTACGTTAGAACAGCTCTTCTTACGGATGTAGAGTTAATAGATGGTTATCCAGCTTATTATAATTCTAGTTGCAAAAGGATGCATAGATGGGTTAGAGGAGATTGGCAATTGATGACCTGGTTATTTAAAAAGACTTCTTTAAATTTATTATCCAGGTGGAAAATATTTGATAATTTAAGAAGAAGCTTATTATATCCATCCATAATTACATTATTAATAGCCTCTTTATTGCTACTTAAAAACCCAGAGATAGCATTAATACTTTCTTTTGTATCCTTAATTACACCTTTGCTATTTGGTGTTTCAGAAGGCGTTGTTCCACCTGTAAAAGCTATAGGAATGTTACCCTTTAAGCAGTTTTTCTTAATCTTTACTTTTTTACCTCATACTTCTTATTTGATGGTAGATGCTATAATTCGAACTTTATATAGACTTAAGGTAAGTAAGAAAAATTTATTAGAATGGCAGACTGCAGCAGATGCAGAGGCTGCTTCAGGAAAGAGTTTAGCAGATTATATTAAATATATGTGGGTAGGTTCCGCTATTGCTTTAGGAATTTGGATTTTAGCCTTTAATAATTCCTTTAATCTAGCTCTTATATTTTTACCCTCCTGTATAATTTGGTTTTTAAGTCCCTATGTAGCATATTATGTGAGTAAGGATTTGGAAATACACAAATATAATTTAAATAAAGAAGAGGAAAAGATTTTAAGAGGATTAAGCAGAAGAATATGGGCATATTTTGAAGATTTTAATAATGAAAAAAACAATTGGCTTGCTCCAGATAACTATCAAGAATACCCTGAAAATGGAGTGGCGCCTAGAACTTCTCCAACTAATATAGCTATGGGTTTAGTATCTAATGTAGTAGCCTATGATTTAGGATATACTGATTTGATAGGGTGCGTTGAAAGAACAGAAAAAACCCTAAAAACTATGAAAACTCTAGAAATGTATAATGGACATTATTATAATTGGTACAATACAGAAACAAAGGAACCTTTATATCCTAAATATGTATCTACTGTAGATAGTGGTAATCTTTTAGGATATCTATGGCTTATAGATAATAGTTTTAGTGAATTTTTAGAAGTTCCATTATTTAACCCAAAGATTTTTAAAGGAATTGAAACTTTGCTAATGCTTAGTAATAAAGAGGTAGAAAGTTTTCATAAAGATTTATATAAAAGCTCCATAGAAATCATAGGAAACCCTAAAGGAGAGGTACGGGTTTTTATAAGAGAGCTAAATATAATAAAATCCAAAATAGAAGAAGCCTCAAAAGTTGATAATTGGGAAAGCTTGTATTGGAATAAGAAGTTAAAAAATACTGTAGAAAATCTATTGATAAATTTACTTAACTTATTTCCATGGCTCCAAATGGAATACTTTCACGGGGAAGAAGAAATGTACTTAGAAGAATTAAACTCTATTCCAAAGAATATAGAGGCTAAGAATTTAATAGATATTTTAGAAGAAATAATAAATAAGCTAGAGGATAAAGATACATCACTATATAACTATATTTTACTTGGAAAAGATAATATAAAGAACCTCTTGAATAGAATTTATAAAATTAAAGATGATTTGAATAAGATTTCAGAGAAAATGGATTTTAAAATGCTCTTTAACGATGAAAGAGGATTATTTTCCATTGGATATGATGTGGAAAGGGATAAAATAGATAACTGTTATTATGACTTGTTGGCATCTGAGGCAAGGCAGGCTAGTTTTTTAGCCATAGCAAAAGGAGATGTTAAAGTAGACCACTGGTTTAAGCTAGGAAGACCACTGGCATCTATAGATAAAAATAAAGGTTTAGTTTCCTGGAGTGGTACTATGTTTGAGTATTTAATGCCACTACTTATAATGAAATCTTATCCTAATACTCTGTTAAGTAACACTTATAAATTTGCAGTAGAAACACAGAAAAATTACGGTGATAAGAAAAGTATTCCTTGGGGTATATCAGAGTCAGGATTTTATGGTTTTGATGTAGCTTTAAATTATCAATATAAAGCCTTTGGAGTACCAGGAATAGGACTTAAAAGAGGACTTGCAAATGATTTAGTTATATCTCCATATTCAACTATAATGGCGTTAGGGGTAAATGCAAGAGATGCTATGGAGAATATTAAAAAATTTATACAAGAGGGATTTTTAGGCAGATATGGTCTTTATGAAGCTATAGATTATACAAAGGAAAGAATACCTAAAGATGAAAACTATATGGTAGTAAAATCCTATATGGTTCATCATCAGGGAATGAGCTTTATGGCAATAAATAATTTGTTAAATGAACAAATACTTCAAGAAAGATTTCATAGAGAGCCTAGGGTAAAAGCTTCTGAGCTTTTACTTCAAGAAAGAATGCCAGATTATGTAGTTTACGATCGAGAAGAAAAGGGAGAAGAAAATATATTTACAAAGGATAGAAATATTGGAGTGGTAAGAAAATTTGCCACAGCCAAAACAATTTATCCAGAAACACATATGCTTTCAAATGGAAACTATTCTCTTATGATCACCAATAGAGGAAGTGGTTATAGTAAAAGAGAGGGTATGAACGTATACAGATGGAAAGAAGATATAACAAATGATAATACTGGGATGTTTTTTTATATAAAAAATCTCAATTCTAATGAATATTGGAGTAATACGTATCAGCCTTGCAAATATGAGGGAGAAGAGTATCAGGTTATATTTGCCCAAGATAAGGCTGAATTTAAAAGAAGAGATGGGAATATAGTAAGTTTTACAGAAATAGGAGTTTCCAGTGAGGATGACGGAGAAGTTAGAAAGATAAAAATATCTAATAATAGCAATAGTAGCAGAACCATTGAAGTAACAAGCTATCTAGAAGTTACCTTAGCAAATTACAGTGCAGACATAGTGCACCCAACCTTTAGTAATCTATTTGTGAGAACAGACTATTTGGAAGAGCCTATGTGTTTACTAGCTTATAGAAGAAAGAGAGAAAGTCATGGAAAAGAGCCTTGGGTTATGCATACTCTAATAGGAGACGAAAAGGTTGTAGGAAAAGTTCAATACGAAACCAGTAGGTCAAATTTTATAGGACGAAATAGAGATTTAGATAAACCAGAGGTGATGGAAAATGATGCACCTTTAACTAATACTAAAGGAGCAGTACTAGATCCTATTTTAAGCCTTAGAGTAAGAGTGGAAATTCCATCAGGAGAAAGTGCAACTTTAGCATTTATTACGGCAGTGGCAGATAAAAGAGGGGATGCAATAAATCTTTGTAAAAAATATAGAGATTGGAATGCCATAAACAGAGTT
The DNA here is from genome assembly GCF_039521365.1 of Clostridium malenominatum. Lineage (NCBI taxonomy): Bacteria > Bacillati > Bacillota > Clostridia > Eubacteriales > Clostridiaceae > Clostridium > Clostridium malenominatum. The sequence continues at coordinate 286,472 of NZ_BAAACF010000001.1, forward strand.
TTCGAACTTGCATCTACACAGTCCACAGTGGAAAATAGATATTTAGGTATTAATTCGTCAATGGGAAATTTATATCAGTCCATGGCTTCTAAGATTATATTTATAAATGGTAATCTTAAAGAAAGAGAAGATTATATAAAAAATATTAACAAAGGGCAATCTGAACTTTGGAAATATGGATTATCAGGAGATCTACCAATAATAGCTATAAAAATAAATAAAGAAGAGGATTTGGATTTAGTTAGACAGCTTCTAAAAGCTCATGAATATTGGAGCATTAAGGGACTAAAAACTGACTTAGTTATACTAAACCTAGAGGATACTTCTTATATTCAACCCTTAGAAGAAGGGATTAGAGAGTTAGTATACTCCAGCCACGCAAGAGATAAAATAAATAAATTTGGAGGAGTATTTACCTATAACAAAGCTACTATGGATAGTGAGGATATGAAGTTAATATTGTCTATTGCAAGGCTAGTTATAGATGGAGAAAAGGGAAGTCTTATAAATCAAGTTAAAGTTAAAGAAGATTTAAGTAATGAAAATAATTTTATTGAGCCTAGAGAATTGGTTTATAAGGAGGGAAATTTCCAATTTACTATTCCTAAACTTCAATTTTTTAATAGCTTAGGTGGTTTTAGTGAAAGGGGAGATAAGTATTTTATAATATTGGAGGACTATAAAAATACTCCAGCTCCTTGGATAAATGTACTTTCTAATGGAGACTTTGGTTCTCATATTTCTGAAGGAGGTATGTCCTATACCTGGAATAAAAATTCTAGAGAACATAAAATAACTACCTGGTCTAACGACCCTATTAAAGATAGCGAATCAGAGGGATTATATCTTAGAGATGAGGTTACAGGTAAGATTTGGAGCATATCACCGAGACCTGTAAGAAATAGTGGGCGCTATATTATCGAACATGGCTTTGGATATTCTTCTTTTAATCATAAGAATAATGGGATAGTTGGAGAATTTACAACCTACGTAGCCTTAAATAAAAGTGTAAAAATAAATTTGGTAAAACTAAAAAATGACACGGATATAGAAAGAAATCTATCGCTAACCTATTACTCTCAGCTTGTATTAGGTGTTGTACCTCAAGGAACAGCTCAATATATATCTACTTATATAAATGAAGATAAGCAATATATATATGCTAAAAATCCATATAGTAAAAGCTTTGGGAACCTAATAGCCTTCCTTAAGGTATCAGGTGGTGAGAATGTTAGTTTTACGGGAGATAGAACAGAATTTATAGGGAAAGAAGGCTCTTTTGAAAATCCTGGAATATTAAAGAAAAAGAGTTTTTCAGGCAGTGTTGGCGCAGGGTTTGACCCTTGTATGGCAGTAAACGCAAAGCTATCTTTAAAGCCTGGTGAAGAGAAAACACTGGTAGTTTTACTTGGAGAAGAGGATAGCATAGAGAAAATAGAGGATATTCTGCAAGAGTTTGCTTTCGTAAAAAACTCCCAAGAAGAATTAGAAAGAGTAAAGAACTATTGGAAGGATTTGTTGGGGACAATTCAAATAGATACCCCAGATAAAACCATGGATATAATGGTAAATGGTTGGCTTATGTACCAAGTAATAGTATGCAGATATTGGGCTAGAACAGCCTTTTACCAGTCAGGTGGAGCTTATGGTTTTAGAGACCAATTACAAGACACACTAGCAATATCTTATTTAAAGCCAGAAATTACAAAAAACCAAATACTCTATTCTTCATCAAGGCAATTTATAGAAGGAGATGTTCAGCACTGGTGGCACCCTGTTGTAGATAGCGGTATTAGAACGAGATTCTCTGACGACCTTTTATGGCTTCCTTATGTAACTGTAGAATATATAAAAAATACAGGAGATTATTCAATATTGGATAAGGAAACTCCTTATTTAGAGGATGAACCTTTAAGAGAAGGAGAAGATGAAAGATATAATATTGCAAGAAAATCCGAAAGAAAAGGAAGTATATATGAACATTGTGTTAAGACTATTGATAGAGCTTTGAAATTTGGAGAACATAATATACCACTTATGGGATCTGGAGACTGGAATGACGGTATGAGTACCGTAGGAAATAAAGGCAAAGGTGAAAGTGTATGGCTTGGGTGGTTTTTATATACCATCATTAAAGATTTTATTAATCTATGCAGAGTGCAAGGAGATTTTGAAAGAGAAAAAATATATAAGGAAATGTTAGAATTCATCTCAGAAAATATAGAGAAAAATGCTTGGGATGGTAATTGGTATAGAAGGGCCTACTTTGATGATGGAACCCCGTTGGGTTCAGCGCAAAATGATGAATGTCAAATAGACTCTCTTTCACAATCTTGGTCAGTTATTTCAGGAGCGGCTAGGGAAAGTAGAAGTAAAGAGGCTATATTATCCGTTGAAAGATATTTAGTGAAATATGATAAGGGTATAGTAATGCTGCTATCACCACCTTTTAATGAATCTTCTTTAGAGCCGGGGTATATAAAGGGATATGTACCAGGAGTAAGAGAAAATGGTGGGCAATATACTCACGCAGCGGTGTGGTATATACTAGCCTTAGCTATGGCTGGCTTTAACGATAAGGCTTGGAATATATATAATATGATTAACCCTATAAATCATACTGCTTCATATTTAGACTGTGAAAGATATAAAGTAGAGCCTTACGTAATATCAGCAGATGTTTATGCCATAGAACCACACATAGGAAGAGGAGGTTGGAGTTGGTACACAGGAGCAGCAGGATGGATGTATACTACTGCTATAAATGGAATACTAGGGTTTGAGTTAAAAGAAGATAAGGGATTTATATTGGAGCCAAGAATACCAAAAAGTTGGAATGGTTACAAAATGACTTACAAAAGAGGAGAAAACACATATTATATAGAGGTAGAAAGAGGAGAAGAAAAGGAAATAACTTTAAATGGAGAAAAGTTAGATGGAGAAGTGATTCCATTTTTAGAAAGTGGGGAACACAGAATTAAAATGATTATAGAATAAAAGTTGCAGAGCAACTTTTATTCAGTTTTTTAGTTGGTTAGTTAACGAAGAAATTTCCCAAAGGGAATTTCCACCATAACTAAAGCACTAAAAAACTAAAACACTAGAAAAATTGCCCTGCAATTTTTAAAACAAATCGTCGGTTTTCCACATGTCCTTTGAAGTGTTATCAAATTCCCAGGTGGCGATATTATTTGCAACAATATCATCCCTTACGTTGTCTGGTAGTTTTGTGTAGTCTTTTTTCTTTGCAGAATAAGATTTAAGCACCTTTTGGCTGGCTTCTAAATAATCTCTACTATCAGGTAAATAAGTTTTCCCTCTATCCATATTAAGACCTCCTTTTTATTTTCTATGTTTTTATTATTTGAAGGGTGAGAAATACTATTCACCCATTTAGTAAATAAATTTATTTGTAAAATTTTCGTAAACTAAGAAGGGGAAAAAGAACTTATATGGAATTAGTACTATATACTAATAATGTTTGAAATTTTATTATTAAGGAGGTTTTTTTATGACAGAATTAAGACAAATTTATAAATGTGAAGTATGTGGAAACATAGTTGAGGTGGTTCATGCATCTGGTGGAGTTTTAGTATGCTGCGGCAAGCCAATGACACTACAAGTTGAAAATACTGTAGATGCTTCAAAAGAAAAGCACGTTCCTTATGTAGAAATGGTAGAAGGTGGAGTTTTAGTTAGAGTTGGAGAAGTTGAACATCCAATGCTTGATGCCCACTATATTGAATGGATAGAAGTTATTACAGAAAATAAAACTTATAGAAAATTCTTAAATCCAGGTGAAAAACCGGAAGCGTTCTTTAAGCTTGACGAAGAAATAATAGCTGTTAGAGAATATTGTAACCTACATGGTTTGTGGAAAAAATAATGATGTTGACAAAAAATTAAAAGTATAATATCATGATTTAAATAATGTTAACCTAATGAGAGAAAGCAAGTAAGCTTAAAAACAGATTTAAAGAGAGTTGTATGTGGTGGAATTACAACAATTATGATTAAGCTGAATGGGTTCTGGAGGGGCGAGATGAAGTTAAGTAGTTGTAGACGTTGGTCTCCCGTTATAGAGACAGGATATTTTGTATCCTTTAAGGAAAAAGTATTGCTTTTTCGAAAATAGGTGGTACCGCGTTATCACGCCCTATAGATTTGCTATAGGGCTTTTTTATTTTAAGTAAATAATGTTTAAAAATAGGAGGATTACAATGGAAGAAAATAAAAAAGTTATATTCAGTGGAATTCAACCTTCAGGAAATTTAACTATAGGAAATTACTATGGTGCTCTAAAAAATTGGGTGAAACTACAAGAGCAATATGACACATATTATTGCATAGTAGATTTACATGCTATCACTGTTAAACAAGAACCAAAGGATCTTAGAAGAAGGACACTAGAAGTTCTAGCTATTTATTTAGCAGCGGGACTAGATCCAGAAAAAAATACAATATTTATACAGTCTCACGTACCAGCTCATAGTGAGGCTGCATGGCTTTTGAATTGCTATACTTACATGGGAGAACTTTCTAGAATGACTCAGTTTAAGGACAAATCTGCAAGGTATGGAGAGTCCATAAGTGCAGGATTATTTAGCTATCCAGTTCTTATGGCAGCAGACATCCTACTGTACAATACGGATTTAGTGCCTGTAGGAAGTGATCAAAAACAACATTTAGAAATAACTAGAGATATTGCTGATAGGTTTAATAATATATATAGTCCTACTTTTAAAATTCCAGAACCTTATATACCAGAAGTAGGAGCAAGAATAATGGATTTGCAGAGTCCAGAAAAGAAAATGTCAAAATCCGCTGATAATCCAAACAGTTATATACTTATAATGGATTCACCAGAAGTGATAAAAAACAAAATAAGTAGAGCTGTTACGGATACTATAGGAATTGTACAGTATACTAATGATCAACCAGGTATAAAAAACCTAATGGATATTATGAGTGTTGCTACAGGAAAAACTATAGATGAAATACAAAAAGAATATGAAGGATTAGGATATGCTCAGTTTAAAAAAGATGTAGCAGAGGCTTTAATTACAGAGTTAAAACCAATTCAAAGTAAAATAAAAGAATATCTAGATAATAAAGAACTATTAGAAGAAATATATACAAAAGGCGCTGAAAAAGCAAACTATGTTGCCAGAAAAACCTTGTCAAAAATGCAAAGAAAAATAGGATTTATAAAATAAAGAGAATTCCAGCAGGAGTTCTCTTTATTTTTGTAAATAGTAATGAAAAATCCACAATAAACTGTTGATAAACTGTTGATAAGTTGTTAATAAACTGTTGAATATATATGTAATTATTGGTATAATTTTCTTGAATGGTGACGAAATAATACTTTGTATACTTGGAGGGATTGTCATGGAGAAGAATAAAATTAGATGGAGAATGATATTATTAATTTTTATTACATTAATTCCTTTATCGATTTTACAGGCAATAAGTGTAAAGTCTAATTTCGATTCTATGATAGAAATGGATTTAAAGTCTAGCCAAGAGTATGCAGAAGCAATTAAGGTTTCTTTTTTAAATTATTTAGACAGAACTTGGGCTAATCAACTTGTTATGGGAAAAGTAATTATCTCAAATCCTGAGTGGAGCTCAGAAGACATAGAAAAATACTTGAAAAATACAATGTCAGAGGATTTAGTAGGTGGAAGATACCTTTGGGTAAGCCCAGAAGGGACCGTGATTACCACCACAAATCCTGAAGAAGAAAACTTAAGCTTATTAGATAGACCATATATTCAAAGGATACTCCAGGGAGAGGACAAGACTATATCGGATTTAAGAGTGTCTGCAAACAGCGAAGAACTAATTTTCCCATTAGCTAGAGCTATTAGAGTAGAAGGTGAATTAAAGGGCATAATTGTAAATGTCATCGATGCAAATAAAATTCAGGGTATTTTTCCAGTAAAAAATTTAAATGAAGGAAGTAGGTTTGGATTAATTGATAGCAATGCTAGATTGGTTTATAGAAATGAGATGACACAAATGCCTTTCTCAGAAAGGATAATTAGTGAAGAATCTCCTTCAAGAAGAGCTTTAAAGGGAGAAATAGTAAAATTCTATGAAAGAATTTCTGAGATTGATGGCGTCAAAAGAATAGGGGTAGACTATCCAATAGAGGAAATTGGCTGGAGCTGCTTTGTGGCAAATTCTTCAGAAGTCTTATTAAGGGATAAAATTGAACAGAGGAATAAGCAATTATTGATTTTCTTTTTCGTTTGTACCATGTCTTTTTTTGGAGCAATTTATATAGGAAATGAGTTTATTAACTCATTAAATAAAATTAAGGATGAGTCTCATGAAATCGAGGAATATAACAACTTAAAAGCTCAGTTTTTATCAACTATGTCTCATGAGTTAAAAACCCCTCTTAATATTATTTTAGGGTGTGTTCAACTAATGGAAAAGTTAGATTTTAATGATGTTTCTTCTAAACAAGGTTTTACTAAATACATAAAAATGCAGAGACAAAATAGTTACAGATTACTAAGACTTATAAATAATTTTATTGATGTAACTAAGGCGGAAGTAAATAGTATGAAGCTCAATTGTATTAATGGTGATATCGTAAAAGTTGTGGAGGACATCACCATGTCTGTAGTGGAGTATACAAAACTTAAGAATATAGATATAATTTTTGACACTGAGGAGGAAGAAAGAATAATAGCCTTTGATGGAGATATTATAGAAAGAATTATGTTGAATTTATTATCTAATGCAATTAAATTTACAGAAACTAGAGGGATTATTCAGGTTAATGTTTATAATAGAGAGGATAAAGTTGTAATTTCTGTAAAAGATAGTGGTATAGGAATTCCAGAAGATAAACTAGCAACTATTTTTGAAAGATTTACCCAGGTAGATAATACCCTTAGAAAAAAATCAGAGGGGTCAGGAATTGGTCTTTCCTTAGTTAAATATTTAGTTGAGCTTCAAGGAGGGAAAATATCTGTTAAAAGTGAGATGGGAATGGGAAGTGAGTTCCTTGTAGAACTTCCTGCAAAGATTATAGAAGATGAAAAAATTAATACATATCAAATGGATTCGGGATATGTAGAGAGAATAAGTATAGAGTTTTCCGATATTTATATGTGAACTTCTTAATTAAATATAATTGACAGCTAAATTAGTTAAAGTTAAAATCATTGTAGTACAGATTTTTATAAAGAGGAGAGAAAATAGTGGAAGATATATTTAAGGAAATAGAGAGAAGAAGAACCTTTGCAATAATATCTCACCCTGACGCAGGAAAAACTACGTTAACTGAAAAGCTATTATTATATGGAGGTGCCATTAGACTTGCAGGTTCAGTAAAATCAAGAAAAGCTTCAAAACATGCAGTTTCTGACTGGATGGAAATAGAAAAACAAAGAGGAATTTCTGTTACTTCATCAGTTATGCAATTTAACTATGAAGGATATTGTATAAATATATTAGATACCCCAGGCCACCAAGACTTTAGTGAAGACACTTATAGAACCTTAATGGCTGCAGATAGCGCCGTAATGGTTATAGACGGAGCAAAAGGGGTAGAGGAACAAACTAAGAAACTGTTTCATGTTTGTAGCTTAAGAGGAATTCCTGTATTTACCCTTGTAAACAAAATGGATAGAGAAACTAGAGATCCATTTGAACTTATGGAAGAAATAGAAACAGTTCTTGGCATAAAATCTTATCCAATGAACTGGCCTATAGGTGCAGGTGCAGATTTTAAGGGAGTATACGATAGAAAGAAAAAGTTAATAGAAGTATTCAACGCAGGAAAACATGGTCAGACAAGAATTGAAGCTATGGAAGGTCAAGTTGATGACCCTGTATTTAAAGATCTTTTAGGAGAAGGATTACACCAAAAGCTAATAGAAGACATTGAGCTTTTAGATATAGCTGGAGATGAGTTCGATATTAAGAAAGTAAGAAGCGGTGAATTGACTCCAGTATTTTTTGGTAGTGCATTAACTAACTTTGGAGTTGAGCCTTTTTTAGAAGAATTTCTAAACTTAACTACACCACCTCTTGGAAGAGATTCAAGTATTGGAGAAATAGATGCTTTTTCGCCAGATTTTTCAGCTTTTGTATTTAAAATACAAGCAAATATGAATCCAGCCCATAGAGATAGAATAGCGTTTATGAGAATATGTTCAGGTAAATTTCAAAAGGGTATGGAAGTATTCCACATGCAAGGTGGAAATAAAATGAAACTAGCTCAACCTCAACAGTTTTTAGCACAAGATAGAGAAATAGTTGAAGAAGCTTATGCTGGTGACATAATAGGGGTATTTGATCCAGGTATATTTAGAATTGGAGACACTTTATGTACAGCAAATAATAAATTTTCTTTTGAAGGAATACCAACCTTTGCTCCTGAATATTTTGCTAGAGTAAGAACCATAGATACTATGAAGAGAAAGCAATTTATAAAAGGAATGACAGAAATATCTCAGGAAGGGGCTATCCAGGTATTTAAGGAAATTAATATAGGTATTGAAGAAATAATAGTTGGAGTAGTTGGAGTCTTACAATTTGAAGTATTAGAGTATAGAATGAAATATGAATATAATGTAGATATAAAGATGGATAGACTTCCATTTAAGTATGTAAGATGGATAGAAAGCTCTAATTTAGAAGTGGAAAAATTAAGTATAACCAGTGATACTAAAATAGTAAAAGATTTTAGAGACAGGGCATTACTATTGTTCCAAAGTGAGTGGGCAATAAGCTGGGCTTTAGATCATAATAAGGATATAGTTTTATCTGATGTAGGGAAAAGTGAGTAAAAAAGAGGTGTAATTTTACACCCCTTTTTTACGTCCAAATAAAATATCTAAAATAAACACCACGGCAGCTACTAACAATAATAAATTTATTAGGCTACCTCCGATTCTAAAAATTAGCCCTATTAGCCAAAATAAAACTACGATTCCACCTAACCATCTTAAAAATACCATAAAAAACCCTCCAGTTATCAAGTAAATTACTCTACATTAAACTAGTATTAGCAGAATATTAGTTAATTATGAATTTAATAGTGCAAATAAAAAAGAGAGGAAAACCTCTCTTATCTTCTTGGTCTGCTATTATTTTTTTCTGCTTTTCTAGCTTTTCTGCATTCTGGGCATCTTACAGGATCATTTTCAAATCCTTTTTCTTTGTAGAAAGCCTGTTCTCCTTCAGTGAATACAAAGTCTTTTCCACAATCTTTACATGCAATTGTTCTGTCTGCCATTTGTATAATCCTCCTTTAATCATAGGGTAATTTTTCATGGATAGTGCCTCCTATGATTAAGGAGTTGAGTACCTGAAAATTACCTATTAACTTATTGATAACATACCATAATTATACCATGGAAAGGCCTAAATATTCAACATTGAAATAGCAATTATGAAGGCAAATCAGCTCTCTTTTGTAAGGGTTTTTTCTTGTTTTTGAACTTGAAAATTATCATAGCAATTATCGGTATTATCAGGAAGTTTATTAGAGAATTGAAGCTAAATAAATTTAAATATTCGAAGAAAAATAACAAGTCATCGGCTATGTAATTTGTAAGCCCAAATATTATTAAAGTTATTATATATATGTTGTATTTGCTCCTAACTTTTATTTTCTGCAAAGCTGCTAAAGTTATATTCAATATAAGTATGTATTTTACATACCAACCACCTATAGTTTGTAACATTACAAAAAATTCCCCGCTTTCAAGAAATCTCCAATAACTTACTAACTGTGTTTGAGTAAGCTTTGGATAAACTAGTCTTTTTAGTCTCTCTATCTGGAAAGTGCTAAGCATTCCTAGAACAGATACTATTTGCATTTGTATTACAAAAATCATACCTATTATACTGTGTTTTAAAAGCTTACTCTTATCTTCTATGTGTTCTATATAAGGAAAAGCTAGTGTTAAATGAGCATATAATCCTAATATCTTGCCAATGCAAATTAAAAAATCTAAAGAAAATACCTTTTGAAAAACAGGGAAAACATAATATGAATGTTTATAAGTGCTGGTAAGTATGCCTAAGTTAATTCCTGCCATTGTCATTAATATTATACCAATTAAAGTTACTGAAATAATACTTCTAAGTCCCTTTTTCACTACATATATAGCTGGCAGGGTTAGAAATATAAGCAAATACCAGATTGGCGTTTCTAGTAATAAATTTGTATGCATAGAGCTAGATTCAATTCCAGCGCACTCTATTAAGGTCGTCATTAATGAAAAGATATATAATGCATATAAAATGGTACCAATTATTTTCCCAAAGGATTTTATATATATAGTATATAAATCGTAAGTACCAACATTTTTAAAGAATTTAAGAGATAAAATAAGATATAAAAGTATTATGGCAGAAGCAATTATCATAGCAATCCACGTGTCTCTTTCGCCATTTACTATGTAAATAGTAGGATAAGTTTTTAAAGAAACTATTGTTAAAGCTGCTATTATAAAGCCTAATTGTTTTGAAGTTATTTTTTCCATTTAATCCACCTTTTACTAAGTTTTTATTTATATTATTTACCAATTAGTGAATAATATTCTCTATAATACAAATAATAATTTTGGGTGATTATTATGAGTAAATATTTTGATTTAATTAAAGATAAATTAAAAGATAATTTTGATTTAAAGCATAGAGAAATAGAAACTGCTGGAGGCTTAATATATTTAATTTATATTGATGATTTATGTAATGTGAGTTTTATAAGTGAATACATTGTTACCCCTATAGTAGAAAATAAGGATATCATTAAAAGTGTGGAAAATCTTAAAAGAGGAATTTTACGTACGAATTCTGTAAATGATGTAAAGGATTTTAATGATGGCATTTTACATATACTATCTGGAGATGTATTAATAATATTAGAAAACGAAGAAAAAGCAATTTATTGCGAAGCAAAGGGTTTTGTAAAAAGAGCTATTGCAACACCTCAATCAGAAAATGTTTTAAAAGGCCCGAGAGAAGCCTTTGGAGAAGCCTTTGTGGATAATGTATCTTTAATAAGAAGAATAATTAAAAATCCCGATTTAAAATTTGAAAGTTTTTATATAGGAAAAAAATCGAATACAGTAGTGGTTATGGCTTATATTAAAGATGTGGCTGATGAAAGTTTAATAAATAAAGTAAAAGAAAAACTTGAAAAAATGGATAATGATTTTATTTTAGGTAGCAACTATGTATCTGAGGAATTGAGTAGCAACAAGAAAACCTTTTTCGATACCGTTGGCTCTACTGAAAAAGCAGATATCGCAGCCTCTAGACTACATGAAGGAAGAGTTGTAGTCATCGTAGATGGGTCGCCTTTTGTAACATCTATGCCCCATTTCTTTTTTGAAAACTTTCATGCCCCAGATGATTACTATCTTAATAAATATTATGCAAACTTTACTAGGATATTGAGGGAAATTGCTTTTTTGGTGGCTATGTTTTTGCCAGGCTTATATCTAGCTATAACAACCTATCATTTTTCCTTGATACCTTCAGTTTTTGTTTTTAGGCTTGCAGTATCTAGAGCTGGAGTCCCTTTTCCATCAGTAATAGAGCTGTTTTTAATGATATTTTTCTTTGCTATATTGAGGGAGTCAGGAATAAGGCTTCCTCAGCCCATAGGTCAAGCAGCTAGTATAGTAGGGGCTTTAATACTTGGAGATGCAGCCATTGGGGCAGGGCTAGCTTCTCAAATAGGACTAATAATTGTAGCAGTATCTTCTATATGCTCATTTTTAGTGCCAAAGCTATATGGACCTATTGCTTCTTGGAGTGTAATTATTATAATTTTTTCTTCTCTTTTGGGGCTACCAGGTTTTTACATAATACTTCATACTTTTATAGCTCATATGGCTAGCTTAGAATCTTTAGGTTATCCTTATCTATATCCATTAGGAACAGCTAAAGACTTTAAATTTAGAGATATTTTAATAAGAGGAGATTTAAAAAATATATCTAAAAACATAGGAAAGGATGATTTAAATGCTAAAAAGGCTAATTAGTATTATAATACTTTCCTGTTTTTTATTTACTGGTTGCTTTAATTACAATGATATAAATAGAGTACTATTTGCCACAAGTCTTATAATAGATGTAGACGAGGATAATAATCCTGTAATATATATAGAAACCTTTAAACCCTACAGAAGTGCTATGAGTGGTTCTGAAAAGGGAGAGAGAATTATTATTAAAGGGCAGGCTAAAACTATTTTTGAAGCAGTAAGAAATGCAGGTTTATCCTCTAGTTATAAAATAAATTTTACTCAAAACAAAGCTCTTATATTCACGGAAAAAGCTGCAGGATATGGAGTACATGATTTTGTAGATTTTATAGCAAGGGATCAAGAACTTATAATAAGACAATACATAGCAGTTTATGAAGGAGATGTAGAGAGGCTTTTAAAATCTAAAATAAAGGCAGAGGAGTATATAGGGATATTTTTGGCAGATCTAATACTAAATATCGGAACCTCATCAAGATCCGTAAAACTTAGTATTAATGACTATTTTAATATGAGGTTAATTCCCTCTAATGCCCCCGTAACTACTCTATTAAAGATGAGTGATGACCAATTAGAAGATTTAATAACTATAGATGGTGGAGCTGTATTTAAAGATGATAAGCTGGTGGATAAACTTCCTAGGGAGCGTAGTCAAGGTTTTAACTTTTTAGTTAACAAAGTTAAAACAGGTACTTTGGAAGTTCCTATTATTGAGGAAGAAAATAAATATGTTACCTTAGAAATAAGAAATAGTAAAACTAAAACTAAAATGGAGTATGACGGGGAAAAATTAAAGTTAATTAAAATTATTAAAGTAAGAACTACCTTTGGAGAAACACAATCTAATTTTGTATTTACTGATGAAACCTTACAGAAAATTGCAAAAGGAGCAGAAGATAATATAATAAGAGCCTGCAAAGATGTATTTGAAGAATATAAGAGTAAAGAATTAGATATATTTAACATACAAAGGGACTTTAACATTAAATATCCAAAGGCCAATAAAGAAAATATAATACGAGATACCTCTTTAGAAGTTAAAGTGGAAGTGGAAATAGAAGGTTCATCAACTAAGCTTGGCTTCCATTAACATATGATATAATATATCATATAATAAAGTAAGCAGTAATTTTGTAGAGGGTATTTAATATGGATAATAAAAAGTTAATGAGTTTGATTAAAAGAGGAGAAGGTAGAAAGGTAGACTTTAAGCAGATTCTAGATCTTGAATTAGAAGGAAATAGAAAAGAATTGGCTAAAGACATTTGTGCACTGGCCAATTCTAAGGGTGGAAGAGGATATTTAATTATCGGTGTTGAGGATAAGACTAAAAATATTCTAGGCACTGATGAGGGAAAATATAGCGAAGAACAAATCCAGCAAATTATAAGCTCTAGATGTGAACCTCCTATTCCCGTTTCTTTGGAATTTGTAAATATTGAAGATAAAAAGATTGGAGTAATAAACATTTATGATGGTCCTCAAAGGCCGTATCAATTAAGGGAAAATGGTGCTTTTTACATAAGAAGAGGTTCCACTACAGATACCATGAGGAAAGAAGAAATAATTTCTGCATTAAATGAAAATTTAAGCCTAAACATAGAGTTATCTCCTATTGTAAGAAGCAGTATTGATTTTATTGATAAGGATTTGGTGAAGAAATACTTTAATTTAAAAGGAATAGAAGTGGATGATAATAATATAGTTACTCTTATGGAAAATGCATCAATAATAACTTTTGACAAGGAAATAGGGAAATATTTAGCTACTTTAGGAGGTATTTTAGTTTTTTCAAAGGACAATAGTATATTTCTTCCTCACAATATGATTAAGATTGTGAACAATATAAATAAAAACTATGCTGATAATATAATAATAACTGGAAGTTTATTATCTATGCTAGATGAAGCTGAGGAATATTTAGTGAAAATACTTCCGAAAGATTATCCTGTAAAAGCAATACATGAAGGATTAAGTAATGCTATACTTTATAGAGATTACACATTATGTTGCAGTGAGATTGAAATAATTATAAATACTAATAGCGTATCTTTATTAAGTCCTGGGGTACTACTTAATGGAAAAGATATTAATACAAGCAAGTATTTAAAAAGAAATATGTGGATTTATGAAAAGTTAATAACTTTAGATAACAAAAAAAGATTTTTTAATACAGGAAGAGGATTTTTAAGAATGAAAGGATATTTTAAGGGAAAAGGCAAGGTTAGCTTTATAAACTCTATAAAAGATAACACTTTTAAAATTATTTATCCTGGAATTTATACAAAAAAAGATATGTAGAATTATGTAATATATAAGTAGGTTTTTGGGCATAATTGCCCAAAATACTTATTGCAAAAAAATTCAGAATATTATATAATCTATATTATAAAACCTAAAAAAATAAGTTAGGGGTGGTAATATGATTCAAGTACTTTGCGGCCAAAGAGGCGCAGGAAAAACAAAGGCATTAATAGAAATGGCAAACAAAAGGGTGGATGGAAATAAGGGTCATATCGTGTTTGTTGATGATGACAAGAGAATCATGTTTGAGCTTCATAGGGACATCAGATTTGTTTCTACAAGTGATTATAACTTAAGAAATCACCATAGTTTTTATGGTTTTTTGTGCGGCATACTTTCAAGTAATTATGATATTGATACCATTTTTGTAGATGGTTTAGCAAATATTATAAACCTTGATATAGAGGATGCTGCTTATTTATTTTATGAGCTAGAAGTTCTAGAGAAGGAATATGGTGTAGATTTTATAATTAGTGTAAATGAAGAAGAGATGGTAGAATGTATGAGAAAGTATGTTAAGGATTTAGTCGCCGTTTAATGGAGACCCTTTGATTAAGTAGAAAATAATATTATTAACATAGATAATTGATAAAGTGTATATTTTTATTGATAAAAAGCTAGGATTAAACCTAGCTTTTTTTGTAAGTAAAAGTTGATTAAAATAAGGTTTATATATATACTATAAAGAAGAAAATAATTACAAGACATAGAACTGGAGGGTTAAATATGACAAATGTATACGATATACTTTTAGAACGTGGATACATAAAACAAACCACTCATGAAGATGAAATAAAAGAGTTATTAGCTAAGGAGAAAGTTACTTTTTATATAGGATTTGATCCTACAGCAGATTCTCTTCATATAGGACACTTTTTACCATTAATGATGATGTCCCATATGCAAAAGGCTGGACATAGGCCTATTGCATTAGTAGGTGGAGGAACCGTTATGGTAGGAGATCCTTCTGGAAAAACAGATATGAGAAAAATGCTTACAATAGAATCTATTAATGAAAATGCAGAGGCTATAAAAAAACAGCTTTCAAGATTTATAGATTTTTCAAATGACAAAGCTATAATGGTTAACAATGCTGATTGGTTGTTGAAATTAAATTATGTAGAATTTATAAGAGACATAGGGGTTCACTTCTCCGTAAATAAAATGCTTACTGCAGAGTGTTTTAAACAAAGATTAGAAAAGGGTCTATCCTTTTTAGAATTTAACTATATGCTTATGCAAGGATATGACTTTTTAGAATTATATAAAAGATATGGCTGTACTATGCAATTAGGTGGAGATGATCAGTGGAGTAATATGTTAGCAGGAGCAGATTTAATTAGAAGAAAAGAAGGTAAACCTGCCTTTGCTATGACTTGTACTTTATTAACGAATAGTGAAGGAATGAAGATGGGTAAAACTGTAAACGGAGCTTTGTGGCTTGACAAAGAAAAGACCACTCCTTATGAGTTCTACCAATATTGGAGAAATGTTGATGACGCAGATGTGGAAAAGTGCCTAGCATTACTTACTTTCTTGCCAATGGAAGAGGTAAGAAGATTAGGGGGACTCCAAGGTTCGGAAATAAATGAAGCTAAAAAAGTTCTTGCTTACGAGGTAACGAAATTAATTCATGGAGAAGAAGAAGCTCAAAAAGCATCAGCGGCTGCGGAAGCTCTTTTTGGTGGGGGAAAAGATATGAGCAATGTTCCTACTTCATACATTACTAAAGCTCAATTAAATGCCTCGCTATTAGATGTATTGGTGGAAACAAAAATAATTCCATCTAAAGCAGAAGGAAAAAGATTAATACAACAAGGTGGATTAAATCTAAATGACAATAAAGTTACGGATATAAATGCTATTATTACTAAAGAAGATTTTCTTGACGGTAGTGCTATTATAAGAAGAGGCAAGAAAAATTACAACAGAATAGTGTTAGAATAAAATTGTATTTAAATAGCCTGAGGTTTTCCTCGGGCTATTATCATTATGATAATTAAAAGGATAAGAAAATGCTAAATATTAAGAATATGCTTGAAAAGTCAGACTATTATCATAATGATAAAATTTATCGTTATGATAATAGTCTTTTTATATATTTTTAGTAATAAAACCAGAAGATAGCTAATTATTAAAGATTTTTTTGTGTTGGCACGGATATTGCTTATAATAATTCTGCGAAATTAAATTACAAAGGAGGAGTTAAAGTTGAATAAAAAAATTATATGTAGTAAAAATGCACCTGCAGCCATAGGACCATATTCACAAGGAGTTAAATTTTCGAATTTAGTTTTTGTATCAGGTCAACTACCTGTTAACTCAGTTACAGGAGAAATACCAAATAGTATAGAAGATCAGACTAAGCAATCCCTTGAGAATGTAATAGCAGTATTAAAAGAAGAAGGCTTAACACTTAAGGATGTGGTAAAAACTACAGTGTTTTTAAAGGACCTAGAAAACTTTTTAAAAGTTAATGAAATATATGGTCAGTATTTTGAAGGCTTTTATCCTGCAAGAAGCTGTGTAGAAGTAGCAAGGCTTCCAAAGGATGCTCAAATAGAAATTGAGGTTATAGCAGTTAAAGAATAGCATAAAAATTATTATGGAGGTACGAAGGCATGTTAGAAAAGAATTTAATAAAATACGTATTCAATGATAAGGCTAGAAATGATGATTGTAAAAAGGCAGATACGGATTTTATTTCAGATGAAGTAATTGGAAAGGTAAGAGATTTTCATAAAAGTTTCTCAGAGTATTCAGTTACTCCATTACACAAGCTAGATAATCTAGCTAAAGAATTAGGAGTTAAGAGTATATTTTTAAAAGATGAATCCTATAGATTTGGACTTAACGCATTCAAGGTATTAGGAGGGTCTTATGCTATAGGCAAATATCTAAGTGAAAAGCTTGGAATGGATATTTCAGAGGTTTCCTTTGATTTGTTAAGATCAAAAGAAATTAAAGAGAAGCTGGGCGACATAACCTTTGTAACTGCCACAGATGGAAATCATGGAAGAGGAGTAGCATGGGCAGCTAATCAACTAGGACAAAAGTCAGTAGTTTATATGCCAAAGGGCTCATCCGAAACTAGACTTCAAAACATCAGAAAAGAAGGAGCAGAAGCTAGTATCATAGAGGGAAACTATGACGATGCAGTTAGACTTTCTGATGAAATGGCTAAAAAGCATGGATGGGTAGTAGTACAAGATACTGCTTGGGAAGGATATGAAGATATTCCTACATGGATAATGCAAGGGTATGGAACTTTAATTCATGAAGCTATGGAGCAGCTAGTGGAATATGGAGTAGATAAACCAACACATGTACTTGTACAAGCTGGTGTAGGATCCTTTGCTGGAGCAGTACAAGGGTATTTAGCATCGAAATTTGGAGAAGAAAGACCAATTACAATAGTGGTAGAGCCAGACCTAGCACCTTGTATATATGAGTCTGCAAAGCTAGGGCAAAGACATATAGTTACAGGAGACATGCAGACAATAATGGCAGGACTTGCCTGCGGAGAACCAAATACAATAAGCTGGGAAGTTTTAAAAGATTACTCTGATGCATATTTCTCTTGTCCAGATTATGTAGCAGCAAGAGGAATGAGAATACTTGGAAGTCCACTTAAAGGAGACTCACAAATAATATCAGGAGAATCAGGTGCAGTAGGAGCTGGAGTAATAAGTCTACTTATGGAAAAGGACTATTACAAAGATTTAAGAGAAAAATTAGGATTTAGCGAGGACTCAAAAATACTTATAATAAGTACAGAAGGGGATACAGATCCAAAGAAATATAGAGATATAGTATGGGATGGAGACAACACTTCAATTTAATAAATAAATTTTTTTTAGAGGAGGACTGTAAATGTTATCAGTAGAAAAACAAGAAAAAGTTGTTAAGGTATGTCAAGAGCTTATACAAGCTAAAAGTTACTCAGGTGGAGAAGAAGTAGTAGTAGAAAGAATAAAAAAAGTATTCAACGAATTAGGATTTGATGATTTCTATGTAGATGAATATGGAAATATAGTAGGACACATAAAAGGAAATAAACCAGGTAAAAAAGTATTGTTCGATGCTCACATAGATACTGTAGAAGTTTCAGATCCATCAAAATGGACAGTAGAACCTTTTGCCGCAGAAATAAAAGATGGAAAGATATATGGAAGAGGAGCCTCTGATATGAAAGGCGCTCTTGCAGCTATGATTTGTGGAGTAGCAAGCTTTGCAGAAGCTACAAAGAAAGATTTCGCTGGTGAAGTTTATGTTGCAGGAGTTGTTCATGAAGAATGCTTTGAAGGGGTTGCAGCAAGAAAAATTAGCGAAAGAGTAAAGCCTGATTATGTTGTAATTGGAGAAGCTTCAGAATGTAACCTAAAAATAGGACAAAGGGGAAGAGCAGAAATAGTTGTTGA
Organism: Clostridium malenominatum; assembly: GCF_039521365.1. Taxonomy (NCBI): domain Bacteria; kingdom Bacillati; phylum Bacillota; class Clostridia; order Eubacteriales; family Clostridiaceae; genus Clostridium; species Clostridium malenominatum. The sequence goes on from NZ_BAAACF010000001.1 coordinate 305,223, forward strand.
AACTTATGGAAAACCTGCTCACTCAGCAAATCCACAAAAGGGAATAAATGCTGTATATAAGGCTTCAAAACTTATTGACAGAGTAAGAGAAATGGAAATGACCTATGATGAGGAATTAGGAAATGGAATACTTGAACTAGTTGACATTAAATCTGCACCGTACCCAGGAGCTTCAGTAGTACCTGACTACTGCAAAATCACTTATGACAGAAGACTTTTAGTTGGAGAAAGTAAAGAGAGTGTATTAAAGCCAGTATTAGATTTAATTGAAGAAATGAAGAAAGAAGATCCAGAATTTGATGCAAAAGCTTTCTATGCAAAAGGTACCGAAAAATGCTACACAGGCGAAATAATCTCTGATGAAAGATTCTTTCCAGGATGGAAATATTCAAAGGAAGAAGATTTTGTAAAAAATTCCTTCAACTCATTAGTAGAATCAGGATTAAACCCAGTAATAACTTATTATTCCTTCTGTACAAACGGAAGCCATTATGCAGGAGAAGCTGGAATAAAGACCATTGGATTTGGACCATCAAGGGAAAATCTAGCTCATACAATTGATGAATATATAGAGATAGAACAATTAGCAAAAGCCACTGTAGGTTATGAAGCGATAACAAAAGCTTTATTAAAATAAATAAAAAAATACAAGGGGGAAACTAATATGAACAGTACACAAATTACAGCATTGGTAATAATTTTGTTATACATGGCGGCAACGGTTATCATTGGTCTTGTTGTATCAAATAGTAAAAAGAAAAAGTCAGAAAAGCAAAGTAACGATGATTTCTTGATGGCAGGTAAATCATTAGGACCTATAGTTCTTGCAGGTACACTCTTTGCAGCTAACACTGGGGGAGCTAGTACTACAGGTGTTGCAACAAATGTTTATAAATATGGACTATCAGCAAGCTGGTATGTTATTGCATCGGGTATAGGATTCATTTTGGTTTCATTTATCGCTCCTTATTTCAGAAGAACATCTGCTAATACTGTTCCAGAAATAATCAAAAAAAGATATGGAAAACCATCACATATTTTTACAGCTATTACTTCCATTGCTGCTTTATTTATGGCGACAGGTGCACAGATAATAGCTACTGCTTCAATAATTAACGTTGTTACAGGACTTCAATTTAAGACAGCGGCTATAATTACTACAATAGTTGTTATTCTTTACACAATGGTAGGAGGTTTTACCTCTGTTACAGCAACAAACATTATGCACGTTTTATTTATAACCGTTGGTATGGCAATTGCTATGGTTATAATTGTTAACAACAGTGCCGTTGGAGGTTTCTCAGCACTATTTGAAAAAGCTAGGGCACTTACTGATAATTCAGGGAATAACCTTAATCTTACTAGTATGACTAAGGTAGGAATTCCAACTATAATCGGATATATTGCTATGTATTTCATGACTTTCCCAACAGGACAGGAAATAGTACAAACTTATTGTTCTGCAAAAGATGGAATGTCCGCTAAGGTAGGTTCTGTTATAGCTGGTGTTATATCCGCTGCTTATGCTATCGTTCCTGGTATAATAGGTCTAGTAGCTTATGTATGTATTGATGGTTATGCAGCAGGCGGTGCGCAGAAAAATGCTTTAGCACAAGCAACACTAACATTTGCTCCTGCTGTGGTTGCAGGTATAGTACTTGCAGCTATCGTAGCAGCAACTATGAGTAGTGCTTCTGGTAATATGATAGGTACTGCTACAATGTTTACTAACGATATTTTTACACCTTATTTAAATAAAGGCGTTAAAGATGATAATAAAGAAGTTTGGGTTTCTCGTATAACAATGGTAGTAGTAGGACTTGTGGGACTTGTAATTTCTATAACAGCTTCAAATATCATTAGCGTTATGATGGGAGCCTTCGCACTGAGAAGTGCAGGACCTTTCGCGGCATTTATCTGTGGTATCTTCTATAAAAATGTTACAGAAAGGGCAGGATTCATATCAATTGTTGCAGGTACTTTAGTTGCTGGAATATGGATTTACGGATTTAAAACACCTTGGGGATTAAATGCAATGGTTCCTGGTGGTATCGTAGCTTTCATAGTAATATTCCTTGTATCAGCAATAGATAGAAAACTTGGTATTAAACCTGCAAAACCACTAGAACTTGATTAACAACTATAGAGACAATTCAGAAAGGGGTTAGTATTATGGCTAAATTATTAATTAAGAATGGTATAGTAATTGATGGTACAGGAAAAGAAAGATTTAAAGCCGATATAGCAGTTGAGAACGATATAATAGTTAAAATAGGTGAAATATCAGAAGAGAACTTTGATAGAGTTATCGATGCAGCTGGTAAAGTAGTAACACCAGGATTCATAGATACTCACAGCCACTCAAGTATGCTTTTATTTAAAGACGCTTTCTTAACACCTAAGATTCGTCAAGGTATTACTACAGAATTAGTAGCTCAAGATGGTATGGGACCAGCTCCAGTTAATGAAGAAACTCTATCACCTTGGATTAAGGCTATGAAAGGTTTAGAAGGAGAATATCCAGTAGAGTGGACTTGGAGAAGTGTAGCAGATTATCTAGAATTAATCGAAACTTTAGATTTAGGTCCAAATATTGCATACCTTGCACCACATGGAAATGTAAGAATGGTATCTATGGGACTAGACAACAGAAAGCCAACGGAAGAAGAAATGAAATTAATGCAAAAAAATCTTGCTAAAGCAATAGATGAAGGTGCATTTGGTATGTCAACAGGTATGATTTATCCACCATGTTGCTATGCTGAAATTGATGAATTTATAGAGCTAGGAAAAGTTTTACATGAAAAAGGTGGAGTATTTGTAACTCATCAAAGAAGTGAAGCTGATTCAATCCTAGATTCAATGGAAGAAATATTAACAATAGGAAAAGAAAGTGGATGTAAGGTACATTTCTCACACTTTAAAGTTTGTGGTAAAAACAACTGGGACAAATTCCCTAAGGTTTTAGCTAGACTTGATAAGGCTAAAGAAGATGGAATGACAGTATCCTTTGACCAATATCCATATGTAGCAGGAAGTACAATGATGAGCGTTATACTTCCACCTTGGGTACATGATGGAGGCACAGATAAATTAATTGAAAGATTAAAAGATGAAAAGTTAAGAGAAAAGATGATAGAAGATATAAATAATGGCATTCCAGGATGGGACAACTTTGTTGACTTTGCTGGTCTTGAAGGAATATTTGTTACATTCGTTGGTTCAGAAAAGAACCAGGCTGTAGTAGGTAAAAACCTTGTTGAAGTTGGACAAATTAAAGGCAAAGATCCATTAAATGCAATATTTGATGTAATCATGGAAGAAGAAAATATAGTAGGATTAGTGGACTTCTATGGTACAGAAGAACACGTAAAATTAATAATGAGCCGTCCAGAACAAAATGTTTGTACAGATGGAATCATGGGAGGAAAACCTCATCCAAGACTACATGGTGCGTTTCCAAGAGTACTGGCTAAATATGTAAGGGAAGAAAATGCATTTACATTAGAAACAGCAATTCACAAAATGACAGGAAAATCTGCTGCAGTACTTGGCTTAACAGACAGAGGGGTATTAAAAGAAGGACTAGCAGCTGATATAGTAGTATTTGATCCGGAAAAGATACAAGATACAGCTGATTATACAGATCCAATTCAATATCCATTAGGAATTGATTATGTATTAGTAAATGGTAAGGTTTTAATCAATGAAGGGGAACCACAACCTCAAAAAGCTGGTAAAGTTCTAAAGTTTAAAAAGAGGTAATAAGTACAATTAAATATTTGAAATACTAATTTATAGTTAGTGTTTTAAAAGGAACAGCCCCCTATGGTAAACCTATGCCATAGGAGGCTACTTTACTTAGCTAGGGTTTACATTATGACATTTTATAGAAGTAACTAGAAAAGGTGGGAATTATATGAAAAAATATATTTCTATTAGAACTAAGTTTGTTAGCGGAGTTCTAGTAGTATCATTAATATCTTATTTTTTATGTGGTTTATATTTAAACAACGTTATTACAAATAATATAAATAACACTACACTCCAAAATACAAACAAAACATTATCAGAAGTTGCTAGATATATAGAGTCTTCCATTCTTAATCCTATGACAGAAAACGTGAAAATGATTGCTACTGATGAAAGAGTGCTAAATATTGATAATACGTTAAATACATACACTAAGTTTGACTCTAATAATTTTGTTTATAAAAATAGTAATACAGAAATAGCAATTAGTAAATATTTCGAGAGTGTTAAAAATTCCCATAAAGATATAGGTTTTATATTTTATGGAACAGAATATAGCGGATATATGGAGTATCCTAAATTTTCTCCATCAAAACCATATAATCCGAAGGAAAGACCTTGGTATAAAGATTCTTCAATAAATAAAGGTACATCTTTAATTGGAACTCCTTATCTTACATCGGTGTCTAAAGAAATGATATTAAGTATTACTCATCCAGTTGAAAAAAATGGAGTGTTACAAGGGGTTGTTGGAATAGGAGTAAAATTAGAAAGTCTTCAAAAAACCATAGAAAGTATTCAAATAGGAAAGACAGGTTACTTAATAGTTTTAGATAAAAATAATACAATTATTGCAAATCCAAAACATAAAGATTGGATATTAAAAACACCAGATGAAATAGGAGTGGAAACTTTAAAGGAACTGGAGAGTAAAGTAGGGATTAGTACAGATTATGTAGCAGATGGAATTCATCAAGTAATGAATGTAGCAATTTCACCTTCTAATGGATGGAAAATAGTTTCCGTCATGGATTATTCAGAAGTTATAGAACAAGCTCGTTCTCTTACAATAACCATTGCAGTAGTTTTTACAGTTACCTTAATTCTTGTTCTTCTTATGATAGGTTTTGTTTCTAAAAAATTAATCTTACCGATACATTCTTTAATTAAAACAATGAAGGAAGTAGAAAATGGTAATTTAGACGCAGTAAGTACAATTAAATCTAATGATGAATTAGAATTATTAAGTGATGGATATAATGCAATGATTGGAAAAGTTAAAGGGATAATACATTCGGCAGAAAATATTATCAATGATGTTCAAATTTCTGCAAACGAATTAAAATCTCTTTCAATGACAAATACAGATGTGTTTTCTGACATTACGGATTCATTAGGTCAAATAAATATTAGCATGACTAGCCAAACCTATGATTTACAAGATATCAATAAAGCTTCAGAAATTATTTCGGAAAACTCAAATAAGTTAGTAAAGCTATTTGAAAATATGAAAAACGCTTCTAATGATGTGATTGAAGTAAGTAAGAAAGGAAAAGAAGTGATTCTAACCCTTAAAAATAAGTCAAGTGAAACTGAAAATCTCACTCATTGTTTATCTAATAGAGTATTAAAATTGGAAGAAAATATAAAAAAAATAAGCGTCATTATCGATACTATTACAAATATTTCTTCTCAAACTAATCTATTAGCTTTAAATGCTGCTATAGAAGCTGCTCGTGCTGGTGAATCGGGGAAAGGATTTGCTGTAGTAGCTGATGAGGTAAGAAAGCTTGCAGAGCATTCTTCAAATTCTGCTTCTGAGATTAATAGCATTGTAACAGAAATTCAAAAAGAATCCTTAAATGTGATAAAAGAAATGAATAATATATCTCAGTTTGTACATTCTCAAAATGATTCTGTTAATGATACCGATAATGCTTTTACTAACATCCAATTTGCTTTAAATGAAGTTATAGAAAAAATTTCCCTTTCCTCTGAAACTTCATTAGAAATGTCTACTCAAATTGATGGTACACTTAAAAATATTGACTCTTTATCGAACATATCAGCAGAAACACTTGCTTCTGTTGAAGAAATATCCTCTGCCTCTAATCAACAAATAACAAGTATGGAACAGGTGGTTAGGGTTTCAAACAATTTAGAGAAACACATTAACAATTTAAAAGAACATATATAATAGAAAAGAGTGCTGAGACTAGTTCACAGCACTCTTTGCTGTTATAATAATTAAGAAAGTATAAAAATTTTAGAACCTAAAGGAATTGAAAATGATTAGAATGCTTTGTGAAGTGAAAGGTTCTGTAAATGCATACCCTTTCATAATCTATATATCATATTTCCACATAATTATAGCATCCTCACCATTGTCGCTATAATAATTTTTCCTAATTCCTTCGTTAGTAAATCCAAACTTCTTATAAAGGTTTTGTGCAGAAGTATTTGATGCTCTAACCTCTAAAGTCATATGATGAATTGCATAGTCCTTACATTGCTCCATGAGTTCTTTTAGTAGGTAAGAACCAACCCCTAGAGATCTAAATTTAGGGTGGACGGCTATGTTAGTTATGTGACCTTCATCTAATATAAGCCAAGTACCAGCATATCCTATAACTTCGTTATCTTTTAAGGCTACAATGTATAAAGAATTTTCATTTACTATTTCATTTTCTATAGCAGCTCTGCTCCAAGGTATAGGAAAACATAAAGAGTTAATTAGGCATATACCATCTACATGACTTAAAGTAGCAATATTAATATTAAACTCCATGCTTGTTTTCATACTCCCTTTCGGCTTGAGACTTTCTTAAATATATAGGAGCAAAGGTATTTATATCTTCCCAATGCTCTGATTTTATAAGCTCCATGCCTAATTTTCCTAAAGATGAGGCTTTTGCCACATTTAAAAAATTGGGTGCAAAATAACTGTCATTAACAGAAGTCTTCAATTTCTCTTTAAACTTTTCTATCTCTCCAACAAAAGTAATCTTTTCATCGTAGCTATTTAAAATCCCTATTAATTCTTCTATGGATATAGCAGAGTAGTCAATTAATCTTTCTAGCTTTTCTCCATTAAATTTATATATAGAAGTATAAACATTATCTCTTAAAGCGTCTAAAACAGGGCATATTATACCATCAGTGTATGCCATGTTAAAGGCTAAGGAATCTAGGGTTGAAACAGAAACAAAGGGTTTGTTTGAGCCTGCACTTAATCCCTTAATAGTTGCAGCACCTATTCTAAGACCAGTAAAGGAACCAGGACCTTTAGATACTGCAAAGCCATCTAAATCACTAAGTTTAAGGTTTAAATTTGTTAATAAATAATCTATTATGTTCATTAAGACAATTGAATGTTGTTTTGTATAATTAAAAACTACTTCTCCAAGGAGTTTGTCGTCTTCTAATATAGCACAAGTTGCAGACTCTGTTGCAGAATCTAAACTTAAAATTTTCATATTTTTATCTCCTTTACGTATGCATATCTATGGCCAGAGTAATTTATAGTTATTTTACGATAATCTTCATTTTTGGGGATTTTTTCAATAACTATAGACATATGTTCCTTAGGAATAAGTTCTTCTATGTAGTTTGCCCATTCAATAATACTTACTCCATTAGAGAAAATATATTCATCAAAGCCAATGGCAGCTATTTCATCAGGGTCATTTACTCTATAAACGTCAAAATGATTCATTTTCAATCTGCCAGTATCATATTCATTTACAATATTAAAAGTAGGGCTGGTTATATGCTCATTTATACCAAGACCTTTAGCAATGCCTTTAGTCATATGGGTTTTTCCAGTACCTAAATCACCTATAAGACATATAATATCACCTTCATTGCAAAGGGTGCCTATTTGAAATCCGATATTTAAAGTTTTTTCAACACTATCAATAATAAATTCCATTTAATTTACCTGCCTTCTAAATACCATTATATCCAATTAATTTTTTTAAATTCCCTAAAGCATAAGGACATATAAGATTTTTATTACACATTTCGTCCATTATTCTAATTGCTTTCTCTATTGAAAATCCATTTTTATATGGTCTATTTTCAGTAAGAGCTTGAAATATATCACAAATTGCCATTATTCTAGATTCCTCAGATAAATCCTCGGCTCTTAGAGCCCTAGGATATCCAGTTCCATTTAACTTCTCGTGATGGTTACAGGCCCAATTACTTATATCAGGAATGTCTTGAATTCTATCTAAAATAATTTTAGAATAATAAACATGAGACTTTATAATTTTAAATTCATCTGGAGATAAACCAGAAGCCTTGTTTAAAATTTTTACTGGTATTGCAAGCTTACCAATATCGTGAAGAAGTCCTGCAATTTTCATTTTCCTGCATTTTTCCTCATCATAATTTATAGATTTTGAAAGGTTATAAGCTAAATCTGCGATACTTACTGAATGAGACGCAGTATGGTTATTTTTATTATCTATTATATTAGAAAAAATATAAGCTATTTTTTCTAATTGAGCTAAATTTATAGTTTGATTTATTTTTGGAGCTACAGAATCTAAGATAAAGCCCATGGAGTTTAAGTTTTCTAAATTAAACCAAAAGGCATCTTTCTTAGAACATCTTAAAAAAGCATCTTTAATCTCTGAAGAATAAATTTTATCTGAGTATTCTCTAATCCACTTAATAATTCTATCTTTTTGAACTAAAGAGGGTTTTGCTTCATTAAAGTTAAGCTCTATTAAATCTGCAATTCTTATAAGTTGGCTTTCTATAGGTATACTATTTCCACTTAGCTTTAGAGCTCCAGAGCCATCGAAGTTTTCATGATGACAAAGAATTATGTTAGACAAGCCGTTTAATAAAGGGAAGTCCTTAGTTATTTTACTTCCTATTACAGAATGTTCATAAATAAAATCATGTGAATAGTGGCTTATATTAAAAAAATTAGTAGCACCTATATCATGTAGCAATGAAGATATATACACCATTTGAAGTGTATTCTCAGGTAGGTTTAATTCTCTACCTATTTCAAGAGCCACATAGCATGTCCTTAATGAATGATTCATAAAATTATGTTTAGTATAATTTATATTAGATACTTCTTCAATTATATTTGTTCCATCAACGGAGCTCATTTGAGATAAGTCTAGAGCAATAGAGATTGCTCGAATTACCTTGTTTAAGCTGATTTCCATATAGTACCTCACTTATAAAAAAATATTTAACATAATATTACCACAACCCATGGTAATATTAAACATTAATTTGCATTGAGTATATAACTTAGGTAAAATATATATCATAAAGTAATTTACGAGGTGAAATGATTTGAAAAAATTTAAATATATATTTCTTATTTTAATAATTACAAGTATATTATGGGGTTGTGAAAATGGAAATGACAATATTAATATAGATTTAAAGGTAAATAAAGATAATGATGTAATATTAAATATAATGACCACAGATAAAATGCTATTTTATATGACTAAGGATGTAGTAGGCGATAAGCATTTAGTTGAATTTATGTTTAGAAATAGAGAAGAAGAATTAAATTACTCTTTTTCTGAAGATGCTATAAGCAATATAAGTAAATATGATTTGTTTATATATAATGGAGAAGGGCTTGAGCCTTGGGCTAGTGACTTTGTAGGAAAACTTAGTAAAGGGAAGTTAGGAATAATAAATCTTTCTCGAGGAATAAACATACTTTCTTATAGTAGTAATATAAAGTACAAAGGGTATATCTTTAAGGAAAATCCTTATTACTGGATGAATATAGATAATTATAAAATAGCTCTGCTTAATATTAAAAACGCTATACAGGATAAAGATCCTAAAAATAGAGAGTTTTATGAAAAAAACTTTAATGATACGTTAAAGGATTTAGATGATTATGAAAAGATTATGAAAGAGATAAGCTCAGCCTTTAAGGACTTAGATACATATTATGTTGAAGAAGATTTAGAGTATTTCCTAAAGTATTTAAATATAAAAAGTGTAAAATTAGAAGAAGACAAGAAATTTGAAATATCTAAAGAAAAGTTTTTCTTCTATTATGATGAAAAAAAATTAGAAGAAATGAAAGATGCAATTAATAAGTATAATCTTGTACCTGTAAAAATACTAATCCACAAGGAAGATGCAAAGTACATAGATATCGTTAAACTTAATTTAGATGTTTTAAGCAAGATTGTTCCAGCAAAGGAGGAGAAAAAATAGTGTTCTTTTTCGGAATAATGGGGATAGAGGAGAGAAAGAAGTCAATTAAATATATTCAAAATATAATATGTAAAAGTTGCGAAGTTATGTCCTCCTACGAATTAATAAAAATCTACACAATATTTCACTTTTTCTTTATTCCTTTAGCAAAGTTTAATAAGAAGTATTATATAGTATCGCGATGCTGTGATTCAGTATTTCTCCTAGCTAGTGATATTGGTGAAAGAATAGAAAATGGCGAGAATATACATATTGAGGATTCCTATTTGAAAGAAGTTCATGTAAACAGAAATAGAAAGAATGTGTGCAATAGTTGTGGTAGAGAAATTGATGAAACATTTCAGTTTTGCCCACATTGTGGAGGAAAGTTATAAAAAAATTTTTTAAGGACTAAATAATTAAAAGTGGTTGACGAGTATAGGGGCTTATGCTATAATAAAATTCGTCACTACATAGGGGTATAGCTCAATTGGTAGAGTAGCGGTCTCCAAAACCGTTGGTTGTGGGTTCGATTCCTACTGCCCCTGCCAAAAAAGACTAGGAAATTTAAGAGTTCCTAGTCTTTTTTATATATTTATAGTTAAAGTTGATATAAAGTTAGAATAAAATATCTCGAAGACGAGCAACGATTTCTGGATCAAATTGACTTCTGGCATTTCTTTCTAATTCCAATAGAGCTTCCTCTCTTGTAAGAGTTGCTCTGTAAACTCTTTTTATAGTCATGGCAGAAAAGGCATCTGCAATTTGAATAATTCTAGCTTCTATAGGGGTATCACATCCTAAAATTCCATAAGGATATCCTTTCCCATCATAACGTTCATGGTGATACTTAATTCCATCTTTTACAAAGTTGGATAATTCAAAGTCATATTCTTCTTTTGTTAATCTACCTCTTTTTCTTTCCTCTATTAACTTTTGTCTAAAGTAAAAAAATAAGAATCCTAGGATTAAAGCGTTTATAATTATTAAATTTATTATTGTTTGAAATATTCATACATAAAATAAATTATACTGATTTAGGTAACATATTTTTACAAATTACCTATTTTCAACTATGTTGACATGTGATATAATTAATATAAATTAGGGAAAAATGTAGAAAAAGCAAAAAAAACCTCATATTACCACGAATATTTATGAAAGGGAGTTGAAAAGGTGGAACTAGTTAAAAATTTAAAAATCAAAACTAAATTGATAGCTTCTTATTTACTGTTGACTTTAATAATTGGAGTTATAGGAAGCTTAGGGGTTTATGGCACCAAAACAATGAGTAGTAACTCTGGGAAGATGTACGGATACAATTTAAGAAGTATTAATCTATTGCATTCAATAAATGAGAATTTATTAGAGATTCGTTCTGAATTACAAGGTATAGTATTCGTTAGTGAAAAGGACGATTCTAAAACTAAAAGTGAAAGAGCGAAAAACATTGGCACTTTAACGGAAAAAAATACTGAATTAATTGAAGAATATGAAAAGGATTGTTTAGCGGAAAAGGAAAAGGAAAAGTGGGGAAAGTTTAAGGAAAATCTAAAAATATATAGGGAAAAACGTCAGGAGTTAATTGATTTATCATTACAAAATAGACAAGGTGAAGCTACTGAAAGATGGAATAGTGTTTTAACCATTAGAGATGAAATGAGTAAATTATTAGGTGAATTAATAGATATGAATGAAAAAGATGCTGAGGATACAAATATACAAAACCTTGGTATATATAACAAAATCAGTTTGATAATGTATGCTACCATCGCAATTACCGTTATACTTGCATTTATAATTGGGCTAATTATATCAAAATATATAGGAAATTCAATAAAGCTTGGTGTTGAATTTGCAGAAGCTATTGGAAATGGAGATTTATCTCAGAGTATTAATTTACATAGCAAAGATGAATTTGGACAACTTTCTAAGGCATTAAACAATGCAAAAGATAATATAAAAGTACTTATTCAAAATATAATGAATCAATCTAGAGAAATGAATAGAATGAGTAGTGAATTATATTCTACAGTAAATGATATAAACTCGAAGATGCAAAGTATAAATAGTTTTACGAAGGATATAGTAAAGGAAACCCAGGAATCATCTGCTATAGCTGAAGAAGTTTCAGCCTCTGTAGAAGAAATAAATGCTGGAGTTAATCAGCTTTCAACTAAAGCTACAGATGGAAGCGGTGAATCTATGAAGATAAGAGATAGAGCAGAAACCATAAGGGATAAGGGATTTGCCTCAAGGGAATATGCGGTAAAGCTTTATGATAATAAGCAAGAGAATATCATGAAGGCTATTGAGGAAGGTAAGGTTGTGGAAGAAGTAAAAATCATGGCAGATTCCATAGCTCAAATAGCTGAACAAACCAATCTGCTTGCACTAAATGCAGCTATAGAAGCAGCTAGAGCGGGGGAACAAGGTAGAGGTTTTGCAGTAGTTGCAGATGAGATTAGAAAGCTTGCAGAGCAATCTTCCAATAATGTTAATAGTATAAAGGGTGTAATAGAAAAGGTGCAAAATGCATTTAAAAATATATCTTTAAATTCTCAAGATGTACTAGAATTTGTAGACAAAGATGTGAGAGGGGACTACGATCTCTTAGTGCAAACAGGAGATAATTATGAAAAAGATGCTCAGTTTGTAAGCGATATGTCTGAGGACATAGCATCTATGTCCGAAGAAATTAATTCAACAGTGGAGGAAATCTCAAAGGTAATTCAAAGTATAGCCTTCTCTACGCAGGTTACCTTTGAAAATTCTAATAACATATTAGGAAATATAATTGAAGCTACAGAAGGAGTTAATCAAGTAGTAGAAGCTACTAAGAATCAAGCTGAAGTATCTAATGAATTAAATAAATTAATAGAGCAATTTAAAATGTAGTTTTAACGGCGTTCCATTAAGGGAGCGCCGTTGTTTTTATAATTAAACAATCACTGACGTTTTTTATCTTTTGGATTTAAAAAGTTTGGTCTTTCTTTAGATGATTTAATATTGCTCATAATATAATTCTTCATATCATTGTAGTTAAATGGGGAAACAGGAGCTGTATATGGTATGCCAAAACTATTTATGGAGGCTATTTTAATTATTATTAATGTATATCCCATAATAAAGCCAAATAGTCCAAATACACCAGTGAGAAAAATCATCATAAATTTTAGTAATCGTATTGAAGCCATAATAGTATAATCAGGCATAGCAAAAGAACACATTAATGATAGGGATACAATTATAACAATAAGTGGACTTACAAGTCCGGCTGAAACTGCCGCTTGACCTATTACAATAGTTCCTACTATACCAATGGCAGGGCCTATTGCTTTAGGAAGTCTTATGCTTGCTTCCCGTAATAATTCAACTATTATCTCCATTAGGGTAACTTCTACTAATGCATTTACAGGAACTGTGACCCTTGAAGAGGCAAGGGTTAGAATATATTGAGCCGGTAAAATATCTGCATGAAAGGCAACTACTGCAACATACAAAGCTGATAGACTAAGGGTTGTGGTCAAAGCAAGAAATCTCAGTGACTTTGTAAAAATTCCTACATATATACTATCGTAATGATCATCACCTGCATCTAAAAATTCAATAAAACTTTTAGGAGCTATTAATGCTAAATTACTACCATCAACAATTATACATACTTTTCCCTCTAATATATTTGCGCAGGCTGAGTCAGATCTTTCACTAATACCTATTTGAGGAAATAGCGTATTGTTTTTTTCAGATATAAATTTTTGTATATATCCTGATTCCATAATTCCATCTATATGTATATTATTTAATTTCGATTTTATCTCTTCTACATATTTTGAATTGGCAATATCCTTTATATAAATTACTGCTACAGAGGTTTTGGTTCTTACCCCAACTTTAAAATAATCTATTTTTAAAGCTTTATCCTTTATTCTATATCTTATAAGAGATATATTTGAATCAATGCTTTCAGTGAAAGCGTCCTTGGGAGAACGTATGGAACTTTGTATTTCTGGAGATTCAGTAGTCCTTTTTTCAACTTTAAAGGTGTTAGCTATTATATATTCATTGCTATTTAAAAGTATAATTATTGTTTTACCTTCTAAAAGATAGTCGGCGATTTTAGATTCATCTAATTCAACAATAATATCATCTACAAACATAATTGAACTTACTATTTTTTCGATAGTGGGCTTCGATGTATAATTATATTGCAATAAAGGCTTTATTATATTATTGGAAAGGCTATTTCTATCAGTAAGTTGTTGTATGTAAATTATAAAAACATCTTCATCTACAAGTTTTAAATTTCTTATGCATATATCTGTAATATTAGTTTTAATATCGTCTATTATTTGTATATACTTATTTTCCTTATTCATAATAACAATCCTCTAATTATTCTTAGTAGGTTCAGTTTCAAATAGATTAAAATTAACAATTTTTAATTCAACATCAACATTAAAATTTGCCTTTAGATATTCTTCTTGCCAATTAATATTTTTATATATATTATAATTATCTGCTTTGAAATATTTGCCAAAGCCAAATATATCACACTGAAATTCTGTTTGAGAACGTTCTATAGCAGAAAGTACAGCTTTTTTTATGTTATTTGAAAGTTCTTCTTCTAAAGTTTTAATATCATCACTATTTATGGACTCCATATAATATGGATATATAAGCTGAGTATTAATGTTTAGTTTCATGTCTATATTAACTTTATTATCAACGTAACTGGTAGTTATTTTTCTTTTCTTTAAAATTGATTTTAAGGACAATGGATTTTCAATATTCCTAGGATGAGAAATAACATTTTCATGTTTAGTTTTTTCCCCTAATATTAATAAGTAACCAATACTATCTCTGCTATCGATAATTCCAACTAATTTTGAATCTTTCATTGCAGCCAATCCAAGGTACTTTATAGAATCATTTTCCTTTGTTATATATGGGATTACATATCCAATATCTTTAAATTGTATACTAGATTGTATATCTTGAAGGGTTGTATATATACTCATTCCTTCTCTTTCAAGGGTTCTTATAGTGTTTTCTATGGCATACCCCACAGAGATGTCATTTTTTACTGGCTTCAAAAATAAGTCTCTAGTAGGTTCCATGCAGGCAGTAATTAGAAGAGACTTTCTCATGCCAGGAAGAAAATCAATTCTATTTATATAGGACTCAATTCCTTTTTGGGCATATTTCTTGCTAAAGGTAATTACTCTTAGTGCACCAGAAAAATCTTCAGAAGGTACATGTGTATCAAAATCAAATCTAGCTTTTTCAAAATTATAACCCGTTGATTGAAAAAAATATGTATCTGATAGCTGAGCTTCTCCTTCAGTTGCACTTGATTTAGAAGTAAGATTTGCAATTCTTCCAGTAATCTCTACGTTGCCATTAATTTCATCTACTCCTACGGAAAGAGTAATACTTCTTCGATTTATATCATTATAATCCCAGCATCCTGTTAATAATGCAGGTATTATTAAGATGAGAATTAGTTTAATGTATTTTTTTGCCATGGTTTTTCACCTTCGTCATTATCAATAAAATAAAGGGTATTATTAATGTTGTTACAATGCCTAAATAACCGCTAAATTTAAGCAACTGTTCTACATCCTTTGTAGTTTTGGGGATTTGAGAAGCTATAAAAGATATTATTACTACAAGTTTTATTAAGGTATTATATTGTAAGTTTTTAAAAAACTTATTTATACAAAGTGTTAATACATATCCCCATATAGAGATACTACAAATTATATTCATTGACCAATAAATTATATATATACCATCAAGTCTTCTAAAAAATTCGAGATAGGGTACGTCTAAACCTTTAACTACAGAAAATAAAGGAGTTTTGTAATGTATTATAGATTCAACTCCAATTACGGAAATACTTGATTCTACAGTATAAAAATATAAAAGGGTTATAAAAAACAAGGTGCAAATTGTGTATTTTAATATTTTTTTATTGTATTTTCTATTAATAGGAATAAAAAAAAGAATTTCCATTCCTAAGAAAGGGAAAACTAATTTAAATGAGTCTTTTATGTAGCTAACTATGCTTTTAGATATAAAAAGAGGTCTTATGTTTACTAACTTCCCTTGACTAGCTAATATAGTATTCAAGAAAATAAAGCCTAAAAGACTCATAAATCCATAAAGTAGACTAATTCTTCCGATGGTCGGTAGTCCTTTTGATAGTGCATAGTATATAACTATAAAAAACAATAGTGAAATTGACCATACAGGAGTTCTATTTAAAATAGTTAGATTTATAGTTTCTGCATATATTCTAGTAAGCATGGTAAAGCTTATAAAAAAGTATATTATATAGATTGTCAAAAAAATATAGGTAAATATTTTACCCACTAATATTTCGCTGAATTCATAAAAGACCTTATCTTCATGAACATAAGAAATATAAGTAATCATATAAGTAACTATAATTGCTACACTGCCCATAATAAACATAGAAATCCATCCGGAAGTTCCAGAAGCCTCTGCTACAGTTTTGGGAAGATTAATAACGCCGTATCCAACAATTACACAGTAAAGTACAAAGGATATTTCTTTATTTGTTAGTGAGTTATTCATTTATTTTCCCCCTTGTATAATATAGCTAAAGTATATCCATTTTTACGAATAAAAATCCATTATGTGAAAAAACTACTAATGGGTGATAATATGCTTAGCAAAGTAAAAAAGATATTTAATTATATAAAGCTTAAGGGAAAAAATAATAATTTTAGTAATGGACAAAATGAAATATACAGAATACCTAGTTCAATAGACAAGGTAAAAGAAAAATTTAAGAGGGACTTAGAATTATGTAGTGACTTAAATTTAAGAGAAATAGCATTTGGCAAAGATAGAAGGCGAGGATTAATATGTTATTTTTCAATACTCGCTAATAAAGAGATAATTGATAATATAATTATTAAATCCATGATGGATGAAAAATTAGAAATACCAAAAGAAGGAATTGTTGATTTTATTATAGAGAGCGTAATTAATGAGTGTGAAGTTAAAAAAACAGAGGATTATACTGAAGCAATAGATGAAATGCTTTCAGGTAATACTTTAATTTTCATAGATGGACAAAAGGAAATAATTCTAGTAAATACTCATTCTAATATAGGAAGAGCTATCGAAGAGCCTCAGAATGAAATGGTAGTAAGAGGACCTAAAGAGGGTTTTACTGAGGATTTAGATTTGCAAATTGCCTTAATAAGAAAAAAAATCAAAGATAAAAGATTAAAGTTTGAGGAATTTAAACTTGGAGAGAAATCTAAAACCACTGTAGTATTATGTTATGTAAAGGGAATAGCAAAGGAAAATATAATAGATGAAGTGAAAAAAAGACTTAGTAAGATAAAAATAGATGCAATTTTGGATTCTGGATACATAGAGCAATTTATAGAAGAAAACCCTTATTCACCCTTTTCTACCGTAGGAAATAGCCAAAAGCCTGATGTGGTGGCGGGGAGGATATTGGAAGGAAGAATTGCCATACTGTGTAATGGAACTCCACATGTACTTACCGTACCATATCTTCTAATAGAAAGTATCCAAGTAAGTGAAGATTATTATAATAGAACTTTGATATCATCTCTTTTAAGAATTGTTAGAGTTTTAGCGATTCTTATAAGTGTATTTTTACCAGGGATTTTTGTGGCTCTTCAAAGCTTTCATCAAGAGATGATAACCACTGTGTTACTTATAACTATGGCTGCCGCTAGAGAAGGGGTACCTTTTCCGGCAGTTATAGAAGCTCTACTTATGAACTTCTTTTTTGAAATTCTAAAGGAATCAGGAACTAGACTTCCCAGAGCTATAGGTTCTTCTATTAGTATAGTAGGAGCCTTGGTGCTAGGAGAGGCAGGGGTTAATGCAGGTATAGTAGGTGCTCCGATGGTAATGGTTATAGCTCTCACTGGAGTATCTGCCTTTATAGCTCCAGATTTATCAGATGCTATAACTATATATAGGGTTATTTTTATAATTCTTGGGGGAAGTGCAGGGTTTTATGGTATAGCTCTTGGGGTATTCGTTATTTTAACTCACCTACTTTCCATGAAATCTTTTGGTATACCATATACCATGACCATATCACCCTTTACAAACTTTAAAGACTCCCTGTTTAAACCTCCGATTTTTAAGATGAAAAAAAGGCCAGAGTATATGGTAGGATATGATATTAATAAACAAGAGGGAGAGGAGTAAAGTAAAATGAATAAAAGAAAAATAATGTTTTTAATAGTAATTATGTTTACTGCCTCCCTAATGGTAAGTTGTATAGGGGCCATGGAATTAAATGAGTATGGAATTGTAACCATGGTAGGTCATGATAAAATTGATGATGAGATTCTTCTAACTATGGAAATAGTAAATCCTGTAGGTAAAAAAGAGATTATGAATCCGGAAAAAGCAATAATAACTCAAACTAAAGGAAGTACTATTTTTGAGGCTATAAGAAATATCACCTTGTTTTTCGATAGAAAGCTTTACTTCCCCCATACGAAGGTTTTTGTATTTTGTGATGAAGTAGCAAAGGATGGAATTTCAAAATACTTAGACTTTTGGCAAAGGGATTATGAAATAAGATTAAACAGTTATGTCTTAGTTTGTATAGAAGGAAATGCTTCAGAGTTATTTGGAACGCCTCCCGCTTCCGAAGATCTTTTGGGAGATTATGTAGAATATTTAATAAATAATACTAAGTATTCTGGGAAGTCTCTTAAAGTAAATTTGAGGGAGCTGGCTAAACAATATTATAGTGAGGGATCTAATGTTTATGTAACGGGTGTGATTAAAAAGGAAGCTAAAACTTCTACTCCTGGATTTCGATTGAATGTGGAGGGGATGGCAGTATTTATAAAGGATAAGTTAGCAGGGTATTTAGATGGGGAAGAAACTAAGGGGTATAATATAATAAAAAACAATATAAAAAGCGCTTTAATAGTAGCACCTAGTGGAGATGATTTAAGATTTTATACCATAAAGATATTAAATTCAAAGGCGAAAAGTTCTGTAAAGCTAAAGGAAGAAAAGTGGGAAATAAATATTGATGTTAAAATGGAAACTCTGATGAATGAAATTATGACAGACGAAAGACTAAGGGATGTAAAAGTTATAGACAAAATAGAAAAAGCTACGGAGGAAGTAGTAAAAAGTAACTTGGAAAGTTTGATAGAAAGGGCTCAAAATGAGTTTAAAGCGGACATATTTCATTTTAATGAATATGTTTATAGAAATGATTATGAAAATTGGAACAAGGTTAAGGGGAAGTGGGATGAAGTCTTTTGCAATGCCAGTGTTAAAGTAAATGTAGATGTAGATGTAGATAGAGATGCTTTATTAGAAGAGAGTTTTTTAAAGGAGGAGGTAGAATAATGCTGAAATCCTATTATAAAATCTCCACCTATCAAGCTATAATGCTACTTGTTTTAACTAAATTAATAGATGCTTACACATATTTACCTATAATTTTACCTCCACCTGGAAATCAGGATGTTTGGGTAGTTGGCCTAGGGACTATGTTATATAATGGCATATTGTCGTTGTTAACTCTATTTTTGCTTAATAAATATAAAAATTTATCTATTATACAAATTGGTGAATTACTATTAGGTAAGGTAGGGGGTAAAATAATATCCCTCTTAACAGCTATATTTTTATTCTATCATTGCACTTATAGAGTGGCATTGATAGGATATTTTACTAGGAGTTTTAT
Source organism: Clostridium malenominatum (assembly GCF_039521365.1). Lineage (NCBI taxonomy): Bacteria > Bacillati > Bacillota > Clostridia > Eubacteriales > Clostridiaceae > Clostridium > Clostridium malenominatum. The sequence continues at coordinate 324,916 of NZ_BAAACF010000001.1, forward strand.
GTTACCCGACACACCATTATATTTAATTATTGGTGCAACTCTGATTTGCTGTTGCTACTCTGCTTATAAGGGACTTTCTATTCATGGAAGGTTAGCGGAAATAATAACTCCTATTATATTAATAGATATAATTATAGTTTTATTATTAAACCTTAGAATTACAGACTTTAAAGTATTTCTTCCTATATTAAAAACCACAACCTTTAAAGAACTAAATTTTGCATCTATAGTTACAGCTATTACCTATGATCAAATTTTTTTATTAGGATTAATATTTCCTAATTTAAAGAAAAGAGAAGAAGTAAATAAAATATATATTTACTTCTTAATTATAATTACAGCTTTTCATTTAATGATTATTATAAGCACCTTAGGAGTATTCGGAGTTAAGCAAGCGCTACATCAATCACTGCCTTATTTAGCTTCTTTGCAACAGATATCTGTACTGAAATTCGTTCAAAGATTAGAAGTTTTTAGTATATTTAGCTGGATAATAGGAATGTATATTGATTTATCCTTATCCATATATCTTGCTTCAAAAATCACTTCATATGTTGTAAGTGTAAAAAAATTTAATATATTTATTATACCTTATGCAATTTTAACATATATAGTATGTAATTTAGAGCCGTTTAAAAAAAATATTTATATAAGAAAAATGATGACTTATAAAATTAAAACTCCATTAATGAGTGTATTTATCATTGTGATTCCTGTCATATTGATAATAATGTATTTTATAAGGGGAAAACCTAGCGCTGATAAAAAATAATTTTATTTAAAAAAATATTTACTATGGTAAAATTGTATTAGAGGGGGTTTTAAGAATGATGGAATATGATGTAGTTATCATAGGTGGAGGAGCAGCAGGTCTTGCGGCAGCCATTTCAGCAAAAGAAGAGGGTATTGATAATATTATTATATTAGAAAGAGAAAATTCCTTAGGTGGAATATTAAATCAATGTATACATAGCGGCTACGGTCTTTATAATTTTAATGAAGAGTTAACGGGTCCAGAATATGCCCAAAGATATATAGATAAAATCAAAGATATGAATATTTCATATAAATTAAATACTATGGTAATGAATCTAGCTAAAGATAAAACTATAACTTTATTAAATAGCGAAGAAGGAGTTTTTGAAATAAAGGGTAAGGCTATAGTTTTAGCCATGGGTTGTAGGGAAAGGCCAAGAGGCGCTTTGAATATACCAGGTAGCAGAAGTGCCGGAATATTTACTGCGGGTACCGTACAAAGGTTTATAAATCTAGATGGATATCTGCCAGGGAAAGAAGCGGTTATACTAGGTTCTGGAGATATAGGATTAATAGTGGCAAGAAGAATGACTTTAGAAGGAGCAAAGGTTAAAGTAGTAGTTGAACCAATGCCTTATTTTGGGGGACTTAAAGAAAACATAGTTGGATGTTTAAAGGACTTTAACATACCACTAAAGCTTAGTCACACCGTGATTAGTATAAAAGGTAAGGATAGGTTAGAAGGAGTAACCATAGCTAAAGTGGATAAAGATAGAAAACCTGTTGATGGCACAGAAGAGTTTATAGAGTGTGATACCTTAATTTTATCCGTTGACCTTGTACCTGAAAATGAACTTTCAAAAGAAGTGGGTATAAAAATATGCGATGAAACTAACGGTCCCCTAGTTAATGAAAGTCTAGAAACTAGTATAGAAGGTATATTTTCCTGTGGTAATGCACTGCATGTCCATGATTACGTTGATAGTATTAGTATAGAAAGTAATCTAGCTGGTAGGAATGCTGCAAAATATGTAAAAGGCGACAGGTTTAAAAATAAGGGAGATAGTATAGCGATTTTATCAGGAGAAGGACTTAAATATACTGTGCCTAACTTTGTAAATAAAGAAAATGTAAATGATTTTTTGAAAGTTAAATTTAGAGTGGATAATGTGTATAACGAAAAAAAAATATCTGTATATTTTGATGAAAAGAGAGAATTTACTTTCGAGAAAAGTATATTTACTCCAGGGCAAATGGAAGATGTAATAATTCACAAGGAAGTGATAAATAAATATCCTTCTTGTAAAAATATTACATTGAAAATAGAGGAATAGTAAAAGGTTAAAGAGTGTTTAAAAAAGTTTTTTTAAACACTCTTTACATATTTTCATTTTTCCATTATTGGCAGATAGTAGCTGTCCATTCCCATTACCCTTACCGCATATATAACAGGTGTTATTACAATCCCTAGGAATAGTTTCCTTAGCTTTGGTTAAAGAAGAGTTTTTCTTATTACTAGGAAGGGAATATTCAATGGGTTTGTCTTTTACGTCTTTTTTAACTATTTCGTAATTAATAGTATAGAAGCTTTCTCCAAAAAGTTCTAATTCAAATCTAGGATTATCTTTATCATAATATTCTTCTATAATCATTCTTCTAATTTGAGCATCGTTTATAATAAGACCGCTTTTTTCTATACCATCAAAAATACTTTTGGTTATATTATTTGTATCTGGATGTCTTTTTTCGCTTTTATAATAAACTTTAAGTACTGCAATCAAAGACTCTGTAAGAACAGTACTAGGATTTTGAATTCTCGCCTCATATGCAATTTCCTCTTCGTAAAGGGCGTATCTATCATGGTATTTTCCAGAGTTATAGGGAAGTATAGCTCTTCCGTTAAGATTAAAAAGCTTAAAGTTTGACTTAGATATTGGAGAACCTGCTACAATTATTTTTGCGTAATTATTCATTATCATCACCTTATTATATGTTATCATCTATTAGGGAAAGCTTTCAATAGAAGGTTGATAAGAAAAATTTATTAAAGTATAATTATTGTATTAAATTCACACATGAGGAGTTAATAAGATGAAAAAAGACGTAGTAATACTAGCTATAGAGAGCAGTTGTGATGAAACCGCTGCTGCCGTAGTAGTTAATGGAAGAGAAGTATTGTCAAATATAATATCTTCTCAAATAGATATACATAAAAAATTTGGAGGAGTAGTGCCAGAGGTTGCTTCTAGAAAACATATAGAGGTTATAGGAGCTGTGGTACAGGGAGCATTAGATGAAGCTAAGTTATCCTTTGATGATATTGATGCTATTGGAGTAACCTATGGGCCAGGGCTGGTTGGAGCATTGCTAGTAGGACTTCAATATGCAAAAGGTCTTGCCTATGCTTTGAATAAACCGTTAATTGGAGTAAATCATATAGAAGGTCATGTAAGTGCAAATTTTATACAACATAAGGAATTAGAACCTCCTTTTGTATGTCTTATAGTATCGGGAGGAAATAGTAACATTGTTTACATGAAGGACTATGGTGAGTTTGAGATTTTAGGGCAGACTAGAGATGATGCTGCAGGAGAAGCCTATGATAAAATTGCAAGAGCTTTAGGTCTTGGATATCCAGGAGGGCCTAAGATTGATAAATTAGCTAAGGAAGGAAATCCAGATGCAATAAAATTTCCAAGAGCAAATTTTCATGACAATGATATCTTAGATTTTTCTTTTAGTGGGTTAAAGTCTGCTGTGTTAAATTATTTAAATGGAAAAGCCATGAAAAATGAGGAAATAAACAAAGCGGATGTGGCGGCTTCCTTCCAAAAGGCTGTGATAGATTTTCTTGTAGATAATTCTATTAAGGCCTGCAAGTTGAAAAAGGTAGATAAAATAGCCATAGCGGGGGGAGTTGCTGCAAATTCTTCTTTAAGGGATAATCTTTTTAAAGAAGGGGAGAAAAATGGAATAAAGGTTTTATTTCCTGAATTGATTCTTTGCACGGATAATGCAGCAATGATAGGAAGTGCAGCTTATTATGAATTCGTTAAAGGAAGAGTAGCTTCTTTAGATATAAACGCTGTACCTAATTTAAAATTAGGTGAAAGAAGAATATAAAATAGGGGGTATATTTATGAATAAAACCATTGGTATTATAGGCGGAGGGAATATGTCCCAGGCAATAGTTTCAGGCCTTGTAAAGTCTGAAATTATTAAGGGCAGAAATATTATAGTAAGCGATAGAGATGAAGAAAAGCTGAACCATATGAAGGAAAACTATGGTATAAACATTACTAATAACAATGAGGACGTATCAAAGGGTTCCGACATAATTATATTAGCGGTAAAACCTAATATCTATGGTGTAGTTATAGAGGAAATAAGGAATAAAGTAAAAGAAGATGTAGTAATTGTATCTATAGCTGCAGGAATTACTATGGAATTTATACAAAATAAGTTTGAAAAAAATATAAAGATAGTTAGAACCATGCCAAATACTCCTGCTTTGGTAGGAGAGGGGATGACAGCTTTATGCTACAATGATTTTTCAAGTGAAGAAGATGTTGAAAATGTAATGAATATATTTAAGAGCTTTGGAAAAGTTGAAACTATAAGTGAAAAACTTATGGATGTGGTACCAGGAATTAGCGGTTCTTCACCGGCTTATGTATATATGTTTATAGAAGCTTTAGCAGATGGAGGAGTTCTTGGTGGGTTGCCTAGAGACAAGGCTTATAAAATGGCAGCCCAAGCAGTACTTGGTGCTGCAAAAATGGTATTAGAAACAGGAGAACATCCAGGAGTTTTAAAGGATAAGGTTTGCTCTCCTGGAGGAACTACCATAGAAGCGGTGTACTCTTTAGAAGAAAGCAATTTTAGGGGAGCAGTAATTAAAGCCATGGAGAAATGCAGAGAGAAAACTATTAAGATGAGCAAATAGTTCTTTAGTTTTTTAGTTTTTTAGATTTTTAGTGATTTAGTTAAGGAAAAATTCCTATGGAATTTAAATTATGAAAATTCCATAGGAATTTTGTCGCTAACTAGGAAACTAAACAACTATTAACTAAAACACTAGCTTAAAAGTGTTCTCCATTTTCATAGTAACTTTCTTTTTTTAGCATGATAAATATAATATCTAAGTTATCATATCCTACAGAATTAAAGAATTTTGTTATAGTTTTAGCTACTTTGTCTTGGATTTCCTGGCCTCTATCAAACCAAGCCACTTCAATAAAAGGATATCCTTGATTCATTTCGCCATCTTTTATAAAAGTACTGTTTATATGTTCTATTGAAAAATAATCTCTTGGACATTCTAACAAAGCTTCTAATTCATCAATTAATTCCTTACTTACCTTACAAACATCCTCTACTTTAATTCCTTTAACCTTGATTCGTGGCATAATTATTACTCTCCTTTATTTCTAAATTTTCCTTTGGTTTTGCATTGAAATAGTTAGTTCCAATTATTCCTGATAATATCATTAAAGAGCCTATTACATGATAAAAATAAAAGTTTTCATTTAAGAAAAATACTCCAGTAAAGATAGAGATTACTGTTGATAAATTACCAAAAACTGTAGACCTAGAAGCTGGTAATTTTGATAAAGCATAATTTGCTAAAAAGAATGCTACTATGGAAGATAATATTCCTAAGAACAATAGTGATATAATAAAATTACTGTTTGAAAGAGGCTTGAAGAAGTCACCCATATTCCCATTTATTATATCTAAAACAAGAGCTATAATGTTGAAAACAATTGCTGCTGTTCCCATCATGAAATATGTAATTTCCATAGATGAAAAATTAGTAGAGCTTTTTCTAGACAATATATTGTAAATTGAACCAGCTACAATAGCTATAAGTAAACAAACTGTTCCTAAAAGGGTGTTGGAACTTCCAGAATTATTGTCATTTAATACAATATAGATAACTCCAGACACGGATAAAAGTATAAAAAACCATTGAGATTTACTAGGCACTTCATTTAGGAAGTAAATACCAATTATAGATACGAGAACTGGTATTAATGCAATTAATACTCCAGCATAAGAAGATGAGGAATATTTAATGCCATAGGTTTCGAATATGAAATATACAACAGGTTGCAACAAACTTAATATTAATAACTCTTTTAGTTTTTTGCCTTTATAGTTAACCTTTATTACTTTAAACAATATTAGTACGGACATAGTTAAGAAAGCTAATAAGAATCTAAAGGATATAAGCTTAAAGGGGGAAGCTACTTCTAGGGCCATTTTAGAAAACAGAAAGCTCAATCCAAAGATTATAGAATATCCAATAGAAGCTAAGTAGGGTAGAGTGTCTTTTTTGTTAAACATGGTTACCTCCGAAAATATTATATATTAAAATAAGAGTATGAATGTTAAGGATCATACTCTTGCTTCTATTCTACTAACTTTTTCTCCACAATAAGGGCAGAAGGAATAGGTTCCCTCTCCAAACTTACCACCGCAGTAAGGGCAAAAGGTAAAGATGGTGTTGGAATCTTTGGGAGAAAATTTTTTTAATAGTTTATTTAACTCTTCTACATTCACAGGAGTTTTTATAATATCGTCTACTTTATTATACTTATAATCTTCTATATGCAAATTGCTACAGGAGGATAAAAAACATACCATGTCTTTATGTACATCTTTTATTTTCTTAATTAATAAGTCTCCAGAAGTCTCTTTCATAATAAGGTTAGATATAACTATATTAGGTAAGTAATTGTTAACTTCTTGAAGAGCTGAATACTCATTAGCGGTTTTAACGTCATATCCAAGTTTTGTTAACAAATCTTTTAATATAGCACTTTCGAATCTAGAATCGTTTATAACTAATACTTTTTTCATAGCTTACCTCACAATGAGAAGTTATTGTTAATTTCATTCTATCCTATAATACAATTATTTTCAACATCCTTACATAAACAGAGTTCTTGAATCAGATGGAGTTTTACTCCAGCTGATTCTTAGAAATCGTTATCCAGGGACGTACCCGCTCTTAGCTCCAACTTAAGAGAAGAAGGGAGTATTAGAGCGGGTAATCATCGGATAAAGCGTTCCCACTGACTATAAAGTTCTTCCAATTCCTTTTCTACCTTTAAAATTTCCTTGTTTACTTCCTCACTCTTTGTAGGATTAGAATATACTTCTTCTAAACACAAGTCATTTTGAAGTTCCACTAGATAACTTTCTTTATTAGAAATTTCATCTTCAATATTTTTAATTTTTTGTTTAAGTTCTTTTTCAGCCTTTTCTACCTCTCGTTTTTTACGCTTTTCTTGTTGAATTTGAGTTTTTGATTTTCCTTCAATTTCTTCTTCATAGGCAAAACGAAGGGGATTTTTTTTCTTTTCTACATAATAATTATAATTACCTAGATACTCTTTAACCTCTGTTTCTTTTAGCTCATAAATTCTATTAATAACCTTATTTAAGAAATATCTATCATGGGAGATTAGCAATACAGTACCATCATAGCTCATGATAGCGTCTTCTAGTGCCTCGCGGGACATGATATCTAAGTGATTTGTTGGTTCGTCTAGTAATAATAAATTTGACTCTGATAGCATTAGTTTTAAAAGATTAATTCTACACTTTTCTCCTCCGCTTAGGGTTGAAATCTTTTTAAAAACTTCTTCACCTCTAAACAAGAAGGCTGCTAGGGCAGAGCGTATTTCTGTAGTAGTCATATTAGGGAATTCATCCCAAACCTCATCAATTATGGTGTTTTCTATATTTAAGTTAGATTGTTCTTGGTCGTAATAGCCTATAAATACGTTTTTTCCAAGGACTACTATTCCATTATCTTTATTTTCTTTTTCCATGATAATTTTTAAAAGAGTAGTTTTGCCTCTTCCATTCTCTCCAATTAGGGCAATTTTTTCACCTCTTTTTATATCCATGTTTATATTAGAAAATAATTTTTTATCTCCAAAGCTTTTAGACAAGTTTTCCATGTATAAAACGTCATTTCCGCTAGTTATTTGAGCCGTAAACTTTATTTTGGCTCCCGTAGGATCTTTATCTGGACTATCAATTCTCTCAATTTTATCTAATGCCTTTTGACGACTTTCTGCGGCTCGTATACTTTTTTCTCTATTAAAGGATCTATATCTTTCTATTATATCTTCCTGTCTTTTAATTTCAGCTTGTTGAAGGTTATAAGCTTTTAATCTATTTTCAAAGTCCTTTTTCCTAAACTCTATAAATTTTGTATAGTTACCATCATAAGAAAGCATTTTACCATTTAGAAGTTCCATAGTCCTATTAGTTACAGCATCTAAAAAGAATCTATCGTGGGATATAATTATTATAGAACCCTTATAGGACTTTAAATATTCTTCTAGCCATTCAATAGCATCTAAGTCAAGGTGGTTTGTAGGTTCATCCAATAAAAGTATTTCAGGATTAACAAGAAGAAGTTTGCAAAGTGCAACTCGGGTTTTTTGTCCCCCACTTAATATTCTTATTTCTTTATCAAAATCCTCTTCATTAAAACCTAAGCCTTTTAACACACGAGAAATTTCACCTTTGTAGGTATATCCATTTTTATTAGTGTATAACTCAGTGGAAATAGTGTATTCATTTATGATTTTATTATGATAATCTGCATTGTTAGCATCATAGGGTTCATTCATCTTTAACTCAAGGTCTTTTATTTTTTCTTCAAGGGCAAGTAGTTCGCTAAATACAGAAAGCATTTCAGAATAAATAGTATTATTAGAATCTAAGGAAAGATGCTGAGATAGATAGCCTACTTTCTTATTTTTATCTATGAAGAGCTCTCCATCATCATAATCAATAATCCCAGATATTATTTTCAATAAAGTTGATTTTCCTGCACCGTTGGCCCCTATAAGACCTATTTTGTCACCTTCATTAATTCCAAAGGTGACTCTATCTAAAATTGTATCTATGCCATAGCTTTTAAATAAATCTTTGCAACTTAAAATAATCATTTAATTTCACCTCTTACGTTTATTATTGTACTACGTAAAAGATAAAATTTGTAGTTTAAATTTATTTATTATATAATAAACTTTGATGGATAAATATGTAGAAGATTTATCAATGTTATGATAAAATAAATTGAGTGTAAAAATTAATTCGCAAGAGGTGTAAGGATGGATAAGAAAAAAAATATATCAATGGCGGTTATAAAGAGATTACCTAAATATCATAGATATTTATCTGAGCTACTAAAAAATGATGTAGACAGAATCTCCTCTAAAGAATTAAGTAGGAAAATTGGATTTACTGCTTCACAAATTAGACAGGATCTAAACTGCTTCGGAGACTTTGGACAGCAAGGATATGGATACAATGTAAAAGATCTCTATAGTCAAATTAGTAATATTTTGGGTATTGACAGAGAATATTCTATGGTATTACTTGGAGCAGGTAATATAGGTCAGGCCATAGCAAACTATACGTACTTTGAAAAATTAGGATTCAAGTTAAAGGCTATTTTTGATATAAATCCAAAGCTTGTAGGTATCAAGATCAGAGATATAGAAATAAAAGATATTGATACTTTAGAGGGATACTTAAAGAATAATGCAATTGATATTGGTGTATTATGTGTGCCTAGTAGAAGCGCGCAAAGGGTATGTGATATTTTAATTAAAAATGATGTTAAGAGTATATGGAATTTCGCACCAGTGGATTTGATAGTCCCTGAAGGAATCCACACTGAAAACGTACATTTAAGTGATAGCTTATTAACTTTAAGCTACTTAATGAGCCACGAAGAATAGTATTTTAATGATAATTAATTGTCAATACAATAACAATAAAAAGTCCTATGGTTAGATAAGTCTAATTGTAGGACTTTTTATTGTTAAGTATATGTTAATTAAAGGGCTGATGTATAAATTAAAAGTAAAATTAAATTTGATATTGAAAAATAAAAAGTAAGAGTATATAATATAGAAAGAGTGTGATTGATATATTTTTTTAAATAATTTGTTATATTATTAACAAATTGGTCGAAGAAAAAATAAGGAGGGACGGGATACTTATGGAGTTTAAGAATATCTTAGTCGAAAAAGAGGGAAATGTTGCGATAATGACCATTAATAGACCAGCTTCATTAAATGCTTTAAATTCAGAAACTTTAAAAGAGTTAGACATAGCAATTGATGTTTTAGCAGAAGATGAAGAGGTTCTAGCAGTAATTCTTACAGGAGCTGGAAAAGCTTTTGTAGCTGGAGCAGATATAACTGAAATGAAGGACTTAAATGTTAATCAAGGCAGAAAATTTGGATTACTTGGAAATAAAGTGTTTAGAAAATTAGAAATTATGGAAAAACCAGTTATAGTAGCTGTAAATGGCTTTGCCCTAGGTGGAGGATGCGAAATATCCATGGCATGTGATATCAGATTAGCTTCCGCAAAGGCAAAGTTTGGACAACCTGAGGTAGGACTTGGAATTACACCAGGTTTTGGTGGAACTCAAAGATTGCCAAGACTAGTTGGAGCTTCTATGGCTAAACAATTAATTTTTACTGGAGAAATAATTGGAGCAGAAGAAGCTTTAAGAATAGGTCTTGTAAACAAAGTTGTGGAACCAGAGAAATTAATGGAAGAAGCTAAAGAAATGGCTAAGAAAATAGCTAACAATGCTCCAATAGCTGTAAAACTTTGTAAGGCAGCTATAAATAGAGGAGTGCAATGCGATATTGACACAGCTATATCTTATGAAGCAGAAGTTTTCGGTGAATGCTTCTCAACAGAAGACCAAAAAGAAGGAATGACAGCATTTGTTGAAAAAAGAGATAAGTGCTTCAGAAATAAATAGGAGGTAAGGGTAATGAATTTTGCATTAACTAGAGAACAAGAATTTGTAAAGCAAATGGTTAGAGAATTTGCTATAAACGAAGTAAAACCAATAGCAGCAGAAGTAGATGCTAAGCATATGTTCCCAGTGGAAAACGTTGAAAAAATGGGTAAATTAGGAATGCTAGGAATACCATTCCCTAAAGAATATGGCGGAGCAGGTGGAGACATATTATCCTATATACTAACCGTTGAAGAATTATCAAAGGTATGTGGTACTACAGGTGTTATAGTTTCAGCCCATACTTCATTATGTGCTTCAGTAATATATGAAAATGGAACAGAAGCTCAAAGGCAAAAATATTTACCAGACCTTTGTTCAGGTAAAAAGCTTGGTGCTTTCGGATTAACTGAACCAAATGCAGGAACAGATGCTGCAGGACAACAAACCATAGCAGTTGATATGGGAGATCATTACTTATTAAATGGAACTAAAATATTTATAACAAATGGTGGATACGCAGATGTATTCATAGTATTTGGTATGACAGATAGAAGTAAGGGTGTTAAGGGAATAACAGCATTTGTATTAGAAAAAGGAATGCCAGGATTCTCCATAGGTAAAGTTGAAGAAAAGATGGGTATAAGAGGTTCTTCAACAACTGAGCTTATCTTTGAAGATGTTAAAGTTCCAAAAGAAAACATGATTGGAAAAGAAGGAAAAGGCTTTGGAATAGCAATGAAAACTCTTGATGGAGGAAGAATTGGTATAGCAGCTCAGGCTCTTGGTATAGCAGAAGGTGCTTTTGAAGAAGCTCAAAACTACATGAAAGAAAGAAAACAATTCGGGAAAGAATTATATAAATTCCAAGGATTATCTTGGATGATGGCAGATATGGAAGTAGCTATTGAGTCTGCAAGACTATTAGTTTACAAAGCTGCTTGGAAGAAACAAAATAAGATGCCATATTCAGTAGATGCAGCTATGGCTAAATTACATGCAGCAAACGTTGCTATGGATGTAACAACTAAGGCGGTTCAATTATTCGGAGGATATGGATATACTATGGACTACCCAGTTGAAAGAATGATGAGAGATGCTAAGATAACTGAAATTTACGAAGGAACTTCACAGGTTCAAAAGATGGTTATTTCAGGAAACATATTTAAATAGTAGGAGGGTTCAAGTAATGAATATAATTGTTTGTTTAAAACAAGTTCCAGATACAACAGAAGTAAAAATTGACCCAGTTACAGGAACTCTTATAAGAGAAGGGGTTCCATCAATAATAAACCCAGATGATAAAAATGCTTTAGAAGAAGCTTTAGTATTAAAAGAAAAAACTAATGGTAAGGTTACTATTATAACAATGGGACCTCCACAAGCAGAAGTTGCTTTAAGAGAAGCATTATGTATGGGAGCAGATGAAGCTATATTAATATCAGATAGAGCATTTGCTGGTGCTGATACGTTAGCTACTTCAAGAGTTCTTGCAGCAGCTATAGGAAAATTAGAATATGATTTAGTATTTGCAGGAAGACAAGCAATAGATGGAGATACAGCTCAGGTTGGTCCAGAAATTGCTGAACACTTAAACTTACCACAAATAACTTATGTTGAAAAAGTTGAAGTGGCTGGAGAAGAATTAAAGGTTAGAAAAGCTTGGGAAGATGGATATGAAAATATCACAGTTAAAATGCCAGTGCTTTTAACAGCTATAAAAGAATTAAACGAGCCAAGATATATGCATGTAAGCCATATATTTGGAGCTTTCGATAAGGAAATAAAAGTTTGGAATGCAGATTTCCTAGGAGTAGAAAAATCCCTTCTTGGACTTGCAGGTTCACCAACAAAGGTTAAAAAATCAACTACTAAAGAAGCTAAGGGTAAAGGTGAAATTGTTAACTTACCAGCTAAAGAAGCAGCAGCGCTTGCAGTTGCAAAATTAAAGGAAAAACACTATATCTAATAGTAGGAGGGATTTTAAGATGAATATAGCAGATTACAAAGGCGTTTGGGTATTTGCTGAACAAAGAGACGGTAAATTACAAAAGGTTTCTCTTGAATTAGTTGGAAAAGGAAGAGAAATTGCAGATAAATTAGGAGTAGAATTAACAGCTCTGCTTCTTGGAAACAACATGGAAGAAGCTTGCAACGAATTAATAGCTTACGGAGCTGATAAGGTTGTATATGCTAAACATCCATTATTAAAACATTACACTACAGATGCATACACAAAGGTAATTTGTGAAATAGTAAATGAAAAGAAACCTGAAATAATTTTAGTTGGAGCAACTTACATAGGAAGAGATTTAGGACCTAGAGTTGCTGGAAGACTAGAAACAGGATTAACAGCTGACTGTACAGGACTTGATATAGAAGAAGGACCAAATCATTTATTAATGACAAGACCTGCTTTTGGTGGAAACTTAATGGCTACAATCATCTGTACTGAACATAGACCACAGATGTCAACGGTAAGACCAGGAGTTTTTGAAAGATTAGCTAAAGACCCTTCAAGAAAAGGAGAAATAGAAACTATTTCTGCGAACTTAGAAGCAGCTGATATAAGATTAAAAGTTGAAGATGTAGTTAAAATAGCTAAAAATGTTATGGATATTGGAGAAGCTGAAGTTCTTGTATCCGGTGGTAGAGGTGTAGGTTCTAAAGAAGGTTTTGATATATTAAAGGAATTAGCTGACCTTATGGGTGGAAGCATTGCTGGTTCAAGAGCTGCCATTGATAATGCTTGGATTGATAAATCCTTACAGGTAGGTCAAACTGGAAAAACTGTTAGACCTAAGGTATATATAGCTGTTGGTATCTCAGGGGCAATTCAGCACTTAGCTGGTATGCAGGATTCTGATTTCATAATCGCTATAAATAAAGATGACTCAGCTCCATTAATGAAAGCAGCAGACTTAGCATTAGTTGGAGATTATAAGAAAATAATTCCTGAATTAATAGAAAGCTTAAAGGCTACAATAAATAACTAGCATAGAAATATATAAAATTAATATTGGGAGGGAAATTTCATGGAAAAAATATTTGTTTTAGGCGCGGGAACAATGGGAGCAGGTATTGCTCAGGCTTTTGCGGCAAAAGGATATGAAGTAATATTAAGAGATATAAAAGATGAATTTGTTGATAGAGGGTTAACTGGAATTAACAAAGGTTTAGCTAAATTAGTTGCAAAAGGAAAAATGACACAAGATCAAATGGATGAAATTCTTTCAAGAATAAGCGGAACTACTGATTTAAATATGGCTGATGACTGTGATTTAGTTATTGAAGCTGCTGTTGAAAATATGGCGATAAAGAGAGAAATATTTGCTGAACTAGATAGAATTTGTAAACCAGAAACTATCTTAGCATCAAATACTTCATCATTATCAATAACTGAAATAGCTACAGCTACAAAAAGACCAGATAAAGTTATAGGAATGCACTTTTTCAACCCAGCTACAGTAATGAAGCTAGTTGAAATAATTAGAGGAATGGCTACATCGCAAGAAACTTTTGATGCAGTTAAAGAAGCATCCTTAGCAATTGGAAAGGATCCAGTTGAAGTTGCAGAAGCTCCAGGATTTGTTGTAAACAGAATATTAATTCCAATGATTAATGAAGGGGTAGGAATACTTGCAGAAGGAATAGCTTCAGCAGAAGATATTGATAAGTCAATGATGCTTGGCGCTAATCATCCAATGGGACCTCTAGCTTTAGGAGACCTTATAGGATTAGATGTATGTCTTGCTATAATGGATGTATTGTATAATGAAACTGGAGATACAAAATACAGAGCTCACTCCTTACTTAGAAAATATGTAAGAGCAGGATGGCTTGGAAGAAAATCAGGAAGAGGATTCCACAATTACGCAAAATAATATATTTCTATAAAAGAAAAGTCACTGGATTGTTCCGGTGGCTTTTTTTGTACCTCGGAGATAGTACCATAAAATGGCATAACCTCCGAGGTAATTAAGAGAATTAGCTTGATAAACAGTATTAAAGTTTTATATAATTAATATTAAGACAATAAAAGTAGTTTGATTATCAAAATAATTATTGAGAATTCGGAGGAGTTGTAATGTATAAAATATTAGAAAAGGAACTTTTAGCTCCAAATATTTATAAGATGGTTGTTCATGTGCCAAGAGTGGCTAAATCCGCTAAACCAGGCCAGTTTATTATTGTAAGAGTAGATGAAAAAAGTGAAAGAATTCCTCTTACAATTTGTGATTATAATAAAGAAAAAGAAACAGTTACTATAGTGTTTCAAACACTAGGGGCATCTACCATTAAAATGAGCAAATTAGAAGAGGGAGAGAGTTTTAAAGATTTTGCAGGTCCACTCGGAAATCCTTCTGATTTTATATACGAGGATATTGAAGAATTAAAAAATAAAAAAATAATGTTTATAGCTGGTGGCGTGGGAATTGCACCTATTTACCCTCAGGTAAAATGGTTAAACTCTAAAGGAATAAAAGTGGATGTTATACTTGGAAGCAAAAATAAAGAGCTATTAATTATGGAAGAAGAAATTAGAAGAGAAGTGGGAAGCTTATATATAGCTACTGATGATGGTTCTAGTGGTTTTAAGGGGCTAGTAACGGATTTGTTAAAAGACCTTATAGAAAAGGAGGAAAAAAAATATGACTTAGTTATAGCTATAGGACCTATGATTATGATGAAATTTGTAGCAAAACTAACTAAGGAATATAATATAAGCACTGTGGTTAGCTTAAATACCCTTATGGTAGATGGTACAGGTATGTGTGGTGCTTGTAGAGTAACAGTAGGTGGAGAAACTAAGTTTGCTTGTGTTGATGGACCTGAGTTTGATGGGCATCTTGTGAATTTTGACGAAGCATTAAGAAGACAGGGCATGTATAAAGGAGAAGAAGCTAAGAGGCTTTTAATTCAAAAGGAAAGAGAAGAAGGACATGTATGTCGCATTGGATTAGGAGGGGACGAGAAGAATGATTAGTTTAAAGAAAACTCCAGTAAGGGAGCAGGGGGCAGAGGAAAGAATAAAGAATTTTACTGAGGTGTCTTTAGGATATACAGAGGAAGAAGCCATTAAGGAAGCTGAAAGATGCATAAATTGTAAAAATCCATTATGTGTACCAAAGTGTCCTGTAGCTATAAATATTCCGGCTTTTATTAAAGCTATAAGAGATAAGGATTTTAAAAAGGCCGCTGAAATAATAAATGAAGATAGTTCTCTTCCAGCAATTTGCGGAAGGGTTTGCCCTCAAGAAACTCAGTGTGAAGAAAAATGTGTTTTGGGAATAAAAGGGGAGCCTGTAGCAATAGGAAAGCTAGAAAGATTTATTGGAGACTGGTCTAGAGAAAATAATATAAATTTTACTGTTAAAAGTGATAGAAAGAATGAAAAGGTAGCTGTTATAGGTAGTGGTCCAGCAGGGCTTGCTTGTGCAGGGGAATTAGCTAAAATGGGATATGGTGTAACCATATTTGAAGCCTTACACGAACCGGGAGGAGTATTGGTTTATGGTATTCCAGAGTTTAGATTGCCTAAGGAGACTGTGGTTAAATATGAAATAGACAATGTAAGAAAGCTTGGAGTAGAAATAGAGACAGACGTTATAATAGGTAAAACCCTTACGGTAGAAGAACTTTTAGAAGAAGAGGGTTTTTCGGCGGTATTTATAGGTTCAGGAGCAGGACTTCCTAAGTTTATGGGTATTGACGGAGAAAACTTAAATGGAGTATTTTCTGCTAATGAATTTTTAACTAGAAGTAATTTAATGAAAGCCTTTAGGGAAGACTATGATACTCCAATTAGAACGGGAGATAAAGTAGCTGTAGTTGGCGGTGGAAATGTAGCTATGGATGCTGCAAGAACTGCAAGAAGACTAGGAGCAGAGGTTCATGTTATTTATAGAAGATCAATTGATGAACTTCCAGCAAGAGTAGAGGAAGTTCACCATGCAAAAGAAGAAGGAATTATCTTTGACCTACTTACAAACCCAATAGAAATAATGGGGGATGAAAATGGATGGGTTAAAGCTATAAAGTGTATTAAAATGGAGCTAGGAGAACCAGATAAATCAGGAAGAAGAAGACCTGTTGAGGTTAGGGATTCTGAGTTTGTTATGGCAATGGATACAGTAATAATGGCTCTAGGAACCTCACCAAATCCTTTAATATCTTCCACTACAAAGGGATTGAACGTAAATAAATGGGGATGTTTAGAGGTGAATGAAGAAACAGGAGAAACAACTAAAGAAGGAGTATTTGCAGGAGGAGACACAGTAACAGGAGCAGCTACGGTTATTCTAGCTATGGAAGCAGGAAAAAAAGCTGCTAAAGGTATAGATGAATATCTAAAAGTAAAGAATAAATAATAAGGAATAGAGAACAGATTTGGTGAGAACTTACTAAAGGTAATTTCATCCTTATTTGTTCTTTGTTCTATGTAATTTGTCAGTTGAAAAAATATTTAGTAATTTTTTAAGGGGGTAATAAAATTGGATTTTAACTATGTAGAAGAAACTGTAATAGATGGTTTTCCTACTGTTATAGTAAAGGATATAGAAAACTTTGAACTAGCACATATTTTTGAGTGTGGCCAATGCTTTAGGTGGAATAAAACAAAGAATGGCAGCTATATTGGAGTGGCCTTTGGAAGGGTTATTGAAGTGGAGAAAAAGGATAGCGATATATACATATATAATTCTACTGAAGAAGATTTTCAAAAGATTTGGGTAGAGTATTTTGACCTATATAGAGATTATTCAGAAATAAAAAATATTCTCAAAAAAGATAGTCTGCTAGAGAAATCTGTTATATTCGGAGAGGGGATTAGACTATTACAGCAAGAACCTTTGGAGATAATCATATCTTTTATAACATCAGCAAATAATAGAATTCCAATGATAAAAAGAGCTATAGAAAATATAAGTAAAGCATGGGGAGAGCCTTTAGAATATAAGGGGAAAACTTATTACGCTTTTCCAACTATAGAAAAACTAAAAGAGGTGCAGGAAGAAGATATAGAGCCTTGTGGAGTGGGATTTAGAGGAAAGTACATTGTGGATACTGTAAATAAAATATATAGGAATGAATATGATATAGAACAGATTAAGAGTGCTACTGATGATGAGTGTCACAAGCAGTTACAAAATTTTATGGGAATAGGCCCTAAAGTGGCGGATTGCATTATGTTATTTTCTATGGGTAAATACTCAGCTTTTCCTGTAGATGTATGGGTTAAGAGGGCTATGCAACACTTTTATCTTGCGCCAGACGTTTCCTTAAAGAAAATTAGAGACTTTGGTAGGGATAAATTTGGACCATTATCAGGTTTTGCTCAACAATATCTTTTTTATTATGCAAGAGAAAATAATATATTGGAGTAAGGTGTTCTAAAACTATACTATTTATATGGGAATTAAAGATAATTTAAGTTTTTGAAAGAGAATGAGGAATTATGCAGTTAAATAGACTTTGAAACTGTATTACTTTTTAAAGAGTTTCTGTTATAATGTATATGATAAGAATTTAACAAATTTATTCGTATATATTTAGGGGGTATGGCATATGATAATCTTTGAAACTCAATTAAAAAAATTAAAATATTTAGTTTTAAAAGAAGTAGCAGAAATGACTTTAGAAAATAGATTAACTAAAGAAGAACTTGAAAAGATTCCTTTTGATATTATAAAAAGTGATAGAGCAGAATATAGATGTTGTGTTTATAAAGAAAGAGCCATAGTTTATGAGAGAGCAAAGCTTGCTATGGGATGTTTGCCTAATGGACAAATATCCGAAGAATTTGTAAATGTTGAAAATGAAGATCAAATTATTTATGTAATAGATGCTGCCTGTGACAAGTGTCCAATTAATAGATTTGTTGTAACAGAAGCTTGTAGAGGATGCATACAGCATAAATGTAGAGAGGTATGTCCAGCAGGATCTATTACAACAGCAGGAGGAAGGGCTTATATAAATCATGAAACCTGTAAGGAATGTGGTTTGTGCAAGGAAGTTTGTCCGTTTAGTGCTGTAGCTGAAGTTATGAGACCTTGTAGAAGAGTGTGCCCAACAGGGGCTCTTCAAATGAATCCTGAGGATAATAAGGCTCAAATAGCTAAAGAGGATTGTATAAACTGTGGAGCTTGTATGTCTGCTTGTCCTTTTGGAGCTATATCGGACAAAAGCTATATAGTAGATGTTACTCGTGATTTGATGGAGAAAAAGAAACTTTACGC
Source organism: Clostridium malenominatum (assembly GCF_039521365.1). Taxonomy (NCBI): domain Bacteria; kingdom Bacillati; phylum Bacillota; class Clostridia; order Eubacteriales; family Clostridiaceae; genus Clostridium; species Clostridium malenominatum. The sequence continues at coordinate 343,705 of NZ_BAAACF010000001.1, forward strand.
AGTGGTAGCTCCTTCTATAACAGGTCAATTCGGACTAAATGTTAAGGTTGGGCAAATAAAAGAAGCTTTTAGAAGAATAGGTTTCTTAGATATGATAGAGGCAGCCTGTGGAGCTGATGTGGTAGCTGTCCATGAAGGCAATGAACTGTTAGAAAGATTAGAAAAGGGAGATAAGTTTATGACTAACTCCTGTTGTCCGGGTTTCTTTGGTTATATTGAAAAGAAATTCCCAGAGTTAATGGATAATGTTTCTGATACAGTATCACCTATGATTGCTACAGGAAGAATGATTAAAAAAATGGATAAGGATGCTGTAGTAGTTTTTGTAGGACCATGTACAGCTAAGAAAAATGAGGTTAAAAGACCTAGCGTTAAAGATGCTGTAGATTATGCTATGACCTTTGAGGAAATTGTAGCCCTTATGGGAGCTTTTAAAATTTCACCAGAGGAATGTGAAGAGCTAGAAATAAAAGATGCTTCATCCTTTGGAAGAGGATTTGCTCAAAGTGGTGGAGTAACGGCAGCTATACAGAACTATGCAAAAGATTTAGATACCCACATTGAATTTAAACCAGTAAGAGCGAATGGACCAGATGAAATAAAAAGAACTATGATTATGGCTAAAGTAGGGAGATTATCAGGAAACTTTATAGAAGGAATGATGTGTGAAGGTGGATGTGTAGGAGGACCTGCTACAATGGTTCCAATGACAAAAGCTAAAGCACAGCTATCAAAGTTTACTAAAGAATCTCCTGCAAAAGACGTAATTGAAAATGAGTATTTAGAAAGATTTGAAGGAATAAACTTAAACAGATAACAAAGAATAAATAACAAAGGACAAATGAGAAATTGATTTCCCTAGGGAAACTTCACATTATCTATTCTTTGTTATTTGCTATTTATTATTTGAAAAATTGCTTGCAATTTTTCGGAGGTGTACTATGGATAAAATTGATTTAAGAGAATACAAATCAGAAATAGTTTTAGGAATTCTACTTATATTTTTTGTATTTATAGGATATGAGTATTTTTATTAATATCGTTATTTAATTAAAAACCCTAGCAAGTTAAAGGAAATTATTATGTCCTATGGTGAGTACGGAGTTTTAGTGTTTTTCTTTATGCAATTTTTTCAAGTTATAGTTTTTTTTATCCCAGGAGAGGTGGTACAAATAGCAGGCGGCTATATTTATGGAACGGTTTATGGTAGTATAATATCTTTACTTGGTATATGTGCAGGGGGAATGGCTTCCTATTTTATATCTAGAAAATATGGTAAGCCTTTTGTATATAAAATAATATCTAAAAAGCAGGTTAAGCATTTTCATAAAATACTTAAGTTAGGTAGTGTTAATTATATAGTGTTTTTACTTTATTTAATACCAGGGATACCTAAGGATGCTTTAGCTTATATATGCGGCATTTCAAATATTAATTTTAAAAATTTTGCACTGTATTCTACCTTCGGAAGAATTCCAGGTATAGTAATTTCCGCTTATTTTGGTTCTAGAATATACACAAAGAATACTACTATGCTAATTATAATAGGAGTGACTATGACGGTACTTTTCCTATTAGGAGTGTTAAAAAGTGAGAGGATAATAAAAGATATATTGAAAAAAGATGAAAACCAGATTATTTAAACCTGGTTCTTTATATATATTAGATTACAAATAAAGCTAAAAAATACTATAAATAAATTTATTAAAATACCGCAGTACATAAAGAAATCTTGTGGAAGCATTGTAATAACAGGATCTTTTACTATATCAAATATCCAGTAGTCATTTCTAAAAAATATCTTATGGAAAATAACAAAAACCTTGTCAAAGTTAATAAAAAAGGTAATAAGCAAAATTATTGGTATGCTTATTAAAATAATACTGGAATATTTAAAAGGAGTATAAATTCTATTCTTTATGGAAAAATATATAGCTATTAATGAAAGCAATCCGCTTATTATTAATAAGTAATCTAATTTTATAAATATATTCTTTACCTCTTCAAAGTGAACGGCACCCTCTCTAGAGGAAGGAAGGTTTGGAATTTTAAACTCACTTTTACTGTGAGAGGAAATATAGTTTATTAAATAATTATAATCTTTCTTGATATTATCTAAAGGAAAGCCAGAAGTTTCTACTATTTTTAAATGGCTAATACTAAAATAATAAAGAGGCTTAAACATAACCGTTAATTTAACAGAGGAAGTTATGAAGAAGATGGAAATGAAAATAGAAAAAAATATTTTACTGAAACTTTTACTCATAATATGTACTCCTTTAAACTTGGATTATAAAATGTTCTATTTTAATTATAGAGCTTTATAAGAAGATGTAAATACTGAGTTTTTTAAGTGAAAAAAGGAAAGTGAAGGAAAGTTCAGAAATATAACAAAAAACAAAGATATATATGAATATTTTGCCATAATGGTGATATAATAGGGAATAGCGTAGCTAGTGAAGGTTGCTATTATAAAGTCTATTATTTATTATTATATTGTATTAGCACTCAAGGTTGTTGAGTGCTAACAATAAAGTTTCTAATTTAATTAATATAAAAAACATTAAGGAGGGGTTTAAATGAGAATTAGACCACTTGGTGACAGAGTTGTTATTAAAAGAATTGAAGTTGAGGAAACTACAAAAAGCGGAATAGTACTTCCAGGAAGTGCTAAGGAAAAGCCACAAGAGGCTGAAGTAGTTGCCGTTGGACCAGGAGGAATGGTAAACGGTAAAGAAGTTAAAATGGAACTTAAAGCAGGAGACAGAGTGTTATTTTCTAAGTATGCTGGAACTGAAGTTAAAGTTGACGGAGTAGAGTATTCCATTTTAAAACAGGATGATATCCTAGCTGTTTTAGAATAAGCTAAATTAGTATTTAAGGAGGTTTTGTAAATGGCAAAAAGCATATTACTTGGTGAAGAAGCAAGAAGATCCATGCAAAGAGGTGTGGATAAATTAGCTGACACAGTAAAAATCACACTTGGACCAAAGGGAAGAAATGTTGTTTTAGATAAAAAATTCGGTACACCACTAATAACAAATGATGGTGTTACTATAGCAAGAGAAATTGAACTTGAAGATACTTACGAAAATATGGGAGCTCAATTAGTTAAAGAAGTTGCTACCAAAACAAATGATGTAGCAGGGGATGGAACTACTACAGCTACATTACTTGCTCAAGCAATAATTAGAGAAGGCTTAAAGAATGTTACAGCAGGAGCTAATCCAATGCTTATTAGAAAAGGAATACAAATCGCTGTAGATAAAGCTGTTGAAGAAATTAAAAAGATTTCAAGACAAGTAGATGGAAAAGAAGACATAGCAAGAGTTGCTGCAATTTCTGCTGGAGATGAAGAAATCGGTAAGTTAATAGCTGATGCTATGGAAAAAGTAGGTAACGAAGGTGTTATAACTATTGAAGAATCAAGAAGCTTTGGAACAGAATTAGACGTTGTTGAAGGTATGCAGTTTGATAGAGGATATGTAAGTCCATACATGTCAACAGACGGAGAAAAAATGGAAGCTAATTTAGATTCTCCATATATATTAATAACAGATAAGAAAATATCAAACATACAAGATTTACTTCCAGTTTTAGAACAAATAGTTCAACAAGGAAAGAAACTTTTAATTATAGCTGAAGATGTTGAAGGGGAAGCTCTAGCTACTTTAGTTGTAAATAAATTAAGAGGAACCTTTACTTGTGTTGCTGTTAAAGCTCCAGGATTTGGTGATAGAAGAAAAGAAATGCTTGAAGACATAGCAGTTCTAACTGGTGGAGTAGTTATCACTGAAGAATTAGGAAGAGATTTAAAAGAAGTTACATTGGAAATGTTAGGTTCAGCAGAATCTGTTAAGGTAACTAAAGAAACTACTACTATTGTTAATGGTAAAGGCGATAAAGCAGCTATTAAAGATAGAGTAAATCAAATAAAGGCTCAAGCAGAAGAAACAACTTCTGAATTTGATAAAGAAAAGTTAATGGAAAGACTTGCAAAGCTTGCAGGTGGAGTAGCAGTTGTAAAAGTAGGTGCTGCTACAGAAACTGAATTAAAGGAAAGAAAATTAAGAATAGAAGACGCTCTAGCAGCTACTAAAGCAGCTGTTGAAGAAGGAATAGTTCCAGGTGGTGGAACAGCTTACATCGGTGTAATCGAAGAAGTTGAAAAATTAACTTCAGATGTTGCAGACATAAAAGTAGGTATAAACATAATAAGAAAAGCTCTAGAAGAGCCAGTAAGACAAATTGCTCACAACGCTGGAGTAGAAGGTTCAGTTGTAATTGAAAAAGTAAGAGCTAGCGAACCAGGAGTAGGATACGATGCTTTAAATGAAAAGTATGTTAACATGATTAAAGCAGGTATCGTTGACCCAACTAAGGTTACAAGATCAGCACTTCAAAATGCTGCATCCGTTGCTGCTACATTCTTAACAACAGAAGCCGCAGTAGTAGATATTCCAGAAAAGAACAGCCCAGCTATGCCAGGACCAGGAATGGGAATGGACGGAATGTACTAAAAAATAAGGAAGGACTTCTCATAGGAGGAGCCCTTCTTTTTTATACTTCATTTATTAAAAAACTGCTGTATGTAGCTAATTTGCATTTGCTTTTTAAGGCAGAAATATCTTTAGATAAATCATATATATAGGAATAAGTATATGTTTTTCCCCATATTCCTGCTATGGATATAGAGGTTAATTTATAGTTTTCTAAAACTCCTTTTCTATTTAAACCTTCAATATAGCCCATATTCAAATGTTCTTTATTAAAAAAGTCTTTTATACCCATATCAAATTCTTGTATTATGATGTTACATAAATCTTCGCATTGTATATGAGTGCAATCTTTAATAATAACAACAAAATCATCTCCACCGATATGTCCTATAAAGCTACTTAAAGGAAAAAGGTTTTGTGTGGTGTTTTCTATTAAAGTTGAAGTAAATTTAATAACTTTATCACCATGTTCAAATCCGTATATGTCATTATATATTTTAAAATTATCTAAATCAAAATATAAAACACAGTTATTTTCTTTAGTGTTAATAATATCATTTAGATAGTCTTCAATTAATGAGTTCCCTGGAAGACCAGTTAATGGATTTAACTGTCGACAATAATTAGTTTTTAAATAAGTGGTGTGCTGCAGTAAATTCTTAATAGTAACCATACCATAATAGCATCCATCTTTAGTTATAATCACTTTGTCATATATGTTGTTTTCCTCTCTATTCATAGCCATATCACATACTTCATAAATAGAAGTATAATAATCAACAATCAACGGATTTCTATCCATTACAGAGGTTACAGCCCTTTTAGAAAATACAGAAACTCCGTATTGAGTGGATAAAATAGCATCTAAAGAATGTTTCATTATTAGCCCAATAGGTTTATTATTTGAAATAATGCAAGCACCAAAAACAATATTTTCTTCTAGGTGTTTCTTTAAAAATCCGCAAGAGGTATCTGTATTGAAGGGAGGATAATAAGAGGATATATCACCTATTATATTCCGTTTATGATAGTCAGAATAAGTTTTCTTTTCCCTAAATAATTTACTAATTAAATTTTTAATCTGCGCATCAATGTCTTGAAAACCTTCTCGAGGTTTTTCAATAAAGTAACCTTGTCCTGCAAAAACTCCCAATTCAATAAGCTCTTTAAGTTCATGCATGTTTTCAATGCCTTCTGCGATTAATTTTATATTGGTATCTTCGCAAAGGCAAACTAAAGATTTGATTAATGAACGTTTAAAGGAATCTACATGAACATTTCTAACTATATCCATATCAATTTTTATATAATTAGGTTTAGTTTCAGCTATGGTTCTTAATCCAGAATATCCAGCGCCAGTGTCATCTATAGCTATTTTAAAGCCTTGTTCAACATAATTATTTAAGGCATGCTTAAAACTTTTATAGTCATCTATAGATGTTTTCTCAGTAATCTCAAATATAATTATATTCGGAGAGATGTCATGTTTTCTTAAAAATTCTTTTGTAAATCCTTTTATAAACTTTTCATCTTTTAGAGTGTGAGGATCCACATTTAAAAATAAATAGGTATTTTTATTGATTTTACTGCTTCGTTCTATGGCTTTCACTCTACAAAGCTTTTCGATTTCCCAAAGCTTATTATACTCTTTTGCACAGCTAAACAGCTTATCAGGAGAATTTAAGGGGGAATCCTTAGGACCTCTGGACAAAGCTTCGTAGCCTAAAATACTGCCATCTTTAAGAGAAACTATGGGTTGAAATACAGTGCTTATAGCTTCATTAATTAGTATATTTTCCAGTTCGTGAAAAAAATTATTCAATATATCACCCCTATTTAACACATAGTATATCAAAGCTATGTTATAACTAAAGGCAAGTTTGTTAATTACAGGTTAATTTTACCTCTGGTCCCAGAGGTTTTTCATGTCTAGATTTGTTAATGATGTTAGTATTTTTCTTTGAGCATCGGGATAACTTTCTTCTAATTTTATAAGGATGTTTTTCATTTCTTCACGAGTAGTTTTTTTATCTACAGGGCAAAGGCTTTTAATAACGGGAAGATTATTATCTTTAACGAATTTTTCGATAAAATCCTCTCTTATGTAAACTAAAGGTCTTATTATATTAATGCCCTTATCTTTATAATGTATATTTGGGTGGAAGGTTCCAAGTTTCCCCACCTTTAAAATATTCATAAATAAAGTTTCTATAACATCATCACTATTATGACCTAAAGCTAATTTGTTAATATTGTTACTTTCGCAAATTCTAACTAAAGCGCCTTTTCTTAAGGTAGAGCAAAGGGAGCAAGGATTTTTTTCTTTTCTATCATTGAAAACTACTTCTCCAATATTAGTTTTTTCTATAATTAAAGGTATATGATTTTCTTCACAAAAGGATTTTAAGGGAGAAAGATCCATACCTAAGTCCATATCAATATTTATTCCAATTATAGAGAAATCCTTTATAGCGGTAAGTTGAATAAGCTTTAAAACGTATAATAAAAATATACTATCTTTACCACCAGAAAGGCCAACTCCAACTCTATCGCCAGGTTCTATCATGTTATAAGTGGAAATTGCTTCTCTAGCATTTTTGAGAAACATTCTATTATATTTTCGTTGAAAAATTATCATAAATTTCCTTCCTCTCGGTAAATTTTACATGTACATAATATTTATAAATGATATAATAATATAGGCAAGTTGTCCATATATTATCTATTGTTTTTACAAAATAAAGATGGTAAAATAATAATCAACTAATATTAATTATTAAGGGGAACGGAGAAGTGCATGTTGTATTTGGGCATCTTGGACATGCATGGAGTTAGTGATGCAACCTACCCTATATTCATAGTGCTATGAATATAGGTTTTTTTATAGAATTTTACATACAAAAAATAGAAGGGATGGGTAAAATATGAAAAGAACTAAAAAAGGTTTTACACTAGTAGAACTACTAGTAGTTATCGCAATCATAGCTATTCTTGCAGCGATTATAGCACCAAATGCATTTAAGGCAATAGAGAAGAGTAAGGTGGCAACAGCGGAGTCGGATTATAGAGCGGTTAAGACAGCGACGCTTAATTATTATGCGGATACAGGTAAATGGCCAGCAAGTATGGATAATTTAACTAGCGATCCACCCGTAGCTGGATGGAATGGTTCATATCTAGAAAAGTTGCCTAGTAAAAATCCTTGGGGTGGGACTTACGCTTTAGGTGCAAGTGGTAAATTTTTAAAATTAACTAATGTTCCTAAAAGTGCAGCTGAAAAAATAGATTTGGACTTAGATGGAACTGTTAGTAATGTAGGTGGAAGTGTGACATACACAACATCATATCCAACGACAGTAACAATTATTATTTCTGAATAAAGGATGGTGTTAATTATGAAAAATATTAAAAAAGGTTTTACACTAGTAGAATTACTAGTAGTTATAGCTATAATTGCAATTCTTGCAGCTATAATAGCACCAAATGCATTTAAAGCAATTGAAAAGAGTAAAGTAGCTACAGCAGAGTCAGACTATAAAGCAATTAAAACAGCAGCATTGGGTCATTATGCAGATAATGGACAATGGGCTACTACTCCAGCTACAAATGCGAATCCAGCTTTTGTAACTGATTACTTAGAAAAGTGGCCAAGTAAAAATCCTTGGGGTGGAACTTATACATTTAAAAATAATGTAGGAGTAGAGAATGATAGTTTGCCAGTAACTACTCCAGAGGTCAATAAAAACTATAAATATCTAGAATTAAATAAAGTGCCAGCAAAAGCAATACAAAGACTTGATGCTGATTTAGATGGAAATGAAAATGGAAACACTGGTATAGTTAGATATAATTCAAATTCAGACATTGTATACATCATAATCTCCGAACAATAACATTCAAAAAAGCATTAGGGCTTTAATGCTCTAATGCTTTTTTTCTCAGTTTACTAATTAATAGTTTTTTAGTTGAATAGTTCGAGATGAAATTCCTAGGGAATTTCCACTACAGCTAACAAACTAAAAAACTAATAAAAAAAGGATGGATAAAATCATGCGTTTAAAAAAACATAAAAAAGCTTTTACTCTAGTGGAGCTTCTTGTGGTAATAGCAATTATTGCAATTTTATCAGCTATTATAGCTCCAAAAGCCTTTACTGCCATAGAAAAGTCTAAGGTTAGCAGAACTATTAATGATATGAAAGTTTTTAAGACAGCGGCATTGCAATATTATGCAGATGTAGGGAGTTTTCCAGGTGATGTAAATGAAGGAAAAGATCCTGGATTTGGAATAACACCTTCTTCATTACCCAATGGATGGAACGGGCCATATTTAGATGCTCCATTAAGCAAAAAAACTGCATGGAGTGGAACTTATGATTATGAATCTTGGGCGCCAACTACAGATGGTAGTAATAATAATGCAAATGGAGTTAAGGCAGGGATATATATAACTATACATGGAGTTACGGAAAAGGGTGCAGAACAGTTGATAAAACAAAGCCCTTTTGAGGTTGCTGTAGGCAATGGTAATCCTAACGGTATACAAAGTGATGATGTATATCCAGGTAAGAAAAAAGTTACGTTAAAAATATCGGACTGGCTATACTAACTAGTTTCCTAGTTGATAGTATTTTAGTTAAATAGTTTAGGACGAAATTCCTTTGGAATTTCCACACTAACTAACCAACTAAAAATTTAAAAACCTAATCATCTTAAAGAAGGATTGATTACATGATTAAAATAAACAAAAGCAAAAAAGGTTTCACTTTAGTAGAAGTAATTATAGCTATGGTATTAATAATGGGTACTGTGGCTATTTTTTCCACAGTAGCTTATTCAAGTATTAAAGTTGGCAATAGTAATAAGCAAAGTTTAGAAGGCAGTATTATTGCTCAAAACTATTTAGAAGTGATAAAATCTAATAAAGAAAGCGGTTCTATAAAAGATTTTGCTACCCTAGAGAGTTTTATTAAAACATCGGATTTTACTTTAACTGAAGGAAGATATTTTAAAACCCATATTAAAGATAACATAAAATATGATGTATATATTAGACTGACTATAACAGAAAGCAGTGAAGTGGGAGAACTTATAGATATTATTATGGAAGTTAAACCTCAGGACGGAAAATTGATAAAGATGGGAACGAAACTTTATTTAGTTAATTAGTTAATAATTTTTTAGACAATAGATAATGAAGAAATTCCGTAGGAATTTCCACTATAACTAAGGAACTAAAACACTAAAAATCTAAAAAACTCAAAATGGGGTGAGGGTTATAAATAAAAACAAAAAAGGCTATGCACTAGCTATTGCAATTATTGTGGGTATTGTTATTATAAGCTTAAGTGCAGCCCTTCTTATATCTATAAATAATGAGATTGTTATTAATAAAAGGTCAAGGGAGAAAATTGCTGTCAAAAAGTTGGCGGAAGCAGGAGTTGAGGAGGTTTTTTATCTTTACAATAATAAACTTATCAATTTGACTCCTACGGAAGAAGAACCAGACCCTCAGGTGGAAGATTTTAATGGTTTAGGAAAGATAGATGGCATAGGGGATTATGACTATTCTTACAGAAATATAAATAAAGAAAGCAAAATAGGAGAAATTATTTCCCGGGCTATAGTTAATGGTAGCGTTAATTATACTATAAAAGTACAATTTAATTTACAAACTGGAGATATAATTACTTGGGAAGAGGGATGATTATGAAGAGGAGAAAAAGCTATAAAAAAGGATTTACTCTAGTAGAACTTGTTATAGCTATAGGCATATTTGCTTTCGTTGTAGGTACCTCCTATTCTCTTATGCACTCCTCTACCTTATTTGTTAATAAAGGAATAAACAATGTAAATAAACAAAATGATATAAGATTAGCAGTAGAATGGATTACTAAGGATTTAAAGAGCAGTGATAAGCTTACTAAATTTGATACAGGGAGTACTTTATATTCCATAGAAGAAAAAGGAAATAAAGTTGAGTATATTAGAGAAGAATTAGGAGAAATAAAAGGGGAAAAAGTATATAAAATATTTAGGCAAGATAGTAAAGATAAATTTGTTTTGATTGAAAATATTCCTGATTTAGGGTTGAAGATAGAAAGTTTGGAAAACTTATTCGATGTTACAATTACTCATAAGGATAAATTTAATGAAGATAGAGTAACTAATTTTAAGGTTAGTACAAAAAAGAATGTAGCTTTAGTAGAGCTTCCCAATCCAATAATTAAAACAAATACTCCTACTATAGATATACCTCTTTTTGAAGGAGAGAGAACTATAAGTGGAACTGCAGAGCCTAATTCTAATATTACCATTAGAAAAGGTAGCAACATAATAGGTACGGGGGTGACGGATGGTAGTGGTCATTATATAGTCACATTAAATTCACCATTGATAAATAAGGATGTTATTGCTGTAACAGCTTTAGCTCCAGATAAAATAGAAAGTGACCCCGCTACAGCTATAGTTATTTCAGGAGAGGACATGCTTACGGCTTCACCTATAGTCTTAAAAGAATCTTCATCCAATGACGGAAGCTTGGAGAATAATATAATAAAAGTTGTATTGAATTATGGTGCTGGAAATTTCGATAACCATATTAATAAAAATGATGTTATTATTGATGGCTTACCTCAAGGTATGGATTTTATAGTTTATAGATCCAGTTCAAAGGAATTAACTATTACTTTAACAGGGAAAGCAATAAACCATAGTGATTCTAATGATGTTAATATTACTATTATTGTAAAGAATACCGGATTTACAGGGAACTCATCTCATGGTATAGATGGTGTTAGTAACCCAGTTTTTATTGACTTCATGGACAAAAGTAAATGGGAAGATGTTGTAGTATTGACAAAAAGGATAAAAATGGATGGAAGTGCTGCTATAGAGGCACCTAATTCTACTGTAATTATAAAAGAAAATATATTGGACTCTGGAAAGTTAGCCAATAATATAAAAATTCTATCTGATAAAATTTTTATCAATAATAATCTATATTTAACTGGTAGTGCAACCATAGGTAATTATAATAATACCAGCAGTATATATCTAAATGGAAATTTTAAGATAGATGGTGGAGCAGATGTTTATGGAAAATTATATTATACAGGGGATTTTGATGTACCAAGCTGGTGGACTAAACCTATAAATAGCACAGAGGCTTCTAGTATAAACTTTCCAATAGCTTCAATACCTTCTTTAGAGATGGATGCTTGGTATGCAGGAAGAGGATTTACTAGTGATAGGACAGCTAGAAATGGTATGAAGCTTTTATCCTCTACTAGCTATAGTTATAACTTTCCGACATGGCAAAGCTTTGAAAACGTAAATGTAGTTAGTAAAAGTAATATAATTTTATCTGGGAATGTCCATGTTAGTGGCATGTTATTTGCACCTAATGGCAAAGTTACAATAGAAGGAAGCTCAACTTTTACAGGCATTATAGTGGCAAGTGAAGTGGAGTTAACTGGGAATGTAAGAGTAAGATTTACACCCTTTAACTTAGGAGATTTACCTTTCAAAAATTGATTTTAAAATACATTATAAGGAGGGACTTATGGTGAAAAAAAGAAAAAGACTTGGAGAAATACTAATAGACTCTGGACTTATAACAGAGGAAATTTTAAATAAAGCATTAAAAGTTCAGAGAGAAACAGGAGAAAAACTTGGAACTCTTCTTATAACAAAGGGATTTGCTACAGAAGAACAAATTGTAGATGCGGTAAAAAGGCAATTAGGAATAGATTATATAAATTTATATGAATTAACCATAAGGCCTGAGATAATAGAAATAATTCCAGAAAATATGGCTAGAAAATATGAATTACTGCCTATAGATATTATAAATGGTAGACTGCTTGTGGCTATGGCGGATCCACTTAACTATTTTGCCATAGAGGATATTAAAGCTGTTACAGGGTATGTAGTTAAAACCGCTATATCGTTAAGAAATATTATATTAGAAAATATTGAAAGATATTATGGAAAGAGTAAGGCGGAAAAGGCAGCGGAGAATTATGGGAGAGTATACGGATATAAAAAACCAGTGGGGGAAGTAGAAGAGGAAGTGGAGGAAGAGGCAGCTCCTATAATTAAGTTTATTAATACAGTAATAGATAATGCTCTACTCAACAATGCTTCAGATATACATATAGAGGCAGAAGAGAATGAAATGCGAGTTAGGTATAGGATAGATGGTGTTTTAAGAGAGATGATTAGAGTTGATATCGGAATGATTGAAGCTGTAATAAGTAGAATTAAAATTATGGCAGAGTTGAATATAGCAGAAAAAAGAATGCCCCAGGATGGAAGGGTCAATTATAGGGGAAAGGGAAAAAATATTGATTTAAGAATTTCCATAATACCTACTATTTTAGGTGAGAAAGTCGTTATGAGAATACTTGATAAGAGTAATTTTTCCTTTGGACTAGATAAAATAGGTTTAAATCCTAAAGAAGAAAAGCAGGTTAAAAAAATTATTGAAAAGCCTTATGGGATCATATTAGTTTGTGGTCCAACGGGTAGCGGTAAAACTACCACCTTGTATTCCGTATTAAATTTATTAAATGATCAATCTAAAAATATTGTAACCATAGAAGATCCTGTGGAGTATAACCTTAAAGGAATAAATCAAATGCAGGTCAATAATAAAATAGGCTTTAACTTTGCTTCAGGACTGAGAAGTATTTTAAGGCAGGACCCTGATATTATACTTGTAGGAGAAATAAGAGATAATGAAACCGCAGAAATTTCTGTGAGGTCAGCCCTTACAGGTCACTTAGTTTTATCTACTATTCATACAAACAATGCATCGGGAGCTATAACTAGATTAGAGGATATGGGAGTGGAGCCATTTTTGCTTTCTTCAACTGTAATAGGAATGGTGGCTCAAAGGCTTGTAAGAAAAATTTGTCCAAGTTGTGTGGAAGAATATATGGCTGAAGAAAAGGATATGAGAATTTTAGGGTTGAATGAAAAAATCCTTTTAAAGAGAGGTAAAGGTTGTAATATTTGCAATAACACAGGATATAAAGGAAGAACGGCTATATTTGAAATAATAGAAGTAAGTAGAGAAATGAAGGATATAATTGATTTAAGAAAAGGTGAAAGAGCAATAGAGGAGGAGGCTATGAAAAATGGCACTCTATTACTTAGAGATTCCTGTATTGAAAAAGTTATTAAAGGAATAACTACCGTAGAAGAAATGTTGAGGGTAACCTATGGCTATTAAATTTGTATATAAAGCAAGTGATGAGAACTTTAAAATTGCAAAAGGATATATAGAAGAGCAATCTTTAGAAACTGCAACACAGGGATTGAGAGAAAAAGGATTAAAGATAATCTACATCAAAAAGAGTCTTAAAGAAAATTTAAAGCTAGGTGAAAAAATTCTAAAGGATGAAGATATAGCAAGCTTTTCAGGGCAAGTAGCCATTGTAATTAGCACAGGGGTAAGTATTATAAAGGGACTGGAAATAATATCTCACCAGGATAAAAAGCTTAAGAAGGCAGCGGAGGAAGTACTTATAGGATTAAGAAAAGGGCAAACTTTTGCTAGCTCAATGAGGGCTACAGGAATATTTCCAAAACTACTTATAGACATGGTGTATTCAGGAGAGCTTAGTGGAAACCTTGATGAAGTGCTATATAATATGGAAAGTTTTTATAGAAGAGAGGCTCAGGTGAAGAGTAAAATTAAGGGAGCGGCTATTTATCCTGGGATTTTGTTTATGTTAACCATTGGTATGATGCTTTTCTTTAACTTTTTTATATTAACTAAGCTTACGGATATATTTTCAGATGTAGAAAACCTTCCTTTAATAACTAAAGTTATATTAGGGGCTATGAATTTTGTGAACAAAAATATGATATTTATTTTAATAGGAATAGTTTTACTTCTTATTTTATTAAATTATATTTTAAAAATACCTTCAGTTAAAATTAGTATAGATAGGATGTCTTTAAATTTGCCAGTAATAGGTGAAGTGAAAAAGAATGTGATTATAAATAGATTTTCTAGAAGCATGGCTATTTTTACAAAATCAGCAGTGCCCATAATAAATTCACTAGAGAGTGTGGAGCAAATTATTGAAAACAAATATATTGGATATAAGATTAACGTTGCAAAGGGCGAAATTATAAATGGAATAAGTATAGGAGAAGCTTTAGAGAGAGAAGGACTTTTTGATGCTCTTACTATACAAATGATTAAAATTGGTGAAGAAACAGGCATGCTTGAGGAGATGTTTTTTAAATTAACGGATATTTATGATAAAAAGGTTGAGAGTAATATAAATAAATTAATGACTTTAGTGGAACCTGTATTTACTCTAATTATAGGACTGTTTGTAGGAATTATTATAATTGCTATAGCTATGCCAATATTACAAATGTCAAATGGTATAAACTAATAGTTTCAAATGGGGGAGTTGACTTTGGCTAAAGAAAAAATAGTATTTAGATTTAATGAAGATAATATCGATATAGTTCTAATGAAATATTCACTTAAAAAGTCTACACTAATGGAATATAAGACATTAATGATTAATCCATCGCAAGGTGGTGCTTATAATGGAGAAAGCCTTATTAACGAATCTAAAAAGTTTATAGAAGAAAGTAAGGTAAAGAGCAGAAAAGCAGTAGCAATACTTGGATTAGATGGAGTAATTACAAGGTTAGTAGAAGTTCCTTATATGAAGAGGAAGGAATTAAAGTCATTTATAAAAAACAATATAAATGATTATTTTACAGTAAACATACAAGAGTATTACTATGATTATAGAATAGTTGAGATATCTAAGGATAAGGTAAAAAAGATTAGCTTATTATTAGCAGTAATCCCGAAAATTAAATTAGATGATATACATGGGTATTTACAAAGTTTAAATGTGGATACAGAAAAAATTACAATATATCCTGAAGCTTTAGCTAGTCTACTTCAAAAAAGAACGGAGAAGAGTATAGCTATAGTGGATTATGTCAAGGATGTTAATAACATTACTATTTTAGAAGGAAATAAATTGTTTTTGAACTCTACTTCCCATGTAGATGGAGATATTTACGATAACTATGATGAAATTGTAGACAATATAAGTTATTTTCTAAATTTTTACTCCACAAGACATTTTGGAAATAGAGTAGACAAGATAATTCTATTAGGTAAACTAGCTGAACATGAAGAAATTATTGAAAACTTAAGAGAGCAAATTGACATACCTATGGAAGTAGGTATAAGAACTGTTTCTAAAGGAGCTCTTTTTTCAGATGTTTTTGCCCAGGATTTTAAGGGTATTGATTTCAAGAAAGCTCTTAAATTAAGTAAGTTCGATGAGGGAACCAGAGATAAGAGACAATATATAGCATTAACTGTCACTTTGATTATTTTAACCATTACATGGATAGGTGTGTCAAATTATTTAATAAGGAAAAAAATATTAAGTTATGATTTAGCAGGTATAACTAAGAGAATAGAATCCTTAGGGGAATTTGAAGAGGAACACAATTTTATTATGCAGGAAAGAGCTTCCTATGAAAAGGATAAGGAATTTTTAAGAAAGGTTAAATTAGAAGGGGTAAACCATATATACTATTTAGAGGAACTAAGAAAAGGATTACCTTCTAATATTTTAATAGAGAGTATTTATATAGAGAAAGATAAAATAGAGCTAGAGGTAAATATTAATAATAGTACTATGGATAGAGTTAATTTATATGTAGCTTTAAATAAAATGAATTTATTTAAAAAACTAGAGATAGAAAGTATTAAGCTAGATGATACAGAAAATAAAGATACTATTTTACTAGAGATAAGAAATCCTCAATAAAGGGGGGGAATTTGTGAAAAAAAGCAATAGAAGCATAGTAATATTTTTAATAATTATAATTGCTTTACCTTTAAATTATCTACTTTACCAATACATTTTTCTTCCTAAATATAGTGAGCTTAAGAGTGTGGAAGAAGATTATAAAAAAAAGGAAAGTAAACTAGAAGAGCTTATAAAAATTAAAGGTAGTATAGAGAAGGAGAAGGAAGAAAATCAGGTTTTAAAAAAAGAGGCAGAAGAAATAGAAAAGTTAATTGCTAGAGAGATAGACACTCCACAGCTAGTCTATGATTTTTATAAATCTTGCCAAGATTATGATATAAGTGGAGAGGAAGTTAAGTTTTCTTTAGCAGAGTTAGAACCTGGTAAAGAAGAAGATATAACCACTTTAGAGATTATTTTAAAAGTAAACGGGGAAAAAAGTAAGATAGAAAAATATATAAAAAGCTTAGACAAAATAACCCAAAGAAAGTTAAATGTAAAAAGTATCAGACTTTCCTCCATAGGTTTAGGAGGAGAAAATAAGGGTTTACTTCTTCTAAGGGGTAATAATATTGAAAGTGAAATAACTTTTTATCATTATATGAAACTTACCAATGAAGAAGTAAATAAGTTAAAAGAATATAAGTTTTATCCTAACATAATAGGTTTTGACTCTATTCCAGCAATGTTTAGATAAAGGAGAAGATATTTTTGTTCTATATAATACTGATGTATATGTTTGTGTTTATTATAGGAATATGTATAGGTAGCTTTTTGAATGTGTGTATTTATAGAATACCAAGAGAGGAAAGCATAGCCTATCCACCCTCTCATTGTACTAGTTGTGGACATAGGTTAGGGGTTAAGGATCTAGTTCCTATATTTAGCTACTTGTTTTTAAAGAAGAGATGTAGATATTGTAGTGATGAAATATCTTCTAGATATGCTTTAATTGAGCTTGCTGTAGGGATAATATTTCTTTTAATAAGCTTAAAGTATGGCTTTTCTCTAGAAACTTTAAAATATACAACTCTTATGTCTATAATGTTTGTAATTGCTTTAATAGATTTAGAAACCATGGAGGTTTATTTTAAAATAACTTTTTTTGGAGCGGTCTGTGGAGTAATTTTTTTAGTAATAGAAGGAGTTACTAAGGGATATAGCCTTAATAATTATTTGTACTATCTTTTAGGAGCAGTGTTTCCTGCTCTTATTATTACAGTTATTATATTATTAACTAAAGGTATGGGCTGGGGAGATGTAGAAATAATTTTTGTTTCTGGACTATTTTTAGGTTTTAAGCTTTCTTTTTTAATGATATTTATATCCTTTATAATAGGTGCTGTAATTTCTATATTTCTTCTTTGGTCTAAAAGGAAAGGTAGAAAGGATCCTATTCCTTTTGGTCCATTTATTGCATTAGGTACTTTTTTTGCAATTTTAATGGGAGATTCCATTATAAACCTTTACATTTCACATTATATAAATATGATATAAAATCTTTCAAAAACCTTGCATAAAATAATTGACAAAATGCAAAAATATCACTAAAATAGTGTAAACAGTTCGTTTTTTATCGAAATATACATACTCATATATCCCCTGAATATGGCAGGGAGTATCTACCGGGAGCCGTAAATTCCTGACTATGGGTGAAATTGTTGCATGGAAATTGTACATGCTAATTTCACTTATGGAGAAATTAGCATGTTTTTTTCTATTTAGGCAAAAATAAAATATAATTTACTTAAATATAAAGGAGTGTAAATAATTATGGCGATTATTTTAAAAAAGGGATACACCTTCGATGACGTTTTATTAGTTCCTAACAAATCTGAAATATTACCTAAGGACGCAAGCTTAGCTACTTACTTAACTAAAAAAATCAAGTTAAATATACCATTAATGAGTGCGGGAATGGATACAGTAACGGAATCAAAGATGGCTATTGCTATGGCAAGAGAAGGCGGCATTGGTATTATACATAAAAATATGTCTATAGAGCAGCAAGCCTATGAAGTTGACAGAGTTAAAAGACAAGAAAATGGTGTTATAACAGATCCTTTCTTTTTATCCCCAGAAAATTCAGTACAAGATGCATTAAATTTAATGAGTAGATACAGAATTTCAGGTATTCCTATAACAACTAATGGAAAACTAGTAGGAATTATTACAAATAGAGACATAGTATTTGAAGACAACTATTCTAAAAAGATTTCAGAAGTAATGACTAAAGAAAACTTAGTTACAGCTCCAGGAAATACTACTATAGAAGAAGCAAAAGATATATTGATGAGACATAAAATAGAAAAATTACCTCTAGTAGATGATGATTTCAATTTAGTAGGATTAATAACTATTAAAGATATTGAAAAAGTTAAGCAATTCCCAAATAGTGCTAAGGATTCTAGAGGAAGACTTTTATGTGGTGCTGCAGTGGGAGTTACTGGGGATATGCTAGAAAGAGTTAAGGCTTTAGTAGATGCTCAAGTTGACGTAATAACTATAGATACAGCTCATGGACATTCAAAGGGAGTTTTAGATGGAGTTAGAAAAATAAAAGAAGTATATCCAGAACTTCAAGTTATTGCAGGAAATGTTGCAACAGCAGAGGCGACAAGAGACTTAATTCTTGCAGGAGCAGATTGCGTAAAAGTAGGTATAGGACCAGGATCAATTTGTACTACTAGAGTAGTAGCGGGAGTAGGGGTGCCTCAACTTACAGCAGTTATGGATTGCGTAGAAGAAGCTGAAAAACATGGAGTGCCAATCATTGCTGACGGTGGACTTAAATACTCAGGAGACTTAGTAAAAGCTTTAGCAGCAGGAGCTAAGGTATGTATGATGGGTTCGATGTTTGCAGGATGTGAAGAATCTCCAGGAGAAACAGAAATATATCAAGGAAGAAGCTATAAAGTATATAGAGGAATGGGTTCCTTAGCGGCTATGGCTTGCGGAAGTAAGGATAGATATTTCCAAGAAGAGGGTAAAAAGCTTGTACCAGAAGGAGTAGAGGGAAGACTTCCATATAAAGGAGTAGTAGCAGATACAATATATCAGCTAATAGGTGGAATACGTTCAGGAATGGGATACTTAGGAGCTAGAACTTTAGAGGATTTATATAAAACATCTACATTCGTAGAACAGACTTCTTCAGGTCTAAGAGAAAGCCATCCTCACGATATAGTAATAACTAAAGAAGCACCAAATTATAGTGTAGGACAATAATAATTGGAGGGTAACTTAATGAAAAGAGAATTAGTTCTTGTTGTAGACTTTGGCGGACAATATAATCAGCTTATTGCAAGACGTGTTAGAGAAAATCATGTTTATTGCGAAATAATACCTTACACTTATACAATAGAGCAAATAAAAGAAAAAAATCCTAAGGGAATAATTTTTACTGGTGGACCTAACAGTGTTTATGGTGAGGATTCTCCTCAAATAGACAAGGGAATTT
Source organism: Clostridium malenominatum (assembly GCF_039521365.1). Taxonomy (NCBI): domain Bacteria; kingdom Bacillati; phylum Bacillota; class Clostridia; order Eubacteriales; family Clostridiaceae; genus Clostridium; species Clostridium malenominatum. The sequence goes on from NZ_BAAACF010000001.1 coordinate 363,476, forward strand.
TTGAGTTAGGAGTTCCTGTACTTGGAATATGCTACGGTCACCAACTAATCTCCCATACTTTAGGGGGAGTAGTTCAAAGTGCTGAAATAAAAGAATATGGAAAAACTGAAGTAAAGTTAAATAATACTTGCTCCTTATTCGAAGGAATAAATATGGAAGAAAGCTGTTGGATGAGTCATACAGATTTTGTATCCAAAACTCCAGAAGGCTTTACTATAGTTGGAGATACAAAGGTATGTCCAGTTGGAGCTATGGCTAATGAAGAAAAGAAAATATATGGTGTTCAGTTCCACCCAGAGGTAGAGCATACACCTTTTGGTAAGAAGATGTTATCAAACTTCCTTTTCAACATTTGCGGATTAAAGGGAGATTGGTCCATGGCTTCCTTTGCTGAAGAAAAAATCAGAGAAGTAAAGGAATTAGTGGGAGATAAAAAGGTAATATGTGCTTTATCTGGTGGTGTTGATTCCTCAGTAGCAGCCCTTATAGTTCATAAAGCTATAGGAAAAAACTTAACTTGTATATTTGTTGACCACGGTCTACTTAGAAAAGATGAAGGAGACCAGGTTGAAAGCATATTTAAAAAGCAGTTTGATATGAATTTAATAAGAGTAAATGCTCAGGATAGATTCTTAGGAAAGCTAAAAGGAGTATCAGATCCTGAAAGAAAGAGAAAAATCATTGGTGAAGAATTCATAAGAGTGTTTGAAGAAGAAGCAAATAAACTAGGAAAAATTGATTTCTTAGTTCAAGGAACCATTTATGCTGACGTAGTAGAAAGTGGAACAAAAACTTCTGCCACAATAAAGAGCCATCACAACGTAGGTGGACTTCCAGAAGACATTGAATTTAAACTAATAGAACCATTAAGAGAGTTATTCAAAGATGAAGTAAGAGCCGTTGGGGAAGAGTTAGGAATACCTCACAAATTAGTTTGGAGACAGCCATTCCCAGGACCAGGCTTAGCTATAAGAGTACTTGGAGAAATTACAGAAGAAAAACTAGAAATAGTAAGAGAAGCAGATGCTATATTTAGAGAAGAAATAGCTAATGCACAGCTAGATGAAGTTATTTGGCAGTACTTTGCCTGCCTTCCAAACGTTAGATCTGTAGGAGTTATGGGAGATGAAAGAACATATTCCCATACAGTAGCTTTAAGAGCTGTAAATTCCAGCGATGGAATGACTTCAGATTGGGCAAGAATTCCTTATGAAGTATTAGATAAGGTTTCAAGAAGAATAGTTAATGAAGTTAATGGAGTAAATAGAATAGTTTACGATATAACTTCAAAACCACCTTCAACTATCGAGTGGGAATAATACCCACTGGTTACGACTATACAACAAAATATGCAAATATACAGAAAGCAGGGTCTTGTGACCCTGTTTTTACTTGTTTTATGCAGTTTTGCGGTTTATTATGCAATTAAAATTCAGCTGGCAACACCAGTAATAACAAAATGATAACATTTCAAAAATTTAGATATAGTATCAGCAGATTTGATAACGGAAAAATATGCAAGAATTAAGGCACACATCTAAATATTTAAGTTTAGCTGTGTGCCTTATTATGGCTATTACATTGATAATGATTAATAATTTAGTGGTTTCTTAAATATCTTATAAGTATCCAAACTAACCATAACCCTCCAGTGCATATAACTAGTATAAAATCAACTATAAGTCCCAAAGTGCCTCTATTTTTCATTTGCATATCCTCCTATCTTTAAAATATTGAGAACAATTATTATATTTCTCATAAAAGGATATGTAATTTTTGCGAAAAGGCATTTAATGATTTAAAATACCAAGTGATAAGACTTAAGTTTTTGTAGTTTTATATTTAACAAAATCACAATTACATCTCTTGAATACTGCAAATAATAAGGTTTTCTTCATCTGTTTCGTTGTGAAGTGGATTGCTTAACAATGTATCTTGTAATGATGATTTTAATTTATCACAACAAGGTTTAAATGAAACAAATGTAATAGTTGCACCTATTACACCACCGACAAATGGAATTGCTTTTTTGAAGAAACCAGCAAATACTTTTTTAGTCAAATTTACATTAAACCATTTCATAACATTTTTTACGATTGGATAAATAGTTCCTTTGGTGAGGGCAGTATTTATTAATTTTTTCTCGACACCGTTTGCCAATGCTTTTGACATAGCTAATAATGCATTTTTAGTGCCTGCTACCCCATACATTACTCCCAAACAAAGTATAAGGATATTAATTGTTTCTGAATCAAATTTTTGTTCTTTTTCATTGGCATCTATTTGTGGAAATCCATATAAGTATAATAATTTTTGTGTTGCTCTTAACATGTAAGCATAATATTGAACAATATCAGCCGGAATTGTAGCAGCCATAGCAAAAGCACCAGGTGTACCAAGTGCGGCAGAAATGCCAGATACACAAGTTCTTTCGAATTTAATTACTTCATCAGCTATTTTATCTATTTCTGCTACTGGAATTTGAGCATATGCAGGTGTATTAGCAATTGCGTCATCAATAACTTCTTGTGCGTAATTTTTATATAATTCTTTTTGTAAAAACTCACTTCGGTTAATTTTGATGCCAGGAGTTTTTAAGCCTAAAATAATGATATCTTCAATATCAATTTCGCCATTTCCGTTTTGGTCAATTGTACTTACAATTGTTTCTTGTGATTTTACTGCTATATTTCTTGATTTGTCAGCAAGCTCTGTAATAGCTCCGCCTACATTTTCCACCATTTTTTGAAATGCTTTATCTTTTTTCTTATTAAATGAAAAATTTTCTGATTGTTTTTCCATAAATGAGACCTCTTTTCTTTTATTTTCATAACATACTATGTAATTTTCGCGTGACTTCGTAGTAAGAGGCAATATAAATTCGTCATATGCGACCATTCTTTCATTGCCTGCTGTTTCAATAAAATTTTATTTGGTATAAATATACAATAATTTTAGCACACACAAAGTATAATATTCAACATATTGCTTGTAAATATTTATACATCTATGTACAAAAGTAACAATTAAGGTTGTAAGATCCGTCATAATCAAAGAGGTGATTCAAAACGAAAACACCCCTTAATTTTATTTCCTCTTCCTATTCACAAAGCTACCAAACAAGAACTCTTCAAATTCCAGTTCAGAAACTTTGCCCTCGGCACATTAATCTCTCATAGCTGTAGCTTTATACTGCCACTTTTTAAAAACATCACTTTCAATATTACCGGCTTCCTACTTGTTTAGGAGAACAAGTTTTTTCAAAAGTTAGCATAGTAGTTTCAAATAAGGAATTAATTGAACGTATAATGGATGTAGAGAAAACTGTAACAGTATTATCTGATGTTAATGAATATAATTTATTAGATTGTTTGAAAAGAGCATATACAAAGTCAATGTCTAGTACTGAAATTGATTGCTCGTGGCAATTTGTTAATAAAAGAGCTGATAAGCTAATAGAGAAAGCATTAATTGAAATTGATGATAGTAAAAGTAATAAAAAACGATACTATAGAATAACTAGAAAGCCTAGGAATTTAATATTTACTAGAGAGAATATTGCTGAAGAGAGTGTAGCAGCAACATTAGAATAAATTAACTACGTATAAATTTGATTCTAAAATGATTCTACAAAGTTTTAAATAGCTCAATTACCATAAATAATGTAAGTAAAATAAATAATAAAAATACATAAAACAAGCATATATTAATTGAAGATAATATTAAAGAGTAGAGTGGGAATAGAAAACAGAAACCTGATAATGGCTAGAGATAGCTGTTATCAGGTTTCTGTTATGTATAGTGATTCTAAAGGACCTTGTCCTGTTATTTTACTCTCTTGTGTTCAGATAGTCTACTAAATCGTTCTGTAACATTATCAATGAATTCCTGTGTCGTATCATTTAATTGTGCATTGTTTTTTGTTATCACTTCAAATATGACACTATTTTCGCAGCATTCTATGGGAACTGATATAACATCGAACATTGATTCCTGTTTTTTGAATTCTCTAATTCCTATAGTATAAAAATTACTTGTTGAAATGAGACTCATTAAGGTTGCTCGTCCATATACATAGATTATCTTACTTGAGTTATTGAGATCCTTATGAGATCCTTTTTTCATGATATTGTATATGAAATCCTCATATTGTCCAAGGTATCGAACAAAACCGTACTTTTTAAGGGTATCTAGTGATATTATCTTTCCTTGCTTAATTAATTCATGATGCTTAGAAACACAGATTTCCGGTGTAAACTTTGCAATCGTTTTCCAAGTCAATCCGTTTTTTTCAATAAAAGCACGAATGTTCTTGGCTTCATGTATATCGTAATGGATAACTCCCACATCTGTGTATCCGTTGGCCACATCTGTAATTACATCCCTAGTAGTTCCTTCATTTAAAAGATAGGTGAATTCATCGATGTTTTCTGTTCTGCTACAAACTTCATTGAAGCTTTCCATGATGTGGGTGAATTTAGTCATGGAAACACGTAACTTGTCTGAAATCTTAATATTTGTAGGTGTGAATTTCCTTAAAGCTTCTATTTCGCTTAGTATGGATTTGGAGTGCTTAAGAAAATACTCCCCGGCAGAGTTCAGACTTACTCCTCTGTTGGTTCGATTGAATAATTCAAACCCGATGGCCTTTTCCAAGTCTCTGATTATATTGCTCAAATGAGGCTGTGATATGTATAATTTCTTTGCCGCTTTGTTAATGGATCCACATTCCGCAACTGTTACAAAACTTTCAAGTTGATTAACATCCAAGTTATTACAACCCCTTCCTGACCTTAGTAATGGTTAAAATATGTATATTATACAGAATTATATTAGAGTTTATCATATTATTAAAGATATAGCTATAACTTTTCCAGATAATAGTTATATATTTTAAATATTACCAAATGTTTATCAAGTAGGTTATTATAATATATAATAAGGAGATTGAATATATTAGGAAGTAGGTTCATAATATGGAAATTAAAAATATTGCTGAAGTATTAAATGATGCATTAGAATATGGTCGCAAGTACATAAATAAAGGAAATGTTGCAACGTATATTCCTGAATTAGCTAAAGTGGACAAGAATTTGCTTGGAGTTAGTATAGTTACGATGGGTGGTAAGAGATACCATGCAGGAGATTGGCAGCATGAATTCACTATTCAAAGCATCTCTAAAACGATTTCTCTGATCTTTGCTCTAGAGCATTTTGGATCAGAATATGTGTTTAGTAAAGTAGGTATGGAATCTTCGGGGGATCCATTTAATTCTCTGGACAAACTTGAAATAAAGAATAAATATCCATCAAATCCTTTTATCAATGCTGGTGCCATTGCTGTAGCTGGATTGATTGCTGATAAATATGAATTTGAGGATTATCTAGTATTAGTACGTAGGCTTTGCGGAAGAGATTTAATTGAGGTTGATAAAAACGTATACATATCAGAAAATGAGACAGGCTTGTTGAATCGCTCTATGGCATATCTGATGAAGAATAGCGGTGTTCTTGATACGGATGTGGAAGAGACGTTGAAATTTTATTTCAGAATGTGTTCGATTAAGATGAATACCAATGACTTGGCTAATTATGCATCAATCCTAGCAAACGATGGAGTTGAAGTTAAATCTGGAATTCGATTGATTGATAAATCTACTATAAAAATCCTAAAATCTCTTATGGTGACCTGTGGGATGTATGATGGATCGGGGGAATTTGCTATTAGGGTAGGTATGCCAGCAAAGAGTGGTGTAGGCGGAGGTATCGTAGCTTCCGCTGAAAATAAAATGGGAATCGGAATTTTTGGACCTGCAATTGATACCCAGGGAAACAGTGTAGGAGGTTATCATATTCTTGAATACCTTTCAAATGAGTTAGGATTACATTATTTTAGTAGAGAATTAAGTAATGTGGTGTATTAATTGAAAAATTTTTGTTTCAGTGTCATGGAAAGAAGGTGATTTATGCAGAATTAATTAAATAGCACTTAGAAAATAACTAACAAAAATGTCACAAAATTTTAAGGAGGGATATTATGTATGCAAAATTTATTGGTAGTTTAAGTGGTTATCTATATACTTATCTTTTACCACTACTATTAATTGGAGGGGGACTGTACTTTTCATTTAAAACTAAATTTGTTCAACTACGTTTGTTAAAGGAATCTATAAAAGTTGTAAATGAACCTGCAGAAAATGAAAAAGCTATGTCCTCATTCCAGGCTTTGATGGTTTCTACAGCTTCCAGAGTTGGAACGGGAAATATTGTTGGTGTATCTACAGCAATATGTATAGGTGGAGCTGGATCAGTATTTTGGATGTGGGTTGTAGCTTTTCTAGGTGCATCATCTGCTTTCGTTGAAAGTACCCTTGCACAAATCTACAAGAAACGTGACAAGGATGGAGGTTCATATGGTGGACCAGCACATTATATTGAAGATGGATTGAAGAACAAGACTTTAGGTATGATTTTTGCAATAATTTTAATTCTAACATATATGGTGGGCTTTAACATGCTAGCAGCATATAATATTAATTCTGCATTTGCAACATATAGTTTTTACAATCCTAAATCAACTCCAATGATTGTAGGAGCAGTTTTAGCAGTGTTGACTGGAGCTAGTATTTTTGGTGGTGGAAAGAAATTAAGTGAAATTGCTTCATTGCTTGTTCCAATAATGTCAGTAACGTATATTATCATAGCATTTATCATAATATTTAAAAATATAGGTATTATTCCAGCCATGTTTGCTGATATATTCTCACAAGCATTTGACTTCAAGGCTATATTTGGTGGTTTCGCTGGATCAGCTGTAATGATGGGATTAAAAAGAGGATTATATTCCAATGAAGCGGGTATCGGTTCGGCACCAAATGCTGCAGCTGCAGCTGATGTATCCCATCCAGTAAAACAGGGATTGGTTCAGATGATGTCAGTATATCTAGATACATGGATAATTTGTACAGCAACTGCAATCATGCTTTTAGCTTCAGGAGTTTCTCCAACTCCAGAAATTGCTGGTGCAGCATATAATGTAGCTGCATTGACTAATAACTTTGGAGTATTTGGACAGCATTTCTTCACATTTGCATTATTTCTATTTGGATTTACAACCTTAATTGGAAACTATTTCTACTCGGAAGCTAACTTGAAATATATATTTGGTGAAAAGACAAGCAAAAGCACTTTGAATGTTTTCCGTACTATAGCAGTACTTGTTATATTACTTGGTACAGGAATGGAATTCGGTGTTGCATGGGATACAGCGGATGTATTTATGGCAGCAATGGCATTAATTAATATTCCAGCAATATTCATATTAAAAAATCCAGTAATTGCTTGTATGAATGACTATATTGAGCAGAGAAAAAGTGGAGAGAACCCAGTGTTCAAAGCTTCCTCAATCAAATTGAAAGATAAGACAGATTTCTGGAATTAGTTACTCAAGCAAATAGAATATTAGGTATTGATTTAAATTAATGTGAAATAAAGACCTTAAGAATTTATAATCCTAAGGTCTTTTGTCAATTAATATATTTCTAATATTCAATATTAGACCCTTTAGTTTTCTTCGATGTGTCATATCCTAACTCATAATATTGATTATTATTGAATTGAAAAGTTTTAATTACGTCAAGTCCAAGTTTTTTAGTATGGGCATTATAAGAACGAGGGTTGATTTGATTAATAAAGGTAATTAAAATAGGGTATCTTTTATTCATTTGAATTCTTGAGAACTCAAAAAGATTTAAAAGGACTTCAGAACCACGATAATCCTTATGAATGCAAACTGGTCCATATTGATAAGAGTTTTCTGTAGAAAGAATTTGACCTAGATATTTTGTAGCTGGTAAGTCGTTTATCATATGTTGAAACAGAGGCCATGCAGACCAATATTTCCAAGATGCAGCCATGGCATAAGCTATTACTCTGTCACCATCACAGGCTATAGCAAGTCCATTTTCTATTTGGATTAATTCCTTAAACTGCTCTTCTGTAAATAAAGTTGTAACAAATCCATCAGCTTTATCCTCTTCACTTATAGTTGACACATGATACCTTTGTTGTAATTCTGAAATAGCAGGAATATCTTCTAATGTGGCATTTCTATATTTCATTAAAATCTCTCCTTTTCATATTTAGTGTAGTGCACCCTACACTGACTTATTTTATATTTGCTTCATAATGCTCTTCATTAAGTCTCACTACTTCAAGTTCTTTTTTATTCTCATTCAATTTCAATGCTAAACTTTGAATTCCAAAGAATTCTGTGAAAGTATGACTCCCAATGATAAGATTTATCCTTTTAAACTTAGCATATTGAATCGTATATAAATTACATTCACCTGTAATGTATACATCACACTTATTTTCAACTGCTTCCTTAAGGCAAGTTGTTGGCCCTCCATTACCACAGACTAAGCCCACTCGCTTCACCTTTTTATCATTAAACCGCCAAAATTTAACTGGTTCTTCAAGTAGATTTTCAATATTTTTTACTAATTCATTAAATTCAATTTCTTCATCATATTCTGCGACTCTACCAAAATATAACCCTTCCCATTCGTGGGTTCTTTTAACATTTTCTAAATTCAATTTTTTTAATAAACTATCATTTGTTCCAAAGTTACAGTCATCAAGTGGCAAGTGATTATAGTAGTGACTTATACCATACTCTGCTAGTTTTTCTATGCATGCCTCTTTTAATCCATATATTTCATCCCATGCATCGTGGTGTGTCATCATCATATCAACTCCATGAATTCTTGCTTCCTCTATAGTTTCAAGCGTTAGGTTAACACAGTATCCTAATTTTTTAACTTTTTTATCTGCATGGTATGTAATTCCAGATTCACTAGAATAGATTTCCTTACTTGTTACATTAAAAAGATCATTAATTCTTTCAACAATATGTGAAACATCCATATACTTACCACCTCATTTTCATCATGTTTTGCCTTCAATTCTCATTATTACCTTGGTTGTAATTAATTTTTTTGTATTACATCATAATACAAAAAAAATTTGTGTACTTACATTTTTTCATACAGCTTACCTCTTAGTATCTCTAATTGGGATTTTAAGTTGTGCAATACCTGTTTTAGTTATTTCACCACAAAGATAATAGTTATATTTCAGTTCTTTACTGTTCCAAATTTGTTCTAAGCAATTGTCATGCCTAAGATTAATATGTCAGTACCACACCATCCTGTTTCTCTTAGTAAAATATAAATAGCTAAATTTGTATTTATTTTCAGTTAATTTATATTGTAGTTGATTAACAATATTATGTCCATAATTGTTTTTAATTAATTTATTAATAATCTGTTGACAATAGATCTTTGTTTTTATCTTATTACTCTTATATGCTATACTTAAATAATAAAAATAATTTTCATTTAAAAGACAGGAAGTGAGTTTATGAAAGGTGATATGACAAGGGGGAATACCTCAAAACTTTTAGTATCTTTTGCGGTTCCTATGATGCTTGGAAACATATTTCAGCAATTATATAATACTGCGGACTCAATAATAGTGGGTAGATTTGTTGGTAAGGAGGCTCTAGCTGCGGTGGGAGTTGCCAATCCCATTATGTCACTGGTGATTTTCTTTATTGTAGGAATTTGCATGGGGGCCCTAGTTCTTATGGCACAATTCTTTGGTGCTGATGAAAAAGAAAAGTTAAAAAGGGAAGTTTCTACAGCTTTAGTTGCAGGAACTATATTTACTTTATTTTTATCAGTCATGAGTATAATGCTTTCTAAAAGGGTTCTTATATTAACGGGAACTCCGAATAATATAATTAAAGATGCAGATATTTATTTAAAGATAGTTTTTGGTGGGCTTATATTTTCCTTTATATATAACTTTTACTCATCAGCACTTAGAGCCACTGGAAATTCTAGAACCCCAGTAAATTTTCTTGTTATTTCCGCTATAATAAATGTGGTTTTAGATTTGATATTTATAAGAGTTTTCCACTGGGGGGTAGCAGGGGCGGCTATTGCTACAGTGGTTGCACAAGCTATATCAGCAATACTTTGTATTTTATATGTATACTTAAAGGTTCCTATATTACATATAGAAAGAAAGGAATTAGTTGTTGATAAGGAGCTTCTAAAAACTACCATAAACTATAGCTGGGTTTCTGCTATGCAACAAACCTGTTTGTATATTGGCAAAATATTAGTACAAGGTGTAGTCAATTCTTTTGGAACAGATGCCATTGCTGCCTTTAGTGCAGTTACAAGAATAGAGGCCTTCGCCATAGCACCAGCTGGAAGCATTGCAGATGCGGTTACTACTTATACAGCTCAAAATAATGGTGCAGGAAAGAAAGATAGATTAAAAGAAGGCTATCGTCAGGGAAGTATAATTAGTGCCACTTACAGTATTTTTATAACTTCAATTATTTTCTTTGGTGGAAATTTAATCATGCAGTTTTTTGTTCCAGAGACGGAAGTTGGGGTAATTTCAATTGGGGTGGAATATTTAAAGATAATGGGATTATTCTACATGCTCTCTGCACTTTGCAATATATTCCAAGGATTTTTCCGCGGAGTAGGAAAGCCAAGAATAACTTTAATTGCTACACTAATTTCAATATCTTTTAGAGTTATTATTTCCTATGTGCTTGCACCTTACTTTGGCATGACAAGTGTTGCTTACGGAGTTATTGCAGGATGGATGTCTATGCTTTGTTATGAAATGATACAATTTAGAAGTTACTTAAGAAAAAATATGATGTAATATTGAGTAGTATAATATATAATAAATCAGTGATAATGGCAAGAACTAAAAATATATTTGATTTACTAGGAGTGATGAAGTGAAAGGCTTAAAAAATTTTTTAAAAGGTATAGCTGTAGGAGTTGCTACTTTGGTTCCAGGAGTAAGTGGGGGTACTATGGCAATTATATTAGGTATTTATGATGATTTAATTCATGCTATAAGCTCATTTTTTAAGGATTGGAAAAAGCATACTAAGCTACTATTAGAGATTGGATTTGGAGGAATTTTAGGTATATTGCTTTTTAGTCGTTTGTTAGAAAATGCTCTAAATAAATATCCTCATATAATGAGATTTTTATTTATGGGTATAATTATTGGAGGATTACCACTTCTTTATCGCAAGGCCACTGCCTCTGGTAAAAGGGATAAAAAGGATTTTATATTTGCTATATTAGGATTTACAATGGTTTTATTACTATCTGCAGAACCTACTGTAACTACCACTATGGCTACTTCTCAAGGTATATTAAGCATGGTATTTTTGTTTATTGCAGGAATAGTTATGGCCATAGCTTTAGTATTACCAGGAATAAGTGGTTCTTTTATGCTATTAGTTTTAGGGTTATATAATGTTACCCTTAATGCAATAAATGATTTAAATATTCCATTTTTAATTCCATTTGGTTTAGGTATAGTAGTAGGTACTTTAGCTACCACAAAAATTATAGAAAGTTTTCTTCAAAAGCACCCTAATAAAGCTTATATGCTTATAATAGGGTTCGTGGTAGGCTCTTTGCTTCCAGTATTTCCTGGGGTGCCATCAACCTCTCAGCTTATACCATCTGCTATGGTATTTATTATAGGCTTTATAATGATATTTTGGTTAGGTAAAAAAGGCATTACAGACTAATATAATTTACTCAATTTACAAATACTGTTATAATAAAATCAATATTATAAAATTTGTGGGAGGATTATATATGAGTAAGATAACTTTGGATCTAAGTTATACAAAGCCTTATCTAAGGGAAGAAGAAGTTGGGTATTTAGAGCCTTATATAAACGAAGCTCATGACATGCTGCATAATGGCACAGGTGCAGGTAATGATTATATAGGATGGATAGACTTACCTTTAAATTATGATAAGGATGAATTTGAAAGAATTAAAGAAGCTGCAAAAATTATAAAAAGTAATTCAAAGGCTTTGATAGTTATAGGTATAGGTGGATCTTATTTGGGAGCTAGAGCAGCTATTGAAGCTTTAGGTAATAGCTTTTATAACAATTTATCAGGGGAAGAGAGAAAAACTCCAGCTATATTTTATGTTGGAAATAATATAAGTTCTACATATATTTATGATTTAATTAATTTAGTTAAAGATATGGATTTTTCTATTAATGTTATTTCAAAATCAGGTACTACCACAGAACCTGCTATAGCATTTAGATTATTTAAAGATTTAATTGAAAAGAAGTATGGGAAAGAGGAAAGTAAAAATAGAATATTTGTAACTACAGATAAGGAAAAGGGAGCACTGAAGTCTCTAGCAGACAAAGAAGGATATAAAACCTTTGTAATTCCAGATGATGTAGGGGGAAGATATTCTGTTCTTACTGCAGTTGGATTACTTCCCATAGCTGTAGCTGGTATAGATATAGATAAGATGATGAAGGGTGCCTTTGATGCTAGAGAAGATTTTATGGCTAAGGATTTACATAAGAATCCTTGCTATAGATATGCCGCAGCAAGAAATGCTCTCTATAGAAAAGGTAAATCTATAGAGATTATGGCTAACTTTGAACCTTGTTTGCATTATTTTGGCGAGTGGTGGAAACAGTTATATGGCGAAAGTGAAGGAAAGGACGGAAAGGGTATATTCCCAGCAGCAGTTGATTTGTCAACGGATCTACATTCCATGGGACAATATATTCAAGATGGTCTTAGAATAATATTTGAAACCTTTATAAATGTAGAAAAGCCTAGAGAAGAAATTATAATAGAAAAAGATAAGGAAAACTCCGATGGGTTAAACTTCCTAAGTGGAAAGACTATGGATTTTGTAAATAAACAGGCTTTAAGAGGAACCGTATTAGCTCATAATGATGGAGGAGTTCCTGCTATAATTGTGAGTATTCCAGAGTTAACGCCTTATTATTTTGGTTATGCTGTATATTTCTTTGAAAAAGCTTGTGGAATTAGTGGATATCTTTTAGGGGTTAATCCTTTTGACCAACCAGGAGTAGAAGACTATAAAAAGAATATGTTTTCACTTCTTGGGAAACCAGGATTTGAAGATTTAAAAGAAAAGTTAGAAGAAAGGTTAAATGATTAAAATAATATGCGTATTTTAGTAGATGCAGATGCTTGCCCTGGAAGAAACTTAATTGAAAAGGCAGCAAAGGAAAATAATATATCCGTAATAATGTATTGTGATATGAATCATATATTAAATAGCGACTATAGCGAGATAAAATATGTAGAAGCAGGTTTTCAAAGTGTAGATATGGTTATTGCCAATGAGACTAAGGCGGGAGATATAGTTGTTACTCAAGATTTTGGAGTAGCAGCCATGTGTCTAGGCAAAAAGGCTTATGCCGTAAGTCCTAAGGGATTTATCTATGATAATGACAATATAGATAGATTATTATTTGAAAGACATATTGGAGCAAAGGTTAGAAAAGCTGGAGGAAGAACTTCCAATCCCAAAAAAAGAAGCAAGGAAGATGATGAGAGGCTTTATAGGAATTTAGTAAAACTTATTGAAGGAGTTTTGCTAGAGAATAGATGAATATTACTCGTTTTTTAGATAAGTAGTTGAAAGTGTAAAAAAGTCCTGCGGAATTTTATTAATATAAAAATTCCGCAGGACTTTTTCATTAACTAATCATCTAGAAATCTAAAAAACTATTTAACTAAATAAAACCGTCATACTAACTCCGTCTACCTCTATATAATCACCAGAAAATGTTCTTATAGCAGTAGAGCTTATTAAGTCTCTTGTGCCCACTAAATTCCATTCTTTTTCAGGTATATTTATCCACTGCGAATTTTTATTGGAATTATAAATTATTAGAATATCTCTCCAAGAGTCTCCATTAGCATGGTCTTTTAATAAGAAGGCTACTACATTGCTAGGAGTATTTTCTATGAATTCTAAGTCATTGTCTATAATTTCTTTACTATTCATTCTAAAGGCAGGATGTTCTTTTCTAAGTTTTATTAAGTCTTTATAGTAGGAAAATACATCGCCGAATTTATATATTCTATCATAATCCATCCAATTTATATGATCCGATGAACGGAAACTATTTTCTACAAAGCTTTTACTTCTACAAAATTCCACTCCTGAATGAATAAAAGGTATGCCTTGACTAGTAAATACAATAGCATTACATAATTTATGCATATATTTCTTATCTTCCAAGCTATCATATTCGCAGTTTAAATTAATCCTATCCCATAGAGTATGGTTGTCGTGACAGGAAACATAATTTATTCCTTGATAAGGAGAAGAAAAAATCCCTTTAACACAGGCTTTTATATTATTTTCCATGCCTTGTTTTCCTGTAGCAAATCCAGTATCCCTATAATTAAAAACATGTCCTTTAATACTATCTCTTATTAAGTCATTGAAATGACCTACTTTAGGCATTTGATAATGGTGGTCTTTTATAGCTCTTTTTTCTATAGGTAGTGTTGTGGAAAGATTCCAACCTTCACCATAAAGCATTAAAGATTCATCTATCTTGTCTAGGGTATATCTAATAAGATTAACAGTTTCTATGTCATGAAGTCCCATTAAGTCCATTCTAAAACCATCTATATGATATTCAGTAACCCAATATTTAATTGAATCTACTATAAATTTTCTCATCATCAAATGCTCAGATGCAGTATCATTACCACAGGCACTTCCGTTACTAAGAAAACCTTCATTGTTATACCTTAAATAGTAACCTGGAAATATTTTTTGAAAATTATTATCCTGGGCATCCCATAGATGATTGTAAACCACGTCCATATTTATTCTAAAGCCATTTTCATGAAGAGATAAAACCATTTTCTTTAATTCGTAAATTCTGATATAAGGGTCATAAGGGTTTGTGGAAAGGCTTCCTTCTGGAGCATTATAATTTTGAGGGTCATATCCCCAATTATAGAAGGATAAGGGGTTTTGCTCGTCAACACTTCTATGAGAAAAATCATAAAAAGGCATTATTTGAAGGTGGGTTATTCCTAGCTCTTTCAAGTGATTTAAAATGGGGTACTCAGTCAATCCTAAATATTTGCCTTTATGGAAAACTCCACTATTAGGATACATAGATATGTCTCTTATGCTGACTTCGTATATTATGCTATCTGTAAAATTATTAAGAGTAGGGGAAGTAACTTCTTTCCAGCCAGGAGGATTAGTTTTATTCATATCAATAATAGCTCCCCTGTGGCCATTAATACCTAGCGCTTTAGCATAAGGGTCTACCGCTTCGTAAGTTTCATTATATACATTTACTTTGTAAGTATAAAAATGACCTTCTAGGTTTTCTTCTAAAGTACAGGTCCATACTCCAAAATCTCCTTCCTTCATAGGAATTTCTCTTGGAATTTCCTCCACTCCTATGTTTCCGCTATAGTATATTAATAGGTTTATGGAAGTGGCAGCGGGGGACCAAATATTAAAGGTTGAACTATTACCATTATACTTAAATCCTAATTCCCCTTCAAAATAATATCTGGAGTTGAAGGCTTCAGAAGAATAAAGAGGATAGTAATGCACTTTATACTCTACCTTATCATAATATAGGTAGGTTTCATTTTTTATATTTATATCTTCTATTAAAAAAATTTCTATATTATTTTCTTTTATGGTGTAATTAGCTATAGATATGGGGAAATAGCCGTTATAAATAAATAAATTATTTATATTAAAATTATCTAAGTTTATAAATTTTAATATGATTTTGGAAAAATTTGATAAAAATGCTATATTAATCAAAATTTTATCCTCCTTAAATTTTTATATAATATTATAATATTAAAGATATTACTAAATGTAAACAAAGACCTATGACAATATATGGATACATAGTATAATATATAATAGGGAAATTGTGGTGGGGAGTTGATTACATGGATGAAATAAATATTTTATTTAGTTTTAATAGTCCTCAAGAAAAGGGAAAAGAAATAAAAATAACTGTGGAAAATAATATAAAAGAAGAAATGCTATATAAATTTTTTGTAGGGGCTAACGGAGTATGGGATATTATAAAAGATTTTAATGAAGAAAATTGGACAAGCTGGACGCCAAAGGAAGATGGAAAATACACCATAATGGTACAAGCTAAGAAAAAGGATAGTAATAAATTATTTGATTACGTTATAAGAAATGATTATATTATTGGAAAAGCTGAAGGGAATTTAATAGCTAACTTTAACATTGATAAAAAAACCGTTAAGGTGGGAGAAAAAATTAGGGTTAAAGTTAACTCTAATAAGGATTCTTTAATGTATAGATATTGGATTAGAGAAGAATATAGCTGGAATTTGATAAAGGATTATTCTCCAGAGAATGTCATGGTGTTTACGGCTAAAACTCCTGGGATAAATGAAATATTAGTTGAATGTAAAGAGGCTAATTCAAGTAATAATTATGATGATTTTGCTAAGATAGAATTTGAAGTATTTCCATTAGAAAAGGTAGATATAAAAAATTTCAAGTGTTTAACAAAGGAATTATTAGTAGAGAAGGAACTAATATTCCAAGTAGAGGTAAATTCCTCGGATAACAGAACAATTCTTTATAAATTTGTAAAACTTAATCCTGATGGCTCAAACCTGTGCATGCAAGATTATTCTAACAGAAGAATGGTGAGTTTTGAAGAAAAGGAAAGTGGAGAGTACAAGCTTTTATGTTATGTAAAGGATATGTATTCTCAAAAGGAATATGATGATGTGGCAGCAATTAATTATAAGGTAAAAAAATATAAAGGTATAGAAATAAAAAGTTTTACTACAGATAAAATATCACCTCAAATCTGCGATACTGAAATATTATTTAAAGCTGTTGTTTCAGGAGGAAAGGATTTAGTTTATAGGTACATAATTGATGGTAACTATGGTGAAGACTCAGGATTTATAAGGGAAGACAGCTATGTTTGGACACCTAAAATGGCAGGGGACTATAAGATTACTCTTTGGGTTAAGGATAGTTCTTATAATAGTAACTATGAAGCTAAAGAAGAGATTAATTTTATTATTGACGAGAAGAGTAAGGATAATGTATATATAGAAGAAGTTATATTAGATAAGGGAAATAATATTATTATTGGAGAAAGCTTAGTGGCTAAAGTAAGAGCTTTTGGGGGAATGAATTTAAGATATAGCTTTATTTTAAAAAAAGACAATATTATAAAGTCTATTATTGATTACGGTAGTAGTAATTGGGCAAGATTTGCCCCCGCTGAAGAAGGAAAATATGAACTTCAAATTAGAGTAAAGGATAAATACTCAAAAAGAGAATATGATAGTCACCAAATTATTTATTTAAATGCTTTTGAATATTTCCCAGCATCTATACAGTATATATTATATCCCTCTAAAGATTATTTTTTATGTGGAGATAATATAGTATTTGATGTGGTAACTACCAGTAATAAGGATACTTTAGTAAAGTATGTGCTAAAAATTAACGGGCATAAGGTGGAAGAAAGTGATTACACCTTTAACAAAAAATATAGTTTCCTTCCTAAGTGCAGTGGGGTATACTTATTACATATATATGCTAAAAATACAAAAAGCAAAGAAATTTTTGATAATAAAAAAGATATTAAAATTGAGGTTAGAGATGCTCTACCGATTACAGGAACAAAAATAAAATGTGATAGAAGAAAAATAAAGGTAAATGAACCTGTAATATTCTCTGTAGACAACAGCGGTGGTAAAGATGTATTATATGAATTTTATATGATGGATAATGAAGAGTGGATAAAGGTTCAAAGCTACAGCAAGCAAAACAACTACAGTTTAGTACCTTTTATTCAAGGAAACTTTAAATTACTGGCATTATGTAAAAGCAATTATAATAAATGCTCCTATGAAGATTATGATATGTTTGAGTTTGAAGTAGTTTAGATAGGTTGGTGATGAAATGAATATTAATGATTCAAAAAAGGTAGAACAGTTTCTTCAGTTGCAGTTAATGAAAGAAGTTTTACAAAAAAGCATAGGAGACTCTCCTGCTTTTTCATTAGTTATGGAAAGTTTAACAAATGCCATGATGGGAGAAGATAAAAGTTTAATAAATTATATAAAGGAAGAAAAGAAGAGTAATGGAAGTATTGAAGATATAGTTAAAAAGGCTTCTGAAAAATTTTCTATAGATGAAGATCTAATTTTGGCAGTAATAAAGCAAGAATCTTCTTTTGACCCTAATGCAACCTCTCATGCAGGAGCGATGGGACTTATGCAATTAATGCCAGGAACAGCAGATTACTTAGGGGTGAATAACCCTTATGATATTGAGGAAAATATAAATGGTGGTACAAAATACTTAAGAGAGCTTTTAGACCTTTATGGAAACAGAAAAGAAATGGCGCTAGCGGCTTATAATGCAGGGCCAGGAACATTGCAAAATAGAGGAGTAAAAGATCCTAATCAAATTGACAGATTACCTTATGAAACTAGGGATTATGTACAAAAGGTTATGAAGTACTACGGGAAGTAAAAATTACTTTGGAGGTAACAAATGGAAAGACTAGATAAAATACTAGCTAATTTAGGACATGGTACAAGGAAAGAAGTTAAAGTTTTGGTGAAAAGGGGAGCAGTAGAAGTAGATGGTGTTTTAGCAAAGGACCCTGGAATGAACTTAGATCCTAATTCATCTATAATAAAGGTAGACGGAGAAGAAATAAAGTACAGGAAGTATATTTATTTAATGATGAATAAACCACCTGGTGTTATTTCTGCTACGTATGACAATAGGGAAGAAACTGTTATAGACCTACTTTGGCCAGAGCATCAAGCCTTTGACCCATTTCCAGTGGGAAGATTAGATAAGGATACAGTGGGACTACTTTTATTAACTAATGATGGTGAATTAAATCATAAATTAATCTCTCCTAAATGGAATGTAAATAAAATTTATTATGCAGAAATAGATAAGGAAGTGGGAGAAGAAGATATAAAAGCATTCGAAGAGGGCATAGTATTAGATGACGGATATAAATGCATGCCAGGAAAACTTGAAATAAAACATGCAAATATTCATGGTTCTGAAGTATATGTTACAATACAGGAAGGAAAATATCATCAAGTTAAAAGAATGTTTGAATCCTTAGATAAAAAAGTAGTTTATTTAAAGAGAATTAAATTTGGAAACTTAGAGCTAGATAAGACCTTAGAAGAGGGCGCTTACAGAGAGCTTACAGAAGAAGAATTTGATATATTGAATAAGTTTGAATAAGGAACCATTTTTTTGAAGTTAACGAAAAATGAATTATTTCACGCATGTTAATAAAATATTAATATTTTTTCTTGCAATACATCTTGAAAATAAGCCATAAATTATATATAATAAGGTTGCAAGAATAAATAAAGGAATGAATAGCCCCCTTTTATTTATTGAACAACCCATGCCCCAATGGGTTGTTTTGCCTTTTTTGTGAGAATTATTTTGAAATGCAAAAAATTCAGTTTATAGATGTAGATATATTTCTATATTAATGTTAAAATTTAATTAGTATTATTAATTTGCAAGGAGCTGAATGTTGTGAGTGGATATAAGTCTAAAATTCAAAGCAATGAAATCGATTTTTTATGTGAGGCTATATTAAAATTACAGACCATAGAAGAGTGCTATAGATTTTTTGATGACCTTTGCACTATAAATGAAATTCAAGCATTAAGTCAAAGGATGCAAGTAGCAAAAATGTTAAAAGATAAAAGGACTTATCAAGATATATCTGTAACAACAGGGGCTAGTACTGCTACTATTAGCAGAGTTAATAGATGTTTAAACTATGGTAGTGATGGATATGAAATTGTATTATCAAGGTTAGAAGAAAATAAATAAATATATTATTAAAAGAACTGATTTAATTAACATTAAGTCAGTTCTTTTGGTTTTATATGTTTTTGAAAATTAAAAATTTACTAAAAATTATAAAAATAAAAAGGATAAAATTCATTAATGTAGAATAATTACTAAAATATGGTATTATATTGATAATAAGTGGAATATGGGAGGAAGATATATGGGAGATAATTTAAAATTAACTAATTATATTGATGAATTAGAAAATGAAATTATAGAAATAAGAAGAGATTTACATAAATATGCTGAATCAGGGTGGACTGAATTTAGGACTGCATCAAAAATAGCCAAATACTTAGATGACTTAGGTTATGAAATTAAACTAGGAGAGGACATTTTCAATAAAGAATATATGATGGGGTTACCTACTAAAGAAGAGTTAAAAGCACATAGGTCAAGAGCTTTATCTCAGGGAGGGATTAAAGAATATATAGAAAAAATGGAAGATGGATATACAGGGGTAGTTGGAATATTAGATACTGGACGACAAGGAAAAACTATAGCTTTTAGATTTGATATTGACTCTAATGATGGAGTAGAAAGTAACTCTTTAGAGCATAGACCCTTTAAAGAAGGATTTGTATCCGTTAATAAGGGAGCTATGCACACTTGTGGTCATGATGGACATGCTTCAATTGGACTTGCTTTGTCAAAGGTATTTAAAAAGTTCGAAGAGAAATTAAATGGGAAAATTATTTTAATATTTCAACCAGCGGAAGAAGGTACAAGAGGAGCAAAAGCTATGGCTTATAGCCATATATTAGATGATGTAGATTACTTAATTAGTGGTCACTTAGGATTTTCATCTAATACTGTAGGAGAAATAGTATGCAATACGGGAGGGTTTTTCTCCACAACTAAAATGGATGTAACTTTTAAAGGAAGAAGTTCCCATGCAGGAGCATCACCAGAGAAGGGCAAGAATGCATTATTAGGTGCAGCAACGGCTACTTTAAATCTTCATACCCTTTGTCAACATAAAGAGGGCATAGGAAGAATTAATGTAGGAGTTCTAAATGGAGGTACAGGAAGAAATGTAATTCCTGAGCTTGCAGAGATGAAAATAGAAACTAGAGGAGAAAATAATAATATTAATAATTATATAACAGAAAGAGCAATAGAAATTATAAAGGCATCAGCAATTATGTATGATTTAGAATGTGAAATTAAAATTGTTGGTGGAGCTGAAAGTGCAAATAGTGATACAGAATTATCTAAAATAATTGAAAAAGTAGGAAGGGATTTAGATGATATAAAGAGCATAGTAGAACAGGCTAAGCTTGGTGGTTCTGAAGATGTGACTTATATGATGAATAAGGTTCAACAAAATGGTGGTAAGGCAGTATATGTAATATTTGGCACAACTCTTGCTGCAGATCATCACAATAGCTCCTTTGACTTTGATGAAGGGGCACTAAAGATAGCTGCAAAGGTTTATGCAAGTACTGCTTTTGAATTAAATAGAAGGGAGGAAAAAGTTTAAGATTGAACCTTAATTATAAAAATTAAAGATAGGGGGTATGTTTGTGAATACAGAGAAAAAAATAGTTAATCAGAAAAAAGCTGGGGGTTTTTTAGGTTGGGTAGAAAGGGTAGGTAATAAAATACCTCATCCATTTATATTATTTTTATGGCTAATAGTTATAGTGTGGATAGCTTCCTTTATTTGTGCTAAAATGGGAGTTTCCGTTAAGAATCCCGTAGATGGAAAAGTTGTTGCAGTTAAAAACTTACTATCGGGAGAAGGCATAAGATATATGCTAGAAAATATGATTAAAAATTTTACAGGGTTTGCGCCTCTAGGATTAGTTCTAACCATGACTCTTGGTATAGGTATGGCAGAACAGGTTGGATTTATGACAACTTTCATGAAAGAAACCATTCTTGGTGCATCACCTAAAGTGCTTACGTTTATGATCATGTTAATTGGTATATGTGGAAATATAGCTTCAGATGCTGCTATAGTTGTTATTCCAGCCATTGCAGCAGTTATATTTGTTTCTGTGGGTAGGCATCCATTGGCTGGTATTGCCATAGGATATGCTTCTACTACAGCAGGATTCAGCGCAAACTTAATAGTAGCTGGAACAGATGCTTTACTTGCAGGTATTACTACAGAGTCTCTACAAATTGTCAATAAGGGTGGTTCCATAACTCCAGTAAGTAACTGGTACTTTATGGCTGCATCTACCATAATATTAGCAGTAATAGGTACATTAATATCAGAAAGAATAATAGAACCAAGATTAGGTGTTTATAAAGGAAAAAAACAAGTTACTCATGAACCTGTAAAAGCGGAAGAAAAGAAGGGGTTAAGAAAAGCAGGAATTGCTGCACTAATATATGTATTAGGCTTAATTGCAATATTAATTCCAAAAACTAGCTTTTTAAGAGATCCAAAGACTCATACTTTAGTACCATCTCCTTTCCTAAATTCAATAATACCATTATTACTATTCCTATTTATACTAGTATCCTATGTTTATGGTAAGGAAGTTGGAAAAATTAAAACTATGGCAGATGTACCTAAATACATGTCCATAGCTATAAAAGACATGGCATCATATATAGTTCTTGTATTTGTTATTGGTCAATTTATAGCATACTTTAACTGGAGTAACTTAGGATATGCTATAGCTGTAAATGGAGCTAATGGTTTAAAGGCGGCTAATTTAACAGGAATACCACTATTTATACTATTTATTTTATTTGTAGCTTTTGTAAATTTATTTATTGGAAGTGGTTCAGCAAAATGGTCATTACTAGCGCCAATATTTGTTCCGATGTTTTATTTATTAGACTATAATCCAGCATTAACTCAAATGCTCTATAGAATAGGAGACTCCACCACTAATATTATTTCTCCATTATTCCCTTATTTCCCAATAATTTTAGGATTATTTTATGAATATGATGAGGAATCAGGAGTGGGAACGGTATTATCTTTAATGATACCATACAGTATAATTCTACTAATTACTTGGATAATATTTGCTGTTATTTGGTATATGATTGGATTACCATTAGGACCAGGAGCCCCTATAAGATAAAGTGAGGTGTGTTATTTGACTAAAGAAATTATTAATAAATTAATTGAAGAAAACTTAGAGAAAGTTATAGATATAAGAAGAGATATACATGCTAATCCAGAGCTTGGAATGGAAGAGAATAGAACTGCTGAGGTTATTTATGATAATCTTCAAGGGTTAGAGCTTAAAATCCAAACAAGAGTAGGAAAAACAGGGGTTGTTGCTCTTTTAGAAGGAGACAAAGAAGGAAAAACCATCATGCTTAGAGCTGATATGGATGCTCTTCCTATTGAAGAGCAAACTAACTTACCCTATAAATCCTTAAACAAAAATATTATGCATGCCTGTGGACATGACTTTCATACAGCTATACTTTTAGGAGCAGCTAAGGTGTTATCCAATATGAGGGAGGAAATTAAGGGGAATATTAAATTTGTATTTCAACCTGCAGAGGAGTGTAACCCTACAGGTGGAGCAAATTATATGATTGAAGACGGAGTTTTGGAGAATCCTAAGGTAGATGCAGCTCTCGCCCTTCATGTGTGGGACATACCTTTAGGTAAATTAGCTTTAAAGCCTGGGGCTATGATGGCTCAATCGGATAGAATATTCATTAAAGTAAAAGGAAAAAGTGCCCATGGATCAGCTCCACATCAGGGGACAGATGCTATTGTAGGAGCAGCTCATGTTATAACTGCATTGCAAACCATAGTAAGTAGAAATATAAGCCCACTTGATAGTGGAGTTGTAACTTTAGGGGTTATACAAGGTGGATATAGATACAATGTAATACCGGATGAGGTGAATTTAGAGGGAACTGTTAGAACCTTTGCTCCTCACGTAGCTGCTATTATGCCAGGTAGAATTGAAACCGTTGTTAAAAATGTTTGTGAAGCCTTAGGGTGTGGTTATGAATTTCAATATGTCTATGGATACCCGTTAACATATAATGATGAAACTCTAACAGAACAGGTCACAGAATCTTTAAAGAAAACTTTTGGGGAAGAAAATATAATTATACCATTAAATCCTGCCACAGGAGCAGAAGACTTTTCATTCTTTAATAAACATGTACCCTGCACATTCATGTGGTTAGGATGTAAATCAGAATTAAATGAAGACTGTTGCGTAGTTCATAATCCTACCTTTACTGGAGATGAAAGGGCAATAAAAATAGGTATAGAAGCATTGTGTAATACAGCTTTAGATTTATTAAAATAAAAATGTTTTAATATTAACTTTTATAGTATGGAATTTGCATTATGAAAAACATTGATTAAGCATTAGAAAGTCTTTATTTCTGACTTTAAAATACCGTAAAAAGCCTTATATGTCCGAGCAAAGCGAGTTTATAAGGCTTAGGTATTTTAAACAAAAGAAATAGTAGACTTTCTTTGCGTAGCGAAGGTTTTAGGGAATGCAAATTCCATACTTTTATTTTAATCTTAAACAGAACATCTTCTTAACATTTAGTTAAAATAAATTAAAAGATGATTAAATAGGTGTTTAAATGTTATAATATAAACTAGTTTAAGTTATTAGAAACAGGGAGTGAAAATTTAATGGATTTAAGTAAATTATTAAATAAGGAGCAATTTGAAGCAGCCAGCACTGTAGAAGGTCCATTACTGATACTTGCAGGAGCAGGATCAGGAAAAACCAGAGTTTTAACTTATAGAATAGCCCATCTAATTAAAAATTTAGGGGTATACCCTTCACAAATATTAGCTATTACTTTTACAAATAAAGCAGCAAGTGAAATGAAAGAAAGAGTTAAAAATATTGTTGGAAGTGAAACTGACAATATGTGGATAACCACTTTTCACTCAAGTTGTGTAAGGATACTTAGAAGAGAAGGGGACAAAATAGGATACAATAAAAACTTTGCTATATATGACAGTTATGACCAAAAAACTTTAATGAAGGAATGTTTAAAGGAACTAAATATCAGCGATAAAGATATTGATGAGAAAACAGCTTTAAATAAAATAGGAGAGTTTAAAGACAATTTAATTACTACAGAAGAAGTAGTTAAAATGGGATATAGCAATTTTAGAGTAAAGAGATTAGGAGAAATATACTCTTTGTACCAAAAGAAGTTAAAATCCAATAATGCCATGGATTTTGATGATTTAATATTTAATACGGTAACATTATTTAAGAAAAATCCAGATGTTATAGATTTTTATAGAAGAAAATTTAAGTATATTATGGTAGATGAATACCAGGATACCAATAAGTCTCAATATGAATTTGCTAGATTGCTTGCTGAAGAGCATAAAAATATATGCGTTGTGGGTGACGATGATCAATGTATCTATGCTTGGAGAGGAGCGGACATAAGAAATATACTTGAATTTGAAAGAGATTACCCAAATGCTAAGATAATTAAGTTAGAACAAAATTATAGATCCGTTAGCAATATTTTAGATGCTGCTAATGTGGTTATAAAAAATAATAGTAATAGAAAAAGTAAAGTTCTTAGAACAAATAATGAAAAAGGTGAAAAAATTAAAATATATAGAGGATACTCGGATTTAGAAGAAGTTCAATTTATTTCCTCAGAAATAAAAAAGCTAGCTAAGGAAGAAGAGAGAAGTTTTAAAGACTTTGCCATATTATATAGAACTAATGCACAGTCTCGTATTTTTGAAGAATCTTTTATGAGAAATAACATACCTTATAAAATAGTTGGTGGGCTTAAGTTCTATGACAGAAAAGAAATAAAAGATATACTTTCATATTTAAAATTAATTAATAATCCTCTAGATGATGTAAGTTTAAAAAGAGTAATTAATGTTCCTAAAAGAGGAATTGGAGATAGTACCGTGGACAAGATTCAAGACTTCTCAAATTCCATGGAAGAGTGTATGTATAGTGTATTACTAGATGTGGATAACATAGGGTTATCCTCTAGGGCAGTGGCTTCAATTAATAAATTTATAAGCTTAATAAATAGTTTTATAAGAAAAAGAGATGACATAAATGTGTCAAAATTAATTGAGGAAATACTTCAAAGTACTGGATACATAGATGAGCTTCAAAAATCAAATAATATTGAGGATATAAGCAGAATTGAAAATTTAAAAGAATTAGTATCTGCTGCTGTACATTTTGAAGGTAATTCTGAAGATAAAAGTCTTTCAGCATTTTTAGAACAAGTTACTTTAGTTTCAGATATAGATAAATATGATGAGGATGCGGATGCGGTGGTTTTAATGACAGTTCATAGTGCTAAGGGACTAGAGTTCCCAGTTGTATTTATGGCTGGAATGGAAAATGGTATATTCCCAGGTGCTCAATCTTTAGAGGATGAGGAAGAGATGGAGGAGTCTAGAAGACTTTGTTATGTTGGAATAACAAGAGCAAAGGAAAAGTTATATATGACTTCTGCGGAGAGAAGAAATATTTTCGGAAGAACAGTAGCTTATGCAGAATCAGAATTTATCAATGAAATTGCTATGGATTTAAGGGAAAGTATTAGTCCGAAAAAGAATAGTTACAATGACTATTACAATAGAAGAAGCGTATATACAAATAATGAGTATTCTTCTGCTAATAGTGTGATATTGAATAAAGTGGAAATTAATAAAGAGACTAAAGCAGAAGAGGAAGAAAAAAGCAAATTAACCTCAAAGGAAGTAAGGCCAGGGTCAAAAGTAAGACACGAGAAATTTGGTATTGGAACTGTAATAAGTGCAATAGAAAGCGGAGAAGATGTAAAACTTACCGTTGCCTTTGACAAAATGGGAGTAAAAATATTGATGCTTAGCGTGGCACCTTTAGAAGCGGTTTAGGGGGTAAGTCTTTTGAGTATTGAAGATAAAAACAAAACGAGTATGGAATTGCTTGTAGAAGAATTAAATAAATATGCTTATGAATATTATGTTTTAGATAATCCATCTATATCTGATAAAGAGTATGATAAAAAATATGATGAATTAGTTAAATTAGAAAAAGAAACAGGAATTATACTTTCTTATTCTCCTACGCAAAGGGTAGGGGATAGGGTTTTATCCCAATTTGAAAAATATCAGCATAGGGGAAGGCTTTGGAGTTTAGATAAGGGACAAAATATAAATGCTATAAGAGAGTGGCATAATAGAAATTTAAAAGCCATCCTTCAGTATAATAGTATCAATGAAGATAAATTACCCATGCCTACATATATATTGACAAAAAAGTTCGATGGACTTAGTATAAATTGTACCTATGATGAAAGTGGAATTTTAATAAAGGCTGCTACTAGAGGAACGGGAGTAATTGGAGAAGAT
This sequence comes from Clostridium malenominatum, assembly GCF_039521365.1. Taxonomy (NCBI): domain Bacteria; kingdom Bacillati; phylum Bacillota; class Clostridia; order Eubacteriales; family Clostridiaceae; genus Clostridium; species Clostridium malenominatum. The sequence continues at coordinate 390,608 of NZ_BAAACF010000001.1, forward strand.
ATTACAGAGCAAGTTAAAACTATAAAATCATTGCCTTTAAGAATTAAAAACAATTATCTTTTTGAAATTCACGGAGAAGCCATAATGACTAAGAGGGCTTTTGAAGAATATAATAAAAATGCATTGATTCCCTTGAAGAATCTTAGAAATGGAGCAGCTGGTGCTTTAAGGAATTTAAATCTTAGAGAAACAGCCAAGAGAAATTTATCTGCTTATTTTTATGATATAAAATATAGTGAAGGAGAACCTTTTGAGACCTATACTGAAATGTTAGCATTCATAAAAGAAATGGGTTTTCCTATGGATGACTATATAAAAAGATGTAGCTCTATAGAGGAGATCGAAGAGGAAATAGAGTATATTAATAGTATAAGAAGTAAGCTAGATTATGATATAGACGGCATTGTTATAGCAATAGATCATATGAAAACAAGAGAACTATTAGGATATACAATAAAGTTTCCTAAATGGGCTATTGCATACAAATTTGAGGCAGAAGAAGCTACTACTATTTTACAAGAAGTAGAATGGAATGTAGGGAGAAGTGGAAGAGTGACACCAACAGCTCTTTTAGAGCCTGTGGAATTATCCGGAGCTACGGTAAAGAGAGCTACTTTAAATAATATGGATGACATACAAAGGAAAGGTGTTAAAATAGGCAGTGAGGTATATATAAGACGTTCTAATGATGTTATACCAGAAATAATTGGAGTAGTAGAAGATAGTCTTCAAAATGGAAAAGATATAGAACCACCTAGCAAATGTCCTTATTGTCATAGCGAATTAATTCAAGAGGGGGTACATTTATTTTGTGAAAATACATTATCTTGTAAACCTCAAATGGTTAAGAGCATAGTTCATTTTGCTAGTAGGGAAGCTATGAATATAGAAGGATTTAGTGAGAAAACTGCAGAACAATTTTTTGAACAGCTAAATATTAAATCAATAGGAGATTTATATAGAGTAAAGAAGGAAGAATTACTAACCTTAGAAAAGTTCGGAGAAAAGAAGGCTAATAATATTTTAAACGCCATAGAGGGAAGCAAAACTCCGGAGTTATCTTCCTTTATATATGCATTAGGAATACCCAATGTAGGAAAAAAAACAGCAAAGGATTTAGTAAAAAGTTTTAAAACTTTGGATAATATAAAAAATGCATCCATTGAAGAACTCACCATGATTAAAGACATTGGAGAAAAAGTAGCTGAAAGTATAATAGAATTTTTTAAGCAGGAAAAAATAATTAATAGTTTAAATGAATTATTAGAACTTGGCATAAATCCAGTGACTGACACTTTAGAAGTAGAGGGGGATAATCCTTTTAAAGATAAGACTGTAGTTGTAACAGGTTCCTTGGAAAATTACGGAAGAGTAGAAATAAAAGAAAAGCTAGAGAGCTTAGGGGCGAAGGTTTCTGGGAGTGTTAGTAAAAAAACTCACTATGTGCTGGTTGGAAAAGAACCTGGTTCTAAGTATGATAAGGCTAAGGAATTAGGAATAAGAATATTAAATGAAGAAGAATTTAACCAAATGATTAAAAATTAGTTTTATATAGATAAGGAGTTGGAGAGTAGAAATGAGAAGAACTATTAGATTGTTGGGATGGGGAACTGTTTTTATTACAGTTATAGCTATAATATTAACCATGCTTACTACCTATCAATTTGTATATATTAAATATTTTAATAGCTACTATGTTCTACAGTGGTGCCTCTTCTTTACTATGATTATATGGGCAATAAACTTTATTGATTTAAAAAATATAAAAAAAGTTTACCCTATTGTTTGTGGTGCATTAGCTGCGGGAAGTATATTTTTTATAATTATGAAAGTGTATTAAAGGTGAAAGATATCGACAAACTCTTTCGAGATGTTGATATCTTTTTTGACTATGAATAACAATGTAAAAAAATAATTTTTATGATACAATATAAATGTTATTTTTAAGTATAGATAAATTTACCAAGAAAGTGAGGGAGTAAAATGTCAATTACTAGAAAAGATGTAGAGCAAGTAAGTCAATTAGCTAGAATTGAATTAAAAGAAGAAGAAAAAGAGGCTTTAATAGAAGACCTTAATAAAGTACTATCATACATGGAAAAATTAAATGAATTGGACACTGAAAACGTAGATATAGTGGTAAATCCTTATTATGTAGAAAATGTATTTAGAGAAGATAAAATAGAAGCTTCTATGGATATAAAAAAGGTGCTAGGAAATGCCCCTGGAAAGTTAGAAGAATACATATTAGTTCCACAAATTATAGATGGAGAGTAATTAGGAATAAAGGAGGTTAAAAATATGGAATTACATAATCGTACAGCTCATGAGCTTAAGAGTATGATAAAAAATAAAGAAGTAAAAGTAGAAGAAGTAGTAAATAGCTTTATAGATAGAATAGAAAAAGTTGACGAAAAAATAGGAGCCTATCTTTATTCAGGAAAAGAAGAAGCTATAATTATGGCAAAGAAACTTGATGAAAAGATTTCAAAGGGAGAAGAGTTAAAAGGTTTAGGAGGAGTTCCTGTATCTATAAAAGACAATATTAGTGTCTTAGGAATGCAAAATACCTGTGCTTCAAAAATATTAGAAGGATATGTGTCTCCCTACGATTCTCATGTAGTAGAAAGAATAAAAGAAGAAGACGGAATTATTCTTGGGAAGCTAAACATGGATGAATTTGCAATGGGTTCTTCTAATGAAAATAGCAGCTATAGAGCAGTTAGAAATCCATGGGATTTAGAAAGAGTTCCAGGGGGTTCTTCAGGTGGTTCTGCCGCTGCAGTATCAGCTATGGAAACTCCATTAGCCTTAGGTACAGATACAGGAGGTTCTGTAAGACAGCCAGCAGCTCTATGTGGAATTGTAGGGCTTAAGCCTACTTATGGTAGAGTTTCTAGATATGGAGTAGTAGCTTTTGGATCTACTCTTGATCAAGTTGGAGTCATGTCAAAGGACGTAGAAGATTCAGCACTTCTTATGGAACAAATTGCAGGTGGAGATAGAAGAGATTTTACTTCATCTAATATTGTTGTACCTAAATATAGTGAGTATTTAAATAAAGACATTAAAGGGAAAAAAATAGGTATACCTATGGAGTTTTTTGGTGAAGGATTAGATGAGGGTGTAAGAAAGTCTATAGAAGAAGCTATAAAGGTTTTAAAAGAGAATGGAGCAGAGGTTAAGGAATGTTCCCTTCCACTTACTGATTATGCTTTATCAGCTTATTACATAATATCTAGTGCAGAGGCTTCATCAAACTTAGGTAGATTTGATGGGATAAGATATGGATACAGAACAAAGAACTTTACAGATCCAGTAGACATATACTTTAACACAAGAGATGAAGGTTTTGGTAAAGAAGTAAAGAGAAGAATAATGCTTGGAACTTATGTATTATCTGCAGGATATTACGATGCATATTATAAGAAGGCTTTGAAGGTTAGAAAGCTTATAAAGGATGATTATGAGCGTATATTTAAGGAATTTGATGCTATAATTTCACCTACTTACCCAAGTAAGGCCTTTAAAATAGGAGAAAAGTCAGAAGATATAATGGCTATGTATTTATCAGACGCATATACTGTTCCAGTGAGCGTAGCGGGACTGCCAGCTATGTCTATTCCTTGTGGAATGTCAGAAGGTCTTCCGGTAGGACTTCAGATTATTGGAAATTACTTTAGAGAAGATACTATATTTAATATAGCCTACAGTTACGAACAAAGTACAGATTGGCATAAAATGAGAGCTAAACTATAATTATAAATGGGTAAGAAAAGGAGCTGAAGATATATGGAATTTGAAGCGGTGATTGGTTTAGAAGTTCATGCTGAATTATCAACGGAAACCAAAATATATTGTGGATGTACCACAGAATTTGGTGGAAAGCCAAACTCTCATGTATGTCCTATATGTTTAGGACTTCCAGGGTCACTTCCACAATTAAATAAAAAAGTAGTAGAATATGCAATTAAGGCTGGGCTAGCTCTTAATTGTGATATAAATAATCTTTGTAGAATGGATAGAAAAAATTATTTCTATCCAGATTGTCCTAAAAGCTATCAGATTACTCAAGATGAAATTCCACTTTGTCACGATGGATATATTGAGATTGAATTAGCTAATGGAGAGAAAAAGAAGATAGGAATTCAAAGAATACATATAGAAGAAGATGCAGGAAAACTTCTTCACACTAAAGCTGGTACTTTAGTTGACTTTAATAGAGCAGGAGTTCCTTTAATTGAAATAGTTTCTAAGCCTGACATGAGAAGCCCAGAAGAAGCAACTCTTTATCTTCAAAAACTTAGAAGCATATTAGCCGCTATTGAAGTGTCTGATTGTAAGATGGAAGAGGGCTCTTTAAGATGTGATGGAAATATTTCCGTAATGGAAAAAGGCTCTAAGGAATTTGGAGTAAGATCTGAAATAAAGAACATGAACTCCTTTAAGGCTTTAGAAAAAGCACTTACTTATGAATATGGCAGACATGTTGAAGCTATAAACAATGGTGAAAAGTTAAGACAAGAAACAAGAAGATGGGACGAGGCAAATGGCGTAACTATAATGATGAGAAGCAAAGAGGCTTCTAATGATTATAGATATTTCCCAGAGGGAGATTTAGTTGCTATTAATGTAGCGGAGGAATGGATAGAAGAAATAAGAAAAACCATACCTGAATTGCCATACCAAAAGGAAGAAAGATTTGTAAGAGAGTATGGAATACCAAAATATGATGCTTCAGTACTTACTCTAACTAAAGAAATGGCTAACTTCTTTGAGGAAACTGCAAAATTAAGTGAAGATGCTAAGGCTTCATCTAATTGGTTAATGGGAGATATTTCGAGACTGTTAAATGAAAACTCTATGAAAGTTGAAGAGTTGAAAATTAAACCAGCTCAATTAGGAGAATTAATTAAGCTTATAAATGAAGGAACTATTTCAAATAACATAGGTAAAAAAGTTATAGAGGAAATGTTCCAGAGTGGAAAGGATCCTAAAGTTATAGTAGAAGAAAAGGGATTAGTTCAAAATAACGATGAGGGAGCTATATTAGAAGTGGTTAAAAAGGTTATAGAGAGCAATCCTCAATCTATAGAAGACTACAAAAATGGTAAGAAAAAAGCTATAGGTTTCTTAGTAGGAATTGTTATGAAAGAAACTAAAGGAAAAGCAAATCCTCAAATAGTTAATAAGCTTGTAAATGAAGAAGTAGGAAAACTTTAATATTTATATAAAAACCTTATGGTGAAAAATCCATAAGGTTTTTATATTTTAAAATAATTTGTTTTAAATTTTATTCTATGGGGAATAATTAAAAGAATAGTAAGTGGTAAGAAATTGCATACGGGAGAATTATATGAAAAAATACATAAGTTTTATAATAAGTATAGTCTTACTTTTAAATGGTTGTGTAGTGAGAAAGGAGAATAGAAGTTATGGAACGACTACAATAGTATATGGTGTAGAGAGTTTCCCTAAAGATTTAATTTTAATGGAAGATATAAAAAATAAATATAATTATTTACTTGCTAATTTATTTGAGGGTTTAGTTAAAAAAGATGATGAAGGAAATATTATTCCTGGGTTAGCTTATAAATGGGATATAAGTGAAGATGGAAGCAAATATACCTTTAAGATTAGGCATGATGCAAAATGGAGTGATGGAAATGAAATAACCTCTCGAGATTTTGTGTATTTCTTTTCGGAAATTCTAAAACAGGATGTAAAAAATACATTTAATTATCATTTAGATTATGTTAATGGAATAGAGGAATATAGAAAAGGGAATTTAAGTTTTGATGAAACAGGAATAAAAGAAATAGATAAAAACACTCTTGAGATAAATTTAAAATATCCTTGTTTATATCTGTTAGATATACTTTCTAGCCCTTTATATGCCCTTAGAAAGGTTAATTACACCCTTGTAAGCTGGAAGGAAGATTTTCAGTATATACTTTATTCTGGCGCCTATAAAATAAATAATTTTAATAATGATATGTTAGAACTAGGAGTAAATAAAAATTATTGGGATGGAGAAAACACAAAAAACTATAAAATAATAATACAAAATGAAGAGAGTGAAGAAGGCGTTTTAGCAGCTTTCGAAACTTCAAGAATAGATTTTTTCAAAATATATTCTACCTCTACTAATTACACTACGAAAGAAGATACCTATATACTACAAAAGAATTCATCTTTTAGTAAAGCGTTAGCCTTTAACTGCGAAAGTGAGAAGGTAAAAGACGTAGAATTAAGAAAAAATATATATAAAAGTATTGATAGGGAGTACTTAGGAAAAAGTGTGCTAAAAGATACTGCACTCCCTTGGGAGTACAGTAACCCTGTAGAAGTTTTAGAAAAAGAATATGACAATATAAATTTACAATTAATTTATGAAAAAAACAAATATAATTATGAGGTGGCAAGAGAAATAAAAACCTTAATAAAAGATAAGTTAAATATTAATTTAACTTTGATTCCTTTGGAAGGTTTGGAAATTGAAGAAAAACTAGAGAAGGGAAATTATGATTTAGCATTGATAGATATTATTAAAGAGTATGATAATTCACTTTCCTTTTATGAAAAGTTAAGTTCTTATAATGCATTTAATACTTTTAATTATAAAAATTCAAATTATGATGATATAATTAATAAGGTAAAAAAAACAGCAGATGAAGCTAAATATAAAGAATTTTTAAGAGAAGGCGAAAAAATATTAATAAAAGATATGCCTATAATCCCTTTGTTTTCTGAAAAAAATCTTATTTATACGAAAAACAATATTTATAACATATTTTTAGATTATGAAGGGAATATACTTTTTAATAATATTAGTTTTAACAATATGTAAAAGCTTCCCATTAGGTCTTTTGGGAAGCTTTTTTAGGTAAATCTTTTTTTTCGAAGTAAGCACATTTATGCTCTTTGCTTACACTGTTTGAAATGTTAGAAACATAATTGAAGGTACAATTGCCATCATAGCAATGAATACAGTTCTCAGAGCAATTTATGTTCATCATATTTTACCTCCTTTAGAATAAAGTAAAGGAAAATATCAACATTTGTATTAAACATATTATATGCAGTTATAAAAAATATATAGTGATAAAATTTTTACTTTAATGGGAACTAATATTATTTAAATATATTATATAGAAAAATGGTATAATATTTTCCTCGCTATAAAAGGAAGACTTTCCTTGCTTAAATGAGGTTTTTCTTTCACTATATTTAACATTTTTTATAAACACTGAAGCTAAATTTATGCTGTCACAGGAGGCTACATAAGAAGGTTTAAAATCACTTTCATCTAAAAGGTCTTCTGAGTTTAGTGAGAAGTTATTATATCTTTCTCTGTCAGATAAATTAGGAGCTTCAGGCCAACTTAATATTACCCCAGAGTTTAATAGTTGTTTTTTGTAAACGCTAGCTATAATAGGAGATAAGCTAGGTGAATCTGTATCTGAGTGCTGAGATGCTAATGTTAAAGATAATAAATATAAGCATATTTCCGTTGGTGAAAATTTTAATGGATCTTTTTCTTTAACTTTTATAAATATGCCTAATTCTTCATTGTAATATTTAAGTAGTTCCATATTTAATTTATCCATTATATCTTTATACCTAATAAATCCTGTATTCTTATATAAGAGGTAAGCGTTTATATAGCATAAACACAAATTTTCAACCTTTAATTGAGAGTTTAATTCTATATGATTAACATAATTTTCGTTAATCAATTCAAAAAGGTCTATCATTAACAAGTAAGCATCCTCATTTTTAGAATAATCGTAGAAAATATTAAGTCCTAAAGATAGTTTCAAAAGCTCTTCTGTAGATAGATGGTATAGTTCTTGCTTATACTCTAAAAACATTTTTAATATATCTAGAGAAAAGCTATTATAAGCTAACGTATCCTTAGAGTCATCAAACAGCGATGATTTATAAAATGCAGCCATTAACAAAGCTTGATCTGAAAATTTGAATTTATCATCTTTAGATTCTAAAACATAATCCTTTGAGGAAGGTTCTGTTAAGTCCGTTTTATTAATAAATACTCCTTCTTCATTTCTCATGTTACTAGCATAAAACTGAAGTTGATTTTTGCATATGTTGTTGTAAACTGTATAGTAAGAATATTTATTTTTGTCTATCTCCTCAAATTTTCTGTAGTATTCTCCAAGCTCCAACAAGGCTAAAGTCAAAAATGCATTAGTTCCTATATTGATTTCCTTTTTTATTTTATCATCTGCCCAGTATAATTTATCGTTGGTTTGTTTTAGCTTAGGGTTAGATTTTCTGTAGATTGATATTAGAGGATAAGTATTCTTTAATATTTCAATTTCTTCATCAGAGAGTTTTTTGCTTCTTAATTCTTTGGAATTCATAAGTACACCACATTTCGAGTTAAACAATATATCCTTTAGAGATTCCTTTGCAAGGTGAAATAATTGATTTTTTATATTTTCCTTGCTTAAAGTGTTTAATCTTAGAAATGGACCGATATATTTCAAACACAACACCTACTTAAAATTAATCCTTATATAAATAATATGATAAATATAAGAAAATAGTGCTTAAGAAAACTTTAAAAATAAAAAAAATATTATATAATTATAGTTAAAGTAGTTATATTCTTAATTATAGGATGGTGTAAAGAATGAAGAAATTAGTTATTGCAAGTAACAATAAAAATAAAATAAAAGAAATAAAAGAAATATTAGGAAGATTAAACATCCATGTTATTTCTTTAAATGAAGCGGGAATAGATATAGATGTTGAGGAAACTGGGGAAAGCTTTATTGAAAATTCATATATTAAAGCTAAGGCAATATTTAATTTAGTTAAAGATAAAGGTTATATGGTTTTAGCGGATGATTCAGGTTTATCAGTAGAAGCATTAGGGGGAGCTCCGGGGATATATTCAGCAAGGTTTGCAGGAGAACATGGAAATGACAAAAAGAATAATGAAAAATTGCTTAGAGAAATGAAAAATATGGAGAATAGAAAGGGAAAGTTTATTTGTGCTATGTCACTTATTATAGATGAAAATAACAGTATAAAAGTGCAAGGAGAGATTGAAGGAATTATATTAGAAGAGGAAAGAGGGAAAAATGGATTTGGATATGATCCGTTATTTTATTATCCTCAATATGAAGTAAGCTTTGGAGAAATGAACGGAGAACTTAAAAATAACATAAGTCATAGAAGAGAAGCTTTAAATATGTTAGAGAGGGAAATAAAAGATTATTTTCAGGAGGAATAAGAAGTGTTAATTGGAGTAATCAGTGATACTCATAGACATACTTGGATTTTAGATAGAGTTATGGAAAAGTTTGTAGATATAGATTTATTAGTTCACTTAGGAGATAATATACAAGACATAAAAGACATAAGTGAATTATATAAAGGAAAAATCGTTAATGTAAAAGGAAACTGTGATTATTCTAATACAGTTCCATTAGAGATTATTGAAGAAATAGAAGGAAATAAATTTTTCATAACGCATGGACATAATTATGATGTAAAGAATGGATTATCTAGATTAAAATATAAAGCTATGGAGTTAGATGCTAAAGTAGTACTATTTGGTCATACTCATATATCCCAGATTATATACGAGGAAGGAATATGGTTTATAAACCCGGGAAGTCCTGTACTTGCTAGGGATGGCTTTAATAGCGTTGCTTTAATACAGGTGGACAAAGATAAGATAAATGCTAGTATAAAAGCAATTAGATAAAAAAAAATAAAAAAAATTAAAATAGGTATTGACGTATTTAAATATATCGTGTAGAATAATCTATGTCGTCAGGAGTTAGTAAGCTTCCTGAAAACATATCGGGGTGTGGCGCAGATGGGAGCGCGCGTGGTTTGGGACCATGAGGTCGCAGGTTCAATCCCTGTCACCCCGACCATAAAACCCATGCGGGTGTAGCTCAATGGTAGAGTTCCAGCCTTCCAAGCTGGCTGTGAGAGTTCGATTCTCTTCACCCGCTCCAAATATGCGTCTTTAGCTCAGCTGGATAGAGCAACGCCCTTCTAAGGCGTGGGCCAGGAGTTCGAATCTCTTAAGACGCACCAGTTGTGGTGGATGTAGTTCAGCTGGTAGAGCGCCAGATTGTGATTCTGGTTGTCGAGGGTTCGAATCCCTTCATTCACCCCAGAATATAATATTGGGATGTCGCCAAGCGGTAAGGCACGGGACTTTGACTCCCGCATCCGTAGGTTCGAATCCTGCCATCCCAGCCAAAGTTGATTCACTAGCTCAGTCGGTAGAGCACCTGACTTTTAATCAGGTTGTCCGGGGTTCGATTCCCCGGTGAGTCACCAAATTTAAGTAATTTAATAAGTAGTTAGTTCATAGAAAATAGTAACAAATGTAAGCTAAAAAAATTCCGTCAGGAATTTTATCTGGTTTATACTGTATAACCTATTCTCTATACTATATATATGCAGGCGTGGCGGAATTGGCAGACGCACTAGACTTAGGATCTAGCGCCATCGGCGTGGGGGTTCGACTCCCTTCGCCTGCACCAAATTTGCGGGAGTGGCTCAGTGGTAGAGCGTCACCTTGCCAAGGTGAACGTCGCGAGTTCGAATCTCGTCTTCCGCTCCAAAGATATGCGGGTGTAGCTCAATGGTAGAGTTCCAGCCTTCCAAGCTGGCTGTGAGAGTTCGATTCTCTTCACCCGCTCCAATTGCGTCTTTAGCTCAGCTGGATAGAGCAACGCCCTTCTAAGGCGTGGGCCAGGAGTTCGAATCTCTTAAGACGCACCAAATTATGCGCCATTAGCTCAGTTGGTAGAGCACCTGACTCTTAATCAGGGTGTCCCGGGTTCGATCCCCTGATGGCGCACCACAAAGTGTGGACATAATATAATATAATTAAATATCGGGGTGTGGCGCAGATGGGAGCGCGCGTGGTTTGGGACCATGAGGTCGCAGGTTCAATCCCTGTCACCCCGACCACAAAACTTATGCGGGTGTAGCTCAATGGTAGAGTTCCAGCCTTCCAAGCTGGCTGTGAGAGTTCGATTCTCTTCACCCGCTCCAATTGCGTCTTTAGCTCAGCTGGATAGAGCAACGCCCTTCTAAGGCGTGGGCCAGGAGTTCGAATCTCTTAAGACGCACCAGATATGCGCTATTAGCTCAGTTGGTAGAGCACCTGACTCTTAATCAGGGTGTCCCGGGTTCGATCCCCTGATGGCGCACCAAAGGTTTTGGTGAATGTAGTTCAGTTGGTAGAGCGCCAGATTGTGATTCTGGTTGTCGAGGGTTCGAGTCCCTTCATTCACCCCATTGTTTATATGATTCACTAGCTCAGTCGGTAGAGCACCTGACTTTTAATCAGGTTGTCCGGGGTTCGATTCCCCGGTGAGTCACCAAATGCAGGCGTGGCGGAATTGGCAGACGCACTAGACTTAGGATCTAGCGCCATCGGCGTGGGGGTTCGACTCCCTTCGCCTGCACCAAATTTGCGGGAGTGGCTCAGTGGTAGAGCGTCACCTTGCCAAGGTGAACGTCGCGAGTTCGAATCTCGTCTTCCGCTCCAAAGATATGCGGGTGTAGCTCAATGGTAGAGTTCCAGCCTTCCAAGCTGGCTGTGAGAGTTCGATTCTCTTCACCCGCTCCAATTTAATATGATACCAGGGCTTAAGCGCCCATAGCTCAGCTGGATAGAGTTACGGACTTCGAATCCGGAGGTCACAGGTTCGACTCCTGTTGGGCGCACCAATGTTGATTCACAGAAATCTTCGATTTCGTCTTGAATCAGTACTCATCAGCTTTAGCTGAGGGGTTTCCATAATAATTAAGCATTACGTGTATAGGGTTGATATACAAAAGGCATTGCAAAACAATTAAGTTTTGCAATGCTTTGTTTTATATTAATCCTCGTAAATTTTTTATATAAAAAGGGGGACAAGTTATGGTTAAAAAGTTTGCTAAATATTATAAACCGCATATAGGGCTATTTGTTTTAGATATGGTATGTGCTTTCATAATTTCTATGACAGATTTGGTTTATCCAATGGTTACTAGAAAATTTATGAATGAAATAATACCAAATAAGCAAATAGAACTTATTTTTAAATTTGGAGTTGGTTTATTAGTACTTTATATTATAAGAATGATATTAGAGTATATAGTAGGATATTATGGTCATTTACTAGGAATAAGAATGGAATATGATATGAGAAAAGAAGTGTTTAGTCATATTCAAAAATTGCCTATTAGCTTTTTTGATAATACAAAGATAGGTAAAATCATGTCTCGTATAGTAAATGATTTAAATGAAATATCAGAACTTGCACATCACGGACCAGAAGATTTGTTTATTTCCATTGTAATGCTGTCAGGGTCATTTCTACTGTTACTGACAATAAACATTAAACTTACCTTAATTACTTTCTCTATAGTACCTTTCATGATTTTATTTACTATGTTATATAACTCAAAAATGAGAAGTAACTTTAGAAAGATGAGAGAAAGTTTGGCGGATGTCAATGCTAGTTTAGAAGATAGTATATCAGGAATAAGAGTAGTAAAATCCTTTACTAATGAAGAGTATGAAGAGGAAAAATTTGATTATGGAAATGAAACTTTTAAAGTTATAAGGGGACAATCCTTTAAATATTTAGGAACTTTTCATGGAGGAATTAACTTTTTTACTAATATAGCTACTCTTATAGCACTGGTTGCTGGTGGATATTTTGTTGCAACGAATCAAATACAAAATGGAGATTTAGTTGCTTACCTAATATATATAAATCAGTTTTTACAACCTATAAGAAAGCTTGCTAATTTTGTTGAACAATATCAAAAGGGAATGGCCGGGTTTAAAAGATTTGATGAGCTTATGGAAATAGAGCCAGATATAAAGGATAAAGAAGATGCTGTAGAAATAGAAAAAATAAAAGGAAGAGTTACTTTCCAAAATGTTACCTTTAGCTATGATGACAAAAATGAAGTGTTATCAGATGTTAATCTTCAAGTTAATCAAGGAGAAACTGTAGCAATTGTAGGTCCTTCTGGTGCTGGAAAAAGTACTCTTTGCAACTTGATACCTAGATTTTACGAAATAGATGGTGGCAGTATTAAAATAGATGATGTAGATATTAAGGATTTAAAACTTCATAATTTAAGAGGTAATATAGGAGTAGTTCAGCAGGATGTATTTTTATTTTCAGGTACTGTAAAGGAAAATATATTATATGGTAAATTAGATGCTACAAATGAAGAACTAATAAGTGCTGCTAAAGCAGCAAATGCTCACAATTTTATAATGGAATTACCTGATGGGTATGATACATATATAGGAGAAAGAGGAGTAAAATTATCTGGTGGACAAAAACAAAGAATATCTATTGCTAGAATGTTTTTGAAAAACCCTCCTATACTTATTTTAGATGAAGCCACGTCATCGTTAGATAATCAAAGTGAGGCTGTAATTCAAAGCTCTATAAATGAATTAGCTAAAAATAGAACTACTTTTATAATAGCTCATAGATTAGCTACGGTAAAAAGTGCAAAAAGAATTATAGTATTAACAGATAATGGAATAGAAGAGGAAGGTACCCATATTGAACTTATGGAGAAAAAAGGAGTTTATTATGGACTCTATAATTCGCAATTTGAATAAAATAGTCCTTGATTTTTGTAGAGATATGTTATATTATAATATTAACGAACGATAAAAAATAATTAAATGAAAATATTCGCACTCATATATGCTTAGTAATAAGGTCTAAGCGTTTCTACCAGGCTACCGAGAATGGCTTGTCTATGGGTGTTTATGAAGATATATTATTTTCTTGTAATGAATCTTTATAAACTCCCTTGTCGAAGAAACAAGGGAGTTTTTGTTTTTAGAAATAGAAAGGAAGATATTATGGAACTTTTAAAAGAAAGAATAAGAAAAGATGGAATAATTATAGAAGATAGAATCTTAAAAGTTGACAATTTTTTAAATCATCAATTAGATGTAGAACTTTTTAGTGAAATGGGCAAGGAATGGAAAAGAAGGTTTAAAGGTAAGAACATAAATAAGATAGTTACTGTGGAAAGTTCGGGGATAGCCATTGCATGCATTACAGCTCAACATTTTGGAAATATACCTGTAGTTTTTGCAAAAAAACAAAAACCAAATAGTATGGATGGAGAGCTATTTGAAGCCAGAGTTTATTCCTTCACAAAAGAACAAGAATGCTATATAAAGATTTCAAAGAATTATTTAAATGAAGATGATTGTGTGCTAATTATAGATGATTTTTTAGCCAGTGGAAGTGCTGTTGCTGGAATGATAGATATTTGTAAGCAAGCTAATTGTACTATAGCAGGAGTAGGAATTGTAATAGAAAAGAAATTCCAAGGAGGAAGAGAGTTAGTATTAAGTCAAGGTATTCAATTAGAGTCCTTAGCAATCCTTGAAGGTTTAAAAAATGGAGAAGTTATTTTTAGTAAATAATATATATTTTAAATATGAAGGGAGAAATTAAAAAATGAAGAAGTTTAAGGTATTTTCTTTATTAGTAATTTTTACAATGATAATTACTTTATTATCAGGTTGCGGAAGCAAGAAGGACGAAACTTCAAAAGACGGTAAAGGAGAAATTAAAGTAGGTTTTATATATGTAGGACCTATTGGAGATGGTGGATGGACCTATTCTCATAATGATGGAAGATTATATTTAGAAAAAGAATTAAATGTACCTACTATTTATAAAGAGTCAGTAAAAGAAGACACTGCAGAAGTTCAAAAAGTTGTTGAAGACATGATAAATCAAGGCGCTAACGTAATAATTGGAACTAGCTTTGGTTTTATGGAAGGTATGAAAAAACAAGCAGCTAAACATCCAAATGTTAAGTTTTTACACTGCTCAGGCTATGAAACAGCAGAAAATATGTCAAATTATTTTGGAAGAATATATCAAGCAAGATATCTTTCAGGTATAGTTGCTGGAATGAAAACAAAAACTAATAAAATAGGTTATGTAGCAGCATTCTCATTACCTGAAGTAGTTAGAGGAATAAATGCTTTTACTCTTGGAGTACAGTCTGTAAATCCAGAAGCTAAAGTGGCAGTAAAGTGGACAAACACTTGGTATGATCCAGTAAAAGAAAAAGAAGCAGCAAAGGCATTGTTATCTGAAGGTGCAGACGTTATAACTCAACACCAAGATACAACAGGACCACAACAGGCAGCAGAAGAAAAAGGAGCTTTCTCCATAGGATATAACACTGATATGAAAGATAAAGCACCTAAGGCTTACATGACAGCACCAATTTGGAATTGGGGACCATATTATGTTGAACAAGTTAAAGCTGTTCAAGCTGGAACTTGGAAATCAGAAAGTTATTGGAAGGGATTAGACGCAGGAATTGTTGCTCTTGCTCCATTAACTGAAAATGCTCCTGCTGGTGCAAAGGAAGCTGTAGAAAAGGTTCAAAAGGATATACTTGCAGGAACAAATAAAATATTTGTTGGACCTATAAAGGATCAAAGTGGAAATATAAAGGTTGAAAGCGGAAAAGTTATGAGCGATGAAGAACTATTACAGTTTAATTGGTTTGTACAAGGTGTAGAAGGACAAATAGAAAAATAATAGGAATAGGTGAGAGAATGGAAAGAAAAACCCCTTTCATTCAAATGGAAAATATAAGAAAAACCTTTGGAAAAGTGGTTGCTAATGATAATATAAATCTTTCGATATATGGCGGAGAAGTTCATGCTCTACTGGGAGAAAATGGTGCTGGTAAGAGCACTCTTATGAATATGCTGTCAGGGGTATATACCCCTGACAGCGGTTCTATTTATATCAAGGGTAAAAAAGTTGAGTTTTCTTCTCCTATGGATGCCATAAAAGCAGGTATCGGAATGATATATCAACATTTTAAACTAGTTGATAATATGACTGGAGAAGAAAATATTATACTAGGCAAAAAAAATGGTATATTTGTTAATTGGAAAAGTATTAGAAGTAAGATAAATGATATATGTAACAAATATGATATAGCCATAGATTTAAATAAAAAAGTACAGGATATGTCCGTTGGAGAAAAACAAATTATTGAAATATTAAAGGTTTTATATAGAGGTGCAAATATTTTAGTGTTAGATGAACCTACCACAGTTTTTACCCCTCTAGAGGTAGAAAAGCTCTTTAATATGATTAACAAAATGAAGGAAAATGGATGTGCTGTAGTATTTATATCTCATAAAATGGAAGAGGTTATGGCTATATGTGATAAGATTACAGTACTTAGAAAAGGAGAAGTTATTACCACCATAGATAAGAAAAATGCTAAGATAAAAATGCTTGCTGACCTTATGGTAGGTGAGAAGGTAGAATTAAGTATTAAAAAAGATAAAGTAGCTATAGGAAATGAAATTTTAAGAATTCATAATCTATCTTTATATAATGAGGATAAGGTAGAGGTTTTGAAAAAAATAAGTTTTAATATACACAGAGGGGAAGTTGTTGGCATAGCAGGTATTGCAGGAAGCGGTCAAAGGGAGCTTTGCGAAGCTATTGCTGGAATTATTCCTATAAAACAAGGTGAAATTTTTGTTGATGGTGAAAATATAGTTGGAAAGAATCCAAGAGAAATCATAGATAAAGGAGTAAGCATGAGCTTTATCCCAGAGGATAGATTAGGTATGGGATTAGTTGGTTCTATGGATATGGTGGATAATTTATTACTAAAAAGTTACCATTACCAAAAAGGTTTTTTAATAGACAAAAAAGAAACTATAGAAAAAGCAAATAGTATTAAAGAGGAATTAGATATAAAAACACCTGATATTTATCACCCTATAAAAGATCTTTCAGGAGGTAATATTCAAAAAATATTACTAGGTAGAGAGTTAGATATAAATCCTAGTTTGCTTATAATGGCGTATCCAGTAAGGGGATTAGACATCAACACTTGTTACACTATTTATAATCTTATAAATGAACAAAAGAAAAAGAATGTTGGAGTATTGTATATTGGTGAAGATTTAGACGTTTTAATAGAATTATGCGATAAAATTCTTGTTATGTGTAATGGAGAAATTAGAGGAGAACTTATGGGACATAATGTAACAAAAGAGGAAATAGGATTGCTAATGGGTGGAGCAACATTAGAAAGAGAGGAGATTGACGTTGTTTAGAGTAGTAAAAAGAAGTGATGTGTCCAGTAAAGAAGCTTTTGCTATAAGAGCTGTTTCTATTATTTTAGCTTTTATAACTATAGCACTATTTATAGGAATTATAGGTTTTAATCCTATAAAAGTGTATGTAAGTATGATTAAGGGAGCATTTGGTTCGGTTTATAGCTTTAAGCAAACTCTAATAAAAGCAATTCCTCTTTTAATTTCCGCACTTGGAATTTCTGTGGCTTTTAAGATGAAGTTTTGGAATATCGGTGGAGAAGGACAGATAGTAATGGGAGCTTTTTTATCCTCTTATTTTGCATTGAAATTCCCAGATTTAAATGGGTTTATACTTATGCCAATTATGATTTTAGCTGGGGTAGTGGGGGGAGCTATATGGGCTTTCATACCAGCAATTTTAAAGTGGAAATGGGATACTAATGAAACTATTGTAACTTTAATGATGAATTATATTGCTCTAAAATTTATAACTTATTTACAATATGGACCATGGAAGGATCCAAAGGCTCAGGGGTTTCCTAAGATACCTAACTTTAGTGACAATGCAATTTTGCCGGATTTCTTAGGAATTCATATTGGATGGATTATAGCTATTATTTTAACTATTATTATGTATGTGTTTATGACTCGCTCAAAAAAGGGATATGAAGTTGCTGTACTAGGTGAAAGCGTAAAAACTGCCCTTTATGCAGGAGTTAATATAAAGAAAACTATAATTATTGCTATGCTTTTAAGCGGAGGGTTATGTGGTTTAACTGGAATGATACAGGCCTCTGCTGTTAGTAACACCCTATCTGTAGAAGTATCAGGAGGAGTAGGATTTACTGCTATTATAATTGCATGGCTATCAAATTTAAATTCCTTTGCAATATTAATTGTATCTGTATTGTTTGCAGCATTACTTGAGGGAGCTAGCTTTATACAAACGGCCTATAATATACCTCAAGCAGTGGCTTTGATAATTCAATCCTCGGTATTGTTTTTTATATTAGGAAGTGAATTCTTTATTAATTATAAAGTATTTAGGAAAGTACATTCTCCCATAAAGGAGGGAAAATAACTATGGATACATTTATTTTGTTTTTAGAGGCTTCTATTGTAGCGGGAACTCCTTTATTATTTGGAACATTAGGGGAAATACTTTCAGAAAGAAGTGGTAACTTAAATTTAGGTGTAGAAGGTATGATGCTTATGGGAGCAGTTATTGGATTCCTTACAGGGTTAAAAACAGGCAATCCAATAATAGCAATGGTAGGAGCCATGGTAGCAGGAGCCTTTGGGGCTTTAATTTACGGCTTTCTTACTATAAGTTTAAGAGCAAATCAGGTTGTAGCGGGACTAGCTCTTACTATATTTGGAACGGGATTTTCAGGTTTTGTTGGAAAAAGTCTATCCGGAGAAGTTACCCCAGATAAGATTAAAAACTTTTTTAAACCTATATCTTTGCCTGTACTTGGAGATATACCTTTTATAGGTCAAGTTTTTTTTAAACAGGATCCCTTCATATATTTTGGATATATAGTAGCAATAATGCTAGGAATATATATATATAAGACCTCTAAGGGTTTAAATTTAAGATCCGTTGGAGAAGAGCCTAAATCCGCAGATGCTGCTGGAATTAATGTTACTCTTTATAAATATATTCATGTTTTACTAGGAGGAGCATTATGTGGATTAGGAGGAGCATACCTTTCTTTAGTATATGTACCTGCATGGCAAGAAAACGTAACTGCAGGAAGAGGATGGATAGCTGTTGCCCTAGTTATATTTGTAGCTTGGAACCCATACAAAGCATTGCTAGGTTCTTATTTATTCGGAGGTCTTGATATTATAGGTTTTAGACTTCAAGGCTCCAGTATACAAATCTCTCAGTATGTAATAGATATGTTTCCATATATAATTACAATATTAGTAATGGTTATGGTATCCATAAATAAAAACTCTAAAAATTCTCCACCTAAGGGGTTAGGGGTTTCTTATTTTAGAGAAGAGAGATAAAAAAATATTGACTATAAAGTAGAATAGTGATATTATTAGTGAAAGAAAAAAGAATATATGCCTTTAAAGTGGGTCCTGTGAGGCTCGAAAGGAAAGCGTTAGATAAAGCAAAATTTATCTATTGGTAATAGTGTATCTATGCCTTCCTTCAAGGAAGGCATTTTTTTATTATATGAAATTATGATAATAATTTCTTCATTAAAATAGCAAAGTAAATATATATAAATAAGAAAATGCATTGGAGTGAACTTAGCAATTCTTAGATATTTTTAGAGGTTTTCGTTAAAAAACCACATTGTCTGAGCAAAGCGAGTTATGTGGTTTTAGAAAATCGAATAAAAATATATCTAGAATTGTTTAGTGGAACGACACTCATAGAAGATTTATATATAGGTACACACTTTTAATTTAGTACAGAGAGACTAAAAAGGAGGAGTAAACATGTTAAAAGGAAGACATTTACTAGATCCTAGAGATCTTACAATTGAAGAAACTGATAATTTATTAGAACTTGCTGGAGATATATTCCTACAACCTGAAAAGTATTCAAAGCTTTGTGAGGGTAAGATTCTTGCTACTTTGTTTTATGAGCCAAGTACAAGAACTAGATTAAGCTTTGAAGCAGCTATGATGAGGCTAGGTGGAAAGGTTATTGGATTCTCTGAGGCAAGTTCTTCTTCTGTATCAAAAGGGGAAAGTATAGCAGATACTATAAGAACAATATCTTGTTATGCTGACATAGCAGTTATGAGACATCCAAAGGAAGGAGCACCTAAAATTGCATCCATGTATTCATCTATACCAGTAGTAAATGCAGGAGATGGTAGCCATCAACATCCAACTCAAACACTTACAGACTTAATGACAATTAAATCTTTAAAAGGCAGTTTATCAAACTTGACCGTTGGATTCTGTGGAGACTTAAAGTTTGGAAGAACGGTGCATTCACTGATTAAGTCCTTATCTCGATATGAGAATAATAAAATAATTTTAATATCACCGGAAGAATTAAGAATTCCAAATTATATAAGAAAAGAAGTATTGCAAAAAAATAATATTGAATTTATAGAAGTAGAAAATATAGAAGAGGTTATAGGTTCCTTAGATATCCTTTATATGACTAGAGTACAAAAAGAAAGATTTTTTAACGAGGAAGATTATATAAGATTAAAGGACAGTTATATACTAGACAGGGAAAAAATGAAAAAAGCCTCTGAAAACATGATAATATTACATCCATTACCAAGAGTTAATGAAATTAGTTATGAAATAGATGAAGATCCTAGAGCAGCGTATTTCTTACAAGCTAAGTACGGAATGTATGTAAGAATGGCACTTATCCTAAAACTTTTGGGGGTGATGTAATGTTAACTATAGCTAGTATAAAAAATGGTGTAGTTATAGACCACATTAAATCAGGTTATGGAATAAAAATTTATAATTATCTGAGACTTAACAAAGTAGACTATTCTGTGGCACTAATAATGAATGTATATAGTGAAAAGTTAGGTAAAAAGGATATTATAAAAATTGAAAATAATATAGATATAGACTTTACTGTGTTAGGATTAATAGATCCAAATATCACTATAAACATTATTCAAAATGAAAATATAAAAGAAAAGGTGAATCTTCATCTTCCAAGTAAGGTAGAAAGCATACTAAGATGCAAAAATCCAAGATGTGTAACTTCTATAGAAAAGTATATGCCACATGTATTTCATCTAACAGATGAGAGTAAAGGCGAGTATAAGTGTGAATACTGTGAAGAAATATTAAAAGTTGAGGTGGATTACCTATGGAACTTTTAATAAAGGGAGCAAGAGTTGTTGATTGGAGAGGAGATTTCTACGGAGATATTTATATAAAGAATGGGTTAATAAATGAAATAGGAGAAGACCTAAAGAAGGATTGTAAGGTTATAGATGGACAAGGAAAAGTTGTAATGCCAGCTTTTGTAGACCTCCATGTACACTTTAGAGAACCTGGGTTTACTTATAAAGAGGATATTGAAAGCGGAAGTAGAGCAGCAGTTCGGGGCGGATATACTGCAGTAAATTTAATGGCAAATACAAATCCTATATGCAGTAATATGGAAGTAGTAAATGAAGTAATTACTAGGGGAGAAAAAATAAATCTAGTAGATATTCATCAAACGGTTTCTATAACAAAGGATTTTGATGGAAAGACTATAAGTCACATAGATACATTAGAAGATAAGGTTAAGATAATGTCCGAAGATGGGAAAGAAGTGATGAATAGTAGCACAATGCTCAATGCAATGGTCAAAGCAAAGGATAAAAATATAATAGTAATGTGTCATTGCGAAAATGAAGAACTGGTAGCTTTAGATACAAGACTATCGGAAAATACTATGACATGGAGAAATATAGCTTTAGCTAAATATACAAAATGTCCAATTCATATAGCTCACGTAAGTACTAAGGAAGCAATGGAATATATAATAGATGCTAAAAAGGGCGGGTATGAAATAACTTGTGAAGTAGCTCCACATCATATTGCTCTTACAGATGAGGTAGAGTATAGAGTAAATCCGCCTATAAGGAAAGAAGAGGATGTTAACTTTTTAATAAAAGCTATACAAGATGGATGGGTAGATGCCATAGCTACAGACCATGCTCCTCACAGTCATGAAGATAAACTAAAGGGAGCACCGGGAATATCAGGAATAGAAACAGCTTTTTCTATATGCTACACAAAATTAGTAGTGGAAGAGGGGCTAAGTTTAAGCAAGCTATCAGAGATAATGTCCAAAAATCCTAGTAATATCATGGGATTAAATAAAGGAGAAATAAAAATCGGGTTAGAGGGAGATTTGGTTATAATAGATTTAGAAAAGGAAATTGAAATTCAGGGGAAAAAATTTATTTCAAAGGGTAAAAATACGCCTTTTGATGGAATGAAATTTAAGGGTCAAATATTAAAAACCATAAAGGGAGGAAGAATAGTATATGATTATAGATAAATTGTATGAGAGAGTAAAGGAAAAAGGGCATGTATGTGTAGGACTTGATACATCAATAGATTATCTTCCTAAAGAGTTTATAAATAAATGCGGGTCACAGGGAGAAGCCATATTAAGATTTAACCAAAGAATAATAGATGCAACCGATGATGTAGCAGCTTGTTTTAAAGTTCAAATTGCATATTACGAAGCTTTAGGTTTAGAAGGACTATTAGCCTATAAAAAAACCTTAGATTATCTTAAAAGCAAAGAAGCTATAATTATATCAGATATAAAAAGAGGAGACATTGCAGATACGGCAAAAATGTATGCTAAAGCTCACTTTGAAGGAGACTTTGAAACGGATTTTATAACTTTAAATCCTTACATGGGAATGGATAGTATAGAGCCTTACCTAGACTATGTAAAGGAGAAAGAAAAGGGACTTTTCGTCCTAGTTAGAACTTCCAACAAGGGAGCTAAAGATATAGAATACTTAGAAACAAAAGAAGATGGCAAGGTATATGAAGCTGTGGGGGAAAAAATAAATACCCTAGGAAAAGAGTATGTGGGTAAATATGGGTATAGCTCCATAGGAGGAGTAGTGGGATGTACTCACGTGGATGAAGCCATAAGCATGAGAAGCAAATTAAGCAATACCTTCTTTTTAATACCAGGATACGGTGCTCAAGGAGGAAAAGCTGAAGATGTGGCTCTATATTTAAAGGAAGGCAATGGAGGAGTTGTAAATTCTTCAAGAGGAATACTTTTAGCTTACAAAAAGGAAGAAGGAAACTTTGAACGTTTTGAGGACTACTCAAGGAAAGAAGCAATAAACATGAGAGATGCTATTCTAAAACATTGTAAGAAATAAAAAAGTAAAGGAGATAACCATGGAGTATAGAGAAGATAAGGTTTTATATAATAAGGAAATTTGTAGTGGTATATGGGAACTTAAAATTTCAGGAGATTTTAAAGGAGAACCTGGACAATTTTATATGTTAAGGGCTTGGGAAAATGAACCTTTACTTAGTAGGCCAATAAGTATTTACTCCATAGATGAAGAGGGAATAAGTTTCTTATATAAGATAGTAGGAAAAGGCACTGAGATATTAAAAAAGCTTCAAAAGGGAAATGAAATAAAGTTAACTGGGCCACTAGGCAATGGATTTTCTTTAGATAAGATAAAAGGAAAGGTAGCTTTAGTCGCAGGAGGAATTGGCATAGCGCCAATGTACTATCTAGCTCAAAAGTTAAATTTATGCGAAATTCATCTTTATGGAGGGTTTAAAGATGAATCATATTCTACAGAAAAGTTTTCTCCCTATGTGAAAAAGGTGTTAATAGCAACGGAAAGTGGGGAAGAAGGCGAAAAAGGATATATAACTGACTATGTAGATGTAGATAATTATGATGTGGTTATAAGCTGTGGACCAGAAATAATGATGAATAAGTTAGTTTCAAAGTGCAAAGAAAAAGATGTGACTATTTACGTATCAATGGAGAAGCACATGGCTTGTGGAGTGGGAGCATGCTTAGTGTGTACTTGCAAAACTAATGATGGTTATAAAAGAGCCTGCAAAGAAGGACCAGTATTTTTAGGAGAGGAGCTTAGGGAATAGTATGATGGTGAATATATGTGGTGTAGAATTTAAGAACCCTGTTATAGCAGCCTCTGGAACCTTTGGATTTGGAGAAGAGTACAATGGATTTTACCCTGTAAGTAAGCTGGGTGGAATAAGTACAAAGGGATTAACCATTAATAAGAAAAATGGAAATGATGGTTTGAGGGTATATGAAACCACAGGGGGAATGTTAAACAGTGTAGGACTACAAAATCCCGGGGTGGAAGACTTTATAAAATATGAATATCCTAAAATGAAAAAGTTAAATACGGTAATACTTGCAAATCTAGGCGGAGGAACAATAGAGGATTATTTAAAAGGAGTAGAGCTTTTAAATAAAACAGAAGTGGATATGATTGAATTAAATATATCTTGCCCTAATGTAAAAGAAGGGGGCATGGCATTTGGTATAAAATCAAAAGTTGCTTACGAAGTAGTTAAAGAAGTTAAAAATATATGCAATAAGCCTCTTATGGTAAAATTATCCCCTAACGCAGAAGATATTGTAGACATGGCCTATAAGTGCTGCGAAGGGGGAGCGGATGGCTTATCATTAGTTAATACCTTCAAAGCCATGGCTATAGATATACATGATAAGAAACCAGTATTTAAAAACATAACAGCAGGACTTTCTGGGCCGGCTATAAAACCAATTGCACTTAGAATGGTCTATGAAGTTTGTAAAGCGGTAGATGTACCAGTGATAGGCCTAGGTGGCATAATGAATTGGCAAGATGCTATAGAGTTTATCATGGCAGGAGCTTCAGCCATACAAATAGGTACAGTAAATTTTATAAACCCTAGAGGGGGCATAGAAATTGTAGATGGTATAGAAAATTATATGAAAGCTCAAGGAATTAAAAGTTTAGAAGAAATAAGAGGAATAATTTAGGAGGTTTTAAGTATGGAAAAAGTAATAATTGATATATTAAAAGAATGTGATGCACTTTTAGAGGGACACTTCTTACTATCATCAGGAAGACATAGTGATAAATACTGTCAGTGTGCAAAATTGCTTCAATATCCAGATAAGGCTGAGAAGGTACTTAAAGTAGTAAGTGAACAGTTAAAAAATGTAGAATTCGACTTAGTAGTTGGTCCAGCTATGGGAGGAATTGTTGTAGCTTATGAGCTAGCTAGACAGCTAAATAAACCAGGAATATTTTCAGAAAGACAAGATGGGGTTATGACTTTAAGAAGAGGATTTGAAATTAAAAAAGGGCAAAAGGTTATAATATCTGAAGATGTTATAACTACAGGAAAATCTTCACTAGAAGTTGTAAAGCTAATAGAAGAATTAGGTGGAGAGGTAGTTGGACTCAGCTGCATAGTAGATAGAAGAGATGAGGGGGTAAATCTGACCTATCCAATATATAGTGCAGTTAAAATAGATGTAAAATCTTATGATAAGGAAAATTGTCCTTTGTGTAAAGAGGGCATAGAGTATGTTAAACCAGGAAGTAGAAATATAAAATAATAATATCCTTTAAATTAGTCCAGTGAGACTAAAAAGGTTAGGGAATTTGGAATAAATCCATTTTTCCTCACCTTCAAATTTAAATATGAGGTGATGAAAATGAAGGGATTTTTATATTTAGAAGATGGAAGTATATATGAAGGAAAGATTTTTGGTAAAAAAGGGATAGCAATAGGCGAAATAGTTTTTAATACAGCAATGACAGGATATCAAGAAACGTTGACAGATCCTTCCTATGCAGGGCAAATAATAAACATGACCTACCCTAACATAGGTAACTACGGAACAAATAAATTTGATATGGAAAGTAATAAAGTATATGCAAAAGGATTAGTAGTAAAAAACCTTTGCAATATTCCATCTAACTATAAGAGTGAAGAAAGCTTAGAAGAATTTTTAAATAAGATGAATGTTGTTGGGATATATGGAGTAGATACAAGAAGTATAACTAAAAAAATAAGAAGCACAGGCACTATGAGATGTGTCATATCTGATAAAGAAATGAAAAGAGAAGATATAGAAAGTACTATGAATAGCTATCATTGGGATAAGAATTTTGTTCAAATGGTAAGTAGAAAATCCATGGAAAGAATTAATGGCAATGGGCATAGAGTAGGGATAATAGATTTTGGAATAAAGAAAAATATAATTGAAAAGTTCAAAGAATTAAATTGTGATATAACTCTTCTTCCATACAATGCAACTTTGGAAGAGATTGATAAACTAAAATTAGATGGTGTATTTTTAAGTAATGGACCAGGAGATCCAAAATCACTTTTAGAAACTGTTGAAGTTGTAAAAAAGTTAATAGTTAAGTATCCTACTTTTGGTATATGCTTAGGACATCAAATAATATCCTTAGCACTTGGGGCAGACACATACAAAATGAAGTATGGGCATAGGGGCGGAAATCATGGGGTTTATGATATTGAAAAGGATAAGGCTTTTATAACCTCTCAAAACCACAGCTATGCAGTAGATATGGAAAGTATAAAAGATAAAAACATAATAATTACTCACACAAATTTAAATGATAACACTGTAGAAGGAATAAAGCATAAATACTTGCCGGTATTTTCAGTACAATTCCATCCTGAGGGTTCCCCAGGACCTGAGGACACAGATTATCTTTTCCATAGATTCATGAAAAATATTGAGATTAATAAGATAAGCAAAAGTGCGTAAGGGAGGAATATAATATGCCATTAGATAAATCATTAAAAAAGGTAATAATACTAGGTTCAGGTCCAATTATAATAGGTCAAGGAGCAGAATTTGATTATTCAGGTACTCAGGCATGCAAAACTTTAAAAGAAGAAGGTATAGAAGTAATATTAGTAAATAGTAACCCAGCTACTATAATGACAGATAGCAATATAGCAGATAAAGTTTATATAGAACCTTTAAATGAGGAAACCTTAGAAAGAATCATTGAAAAAGAAAAGCCGCAGGGAATACTTGCTGGATTTGGAGGACAAACAGCCCTTAACTTGGCAATGAAGTTAAAGGATAGTGGAATATTAGATAAATATTCAGTTAAAATGTTAGGAGTAAACTCAGAGGCAATTAAAAAGGCGGAAAGTAGAGAAGAATTCAAGAATCTAATGATAGAAATAGGTGAGCCTATTCCCATGAGCATAATAGCTACAAAGCTAGAAGAATGTGAAGAGTTTGTTGAAAAATATGGTTTTCCAGTTATCATTAGGCCTGCGTATACTCTTGGAGGAACTGGTGGCGGAATAGCAAATAATATAAATGAGCTAAGAGAAATAAGTAGTTTAGGGTTAAAATTAAGCCCTATAAATCAAATACTTTTAGAACAAAGTGTAGCAGGCTGGAAGGAAATTGAGTTTGAAGTAATAAGAGATAGAAAAGATAATTGTATAATAATATGTAGTATGGAGAATTTTGACCCAGTTGGAATTCATACAGGAGATAGTATAGTAGTTGCACCCTGCCAAACTCTTAGAGATGAAGAGTATCAAATGCTTAGAAAATCCTCAATTGATATTATAAGGAGCTTGAAACTAGAGGGGGGCTGTAATGTACAATTTGCTCTGCACCCTACGGATAAGAAATATATTGTAATAGAAGTAAACCCAAGAGTTAGTAGGTCCAGTGCTCTAGCATCTAAAGCGACGGGATATCCCATAGCAAAAATTGCTGCTAAAATAGCCATAGGATACAGTTTAGATGAAATAAAAAATACTGTTACAGGAACCTCTAGTGCTTGTTTTGAGCCTGTAGTAGATTACGTTGTGACAAAGATACCAAAGTGGCCTTTCGATAAATTTACAAAAGCAGAAAGAACCTTAGGAACTCAAATGAAGGCTACAGGGGAAGTAATGGCTATAGGAAGAAGTTTTGAAAACTCTTTAATGAAAGGTATAGTATCTTTAGATGGAAAGTTTAATTCTCTAAAGCTTAAAGAACTAAAAGATAAAAATAGAGAAGAACTTTTAGAGATAATAAAATTAAGAGATGATAGAAGAGTTTTTGCTATAGCAGAAGGATTAAGAAAAGGCTTAAGTAAAGGCATCATAAACGAAATCACAGAAATTGATTTATGGTTTTTGAACGGTATAGAAAATATTGTAACTTTAGAAGAAAGAATTAAGAATGAATGTTTGAGCAGAGAGTTTCTTAAGGAAATAAAAGAGTTAGGATTTACAGATAAGTTCATAAGTGAATTAAAAGATATTTCTGTTGAAGAGGTAGAAAAATTAAGAGAAGAATATGATTTACGTCCAATTTACAAAATGGTAGATACATGCTCAGGGGAATTTGAATCTAATACACCGTATTATTACTCTTCTTATGAAAATGATAATGAAAATATAGTTACTAATGATAAAAAAGTATTAATTATAGGGTCAGGACCAATAAGAATAGGTCAAGGAATAGAATTTGATTATTGTTCTGTTCACGGAATATGGGGAATAAAAAAGGCGGGATATAAGGCAATAATAATAAATAACAACCCAGAAACTGTAAGTACTGACTTTGATACCGCAGATAAACTGTATTTTGAACCTATATATATAGAAAATATAATGGATATAGTTAAAGAAGAAGGAGTAGAGGGAGTAATAATAGAATTAGGGGGACAAACTTCTATTAATTTAGGAGAGGAGCTTAATAGAAGAGGAGTTAAAATATTAGGTACATCCTTTAAAGGAATAGATTTAGGGGAAGACAGAGATAAGTTTAAGGAGTTCTTGGATGGATTAAATATAGATTCGCCACAGGGAGGGTGTGTAACTAAGGAAGAAGAGGCTTATAAAGTAGCAGAGAAAATAGGATATCCAGTGGTAGTTAGACCTTCTTACGTAATAGGTGGACGAGCTATGGAAGTAGTTTATAATGATGAAACCCTAGAAAAATATATTAAGGAAGCGGTAAGTTTATCTAAAGATCACCCAATATTAATTGATAAATATGTAAAGGGAATTGAAATTGAAGTAGATGCATTATGCGATGGAAAGGATATTTTAATACCAGGAATAATGGAACATATTGAACGAACAGGGGTGCATTCTGGAGATAGTATGATAGCTTATCCAAGTATTAATTTAAGAGAAGAAGTAATAAGTAAAATTGTAGAGTATACAAAGAAAATAGGTACAGGCCTTAATATAAAAGGTTTATTAAATATACAGTATGCTTACGATGGTAATAAATTATATGTAATTGAAGTAAATCCAAGGGCTTCAAGAACTGTTCCGATTTTAAGTAAAATAACTCAAGTGCCTATGGTAGACATTTCAGTGCAAATAAAATTAGGAAAAACTCTTAAAGAGTGCAGCTATGGTACAGGACTTATGGAAAATAAAAATATTTGTGCAGTAAAGGTACCAGTTTTTTCTGGAGAAAAATTAAATAATGCGGATATTTACTTAGGGCCAGAAATGAAGTCTACTGGAGAAGTATTAGGAGTTGGAAAGAACTTAGAAGAATCTCTATACAAAGGATTTGTGGGGGCAGGAATTAAAATTAACACTAAAGGAAACATATATGTATCTTTAAAAGAAGTAGATAGAAAAGAAAGCTTAGACATATTAAGAGAGTATATAGGTTTAGGATTTAAAATATATGCTACTTCAGGAACGGCTAAATTCTTGAAAAGTAATGACGTAGACTGTGAAGAAACAGATTTTCATAGAGGAGAAACCATGATAAAAAATGGAGAAATGGATTTGATTATAAACACTCCTACTAGAGGAAATGAACTTTATAGAGAAGGATTTAAGTTAAGAAGAAATTCTTCACAGTATAGGGTGCCAATATTTACTTGCATAGACACGGCAAAGGCTTATTTAAAAGCAATAAATGTGGGAAAAAACTATAAAGAAGCTATAGAATATAATCCTATAAGTTATTATTTAGACTAATTTAGAAGAAGGGGAAATAATTATCCCCTTTTTTCTATATTATACGGAATATTTACAAAAAATTATTACTAATTCACTGCTAATTGAGTTATAATAAATATGACTTCTAGTAATATTATAATGGTAATTAGGAGGAGTTGTCGTGGGCAAACCAAGTATTTTTAGTAAAGATTATGATGAGAGAATGAAGAAAAGAAAACGAAGAAGAACTATATTATTTTTAGTTATTACGCTTATAGTAATAGGAGCTTGGGTTAGCCAAGGAATAAATATGAAGAATATAGTTTCTATTAAAAAAATTACTTTTTTTAATAGAAAAAGTAATTTAAATCCTAAAAATAATGAAAAAACTCTTACTGATAATAATGGTAATAGTAAACAAGAAGAAAAACAAGAAGAAAAAAAGGAAGAAGGATATAACTTTTCTTTAAGTAGTGGGGAAAGTGTAAAGGTTATTTATGAGTCCATAGGGAAAGATAGAAAGTTTAAATACATACATCCCTTAGAGAGTAAGATAATATATGACATAAGTCCTTCAGGAAAACTCATAACAATATATGATAAGAAGGTTCAAAGAATCTATTCTATGAACATTGATGGAAAGGTTTTTGATATTACTAAACCCAGCTACACCTCTACCAATGGTACATTTTCTATAAGCAGAGAAGAACAATTAAAAACTAACCCCAGCTATATATGGTGTGAATCTCCTAAATTTATAGATGAAAGCACCATAGCTTATGTTAGTCAGTTACCTTGGTTTAATAAGAATACAAAATATATTTGGACTATAGATTTAAAAAATAACATTCATAAAAACATTCAAAATTTAGAAGGAAACGAAATAAAATTTGAAAGTTTAAATGAAAAGGGATTGGATATAATTATAGATAAAGAAAAATTTATTTTAAAGGCTAGTGGTGAAATCCTAAAGTAATGGCCATATACATAAAAAAATAATTTCTCTTTAAAAAAGTGTTTGTAAAATATAAATACTTCCTATATAATTATAAATTGATATGTTAATTTTAGAGTAAATTAACATTATTTGAGCTTACTTGTATATTAATAACTTTAAATATATGTTATAATATTTAGGTTAATATAAGCATTTACGTGATTAGGAGGAATAATGTAATGAAAGCTACTATGGAAAAAATAGAAAAGAACATAGTTAAGTTAGAAATAACTGTAGAGAGTGACAAATTTAATGAGGCTATGAAGAAAGCCTATGCAAAAAATGCTAAGAGCTTCAATATACCAGGCTTCAGAAAAGGAAAGGCTCCAATGAACATAATAAAGAAGCATTATGGTGAAGGAGTTTTCTATGAAGATACTATAAATATTTGTTGCGATAGTACATATCCAGAAGCTTTAAAAGAACATAATATAAAGCCAGTAGATTACCCAACAATAGATATAGTTCAAATTGGAGAGGGCAAAGAATTTATATATACTGCAACTATTACAGTAATGCCTGAAGTTGAACTAGGAGAATACAAAGGATTAGAAGTTAAAAAGAACAGCTATCCAGTAAGCGATGAAGAAGTGTCAGAAAAATTAAAAGCTATGCAGGCAAGAAATGCTAGAGTAGCAGCAAAAGAAGAAGGCACAGTTGAAAAAGGAGATATAGCTGTTATCGACTTTAAAGGCTTTGTAGATGAAGTAGCTTTTGAAGGTGGAGAAGGAACTGACTATAGTCTTGAAATAGGTTCAGGAACATTCATAGGTAACTTTGAAGAACAATTAATTGGATTAAAAGCTGGAGAAGAAAAGGCTGTTAATGTAAGCTTCCCAGAAGAATATGGCAGAGAAGATTTAAATGGAAAACCTGCTAGATTTGATGTAACTATTAAAGAAATTAAAATTAAAGAATTACCAGAGCTTGATGATGAATTTGCTAAAGAAGTATCAGAGTTTGATACTATAGATGAATTAAAAGCAGATATGAAAAAGAAAATGGAAGAAGAAGCTGAAGGAAGAGCAAAAAGAGAATATGAAGAAGCGGTTATAGATGCTGCTTGTGAAAATGCTAAAATAGAAATTCCAGAAGTAATGGTAAATACTGAAATAGATAATATGATAAAAGATTTAGAAATGAGATTAAAATACCAAGGACTAGATTTAGAAACATATTATCAATATACAAATAGCAATGAAGAAAAAGTAAGAGAATACATGAATGATGCTGCTGTAAAGAGAGTTAAAACAGAGCTAGTTCTAGGAGAAATTGCTAAAGCAGAAGCAATTGAAGCTACAGAAGAAGAAATGATGGAAAGAGCTAAAGAAATGGCTAAACAATATGGAGATAAAGAAGTTGAAAAAACTGCTAAGTTAATTATGGATAGCCAAAAGAATTTCTTAAAATTAGATGTTATAAATGAAAAAGTAGTTAAATTATTGGTTGACAACAGCAAAGCTATAGCATAATATATGATAATTGCCAGGAGAACTTCTGGCAATTAAATTTTAATTATTTTTAAAACCACAATGGGGTTCAATTAAAGCTAATAAGGAGGAGAAAGTTATGAGTTTAGTTCCTATAGTTGTTGAGCAAACTAATAGAGGAGAAAGGTCTTACGATATATATTCTAGACTTTTAAAGGATAGAATTATTATGTTATCTGATCAAATAAATGATGTTACAGCTAGCTTAGTTGTATCACAGTTATTATTCTTAGAGGCAGAGGATCCAGATAAAGATATATACTTATATATTAATAGCCCAGGAGGATCTATAACATCTGGAATGGCAATTTACGATACTATGCAATATATAAAGCCAGATGTAGCTACAATATGTATTGGTATGGCTGCTTCAATGGGAGCATTTTTACTTGCGGCAGGCGCAAAGGGAAAAAGATCTTCCCTGCCAAATAGTGAAATAATGATTCACCAACCATTAGGTGGATTCCAAGGGCAGGCTACAGATATAGGTATTCATGCAGAAAGAATATTAAAAATGAAGAAAAAGCTTAATCAAATACTAAGTGAAAAAACAGGTCAGCCATTAGAGGTTATTGAAAGAGATACAGAAAGAGATAACTTTATGGATCCTGAGGCAGCAAAAGCTTATGGATTAATAGATGAGGTTATGACAAAGAAAAAATAAGCTTGATTGAGGGGTGAAAAGATGGCGAAAGGTGATGACAAGAAACAGTTGAAGTGCTCTTTTTGTGGTAAAACACAGGATCAAGTAAGAAGGCTTATAGCTGGGCCAGGAGTATACATTTGTGATGAATGTATTGAACTTTGTTCAGAAATAATAAGTGATGAATTTGAAGAAGATGTTAACATTGAAATAGAATCTTTACCAAAGCCAATGGAGATCAAAAATTATCTTGATCAATATATTATAGGGCAAGATGAGGCAAAGAAAGCATTATCAGTGGCAGTTTATAATCACTATAAGAGAATAAATGCTTCAAACTTTTCAGAGGATGTAGAAATACAAAAGAGTAATATACTATTGCTTGGCCCAACAGGTTCAGGAAAAACATTACTTGCACAAACTTTAGCTAAGTACTTAAATGTACCCTTTGCTATTGCAGATGCAACTACTTTAACAGAAGCAGGCTATGTAGGTGAGGATGTTGAAAATATTCTTCTAAAACTCATTCAAAATGCAGATTATGATGTAGAAAAAGCTGAAAGAGGAATAATTTATATAGACGAAATAGATAAAATTGCTAGAAAGTCTGAAAATCCTTCTATAACTAGAGATGTATCTGGTGAAGGAGTGCAACAAGCGCTATTAAAGATTTTAGAAGGAACTATAGCATCTGTTCCGCCACAAGGTGGAAGAAAGCATCCACATCAAGAGTTCATTCAAATAAATACTACTAATATTTTATTTATCTGCGGTGGAGCTTTTGATGGTGTAGATAAAATTATTGAAAAGAGAACTAAAAATAGTTCTATAGGATTTGGTGCTGATATTTTATCAAAAAAGGAAAAAGATATTGGAAGCCTATTAAAGGAAATAATGCCAGGAGATTTATTGAAATTTGGCTTAATTCCAGAGTTTATAGGAAGACTTCCTATCCTAGTAACACTAGCTGCACTAGATAAAGAGGCTCTTGTAAATATTTTAAGTAAGCCTAGAAATGCATTGGTTAAACAGTATAAAAGGCTATTTGAAATTGATAATGTAGAGCTGGAATTTGAAGAAGAGGCACTTCAAGCTATTGCAGAAGAGGCAATAAAGAGAAGTACTGGTGCTAGAGGATTGAGAGCAATTCTTGAAGATATTATGAAAGATATTATGTTTAGGATACCATCTGAAGAAAGCATTAAAAAGGTTATAATTAATAAGGATACTATGACTTCGAAGTCTCCTGAGTTAATTCATTCAGAAGATGGAAAAAGAGCACCAATAAAGACTAAAAAAACAAGAAGTAAAAAGGGACCAGAAACGGCTTAAAGAATAGGTAAAATCCTATTCTTTTTTATTTCCTCATATGGAATAGTAATTAGGAAAATTGTGCATAATAAAGAATAGTTTACTAAGGATTTTCATGAGAGGATGATGACAATGACAAATGCGTTTATGGCAGTGCAATTTGTAATTACAATAATAATGGGGTTATATTTTTTTAATGCATTAAAAGGTCAGCAAAATAGTAAGGTTGTTATTAATAAAGAAAGCAAAAAGGAAATGGATAATTTAAAAAACTTAAGAAATATAAAGCTTTCTGAGCCACTAACGGAAAAAAGTAGACCTTCAACTTTTAGTGAAATAATAGGCCAGGAAAAGGGAATAAAAGCTTTACAGGCAGCTTTATGCGGCCCTAACCCTCAACATGTAATAATTTATGGTCCACCAGGAATAGGAAAAACAGCTGCTGCAAGGCTTGTGTTAGAAGATGCAAAAAAAAGGGAGTATTCCCCATTTAAAAATGAAGCGAAATTTATTGAAATCGATGCTACTACTATAAGATTTGATGATAGGGGAATTGCTGATCCCTTAATTGGATCAGTTCACGATCCAATATATCAAGGGGCAGGACCTCTTGGAGTAGCGGGAATCCCTCAACCTAAACCAGGAGCAGTAACTAAGGCTCATGGAGGAGTATTGTTTATTGATGAAATTGGGGAGCTTCATCCTATAGAAATGAATAAATTATTAAAGGTTTTAGAGGATAGAAAGGTATTCTTAGATAGTGCTTACTATAATGCTTCAGATCCAAATATGCCATTGCATATAAAAGATATATTTGATAATGGTTTACCTGCAGATTTTAGATTAGTTGGAGCCACTACAAGAAGCCCTCAGGAGATTACTCCTGCTCTTCGTTCAAGATGTGTAGAGGTCTTCTTTAGACCATTACTTCCAGAAGAGATAGAGATAATAGCTAAAAATGCTACAGATAAAATCGGATACTCTTTAGATGAAAAAGCCTGCAATACGATAGGAAGATATTGTAATAATGGAAGGGATGCAGTAAATTTAATACAGCTTGCCTCAGGTATAGCTTTGCATGATGGTAGAAAAAATATTACATTAAGTGATGTAGAGTGGATAATAGAAAATGGTCAATATTCTCCTAGACCTGAAATTAAGATAAATGATGAGCCTAGAATTGGTCATGTTAATGGGCTTGCGGTTTATGGAGCCAATATGGGAACATTGATGGAAATAGAAGTAACAGCTAAGAAAAGCCATTTTTCAAAGGGGAAAATAAATGTAACAGGCATAGTTGAAGAAGAAGAAGTAAGTTCTTTCGATAGGAAAATTACCAGAAAAAGTACTGCAAAATGTTCTGTTGAAAATGTATTAACTGCTCTTCAAAATGTTTTTGATATAAACTTTAATGAATATGATATACATGTAAACTTTCCAGGAGGTGCTCCCGTGGATGGTCCATCAGCTGGAATAAGTATGGCTTCAGCAATATATAGCGCTGTAAATAAAATACCTATTCATAATGAAGTAGCTATGACAGGAGAAATTTCTCTTTATGGTGAAGTAAGGCCAGTTGGAGGAGTAAATAGCAAGATAGAAGCAGCTGTAAAGGCTGGGGCTAAAAA
The DNA here is from genome assembly GCF_039521365.1 of Clostridium malenominatum. Classification (NCBI taxonomy): domain Bacteria; kingdom Bacillati; phylum Bacillota; class Clostridia; order Eubacteriales; family Clostridiaceae; genus Clostridium; species Clostridium malenominatum. Next base: position 426,252 of record NZ_BAAACF010000001.1, read on the forward strand.
AATTATCATACCTCATGATAATTGGCAAGAGGGATTTAATAATGTAGAAGGAGCAGAAGTTATTCCAGTAAAAAACATAGATGAGGTTTTAAATCTATCATTAATAAATTCGGAAAATAATTCTAATATAACGTCTATAAATATTAGTAATGAAGTTCTATCCGCCACTCCCCTTGAGATTCAATAGAAGTATTGAGGTATAAAATCTCCTTTATAAAGGAGATTTTATAGTTTTATTAACTTTTAAGCCATATTTACAATGCTAATTTTCATTGAAAAATAATACTTTTATGGTTATAATATATTAGTCAAATCATAAATATAAATGGATTAAGTAAAGTGAGGAGAGAAGCATGGAAAAAGAATTAATAGTTCTTCCTCTAATTCCTTTAAGAGGTATAACCATATTTCCGTATATGGTAATGCATTTTGATGTAGGTAGAGAAAAATCTATTTTGGCTTTAGAAGAAGCTATGCTAAATGGTCAGAAAATATTTTTAGCAACTCAAAAAGAAGCAAAAGTAGAGGAACCAGAAGAAAATGACATATTCCAAGTTGGAACTATTTGTAATATAAAGCAAATATTAAAGTTGCCAGGAGATACGGTAAGGGTACTGGTAGAAGGTGAAGATAGAGCTAAAATAAATAGTATTGTACATAAAGAACCATTTTTTAGAGCAGAAATAGAAAAATTAGAGGATATAATTTGTGATGAAGGAAATAAATGTGAGGCCCTGCTGAGAACTCTTAAAAAAGCTTTTGATGAGTATATGAAATTAGCAGGTAATATACCACCAGATACTATGGTAAGCTTAGAAGATGTAGAGAGTGCAGGTAGGTTTGCAGATGTAATCAGTTCTTATTTAATTTTAAAACAGGATAAAAAGCAAGAGTTATTAGATGCTTACACAGTTGAAGAAAGATTAGAGAAGCTTATAATATTTTTAAACAATGAAATAGATCTTTTAAAAATAGAAAAAAAGATAGGAACTAAAGTAAAAAATAAAATAGATAAGGTTCAAAAAGAGTATTATCTAAGGGAACAATTAAAAGCTATACAAGAAGAGCTTGGGGAAGATGATGAAGATAAAAAGGAAATATCTAAATACAAGAATAGAATAAGTAAAGCTAAGTTACCAAAGGGAGTAAAAGAAAAAGCTCTATATGAATTGGATAGACTAAAAAATAGCGGTTCCTATTCTGCAGAAGGTGGAGTAATAAGAACATATCTAGATTGGATCTTAGATTTACCTTGGAATGCGGAAACAGAAGATAACTTAGATATAAAAAGAGCAAGAGAAATTTTAGAAAAAGAACATTATGGACTAGAAGATGTAAAAAACAGAATAATTGAGTTTTTAGCTGTTAAAAAGATGAGTAATTCCTTGAAAGGACCTATACTTTGTCTTGTTGGTCCTCCAGGAGTTGGAAAGACTTCTATAGGTAGATCAATTGCACATGCTCTAAATAGGAATTTTGTTAGAATGTCTTTAGGTGGTGTTAGAGATGAGGCTGAGATAAGAGGCCATAGAAAGACTTATGTAGGAGCTATACCAGGAAGAGTAATCTATGGATTAAAGCAGGCTAAATCAAAAAATCCACTATTTTTGCTAGATGAAATAGATAAAATGAGCAATGATTTTAGAGGGGATCCAGCAGATGCCTTATTAGAGGTTTTAGATAGTGAACAAAATTCTACCTTTAGAGATCATTACTTAGAATTAGATTTTGATTTATCAAATGTTTTATTTATAACTACAGCCAATACACTTCATACTATTCCAAGACCATTAATGGATAGAATGGAAGTTATAGAAGTGTCTGGATATACATCAGAAGAGAAATTACATATTGCTAAGGATCATTTAATACCTAAAAAGCTAAAAGAACATAGTATTGATGAAGGTAAAATTCAAATATCAGATTCAGCTATAGAATTTATTATAGATGGATATACTAGGGAATCTGGAGTAAGAAGTCTAGACAGAAAAGTTGCCTCTGTTATAAGAAAAGCCATTGCCGAAATGGTGGAAAAAAATAAAGAAAGCATAAGTATTAATACAAATAATGTAAGGAAGTACTTAGGGCCTGTGATTTATACCTATGAAAAGAGTAGCAAAGTAGATCAAGTAGGTGTAGTTATGGGAATGGCTTGGACTGGATATGGTGGAGATACTCTACCTGTAGAAGTAACAGTGATGAATGGAACGGGAAAACTAGAGCTTACTGGCAAACTAGGAGATGTTATGAAAGAATCTGCTAGAACTGGATATAGCTACATTAGAAGCAATTCGGATAAGTATGGAATAGATGGTGATTTTTATAAAAATAAGGATATACATATACATGTTCCAGAAGGTGCCGTACCAAAAGATGGTCCCTCAGCAGGTCTTACTATGATAACTGCTATGGTTTCAGCATTAAGTAATAGAAAAGTAAAACACAATATTGCCATGACAGGAGAAGTAACACTTACTGGTAGAGCATTGCCTATTGGTGGTTTAAAAGAGAAGACTCTTGCAGCTTTTAGGGCTGGCATTGATACAGTAATAATTCCAAGAGAAAATGAAAAAGATTTACTTAAGATACCAAAAACTATTAAAAATAAAGTGAAATTTATATTAGTAGATAATGTAGAAGAAGTACTTAAAAATGCGTTAGCGGAATAAGTTGGGAGGATGAAAATGGAAATGGAAATGGAAATGGAAATAAAACAATCTGAATTTATTACATCAGCTGTGAATCCCTCTCAATATCCAAAAGATGAAAGATATGAAATAGCTTTTGTAGGTAGATCAAATGTGGGAAAATCTTCTTTAATAAATAGCCTAACTAACAGAAGAAAATTAGTTAAGGTTAGTGGTACACCTGGTAAAACTAGATTGATAAATTTCTTTCTTATAAATAATCATTTTTACTTTGTAGATTTACCTGGGTATGGTTATGCTAAAGTATCTAAAGTGGAACAAGCAAGTTGGGGTAAGACAATTGAAACCTATTTAAATAATAGACCTCAATTAAAAAAAATTGTACTATTAGTAGATTGTAGACGTAAGCCAACAGAAGATGATATGATAATGCATGAGTGGATTAAGCATTTTGGATATGACTACGTAGTAGTTGCTACTAAAAGTGATAAATTAAATAAAAGTGAACTAGCTAAAAGTAGAAAAGATATAAGAGACACCTTAGAGATAAGTGATGATAAAATTATATATCATTCAACCTTAAAAAAAGTTGGAAAAGAAGATTTATTAGAAAATATTTTTTCATCATTAAATCAGTAATGTATGCTGGCATGTAGTACTAAAGATTTCAGTATTACATGCCATATTTATATCTATATATTTTTTGAGGAAGTGATTTTCATGTATTTAAATTTTATTAAAAATGCTATAGTATTTTTAGTGCTGTATATTCCTCCTCTGATATTATTTATGAAATATTGGAATGAAAGAGGAAGAGGAAAAGTTTTATTGTTAGTTATTAGCATTATATATTTAATTTTAAGTTTATTTACACAAAATTTATTGCCCTTTATATTGGTTTTAATTTGTATTAAATATATAAGAGATAGCGGTAGGGAAGATTATTATTCATATGGTTTTACCATTAAAAACTTTAAAATACTTAGAGCCTTTAAATATTCTCTGATTTCTTATTTGGGAACCATAATTATAGCTATAATAGCTTTAAGCGTTTTTTCATTATTTAATTTTCCCATAAAAGACCAAGAAATAATTACTCAAATCACTGAGCTTCCATTGAAAAGGTATATTATGACTATTCCTATAATAGTTATATTTGCCCCTATAATTGAAGAATTTACCTTTAGATGGTTATTCTTGCAAAAGATTTTTAAGAATAGATTAGGTATGGTTATATCTTCAATAATAACTAGTTTAATTTTTAGCCTAGTTCATTTTAATTTAAAATCATTTCCGGCCATATTTTGGATAGGACTTTTTAACTGTTATTTAATAAATAAACATGGTTATTGGTATGCGGTATTTAACCACGCTTTCTTTAATTCTGTATCTACTTTTGCTATACTAATTCAAAAATTATATTAAAATTAGAAAAAGATAAAAATAAATGAAATTATTTCATTTATTTTTATCTTTTTTTATGTGTCAAAATGGAAGAATAGGAATAGTATATAATATAAACAAAAGAAATACAAAGAATCTTCTGAAAGGAGGAAGTATAGTGGATTTCAACAGCATATTAAATGGATTACTAGCCGGTGATGAGAACTCAGCTCTAAAGATGCCAGCAAGTCCAGTTGGTTTTTTCGGAGGCAATTGGATTATATGGATAATATTATTAATAATACTATGTTGTTGCTGCAATGATGAACAAGGTTTTGATGATTGCTGTTGCAGAAGAAGGCACCATAGACGTCGTAGAAGATCTAGATGTAGATGTAAATCTCAATGTGGGTGCGGTAACGGGTTTGGATTAGGATCAGGATTCTGTGATGATAATTTTATCTTCCTAATCGCAATAGTTGCATTAATATTCTGCTCTTGCAATAGACACAGATTTTTACCAACTAATAGTGTTTTAAATTTAGATGCTGACAGTTTAAGAACAGAGGTTGAAGAATAGATAACAAATAAAACCATAGCCCAAAAGAAAGGGGGGTTTAGCATGTCAAGAGGAAGAAGAAAAGGCTCAGGAAGCGGTCTGTTAATATTAATATTAATAGTTCTACAGTTTAGCTGCAACAGACCTCATCATGGCGGAGAACATGGACAATGCATAGACAATAGCATATTGTTTATCATAGCTCTATACTTCTTAGCTTGTTGTGGAAATATCGATTTATGTTGTGGTTGCTAAGAAATTTAGTGGGGGGCATTTTATGCCCTCCATATAATAAATATTATATGGTAGAGGAGGGGGAAGATGAGTAAAAAGAAACATAGACGAAAAAGGGAAGAAAATAATAATAGCGATAATAATAACAATAATATAATGGATTTATTAAATAATATAGATGAAGATCAAATATCAAGCTTACTTTCAAATTTTAACTTAGGTAACTTAGGTAATCTAGGAAATATGAATAATAGCGGAATAAATAATAATAACATAAATCTAAATAATGTTGAAAAAGACGAAACCCTGCAACTCCTATATGCAATAAAGCCAATGGTAAATGCTGAGAGAGGAGCAATAATTGAAAAAATCATACAATTATATTCAATTGGAAGAATGTTGAAGAAATAAGGCTGTTTAATAGAAAGACATATTAGTCTTTCTATTATTTTGTTATGGAGCATTTGCCTTCTAGAGAGCCGCCTTCTTTAATTACTATATTTTTTATGGAGATGTCTCCATAAATTTGTCCAGTATTTTCTATAGTTAAAATCCCATCACAAGTTACATTACCTTGAACCTTACCACTTATGTATGCGTTTTTACAGATAATATCGCCCATGCACTGAGCGGAACTTCCAAGAATAATATCGTCTTGCCAAATTATATTACCTTCTAGGTAACCATTAATTTTCAATAGATTTTCCCCTTTTAAGCAACCGATTATGCTGCAGCCTTCTCCTATTAAAGTTTCTATTTTACTAGTGTTTTTCTCCTTATCTGAAGACATAAACATAAGATAACCTCCTTTAGTATTCTTAAATATTTATATTGAAACTTTATGAAAAATATTACTAAAAAAATAAAATTAATAAAAAAATATGTATATAATATTTAGAAATGGTTATTATAATAAATGAAAGTGGAGATAAAATCTCCATGGCAATAAATAGAGTTAAATAATTTTGTTTATTGCTAGAACCCCCCATCCCCCTTGGGACCGTAAAGGTCCCATTTGTTTTTTGGAAAATATAAGATATATTTAAAAATATATAAAAAGATTTATATATTTTTAATAAATTGCACAAAATAAAGTAAATATATTTTGGGGGTGAGTAATATAAATAACAAGCTAGGAATTCTTAATTATAGAAAAATCTTATGTATATTTTTAATATTAATAACAAGTATAACTGTCTTTGGTTGCAAGAATAATAAAGACAAGGAGGAGAGTGCTGAGAAGAAGTTAGATGTATTTATTGATATTAAAGATAAGCATAGTCTTGATACTATGAAGTTATTAATTGAAGAGTTTAAGAAAGAAAAACCTAAAATTAATGTAACAATAAATAATTCTATAAGTTTAAATAACGTAGAGGATGTTGGAAAGCAGAAGATAGGTGATATAATTATAACTTCTAGAAATAAGATGATAGAATTACAAAAAAAAGGATATTTAAATGATTTAGGCAATTATTATGAAAAAAATAAAATTAATGATAAGTATTACAACGTAGTAAAATCTTATGGAAGATATAATGATAAATATTATGGAATTGCATTAAATCCGTATACAATAGAGATATTTTACAATAAGGAATCTCTAGAAAAATATAAGCTTTCTACCCCTACAAATATAAAAGATTTAGACAGTCTTTTAAAAAGATTGAATGAGTTATCTATTGAAGTACCAGTAATTTTGACTGATGACTTAGATGTTTATACCGCAGCTATATCTCTTGTAATCAGAGATAAAACTAATATGTATAATATGGATAGTATATATAATTGTTCAAAAGAAATTTATAAGGAAAGAAAAGAGGTTCAAACTTTATTTGATGATATAAATTCTCTCTATAAAAAGGGAGTTTTAAATAAAAATACTTTTAAAATAGGAAATGAAACCTCTATTAAAAGATTTTTAAATGGAGATATTCCATTGATAATATCCACATCTTATTATTATGGAGAGTTAAATAAAAGCAATATAGGTATAATAGAGGACTATGATTCTATAATCTCCTATAAAGGAAGCGTACCTGTTATAGTTAATTCTTTATTATGCATACCCATAAATGGTAGTAGTGGTGAAGAGGTGGGGGAGTTTATAAAGTTTATATATAGTGATAAAACTCAAAAGAAATTATTAGACAAAGGTCATGTAACAGCTAATATAGAGGCGAACAAAGAGCTTACTGGTATCGGAGCGTTGATGAGAAAGCACTTGGAGGATAATAATGAAAATGGTATATTATTATCGTATAATTTACCATCTAAGTTTTATATAGGAATATATTCAAAGATAGAAGAAATTCTTTCAGGAAAATATACAGGAAAAGAGTGGGAGACTATATTAAATGAAGCATGCAAATAAAAAATAGTGGTTAATTACCACTATTTTTTTTACACTCTTTACAAATTCCATAAAAATATATTTGATTATTTAAAACTTCATAGTCTGTATATGAAGAAACTTTTTTATTTAAGTCTTGAAAACATATATCTTCTATATCATCTACTTTTCCGCATTGAAGGCATTGAATATGGGAGTGTGAATTAGTATATCCGTCATATCTAAAATTACCTTCTCCTACATTAATTTCTTGTATGAGATTAACTTCCACTAGAGTTTTTAATGCTTTATACACTGTAGCTAAACTCATGGTAGGATATTCTTCTTGCAAAGCTTTATAAATAACTTCAGCAGAAGGGTGCTCTTTTGTAGACTTTAAGTATTTGTATACTGCTATGCGCTGAGGAGTTAATTTTAATTTTTTATCTTTAAATATGGAAGTTATATTATCCATAGACACCATCCTTCAAATAATATTTATATTATTATATAATAACTATTATTCGAAGTCAATTATTTTCATGTAAAAATTATTATCGCATAGAATTATATATACAATTATTTTTTCTTTAAAATAATTGTTATAAGTAGTATAAGAACAGATATTATAGCAATAGTTCCACCGGGAGCGCAGTCAATATAAAAAGATAGCATTAAACCCGAGAGTATATCAACAAATCCGAATAATATTGAAAGAAAAAAAGTTTGCTTAAAACCTTTCCTAAGTTGTAATGCAGTAGCAACAGGAATTGCAATTATTGATGAAATAACTAGTATTCCCATTATTCTTATTGACAGTGAAATGGTAGCACCAACTAAGAGAGAAAATATGTAATTTATAAATTTTACATTTATTCCTATAACTTTGGCACCCTCTTCATCAAAGGTTATATAAAGTAATTTATTATATAAATAGTATAATAGAAATAAAGAAATTAAGCTTAATATAAACATAGTTAAAAGATCTAATTTAGAAACAGTTAATATGCTTCCGTATAAAAATGAATTTACATTACCTTTAGTTTTGCCAGAACTTATTAAAGTTATAGCAACTCCAACGCTTAAAGTCATTATTATAACAAGAATTATTTCTTCATATTTTTTATAGTAATTTCTCAATAATTCAATTAGCAAAGCACAAATAGAAGTAAATATGAAAGCGGATAATATAGGATTAAAATTAACTATTAAACCTATGGCTACCCCAGCAAAAGAAGCATGAGATAAGGCATCGCCCATGGTGGAATATCTTTTTAAAACTAAAAAAGTTCCAACGGAAGGACATATAATTGAAATAAGTAATGTAGCAATAATAGCATTTTGTATAAAAGAGTATTGTAGCATGAAATTCTCCTTAATCTAATATTATATGATTTTTTGACAAATAGTCTTGAACATTATGTAAAGTAACGTCTCCTTTACACATTTCAAGAATTTCTGTAGAATTTTCTATAACTGGTTTCAAATTGTGCTCTACAGAAATTATTGTAACAGAATGAACTCTATTAATATGTTTAAGAAAGCCATATATTTCATTTTGACTTTTTAAATCTACTCCAGTGGAAGGTTCATCTAATATTAATAAATCAGGTTGACCAATTAATGCTCTAGCAATAAAAACCTTTTGTTGTTGTCCTCCAGATAAGTTTCCAATTAAAGAGTTTTTTAATTGAGTTATTCCTAGTTGTTCTAAACATTGATAAACTATTTTTTTATCTTTAATTTTCAAATTAGCAGCGTGACATTTCATTATCTCGTAAACAGTGATAGGAAATTCAGAATTATAGTTGCCTCTTTGAGGAACGTAACCAATATTATTACTAGTAACTTTTATGCTACCTTCATTAGGCTTTAAAAGTCCCAAAATTAGCTTTAATAAAGTGCTTTTATAACTACCATTTTCACCTACTATAGATGTATATGAGCCTTCGGTTATTTTAAAATTTAAGTTATTTAACATATAAGGTTTTATTCCATTATAGGAAAATGAAATGTTATCAATATGTATCATAATACCCTCCAAAAATAGTTCTAACATTAACATTATATACCTATATGCAAATTATTTGCAATATAATTGTATTATATACTTGACTTTGGAAATAATTAATAATAATATGTATATGTAACAAATGCAAATGATTTGCAATATAAACATTTCGGGAGGAAAGTATGAAGAAAAGAATTTTAACAGGATTTATCATAATTTTTTTGTTTTCGTTAATGGGATGTGAGAGTAAAAAGGTATCTACAGAAAAGAATGATAGTTCAAAAATAAATGTAGTAGTTACATTCAATCCATTAAGGGAATTAGCTGAATACATAGGTGGAGAAAAAATTAATATAAGTACAATTATTCCAGATGGAACAGAAGCTCATGATTTTGAGTTAAAAGCAAAAGACCTAGCTAATATTAAAAATTCTAATATATTTATATATAATGGGTTTGACATGGAAAACTGGGTAGATAAAATATTAGATACCATGGATGGAAAAACTATAGTGGTTGAAGCATCAAAGGGAGCTGAACCTATAATGGTTGTAGAAAGTGAGCACCATGAGGATGAGGATGACCACAATCACGGTCAATATGATCCTCATACTTGGTTAGGAGTAACTACTGCTTTAGTTCAAGCTAACAATATAAAAGATGCATTAATCAAAGCAGATAGCGCAAATAAAGAATATTATGAAGAAAATTTCCAAAAGTTTAAAAAGGATGCGGATGCTTTATTAAGTGAATATAGGGAGAAATTTGACTCTTTAAAAAATAAAAGTTTTGTTACTAGTCACGCCGCTTTCGGTTATTTTTGTAGAGATTTCGGACTAAAGCAGAACAGTGTAGAAGGGGTCTTTGCTGAAGGGGAACCTACTCCTAAAAAAATGGCTGAGTTAATAGATTATTGTAAGAAAAATAATATAAGAGCTATCTTTGTAGAAGAAAATATAAGCACAAAAGTATCGGAAACCTTAGCAAAGGAAGTAGGTGCAGAGGTTAAAGTAATTCATACTTTAGAAAGCAAAGGCGACAAAAATTATATAGAGTCTATGAGAGAGAATTTAGAAATAGTCTATGAAAATTTGAAATAATTGCATTTTAAAATTCCTTCTAAAAGTAGTATACTTATGATATAAAGTTGATAATCATGGGATAAAATATTAATTAGAAGGAGGGAATTTGTTGGCTAGATGTGAAGTATGCGGCAAAAAAGCCGAAATACATCATATAGTTAATAGATGCCAGGGAGGAATAGACTTCGATTTAAACTACAAATATTTATGTTCTGAGCATCATAGAGGGGAGAATGGTCCTCATAAGAATTGGAAGATAGACTTACAATACAAGCTAGAGATGCAAGAAAATTTATGTGAAATATTATTAAAAGATTTTTATAATTTAGAAGAAATTTCATATATACTCCATATTAATAAAAATAAGACTAAAAAAATAATGAAGCATTCTAAAGTTTATAAAGAAGGATATAAAAAAGAAGATATAATATTTAAACTTATGGGAAATGAGTTATACGAATTAAATATGTTAGCGGATTATAATGATGAATTTATACCGCTATTTGTTGGATAAGATGCCTTATGGGGCATCTTTTTTGTTTTACTATTTGAAATTAGGGAAAACTAATTATATATATAATTAGAATGGAGGAAAAGTTTTGATTAAACAAATACTAAACCCTGACCTATTTCATAAAAAATCTAGAAGAAAAAGTTATTTTGAAGGATGGTATTTTAAATTAGTAGATAAAGAAGAAAAAAATTCTTATGTGTTCATACCAGGAATATTTTATAGCAAAGATGACAACTATTCCCATGCATTTATTCAAGTCCTTTGCGGAGAGGAAGTTCTATATTATTACAATAAATATTCTAAAGAAAGTTTTAAATGGAGCAATAATAAATTTTTAATTAACATAGAAAAAAATATTTTTTCAGCCAAAGGAATTCAACTAGATATAAATAATGAAAATATTAATGTAGAGGGAAAAATTTTATTTAAAGACCTAGTCAAATGGCCAGATAGTAAATTAAATCCTGGAAGCATGGGTTTTTATAATTACATTCAGTTTATGCAATGTTATAGCCAAGTTTCTTCCATAGACATGAATCTTCAAGGATATTTAAACATTAATGATAGAAAGATAAACTTTACAGGTGGAAAAGGATATATTGAAAAAAATTGGGGAAGGGATTTTCCGTATGCTTGGATATGGGTCCAATGTAATAACTTTAGCAATAATACTTCTCTTACCTGTTCCATAGGTCAAGTACCTTTTTTACTAGGAAGTTTTGATGGATTTTTAATAGGAGTTCTAATTGAGGACACTTTTCATAAGTTTACTACAATTAATGGAAGCAATTTAAGAACTTGGTGGAAAAATGGGGATTTTATAATGGAATGTAGGAACAAAAAGTATACTTTACACATAATTACTGAAACAAATAAAGAGGACTATGTTATTTGTAATGCCCCGAGGGAAGATAAAATGATACCTTTAGCTAAAGAAACTTTAAAGGGAAAGGTATTTATAAAATTAATATGCAATAGAACTGGTTCTACTATTTATGAAGATATGGGAATATGTGCAGGAATAGAATATGGTGGAAGAGTAGAAGAACTCATAAAAAATTAAATAATGGTTACATTATATTTGTAAAACAATTTAAGGAGGAGACTTCTATGTCACACAAAAATAATAAAAATAGTAAAAATAATAAAAAAGCAGGGCAAAAAACTAAAAAAGAATTAACAAAAATGAGAGTAGAGACTGCAAATGAAATTGGTGTTTCAAATGAATCTAAAAAATTAGGTAAGAATGAAAAATAAAGTTTAGGCCCCTAAAGGGGCCTGTCCTAATAAATACCTTTATTATTTAAAAACTCTTTATACCCCATATCAGTTTTTAATATATGATTTCCAATCCAATCTAAAATGAAAGTAAGTAAATCCATGGAAACCTTTTTCTGATTTAAATCCATATATTCTTCATCTATACTTGTTACTTTTTTTATAAAAGCTTCATGTTGCTTTTTATGTTCTTCTATATTTTCATAGCCGTGTAGTTTTAAAAGGTTTTCCTCGAATTCAAAGTGATAAATTGTATAGTTTCTTAGCTCTTCTAAGGTTTTGACAATTTCATCAAAACGGTCATATTTCTGAGATAAAGATACTATAGTATAGAGTTTGTTACCTAATTCGAATAGGTTTTTATGTTGTAAGTCAATTTCGCTAACATTACAACTATACTCATCCTTCCAGTTAAACAAAATAATCCCTCCAAAATGTTTTTATTTTATTTTATTATAATATAATTTATTGAATAAAACAAATATGCTTTCTTTGCAAAAACACTTGACTACCGTAGACGAACAATATAATATATAAATTATAGTATTTATTCTGAGGTGATAATAATGGAAATTCTATATAAAAGTACAAGAGGCAAGGAAAAAGTAAGAGCTAGCGAAGCTATTATTAATGGACTAGCTTCTGATGGGGGACTATATATTCCTACTATAATTCCTAAGATTGATTTGTCTTATGATGAATTAATAAAGTTTGACTACAGAGAGCTAGCTATGTACATATTAAAGAAGTATCTTACAGATTTTTCAGAAGAAGAAATATCCTATTGTGTAAATAACGCATACAATGATAAATTTGAAAGAGAAGAAATTGCTCCTTTGGTAAAAAAGGGAGATGAATATTATTTAGAATTATATCATGGAAGAACTCTAGCTTTTAAAGACATGGCGCTATCAATATTACCTTATTTGATGAAGGTAGCCTGTAAAAAGCTTAATATCAAAGATGAAATAGTAATATTGACAGCAACGTCAGGAGATACTGGTAAGGCTGCTCTAGAAGGATTTGCAGGAATACCAGGGTTTAGAATAATAGTTTTCTATCCTGAAAATGGAGTTAGCCATATACAAAAGCTTCAAATGGTAACGCAAAAGGAGGAAAATACGTTAGTCTTTGGTATCAAAGGGAATTTTGATGATGCGCAAAGTGGTGTAAAGGAAATATTTGAAGATAAGAACTTTAATGAATCATTAAAAGAAGAAGGCTACATACTTTCTTCAGCTAACTCAATAAATATAGGAAGGTTAATACCTCAAATTATATATTACGTTTATTCATATATAAGTATGATTAAAAAGGGTTATATTTCTAAGGGACAAGAAATTAATGTTTCAGTACCAACGGGTAACTTTGGAAATATTTTAGCAGGTTTTTATGCTAAATCTATGGGAATTCCCATAAATAAGTTGATATGTGCTTCTAATGAAAATAATGTACTTTGGGAATTTTTTAATGATGGAAGTTATAATAAAAACAGAGATTTTAAAGTGACTGTTTCTCCTTCTATGGATATATTAGTTTCTAGTAATTTAGAAAGGCTTTTATACAACATAAGTGATGAAAAGACAGTGAAAAACATGATGGAGGACTTAAAAAGAAAAGGAGAATATACTCTTTCTGAGAGCATGATTTCATCTCTAAAGGACTTTTATTCTAGTTTTGCAACGGATAAGGAAACCTATGAAGCTGTAAAGAAAATGTATGAAAAAAACTTATACCTAATGGATACTCATACTGCAGTGGCATATAAAGCCTATAAAGATTATAGTGAAACCACAAAAGATGAGAAAAAGACCATAATAGTAAGTACGGCAAGTCCTTTTAAATTTAATAAAGATATTTGCAAAGGATTAGGTATAGATGAAGAAATTGAAGATTTTAGACTGATAGAAAAACTATCTGCTTATACAGGGGTAGAGATTCCTATATCTTTAAAAATCTTAGAAAGTTCTCCTGTGGTTCATAAGTTATCTTGCAGCAAAAGTGAAATGAGAGAGAGTATAAAAAAATATTTAAGAGTATAGGTGAGGTTTATGATAGAAGTAATTGTACCTGCTACTAGTGCTAATTTAGGACCAGGATTTGATTGTTTAGGAGTAGCATTTAATTTTTACAATAAATTTTATATAGAGGAAAGCAAAGAATTTGTGGACAATGATGATAACTTAGTTAATTTAAGTGCACAAAAGGTGTTTAACAAATTTGGTTATAAAGAAAAATATCTTAATATTAAAATTGAGGGAAATATTCCTCAATCTAGAGGACTGGGAAGTAGTGCCACTTGTATTGTAGCTGGAATAATGGGGGCAAATAAAATTTTAGGAGATATTTTAAGTCAAGATGAAATCATAAAAATTGCTACAGAAATCGAAGGACATCCAGATAACGTTACACCAGCTATAGTGGGAGGGCTTACTGCAGCTATAATGAATGAAGATAGGGTGTATTATGAAAAACTCATATTAAGAAAAGGTATAAAATTTATTTCCCTTACACCAGACTTTAAATTATCCACTAGTGATGCCAGAAAGGTTTTACCTAAGGAAGTTTCCTATAAAGATGCAATTTTCAATGTAGGTAGAGTTGCTTTAACTATGGGAGCTTTAGCAAATGGAAACTTTGAGCAATTGAGGATTAGTTGTGAGGATAAATTACATCAACCTTATAGAAGTAGGCTCATAAGAAACTATGATAAAATAATAAGTAAGTGTAAGGAGCTAAATAGCTTAGGAGTATTTTTAAGCGGTGCAGGACCAACAATAATGGCATTAATAGAAGAAGGAAATGACCATTTCTTAGAAGAAATAGAGAATTATTTAAATACTTTAGAGGATTTTTGGAAAGTGAGAGAACTGAATATAGACAATTTAGGAACTAGAGTTAATATATTATAAAAGATATAAAAGTGAGGTAATGAATATGAGAGATATTATAGTAGCAAAATTTGGCGGAAGTTCACTAGCAGATAGTAAGCAATTTGAAAAGGTGAAAAACATTATAGAAGATAATAAAAATAGAAAATTTATTGTTCCTTCAGCTCCAGGAAAAAGAAATAAAGAAGATCAAAAGATTACAGATTTACTTTACTTATGTCATGCCCATGTACAGCAGAACATTTCCTTTGATTATTTATTTCAAATTATAAGTGATAGATATTTAGAATTGGCAAGGGAGTTAAATGTAGATGTAGATATAAAATCACATTTACAGATTATAAAAAAGAATATTTCAGAAGGTGCTTCTGCAGATTATACTGCCAGTAGAGGTGAGTATTTGAATGGATTAATTTTAGCTAAATATTTGAACTATGAATTTATTGATCCAGCAGAAATAATTTGTTTTAAGGAAAATGGAGCTTTTAATGAAGAAAAGACTCAAATGGAGGTTAGCAAAAGATTAGAGACAATAGAACGTGGAGTCATACCAGGTTTTTATGGAGCTATGCCAAATGGTGAGATAAAAACTTTTTCTAGAGGAGGGTCAGATGTTACAGGCGCAATTATTGCAAGAGGAGCAGGAGCGGATATATATGAAAACTGGACAGATGTTTCAGGTTTTTTAATGGCAGACCCTAGAATAGTGGAAGATCCTAAAAATATAAGTGAAATAAGCTATAGAGAATTAAGAGAATTGTCTTATATGGGGGCTACGGTTCTTCATGAAGATGCAATTTTCCCAGTTAGAAAAGCTGGTATACCAATAAATATTAAAAACACTAATAGACCTGAAGATAAAGGCACATTAATTGTAAATGATTTAGATCCTATAAGCTATAGTAAAACCATTACTGGTATAGCTGGAAAAAAAGACTTTGCGGTAATTACTATAGAAAAAAACATGATGAATGCAGAGCAGGGGTATTGTAGAAAGGTTCTTTCTATTTTAGAAGATAATAATGTATCCTTTGAGCACATGCCATCAGGAGTTGATACTGTATCTCTAGTAATAGCACAAAGTCAATTAAATAGCAAGCTTGATAGAATTTTAAAGGAAATAGAGTTAAAATGTTGTCCAGATTCTATAGAAGTACATCCACATATGGCACAGATTGCTGTAGTTGGAAGAGGGATGTCTAGAACAATTGGTATATCTGCTAAAATATTTATGGCTTTAGCTAAAGAAAATATAAATGTAAGAATGATTAGCCAAGGTTCAAGTGAAATAAATATAATTATTGGAGTAGAGGACAATGATTTTGAAAGAGCTATAAAATCAATTTATAATGTATTTAATTAAAAGTATAAGAGGGGATTAAAATGAAAAGAGTAAATATTGGTCTTTTAGGATTTGGAAATGTAGGCAGAGGGGTTTGGACAATTGTAGAAGAAAATAGAGCTGAACTTAAAAAAAGGTCGGGTTATGATGTAAATATAACTAAAATTTTAGTTAGAGACATTAATAAGTATAGAGGGGTTAATGTACCCGAAGGAATTCTAACCACAAAATTTGAAGATATATTAGAAGACGATGAAATAGATATTGTAGTTGAAGTAATTGGTGGCATAGAGCCATCTGTAGACTATATGATAAGAAGTATGAAAAGAAAAAAACATGTAGTTACAGCTAATAAAATGGCTATAGCTACAAAGGGAAGTACTCTTTTAAAAACTTCTAACGAGGAAGCAGTAATGCTTTATTATGAAGGTAGTGTAGGAGGAGGTATTCCAATAATAAATGGATTAAATGAAAATTTGGTCGCTAATAAAATTGAAGAAGTTATTGGGATAATAAATGGAACTACAAACTATATTTTGACAAAAATGACTAGAGAAAACCTAAGCTTTGAAGATGCTTTAAAGGAAGCTCAAGAAAAGGGTTTTGCTGAGTCAGATCCTACTTCTGATGTAGATGCTTTCGACCCTATGTACAAAATATGTATATTATCTTCACTAGCTTTTGATACTGTTGTAAATGTAAATTCGATTTATAGAGAAGGTATAAGAGGGATTAAACCAATAGACATTGAGTATGCTAGGGAGCTTGGATATGTTATAAAATTACTTGGCATTGCAAAAAACGTGGAGGGCGAGTTAGAATTAAGAGTTCATCCAACTATGGTTCCAATTAATCATCCATTAGCCAATGTAAATGATTCTTTTAATGCGATTCTAGTTAAGGGTAATGCGGTAGGAGAGTTGATGCTATATGGAAGGGGAGCGGGGGATCTTCCAACAGGAAGTGCCGTTGTTAGTGATATTATTTCTATCTTAAGAAACAGAGATAATCCTCTATATTATTCTAAATTCGAAAATGGAACAGAGCCTCATGAATTAAGAGAGATAAATAAAGTAGAATGTGAATATTATATTAGAATGACTGTTAAAGATAAGCCAGGAGTTCTCGGAGAAGTATGTACTGTATTTGGTCATAATAATGTAAGTATGCTTTCTGTTATACAAAAGGGTAAAAGAGAAGAATGCGTGTCACTAGTATTTATGACCCATAACACTTTGGAGGGAAACATAAGAAAATCTATAGAAAAATTAGAGGGAAATAATGTAGTAGTTAAGGTTGAAAATATTATAAGAATAGAAAATTTAGGAATGGAATAAATAGAGGTGTATATTTTAATATCATATTTATGAAATAACTCATAAGATATAGTGCTAGTTATTTTAGTAGAGGGTGGTTTGTTGAAAATAGGAGTTATTTCAGATACGCATTTTACCAAGCGTAGCGAAGATATTCTTAAAATAATTGATAAGTATTTTAGCGATGTAGATATGATTATTCACGTTGGAGATTTTAACTCCCCAGAGGTTATAGATAATATTAGGAAGAAAAAGAAATTTGCTGGGGTATATGGTAATAATGACAGTAGCGGCGTAAAAGCATATTTAAGAGAAAAAGATATGATAAGTATAGAGGGTTATAAAATCGGCATGTATCATGGTCATGGGGATAAAAAAACTACTATGGATAGAGCTTATAATGAATTTAAGGATAGTAAAGTTGATATTATAATATTTGGCCACAGTCATAAACCTATTATTGAAACAAAAAACAAGATTTTAATGATTAATCCAGGATCTCCAACTAAAAAGTTAAAAGAAAGATGGTATTCCTACATTGTATTAGAATTAAGTAAAAAAAATATTGAAGCTAAGATGGTATTATTTTCAAAATAATAAAGAGAACAGTATAGAGATTTTATACTGTTCCCTTTATTTTAAAGTGGTTTCATGAACATTTGAGTCCAATAAGGCACTCCATTTTTATCTCTAGCTAAGCCTACTCCAATGTGAGTAAAATTAGCGCTTAGAATATTAGCTTTATGGCCAGGGGAGTTCATCCAACCATTCATTACTTCTTGAGGAGTTCTTTGTCCTTTAGCAATATTTTCCCCACCAGATGAAAATCTCATACCGAAGTTTTCCATCATAAAAAATGGAGAACCATAAGTAGGAGAGATGTGTGAAAAATAATTTTTATTTGCCATATCAGCAGACTTATATCTAGCAACTCTAGATAGTTCCCAATGAGCAGTAAGAGGTCTTAAGCCAACCTTACTTCTTTCGATATTAACTAATCTTATAACTTCTTTTTCTTGAGTTTTAACATCGGTCATGTTAGGAACTTGAATTTTTTGACCGGGGTAAATTAAACTAGGATTTTTAAGGGTAGGATTTAAGGAGATTAACTCTGATAATCCTACTTCGTTCTTAACAGCTATCTTCCACATGCTATCTCCGGGTTGTACTGTGTAAGTCAAAGGAGCGGCAATAACAGTGGAGGATAAAGCTACAGAAAATAAAAATGATGTCAATATTTTTTTAATCATTAATTATCACCTCTTATATTAGTGTGAAATATTAACGATTTTTTATGTCAAGCAAATGTTGTAAAATTGCAAAGCAAATTTTGCTTTGCAATTTTTTGAAACTTGAGAGGGTTCTAAAAGATATTACAAGTTCATCATTTCACATATATAAATTGTATTAATATGTTTGTTAGAATTCTTATATCCTACGTATATTAATATAATTTCAATTAATAGTATAAAGAGTAAAATAAATAAAAGTTTTTTAAACTTAGACATCTCCATCCCTCCCTAGTTTATTTTATGAGAAATGGAGTTTATAAAGAAGCAAATTATTTTTTCTTTCTTTTTTGTACTGAAAACCCAAATTTACCAATAGGTTTTTGAGGAATTGGAAAATATTCTCCATGGGAATAGCACATTAAGTCTCCATTTTGAAAATGTATTTTACCTTTCTCATCAATCAAATCCTCATCTACTCTAACGGATAAAACCTCTGCTAAAAATAAATCGTGGGAGCCTAAAGGTATTATTTCTTTCAATTTACATTCCAGCGCCACAGGGCATTCTTTTATCCCAGGAACTTTTACTTTTTCCGAATCTTCTAAGGTTAGGTTTAAATGTTTTATTTTATCTATATTTTTACCAGAGCGCACTCCACAAAAATCTACCTCTTTTACTAAAGATTTAGGAGGTAAATTTACTACGAATTCCTTTGTTTCTTTAATGTATTCATAAGATAATCGCTCAGGTCTTATAGATATGGTAATCATAGGAGGACGAGTACAAGCAGTTCCTACCCAACCAACAGTAAACACGTTATTTTTACCTTCTTTATTACTTGAAGTTACTAATACAACTGGAACTGGATTTAGCATAGCGCTACCTTTAAATGATACTTTAGTCATATTTATCAATCCTTTTTAATATTTTAATATGAATTACAAATAGTATTATATATTAAATAAAGGAATTTTTAAATGAGAGGAGAAATTAAACAGTATAAACCATTAAAATAATGGGGGTGATTTTCTTATGTATAATAGCAATTATATAACGCTTATGGTACAAAGTGGTTATAAGGTGTTTTGTTATTTTAATATTTCACCGCAGTATGTAGAGAAACTGAAAATAGAATATGGTGAAGAAAACACAAGAAATTACAAAAGAAAAATAAAAGTGTATAATGCAGATACTATGACAGAAGTAAAAACTATACATATAGACCCTTTTGCAGATAACTGGTATATAGATATGGAAGCAGGGGGAATTAGAATTGTGGTAGAGTTAATTTTAATTTTATCTAATGGTTATGAATTCAAGGTTGCAAAATCTAATATAGTAAATACCCCAAATACAAATTGATTGGAGGAATATTTATGAATAAAGGTTATGTGGCTATGCTTTTACACAGTCATATGCCTTATGTAAGGCACCCTGAAAAGGAGGATTCTTTAGAGGAAAGATGGCTTTTTGAAGGTATTAGTGAGTGTTATCTTCCTATGATCCAAGGTTATGAAAAATTAGTAGAAGAAAATATTGATTTTATGATAACAATGTCAATTACTCCAACCTTAATGTCTATGTTACTAGATCCATATTTAAATAAAAGATATAAAAATTACTTAAAACTATCAATTGAGTTATCAGAAAAAGAAATAATAAGAACAAGAGATGATAAGGAATTAAATAAAGTAGCTTACTTTTACCATGAAAGACTTAAAAGCTTATATTTTACATATAAAAGTTATGACTATAATATAATGAATGCTTTTAAAAGATTTGATAATCTAGGTGTTTTAGAAATAATTACATCTTCAGCAACTCATGGATTGCTTCCACTGTTAGATGTAAATATTGAAACTGTAAAAGCACAACTTTATCAAGGATTTAATCATTATAGCAAAAGTCTTGGACATGACCCAAAAGGAATATGGTTACCTGAATGCGCCTATAATTATAGTTTAGATAATATTTTAAAAGAGCTAGGATTAAAATATTTTATAATGGAAGGCAAAGGAGTAACTATGGCAACACCAAAGCCTATTTATGGCACAAATGCTCCTATTCGTACTGAAGGTGGTGTTTATGCTTTTGGAAGGGATGAGGAGTCTTCTAAGCAGGTTTGGAGTAGCTTTATAGGATATCCTGGGGATTGGGATTATAGAGAGTTTTACAGAGACATAGGATATGAATTGCCTTTGGATTATATAGAACCATATATTGACAAATCTGGTATAAGGATAGATACGGGAATAAAATACTATAGAATAACAAATAAATCAGACCACAAAGAATATTATAATAGGGAAAGAGCTATGGAAAAGGTGAAAAATCATAGTATGCATTTTTTAAATTCTAGAAGATGCCAAATTGAAGAAATATCAAAAAATATGAATAAACCTCCTATAATACTTTGTCCATATGATACAGAACTATTTGGTCATTGGTGGTTTGAAGGTCCTGATTTTATTTATAATTTTATTAAGGATTCTTATAGAGAAAATGTTAATTATAAATTAGTTACTCCTTCATATTATCTAGAAAATTATACTGAAGCGGAGGTGTGCAAGCCTAATCCTTCAACTTGGGGAGAAAATGGAGATTATTCAGTATGGATAAATCCTTCTAATGATTGGATGTACAGACATTTGCATTTTGCTGCTAGAAAAATGATAAATTTAGCCAATACATATAGTGATCCTACTGAATTAGAAGAAAGAGCTTTAAATCAAGCTGCTAGAGAGTTGATGCTAGCCGAATCTTCAGATTGGCCATTTATAATAAAAAACAATACTACCGCAGAGTATGCTTCAGAAAGGGTAAATACACATATCAATAGATTTAATGAATTATATAACGCAATAACAAAGGAAAATATAGATGAAAGTTATTTAGAAGATATTGAAAAGATGGATAACATATTTCCAGATATAGACTTTAGAATATATAGAAGTAATAAATAGAAAAATATCCTCAAAATGAGGATATTTTTTTTATTTCAGCATTTTTTTCCATAGCCATAAGAAGGGGAAGTCCTAAGCCGTAACAGCATAATAATTGGCCGAGACCTACTTGTAACATAGTTAAAAATAATGGCCATTTTAATGTATAATTCAACAGTAATCCAACTACTACCATGTTTATTAATACTGGAGGTAGAGGAGCCAAGTATTTTTTGTACTTCAAATCGCTCTTACCTATATAGTAGGTTAATATAGCAGCTAGTAGTGTTGCCAGAGAACCAAAAATGATATCTAGAGGTCCCACTGGACTTAATAAATTTGCTATAAGACAACCTATAAAAAGACCGTATATAGCAGATGATGAGAAAAAGGGTAAAATTGTTAAAGCTTCTGCTACCCTAAATTGAGAAGCTTGATAGCTCATAGGATAAGTTAAGTACATAGTAACCACTGCATAAATTGCAGCAATAATCGAGCTAATAACCAAGCTTTTGGTATTTTTTTTCATATTAAATTTCCTCCTCCATAGTTTTATTTAGGGACAGGATGGTTACGAACTGTCCATATTCCTTTTAAGAATACTCGTATATTTTAATACATGAAAAGACTTTAGTCAAATAGTTATTTTATTTTAATACAATATAAACTATAATTATTTATGTAGAGTATTTTAATTTAAAGGAGATTATTTAATGTTTGATTCAAATAAATATAAATTGTCCAACGGGATAGAGCTTATAACTACAAAGAAAGATACCCAAATCTTTTCTATACATGTTGGATTAAAAGTAGGATCTCTTTATGAAAAGAAATCCGAAAAGGGTATATCACACTTTGTTGAGCACATGATGTTTAAGGGTACTACGAAAAGAGATAATGAAAAATTAAACAGTGATTTAGAGGCTTTAGGGGGAGAATATAATGCTTATACAGACAATAACTGTACTGTATATAGTATTACTGCGTTAAAGGATGAATTTAATAGTACAATAGAAATATTAAGTGATATGATTAAAAATTCAATATTTCCAGAGGAAGAAATTGAAAAGGAAAGAGGAGTAATACTTGCAGAAATTAGGACAAGTAAGGATGATATAGAAGACTACAGCTTTAGTAGAATTAATGAGTTAGCTTTTAAAAAAAGCCCTCTTAAATATGACATATTAGGTACAGAAAAACATGTAAAAGCCTTTAGTAAAAATGAACTATTAAACTTTTATAAGCTTCATTACATACCTAATAATTGTTTTATATCTATAGTCTCGCCTTATGAGCATTCAGAAGTTTTTGATATGATAGAGAAATATTTTGGAGATTGGAAGGAAGGGAAGCTTCCTACAACTATTATTGCCACAGAAAAAAATATAGAAGAAACTTTTATTTCTTATAAAAATGATATAGAGCAAAGCACCATTATTTATCTTTATACCTTTCACGGCATAGACAAAAGAGGAGAACTTGCTCTAAGAGTGTTGAATCATAAGTTAGGTGATAGCAGTAATTCAATTCTTTTTAGAAAATTAAGAGAAGAGAAGGGGCTTGCTTACGATATATATACTAGTTTAGATACTACAAGTTATGTAAAAACCTTATATATATATACTTCCGTTGAAGAAGAAAAGATAGAAGAGAGTATAGAGGTTATAAATAATTGTATTAGGGATATAATTAATGAAAATATAGTTTTTGATGACAATACCATTGAATTGATGAAAAAGGTTTTAAAAACTGCTGTTGTATTTACTTTAGAGGATTCTACAGATTTAAGCAATTATGTTATTCATCAAATGATAGATGGAGATAATATTTATGAATTTATTGAGGATATGAAGGAATTAGATAACATTAAAAGAGAAGATATATATGAAATAAGTAGAAATGTATTAAAAGATGCTACTATTCACATATTAAAAAAGACTAAATAAATAGATGAGGAGTAGATATTTTGGGGTAATTACTAAAATTGAAATAGGAAAAAGAAATAAAAACAGAGTGAATATATATTTAGATGAGGAATTCGCTTTTGCTTGTAGTATGGAAATAGTTTATAGATATCATTTTAAAGAAGGCAAAGATATAGATTTACAAATTTTGGAGGAAGTAATAGAAGAAGATAACTATATTAAGGGTAAGAGCGATAGTTTGAAGTTTTTGGGAAAAAGTTACAAAACTCAAAAGCAAATATATGATAAACTATTAGATAAGGGGTATGATGTAAACACTATAAACAGAGTTATAGATTTTCTTGAAGAATACGATTTTGTGGATGATGAAAGATATGCTGAATTGTATATAAAGGAGAAAATGACTAAAGAGGGAACAAATAAAATAAAATTTTCTCTTTTAAGTAGAGGAATAAAGGAAGAAATAATCATGGAAAAGCTTGAGGAAATAGACTCTTCTGTGGGAGATGATGCGCTTTTAAAAGTAGCTGAAAGTAAATATAATCAAATAGTTAAAGGTGAAGATGATAAGAGAAAAATATATAAAAAATTAAGTGAATTTTTATTTAGAAAAGGATATGATTGGGAAAATATAAAGGGAGTTGTAAATAAGATATTAAAGATGGATTCTTATGATTGAGGTGGTTAAATGCCAAATATTAATCCTATTACAGCTTTGTTAACTATAATATTTTTATATCCAATAGTAAAAGGATTGCTATTTAAATTTTCTTCTAAGGATCTAAAAATAGACCTTGAAGAATTGAGTAAAACCCTTTCTTTTATTGTGGCTCTTTTTTTAGGAATATATTATGGAAGAAGAATATTTTTTAACCATGATGATGGGGTTTATAAAATTCTATATAATTTAATACCATCAGGAATTGTTAATTATATAGAGGATAAGCCCTTTGTAATTTATTTAATTTTAATTCCTATTTTGATGTTCATAATATATAAAATTACTTTTTTAGTTTTTCATCTATTCCATAGTATAACTTTTTATCCAATGTTAGATAATCTAGAAGACTATTTAAAAAGAAAAAATAATTTTTTTAAAAGTATAGCTGGGGCTTTATTTCAACTTCCAAGGGCGATAGCTTATTTATTATTTGTAACCTTAGTATTAAACTTATCTTCTATGTTTTATAAAAACGGGTTATTTAATCAGTATTTAAGTGATTCAAAAACCTATAATTATTTATGTTACAAGGTGGTTATACCAGTTACTAAATCAAAGCTAGCAAGTAAGTTACCTACTGTGATAAATAACTCTTTTAGAATAGTAATTAAAGAAGGTTCAAAGGACGTTTCTGAAAAGAATACCATAGTTTATTATAATGGAGTTACATTAAACGAAGGTATTAAATCAAATGATAGAATAAATGAATTTGCTAAAAGATTAGTATCTAAAGAAGAGAGTACTAAAAGTAAAGCAAAAATTATATATAACTGGGTAGGAAGTAATATAGTTTATGATTATGATAAAGCAGATAAAGTATTAAACAATGAGTTCAATATTAAATCTGGAGCTATATATGCTTTTGATACAAAGAAGGGGATATGTTTTGATTATGCCTGCCTGTTCGTGGCAATGTGCAGAGCAAATGGTATAAAGGTTAGGCTTATAACTGGAGAAGGATTTAATGGTGTGAGCTGGGTAAATCATGCATGGAATCAAGTATATATACCTGAAGAGGATGTATGGATAAATGTAGATTCTACTTTCTATAAGGGTGGAAACTATTTTGATAATAAAAGATTTGATACAGATCATAAAGAAGAGAAAATAGCTGGAGAATGGCAATGAAAAAGCTTGAGAGAATAAATCTCGCAAGCTTATTTTTTAGGTTTATTTTTTAAATTATTTACTATTAAATTTATGGCTTTCTCACAATCTTTATCATCATTATCTAAAGCCCAAGCCGTATTAAAATAAACTAAAGCTTTTTTATTGTCTTTAAGCATTGCATGACAGTAGCCTAAATTAAAATAATATTTACTATCTTCTTTTAAACTTACAGCACTCATTAAAAGGGGGATGGCCTCAGCATATTCCTTTAGTTTGATAAAACAAACGGCTGAATTATATAGAGATGCTGCTTCATTTTCCTTTGCTTCAATGGATTTTTGATATAAAAGTATAGCTTTTTTATAATCCTTTGAATTATAATAATCATTTGCTTTTTGAAAGAAATTCATCTGTAAACCTCCCTTAGTTCCCTAAACCTATGTGATACTTTATTTATATTGCTGAATTATGAAAAATATTACATTAGAGATACTATCCAAATTGGAGATTTAATATACATAGTTTTAAATTTTTACTACGCTTTAATAAGCTTTTTTTCTACAAAGGCTACTATTTCGTACATTATATAAGCTATTACAGATAGTATTATTATACTCATCATTACCATATCTAATTGAGAGATTTGCCCACCAAATATGATAAGAAATCCTAGACCTTCCTTTGCCACCAGAAATTCACCCATTATAACTCCTACCCAAGAGAGTCCTACATTTATTTTTAAAGCGGATATTAGTGTAGGAATGCATGCAGGTATTATAAGATTAAATAATATTTGCATCTTAGTAGCTCCAAAGGTTTTTAAAAGTTTTATTTTATCCACATCTACTTCTTTAAAACCATTAAGCACACTAATTATTGTAACTACCACAGATATTAATAAGGCAACCATAATAATTGCTTTCATGCCATTGCCAACCCAAAAGATTATTATAGGAGCTAAAGCTACCTTAGGAAGGGCGTTTAATACCACTAAATAAGGATCTAGAACCTTTGATAAAAAATCGGACCACCATAATAGTATAGCTACGAGGGTACCTAGTATTGTACCCAAAAGAAATCCTAAAACAGTCTCAAAACAAGTTATTCCAATGTGTAAAAATAGAGTTCCTTCATTATAAATCTTAAGAAAACTTCTCCACATCCTTGAAGGAGTACTAGTTAAGAAGGGGTCTATCCATTTTAGGTTACCGGATATTTCCCAAAGTGCAAAAAAGCATATAAGTATTAATATTCTAGTAAAAAGTATGCTACGATTAAATTTCTTGATATTATTAACATAAATTTCATGTTCTTTTCTAAAATCAATCATTGCTGTAAATTCAACTCCTTCCACAACATGTTAAAGTAAGTTCTAAACTCTGGAGCTTCTCTACACTTTAGGGGAGAAATACTTTCAATACAAAAGTCCATTTTAAACTCTTTTTTTACCTTAGCAGGTCTATTAGATAACACTATAATTCTATCGGACATGGATATGGCTTCCGACAAATCATGAGTCACCATTAATACAGTCTTCTTCTCAGTTTTTAATATCTTATATATTTCGTCACTAACATTTAAACGAGTTTGATAATCTAAGGCAGAAAAAGGTTCATCTAAAAGCAATACTTGTGGACTTAAAGCTAGAGTTCTAATGAGAGCGGCTCTTTGCCTCATACCTCCAGATAGCTCTTTGGGATAGTGATTTCTAAAATCCCAAAGATTATAATTTTTAAGCAGTTGTATTACCTTTAGACTATTCTCATCGTTTAACTTGTTCTGTATTTTTAGTCCAAGATTTACGTTCTGGAGAACTGTTAACCACTCAAATAAATGATCTTTTTGAAACATGTATCCAACCTTAGGAGAAACATTTGTTACTAGTTCACCATCTATATATACTTCTCCAGAAGAGGGTTTCAAAAGACCAGCTATAATATTTAATACAGTAGATTTGCCACAGCCAGAAGGACCAACAATACTTACAAATTCTCCACTTTCTACGGAGAAGTTAATATTATCTAGTGCCCTGGTGGAATTTTCTAAGGTGTGGTAATTCATATAAACTTCCTTAATATCTACTTTCATTTCAATCAACTCCTATCATACTAGACTTAAAGGAATTATAGTCTAGTATATGAAGAAAGGTAACATAGTGTTAAAGACTTTTAATATTATGAAAAATGATTTATAATTAGTATATAAAAACATTGCTGTCATTTTATTTAATATTCTATAAATTATATCCATATATTTATATAAGTAAAATTTCATATGACAATTATTATATTAAAAAAGGTGATATGATCATGAAAGGATTATTACATTTAGGTTTAGATGTAGGTTCAACCACAGTTAAGGTAGTTTTGTTAGACGGTAATGATAAAATTCTTCATAGTAAATACGAAAGACATTTTTCTGATATTAAAAGTACCATAATTAAAGTTATGGATGAGATTTTTACTCTATTTCCAGAGGAAAAGGTAACTATTAAGGTAACAGGTTCTGGTGGACTAGGAGTATCTGCTTGGCTAGAAATACCCTTCATTCAAGAAGTAATTGCATGTACTAAGACTATTGAAAAACTTATACCTATGACAGATGTAGCTATAGAACTTGGTGGAGAGGATGCGAAAATAACATTTTTTAGAGGTGGCATAGACCAAAGGATGAATGGTACATGTGCTGGAGGTACAGGTGCCTTTATTGACCAAATGGCAACACTTCTTCAAACGGATGCTAGTGGACTAAATGAATTAGCTAAAAACTATAAAACCATTTATCCTATTGCAGCCAGATGTGGAGTTTTTGCAAAGACGGATATTCAACCTTTGCTAAATGAAGGGGTAAGAAAAGAGGATATAGCAGCGTCAATATTTCAGTCTGTTGTAAATCAAACAATTAGTGGACTTGCTTGCGGAAAGGTGATAAGAGGAAATATTGCTTTTTTAGGAGGACCTTTATACTTTTTATCAGAACTAAGGAATAGATTTATAGAAACTTTAAAACTTAAAAAAGAGCAGATTATTTTTCCGAAAAACTCTCAACTATTTGTGGCTATGGGAGCGGCTATGGCTTCGAAGGAAGAAAAAGTAGTTTGTTTAAAAGAGCTTATAGATAGGCTTCATGTAATTACACAAAAACTTGATGAAGATATTAATAGACTAACTCCATTATTTAAAAATAGAGAAGAAATAAATAAATTTAACAAGAGACATTACTCATATAAAATAGGAAGAAAAGAATTAGAAAACTTTAAAGGTAAATGTTATTTAGGAATAGATGCAGGATCTACTACTACTAAGGTTACTCTTATTGATGATGATGGGGATTTATTGTATTCACATTATGGAAGTAATAAGGGAAATCCTCTTAATTCCACTATAGAGGTTTTAAAAGCGATGTATAACATAATACCAAAGGAAGCAGAGATAGTAAACTCTGCTGTTACAGGGTATGGGGAGGGATTAATAAAAGAAGCTTTGTGTGTTGACGAGGGTGAAGTTGAAACTATTGCTCATTATAAGGGAGCAGAGTTTTTTTTGCCTGGAGTAGAGTTTATATTAGATATTGGTGGACAAGATATGAAGTGTCTTAAAATTAAAGATGGAACCATTGATAGCATTATGCTAAACGAAGCCTGTTCGTCAGGATGTGGTTCTTTTATAGAAACATATGCACACTCTTTAAATATTAATATAGGAGAGTTTGCAAAGGCTTCTTTAGAGAGCAATAATCCTGTGGATCTTGGAACTAGATGTACTGTGTTTATGAATTCCAAGGTAAAGCAAGCCCAAAAAGAGGGGGCTACCATAGGAGACATTTCATCAGGATTATGTTATTCAGTTATTAAAAATGCTCTGTACAAGGTAATTAGAATAAAAGGCTCTGAGGATTTGGGCAAAAAAGTTATAGTACAAGGAGGAACTTTTTATAATGATGGTGTCCTAAGAGCGTTTGAAATAGTATCTGGCATAGAACCTGTGAGACCAAATATAGCAGGAGTAATGGGAGCTTTTGGAGCAGCTTTGATTGCAAAGGAAAGATATCTGGAAGGTTACAAATCTAAGTTGGCTACTATAGAGGAGCTCTATAAATTTAGTTCTGCCGTTACTATGAGAAGATGTACTTTATGTAGTAACCAGTGTTTGTTAACTGTGAATAGCTTCGCAGAAGGAAGAGAATTTGTATCTGGTAACAGATGTGAAAGAGGAGAAGGGAAAGAAAAGATTAAAGAAGAGTTACCGAACCTTTATAAATATAAACTTCAAAGATTATTTAGCTATAAACCTTTGAGAAAAAGTGAAGGAATTAGAGGAATAGTTGGTATTCCAAGAGTATTAAATATGTATGAAAATTATCCATTTTGGTTTACTTTTTTTACTAGTTTAAAATATAGAGTGGAACTGTCACCTATTTCTTCAAAAAAAATATATGAGTTGGGTATGGAAACCATACCTTCGGAATCTGCCTGCTATCCAGCAAAGTTAGTTCATGGACATATAGTAAGTCTAGTTAATAAAGAGGTAGATTTTATATTTTATCCATGTATTCCCTTTGAACAAAAGGAAGATAGGGGAGCTAATAATCATTTCAATTGCCCTATGGTTACTTCTTATCCTGAAGTTATAAAAAACAATATGGATATATTAAAGGATAAAAATGTTGTTCTAATGAATCCTTTTTTACCCTTAGATAATAAAAATAAATTAATTGAAAGACTTTATGAGGAATTTAATTATAAAGGTATAACTAAAGAGGAAGTAATAATAGCCGTAAATAAAGCCTACGAGGAAGATAGAATATTCAAGGAAGACATTAGAAAAAAGGGAGAAGAGGTATTAGAGTATTTAAAAGCGACAAGTAAGATGGGAATTATCCTTGCGGGAAGACCATACCATGTTGATCCAGAAATAAATCATGGCATACCAGAATTAATAAATTCTTTCAATATGGCAGTTTTAACGGAGGACTCAGTAGCTCATTTAGGGCATGTAGAAAGGCCTTTAAGGTCAGTAGATCAATGGATGTATCATACTAGGTTATATGCTGCAGGAACCTTTGTAGCTAAGGAAAAAAATATAGAACTTATACAATTAAACTCTTTTGGCTGTGGATTAGATGCCGTGACTACAGATCAGGTTGCAGAGATACTTAATAGCTACGGTAAAATATATACAGTTTTAAAGATTGACGAAGGTAGTAATTTAGGAGCTGTTAAAATTAGAATTAGATCTTTAATGGCAGCGCTTAAAGAAAGAAAAGATAAAGGATTCATTCCAAAGAAGATAAAATTTCCTTCAAAAAGAATTATTTTCACTGAAGAAATGAGAAGAGAACATACTATATTATGTCCTCAAATGGCACCTATACATTTCGAATTAGTTCAAGAAGTATTTAAAAGTTCAGGTTATAATTTGGAAATTTTACCTTCTGTAGATAAAGGGGCCATAGAAGAAGGGTTAAAATATGTAAATAACGATGCGTGCTATCCTTCAATAATTGTAATAGGTCAAATTATTGAAGCATTAAAATCTGGTAAATATGATATTAACAACACTTCTGTTATAATGTCACAGACAGGAGGAGGGTGCAGAGCCACAAATTATATAGGTTTTTTGAGGAAGGCTCTAAAAGAAGCAGGCTTTGAAAATGTACCAATAATATCTGCTAATGTTATTGGTATAGAAAAGAATCCGGGATTTAAATTATCATTACCATTAGTTAATAAAGCGTTAATGGCCTTAGTATATGGAGATTTACTTATGAGATTGCTCTATAAGGTAAGACCCTATGAAGAGATTCCAGGTTCAGCAAATGCTTTATATAATAAATGGATGAAAATATGCAAAAGGAATGTGAGAAGTGGAAACTTTATAGAGTACAAAATAAATATATCTGATATGGTAATTGAATTTGATAATTTAAAACTAAAAGATGTGATTAAACCAAAAGTTGGAGTAGTAGGAGAAATATTGGTAAAGTTTCACCCTACTGCAAACAATGATGTAGTTTCTATTTTGGAAAAAGAAGGAGCAGAAGTTGTAGTTCCAGATCTTTTAGACTTCTTCATGTATAGTGCTTATGGAGCTAATTTTAGATATTATAAATTATCTGGTTCCAAAGTAACTAAAGTTATTTCAAATTCTGCTATAAAAATTATGGAGTTTTACAGAAAAGATGCAAGAAAGGCTTTAAAAGAGAGCGATAGATTTTATCAGCCAGAAAAGATAGAAACTTTGGCGGAGATGGCCTCTCAGGTTGTATCTGTTGGTAATCAAACAGGGGAAGGATGGTTACTCACAGCTGAAATGATTGAGCTTATAGAAACCGGGGTGAAAAATATTGTATGTATGCAACCTTTCGCTTGCTTACCTAATCATGTAACGGGAAAAGGAATGATTAAAGAGTTAAAAACTATATATCCTGGAGCTAATATTGCTGCAATAGATTATGACCCTGGTGCTAGTGAGGTCAATCAGTTAAATAGAATCAAATTAATGATGGCTGTTGCAAATAAAAACTTACAGTATGAAAGTACAATTGCTCCTAATATTAATAAGGAAGTAATTGTTCAAAAATACTTAAATAATTTTAATATAAATTATTAATAAAAAAGAAGAACCTAAAGTCAGGTTCTTCTTTTTTGCATTATTTACCGAATATATTAATAAATGCTGTTATAACAATTGCGTTAGTGAAGTCTATTAAGAAAGCACCAACTATTGGTAGTACGAAGAATGCTCTAGGAGCATCGCCGTATCTTTCAACAACAGCTCTCATGTTAGCTATTCCGTTTGGAGTAGCTCCCATACCAAATCCACAGTGACCAGCAGACATAACTGCAGCGTCAAAGTCTCTTCCTACAAGGTTAAATGTTATAAAGTATGCAAAGGCAGCCATTAATAATGTTTGAGAAACTAATATTATTAGTAATGGACCTGCTACTGCAGCAAGTTCCCAAAGCTTTAATCCAACTAAAGCCATGGATAGGAAAACATTTAATCCTATGGAACCAAGGATGTCTGTACATGTTGTATTGATTTTTAATTTTCCAGTAGATTCACCAACGTTAAGGATTATAGCAGCTATAATCATTGAGTTAACGTAGGATGGTAATGTTATACCCATTTTTACGAATTGTTTTTCTAAAACAGCACCGATACCGATTGATATTAAAATTATTGCTAGTGTTCCAAATAGTGAATTATAATCAACTACTTCATCTTTTGTAACTGTTTCAGTAGCAGATTTACCAACAGCTGTTGATTTTAATCCTTTACCTTCAATTAATTTCTTACCAAGAGGTCCTCCGATTAAGGAACCCATAACAAGTCCGAAAGTAGCAGCAGCCATTGCTGTAGTAGTTGCACCTACGAATCCAAAATCTTTTTCAAATATTGGACCAAAAGCTCCACCAGTACCATGTCCACCTGTCATAGTTACTGAACCTGCGATTAATCCTAATAATGGATGTTGGCCAAGTAATTTAGCTAATCCTACTCCAAGAGCATTTTGGAAAACTGTTAATAAAGAAGCGATTAACCAGAAAACAACAACCTGAAGTCCACCTTTTTTAACAAGATCAAGACTAGCTCCAAGTCCAATAGATGTAAAGAATACCATCATAAAAGGCTTTTGTAATGATGTATCCAATGTTAATTCTAAAATTCCATTTTGTTTTAAGATAAGGTTTACAATTGCGAAAATAAGTCCTCCTACAACTGGAGCTGGAATACAAAACTTTTCAAGAAAAGAAACTTTAGTTTTTACCCAGGCACCAAAGTAGTAAATAACTACAGCAAGAGCTACAGTTTGCATCATGTCAAGTTTAATGTTCATAATAAGTCCACCTTTCAAATTATAATAGCTTGGTTAATTAATCCATTAGTTCAATGGTATAATTGACTAAGCTTTCACAAAACATATATTATCACAATATTTTAAGGAGTTCAACAATAAAATATTGTAATATGACAAAACAATCAATAAAAATGGCTAATATTGTAATATTTTTGGCACATATTACAATATAATAATAATATATTCAATAAAGATATGAACATATTAGATGTTTATTAAATACAGTTATTTCAATAGTTTGAGTTAAATTAAAATAAAAAAAGTTGTTGGAAAAACCAACAACTTTTTTATTTTAAAAAATATTTTTAATATTATTTACCAAACATATTAGCAAATGTAGTTATTATCAATGCGTTAGTAAAGTCTATTAAGAAAGCACCAACTATTGGTAATACGAAGAATGCTCTTGGAGCTTCACCGAATCTTTCAGTTACAGCTCTCATGTTAGCTATTCCATTAGGAGTAGCTCCCATACCGAATCCACAGTGACCAGCTGATATAACTGCAGCATCAAAGTCTCTTCCAACTAAGTTGAAAGTTACAAAGTAAGCAAAAGCAGCCATTAATAATGTTTGAGTTATTAAGATTACTAAAAGTGGTCCTGCTACTGCAGCAAGTTCCCAAAGTTTTAATCCAACTAAGGCCATGGATAAGAATACATTTAGTCCTATAGAACCAATAATGTCTGTACAAGCTTGATTAATGTGCCATTTTCCAGTGGATTCACCAACGTTAAGAATAATAGCAGCTATAATCATTGAGTTAACGTAGGATGGTAATGTTATACCCATCTTTACGAATTGTTTTTCTAAAACAGCACCAACACCGATTGATATTAATATTATTGCTAATGTTCTAAATATTTCACTATAGTCAACAACTTCTTCTTTAGTTTCAACTTTTAAATCCTTTGGATTTACAGCAGCAGCATTTGATTTTAAACCTTTAGACTCAATTAACTTCTTACCAATAGGTCCACCTATTAATGAACCCATAACAAGTCCGAAAGTAGCAGCAGCCATTGCAGTAGTAGTAGCTCCTACAAAACCAAAGTCTTTTTCAAACACTGGTCCGAAAGCTCCACCAGTACCATGTCCACCTGTCATAGTTACTGAACCTGCGATTAATCCTAGTAATGGATGTTGTCCCAAAGCTTTAGCTAAAGCAACTCCTATTCCATTTTGGAATATACATAGTAGGGAAGCAACCATCCAGAATATAAATACCTGAATTCCGCCTTTTTTAACAAGTTCTAAGCTTGCACCCATACCTATGGATGTAAAGAACACCATCATGAATGGTTTTTGTAGTGTTGTGTCAAGAACTAGCTTTAACGCTCCACTTTGATATAAGAATAAATTTAGTATTGAAAATATAAGTCCTCCTACAACTGGAGCAGGTATACAGAATCTTTCTAGAACTGCTACCTTTGTTTTTACCCATGCACCGAAGTAATAAATTACAACAGCTAGGGCAGTGGTTTGCATCATGTCCAATTTAATTTCCATAATAAGTCCACCTTTCAATTAAAAAAATTTTGTAATGAAAACGTTTTTCGTTACAAATTTAATTATATATAAACTCAATATAAAAATCAATGAAAAAATTAAATAAAATGAAAATTTTGCAATAAAGAATAGTCTTTTTATTTAATTTTTAATATATTAAAATTTTTTAAAAAACTTTAATAAAATTATAAATATTAAAATAAAAATAATGTCGTAAAAAGACCAGATATCATTTTTATAATATCTGGTCTTTCGTAGTATTTATATTATTTACTGAAGATATTTGCGAAGGTTGTAATGACAATTGCGTTAGTGAAGTCTATTAAGAAAGCACCAACGATTGGTAGTACGAAGAATGCTCTAGGAGCATCGCCGTATCTTTCGACTATAGCTCTCATGTTAGCTATTCCATTTGGAGTAGCTCCCATACCAAATCCACAGTGTCCTGCAGATATAACTGCAGCATCGTAATCTCTACCAACAAAGTTAAAGGTTACAAATGTTGCAAAAGCAGCCATTAATATTGTTTGAGCTATTAAGATTAATGCCATTGGTCCTGCGACGTCTGCAAGTTCCCAAAGTTTTAATCCAACTAGAGCCATAGATAAGAATACATTTAATCCTATGGAACCTATAATGTCTGTGCATTTTTGGTTGATGTGCCACTTTCCAGTTGATTCACCAATGTTAAGGATAATAGCAGCTATAATCATGGAATTAACGTAGGATGGTAATGTAATACCCATCTTTACGAATTGTTTTTCTAAAACAGCACCAACACCTATTGAAACTAATATTATAGTTAAAGTTCTAAATATTTCAGTATAATCAACAGCTTCTTCTTTTGCAGTAATGGAGTCAGTTGATTTATAAGCAGTTACATTTGGTTTCAAGCCTTTACTTTCGATTATTCTTCTTGCAACTGGTCCACCTATTAAGGAACCCATGATTAGTCCGAAAGTAGCAGCTGCCATTGCTGATGTTGTAGCCCCTACAAAACCGAAGTCTTTTTCAAACACTGGTCCGAAAGCTCCGCCGGTACCATGTCCACCTGTCATAGTTACTGAACCTGCGATTAGTCCTAATAGAGGATTAGCGCCAACTGCTTTAGCTATAGCCACACCGATACCGTTTTGGAATACTGTTAGCACAGTAGCTATTAACCAGAATATAACAACCTGGATTCCACCTTTTTTAATTAGGTTGATACTTGCTCCCATACCTATGGAAGTAAAGAACACCATCATAAATGGTTTCTGTAATGTAGTATCTAGAGCTAGCTTAACTGCTCCGCTTTGTCTTAAAAATAAATTTAATATTGCGAAAATAAGTCCTCCAACAACTGGAGCTGGAATGCAGAACTTTTCAAGTACTGCCATTTTGCTCTTTACCCAA
The DNA here is from genome assembly GCF_039521365.1 of Clostridium malenominatum. NCBI lineage: Bacteria > Bacillati > Bacillota > Clostridia > Eubacteriales > Clostridiaceae > Clostridium > Clostridium malenominatum. The sequence continues at coordinate 462,538 of NZ_BAAACF010000001.1, forward strand.
ACACCAAAGTAGTAAATAACTACGGCTAGGGCAGTGGTTTGCATCATGTCTAATTTAATTTCCATAATAAGTCCACCTTTCGAATATAAAATTTGTACTGAAAACGTTTTTCGGTACAAGCTTATTATATAAAATGTTAGAGTAAAAAGCAATTGAAATATTTGAAAAAATGAAGGATTTAATAACGAACTTTTAATTTTTGGATAAAGTTAAAAAATATTAAAATTAAATAAATAAGCATAAATGTTTTTCGGTAAAAGTTTATTTGAATAAAATTAAATTGAAAAATACCTGGTTAAACCTTGAAATAAAAGAAGTTGAGGAGTAATGATTTTTAGTAAAGAATACTTATAAAGTGTTGTTTTGTTATAATTTATATAGATTCTGAAAGGAAATAATGATAAGTATAACTTGACAAAATGAATGAATTTAAAATCATTCCTTCATTTTGGGTTATTAAAAAGAAAAGGGGTGGCATTAATGTTTTATTATGCCACCCCTTTTCTTTATTTCTTTTCTTCCATGATTTTTTTAGAGAATTTGTTGTCTATTAATACGTTAAAAGGAGGTCTTTCTGGAATTAAGTCTTTGTTATAGGACTGAATAACATCCATTAATCTAGTATAGTCCTCTTCATTTACTAAAGGATTTTCTGCGTAAGCGTTTATTTTTTTATAATTAGATATTACATTTGTAATTACTTTTTCATCAGTACCAGGGAAGAAAGAGATAATCTCTTTTGCAATAGCGTCGTCGCTATTTGATAAAACCCACTGTTGTCCTTTGTATATTGCTTTTAAAAACCTTAAGATTAAATCTTCGTTTTTATCTAAATAGGACTTGGTGGCAAAGAAACAAGTGTAGGAAATAGCTCCAGCTGATTCTCCAATAGATGCAACGATGCTACCTGAATTGTCAATTTCTAGCATTGTTGCAGTAGGTTCAAATAGTGCCACATAATCTCCTGTACCACTTTTGAAAGCTCCAGCAGTGGCTGTAAAAGCAAGATTTGTAATAAGTTCCACGTCTTTACTTGGATCTAAGCCATGCTTCTTAAGTACGTACTCTAATGCCATTTCTGGAACTCCGCCAGGTCTTCCCCCTATTATAGTCTTACCCCTTAAGCTTTCCCAAGTGAAATTATCCTCTTTCTTTCTTCCTACTAAGAAAGAACCATCTCTTTGAGTTAATTGAGCAAACACTATAGGCAAGTCTTCTCTTTTCTGATTATAAATATAAATATTTTGTTCAGGTCCCGCAAAACCGATATCAACGCTGCCACTCAAAACTTGTTGCATGGTTTTATCTGCACCTTGACCTGTGGTAAGTTCGATATCAATTCCTTGTTCTTTGAAGAAACCTTTATTTATTGCAACATACATAGGAGCATAGAAAACAGAGCGGACAACTTCATTTAAACGAACTTTTTCTATCTTTTTAACTTCGGTTTTTTTACAAGAAATTAATAGTGTAGATACCATTATTAGTGAAATAAATAAAGAACTTATTCTAAAATATTTTTTTCCCATTTTACCCTCCATTTATTAATTTATCTACTTTATACTATGATTTGAAATATATAATGTGATAATATTATTATAAAAACCTAATTGGAGTGATTGGTTTGAAGAAATATTTTAAGGCACTTATTTTATTTTCTATAGGTATGATGATTTTATTTGGATTTAATCTATTTATATATTATAAAGATAAAACAGAAGATAAGAGCTCTTATGCTGTGGTAAGGGTAGCTGGAGATGAAAACTTTCCTCCTTTTGAATATATAGATGAAAGTGGAGTGTATACTGGATTTAATGTAGATATTATAAGGGCCATAGCTTTAGTAAGTGGTGTTGAAGTTCAGTTTTATCCTATGAGATGGGAGGAAGCCTGTGAAAAGTTAACTAAAGGTGAAATAGACTTAATACAAGGTATGAAGTATACTACTGAAAGAGCTAAAGATTATGATTTCACTGAAGGGTATATTCAAAATTCACAATCAATATTCGTATTAGAAAACAATCTTTTAATAACCTCATATGAAAGTTTAACTGGCCATGCGGTAGCTATACAAAAAGGGGATGTGGCTATAAATAACTTAAGAAGCCTTAAGGATGTAGATGTTGTATTTACAAATAATCAAGAGGAGGCCTTTGTTAAGTTATTAGAGGGAGAAGTAGAAGCAATTATTTGTAACACCTTAACGGGAGTGAATTATTTAGATAAATTAAAAGTAAGAAATAAGATAAAAATAGTAGATATACCTCTTAACTATACAGATTATTCTATTGCAATAAAAAAAGGTGATACTAGGCTTTTAAAGATTATGAATAGGGGATTAAGAGAAATTAAAGATAATGGAACCTATGAAACTATATATAGGAAATGGTTTGGCAATACTAATGATTATCCTACCTGGTATGTAAAAAATATCATGAAGATTTCACTGGTGGGAGGGATGGTTTTCATGATAGCTTTTTTGCTGTTCTACTTATGGAATGATATATTGAAAGAAGAGGTCAAAAAGCAAACTTATAGGTTAGAGCAGGTTAATGCAGATTTAGTCAGAAAAAATGACTATATTAAGGAAGAAAAAGATTTTAGAGAATGGATATTGAACAGTATATATAGTGGCATTATTACTATAAATAGTGATGGCGAGATAACTTTTATTAATGACATTGCTTTAAAGATTTTAAAGATTAAAATGGAAGAGTTGATTAATATGAATGTAGAAGACACTCTTATTAATGAAATATTTCCTGTGGGAGAAAAAGCAAATTCTAATGAATTAAAAGAAATTTATATAAATGAAAGAAAAATATATATTAATTATCGAATTAATATAATAGGTGGAAAAAATCAATATTATAATGAAACTATAATTAGCTTTAGAGATATTACAGAGGAGAAGTTAATGCATGAAACTATAAAAACTAGAGATAAAATGGATTCATTAGGTACTTTATTATCTGGTATAGCCCACGAAATAAGAAATCCACTTACATCTATAAAAACTTATGCAGAATTATTGCCCAAGAAATATGAAAATCCTAAATTTAGAGAAATGATATCGTTAGATATACCAAAGGAAATTGAAAGATTGAATAACTTGATAAATGATTTATTAGAATATTCTAAACCGAGAAAGCCTTTTAAAGAAGAAGTTTCTTTATTGAATACTGTTGAGAGTTTATTAAGATTAATTAAAGACAAAATAGATAGAAATTTAATAAAGATAAATATAAACATTAATGAGGATATCGTTGTGTTTATTGATAAAAATCAGCTAAGACAAGTATTGATTAATTTAATGTTAAATTCAATAGAAAGTATGAATAAAGAAGAAAAAATTATTAATATAGATTGCAAGATAGATAGAAAGGGCGTAATTCTATATCTATCTGATAATGGACATGGCATAGATGAAAAAGATATGGATAAGGTATATAACCCTTTTTTCACTACAAAAGCAACGGGTACTGGTTTAGGGCTTTTTGTAACCTATAAACTGCTAATGGAGAACGGGGTGGATATTCAAATAGAAAGCATAAAAGAGGTGGGAACAACCTTTAAATTATATTTTAAAAAGGAAGGAGAGGATGAGGATGTTTAAATTACTTATTATTGATGATGAGAACTCCATTTGCTCGTCTCTTAGCTTTGCTCTAGAAGATAATTATAAAATTTTCACGTCAAGAAATTCAAGGGAAGCTGAGGATATAATACTTAAAGAAACTATAAATATTGTGCTTTTGGATTTAAGATTAGGTGACGAAGATGGTCTAGAAATATTAAAAAGAATAAAAAACATAAATAAAGAAGTTGTAGTAATAATAATGACAGCTTTTGGTACTATAGAATCTTCTGTAAAAGCTATGGCAGAGGGGGCTTTTTATTACATAACTAAACCCATTAATATTGAAGAATTAAATTTATTATTACTAAAGTGTGAAGAATACATTGAATTAAATAGTAAGATTAAGCATTTGAGCAACCAAATAAATGATAATTCCATGTATGGTAAATATAACATAATAGGAAAATCTAAAAAAATTTTAGGAGTATTTGATATTATAGATAGAGTAAAAGATATTGACATTAATATATTAGTTACAGGAGAAAGTGGAACGGGAAAAGATTTAGTTGCTAGAGCTATTCATTATAATGGAAAAAGAAAGGATAAACCTTTTAATGTTATTAATTGTTCAGCTATTCCTGATAACTTATTGGAAAGTGAATTATTTGGGTATAAAAAAGGAGCTTTTACAGGGGCTGTGGAAGATAAAAAAGGTATAATAGAAAGCTCTAATGGTGGAACACTATTTTTGGATGAAATAGGAGATATGGATATAAATTTGCAAACAAAGCTACTTAGAGTAATACAAGAAAAGGAAATAAGGCCTATAGGTGAAAGTCATAGTAGGAATGTAGATGTTAGGTTTATAGCGGCGACTAATAAAGATTTAAAGGAAGAGGTTAAAAAAAATAGATTTAGACAAGACTTATATTATAGATTAAATGTAATAGACATACAATTACCTGCGCTAAGAGAAAGGAAGGAAGATATAGCTACACTTATAGAATATTTCATTAAAAAATTCAATAGTAAAATGGAGAAAAGTGTTAAGGGGATTACAGCGAAAGCGCTGCACAGATTGGAAAACTATTATTTTCATGGAAACATTAGAGAACTTCAAAATATAATTGAAAGAGCCATTGTTTTAAACGAAGGGCAATATATTGAATTAGAAGACTTACCTGAAGAGATTTTATATAAGGAAAATATTGTACAAGAGGAAAATGATTTGATACCCATATATGTAGGTGAAGATATGAAATCCATAGAAAAAAAGGTCATAGAGCATACTTTAATCAAATATGAAGGAAATAGAAAAAGAACTGCTGAGATATTAAATATAGGGGAGAGAACCTTAAGATATAAAATAAAGGAATACAAACTTTGATTAGAGTCGATAAAAAAATAAAAATATACTTATTGAGAAAATAAAAATTTTTTAATTATATATAAAAAGCTAGACGATTTAAAGACGAATAAAGGTTATAATGTAATTGTAAGAAAGTTATAAAAATTTCATAAGTTTAATAGGAGGTATATTTATGATAACAAATTTTGACATTTCAGAAAGCATGAAAATAAAACTAGACGATTATTTACCAGAGATGCCTAAATTCGAGAAAGGCATAAGAAGAGCACCTAATAGAGGTTTCCGTTTAACAAAATCACAAACAGAAGTAGCTTTAAAAAATGCATTAAGATATATCCCAGAAAAATATCATGAACAGTTAATTCCAGAATTCTTAGAAGAGTTAATGACAAAGGGAAGAATATATGGATATAGATTTAGACCACAAGAAAGAATATATGGTAAGCCTATCCATGAATATAAAGGAAAGTGCATGGAAGGAAAAGCATTCCAAGTAATGATGGATAATAACTTAGATTTTGATGTTGCGTTATATCCTTATGAATTAGTTACCTACGGTGAGACAGGAAGCGTATGTCAGAACTGGATGCAATATACTTTAATTAAAAAATACTTAGAAGAGCTAACTGAAGATCAAACTTTAGTTATTTCCTCAGGACATCCATTAGGTTTATTTAAATCAAGACCAAACTCACCCAGAGTTATTATAACAAATGCTTTAATGATAGGTATGTTTGACAACTTAAAGGATTGGGAAATTGCAGAGGAAATGGGAGTTGCAAACTATGGACAAATGACAGCAGGAGGATGGATGTATATAGGACCTCAGGGAATTGTTCATGGAACATATAATACAGTATTGAATGCAGGAAGAATGAAATTAGGAATACCAAATGATGGAGACTTAGCGGGAAGATTATTTGTAACTTCAGGTCTTGGAGGAATGAGTGGTGCTCAAGGTAAAGCTACAGAAATAGCAAATGGAGTAGCAATTGTTGCAGAAGTTGATAAGTCAAGAGTAGATACAAGACTTGAACAGGGATGGATTAAGAAATGGTCAGCTAACTTAGAAGAGGTAGTAAAAATGGCTAAGGAATCTCAAGAAAAAGGAGAGGCTATGTCCATTGCATACCATGGTAATATTGTGGATCTACTTGAATATATGTTAGAAAATAACGTTCACATAGATTTATTATCAGACCAAACTTCCTGTCATAATGTTTACGAAGGTGGATATTGCCCAGCGGGTATAAGTTTTGAAGAAAGAACTAGACTTCTTGCTGAAGATCCAGTAAAGTTTAGAGAATTAGTTGATGAAACTTTAAAAAGACATTTCAATGTAATAAAAGCTTTATCTGAAAAAGGAGTATATTTCTTTGACTATGGAAACTCCTTTATGAAAGCTATGTATGATGCAGGAGTTAAAGAAATTTCTAAAAATGGTATAGATGAAAAAGATGGATTTATATGGCCTTCCTATGTAGAAGATATCATGGGACCACAGCTATTTGACTATGGATATGGACCATTCAGATGGGTATGTTTAAGTGGAGATAATGAAGATTTAATAAAAACAGATAGAGCTGCTATGGAGTGTATAGATCCGAATAGAAGATATCAAGATAGAGATAACTACAACTGGATTAGAGATGCAGAAAAAAATAGAATGGTAGTTGGTACTCAAGCTAGAATTCTTTACCAAGATACTATGGGAAGAGTTAAGATAGCATTGAAGTTTAATGAAATGGTTAGACGTGGAGAAGTTGGTCCTATAATGCTTGGAAGAGACCACCACGACGTATCAGGAACGGATTCACCATTTAGAGAAACATCAAACATTAAAGATGGAAGTAATGTAATGGCTGATATGGCGGTACAGTGCTTTGCGGGAAATGCAGCAAGAGGAATGAGCTTAATCGCCCTTCATAATGGTGGTGGAGTTGGAATAGGAAAATCTATTAATGGTGGTTTTGGATTAATTCTTGATGGAAGTTATAAAGCTGATGAAATAATTAGATTATCTATGTCATGGGACGTTATGGGTGGAGTTGCTAGACGTTCTTGGGCTAGAAATGAAAACTCTATAGAAACAGTAATTGAGTACAATAAGATGAATGAAGGCAGTGACCATATTACAGTACCATATTTAGCAAATGAAGAAGACGTAGTAAGTGCTGTAAGTGAAGCTTTCAAAAAGTACGGATTTGAAAAATAATATTATGTTAAAGTAGGTGATTTCATTTGAAAACAAGAGGTAATATGATTATAAAAAATGCTTCTGAATTAGTGACTTGCAGTGGGAGTAAGGCTAAATTTGGTAAAGAAATGAGAGAGCTAGGCATTATAAAGGATGGAGCAGTAGTTGTAGAAGATGGAATAATCAAAGCAGTTGGAACTACGGAAGAAATTTTAAAAAAATACAAAGAAGATAATTATGAAGTAATAGATGCAAAAGGAAAAGCTGTATTACCTGGTTTTGTAGATTCTCACACTCACTTTGTATTTGGTGGTTATAGACAAGAAGAGTTTTCTTGGAGACTTAATGGAGAAAGCTACATGGAAATAATGAATAAAGGTGGGGGAATAGTAAATTCTGTTAGAGCTACAAGAGAAGCTTCTAAGGAAGAGTTGATTTCCTCAGCAGAAGATAGATTAAATTCCATGTTAAGCTTTGGAGTTACGACAGTAGAAGGAAAAAGTGGATATGGTTTAGATCTAGAAACTGAATTAAAACAGTTAGAGGTAATGCATTACTTACAAAAAACTCATGTTATGGATATTATCACAACCTTTATGGGAGCACATGCTACTCCTGGTGAGTATAAAGACAAAAAAGAAGAGTTTGTAAATGTTATTTGCGAAGAAATGCTACCAGAAGTAGCAAAAGGAAATTTAGCAGAGTTTTGCGACGTGTTTTGCGAAAAGGGAGTATTTTCGGTTGAAGAATCAAGAAGAATTCTTTTAAAAGCTAGAGAACTAGGCATGAAGCTAAAAATTCATGCCGACGAAATAGTTCAACTAGGAGGAGCGGAACTTGCTGCAGAACTAGGAACTATTTCAGCAGATCACTTGTTGCATGCTTCGGATAATGGCCTTAAGGAAATGGCGAATAAAGGTGTGGTGAGCACATTATTACCAACCACGGCCTTTTGTTTAAAGGAACCTTTTGCTAGAGCTAGATATATGATAGATAATGGTTCGGCAGTGGCTTTAGCTACAGACTTTAATCCAGGAAGCGGCTTTACGAACTCTATACCTTTAATGATAGCTTTAGCTACTATATATATGGGGATGAATGCTGAAGAAGCTGTTACTGCAATAACTATAAACGGTGCTGCAGCATTAGATAAAGCAGATAGTGTAGGAAGTATAGATGTGGGTAAAAAAGGAGATATTGTTATGTTAAAATATCCATCCTATAAATTTTTACCATACCACACTGGTGTAAATATAGTGGAAAAGGTTATTAAAAATGGCATATTAGTCCACCAAAATTGATATATAAAAATGAATCCACTTATTTTCTAAGAATAAGTGGATTTGTTTTTATCCTTGCTAATTTATATAAAATTAAAATATAATTAATACGAGGGGGAATGGATGATGAATAATACAACTAATGAGGGAATATTAAAAGCTTTTATTGATGTTAGTCCTTATTTATCTAGCTTATTAGAAGAGGAAGTTAGCTTCGCTCTTACTGACAAGGAAAAATTTATAGCCTTTACTCCTACTGAAAATATAAGACCGGATATCAAAATAGGAGATGTAATAAAACAAGGTAGTTCAACTTATGATGCTATTAGGACAAGAAGTATAATAACTAAAGTTATTGATGAAAGTGTGTTTGGGTTTAAGCTGAAATCTATAGCCATTCCAATTAAAAATAACAATGAAGAAGTTGTAGGGGTTGTTTCTATTGGAAAAAGTTTAAAGAAGCAAGAAACTATGTCTAACTTGTCAAAAAATTTATCTGACACATCCGGTCAAATTTCAGATGCAATTAATCACGTGTCAGAGGGCATCCAACATACGGTGGATTTAAATGAAACTGTTTTAAAAGAAGCTAACGAAGCTTTTGAAAAAACATTAAATAGTAATGATATAATAAATTTTATTAAAACTATAGAGAAACAAACCAATTTATTAGGAATAAATGCTTCAATAGAGGCAGCTAGAGCTGGAGAATTTGGAAGGAGTTTTTCTGTGGTAGCCTCTGAGATAAGAAAGTTATCTAATTTAAGTAGTGAATCTATTACTAAAATAAACGATATAATCCATTCTATACAATTGTCTGTAAAAAATATTTCAGATAGCATAAAAACCATGAATGAGACTTTTCATAGTCAGGCAGCATCAGTGCAAGAGATTGCTGCATCTATAGAGGAGTTGAACTCTAATGCTGAAATTTTAGAAGATATATCAGCTAATTACTAAAGAAAAATTGTAAGGAGAGTTAATATGAACTTAATATCTGTATTTGAAATTGTAGGAACAGTAGCTTTTGCAGTGTCAGGATGCATGGTAGGTATTAAAAAGGATATGGATTTGTTTGGTGCAATAGTACTGGCTGTTACTACAGCAGTAGGCGGAGGAGTATTTAGAGATATTTTAATAGGAATACATCCTCCAGCATTTTTTATGAATCCTTATTTTGCCACCATTAGCATAATAACTGCGGTAATTGTATTTGTATTTTATGATAAACTAAATAGATTAAATAACATTATACAGATATCTGATGCTATAGGATTGGGGGCTTTTGCTACTATAGGTTGTAGTGTAGCTATAAAAAATAACTTTACAAGCCCTTTTATCGTTGTATCCTTAGGATTATTTACTGGAGTAGGTGGAGGGATTTTGAGGGATGTTTTTGCTCAGGAAATTCCCTTTGTTTTCAAGAAAGAAATCTATGCCGTAGCTTGTATTATAGGAGGAGTATCCTTTGTAATATCTAGAAATTATCTAGGAAATGATGTTGCTTTATATACGGGTTGTTTTGTTACCTTTATAGTGAGAATGATAGCCATAAAACGTAATCTTCAGCTTCCGAAAGCTGGTAAAAGGTTGAAACAGGAAGGTTTAACAAAATAGTGTTTATATGCTATAATCATTCTGAAGTGAACAAATAAAAAATAAAGAGGGGATTAAAATGATTGTAATTCATGCTAAGTTGTTTGGTACTCCTGTTATTAAAATGAATGAGAAGGAAATAATTTTTCCGTACAATAAAGTGAAGGCTTTATTTTATTATTTGTTAGTAAATAAAAAAGCTAGTAGAGATGAATTAGCTGGTTTATTGTGGACTGATGAAGAAGAAAGTATAGCTAAGAAAAATTTAAGAAATGCAATTTATAAGATAAAGCAAACTTTTAATGAAGAAGTAATTATATCTCCTAAAAAATCTATGGTTATGGTAAATCCAAATATAGATATAAATATAGACATAGATGCGTTTTTAAATGATGAAGATGGGAACATGGAAGCATACAAAGGGGAGTTTTTACAAGGATTTTTTGTTAAAAATGCAGAAGAATTTGAAGACTGGATTATAAAGACTAGGGATAATCTAAGAGAAAAATATATATTTAAACTTTATGATAAGATATCAGAGGATACGAAAAAATCTATTGGTGACAATATAGAAAGATACTGTAAATTGCTAATTAATGTAGATGAATTTGACGAAAAATCTTATAGAATTTTAATGGAGCACTATAAAAATAATAGGAGTTATGGCAAGGTAATAGATACCTATAATAAATTATCTCAATTATTAGACAAGGAATTAGGTATAACTCCGGATGAAAATACTCGGGAAATATTTAATGAAGTATTGGATATTATGAATGAGGAAAAGCTTAGTAAGAATATTGACTCTAAAGAATTTTTTTATGGTAGAAATAACGAGCTTAGGCTACTAGAAAATAATTATAGAAATTTTACTGAATCTAGTAAGGGAAAATCTATCATTATAACTGGAGAAGCTGGTATTGGAAAAACCAGATTAAAAGATAAGGTTTTAGAGAATATAGATTCTGAAAAAATATATATATTTGAAACTAGTTGCTATGGAGTAGAAAAGGAATATTTCTTAAAACCTTGGAATGCTATTATTTCTAAAATATCAGATGCTATAGTTAATGATAAAATTGCTATTCCAGCTGTTTGGGAAAATATTATTTCTACTGTATTTCCAGAGTTTAATAAAAGGGGAGCAACTACAAATATAAAATTAATAGAAAATATAGATACTCTGAAATATGAAATGATAGGGGATATTATTGGAGATATTCTCAAAAAAATTACGGAAAAAAAGAAGGTTGTATTTGTATTTGAAGATATTCAGTGGATGGACAATATGAGTTTGTCTCTTTTAGGTAGCATTATGCTTCACCAAAATAGAAACAATATTATATTTATTGCTACTTGTAGAAATGAGTATGATGGTAATATGGATAAGTTTATAACTACAATGAATAGTTACAATAAAATATTAACCATAGATTTGGCTAGATTTAACGAGAAAGAGGTAGAAGGATTTATAGAAAAAGCCCTACCGGATTATGATATAACAAAAGAAACTTTAAAGAAAATATATAATGAAACCGAAGGAAATACTTTCTTTTTAAATGAATATTTAAATATAATAAAGTCTAATGGAGATACAAATATTATGTCTGTAAAAATGCAAGACATATTAAAAAGCAGATTCGTCTATGTATCTGAAGAGGGTAAAAAGATATTAAATATAGCTTCCCTTTTCTTTGATGAAGCACCATTAGAAATACTAGAAAGTTTAACGGGCAAAGATCAATTAGAAATACTTGATATAATAGAAAAGCTAGAAGAAAAATTTATTTTAAAAGAAATGAATAATAATGATAAGATTAGTTTTAAGTTTACTCACCAGAAGTTAAGAGAATTTGTATATATGAAGCAATCGGAAGCTAGAAAAAAAATTTTGCACAATAAGATAGGGGATTTATTAGAAAAAACCTTAAAAAATGACAAGACGGATATAAACACTTATCATAAATTAATATATCATTATTCTAATAGTGATAATGGAATAAAATCTTTAAATTATAAGATAAAAAGCTTAAATTACTATTTAAACTTTAGCCATGAACTTTTCCCTATCTTAAGTAATACAGACACGGAAGCTTATAAGTATGCTTATTTTACTAAGGGCCAAACCTTAAAGCATTTAAAGGATATTGAAAATCTGCTCAAGGAAGTTAAAAAGAAAGAGGGAAGCATTGAGGAAGTTATACATCTAGAAATCGCTTTTCTTCATATAAAAGGAAGACACTTAATAAGGGAAGGAGACTATGACCAGGGGACAGGATTTATAAAAGAAATGATTGAAAAATCCTTAGAGGTTAAAGATAGGGATTATGCCCTTGAGGGGTATAAACAAATGATTTATTTTTGCATACAAACTAACAATACTGATATGATGATAAAATATGTTAGTTTAGCATTAGATTTAGCTGTAGAGTGTAATTATCATAAGGAAATAGGAATACTTCTTAGATTAAAGGGTTTGTACAAGATAATGTGCGGGGAGTATGAAGAAGCAGAAAAGTTACTTAATGAATCTATAAATATATTTAATATAACGAAAGCGGTAGCAGATAAATATTCTTTGAACATTGCTGCAGCGTATAATTATATCGGAGAAATAAGAAGATTTAATATGAAGTTTTTAGAGGCTTTAAGCTACTACGATAAAGCTATAGCAATTTGTGAAAATAAGAATTCATTAACTAGTCTTGTAGTGTTTAATATAAATGCTGGTCAAGCAGCCTTTGATATGGGGGATTATTCTAAAGCGAAAGAGTATTTTAATAAATCCTATACTTTATATAAGCAGTTTGACTCTGCATGGAGACGCTCTATATTAGAAGCGTTTATGGCTCTTTTATATGTGAGAGAAGAAAATTATAACGATGGACTACAGTGTTTAAAAAGTGCTGATCTCTACTCTCAAAAGATTAAAAATCCTCATGAAATAGGAGTAGTGTATAGAATTAAAGCAGAGATAAGAGGGATTATGGAAGAAAGTGAAGGCTTAAATAAGGTATTTGGTAAGTATTTGGATAAAGATATAAAATATTATTGTGATGAAGCTATAAAGTTTTTGATGGAAGCTAGAGATAATTACGAAATAGAGGTTATAAATACAATTAAAAATTCATATAAAATATAAAAAAGTGGTTTATAAACCACTTTTTTATATATAATAATCACAATAGGGTGAAATCCACATCATTGTGATAAATTGATAACGGATTAAATAGATGGCTTAATACAATGATAATGAGTTAATGAATTAGTGTGATAATTCTGAATAGTGATAAAAATGAAAGATAAGCGTAAGCGCGTTAGAGGAATATTATATGGAAATATTTTCATATAATATAATTAGAATTTAAAATAGACGTTTTATTGACGATTTGATAAAAAAATGTTATTGTAAATAGAGGGTTTCAGATGGGGGATTGTCGAAAGTAGAATATTTTTGAATTATTTTATATTTTCAATAAAAAAATAATTTTGAAATTTAGTCATTATTAACATTCATAATAGACACATTTTTGACGAAAATGTGGTATAATTTAATCATTACAAATCATACTTTGAAAAGGAGGAGATTAATATTAAGCTTCGTTTTGTTAAAGTAAATCCTGTAGAAAATATGACTATATTTGTAGTTGATCCTATTGCTAAAAAAAATTATGAGAAAATTTCGAAAAAACTTATGGAATATGGAAATCTATATGGAGAGCAGGTTGGATTTATTACATCTTCTTCGAAAGATTCAGAAGTAGTTAGATTAGAGATGATGGGAGGAGAGTTTTGTGGCAATGCTACTAGATCTCTAGGTGCATTTTTAGTTTATAATGGACATCCATCGGTAAAGAAAAACGAGGATAAGTATATTGTAAATGTAGAATGCTCAGGGGCAGAGAAAACTTTAGAATGTGAAGTAATAAAAACTGAAAGTGAAAGCATATTTTATTCTAAGGTAGACATGCCAATACCCACAAAAATTCATCAAATTACAATAGAAAAAGGAGAAAAATATCAGCTTCAAGCAGTTCATTTTCATGGTATATTACACTTTGTAGTAGATAGTAAAAAAATTAAAGAGAAGGATGAATTTTTTAAGATTATTAAAGAAGAAGTAGATTTAAATTACAAAGAGTATGATGCTTTTGGAATTATGTTTTATAATGAGGAAGATAACTATTTAGAGCCTTTGGTATATGTAAAGAATATAGATAGTCTCTTTTGGGAGAGAAGCTGCGGTTCTGGTTCCTGTGCAGTGGCAGCGGTTTTAACGGATAAAGAGAAAAAAGATATAAATATAGATTTATCACAACCAGGAGGAAAAATTCATGTGTCCACTGAATATTTAAATGGTGTAATTAATAACATTACTATAAATGGCACAGTTGAAATCGTTGCCGAAGGTATAGTAAATGTTAATAATTTAATAAAATTATAATACAAAGGGGGAACTAAAATGTTATTATTTAATCCAGTAGTTATTTCTGTATTGATTATGGCAGCATTATGTCTACTAAAAGTTAATGTGCTCTTGGCTATATTATTATCAGCTTTAGTAGCAGGACTTACAGCGGGCATGCCAATGGGTGAAACCATGTCAGTGCTTATTAGCGGAATGGGTGGAAACTCAGAAACAGCACTAAGTTATATATTGCTAGGTGCATTAGCAGTTGCAATTAATAAAACAGGACTTGCAACAATACTTGCTAAAAAGATATCTAAATCTATCAAAGGAAAGGCTGTTGTACTTACATTAATAATTGCAGCTATAGGATGTTTTTCACAAAACTTAATACCAGTGCACATTGCATTTATTCCAATTTTAATACCACCACTACTTCCTTTAATGAATCAACTGAAGTTAGATAGAAGAGCTATGGCTTGTGCCTTAACTTTCTCTGTTAAAGCTCCTTACGTTACTTTATCCGTTGGATTTGGACTTATATTCCATAATATCATCAGAGACCAAATGATTCAAAATGGTGTTCCAATAACTACTCCAGAAATAACTGGTGTTATGTGGATTGCAGGTTTAAGCATGTTAATAGGATTACTATTAGCGGTGCTTGTAGTTTATAGAAAACCAAGAGAATATAGCGATAAATTAGTAGATCAATTTGAAAATAGCGAAGATTTAAAAATGGGAACTCAACAGTACATGGCTCTTGTAGCAGCAGCAATAGCATTTATAGTTCAAATTAAGTTTGGATCATTACCACTTGGTGCCCTAGCAGCTTTAGTTATCATGGTGGCTACTGGAGCAATAAAGTTCAAGGATATAGACGAAATGATGGATGGCGGAATGAAGTTAATGGGATTCATAGCCTTTGTAATGTTAGTAGCAGCTGGCTATGGAAAAGTATTAAGAGAAACTGGAGCTGTTGAAGCATTGGTAACTGTTACAGCTGGAATGGTAGGAGGAAAATTAGGAGGAGCTTTCTTAATGCTAGCAGTTGGACTATTAGTTACTATGGGTATAGGAACTTCCTTTGGAACAATTCCAATCCTGGCAGCTATATATTGTCCTCTAGCGGTAAAACTAGGTTTTAGTCCTGCGGCAATTGCTTTATTAATAGGTGTTGCAGGAGCTTTAGGAGATGCTGGTTCACCAGCTTCAGATAGTACACTAGGACCTACATCAGGTTTAAATGTAGACGGACAGCATGATCACATTTGGGATACTTGCGTTCCAACATTTACATTCTTCAATATACCATTATTTATTGCAGGAGTAGTTGGAGCTCTAATGTTAGGATAAAATTATTTAAATTACAAAAGATATTAATGTATCTAATAAAAATACTTTAGGGGGAATAGCGATGAAAGAAATAAGAGAAATAATAATTACAGGAAATGATTTAAGCTTAGAGGAGATAGTTGATGTAGCAAGAAAGGGTTGCAAAATCTCCTTAAGTGAAGATACTATAAAAAGTGTTCTTGAATCAAGAAAGATAATTGATGATATTGTAGAAAATGAAAAAGTTGTTTATGGTGTAACCACTGGCTTTGGTGAGTTCTGTAATGTAAGTATATCAAAGGAAGATTGTAATACATTACAGGAAAACCTTATAAGATCACATGCTTGTGGATACGGTCCAGCTTTTTCTGCAGATATTGTGAGAACAATAATGCTTACTAGAGCTAATGCATTAGCAAAAGGATATTCAGGAATAAAATTAGAAACCTTAAATACTTTAATAGAAATGTTAAATAAAGGGGTGCATCCAGTAATTCCTGAAAAAGGATCATTAGGAGCTTCAGGAGATTTAGCACCACTTGCACATATGGTATTGCCAATGCTAGGACTTGGTGAAGCAGAATACCAAGGAGAAGTAATGTCTGGTAAAGAAGCTATGGAAAAGGCAGGAATTCCTACAATTGTATTAGATGCTAAAGAAGGTTTAGCTCTAATAAATGGTACTCAAGTACTAACATCAACTGGAGCACTAGCAGTTTATGATGCTATAGAATTATTAAAAGTTAGTGATATAGCAGCTGCATTAACTATAGAGGCTTTAAGAGGAATAACAGACGCATTTGATGAAAGAATTCATGTAATAAGAGCTCATGCTGGACAGTTAGCTACAGCTAGAAATTTATTGAAATTAGTTGAAGGTAGTACTTATGTTACAAGACAAGGTGAATTAAGAGTGCAAGATGCTTATTCTTTAAGATGTGTGCCTCAGATTCATGGCGCTAGTAAGGATAGCATTAATTATGTAAAGTCAAAAGTGGAAATAGAAATTAATTCAGTTACAGATAATCCAATCATAACTAGAGAAGGAGATGTAATCTCCGGTGGTAACTTCCATGGAGAACCTATGGCACAGCCATTCGATTTCTTAGGAATTGGTGCTGCAGAAATTGCTAACGTGTCAGAAAGAAGACTTGAAAGATTAATAAATCCTCAATTAAATGATTTACCAGCCTTCCTTGCTAAGCATGGTGGATTAAATTCAGGATTTATGATTACTCAATATGCAGCAGCAGCTTTAGTATCCGAAAATAAGGTACTTGCTCATCCAGCATCTGTAGACTCTATACCATCTTCAGCTAACCAAGAAGACTTAGTAAGTATGGGAACTATAGCTGCAAGAAAAGCTAGAGATATAATCCAAAATGCTACAAGAGTAGTGGCTACAGAATTGATGGCAGCTTGCCAGGCTATAGATTTTAGAGCTGGCAAAGGCTTTAAGTTAGGAAAGGGAACAGCAGAAGCGTATAGAGTAGTAAGAGAAGCAATAAGCTTTATGGAATATGATACAGATATAGAAATGTATAAAGAATTAGATAAAGTTACAGAATTAATTACTAATGGAAGAATTTTAAAAGAAGTTGAAAAAGTAGTAGAATTAGAAAACTAATTTAATGTAAATAACCCTGCAGAAAATGCCTAGGTGGCAAAATCTGCAGGGTTATTTTTGTCTATCTAGTCAGAATAGATTGAAAGTTCAGCTTATGTGCTATTGGCATGAAAAATGCTATATATAATTTAAAATAAAAAATAAGGGGGACTTAATTATGACTATTGAAACAATTAAAGGTGTATTAACTCTAAAGGTTAACATGATTTCAACTCTTACTTTAGCACTATTATTATTATTCTTAGGTAGTTTTTTAAGAAAAAAAGTTGCTTTCTTCGAAAGATTTTGTATTCCTGCACCAGTAATTGGAGGGCTTTCATTTTCAATATTGGCATTAATACTAAAACAAAGCAATATTATAACAATAAGCATGGATACTACATTCCAATCACCTTTTATGATTGTTTTCTTTACAACTGTAGGACTAGGCGGAAGTTTTGCTCTTGTTAAAAAAGGTGGAAAGTTATTATTAATATATTGGGCTTTATGCAGCTTTTTAGCGGTAGCACAAAATGCTATTGGTGTTGCAGTAGCAAAAGTAGTAGGATTACATCCAATGCTAGGAGTAATGATGGGAGCAGTATCAATGGAAGGTGGGCATGGCGCAGCTGCAGCCTTTGGTCCAACAGCTGAAGCTCTAGGAGTTACAGGGGCTACTACAGTTGCGGTAGCAGCAGCAACCTTCGGCTTAATATCTGGAGGATTAATTGGAGGACCTATTGCTAAATATTTAATAGACAAAAATAATTTAAAACCAGCAGTAGAAGAGACTATGGAAGAAGAATCCTACAAGGAAGCAGCAGGAATTACAGATAGCAAAATTACTGCACAAGGGTTCTTAAAGCATTTGGCAATTATATTTGTTTGTATGACAGTGGGAAGTATAGCTTGTGATTTTATTGCAAAAACAGGAACGGTTTTACCAGGATATGTTGGAGCTATGTTTGCGGCAGTTATATTTAGAAATATAAATGATAAAACTAAGACTTTCAAATTAGATTTTAATACAATTGATTTAATGGGAGATGTTTCATTAGGTGCTTTCTTATCAATGGCTTTAATGACTTTAAAACTTTGGGAGCTTACTGCAGTTGCAGGTCCAATGCTAGTAGTTTTATTTGCTCAAGTAGCATTCATGCTAGTGTTTACAATATTTATAGTATTTAATACATTAGGAAAGAATTTTGATGCAGCAGTTATGGCTTCAGGTATGGCGGGTCACGGTTTAGGGGCTACTCCAAATGCTATAGCTAACATGGGGGCTGTTACAGAAAAATACGGTCCATCCACAAAGGCCTTCTTAATAGTACCTCTTGTTGGAGCCTTCTTAATAGACTTGGTAGGTATTCCTAATATAGTGTGGTTTATAAATTTCTTCAAATAAGTTTTAAAATTTAGAATTATTTATATATTAGACGTTTTATTGATGGAGAATATGTATAATAGTATTATAGAAACAAGGAAATAATAAACATAAGAATATATGTTTAATAGGAGGATGAATAATGGCGAAATTAGTTGAATGTGTTCCAAATTTTAGTGAAGGTAGAAATAAGGAAGTAATTGAAAAAATAGTTGATGAAGTTAGAAAAGTAAAAAATGTAAAGTTGCTAGACTATCTTCCAGATGAAGACCATAACAGAACAGTTGTAACTATGATAGGAAATCCTGACTCCGTAAAAGAAGCAGTAATAAACTTAACTAAGAAAGCTACAGAATTAATTGATATGACAACTCATCATGGAGGACATCCAAGAATGGGAGCTACAGACGTTATACCATTTACTCCTGTATCAGATGTAACAATGGAAGAATGCATACAATTAGCAAAGGAAGTTGGAGAGGTAGTTGGAAGCTTAGGTATACCTGTATATTTATATGAAGATGCAGCTTCAAAACCTGAAAGAAAAAATCTTGCTGATGTAAGAAAAGGACAATATGAGGGCTTCTTCGAAAAAATTAAAGGAGAAGAATGGGTTCCAGACTTTGGTCCACAAGAAATGAATGCAAAGAGTGGATGTACAGCAGTAGGAGCTAGAGTAGCACTTGTAGCTTTTAATGTTAATCTTGGAACAGATAGATTAGAAATAGCTGATGCCATAGCTAAAAAAATAAGATTCATTGGTGGAGGCTTAAGATTTGTTAAAGGAATTGGATTAAAGCTAGAAGAAAGAAACATAGTTCAAGTTTCTATGAATTTAGTTAACTATGAAAAAACTGCAGTATATAGAGCTTTTGAAATGGTAAAAATGGAAGCTCAAAGATATGGAGTTCCAGTACTCGGAAGTGAAGTTATTGGAACAGTTCCAATGAAAGCTTTATTAGATGCCGCTGAATATTATCTACAAATTGAAAATTTCGACATAAATCAAATATTAGAAAAAAGATTGTTAGAGTAGCAATTAATTAAAATTTATATGTAGAAAGAGGAGTGGAAAAAATGATTAATAAGGTACCTAGTGATATTGAAATAGCACAATGTGCTAAAATGAAGCCAATTACAGAAATAGCTGAGCAATGTGGGATATTAGATGATGAATTAGAGATGTATGGAAAGTACAAAGCTAAAGTTTCTCTAGATATATTTAAAAGATTAAAAGATAAAGAAGATGGTAAGTTAGTACTTGTAACAGCTATATCACCAACTCCAGCAGGAGAAGGAAAATCTACAACTACTATTGGATTAGGTCAGGCTTTAAACAAAATAGGAAAGAAAGCATTAATAGCTCTAAGAGAGCCATCTTTAGGACCAGTATTTGGAGTAAAGGGTGGAGCAGCTGGTGGTGGATATTCTCAAGTTGTTCCAATGGAAGATATAAATTTACATTTCACTGGTGATATGCATGCTATAACTGCTGCAAATAACTTATTATCAGCAGCTATTGACAATCATATTAATCATGGAAATACTTTAAGAATTGACTCAAGACAGATAATCTGGAAAAGAGTTCTAGATATGAATGATAGAGCTTTAAGAAGTGTAGTTGTTGGAATGGGTGGAAAGGCTAATGGATTCTTAAGAGAAGACGGCTTTACAATAACCGTTGCATCAGAAGTTATGGCAATATTATGTCTTTCAAACGATTTGATGGATTTAAAAGAAAGATTAGGAAAGATATTAATTGCTTATGATTTAGATGGTAATCCAATAACTGCAAAGGATTTAAAGGTTAATGGAGCTATGGCAATGCTTTTAAAAGAAGCTATCAAGCCAAACTTAGTTCAAACTCTTGAAAACACTCCTGCGCTTATTCATGGAGGACCTTTTGCAAACATAGCTCATGGATGTAACTCCATAATAGCTACTAAATTGGCTTTAAAATTAGGCGATATTTTAGTTACTGAAGCTGGCTTTGGTGCTGACCTAGGTGCCGAAAAGTTCTTAGATATAAAATGTAGATATGGTGGATTAAAACCATCTGCTGTAGTTATAGTTGCTACAATTAAAGCGTTAAAAATGCACGGTGGAGTTAAAAAGACTGAACTCGGAACAGAAAATTTAGAAGCATTAGACAAAGGTTTTGCAAATTTAAGAAAACAAGTTGAAAACATGAGAAAGTTTGGATTACCTGTTTTAGTTGCAATAAATAGATTTGTTAATGATACAGAGGCTGAAATAGAATTGCTAACAAACAAATGTAAAGAAGAAGGGGTAGAAGTATCCTTAAATGAATGTTGGGCAAAAGGTGGAGAAGGCGGAGAAGAAATGGCTAGAAAAGTTGTAGCTATTTTAGAAAAGGGCGAATCCAATTACAAGCCAATATATGAAATGGAAGATACTATACTAAATAAATTGAATACTATAGTTAAAGAAATCTATGGTGGAGATGGAGTAATAGTAGAAGACAACGCTATGAAACAAATAAAGAAACTAGAAGAATTAGGGTTAGATAAGCTTCCAATTTGTATGGCTAAGACTCAATTCTCCTTTACTGATGATGCTTCAAAAATGGGAGCACCAAAAGACTTTAAAATAACTATAAAAGATGTTAGAGTTTCAGCGGGAGCAGGATTTATAATTTGCCAAACAAGCAATATCATGATAATGCCAGGACTTCCAAAGGTTCCAGCAGCTGAAAAAATGGATGTTGATGAAAATGGAGTAATCACTGGATTATTCTAAAATACTACCTAGGAGGAGTTTTAAATGCTTAAAAACTTGACAGTTAAAGATTTTATATATGAAACAGCTTCTGATTCACCAGCACCAGGCGGTGGAAGTGTTGCAGCTTTAAGTGCAGCTTCAGCAGCAGCTCTTATTGAAATGGTAGCTAATTTAACACTTGGTAAAAAAGGCTACGAAGAAGTTCAAGAAGAAATGGAAGAAGTTAAAAAAGTTGCAGCTTCATATAAAGAAAAGTTTGTTAACTATATAGATGAAGATTCAGATTCATTTAATAAAATTATGGCAGCTTTTAAAATGCCAAAGGATACAGATGAAGAAAAAGCTGAGAGAAGTAAGGTTATTCAATTATCTTACAAAGGAGCTGCTAATGTTCCTTTAAATGTAGCAAAGGATGCTTTCGCTTTATTACCTTGGGCAGAAAAGGCAGTTCTAAAAGGAAACCAAAATGCTGTAACAGATGGTGCTGTAGCTGCTATGTCAGCAAGAACAGCTGTATTATCAGCCCTATATAATGTAAAAATTAATTTAGGATCTATAAAAGATATGGATTTTGTAAATGAGGTTAAAAAAGAAGTTGAAGAATTAGAATCTAAAGTTAACCTTATAGAAAAAGATATTTTATCAAAAGTTAATCTTTAATAATTCTATATAACTCTTATGCTATTGACAGTTCTTTAAATTAGGTTATAATAAAGATTATTATAATTAAATAAACAAAAGCATTGAAAAAGAAGAGTAGAGTCAATAGTTCTAAGAGAGGAAAGTCCGTTGGGTGTGAGACTTTCTGTATGATTTGCCTTGAAGGTAGCTTTTGAGCTTCTTTACTGAAATAGTAGTAGGTAAAGACGGTTGTAGTATCGTTAAATTTATTAAGAGCCTGTGATTGCAGGAAAAAAGGTGGTACCGCGCACTGTCGTCCTTTTATTAGGATTACAGTGCGCTTTTATTTTTTGAAAATATAGGAGGAGATAATACATGAATGAAAATTTAACCATTGCAAAAACTTATGACCCTAAAGAATTTGAAGATAGAATTTATAAAACTTGGGAAGAAGAAAAATATTTTACTCCAAAGGTAGATAAGAATAAAAAGCCTTATACAATAGTTATGCCACCACCAAATATAACAGGTCAATTGCACTTAGGTCACGCATTAGATAACAGTTTACAGGATTATTTGATAAGAGTTAAGAGAATGCAAGGATACAGTGCTCTATGGCTACCTGGAGAAGATCATGCAAGTATTGCTACGGAAGTAAAGGTTGAAAATGAACTTTTGAAACAAGGCTTAAAGAAAAAAGAAATGGGAAGAGAAGCTTTTATGGAAAAGCTTTGGGAATGGACTGATAAATACAGAGAAACTATAAGAACTCAATTAAAGAAGATGGGAGTTTCTTGTGACTTTACAAGAGAAGCCTTTACTATGGATGAAAATTTAAATAAGGCGGTTAGAGCCGTATTTGTAAAGCTATATAATGAAGGGTTAATTTATAGAGGAAATAGAATTGTTAACTGGTGTCCAAAATGTATGACGGCAATTTCTGATGCTGAAATTGAATACGAAGAAAGAGAAGGACATTTTTGGCATATAAAGTACCCAGTTATAGGTAGCGATGAATTTCTAGAAATAGCTACTACAAGACCAGAAACAATGCTAGGAGATACTGCAGTAGCTGTTAACCCTAAGGATGAAAGATATGCTCATTTAGTTGGGAAAAAGCTATTATTACCACTAGTAAATAGAGAAATCCCAATAGTAGCAGATGATTATGTAGATATGGAATTTGGAACAGGAGCAGTAAAAATAACTCCAGCTCATGACCCTAACGACTATCAAGTAGGGAAAAGACATAACCTTCCTGAACTTATTGTTATGAATGAAAATGGAACAATAAATGAGCAGGGCGGAAAATATGCTGGTATGGATAGATATGAAGCGAGAAAAGCCATTGTAAAGGATTTAAAAGAAGAGGGTTTTTTAGCAAATATTAAAGATCACAGCCACAATGTAGGATGCCATGATAGATGTGAAACCATTATTGAGCCTATGATATCAAAACAATGGTATGTAAAGATGGAAGAACTTGCAAAGCCAGCCATTGAAGTTGTAAGGAGTAAAGAAGTTAAGTTTGTACCGGAAAGATTTGATAAAACCTATTTCAACTGGATGGAAAATATTCAGGATTGGTGTATTTCAAGGCAGTTATGGTGGGGACATAGAATACCTGTATGGTATTGTAAAGACTGTGGAGAAATGATGGCTTCTATGGAGGAAGTAACTACATGTACAAAATGCGGTAGCCATAAATTAGAGCAGGATAATGACGTATTAGATACATGGTTTAGTTCAGCTCTATGGCCATTTTCAACCTTGGGTTGGCCGGATAAAACTGAGGATTTAGAATACTTCTATCCAACAGATGTTTTAGTTACAGGGTACGATATAATATTCTTCTGGGTAGCTAGAATGATATTCTCAGGACTTCATAGCATGAAGGATATTCCATTTAAAACTGTGTTAATTCACGGTATAGTAAGGGATAGCAATGGTAAGAAAATGTCTAAATCTCTTGGAAATGGAGTTGACCCATTAGATATTATAGACAAATATGGGGCAGATGCTTTAAGATTTATGCTAATCACTGGAAATGCTCCAGGAAATGATATAAGATTCTATGAAGAAAAAGTTGAAGCTGCAAGAAACTTTGCCAATAAGATTTGGAATGCATCAAGATTTGTAATGATGTATTTAGACAAAGATTTAATGGAAAAGTATAAGGATTCAACAGATTATTCAATAGCGGATAAATGGATCTTGTCAAGGGCTAATACTTTAGTTAAGGAAGTTACAGATAACA
Source organism: Clostridium malenominatum (assembly GCF_039521365.1). NCBI lineage: Bacteria > Bacillati > Bacillota > Clostridia > Eubacteriales > Clostridiaceae > Clostridium > Clostridium malenominatum. The sequence goes on from NZ_BAAACF010000001.1 coordinate 486,913, forward strand.
TCGAAAAATATGAAATAGGATTAGCTTCCCAAAAGGTTTATGATTTTATGTGGAATGAATTCTGTGACTGGTATATAGAATTGGTTAAACCTGCTTTATATGGAGAAGATGAAAAGGCTAAGGGAATAGTTTTAAATGTATTATCAAAGGTTTTAATTACCGGATTGAAGCTATTGCACCCAGTAATGCCTTATATAACTGAAGAAATATTTACTCATCTTCAAGAAGAAGAAAAGACCATTACTATATCCAAATGGCCAGAATATAGCGAAGACCAAAAGGATGAAGCAGTGGAAAAAGATATGAACCTAATAATAGAAGCTATAAAAGCTCTTAGAAATGTTAGGGTAGAAATGAATGTTCCACCTTCAAGAAAAGCTAAGGTTATGATTTATGCTGTAGAAGGAAAAGAAGCTTTTGAAAGCGGAAAAGTTTATTTTGAAAAGTTGGCTTCAGCTAGCGAAGTAACTTTCTTAAATTCAAAAACAGAAGCTCCTGAAAATGCTGTAACTGCAGTTACCAAGGGTGCTGAAATGTATATGCCACTTTTAGATTTAATCGATTTAGAAAAGGAATTAGAAAGATTAAACAAGGAAAAAGAAAAGCTAGAAAAAGAAATAGAAAGAGTAGAAAATAAGCTTTCCAATGAAGGTTTTGTAAAGAAGGCTCCAGAGTCTGTTATTGAAGAAGAAAAGGCTAAAGGCGAAAAATATAAAGAAATGCTAAGTTCGGTTTTGGAAAGAATAAATAGTTTGAAATAAATTAAGGATAAGGGGCAGCAAGCATAAGAGTGTTAACTGCCCCTTATTGGTTTAGAAGGGAGATATATTATGAATTACGAACAGGCTATAGAATATATTGAAAATACCTCTAAGTATGGTAATAATGCAGGTACTAAAAGAGTAGAAACAATTCTAGAGCTATTAGGGAATCCTCATAAGGAATTAAAATGTATACATGTTGCAGGTACCAACGGAAAAGGTTCTACTACGGCTATGATTTCTCAAATACTAATAGAAAGTGGATATAAAGTAGGTATGTATACTTCTCCATATTTAGAAGAATTTGAAGAAAGAATACAAATAAATGGAGAGAATATTCCTAAAGATAGATTATCTTCTGTTATAACTAAAGTTTTTGTAGCGGTAGAAAAAATCATTGAGGAATGGGGGAGTCCAACAGAATTTGAAATTATAACCTGTGCTATGTTTTTATATTACTATGAAGAAAAAATTGATTACGCAGTGATAGAAGTGGGTCTTGGTGGAAGAATGGATTCCACTAATGTAATCACTCCCTTAGTTTCAGTGATCACTTCTATAAGCTTTGACCATATGGGCATATTAGGAGACACTTTGGAGAAAATCGCCTATGAAAAAGGTGGAATTATTAAAGAAGGTGTACCTGTGGTTCTGTATCCTCAAGAAGAGGAAGCAGAAAATGTAATACGAGATATATGCAGTGGAAAAGACAGTTTTTTAATAAAGGTTGATAAATATTGCGTAAAAGAGGTTGAAAACCTATATAATGTAAAATATCAAAAATTTATAATAACTACAGAAGAGAAAGAGTATAATGTTCAACTATCCTTATTAGGAGTACACCAAATATTAAATTCCGCTGTGGTTTTAAACACTATTGAACAATTACAACATCAAGGAGTACAAATAAAAGAAGAACACATTAAAGAAGGATTAAAAAAAGTAAAGTGGGCAGGAAGAATGGAAATAATACAAAATAATCCTATGGTACTTCTAGATGGTGCCCATAATATAGATGGAATTAATAAATTAAGTGAAAATGTAAAGAAGTATTTTAAATACAATAATCTTATATTAATAATAGGTATACTTGCAGATAAGCAAGTAGAAGAAATGATAAAAACTATCACTCCTTTAGCGCATAAGGTAATAGCAATAACCCCTCATAGCTATAGAGCGGAAAATGCAGAAAAATTAGGAGAAATAATTAAAAAATACAATAATAGTTACGAAAAAATAGAAGATTATAAAGAAGCTTATGTTAAAGCTTTATCTTATTGTGGCAAAGACGATATGGTATTGGTATGTGGTTCTTTGTATATGATTGGTGATATGAGGAAAATTGTTAGACAATTTTCTTAGTTGAATAGTTTAGTAGTGTCCTAGATTTTTAGTTAATGAGGAAATTCCTTTAGTGAATTTCAATAGCAAAAGCCCCATGCTGCAGTGCATAGGGGCTTTTTATTATCTAGAAAACTTCTACAAAGAAATTTCTTCATAAACTATTCAACTAAGAATCTAAAATACTCTCTAAAGCTTGTCTTCTAATTTCTCCAATATTGCTTTAACTAATTGATCTGGACAAGAAGTGCTTCTTCCTCCGCAGGTAAGTCCTTTTAAACGGCTTATAACCTCTTGGACATTCATTCCTTCTATTAAGCTTGATATACCCTTAAGATTGCCATTACAGCCCCCTACAAATTCAACATTTATTATTTTATCATCCTTAATATCAAAATTTATTTTTCTAGCACACACTCCAGATGTTTGGTAAGTATACATTACAACGCCTCCTTATAAACCTATATCTTATAAATTATATAATAAATTTTCGTTATTATACAATAGTTAAAAGATATTTATCTCAAATATTGCTATAGCTACATATTATATCTGTGAGGAGGGGAATACAATGAATAGTTTATATATCTGTAATACGTCATCGGACTGTATTTCTAAGGTTAATTTACAAAATTTTAGAGAAGAAAGTAAGATAACCCTTGCACCAATAAATTTTGGGAAAATAGGCCCTCATGGAATATGTAGATACAATGAAAGGTTGCTAGTTGCTAATAGTTATGGTAATAGCCTTTCAATAATAGATATAAAAGAAAATAGGGAAATAGAAAGCTTTTTTATTGGAGCTCATTGTAATGATGCAGTAGTTTATAATGATTACGCTTTTATAATATGTGGTGAATTAAATAGTGTTATTGTCTTTGATCTAAAGAAAAATAAGCTAGTAGAAGAAATACCTTGTGGCAATCTACCTCATAGCATAGCGCTAAATAAAGAAAAAAAATTATTAATAATAAGCAATATGGAAAATGATACTGTAACTTTAATAGATTGTGAAAACAGAGAGAACTTTAAAAATATTAAAGTTGGATCTTATCCAACTAAAGCAATTTTTAGTAATGATGGTCAACACATTATCGTATGTGAAAGTAATTTAGGTTCTGATTTTAAGGGTGGTATATCTATATTATCAGCTAAAACTTATAAACTGTTATATAGGATTGCTGCTGGTAATTCTCCAGTGGACATGTTTTTAGAAGGAGAATATTGCTATGTATCAAATTTTGGAGATGGAACCATTAGTATAATTGACATTTGCTATTATGAAGAAACTAAGAAAATTAATTTAGGTGGAATGCCAAGAGGAATAATTAAAATTGGAGATTATATATACGTAGGAGATAATTATAATAATTTATTGATTAAAACTCATATAGAGAGTGAAAGCAAAAAAAGCATACCGATAGGTGGTGAACCTACAGGTATGATATTAGTTTAAGCTTTCTTTAATAAATTAAAAATCTCTTTATAAAGCTCAGAGGAATGATTTTTCCATTTGTTGCAGATATCCCTAGCCTCGGTGTTAGAAGAAAGGGTAAGTTTAATATCTATTAAAAGCTCATCATTTTCTAAAGCCTTTAAATTAACAATATATTTGTTATTGTCTTCTATTGTATAATCTGACAGTATTGTAACTTCTTTTTTGATGTTATTAATTTCTTTTTCTAAATAATCGTTAATTATATCTAGCTTGTTTTGAGAAAGTCTATTACTAAAAAGAGTAAGTACCTTTGAGCCTCTTTCTGTAATTTCTAATCTTTGTTTATGTTCGACCTTGTTATATTTTAGAAAATTGGAAGAAACTAGTTCTGATAAATACTGCTGCAATGTAAAATAATTTATAAAATTATTTTCTAAAATAATTTGAGTTACTTGGTTATTTGTTATGGGAAGTTTTATTTTATCAAATATATACAATAGAAGAAGTTTATTTTCTGCTAAATCTAAAGTATCGTTAAACATCGTTATTCCTCCATAATAAATTCATCCTTTTAATTATAACATAAATTTATTAAAAAAAATAAAATAGTAATATTTTATAAAGGATGAAGCATATAAAACCTTAGGTAATATAATATGGAGGTATTGGAATTGAATAGTAAAGTAATTAAAAAAGTTGTTATTGCTATTTGTTTATTAGTAATTAGCATGATAGCATCCTTATTTCTAGATAATAAAGGCGTGTTTTTAAACAAAAATAAAAAGCTACCAATCTATTCAGTAGGAATAGAGGAAAAAAAAGTATCAATAACTTTTGATGTAAATTGGGGAGATAACAATACTATTAAAATTTTAGATATATTAGATAAGTATAACGTTAAGGCCACCTTCTTTTTAATAGGAAATTGGATTGAAGATTTTCCGAAAGAGGTGGAGGAAATAGCGAAGAGAGGTCATGAAATTGGAAATCATTCTAATACTCATCCTGATATGACCAAAATTACTAAAGAAAAAATAATTCATGAGCTTAGTATAACTGATGGCAAGATTCTTAAGGTCACAGGAAAAAGTACAAAACTCTTTAGATTTCCTAGTGGATCATATAATGATTTTTCAGTAGAGGCAGTTAACTCGCTAGGATATTATTGTATACAGTGGGATGTAGATAGTATAGATTGGAAAGCTGAAGGGGAAGAAAAAGAATATGATAGAGTTATGAAAAATACAAAACCAGGCTCCATATTGTTATTTCATAATGATGGAAAATATACGCCTAAAACTTTGCCTAGAATAATTGAAGATTTAAAGTCCAAAGGGTATGAGTTTGAAACTGTTGGAAATTTGATTTACAAAGAAAATTTCCATATTAATCATGAAGGAAGACAGGTAAAACAATAGTTGAAGCTATTCTATATGTATACTATAATGGAAATATAAGTAAGGCAGTTCTATTTACAAAAGATAAAGGACGGTGATGATATGCATAAAAGTATAATTAAGTATAAAAATTTAACTCCTGTTTAAAATACTTATTAAGAATAAAACGGGAGTGATGGATATTATGAAAAAAGCTTTTGTAATCCATAATAACGAAGAGTTTATAGGTTTTCTTAATAAAAATTTTAATCTGTTAGATATTAATTTATCCATTGAATACAAAGAAATGTCTCAGAACTTTACTTATGATTATATAATAGTAAACAATATGAGTGAAATAGCTGAAGAACTAAAGGGAAATTATATTTTAGTCAACATGGATATGGAGATTGATAATATTTTATTTAGAGGAAATTTAATAACCTATGGGTTAGGGAATAAAAATACTGTAACTTTATCTAGTATGGCTGAAGATAAGGGCAGTTTTGTTTATTGTGTTCAAAGATATATTACAGAGGATGTTGTTCCTGGGGAAATACCAATAACTAAAAGCTTTAAAGACAACTATGAACTATATGCTTTTATGGTTTCTATTACGGTAGGGTTAATAGAAGGGGTTAATATTGAGAAAATTTACAAAAAATAAGTATATTTTAGATTTTCCGTGAATAATAATATGTTGTAAAAGTATTTAAGACACTAAGGGAAAGAGGGGTTAAAATGGACAATTTATTGCAAAATAATAAAATTTACTTGGAAGGAGTAGTAAGTTCTGAACTAGAATTTAGCCACGAAATGTATGGAGAGGGCTTCTATACATTTTATGTTGAGGTTCAAAGATTAAGCGAAGCTAAAGATAGTTTATTTGTAACCATATCTGAAAGGTTAATTGGAAGTATGGAACTAAAAGTTGGAACGGAGGTTGTAATTGAGGGACAACTTAGATCCTATAATAAATTTGTAGAAGGTTCCAATAGGCTAATACTGACGGTATTTGCTAGAACTATCGATTATTGTATTGAAAGAAGTAAGAATCCAAATCAGATATTACTTAATGGATTTATATGTAAGTCACCCGTTTATAGGACAACTCCCTTTGGAAGAGAGATCGCAGACATACTACTTGCAGTAAACAGAGCTTATAATAAATCTGACTACATTCCAACCATAGCATGGGGAAGAAATGCAAGATTTTGTGAAGAATTGACAGTAGGAGATAATATTAGAATCTGGGGAAGATTACAGAGTAGAGAATATCAAAAGAAGGTTTCAGAGGATGAAGTGATAAAGAAAATTGCTTATGAAGTGTCCATATCAAAAATGGAGAGAATATCTGACGATAAAAACAGCTTGGCAAAAGAAATAGAATATATGGAAGACTTTGAAGGAACGGAAGATATGGAAGAAAGTATGGAACTTGCAGAAAATTTTTAAAGAAATCATAAATTAATAAAATATTAAGAAGGCTATTCCAGCTTTAGGAATAGCCTTCTGCTATCTTAAGTCATCTAACAATTTAGTTTTATCTTGGGTTTTTTTATCAACATCTTTAATTATCCTAGCAGGGGCACCAGCCACTACTACCCTAGGGGGGACGTCTTCAGTAACCACGGAACCTGCCGCTACTACTGCTCCTTCGCCAATTCTAACTCCTTCTAGTATTACTGCGTTGGCACCAATCATAACATTATCTTCAATAACACAGGGGTCTTTGCTAGGAGGTTCTAATACACCGGCAATTACAGCACCGGCGCCTAGATGAACTCTATTACCTAATTTACCTCTAGCCCCTACTACAGCATTCATATCCACCATAGTATAATCTCCTATTTCTGCTCCTATATTAATAACTGCGCCCATCATAATAACTGCATGGTTACCTATTTTAACTTTATCTCTTATTATAGCGCCAGGTTCAATTCTAGCCTGTAGATTTATAATATCCATTAAAGGTATAGCAGAATTTCGTCTGTCGTATTCTAGTTTGTATTTAGTAATTTTATCTTTATGTTTATCTATAAAATTTAGTAGAACATTCTTCTCTCCAAAAATTATAAAGAATTCATTTTCTCCGTAAACGTCCATATTCTCAAAATCTAATCCATTTAAATGGCCACTTATATATGCCTTTATTGGAGTTGATTTACTGGTGTTTTTTATGTATGCTGCTAATTCATAAGGGTCATTTAAGTTATAATCCATAGAAATCCTCCTTCCATACTTAATGTATATAAAAAGTAATATATAATTATTATAATAATACCATAATAGAGAGGTGATTATGTATATGAATGATACTTTTATATCAAATTATATTAAAAATATTGAAATATCAGGAATTAGAAAGTTTTTTAATGAGGTTGCAAACTATCAAGAGGCCATATCACTGACTTTAGGTCAGCCGGATTTTCCTGTTCCTCAAAAAATAAAAGAGGAATTAATAAAAGCTATAGAAGAAAACAAGACAGGATATACTTCTAATATGGGTTTAATAGAGCTTAGAGAAGAAATAAGCGCATATTTAAGTGACTTAAATATAAATTATAATCCAGAAGAGATATGTTTAACAGTTGGAGGTAGTGAAGGGCTTTTTAATGTATTTATATCTCTACTAAATCCTAATGATAAAGTTTTAATACCTAGGATTGCTTATCCAGCTTATGAGAGTCTTACAAAGCTTACAGGTGCTATTCCTATATTTTACCACTTAAATGAAGATTTTAGTTTAAGAGTAGAAGAGATTGAAAGATTGGTTGAAAAAGAAAATCCAAAGATATTAGTTTTATCTTTTCCATCTAATCCAACTGGAGCTATATTAACCAAAGAGGAAAGAGAAAAACTTTTTCATATAATAAAGAATAATGATATAGTTGTTATCAGTGATGAAATATATAGTTCTTTGTGTTTTGAGGAAAAATATTATTCTATTTGTCAATGCAAAGAAATAAAAGATAAAGTTATATTAATTAGCGGATTCTCTAAAATGTTTTCCATGACAGGGCTTAGAGTTGGATATGTTTGCTCAATTGAACGATATATGAAACATATAGTTAAAGTTCACCAATATAATACTAGTTGTGCTCCCTCAATAGTACAGTGGGCACTTGCAAGAGGATTTAGAAGTTCATTAAAGGATACTCTACACATGAAAGAAGAATTTAAAAGAAGAAGAAATTATGTATATAAGAGATTGAGAGAATTAGGATTTGAAGTAAACTTGCCCCAAGGAGCTTTTTATATATTTCCTTCTATTAAAAAATACAACTTAAGTAGCGAGGAATTTGCCTTTAAGTTACTAAAAGAAGGTGGTGTAGCGGTAGTGCCAGGGTCTGCTTTTGGAGCAGGAGGAGAAGGCTTTGTAAGGATATCCTATGCTTATAGTATGGAGGAACTTCAGGAAGCTTTGGATAGGATTGAGAAGTTTATAAAAGCAAGGTTTTTAGGATAATAGATGTTTAGTTTTTTAGTTAGTGAAGAAACCCCTTTGGGAATTTCTGTTTATTAAAAAGAACTTTCCTTAAGGAAAGTTCTTTCATTTACTATTAACTAACAACTACTACCTATTAACTTAACTGAAGCATATCATCCATATTGTAAAGTCCAGGTGTTTTAGTTTTCATAAATTCACAAGCTCTAAGAGAACCTACAGCAAAAACTTCTCTGGATAAAGCAGAGTGTTTAATTTCTATATTTTCGCCGAGTCCTGCAAAAATTACATCGTGTTCACCAACTATGGTTCCACCTCTTACTGCATGTATACCAATTTCTTTTTCATCTCTTTTAGAAATTCCTACTCTTCCATAAGAGAATTCTCTTTCAACTTCTATAGATTCTTTTATAGTATTAGCCAGAAGTAGGGCTGTTCCACTGGGAGCATCTACCTTTTGATTGTGATGCTTTTCTATTATTTCAATATCAAAATCCTTGTATAATTTATTGCTTATAGTTTTTAAAATAGAATTTACTATATTTATACCTATAGACATGTTTGCAGATCTAAATATAGGTATAACCTTTGAAGTTTCATTTATTCTAGCTATATCTTCTTTACTATAACCAGTGGTACAAAGAACTAAAGGTGTTTTGTTTTTTAAAGAGTATTCTAATAGAGAATCTAGAGCTTCTGGTCTTGAAAAATCTAAAACCACATCTCCAGAAATATTAATATCTATCATATTTTGAAATATAGGATAAGAGCTTTTATAGTTAGAGCTCTTATCAACGCCAGCAATTATATTTATATTAGGAAAGGAATGAGAAACCTCAGTAATCACTTTTCCCATTTTTCCATTGCAACCATGTAAAATAACCTTAATCATTTTGATCCTCCGTAGTTTTAATTAGTTCATGTTTTTGAAGTTCCAGCTTTAATTGAGACAAATTATTTTTTTCCATATTACATAAAGGAAGTCTCAAATCTCCTACATTCATTCCCATAAGGTTCATTGCAGTTTTTACAGGGATAGGATTTGTTTCTATAAAAAGAGAGTTCGCTAAAGAGAGGGTATCCAATTGAATTTGTAGTCCTTCATTAGCTTTACCTTCCATATATAGCTCACACATTTGGTGGACTTCTTTTGGAATTATATTGGCTAGTACGGATATGACACCGTCCCCTCCTAAAGATAATATTGGTATAATTTGATCATCATTACCTGAATATATATGAATTCTGTCTCTTAAAAGAGCTTTCATTTGTGCAATTTGGCTGAGATCTCCACTAGCTTCTTTTATACCAACTACATTGTTACAGGAATCACAAATTTTAACTAAGGTCATAGGAAGTATATTCATGCCAGTTCTAGCTGGGACATTATATATAATGATAGGAATATTTACACTATCATTTATATATTTAAAATGTTCTAATAAGCCCTTTTGTGTAGTTTTATTATAGTATGGAGTTATAATCAAAAGACCATCTACACCAATATCTTCAGCCCATTTGCTAAATTTAGCAGATTTTATAGTGTCATTTGATCCTGTTCCAGCTATAACAGGAATTCTTTTATTAACTTTATCCACAGTAAATTTTATAGTGGCTTTTCTTTCCTCCTCGGACATGGTGGAGGCTTCTCCTGTAGTACCACAGACTATAATAGCATCGGTTTTGTTCTGAATATGCCACTCTAATAACTTTTCAAGTTTAGTAAAATTAACTTCGCTTCCATTAAAAGGTGTGATTATTGCTACTCCTGACCCTTTAAAAATTCTCATAATAAACCCCCATTTCATTTTTTATTATTAATTTTATATAAATTTATTCATTTATAATATATTGTGCAATTTGTATTGCATTTAAAACTATAATTTATTGCGTCTATGGAAATAATAACCATAGAATTATCTAGCTAAAAAGATTGAAATTTTCTGAGATTTTCCACATACAAGCTTAAATTTTATTAGAATATTTTTTCAGCTTATAACTGGCCTCTTTATTTTAAATTAAATATTGTAGTTTTCTCATAATTAAAAGTAGATAAACTTAGCTTTTACAACGAATACCGTTAATATAATACTTTCTTCCTATATTATATAACCTATATAGGTAAAATTGTATACTATTTATAAAGTTTTTAATAAAAGTTAAAATAGTATAAGAATGATTAAATTCAATATAAATATAACAGTGAATTAAAAAAATCTTTATTCAGAATAAAATAATGTAAACGTGAAATAAAAGGAAAAAAATGCAAGATGGCTGTAATTGACATGGAAAAAAAACTGTGCTAATATGATAAAAACAAATACACTTGTCCGTATTTGTACAATAATTTATTAATATATTGAAATTTTATGAATATTTTATTTATAATGTTATATTAATAAAGTAACAATAATTTATCCACTATAAGTTAATTAAGTTTATAAATAATTATAAGCTTAAAAATATTTAAAGTATAGAAAATTAAAGGGGGAATTCAATTGAAAAGCAAAAAAATACTCGCTGCTTTAGTTGCTGCTACTATGCTTATATCAACAGCATTAGTTGGCTGTGGCGGTGGTGACAAAAAACCTGCTGGCGATGCTACTAAAAAAGAACAAGCTATAACTTTGGTTGTATCTCCAAGTAAAACATTAGATTCATCAAAGGCTACAGATCAGATGTCAATGAATGCTATCAATGCTTTTACAGAAGGTCTTACAAGATACAACAATGACAATCCAGAAAAAGCTCTTGCTGAAAGCTGGACTTCTTCACCAGATGGTTTAAAATGGACATTTAAGCTAAGAGATGCTGAATGGACAGATGGAAAAAAAGTAACTGCTAAGGATTTTGAATATGCTTGGAAAAGACTATTGAATCCTGCTACAAAAGGACAATATGCTTCCTTCTTATTTGTATTAAAAAATGGTAAAGCATATTATGAAGGAAAAGTTACAGAAGACAAAATTGGAGTTAAAGCTGTAGATGAAAAGACTTTAGAAGTTGAATTAGAAAATCCAACTCCATATTTCTTACAATTAACTGCTTTTGCATCCTTATATCCATTAAGAGAAGATATAGTAAAAGCTGAAGGAGACAAATACGGTACCGACCCAAGTAAAATGGTGTTTAATGGACCATTCGTAATTGAAAATTGGGAAAGAGGTTCCAAAATGCAGCTTAAGAAAAATGACAAATACTGGGATAAAGCTGGTGTTACTTTAGATAAAGTTACATTCCAGGTTGTTGAAGAAATGCCAACTAGATACCAAATGCTTACAAGCAATCAGATAGATGTTACAGCTATAGTTGGAGAATATGTTCAAAAGATGACAGATGAAGCTAAAGCTGGAAAATATGCTGCTATTAAGGAAAATGATGTATCATCATTCTTTATGATATTTAACCAAGGAAGACCAGACTCAAATAAACTTTTAACTAATGAAAAGATAAGATTAGCTCTATCTTTAGCAATTGATAGGGATGCATATGTAAACAACGTTTATAAGAGAGGTTTTGCTGCCAATGGTTTAGTTCCAGATGGAATGAAATCAGGAGATAAAGAGTATAGAGCGGTTGTTCAAGAGCCGTTAAAAGCTTTAAATAAAAATCCTAAAGAATTATTCATAGAAGGATTAAAAGAATTAAAAATGGATCCAGATCCATCAAAGCATAAGTTAAAATATTTACCACAAGGAAGTGCTGCTACAGATAGAGCATATGCTGAATTCTTCCAAGCTCAATGGAAAGAAAAGATTGGTGTTAACTTCGAAATTCAATCATCAGCTGACTTCTCAGATTACCTAAAGAAGACAGAAGAAGGACAATTCGAAGTTGCTATATCAGGATGGGGTGCTGACTACAATGATCCTATGAGTTTCGTTGAATTATTCTTAAGTGAAAATGGAAACAACAACGGAAAGTTTAAAAATGCTGAGTACGATGAAATCGTAAGAAAGCTTGAAAAAGAAGCTGATTCAGCTAAGAGAACAGAACTATACAAGAGAGCTGAGCAACTTCTTGTTGTAGAAGAAGCTGGTATAGCACCAGTATTCTACAAAGATAAGAGAATGTTCCTACAAAACCATGTTAAGGGATTACAATTACCATCATTTGGTGGATTATATGAATTAAAATGGACTTCAATAGAAGGTAAATAATACTTGTTTTATAAAGCTACAACAGGATTTTCCTGTTGTAGCCTTTATACAGTTTATGATAAAATGTATAGAAAGAATAAAAGGGGCTTTTTTATTTTGAATTGGAAAACAATTATCCCTAATTTAAAAATGTTAGTGATAATTAATATATAGCACATGATGCGTTTTAAGGAGGGAGAAAATGTTTAAATATATATCTAAGAGAATAGGATATATGTTATTAACTTTATGGGTAGTTATTACAGTTACGTTTTTTTTAATGAATGCAATGCCAGGGGATCCTATATCCTCACAAACTAAACAGCTTCCACCACAAATTAGGCAAACTATAAGAGCTCAATATGGACTGGACAAGCCTGTAGGTGAAAGATATGTGGTTTACCTTAAAAATTTAGCCAGTGGAAATATGGGAGATTCATTTGTAAATCCAGGGATTTCTGCAAATAAATATATTCAAGAAAGGTTTCCTAACTCTGCAAGAATAGGATTGCAAGCAGTAGTTTTTGGGCTAACTATTGGACTTGTTTTAGGAATTATAGCTGCTTTTAAGAGAAATACTGCTGTTGATTATATGGTTATTTTTATTGCCATTTTAGGGGTATCTATCCCTAGCTTTGTTATGGCAGCTTTACTTCAAAAGTATGTTGGAGGGAAAGCTGGACTTCCTATAGCAGGGTGGTATAGTAGAGGAGATGAATTTTTATCAACTATTAAATTTACTCTATTACCAACCGTAGCTTTAAGTTTTTCTAGTATAGCTACTTATGCTAGATATATGAAAACCTCGGTTCTTGATGTAATAAATCAAGATTACATTATTACTGCTCAAGCAAAAGGTGTGTCAAGAATATCTATAGCTTGGAAACATGTTATAAGAAATGCTATTTTACCAATAGTTACGATTCTTGGACCACAAATTGCTGCGGTTATTACAGGTTCTTTTGTTATAGAAAGAATATTTGCTATACCAGGTCTTGGTAATGCTATGATAGATTTTATTGCAGCTAAAGATTACAACATGATAATGGGATTGACTATTTTCTACTCCTTTTTATATATTGTATCTTTATTACTTGTAGATATTCTTTATACATTTATAGACCCAAGAATAAGGCTGTCAGGCGGTAAGAAATAGGAGGTAAATATGGCTGAATTAAATAAAGATAAATTTCAGATAATAGGTTGCGTCAATTCAGATGCGGAAGCCATAGTTAGACCAAATTTAACATATTGGCAGGATGCATGGAGAAGATTAAAACAAAATAAGGTTGCTATTTTTTCCTTGATTTTATTAGGGGTAATTGCTATAATGTGCGCCTTTGGACCATGGATAGGTAAGTTAATTAGTGGCGTTGACTATTCAATACAAAATCATAACCCAGCTGCTTTAAATGCAAAGCCAGGTACTTTAAATATAAACAAAGAAGGTCAACAATTAGGAAAATATATATTTGGAACAGATAATTTAGGTAGAGATATATTTGGTAGACTATGGGTAGGGGGTAGAGTATCTATAGCCATAGGACTAGCAGGAACATTGATCGAAGTGTTTGTAGGTGCTATATATGGTGGAGTTAGTGGATACTTTGGTGGACTAGTTGACGATATTATGATGAGAATCGTTGAGGTTCTAAATAGTATACCATATATGATAGTGGTAATATTAATGGCGGTAATTTTTCAAAAACAAGGTATGGGTACAATATTACTTGCCCTTTGTATAACGGGATGGACAGGAATGGCAAGACTTATAAGAGGACAAGTTATGCAGCTTAAGGAATCAGAGTACGTACTTGCTGCTCAAGCACTAGGGGCTGATTCTAAGAGAATAATATACAAGCATTTAATTCCAAATACCATTGGAATAATAATAATTTACATGACTTTCGATATTCCATCCTTTATATTTGCAGAAGCATTTTTAAGCTTTATAGGACTAGGAATACAACCTCCTAATACAAGTTGGGGAGCTATGGCGGCTTTTGGACAGCAGGTTATGGACTTCTATCCACATGAGTTGTTATTCCCAGCTATAGCAATAAGTTTAACTATGTTATCATTTAACTTATTAGGTGATGGATTAAGAGATGCCCTAGATCCAAAATTAAGAAATTAGGAAGGAGGATACCTATGACAAAATTACTTGAAGTAAAAGACCTTAGAGTTTCATTCCACACATATGCAGGAGAAGTTCAATCAGTAAGAGGAGTATCCTTCGACTTAGAAAAGGGAGAAACTTTAGCCATCGTTGGAGAATCTGGCTGTGGAAAAACCGTTACATCAAAATCAATTATGAGATTAATTGCTACGCCTCCAGGAGAAGTAAAAGAAGGATCTCAAATTCTCTTTGAGGGAAAAGATATATTAAAAATGAATGATAAGGAATTAAGAGAGCTAAGAGGGGAATCAATTAGCATGATATTCCAAGATGCTATGACTTCTCTTAATCCTACTATGAAAATTGGAAATCAAATTGCAGAGAGCTTAATAATTCACAGAGGTATGAATAAAAAAGAAGCTTTAGAAGAAGCGATTAAAATGCTAAAACTAGTTAATATACCAAATGCAGAAAAAAGAGTTAACCAATACCCACATCAATTTTCGGGTGGTATGAGACAAAGAGCTATGATAGCTATAGCTTTAGCATGTAATCCAAAAGTCTTAATTGCAGATGAGCCAACAACAGCTCTAGATGTTACAATACAGGCGCAAATTATGGATCTTATAAAAGAGCTTCAAAATAAGTTAGGAACAGCTGTAGTTTTGATTACCCACGATTTAGGGGTAGTTGCTAACGTTGCTTCTAAGATTCAAGTTATGTATGCTGGTAAAGTAATTGAAAGAGGAACAACGGATGAAATATTCTTTAATGCAAAGCACCCATATACATGGGCATTGCTTAAATCAGTACCTAGACTGGATACTGGTCATAAAGATGAACTTTATTCAATACAAGGAACGCCTCCAGATTTATTGAAACCACCAGTAGGATGTCCCTTTGCATCAAGATGTGATTATTGTATGCAAATTTGTAAGGAAGAAATGCCGGAGGTTAGTAAATTAAGTGATACTCACAGCGTACATTGCTGGCTTCAGCATCCTTTAGCACCAAAGGTTGAAGCTCCAATTATAGGGGAGGTGCAAAAATAATGGAAAATAATAATAATGTTTTAATAGAGGTAAAAAATCTAAAAAAATATTTTAAAGTTGGCAAGAATGCAATTTTAAAAGCAGTAGACAATGTTAGCTTTAAAATAAAAAAAGGTGAAACCTTAGGATTGGTAGGAGAGTCAGGTTGCGGAAAGACAACTTGTGGCAGAACAGTTTTAGGACTTTATGGAGCCACAGATGGACAAGTTTTTTTTGAAGGAACAGATATCCACAGTCTTAAAGGAACAGAAAAAAGAGAATTTACTAAGAATGCTCAAATAATATTCCAAGACCCATATGCATCTTTAAATCCAAGAATGACAGTTGGGGAAATAGTAGCAGAAGGTATAGATATCCATGGACTATATACAGGAGAAAAGAGACAACAAAGAATTTATGAACTTCTAGAGTTAGTTGGGTTAAATAAAGAACATGCCTCAAGATTTCCTCATGAGTTTTCAGGGGGACAAAGACAGAGAATAGGTATAGCTAGAGCATTGGCTGTTGAGCCTAAGTTTATAGTTTGTGATGAACCTATATCAGCTCTTGACGTATCCATTCAAGCTCAGGTTGTAAATTTATTAATTAAGCTTCAAAGAGAGCTTGGATTAACCTATTTATTTATAGCTCATGATTTATCTATGGTTAAGCATATATCTGATAGAGTAGGAGTTATGTATTTAGGCACTATGGTGGAATTAACATCGAGTAAGGAACTTTATGCAAATCCTAAGCATCCATATACTCAAGCATTACTATCTGCTATTCCAATACCTGATCCAGAGGTGGAAAAAAATAGACATAGAATTATGCTTGAAGGGGAAGTACCAAGCCCAATAAATCCTAAACCAGGATGTAGATTTGTGGCTAGATGTAAATATGCTAAGGAAATATGTTCACAAGAAATACCTGAACTTAAAGAAGTTTCAAAAGATCACTTTGTAGCTTGTCATCTATTTAATGAATAATTAAAAATAAGAGTGAGGTAACCCTCTCTCTTATTTTAGTTTTTAGTTATATAGTTTTTTAGATGAATAGATTATAGATAAAATTCCTATGGAATTTTTATTGTTGTAGAAATTCCATAGGAATTTCCTCATATAGCACATGAAAGAAAGAGTTGTAAAATTATAGAAGATTAGAATGCTTTGTGAAATCAGAGATTCTAGAATTTTACAACCTTTATTATATTCATGAATAAATTAATCCCTTCCTGTAAAAAATACTTTATAGGGAGGGATTTGTATGGGAAAGACACCACTTAAAAAAGTTATTAAAGAAAAATTGAAAGCTAACAAAGAATTAACTGAAATGGAACAGTTAAGAGAGAAAATAAAATATGAAATAGCTGATGAATTGGGACTTAGAGATAAAGTAGAAAAACTAGGTTGGAGTTCCTTGACCTCTGAAGAAACTGGGAGAGTCGGAGGTTTAATGACTAAGAGAAAAAAAGAATTAAATATACCTAAAAATATTGACTTGCAGAAAGATAATATATAATATTTAATCTGTACCATTAAATTCACAAAGGAGAAACTTTCATGAGCTGCTATAGCAATTTTGCAAATATATATGACGGTTTAGTAAAAGAGGATATCGATTATTTTAAATGGTCAGAAATTATTTTAGATTATTGTAATAAATACAAAATAAATAGGATGAATTATTTAGATTTAGCTTGCGGTACTGGAAATATTACCGAAATTATAGGAGAAAATTTTTCAGATGTTTGGGGGGTAGATTTATCCCCAGACATGTTATCAGAGTGTGAAATAAAACTAAGAGAGAAAAATATACTGGGAAATCTAATATGCCAAGACATAGTAGAATTAGATTTATCAGGGAAAAAATTTGATTTGATAACCTGTTGTTTAGATTCTGTTAATTATATATTAGAATATGAGAATTTAATTGAGTTTTTTAACAGGGTATGTCTTCATTTGAATGAAGGTGGATTATTTATATTTGATATGAACTCATATTATAAACTATCTAATATATTGGGTAACAATACTTATACCTACGATGAAGAAGATTTATTCTATGTATGGGAAAACGTTTTTGAAGAGGAGATAGTGGACATGTATTTAACTTTTTTTTTAAAGAAGGGAGAAAGTTATAATAGGTTTGATGAAGTCCACAGGGAAAGAGCTTATAGAGAAGAGGAAATAGAAAGAGCTATCCAAAAAAGTAAATTAAATATACTTCATATACTAGATAACTATGAAAAGAATTATATAAAAGATACTACGGAAAGAATAGCCTATGTAATAGGCAAGTAATTTATTTTGGAGGTAAACAAATGGGTGATAAATTAGTTAGAGCTATCGCAAAAGATGGTGAGATAAGAATAATAGGAGCTATTACTACAGACTTAGTAAATGAGGGCGTAAGGATACATAATTGCAGTGCTACAGCAGCAGCAGCCTTAGGTAGAATGTTAACAGCTGGTGCACTGATGGGAGCTATGTTAAAGTCAGATAAAGACAAACTTACCATTCAAATGAATGGTGGAGGAGAGGCAAAGGGAGTTATAGCAACTGCTTATCCTAATGGTCAAGTTAAAGGATATATAGGAAATCCAGCAGTAGATTTACCTGCAAACATTAGAGGAAAGTTAGATGTAGGAGGAGCTATAGGAAAAGATGGAACTCTTACAGTAATAAAAGATATTGGGTTAAAGGAGCCATATGTAGGTCAAGTTCCAATTTATTCCGGAGAAATAGGAGATGACTTAGCGTATTACTTTACAGTATCAGAACAAACTCCTTCTGCTGTTGGATTAGGAGTTTTGGTTAATGAGAACTTAAGTATTAAAGCTGCTGGAGGATTTATAATACAAATGATGCCTGGAGCAGGAGAATTAACAGCAGATTTTGTAACTTATAGACTTGAAGAAGTGGCCTCCATAACAGAATTTATAGACAGAGGTATGTCTATTGAAGAAATATTAGAATTTATCTTTGAAGATATGGATTTAAAAATATTAGATAGTTTCACTCCTGAATATAAATGCAATTGTTCAAGGGAAAAGGTTGAAAGAGCGTTACTAAGTATTGGAAAAGATGATTTGCAAGAATTATATGATGATAATAAAACTGAAGAGTTAAAATGTGAATTTTGTAACAGTAGTTACCAATTCACTAATGAAGAGATTGGAAGAATATTAAGAACTTTAAATGAAAATAAATAATTGAGAATGTGATAAAAAAATAACTTGTAATATTAAATAAAAAGGAATATAATTTTATTGAACTTAATAATAATTTTAGGTGCTGTAATAGTTTAAAAGAGAAAGTGGTAAAAATCCACTGCAGCCCCCGCTACTGTATAAGCGAACGAATCCCGCATCCACTGGAGTTTTTCTGGGAAGGAGGGAAGAGAATGATGCTTGAGCCAGGAGAACTGCCTAAAATTGAGTCGATTTTGTTCTTCGGAGGGAAGAGAAAATATATTGAGGATTATAATACCTCTACCTTTGGGTAGAGGTAATTTTTTTTTATTGAGGAGGATACATATGATATTATTAGAGCAAACCTTAAAAAACATATCGTCAGGAGACAAAGAGGCAATTAAAAAGGCATGGGAAAGAATGGATAGTTTAAGCAAACCTATAGGAAGCTTAGGCAAATTAGAAGAAATTGCAGTAAAGATAGCAGGAATAACTGGACAGGTTAAGAATAAAATAAACAAGAAAAATACAATTATAATGTGTGCTGACAATGGTGTGTGGGAAGAGGGAGTTTCAGCTTGTCCTCAAGAGTTAACTGCAATAATAACAGATAATTATACCAAAGGAGTAACAGGAATAGGAGTATTATCTAAAAATGTAGGAGCAGATATAACTGTAGTTGATATAGGAGTAAATGGTAATTTTAATAATGACAAAATAATTAATAAAAAAATAGCCTACGGAACTAAAAACATAGCAAAGGAATCTGCAATGACAAGAGAAGAAGCTATTAAAGCTATTGAAGTAGGTATAGAAATAGTGGACAACTTAGTAAAAGAAGGATATGATTTGTTTGGCACTGGAGAAGCTGGAATGTGCAATACTACAACCAGTGCTGCAGTTATTAGTGTTTTTTCTGGAATGGATTCAGATTCTATTGTTGGAATGGGTTCAGGACTTACGGAAGAAGGCTTTATTAATAAAAAGAGAGTAGTAAAGGAAGCTATTAAGCTTAATAATCCAGATATAAAAGATCCTATTGATGTAATAGCTAAGGTAGGGGGATTTGATATTGCAGGACTTTGTGGATGCTTTTTAGGGGCAGCTAAAAATAGAGTACCTATAGTAATTGATGGAATAATTTCTTGTGCCGCAGCACTATGTGCCTATAAACTTAATACAAGAGTAAAGGACTTTATGTTTCCGTCACATCTCTCAGCAGAGCCTGGATCAAAATATGTAATGAATGAAATTGGTTTAAAACCATGTTTGGATATGCAAATGAGATTAGGGGAAGGATCAGGTTGTCCCCTACAATTTTCCATTATAGAATCAGCTTTGGCAATAATGAATGAAATGGCAACTTTGCAAGAAGCAAGCATAGAAGATAGTGAATTTTTGGTGGACATTAGGAAATAGTTTTTTAGGTTTTTAATGTTTTAGTTATTTAGTTTTGGTAGAAATCCATTGAGGGATTTCTTCCTTAACTAATTAAATATTCAAGTAGTGAACTAAAAAACTGGAAGACGCTAAGCATTTTCCTAGTTGACAAATTACCAATTGGCTTATATAATAGAAATTGTGTTTAAGCGATAATTTAAGTATGGCTCGATAGCTCAGTCGGTAGAGCAGAGGACTGAAAATCCTCGTGTCCCTGGTTCGATTCCTGGTCGAGCCACCATACATGCGGAAGTGGCTCAGTGGTAGAGCGTCACCTTGCCAAGGTGAACGTCGCGGGTTCGAGTCCCGTCTTCCGCTCCAAATTTTACGGCGCTATAGCCAAGTGGTAAGGCAGAGGTCTGCAAAACCTTTATCCCCAGTTCAAATCTGGGTGGCGCCTCCAAAACAAAAGCATTCAAACTTTAGTTTGAATGCTTTATTTGTCTTTTAAGGATACTGTAAATAATGATCCCCTATCTATAAGTTTACCCTTCCTTAAGTAGATTGGTTCTACCCCATGCTTATGAAGAAAGGTAATTACGTCTTTTCCATGAGAGTAGTAATTCAAGTCTCCAAAAAAAGCTAATCTATTTTCATCGAGAAGTCCAGAGCATCCTCCAATAAACCCATAGTCTAGCCCCGGTAAGGATATATCGCCTGGTGGAAGTAGTAATACATCAAAATTTTCAACCTCTAAAGTTCTTGCAATGGCGATATCGCTAGTGATTATGGCATTATCATTAACTATGGCAGTAGAGCACTTGGTGTATCCTTGTTTTACATTTATTAATTTTTTATGTTTAGTCATTTCCAATAATACTTCATCTGTATATTTAATATTGTGGATAAAATAGCTTTTTAAATTAACAGCATTCAATTTAATATTTAAAGGATATTTACTTCCCAGGCTATCTTTACACAAAGATACTTTAAAATTTAAGGATGTAAAAAAATTAAAAAAAGAGTTTTCTATGTCTTTGTGAAGAATTATATTTTCATTGTCTACGATATGCATTAAAATATCTGGATGACCGCATATTGCCTTATAAATATTAGGATTAGGAGGGCATTTAATGGGTTGAAAACCTAAATTTAATAAATTAATTTCTTCTTCATCATCAATTCGATAATCGACTATTGCATAATTTTTCATAAAAACCTCCATACTATCTTATATTAATTTTAAATTATAATTAACTTATTGTCGATATTTATGTTCTTTCATTATGAATATAGCTAATAATTAAACACATACTATTTATAGAAAGGAGTGAGGAATATGCAATGTTTTAAGCTTATATACGAAAAGGATTTTGATGGACTAATAGAAGAATTGGAAGAAATGAGAGAGTATTTTAAATCTAGGCATATTGAAATAGGTATCGCTGAGAGTATGGAAGATAAAACTCACTTCATAAATATATATTTTCCAGATAAGAAGATTGAAGAAAAAGCGTTAAATATATTTCATCATCATATAGGAAATATATTATATAAAGCTTTAATAGAAGAATTTGATGAAAAATGCATGATAGACTTTATTACAGAAGCCTATTTTTTTCTGAATGAAGATGAATTAAGAGATGTAAGAATTAAAAGTTTAAATATACTTAATAATGATAAGCTCCCGATAAATGATAATAATATATTTTATATAAATAGAAAAAACGAGTTGATAGATAAAATTATTGAGTGTATAGCGGATAAAAATGAAATCAACATAAAAGGATTTTTAACTTTTAGAATTAAACCTCTTAGGGATGAAATAGAGAAAATAATAGATAAGATAGTAGAAGAGTATTTGATTGAAAAGGAATATAATGAATTTATTAAGCTTTTAAAATATTTTGTTGAGATACAAGATAGTAGAATTGAATTAGTTAATATAATTATTAAAGAGGATGGAAATTATAGTGTGTTAGACGGTGAAGGAAATAATATTATGGATGAGTTTGCTAAGGATTTTATAAATAATCAAATGGCAAGTGCCATAAATGTAGAAGATATTTTGATTAGTGGTCTTATAGCATACTGTCCTGAAAAAATAGTTATTCATGGTAGTAAAAATTCTAGGAATAATGAAATCATAAATACTATAAAAAATGTTTTTTTAAATAGAGTGTCTTTTTGTGAAAATTGTAAAATGTGTTTTGCTTCAATTAGCAAAAGAGGCGTTAAAAGATAAAAGCAAAGATATTGACAATTAAAGATATTGAGAATATAATTATTAAAAGTAAATAAAAGCTATGACAAGGAAGAGTAGATAAGTAAACTGTTAAAAGAGATGAAAACCCATAGGCTGAAAGGTTTTCTTACCAGCAATTATTGAAAACCACCTTTGAGCTGAATGCTGAAAATAAAGTAAGCAATTCCGTAGCCTGCGTTAAAGGAACAGAGAGGATAGTAGTAACTATCAACTTGGGTGGAACCGCGATTGAATCGTCCCATTATTTGGGAGGATTTTTTGTTTTTTGAAAATATTTAAATTAATATATGGGAGGTAAAACATGGTTAAAGTAACTTTAAAAGATGGAAAAATACTTGAAATAGAAAAGGGAGTTAAGGTAAGTGAAATTGCAATGAAGATTAGTCCAGCTCTTTATAAAAAAGCTGTAGGGGCTAAGATTAATGGAGAAAGTGGAGATTTGATGACTCCAGTAGAAGAAGATATAACCTTAGAGATTTTAACTTTTGATGATGAGGATGGAAGAAAGACATTAAGGCATACAGCTTCACATATACTAGCTCAAGCAGTAAAAAACTTATATCCAAATACAAAATTAGCTATAGGACCAGCTATAGACAATGGTTTCTATTATGATTTTGACACAGATGTTATATTTACACCTGAAATGTTAGAAAAAATAGAAAAAGAAATGGAAAAGATCATAAAAGAAGATTTAGCTTTAGAAAGATTTGAATTACCAAGGGATGAAGCTATAAAGTTCATGAAAGAAAAGGGAGAAGACTATAAGGTAGAATTAATAGAAGATTTACCAGAAGGAGAAACAATATCCTTTTATAAAGAGGGAGAATTTGTTGATTTATGTGCAGGACCTCATGTTCCATCTACAGGAAAAGTTAAAGCAGTAAAACTTCTTTCAGTAGCAGGTGCCTACTGGAAGGGAAGTGAAAAGAATAAGATGCTTCAAAGAATATATGGAACAGCTTTTACTAAGAAAAGCGACTTAGAAGAATATTTAAACATGTTAGAAGAAGCTAAGAAGAGAGATCATAGAAAGATAGGTAAGGAATTAGAATTATTTACTATATATGAAGAAGGTCCAGGTTTTCCGTTCTTTTTACCAAAAGGAATGACTGTAAGAAACTTGTTAGAATATTTCTGGAGAGAAAAGCATATAGAAGCTGGGTATCAAGAAATAAAGACTCCAATAATACTAAATGAGCAATTATGGCATCGTTCAGGACATTGGGATCACTATAAAGAAAACATGTACTTTACAAAAATAGATGAAGAAGATTTCGCAGTAAAGCCAATGAATTGTCCAGGGGCAATTTTAACTTATAAAAATTCATTACACTCTTATAGAGAATTTCCTTTGAGACTGGCAGAATTAGGATTAGTGCATAGACATGAGTTATCAGGTGCTCTTCACGGTATGATGAGAGTTAGATGCTTTACACAAGATGACGCTCATATATTTATGACAAGAGACCAAATCAAAGATGAGCTTTTAAAGGTTATAAAATTAATAGATGATTTCTACAAAGTATTTGGATTTGAATATCATGTAGAACTTTCAACAAGACCAGAAAACTCCATGGGCAGTGATGAAGATTGGGAAGTAGCAACTAATGGATTAAAAGATGCATTAGAAGAAATAGGTTTACCTTATAAGGTTAACGAAGGAGATGGAGCCTTCTACGGTCCTAAAATTGACTTCCATTTAAAAGATTGTATAGGAAGAACATGGCAATGTGGTACAATTCAACTTGACTTCCAAATGCCAGAAAGATTTGACTTAAGCTATGTTGGACCAGATGGAGAAAAACATAGACCGGTAATGGTTCATAGAGTTGTATTTGGAAGTATTGAAAGATTCATAGCTATCCTTATTGAAAACTATGCGGGTGCTTTTCCTGCTTGGCTTGCACCAATTCAAGTTAGGGTTATGAATATAACAGATAGCCAAAAAGAATACGCAAATGGAGTAGTAAATAAACTAAAGAACTCCGGAATAAGAGTTGAAATGGACGAAAGAAATGAAAAGATTGGATATAAAATTAGAGAAGCGCAGCTTAAGAAAATTCCTTATATGATAGTAATAGGTGATAAGGAAATGGCAGAAGAAAAGGTAGCTGTAAGATCAAGAAAAGGTGGAGATTTAGGTTCTATGGACTTAAGCCAGTTTATATCCCAATTAACTGAAGAAATAAACAATAAAAATGTTTAAAGTAGTTGTTGACAAAAAATAAATATGATAGTAAAATATATTATGTTAAGAAGAAACTAGCCGTTTCTCACCTTACAGTAATGCTAGTAAGGTTAAGAATTAAAAGTATGTGATTTATGTACTTTGATAATGTTCGTATTTTATGGGACGGCTAAGAGCCGTCCTTTTTTTATATTCTTTATTTTAACACCTGGGAGGTGAATGGTATTAATAAAGATTTCTTAGTAAATGAAGAGATTAGAGCAAAGGAACTTAGGGTTATAACAGATGAAAATGAGGCATTAGGAATAATGTCATCTGCTGAGGCTCTAAAGATTGCTGAGGAAAAAGAACTAGACTTAGTAATGATTGCTCCAACAGCAAATCCGCCTGTTTGTAAGATAATGAATTTTGGAAAGTTTATATATGAACAATCCAAAAAGGACAAAGAGGCAAAAAAGAAGCAAAAGGTTATAAGTCTAAAAGAAATCAGATTAAGCCCAACTATTGAAGAGCATGATATAGAAATAAAAACAAATCATGCTAGAAGATTTTTACTTGATGAAGATAAAGTAAAAGTCACAGTAAGATTCAGAGGTAGAGAGGCAGATTACGCTATTTCAGGGCATAAAATATTAAACTTGTTTCTGTCAAAGATTGAAGATGTATGTGTGGTTGAAAAACCAGCTAAATTAGAAGGTAGAAACATGACGATGGTTTTAGCCCCTAAAAAAGCATAAATATTGAGAGGAGGAACACATTATGCCTAAAATGAAAACCCACAGAGGTGCAGCAAAAAGATTTAAAGTTACAGGAACTGGTAAGTTAAAGAGAGCTAAAGCTTTTAAGAGCCATATATTAACAAAGAAGAGTTCTAAAAGAAAAAGAAATCTTAGACAAACTGGCTATGTATCAGAAACTCAAGAAAAAGCAATGAAGAAGTTATTACCATATCTATAAGATAGAGTTGGAAGAAGGAGGTTACGTTAAATGGCAAGAGTTAAAAGAGCCGTACACGCTCGTAAAAATCATAAAAAGGTACTTAAACTTGCAAAAGGATACTACGGTGGAAAAAGCAAGTTATTTAAAACAGCTAATGAAACAGTTATAAGAGCATTAAGAAATGCTTATGTTGGAAGAAAGTTAAAGAAGAGAGACTTTAGAAAGTTGTGGATAGCAAGAATTAATGCAGCTACAAGAATGAATGGATTATCCTATTCAAGATTCATGAATGGAATCAAGCTTGCAGGTATAGATATCAATAGAAAAATGTTATCCGAAATAGCTATAAATGATCCTAAATCTTTTGCAGATTTAGTTGAAATAGCAAAAGGAAAATTAAACGCTTAATATATAAATGCAGCCTTTATTGCTGCATTTTTGCTTTTTAGTTTTTTAGGTTTGACAATATATATATGCGTGTTATAATGTTTCATAAATTAAAGTGTACTACGAGGTGCATAAAATGAAGGTTAATATTTATAAAAATTTAAAGCTTACTCCAGTTCAAATATTAGCAATAGGTTTTGCGGTGGTAATCTTAACAGGAGCCTTTTTGTTAAATTTGCCTATAGCAACGCAAAGTGGAGAGAGAACACCATTTATAGATTCAATTTTTGTAGCAACTTCAGCTACCTGTGTTACAGGACTTGTTACTGTAGATACTGGTACCCATTGGAGTTATTTTGGTAAGACTGTTATTATGTTTTTAATTGAAATAGGAGGACTAGGATTTATGTCCTTTGCTACCTTAATTGCTCTATTATTAGGAAAGAGAATTACTTTGAAAGAAAGATTAGTAATGCAAGAAGCACTAAACTCTTATTCTATTCAAGGATTGGTTAAAATGGCTCAATATGTGTTGATGTTTACATTTTCAATACAATTAGGTGGAGCATTACTCCTATCTACTCAATTTATACCTGAGTTTGGACTAGGTAAGGGAATTTATTACAGTGTATTCCATTCCATTTCTGCCTTTTGTAATGCGGGGTTCGATTTGTTTGGTAATTTTCAAAGCTTAACTAAATACTATGATAATCATGTTATTATTTTAACAATATCCTCTCTAATTATTATTGGTGGATTAGGATTTTATGTTTGGCAGGAAATTTATAACTTTAGAGGATTAAGAAAGTTATCTTTGCATTCAAAAATAGCACTATCTGTAACGGGATTTTTATTGTTATTTGGTACAATATTAATGTTTATATTAGAATTTAATAATCCAGGTACTATGAAAAATATGTCCTTCAAAGGGAAGGTTTTATCTTCCATTTTTGCCTCTGTAACCCCTAGAACTGCTGGATTTAACTCCATATCAACAGCGGATATGAGCACAGCAGGAAAGTTTTTAACTATAATATTAATGTTTATAGGTGGTTCCTCGGGTTCTACAGCAGGTGGTATAAAAGTTACTACAGCAGGATTACTTGTATTAACTGTATTGTCTATTGTTCGAGGAAGAGAAGATACAGAGATTTATAAGAAAAGAATATCTAAGGACACTATATATAAATCTTTAGCAATTACGGTAATTAGTCTAGGACTTGTAATTTTCGTGACCATGGTACTATCTATAACAGAAACTGGAGTTTCATTGGAATACTTGCTTTATGAGGCTACATCTGCCTTTGCTACAGTGGGTATGACATTAGGGCTTACAACAGAATTGAGTTTTACAGGTAAGGCGATTATAGTCTTTACCATGTATGCAGGAAGAGTTGGTCCTTTGACTTTATTCTTAGCTCTGTCGAGAAGAAAGGTTTCAAATAATATTAAATATCCAGAAGAAAAGATATTAGTTGGGTAGGAGGGTAATTTAAATGGTAAAAAAACAATTTGTAGTTATAGGTTTAGGTAGATTTGGAAGTTCTGTGGCTAAAACTTTATATTCACTTGGAAATGATGTATTAGCTGTAGATTCTAATGAAGATATAGTTCAAAATATATCAGATAATGTTACTCATTCTGTGCAATTAGATGCAACAGATGAACATAGTTTGAAATCCTTAGGAATTAGTAATTTTGACGTAGGGGTAGTTACTATTGGTTCAGATATACAGGCTAGTGTAATGGCAACTTTAATAGTTAAAGAATTAGGTGTTAAGTATATAATTGCAAAAGCTAACAGTGAGTTACATGCCAAGGTTTTATATAAAATAGGAGCAGATAGAGTTATATTGCCAGAAAGAGATATGGGAGTGAGAGTAGCTCATAATCTAGTTTCTGCAAATATTTTAGATTATATTGAATTGTCACCAGAGTATAATATAGCTGAAATAGTAACTCCAAAGGAATGGCATGGAAAAAGTTTAGAGGATTTAAATTTAAGAGCTAAGTATGGAATAAATGTAGTTGCAATTAAAAGGGGTAATGAAATAAATGTAACTCCGCCAGCAAATGGAGAAGTTGAAGCTGGAGATATTGTGGTTGCTATAGGAGAATCTGAAAGCTTAAATAAATTAGAAGATTTAATTTCTAAATAAAGGGTGAATGGGTTGGAATTTATAGCTAGTAAAGATAATTCTTTATTTAAAGAATTAAAAAGATTAAAAGAAAAAAAACATAGAGTTAAAGAGGGAAAGTTTTTAGTAGAGGGTTTTAGATTTGTCGAAGAAGCCTTAAACTCAGATTTTACCCTTTCTCATATTATCTTAAGCGAAAGCTCAAAGGATAAATATGTAGAATTGGAACTTAAAAATAGAGTGAAGGATCATACTAAAATCTATGTCCTAGGGGAAGCTTTATTTAAAACTCTAAGTGATACAGAAAATCCACAGGGCATATTAGCTGTACTGGAGAACAAGAAAAGGGAAATAGAAGATAATTTTGGCTTTTATGTATTAGCAGATAGGGTTCAAGACCCAGGCAACATGGGAACCATAATAAGAACAGCTCATGCAGCGGGTGCATTGGGGGTTATAACTACAGAGGGAACAGTAGATATTTATAATGATAAAACCCTAAGATCTACCATGGGTTCAATATTTTATATTCATATTTTAGAAAATAAAGATTTAGATTTTCTAAAAAGCTTGAAAGAAAAAGGATATAACTTTTTAGTTAGCTCCCTAGAATCTAAAAATAACATTTATGATTTAAATTTAAAAAATAAAAAGTTGGTAATATGTATTGGCAATGAGGGAAATGGTATAAGCCAAGAAGTATTTAAATTAGGAGATGAAAACTTTAAAATACCTATGCCAGGGGGAGCGGAGTCTTTAAATGCAGCAATAGCTGCTGCGGTAATCATGTTTGAAATTGTTAGACAAAATACAATTTAGCATTGACAATTAACTTATAAATATGTAGAATTTTGAATTGAAGATGTAAAATATAATAATTAAACGTTGAAGAAGAGAGTAAATATAATAATTATTTCAGGGAGAAGAGGCCTTGACTGAAAGCCTTTTTACTAATTGTTATATTGAAGTTCCCTTTGGAGTTCTAATTGTGAATAATTGAAGTAGCAATTAGCGGGTAATAACCGATAAATTAAAAGAGATGGGTATATTATACCAATCAGGGTGGTACCGCGGATATAAGTTCGTCCCTATTTAGGGAGGGGCTTTTTTGTTTTAAAAAAATATATTGAAAGGAGAATTATAAAATGAGAGAAAAATTAGAATTAATAAAAGAAAGTGCTTTAAGTGAACTGAAAAGTATAGAAAATAAAGCTGATTTAGAAGGAATAAGAGTTAAATACCTTGGTAAAAAAGGAGAGCTTACGCAAATATTGAGAGGTATGGGCGGATTAAGTAATGAAGAAAGACCAATCGTTGGAAAGTTAGCAAATGAAGTAAGAGAGGTAATAGAAAATTTAATTGAAGAAGCTTTAAATGATATAAAGACAAAGGAAAAGAATTTAAAATTACAAAATGAAACCATAGACATATCAATGCCTGGAAAAAGAAAAACTTTGGGTAAAAGACATCCTTTAGATCTAACATTACAAAGTATGACAGATATATTTATTTCTATGGGATTTACTATTGAAGAAGGTCCAGAAGTTGAATTAGATTATTATAATTTTGAAGCTTTAAATATACCTGAAAATCATCCAGCAAAGGGTGAGCAGGATACATTTTATATAAATGATAAAATAGTTTTAAGAACTCAAACTTCACCTATACAAATTAGAACCATGGAAAACGAAAAGCCACCAATAAAGATGATCGCTCCTGGTAAGGTATATCGTTCAGATGCAGTAGATGCTACTCATTCACCTATATTTTATCAGATGGAGGGCTTAGTTGTAGACAAGGGAATAACCTTTGCAGATTTAAAGGGAACTCTTGAAATGTTTGCAAAAAAGATGTTTGGAGATAAGGTGAAAACCAAATTTAGACCTCATCATTTTCCATTTACAGAACCTTCAGCAGAAATGGATGCTACATGTTTTGTATGTAATGGAGAAGGCTGTAGAGTTTGTAAAAGCAGTGGATGGATTGAATTATTAGGTTGTGGGATGGTTCATCCTCAAGTACTTAGAAATTGCGGAATAGACCCTGAAGTATATAGTGGATTTGCCTTTGGCTTTGGTGTTGATAGAATGGTAATGCTTAAATATGGTATAGATGACATTAGATTGCTTTATGAAAGTGACATGAGATTTTTAAATCAATTTTAATAGGATGAATGGAGGAAAATAACATGAATATTCCAGTTAAGTGGTTAAAAGATTATGTAGATATAAATATTCCTGCAAAGGAGTTAGGAGATAGATTAACTCTATCTGGCTCTAAGGTAGAGGAAGTTATAACTTCTGAAGATGAAATTAAAAATGTAATTACAGGGAAAATCGTAGAGATAGCTCCTCACCCAGATGCAGAAAAACTAGTGGTTTGTCAGGTTAATATTGGAGAAGAAGAATTAACTCAAATTGTTACGGGAGCAAAAAACATGAAAGAGGGAGATATAGTTCCTGTAGCTGTTCATGGATCTACCCTTCCAGGTGGAGTTAAGATTAAAAAGGGTAAGCTTAGAGGAATTGTATCCAATGGAATGATGTGTTCAGAAGAAGAGCTTGGAATAGGCGGAGAAGAAGCTGCTGAAGGGCTACTTATACTATCAGGAGACACTCCAATAGGTAAAGATATAAAAGAGGTTTTGGGACTTAATAATGCAGTAATTGAATTTGAAATTACTTCCAACAGACCTGATTGTTTAAGTGTAGTAGGAATGGCTAGAGAAACGGGGGCCACTTTAGGAGTTCCTTATAAAATGCCAGAGACTAATTACATAAGTACTTGTAAAGAAAACATTAATGATGTACTTAAGGTAGAAATTAGAGATGACTTATGCAGAAGATATGTTGCTAGAGGAGTGAAAAATGTTAAAATAGCTCCTTCACCTGCTTGGATGCAAGAAAGACTTATGGAATCAGGGGTAAGGCCAATAAACAATATAGTAGATATAACAAACTTTGTTATGTTAGAACTTGGCCAACCAATGCACGCTTTCGATTCTAGAGAAATAACATCTAATTCAATAATAATTGAAAGAGGTAAGGAGAACGAAAAATTTGTAACATTGGATGAAGTAGAAAGAGATATAGATTCTAATGTACTTTGCATTAAAGATGGAGAAAGAACTGTAGCTTTAGCGGGAATAATGGGAGGATTAAATTCAGAGGTAAAAGAAGATACTTCTAGTATTATTTTTGAATGTGCTAATTTTGATGGTACAAATATTAGACTATCCTCTAAAAAATTAGGGTTAAGAACAGAGGCATCAGGTAAGTTTGAAAAGGATTTAGATCCTAACTTAGTTCAAATTGCAATAGATAGAGCTTGTAATTTAATCAATGAATTAAATGCAGGGGAAGTAATGGAAGGAACTATAGATGTATATCCAAGTTCATTAAAAGAAACTACCATGGAAGTAAGTTCTTTATGGGTAAATAAGTTTTTAGGAACTAATATATCTAAAGAAGACATGAAAAAATACTTAGATAGATTAGAATTAAAAACTACCATAAAGGAAGAAAATTTAATTATTCAAGTTCCTACTTTCAGAAGTGATATAGTTATTAAAGAAGATGTGGCGGAGGAAATTGCAAGAATATATGGGTATAATAATATTCCCACTACCTTAATAAAATCCAATAGCCAAAGGGGCGGAAAAAGTCACAAACAAAATCTACAGGATATTACCGTAGAAGTATTAATAGGAAGTGGATTAAATCAATCTATTAGTTATTCCTTTGTAAGCCCTAAGGTATTTGATAAAGTTTTAATTTCAAAGGATAGTCCTCTTAGAAATACAGTTAAAATTAAAAATCCTTTAGGGGAAGATTACAGCATAATGAGAACCACAACCATTCCTTCAATGATGGAAGCTTTAGGTAGAAATTACTCAAGAAGCAATGAGGAAGCGAGGCTTTTTGAAATTGGAAAGATATATTTGCCAAATGAAAAGGAAAATGAGCTTCCAGAAGAGATAAATTTTCTTACCATAGGAATGTATGGAGGAGTAGACTACCTAGACTTAAAAGGTATTTTAGAAAATATAGTAGAAGCCTTAGGAATCAAAGGAGTAAGCTATAAGAGGGAAAGTGAAAATCCTTCTTATCATCCAGGAAAAACTGCTAAGGTATATATTGGAGAAAAATTACTAGGAACCTTAGGAGAAATTCATCCAGATTTAAGCGATAATTATGAAGTAGAAGAAAGATGTTATGTTGCCGAAATTAATTTAGATGTACTTTATAAAAATTCAAATATAAATAAAAAATATATTCCTCTTCCTAAATATCCAGCGGTGACTAGAGATATGGCAATGATAGTTGATGATGAAGTGTTAGTTCAAGACATCGAAGAAATAATAGTTAAACAAGGTGGAAAAATGGTAGAGAGCTTTAAATTATTTGATGTATATAAAGGAAAGCAAATACCTGAAGGTAAAAAGAGTATTGCATACTCAATAGTTTATAGAGTAGAGAATAAAACTTTAACAGACGATGAAGTAAATAAGGTCCACGATAAAATTGTTAGAACACTAGAAAATAGATTAGGAGCCAATCTTAGATAATCGGATAAATTCATATATTAACAAAGGAAAAAGTATGATAAAATATATATAAGAATTTATCTGAGAGGGTGTTTTCATGAACATAGTATCTGTTTGGATAAATGGTGTTGAATACAACTTAAAAGGGAATGAAAAAGAGGAGTATCTACACAGAGTAGCAAGTTATGTAGATAAAAAGCTTAAAAATATTATGGATAATAATAGTAAATTAAGCACCTCCTCAGCTGCCATATTAACTGCAGTTAATGCTGTTGACGATATGTTGAAATTTCAAGATAGTAATCAACAACTTTTGAATAAGTTATCTTTAATAGAAGAAAATGAAAAAAAACACATAAATAACATTGAGGATTTGAAAAGTAGAATTTTAGAATTAGAAAACCTAGTTCAAGAATTACAGGAAAAAAGTCAATTAAAGGAATATCAAGAAATACTTAAAAATAAGGAAATAATTTTAAGTAGTGTGGAAAAAGAAAAAGATGAGCTTAAAGGTTCCTGCAAAAAATACTTAGAAGAAAACAATAATTTAAAATTAAAGTGTAAAGAATATAGATTTGAACTACAATCCTCAAAATATAAGGTGTTAGATTTACAACATAAACTTATTGAAACAGAAGTTAAATTGGCAAAAGAAAAGAAAATCAATAATCCTTTGGTAAAGTAAGGTACATTAATTTGTACCTTATTTTATTTTATGGTGATAATAATATTTTAACTTGCATAATAATAATTTAAACATAGAGAAATTTAGGGGGATATTATGAGAGTTATTTATTGCATTAGAAATGATTATTTAAGAAATTTTGCAGGAGATTCTATGCAGGCTTTAAAATCTGCTGAACATTTAAGGAAAATGGGGGTTCACATAGATATTAATAATGGTCATATTGAGGACTATTCCTCTTATGATTTAGTTCACTTATTTAATTTAACTAGAACAGGAGAAACTTATAAATACTACAAAATTGGAAAGTACTACAAAAAGACTATATTATTATCTCCAATGTATTGGGATTTAAAAAAATACTATGACTATGAAAAAGATTTAGAAGGCATAAGAATGTGGGGAAAATGTGCTCACTACAGAAGTGAAATATTAAAGGGGTGCAGGATTATATATCCTAATAGTGAATCTGAGGGTGAGTTACTTAGAAAAGAATTCGGTAAATATATAAAGTATGAGGTCATACATGATGGAGTAGAAGTTGAGGATGATCAGGTACCATTATATAATTTTAAAGACAGATATAATCTTGAAAATTATATTCTTTGTGTAGGGAGAATATGCAAAATAAAAAATCAATTAACCTTGGCTAAGATATGCAATAATTTAAATTTAAGATTAGTTCTTATAGGTAATATTGATGATAAAGACTATTTTAATGAGTGTATGAAATATAAGAATGTAACTTACTTAGGATTTATGGATAGTTATAATATTTATAATGCCTATAGATTTGCAAAGCTTCATGCGTCCCCTTCCTTCATTGAAATTCCAGGCATATCTTCTCTTGAGGCTGCTGCCAGTGGGTGTAACATACTAACCACAAAAGAGGGAAGCGCCTATGAATATTTTGGAGATGAGGCTACGTATTGTAATCCTTTTCAAGAAGAGTCCATTACAAAAGGTGTATTAGAGGGAATTAATAAAAGAAAAGATAATAATCTAAAAAATCATATTTTAGATTATTATAATTGGAATAAATGTATAGAAAAATTATATGAAAGTTATAAGGCTATCCTTGGATAAAGGATGGCCTTAAATTATTATTAGTAACAATGGGCAATATATTGTATAATAAATCTAGATTAAATTAGGAGAGATGCGTTTATGAAAAAAATTGAACTACTAGCTCCGGCGGGTAGTATTGAAAGCTTATATGGGGCAGTTAATAGTGGAGCAGATGCGGTATACTTAGGAGGAAATAAATTTTCTGCAAGGGCATATGCTTCTAATTTTGATGAAGAAAATATGATTAAGGCAGTAGATTATTGCCATATATATGGAGTGAAAATTTATGTTACGGTAAACACTTTACTGAAAGAAGAAGAACTAGGAGAAGCTTTAGATTATACTAAGTTTTTATATGAAATAGGAGTAGATGGATTAATTATACAAGATGTGGGTTTGGCAAAGCTTATAAAAAGTGAGATGGCTGATTTTGAATTACATGCTTCAACCCAAATGACTGTACATAATTTTGAAGGAGCTAAACTTCTTCAAGATATAGGTTTTAAAAGAGTTGTTTTATCTAGGGAGTTATCTTTAGAAGAAATAAAGTATATATCAAACAATTTAGATATTGAAACGGAAATTTTTATACATGGAGCCTTATGTATTTGTTACTCTGGCCAATGTCTTATGAGTAGTTTAATTGGGGGAAGAAGTGGGAATAGAGGAAGATGTGCTCAACCCTGTAGATTGCCATACTATTTAATTGAAGAAGGTACTGAGAAAGAAAAAAAGGGATATTTACTAAGCCCTAAAGATATTTCAACCTTTAGTAGCATAGAGGATATAGTTTTAAGTGGAGCTACATCTTTAAAAATTGAGGGAAGAATGAAAAGACCAGAATATGTAGCAGGAGTGGTAGATACCTATAGAAGAGCTATAGATAAGGTACTGAGCAAAGATGACAAAATAGATTACACTTTAGAAAATAAAAAATTAATGCAATTATTTAATAGAGAAGGCTTTTCAAAAGCTTATTTATATGGGAATGAAGGAAAGGATATGATGGCCTATAATTTCCCTAAAAATACAGGTTTACTTCTTGGAAAAGTGGAAAAGGATTTAAATGTAATTTTAAAAGAAGATATATCATTAAAAGATGGAGTGAGAAATGGAGAGGGTGGTTTCACAATTTCCAAGATAATAAAAGGACATAAAGAGGTTGAAAAAGGACATATTGGGGAGAAGGTAAAGATACACCCAATTAATTATAAACCAGGGGATGTATTATTTAAAACTTCAGATGTGGAGCTATTAAAATCCTATGAAGGGTTTTATGAAACTTCTTATAGGAGAAAAGTAAAACTATCTTTAAGTGTAGATTTTAAAGTAAATTCTCCTATAATTATTTCTACTGAAATAAATGGCGAGAAGTTTCATGCAGAGGGAGAGATTGTACAAAAGGCTTTAAAAAGGCCCTTGGATAAAAATAAAATCCTAGAGAATTTAATAAAAACTGGAGATACTCCCTTTCAATTTGAAGAAATTGTATTTAATAGCTATGAAGAGGGATTTTTGCCACTATCATCAATTAACGAGGTTAGAAGGAGTTTATTAGATAAGGTATTAAGCAAAATTGCGGATTCTTATAAGAGGCAAATTAAAAGAGATAAAAGTAATAATAGAAAATATACTAACAATGCAAAAGAAAAGGAAATGCCAGAAGTTTTAGTGTTTTTAACTAAAAAAGAACAGTTGAAAGGGGCATTAGAACTAAAAGTTAAGGATATCGCTATAAATCCTTTCATAAGAAGCAATGAAATAGATATGGAAAATTTAAAAAATGAAAATATAAATATATACTTAAAAATACCTAATATTATTAAAGGAGAGTTTGAGTTTGTATGTAGTTTTATAGAAAAAAACCTTCCATATATTAAAGGAATAATAACAGGGAATTTGGGTATAGTAGGAAAATTTAAAGAAAAAATTTCTATTATAGGAGATTATAAGATAAATGTATTTAATAGTGAAAGTTTAAATTTTTACAATGATTTTATTCAAGGAAGCTGCATAAGTGTGGAATTAAATAAAAAAGAAATAGAAAAAAGCTTTAAGCAAAGCCATAATTCTCAAATTTTACTATATGGTAAAATTGAAGTTATGATAAGTGAATACTGTCCTATAGGAAGCACCTTCGGTGGGAAGAATAAGAACAGTGGATGTGATAATTATTGTAATAAAAAAGAGTTTAAATTGATGGATAGAATGGGAGAAAAGTTTTTAACTTGTACTGATAAATTTTGCAGAAGTTATATATATAACCCAGTTGCGTTAAACTTAATTCCTAATATAAATGAAATTAGTAAAATGGGTATAAATAATTTTAGATTAGATTTTATAGATGAAAATTATGAAGAAGTGGTAGAGGTAATAAAGTCTACCTTAAATAAAACCTGGAATAAAGAATTTAATAATTATACCAGGGGACATTACAAAAGAGGTGTAGAATAATGAATGATAGAGCTTTAAGAGTACTGGAATTTAATAAAATAAAGGAAATTTTAAAAGGCTTTACTCATACAAAGGCAGCTAAGGATATGATTGAGGATTTAAAACCGTATAGTAATTTGTATGAAGTAAGAGAGCATTTACAAGAAACTAAGGAAGCGTTAAGTCTACTCATGAAAAAAGGATCTCCTCCCTTTGAAGGAGTCTATGACGTAAGGGAGGAAATAGAAAAGGCTGGTAAGGGATTTACTTTATTTCCAGGGCAGTTGTTGAGAATTGCCAACATAATGAGAACTGGAAGAAAATTCAAAGACTATATTTCTCATAAAGAAGAGGAAGAAAGCTATAGAGTTATAGAAGATATATGTGAAGGTATTTACCCGTTAAAGGGGTTAGAGGACGCAATATATAATGCTATTATTGGAGAAGAAGAGGTTTCCGATAGGGCAAGTACTGCTCTTTATAATATAAGAAGGGCATTAAAGGATAAGAATTCATCTATTAGAGATAAGGTTAATTCTTTAATGAGAAGTTATTCCTCCTATCTTCAAGAAAGTCTTTATACTATGAGAGGAGATAGATATGTTTTGCCAGTGAAGGCTGAACATAAGGGAGCGGTGCCGGGACTAGTTCATGACCAAAGCTCTTCAGGAGCCACATTATTTATTGAGCCTATGAGCTTAGTAGATTTAAATAATGAGATAAAAGAGCTAATGCTGAAAGAAAAAGCTGAAGTGGAGAGGATATTAAAAGAATTATCCTCAAAGGTTGGGGACAATATAACTTATGTAAGAAATAATGCCAATATAGTTTGGGAACTAGACTTTATATTTGGTAAGGGAAAATTTGGGAGTAGTATGAATGGAATTTGCCCCCATGTAAATGAAGGGGGGTTTATAGATATTGTTCAGGGGAAGCATCCCTTAATAGATCCTAAAGTAGTTGTTCCAACTGATATTTATTTAGGAAAGGATTTTACATCCCTTGTTATAACAGGTCCAAATACGGGAGGAAAAACTGTAACTTTAAAAACTGTAGGACTTCTTCATATTATGGCAATGAGTGGACTTTTAATTCCTGCTAGAGAAAACTCTACAGTAAGTTATTTTAATGAAATATATGCAGACATCGGGGATGAACAAAGTATAGAGCAAAGTTTATCAACCTTCTCTTCTCATATGACAAATATAGTAAATATAATAGGGAAAGCAGATGAAAAATCATTAGTATTGTTCGATGAATTAGGAGCAGGAACAGATCCTACAGAAGGAGCGGCACTGGCTGTATCAATTTTAGAGCATTTAAGAAAAAAGAAGGTTAAAATTGTAGGGACTACACACTATAGCGAGTTAAAAGGATATGCTTTAAAAACTGAAGGAGTAGAAAATGCATCTGTGGAGTTTGATGTAGAAACTTTAAAACCAACTTATAGGCTGCTTATAGGAATACCTGGAAAGTCAAATGCTTTTGAAATATCTAAAAGATTAGGACTTCCAGATTTCATAATTGAGGAAGCTAAAAGTAGCATAGCTAGTGAGAGTCTAAGATTTGAGGATTTAATACAAAGCCTTCAAGAGAAAACCATTAAGGCAGCAGAAGATTGGAGAAAGGCAGAAATATTAAAAGAGGAAGCTAACAGATTAAAGGAAGGCTATGAAGAGAAACTATATAATTTAAATAAAGTAAGGGAAAAAGCTCTTATTGATGCTCAAAGGGAAGGTAAAAGTCTTATAAAAGAAGCAAAAGAAGAGGCGGATAATATCTTAAGAAATATTAGAGAGTTAGAAAGAATGGGTTATGCTTCTGATACAAGACAAAAGCTTGAGAATGAAAGAAAGAAATTAAAGGATAAGTTAGATAGATTAGAGGCGCAGGGAGAAAAATTAGAAACGGAAAAAGGAAAAAAGATAAAGGACGTAAAGCTAGGAGAAGAGGTTTATTTACCTAAGTTAAATCAAAATGTAATATTACTTACAAAGCCTGATAATAAAGGAGAAGTTCAAGTGCAGGCTGGAATAATGAAAATAAATGTGAAGCTAGAGGATTTAAGGGTATCAGAGAAGACTAAAGTAGAAAAAAAGGCAGTAAAAAGAGAAGCTAAGTTAAATTTAAAATCTGTAGCTACTTCCATTGATTTAAGAGGTATGGATTCAGAGGAAGCTATCTATTCCACGGATAAATATTTAGATGAAGCCTATATGGCAGGATTAAGTGAAGTAACGGTTATTCATGGAAAAGGCACAGGGATACTTAGAAAGTCTATAAATGATATGCTAAAAAAACACTCTCATGTAAAATCTTATAGATTAGGGGAATATGGAGAGGGCGGTACTGGAGTTACTGTGGTGGAGTTAAAATGATATTAATAAGTGCTTGTCTTTGTGGAGTTAATTGTAAATATAGTGGAGGCAATAATGAGCATAGAGAAATATTGGATTTGTTTAAAAATGAAGAAGTAGTTCTTGTATGTCCTGAACAATTAGGGGGAATGGAAACTCCGAGGTTGCCTCATGAAATAGTTGGAGGCACAGGGAAAGATGTAATAGAACATAGGGCGAAGGTACTTAGTAAAGAGGGCGATGATTCTACAGAAAAGTTTTTAAAAGGAGCATATGAAACTCTAAATATTGCTAAACTTTATAATGCTAAGGTAGCAATATTAAAGGCAAAAAGCCCTTCCTGTGGTGCGGGTAAAATATATGACGGTACATTTTCTAGTAATTCTATAAATGGAAATGGTGTGACAGCTGAGCTTTTAATCAAAAATGGTATAAAAGTTTATACAGAAGAAAACTTTAAGTTGATGAGGTGAAATATTAGTTTATGTATAAGGATATAGATAGAGCAACAGAGGAGATAATAAAACCTTTTTATCAAAAAGGAGAAGTAGCTAAAGCTGTGTGGGTACAGTATAAAGGTAAGATATATAAGGAAATTAATTTTAGAAAAAAAGGTTTTGGAAAAAATCATTATATTTTAAGGGGAATTTTATTTCTCACAGAAGAAAATGAAGTGGTAAAAGATAATATTCTTCTAGAAGAATTAGAAAAGCTAGTATATTACTATAAAATTATATTTAATAGTCAAAATAAAAATTCTATTATTTCTACTTATGAAGATAAAAGTAGTATTAATAGATATGAAGATGATAATAATAGAGCAGTAAGAGCCTTAGATTTCTTAAAGGAAGATGGATTTGAAGAAACTTTTAAAATAAAGGAAACCATGACTAGGGTTGTAGAGATGAGAAAAGAAAAAAACAGAAAGATAGAGGAAATAAAGAAATTAGAAGAGTTAATTAAAGCTAATGGAGATATTTTTAGTGATGATATATTGTCTAAAGCCTATGTGCAGTATGAGGAGGTTATAAAAGCTAACTTTCAAAGTATAAAGTTAATAAACTCACAGAGAGCCCATTATGAAGAGTTAATTAAGCTAGTGAAAAAGAAAAAAAGAAGTCTTACTGTTAGATTTAATAAAGATATATATGTGGGTATGTTAAAACTAGAATATATAAGTTCATATTTTAAAAGACTTTTAACCACTTGTGAATCAATAGTAGGAATGGACCAAAATTCTTACATGAAATATTTAAGAAATAGTCATAGAGAAATAATAAAGGAAAATTTAAAAGGATTAAGAGCAACATAAAAAATAGTACCCTAAGGGTACTATTTTTTATCTACAACTTTTATAAAGTTTACTTCAGGGTCTTCTGTTCCTTGTACATATAGGCCTGTAGCCTTAAGTCTTTGAACGTAATTGATTATTTCCTCAGTGATTATTTCCCCAGGGCATAATATAGGAATTCCTGGAGGATAAGCTAGTAAAAATTCTCCGCTAATTCTTCCAATGCTATCTTTTAAAGCTATACAAATTTTTTCGCTATTAAAAGCTTCTCTAGGAATTTGATATTGCTCGGGTATAGCCGGAATATCTATGAAGTCAGGCTTTGTATGTCCTTTACCATAGAAGTCTTCGCTAATTTCATTTAAAGCAGAAAGTAATTTATCAATACTTTCTTTAGTATCACCAAAAGATCCTACAGCCAAAACATTGTATAGATCTGAAAGTTCCATTTGTATGTGATATTTATTTGTTAGAATCATATCTAAATCATAACCAGTTATTCCAAGATCTCTGCAGGTTATAGTTAGCTTTGTTGGATCAATAGCATAGGCTCCTGGTCTATTTAATATTTCCTCTCCAAAACAATAAAAACCAGGTATTTTGTTTATTTCACCCCGTGCGTAACTTGCAAGTTCAATAGTGCTTTGTATTAGCTCCTTACCTCGTAAGGCTATTTGCTTTCTAGCACAATCTAAGGAAGCCATTAATATATAAGAAGGAGATGTGGTATGCAATAGGTTTAATATTTGTTGAACGCGATTAACATCAATTCTTTCTGAGCATACGTGTAATAATGAACATTGGGTTAAAGCACCAATTATTTTATGGGTACTCTGAGCACACATATCTGCACCCGCTTCAATGGCAGATATAGGCAAGTTGTTATTAAAACCAAGGTGTGGTCCGTGAGCCTCATCTACTATTAATGGAATATCATAGCTATGAACTATTTGAGCTATTTTTTTAATGTCTGTAGCAACCCCATAATAGGTTGGATTTATAATTAAAACAGCTTTAGCATCGGGA
Organism: Clostridium malenominatum; assembly: GCF_039521365.1. Lineage (NCBI taxonomy): Bacteria > Bacillati > Bacillota > Clostridia > Eubacteriales > Clostridiaceae > Clostridium > Clostridium malenominatum. Next base: position 528,466 of record NZ_BAAACF010000001.1, read on the forward strand.
TTTTCACTTAAAGTTCTCTCAACGGTTTCTGGAGCTACTCCGTGAGCGATTCCAATTTCTTTATCTAATTCTGGTTGCATATATACAGGAACTGCTCCACTAAGTATAATTCCAGCAGTAACAGATTTATGGACATTTCTAGGAATAAGTATTTTATCCCCTGATTTTACTACTGACATTATCATTGCTTGAATGGCACCGGAAGTTCCATGTATTGAGAAAAACGCCGCTTTGGATCCGTAAGCATCCGCAGCAAGTTGTTGAGCCTTTTTTATTGCTCCAGTGGGATGATGTAAGCTGTCCACTAATTTAAAAACAGTAACGTCAATTTTAAAGGGATTTTCGCCTATAAAACTTTTAAATTCCTCATCCATTCCAACGCCTTTTTTATGACCAGGCACGTGAAATGGTATTGTTTCTCTGTTTACATACTCTCTTAAAACATCAAATAATGGAGTTTCATTTTGATTTAATTTATACACCTTGATAAACACCTTCCTTCAATAAATACACCCGTGAAACTTTGAGGAATCAATGGTTTCCGTGGATTTACATAAAACAATATAATTATAAGATAAATGATAATCAAATGCAATATAAATAAAAATATTATTTTTTCATTTTTATTGTATGCAAAACTGAAATCTTTATAAGGGTATTTATAAAAAAAGAGAAAAGTTTCTAGACTTAAAAAAATTAAATGTTACAATTAATAATAGTATATTGTGTATAAAACAAAATGGCATAAGAAAGGATGAGTGAGATTTGGATATTAAATCTAGATTTTCAGAAAGACTTAGTAACATATTATTTTTAGAGATTAATAAAGAAAAATTAAGTAAAATATTTAAGATTGATGCAGATGATGAAGTTTACATGCCAATAAAATCAGAAGATATAATTAATAAGATAAAATCAGGTGAGGATATGGATAACATATCAGTAAACCATTTTATAGAAGCTATGTTCTTTGTTTTAGGAGCAGATGAGAATTTTAAATATAATAAATATTACATAGATTTTATTAAAAATATACCTCAGAGCATTAGTTTTATAAAGGGAAAAATATTTAAGGCAATAGATGAAAAGTTATATGAAGATGGCTATATAATGTTAAAAGGGCTTACTCTTATAGAAGAAAATAAGGAAAACTACGAAAGACTTTTGCTTCTTTGTGATAATTTAAGAGGTTTAGATAAAATATATAAAGATGAGGAAATGTTTCTTATAAACAAAACAAAAACTCTTTTTAAAGATTATTCATTACCTTATTTTTATGAAGCTTTAATTAAATGGGAAGAAGGCAGTTTTGAGGATGCTTTAATTTCTATCAATAATTATACTGCTGTAGGGGGAGAAGAAACAAAACAGGTCACAGATATAAAGGTTTCTTTAAAAGGAATAGTTAATTATGAAAAAGGGAAAGAGTTAATTTACGATGATCCTAAAACTGCTCTATCATACTTACTACCTCTAATAGAAATTTATAATGAGGATGGGGTAATGTTCTATTATATTGCTATAGCTTATAGAGTGTTAGAAAACTATGAAAAAGCTATATTTTATTTAAATGAGGCTTTAGCTATTGATAATAACATGCCTCAGGTGCTAAATGAATTAGGAATTTGCTACGCATCTTTAGGTGACTTTAAAAAATCTATAGAATATTTAAGAAAGGTTTTTGAAGTTACAAAATCCGTAGAAGTATGTACAAATTTAGTGGTAGGTTACTTAAATATGGGAGATATAGAAGGAGCTAAAAAACATTTGAAAATCGCAGAGAAGATAGATCCAAAAGATGAGCTTGTATTACAACTTAAGGATATACTAAAGCAGGTATAAATTTCTCTAATTTGTAAAGTATATAGTAATGATTATACAATAAGGAATGGGAGAAAGGAGATAGCTTTAATGAGGGTAAAAAAAGCTATAATACCTGCAGCGGGGTTAGGAACAAGGTTTTTACCTGCAACTAAGGCGCAACCAAAAGAAATGCTGCCAATAGTTGATAAACCAACTATTCAATATATAATTGAGGAAGCAGTAGCTTCAGGTATAGAAGAAATACTTATAATAACTGGAAGAAATAAAAGAGCTATAGAAGATCATTTTGATAAATCTGTAGAATTAGAACAACAACTAGAAAGCAAGGGAAATGAAGAATTATTAACTATGGTAAGGGACATATCGAATATGGCAGACATATACTACATAAGACAAAAGGAGCCTAAGGGGCTTGGTCATGCAATAAGCTGTGCTAAAACCTTTGTAGGAGATGAGCCTTTCGCAGTAATGCTTGGTGACGATGTAGTAGATAGTAAAGTTCCTTGCTTAAAGCAGCTAATAGATTGCTATAATGAATATAAAACCACTATATTAGGTGTTCAAGAAGTACCTTGGGAAGATGTACATAAATATGGAATCGTGAAGGGCATGCATATAGAGGACAGAGTGCATAAGGTTAAAGATTTAATTGAAAAACCTAAAAAAGAAGAAGTAACTTCTAACATTGCTATACTAGGAAGATATATTATAACCCCTCGAATATTTCAAATTCTAGAAAATACAATTCCGGGAAAAGGTGGAGAAATACAATTAACAGATGCTTTAAAAACTCTAGCTACAGGGGAAGCTATTTATGCTTATAATTTTGAAGGTAGAAGATATGACGTAGGAGATAAGCTAGGCTTTTTAGAAGCTACAGTAGAATTTGCTCTTAAAAGAGAAGAGTTAAAGGAAGGATTTATGAACTATTTGTTAAATATAACGAGTAATAAAAACATATAAAAGGTTAGAAAAGGCTTGTAGACAACTTTTACAAGCCTTTTCTATATAAATACAATTATAGATTGTATATTACAAAAACATACATCTTGTGGTATATTTAGAGTAGACAGCATAAAACTAATGAATCTAGGGTGTGATAAATATGAAAAAAGATAAGAAATTAATTATTGTGGATATTTTACTACTAATGTTTTCCCTATATTTTGCTTTACTACTAAGGTTAGATTTTAATATTACTAAGGAGTATATGTATTTCTTTAAAATTTCAATTATTCCAGTGATTATAATAACTTTAATTGTAAACAAAATATTCAACTTATATAATAACATTTGGAAATATGCTTCTATTGAAGAGTTGATGTCAATAATTTACTCTTTATCTTTATCCAATGTAATTTTTATAGTTTATAGTTATTTTATAAATTATAAGCTTTTAGAAAGCAGATATTTTAGGTTTCCTTTCACTGTGCACATAATTTTTTGGATTATATCTGTAGCTTCTCTAGGAGGAACTAGATTTATAGCTAGAGTTATAGAAGAAAAGTCTATGAGCAAGGATTGTGTTAAAAGTAAAAAGAGATTATTAATTATTGGTGCTGGAGATGCAGCGGCTTTATTAATAAAGGAAATAAAAAGAAGTAATAACTTGAATTATGAAACCATTGGATTAATAGACGATGACAGAAGTAAAATTGGAAAGCTTATTAGTGGAGCAAAGGTAATTGGAACTAGAGAGGACATTATACGATTATGTTTAGAGTTAAAGGTAGAAGAAATAATTTTAGCTATTCCTTCTGCTAGTGTTGAAACTAAAAGAAATATTATAAATATATGCAAAAATACTAATGCTAAATTAAAAACTCTTCCAGGAATTTATGAAATTATAGATAATAAGGTAAATGTAAGCAAAATTAGAGATGTAAATATTGAAGATTTGCTTGGAAGAGAAGAGGTAAGATTAAATAGTGAAAATATAAATAAATATATTAAAGATAAAGTAATATTAGTTACAGGTGGAGGAGGCTCCATAGGTTCTGAACTTTGCAGACAAATTGCTAAGTTTAATCCTAAAAAACTTTTAATTTTAGATATATATGAAAATAATGCATATGATCTTCAAATGGAATTAAATTACAATTTTCCAAACTTAAATAAGGAAGTAATTATTGCTTCCATAAGAGATGAAAAGAGATTAAAAGATATATTCCAAAAATATGAACCAGAGGTGGTTTTTCATGCGGCAGCACATAAACATGTGCCTCTTATGGAAAATAATCCTGGTGAAGCAATTAAAAACAATATAATAGGAACCTATAACGTGGCTAAGTGTAGTCATTTATATGGGGTTAAAAAGTTTGTTCAAATTAGCACGGATAAGGCAGTAAATCCAACCAATGTAATGGGTGCTACTAAAAGATTTAGTGAGATAATGATACAGGCTTTTGATAGTGTAAGCGAAACAGAGTATGTAGCTGTTAGGTTTGGGAATGTATTAGGAAGTAATGGTTCTGTTATACCATTATTTAAAAAACAGATTGCCCATGGGGGACCAGTTACAGTAACTCATCCTGAAATAAATAGATATTTCATGACTATACCAGAAGCTTCCCAGTTGGTTATTCAAGCTGGAGCTATGGCCAATGGTGGAGAGATATTTGTACTTGATATGGGTGAACCCGTAAAAATTGCAGATTTAGCCAAAGATTTAATAAGGCTCTCAGGTTATCAACCAGAGGTTGATATAAAAATAGAGTATACGGGATTAAGACCAGGAGAAAAGCTATATGAAGAACTTTTAATGGATGAGGTGGCTTTAACTTCCACTGATCACGATAAGATATATATAGAAAAACCGACAAATAATAGTATGGAATTCATAGAAAAGTCCATAGGGGAATTTAGAGAAGTTTTAGGAAAAGATAGAGAAATGATATTCAAATTAATAGAAGAAAAGGTTCCTACGTACCATAGAAAGGATTGTTAAGTATGAAGGTTTTAGTTATTTCACATATGTATCCTTCAACTTTTAATAAAATGTCTGGTATTTTTGTCCATCAGCAAGTAAAGGCTCTAGTAGAGCAGGGCTGTGAGGTAAAGGTTATAAGCCCTGTTCCTTGGGCACCTTTCCCTCTTAATAAAATAAGTAATAAGTGGGAGAAATACTCAAATATACCTAAGAAAACTATTATGGATGATATTGAAGTGTATTATCCAAGATATATTGAATTTCCTAAAGGGATGCTTTTCCATAAGTCTGGAGAATTCATGGGAAAGGGAATAGAAAATATTGTAGAAGAGGTTTATAAAGAATTTAAATTTGAAATAATTCATTCTCATGTAGCACTTCCAGATGGATATGCTGGGAATTCGATAAATAAAAAGTATAATTGCCCTCATATAGTAACTATTCACGGACAGGATTTTCAAAATACACTGCATAAAAATCTTAAATGTAAAAAGGCTTTATTTGAAACCTTGACAAAGGTAGATAAAATAATAACCGTTAGTAGTAAGCTAAAAAATATAGTTAAAGATGAGAGATTTTATAACAAAATTGAAGTCATAAATAACGCTATTGAAAAGAAGTATATATGTAGAGAAGATATGGATAATAATAGCAATAAAATTGAAGTTTTAAGCGTTTCTAATTTAAAGGAAGCAAAAGGAATTCAATTTAATATAAAAGCAGTGGGAGTATTAATAGAAAAATATCCTAATATACAATATAATATTGTAGGGGATGGTGAATATAAAGAGGAATTAGATAAGCTAATAAAAGAATTAGCATTAGAAGAGAATATTAAATTCCTTGGAAAACTCCCTTATGACGAAGTAATTGAAAATATGAGAAAATGTGATATTTTTTCTTTGCCTAGTTATAAAGAAGGTTTTGGTATGGTTTATATTGAAGCCATGGCACAAGGTAAACCAGTTATAGGGATAAAGGGTGAAGGCATAGCAGATGTAATAGATAATGGAGTCAATGGATTTTTGGTACAGGGTAAAAATATAGAGGAGCTAACAGAAACTTTAGATTATCTCATATGTAATGAAGAAAAAAGAAAAGAAATAGGGCATAATGCTAAGAATGAAGTAATAAACAATTATACTTGGGACATGAATGCAGAAAAACTTATAAATACATATAAATCTTTAATAAAATGAAAAGAATGTAAATAATTAAAAATTTAACATAAAAAAGTTTGACCAAAACTATTAACAAAGTGTATAATTTTAATGGTTAATGGTTGAAAATCTTAAAAACCTAGGAGGTTAATAGAAATGTCACAGATAAGAGACGTATTAATTAAAAAATTGGAAGATAAAACAGCTAAGTTAGGAGTAGTAGGATTAGGCTATGTAGGCTTACCTCTTGCTGTAGAAAAAGCAAAAGCAGGATATGAGGTAATAGGTTTTGATGTTCAAGATAGCAAAGTGCAAATGGTTAATGAAGGTCATAACTATATAGGCGACGTAGTTGATTCAGATTTAAAGGAAATAGTGGAAAATGGAAAGTTAAAAGCAACTACAGACTTTAGCTTTGTAAAAGATGTAGATGCTGTTTGCATAGCAGTGCCAACACCACTTGATATATATAAACAGCCAGATTTATCCTATGTTATAAAATCAACAAAGGATGTAGCTAAGTATTTACAAAAGGGAATGTTAATTGTACTTGAAAGTACCACATATCCAGGAACTACAGAGGAAGTATTAAAACCAATACTTGAAGAAACAGGACTTAAATGTGGAGAAGACTTTTTCTTAGCATTCTCCCCAGAGAGAGTTGACCCAGGTAATAAGAGTTTTAATACAAAAAATACTCCAAAAGTAGTTGGAGGATGTACTGAAGAATGTACAGAAGTAGCAGCAGCTCTTTATAAGAGTGTGCTTGAAGGAGAAATACATTCAGTGTCTTCCCCAGCAGTAGCTGAAATGGAAAAGATACTTGAAAATACCTTCAGAAATATAAATATAGCTTTAGCAAATGAAATTGCAATACTTTGTAATAAAATGAATATAGACGTTTGGGAAGTAATTGATGCAGCAAAGACTAAGCCTTATGGATTCATGGCATTTTACCCAGGACCAGGACTTGGAGGCCACTGCATACCACTAGACCCATTCTATTTAGAGTGGAAAGCAAAAGAGTATGATTTCCATACAAGTTTAATACAAACTTCAGGAAGAATAAACGACAGAATGCCTGAATATGTAGTAGAAAACATAATGAAATTATTGAATAGAGAAAAGAAAGCAATGAATGGTGCTAAGGTACTTTTAATGGGAGTAGCTTATAAAAATGATATAGACGACTTAAGAGAATCTCCAGCATTAAAAGTAATAGATGAATTAAATAAACATGATGCAGATATAACTTACTGCGATCCATTCATTCCTGAATTTGAACACAAAGGAAGAAAATATTATTCTGTTGATTGGAGAGAAGTAGCAGGAGATGCTGATGTAGTAGTTATCACAACTAATCATAGTGATATCAACTACGAAGAATTAGTAGGAAAAGCTAAATTAGTTTACGATACAAGAAATGCTACTAAAGAAGTTAAAAATGGTAGAGAAAAAATATATAAACTTTAATTAAGAGGATAAGCCATTTTGGCTTATCCTATAATATAATATGAGGTGATTTTGGTGAAGAAGTTAAGATTTGCTATAATAGGATGTGGAAGAATTTCTTACAAACACGTAGAAGCTTTAGTAAATAATAAAGAAGAAGCTCTACTAGTTGCAGTTTGTGATGTTATAGAAGAAAAAGCGAAAAAAGAAAAGGATGAGTACTTAAGCAAGATAGGTGCGCCATTGACTGTTGGAGTATACACAGATTATAAGGAAATGTTAGAAAAAGAAGATATAGATGTGGTTGCCATAGCTACAGAAAGTGGATATCATCCAGAAATAGCTATTTTCTCAATGAATAAAGGCAAACATGCTATAGTAGAAAAACCAATGGCTCTATCAATGAAGGACGCAGATGAAATGATTAAAGTGTCTAGAGAAAATAATGTAAAGCTTTGTGTAAGCCATCAAAATAGATTTAATGCTCCAATTCAAAAATTAAGAGAAGCAGTAGAGAAAGATAGATTCGGAAGATTAGTTAACGGCACAGCTAGAATACTTTGGAATAGAAATATGGGATATTATGAGCAAGCACCTTGGAGAGGTACTTGGGAACTAGATGGTGGAACACTTATGAATCAATGTATCCACAATATAGATTTACTGCAATGGATGCTTGGAGGAGAAATAGATACAGTATATGCTCAGTGCGATACTTTCTTAAGGGATATAGAAGGTGAAGACTTTGGAGCTATAATTATAAGATTTAAAAATGGGGCTATTGGTATGGTAGAAGGAAGTGCTTGTGTGTATCCAAAGAACTTGGAAGAAACATTAAGTATATTTGGAGAAAAAGGAACAGCTTGTATTGGTGGCCTTGCAGTTAATAAGATAGAAACTTGGAGATTTGCAGATGAATTAGATAATGAAGATGAAATATTAAAGGCTCAGGGAGAAGATCCAGATAGCGTGTATGGCTTTGGTCACACATATTTATTTAAGGATTTCATAGATGCAGTTAATGAAGATAGGGAACCATTAATAAATGGAGAACAGGGAAAAAGAGCTATGGCTATAATTCTTGCAGCCTACAAGTCAAGACTTACAGGAATGCCAGTTAAATTCCCGCTAGAAGATTTCTCCACAATGGAAATGGTAGGAATAGAAAGGAGAAAATAATTCATGAATTATGTATCTTCTAAAGCAGTAATAGGGAACAATGTAGAAATTGGAATGTTTACCATAATAGAAGATGATGCGGTTATAGGAGATAACTGCATCATCGCAAATAATGTAGTTATAAAAAAAGGAAGCAAAATAGGAGCTAGAATTAGAATAGATGACAATACTGTCATAGGAAAGGAACCTATGAGGGCAGTAAACAGCATTTTTAAAGATGAAAGAAAATTATCTCCTGCAATAATTGAAGATGAGTGTTTAATAGGAGCAGGAGTAATAATTTATGCAGGATGCCAAATAGGAAATAAAACTTTAGTGGCAGACTTAGCTGTAGTAAGAGAAGATGTAACTATAGGAGAAAGAACCATAATTGGTAAAGGAGCTACTATAGAAAATTTCTGTAAGGTAGGAGCTAATTGTAAAATCCAAACTAATGTATATTTAACTGCTTATTCAGAAGTGGAAGATTACGTTTTTGTTGGACCATGTGTAGTTACTTCAAATGACAATTACGCAGCTAGATCTAAAGAAAGATTTGGAAAATTTAAAGGAGTAACTATAAGAAAAGGCGGAAGGATTGGAGCTGGAGCAACTATACTTCCAGGAAAAACAATAGAGGAAGATGGTTTTGTGGCTGCAGGCAGTGTAGTGACGCGGGATGTAGCCTCAGAAATGGTGGTTGCAGGAAGTCCTGCAAAAGCTTTAAGAAAAGTTCCAGAAGATCAGCTATTAAAAAATCAATAATTAATAATAACCTATGAGGTGTAATAAATGAAAATATGTATGCTCACATCTGGCCATGATGTATATGACAACAGAATATATTATAAGGAAATATTATCACTGCAAAAGGTATATGATGAAATTTACATTGTAGCTCCTGGGGATAAGGATTTTATTACAGAGGATGGGGTTATAGTAAAATGTTTTCCTAAAAGAAAAAATTGGCGTGATAGATTCAGACCTATGAAGGATATGTATAATATTGCTAAAAAAATAGGAGCAGAGGTTTATCATGCCCATGAGCCAGATTCTTTTCAAGTGGCTGTGAAGCTGAAAAAAAACTTTGGAAGTAAGATAATTTATGATTCTCATGAATACTATCCCGAGGCTTTTTCAGAACATTTTCCAAAGATAAAAGGATTGATGGAGAAGGTTATATACACTTATGAAAAAACCTTAGCTAAAAAAGCAGATTGTATCATAACTGTAAATGATATATTAGTAGATAAATTTAAAAAATATCATTCTAATGTTCAATTATTACCTAACTATCCCGTATTGAAGGATAAAGAAATAGTAAAAGAGTATAATGATATTCCTACGTTTATTTATGTAGGAGGGCTAAGGGAAGATAGAGGTATCTATAAAACTTTAGAAGCTATTAAATTAGTAAAAGTGCCTTGTAAATATATATTTATAGGACCTTTTGAAAGTGAAATTTTTAAACTAAAATGTGAGGAATACATAAGGGAGAATTTAAATAATAAGGATATAGTATTCACTGGTAAGATACCTCATATAGAGGTTTTCGAATACTTAAAGTCTTCTCATGCGGGCTTTGTATTATTACAGCCTAATAATTGGAGATATGTAAATGCTGAACCTATTAAATTATTTGAATATATGATAACAAAAAATGTTGTCATAGGAAGTGATTTCCCAATGATAAGAAACATAATAGAGCCATCGGGGAGTGGGCTATTAGTTGATCCCTATTCTCCAGAGGATATAGCTTCTGCAATGGAAAGATTAGCAGAAAATATTGAAGAAACAAAGCTTATGGGAGAAAAGGGTTTTATAGAGGTTAATCATTCTTATAATTGGGCAGTATGTGAAGAAAGGCTACTTAGTGCATATAGTGCATTAAAATAGCGTTTGGAGGATTTATGGCTGAAATAAAGAAAGATGTAAAGAATGTGGCGAAGTATGGAATGATAATTACCCTTCTTTTAATACTAAGTAAACTTACTGGTTTTATAAGAGAATTTATTGTTGCAATACAATTAGGAACTACTAGAGAAGCGGATATATTTAAAACAGCAAGTACCATGCCACAGGTTTTTTTTAGTGCTGTAGCAGCGGCTTTAGTTACAACCTTCATTCCCATATTTTCAAATATCAAAAATGATAAGGAACAGGGGAATAAGTTCTTTAATAATGTATTAAATATTGTAACTATAGTATGTATAATATTGTCCGTAATCGCTATAATTGTTTCACCGCAGCTGGTATCATTATTTGCTAGTGGCTTTAAAGGAGAAGATTTTAAAACTACAGTAGCATTAACTCAAATACTTATGCCTTCCATAATATTTTTAGGGATGAGTGGGTTATATACGGGATACTTGCAATCTTATGGAAAGTTTGTTCAACCTGCTTTAACAGGTATAACAGCAAATATAGTTATAATTATAGGGCTTATAGTTTTTTATAATAAATATGGACTTACAGCGGCTATTATTTCTGTTTTTGTAGGAGCTATAGCTCAAGCCTTTACACAAAGGCCTTTCATGGGAAATGATTATAAGTATAAATTTTACATTGATTTTAAAGATGAAAATGTAAAAAAAATGATTGTATTATCCATACCTATACTCATAAGCAGTGCTGTATCTCAAATAAATTTAATGGTAGCAAGAAACTTTGCTTCTAATTTAGTGGAAGGAAGTATATCTGTAATAGACTATGCAAGTAAGTTTAGTACTATTATAAATCAAGTATTTATAGTATCTATAACCACAGTACTCTACCCAAAGCTAACAGAAAAATTTGCAGAGAAGGATTTGGAAGGCTTTAAAGAGCTATTTATTAAATCTGTTAATCTAGTTATTATGGTAGCAATACCTTTAATATTTGGACTTGCAGTTTTAAGTAAGCCTGTTATCCAGTTAGTATTAGAGAGAGGAAAATTTGATAGTACTTCAACGGAGCTAACCTCCATGTGTTTAAAATATTTAGCCTTTTCGGCCCTAGGATATTCCTTGATGGATATTCTTGGCAAGGTATTTTTTGCAATGAAAAACACTTTGACTCCAATGATTAATGGTTTTATTCTTGTGGTAGTAAATATAGTTTTTATCATAATTTTAGGACCAAGAATGGGTGTTAATGGGTTGGCCTTGGGAACCACTCTTTCTGTTACCATACTTGCTCTAATATTATTCATTGAAATAAAAGTTAGAATAAAGGGTGTAAATTACAGAAAAATCTTTATAAGCTTTATAAAGATGATGATATCAGGATTTATTATGGCTTTAGCAGTAGGAGGAGGCTTTAATGTTCTTTCCAAAATACTGCCTAAAGGGGATTTGTTTTTAGCTGTAAACATAATGATATCTACCATAATAGGTGTATGTGTATATACTATTATGCTTATAATATTAAAAGTAGATGAACTAAAAGAATTAATAAACTTAAAAAGGAAAAAATAAGAAGTGTTTAGGAGAGGAAGATAAATGAAAAATAAGAAAGTTATTTTTTATACTGGATTGGTAATTTTGTTCCTATTAGCTTCTTCAATTTATAGAATAAAATTCTATAAAAGCTATGCCTCTGACGAGGCAACATTACCACCAGAATTAAAAGATAAAACCATTGTTAGGCTATGGGCCAAAAAAAGTGTTATATCTCCTACTAGATCCTATCAAATAGATAAATTTAATATTGAAAATAAAGATAATATACATATTATCTTTGAAGAATATAAAGAGGATTACTATAATGCATTGAGAACTACCTTAGCAGCTGGACATGGGGCAGACTTGTTTGAATATGGTTATAGCACATTGATGAAGAATAATCAAATAGCAGATTTGAATTCATTGGGAATGAACCTAGAAAATATAGATAAATCCAATGTTGTTTATTATAAAGATATGGCGTTAGGTATAAAGCTATTTGAAAATAGTGGTAAGCTTATTTGGAATAAGGAGATTTTTAAGAAGGCAGGGATAGATCCAAACAAACCTCCGACCACGTGGGAAGAGGTAACAGACTATGCCTTAAAGATTAAGAAAGCTTTTCCAGAGGTGACTCCATTTGCATTTCCTATTAAGGAATATGAGGATATGAAGATTTCTATTGGAGAGCCTAGTGTCAATAATGGAAGTTTATACACAACCTTCTGGGATTATAAAAAGGGAGAATACAATTTTAATGGTGCAAAAGACATATTAAGTGTGTATAATAAGCTCTATGATTCAGGCTTTATTGATGAAGAGTTTGATAAAAAGAGTAAAAATCAATTAAGAGGAGAGTTTTATAGGGGAGAAATTGCTATGATGATAAGTACCTTTGAGGATAAGGGTTATTTCTCTAATATACTTCCTCTAAGTTTTGATATTGGAATTAAGGATATAATTCAAACCAATAAGGGAGAAAAAAATAAGTATTATTATACTACAAATTCTAATTTTTTAGTAGTGAATAGTGAAGCTATTAAAGAAAATAAAAAGAGAGAAGCGGTAAAAAAGGTATATGAGTTTTTAGTAAATGAAGATGCTAACAGAGAAATATTAGAAACAAGATATGCTATGCCTCTTAACTTAAAAAGTAAAGAAGTAAAAAATGATATATATAAAGAGTATAATAATTTAGAAAAATATTATAGTGAAAGCTATGACCCTACCTTATTTTTAAGCAGAAATTCTAGAGCTGAGATAAACTTAGTGTTAGAAGCTATAAGAGGAAATAAAACTGTAGATGCAGCAATAGAAGAACTAAATAAACAATATAAAAATTATTGCAAATTTGCCGTAGAAAAAGAAGGATTTGATTTTAAATATTATATAGAAAAATAGCTATAATGCTATTTATGATTGGAGAAGTGACACAGATGTTTGAATATATACATAAAAATTTAAAGGAATACTATAAACTGCTGTCTGTATCATTCTTGCTATCTGCCATAGTTTCAGTTCTTTTGATTAGCAGTATAGGAATGAGAACTGCAGCTATGCTTTTTGCAGCCTTATTTTTTTTAACAATGAATATATATTTAATTTTTAAAGATAGGAAAAAATCTATACTTTTATTTTTAGTATTGCTTCCTATTTATACAACAGTAAGAAGAATATGCTACTTTGATTTCTTTTTCATTAAGATTACCTTTGAAACTATATATGTAGCTATACTTTTTATCTTTAGTTTTAAGGATATAGTTAAAATCAAGTTAAACCGTAGCTTTTTATATTTGATACTGGTATTTTTAATACTGTGTATAAATAGTAGCTTTTTTTCATCAGATATAATGAGAAGCTTAAGGGAAGTCTATATAGGATTATTAACGCCAGTAATGCTTATGATGACTTTCATCACGTATTTTCATAAGGAAGATAAATATAAGGTATATTATTCAGTAATATCTGCAATGAACTTTAGTTGTATTTATGGATACTTGCAACTTTTAATGAAAGGAGCACGTAGCTTAAGTACAATAAAAAGTAATAGAATATTTCTTACTTTTGGATTTCACAATGTTAATATTTTTGCTGGTATACTTATTACCATATTACCATTATTATTAGAAATGATATTATATAAGAAAAATACAAAGAAAGAAAAACTATATATATATTTATCATTTTTAAATTATACTCTAGCAATAATATTAACCTTTACAAGGGGAGCATGGCTCACTTATATTATGGTTATATTTTTATCTTTAATGGGTAAAAAATATAGAAAAATACTGTATTTAGCTTCTATACCAGCAGTGTTTTTAGCTAAACCAGTGTTATCCTATATTATAAATAGAGGTACCTCTACTTCATTTTTGAATAACTCCTCTGCGGTGGCTAGGTTACAATCAATATTTACAGATATAATAATTATGAATAAATATCCCTTTGGTATAGGGGGAGGAAGCTTTGCCGAAGCATATAAAAGATTTTCTTTTGAAGGATATTTACTTATGCCAGAGAATATAAGATTTAATGCCATAGTAGCGCCTTATCCATTGGAGCATGCTCATAACTTACTACTTCAAATAGGAGTAGAGTTTGGTATAGTGGCTGCCATTATATTCGTATTAATTATAATTAATTGCATAAAGGCCTCGTGGGCGGATTTATCTTATAGTAGTGGAGCCCTTATCGGTATTGTTATATATTTTATATTTTCTGTAATAACAGGAAATGAGTTTAATCATAAAGGTGTTATTACAGGTACAGTAGTAATATTTATTTTATTTGGGATTGTTCATTTAGGATCTAAGAAGAATAAGTGTAAAGCTAATTAGGAGATTTTGATTATGAAAGAGAGAGAAAATTTAACAGTATCTATAGTTGTTCCTTGTAGAAATGAAATTAACTATATAAGAAAGTGCATAGATTCTTTTATTAATCAAACCTATCCTAAAGAATTGTATGAAATACTTATTTGTGATGGCATGTCTACAGATGGAACTAGAGAAATAGTAAAAGAATATGAAGTGATGCATGGGAATGTAAAGCTCCTTGATAATGTAGGTCTATCAGCCCCTAAAGGTATGAATTTAGGTATAAAAACTAGTAAATCAGAGGTTATAATAATTTTCGGTGCCCATGCCTATGCAAAAGAAGATTTTATTGAAGAAAACATAAAAGCTTTAATAAATAATGAAGTAGGATGTGTAGGTGGTCCTATAGAAACAATTAATGAGGATAGCAAGGGAAGAGCTATATCCATGGCTATGAGTTCGCCCTTTGGTGTAGGTAATGCACTTTTTAGATATGCTAAAGAAGAAACCTATGTAGATACGGTGGCCTTTGGATGCTATAGAAAATCTGTTTTAGATAAAATAGGATATTTTGATGAGGAACTAGTTAGAAATCAAGATGATGAATTAAATTTTAGGGTTATAAAGAACGGATATAGAATACTATTATCTCCTAAAATAGGCTCATATTATTATAGTCGTTCCTCTATAAGTAAGCTATGGAAACAATATTATCAATATGGATTTTGGAAGGTTAGAGTAATGCAAAAGCATGGGAAAACTGCGTCCATTAGGCATCTTGTTCCTGCAGCTTTTGTAATTACAAATGTTTTAGGGCTAACTTTGGGATTAATTTATAGATGGATATTATATTTATGGTTTTTAGAATTAGCCTTATATATAATTGGAGATGTTTTTTCATCAATAAAGCTAATTAAAAAGGATAAAACCATTTGGAAATATATATTTTTAATTTTTCCCATACTCCATTTTAGCTATGGATTAGGGTTTTTAAAGGGGTTATTTAATTTTTATATTTTAAAATCTCAAAAGGCTCTAGAGAAAAATACAAAGATGTCTAGATAAAAAATAGCACATGATTATTGAAAAAAACAATACTCCTGTGCTTTTTTATGTATAATTAATATTTAGATGGACTAAATAAAAGAAAGAAGGATGAAATTATGGAAATTGCAAGTAAAGTACTTAGTCTTTTATTATATTCCTATATTTTATTGCTACCTATATTACCTAGTAAATTTAATATTGGAGGAATTCCTTTAAATGGAGATATAATTTTAGCATTAATTATACTTGTTTACCTATTGATGGTAGTTATAATTAGTGATTATAGAAAAAGATTTTTTAAGGGACTTAAAGGATTTTTTTCTAACTATTTAGATTTGTTTATATTTGCACTAATAGCAGTGATGGTTCTTTCTATAAGTTATTCTACAGATAAAAAAATTGCTATAGGAGAAACAGCTAGATTTGGTACATATATTGCATTATACTTTATAATAAAGTATGAACTGAATGAAAAAAGAATTTTAGATAATATATTAAAACTTTATATTATCATAGGAACTATTATTAATATAATAGGAATAATAGAGTATTTTAAAGGAGTAGGATATATACAGCAAAGTGAACATGGAGTCATGGTTAGGATATTTTCAACCCTAGAAAACTCAAATAACTTAGGAGCCTTCATGGTTATTTACATTTTTCCTTTAATTATGCTTGCTTTAAGAGAGAAAGATAAGAGGAAGAAAACAATTTATTTTTTACTTTCTTTACTTCCTTTAGTGAATATAGTATTGAGTTTTTCAAGAAATGCTTGGGTTGGACTGGTTATAGGGTGTGTTATTTTAGCCCTTACTTATAATTGGAGAATAATCCTAGGGCTCTTTGGATTAGGAGGAGTATCTTTGTTTATACCACAAGTGTGGAATAGGGTAAGAGAAATAACTGATGTAAGTCAAAATCTATCTAGAATAAAGCTTTGGGATATAGCTTTAATGATGATAAAGGATCATCCAATTAAAGGTGTGGGAAATGGAAATTACAGAGCTTTGTATGAAAAATATAGAATACTATATAAAAATAAAATAGAATACTATCCAGGACAAAATTTTCATCCTCATAATATTTTTATAAAAATTCAAACGGAATTAGGGATTTTTGGAACTCTAGCTTTCCTAGCCATGGTTTTATCTATAATATATAGATTAATAAACTTTATAAAAAAATCTAGAGATGAATTTTATAAAAGTTTCTATAAAGGATTTTTAGCTTCCTTTGTAGCTTTTATTATCATGAATCTTATAGATAACTTCTTTTCGGCCCCTAAAGTTATAGCCTTCTTTTGGATATTAATAGCTGTGTTTGAAGGGAATAGGTATAGAGAAGAGGAAGTAGGTGTTTACTATTAATATACTACAAGTTATTTCAGGAAATGATAACGGTGGAGGAGGAAACCACGTATTAAATATATGCAAAAATAACATTGAAGACATGAAATGTGAAATAGCATGTATTGGTGATGGGCCATTATATAATAAAGCTAAGGAAGCAGGAATTTCTGTAGTTTCTATGGGATTAAAAGATATGATTAATGGAAAGTTACTACAGCTTATTGAAAAAAATAAAATAGATATAGTTAATTTTCATGGAGCTAAATCTAATTTTATATATATATTTATTAAAAATAAGATTAAAATACCTGCAGTAGCTACCATACATAGCGACTATAGATATGATTTTTTAAATAATAAAATAAAGAAATATTTATATACACCTTTATCTACTATGGGACTTAAGAAATTTAATAATTATATATGTGTATCAGATTATCTAAAAGATTTACTTAACAGTAAAAGTTTTGAAGGACAGAAATATGTAGTGCCAAATGGCATAGAATTAAAGGATTATATACAAGAGATAAGCGTAGAGGAATTAAAAAACAGATACAGTATTTCAAAAGAAGATTTTGTATATATAATGATTGGAAGAATGCATCCCATAAAAAATCATATAGGTTTAATTAATGCATTTTACAGGCTATCAAGAGAGTATGAAAATGTAAAACTTTTTTTACTTGGTGATGGAGAACTTAAAGAAGAATTGATGGAAGTTGTAAATAAATTAAATATTAAAGACAAAGTAATTTTTATAGGTTTTGTTCATAATGTATTAGATTATCTTAATGCTTCACATATAAGTGTATTGACCTCATTTAACGAAGGGGGAGCGCCACCACTGGTTGTATTAGAATCTGCTTTAGTAAGAAAAACTGTTATAAGTTCAGAGGTTGGAGACATGCCTTTTATAATAAAAAAAGATAATGGATTTTTAATAGACCCACGTTTAGAAGAGGATATTTATAATAAGATGAAAGAAGCTTATTTAATTAAAGACAAATTAGAAGAAATGGGTAAAAACCTTTATAATTTTGTATGGAAAAATTACTCTATAGAAAATTTTTGGGGAAATTATTATAGTGCATATAAGCATATATTGGCTGGAGAAAAGAAATGAGTAAGGATAAATTTGTTAAAAAATCTCTATGGGTAATGTTATTTATAATTTTAGGTAAAATTTTTGCAATTATAAGGGATGCTCTAGTGGCTGCAAAATTTGGAGCCACCTATACTGCAGATATATACAATTTTTCCATAGGTATAGTGTACTTGCTTACAACGGTGAGTTATGGTTTAACTACTACCTTTATTCCTTTAAATACAAATCATATTAGTAATTACGATAGAGAAAAGAGAAATAAGTTTGTACATAATGTAATAAATTCTTATAGTATATTTACTATACTTATAACTATAATTATGATGTTTTTATCAAGATATATAGTTATAACCTTTGGTGGAGGTTTTACTAATAATATAGAGAACTTTAATATATCAGTGAAGGTTATAAGAATAATGCTTTTATCGTTGATATTTATAAGCTTACAGAGTGTAATTACAGGAGTACTACAATCTCATAATGAATTTTATGAGCCAGCAGCTATGTCCTTAGTATCAAACCTAGTTTTTATCATATATTTAGTTTTTTTTACAGAAAAGTATGGAATATATGGTTTTGCATTTGCTACGGTAATAAGCTTTTTAGCCCAGTTAATTATAAACCTTCCTAAGTATAAAAGTTTAGAATATGGATATAAACCATATATAAACTTAAAAGATAGTGAACTTATAAAAATGGTCTCTCTTATGATGCCAGTAATAATAAGCACATCTTTAATTCAGTTGAACAACTTTATAAATAGAGCCTTCGCAGCAAACATATATGAAGGGGCAGTTACTACTTTAGATTTATCTAATAAGTTAAATACTTTGGCTTATGAAGTATTTGCTATAGGGATTGCTATGGTTATCTATCCTACCTTAGCAAAATATGCTGTAGGAGAAGATTTGTATCAGTATAAAAAAGCTTTGCTTAAGGGTATAAATGTAATATTTATAATAATGATACCGGCAGCGGTAGCTATTAGTATACTGAGAGTGCCTCTAACTACTTTATTGTTTAAAAGAGGAGCCTTTGATGAGAGAGCAGTAAATTTAACTTCCAATGCATTGTTGTTTTATGCTCCTGCAATGATAGCATATGGACTAAGAGATATTTTAAACAAAGCATTTTATTCAATAAATGATACAAAAAGCCCTATGATAAATAGTTTTATTGGGATAATAATAAATATAATTTTAAATGTATTTTTAGTAAAACTCATGGGAGTGTCAGGTTTAACTCTTGCCACATCTATATCATCAACTATAATTACAGTAGTTATGCTTTTAAAGTTACATAAAAAGCTAAAGGGGATAAATATTATATATATTCTTAAGAGTTTTTTAAAAATTTTATTTGCTGCTGCAGTAATGGGAGTTATAATATTTATTATTAATAATAGAATTATAATGTTTTTAGGTATGAATATGATGGGAAGCTTAATCTCCTTAGTAGCTTGCCTTATAGTTGGAAGTCTATCTTATTTTCTTATAATATATGTATTGAGAATTGAAGAAATTTTATATATTATTAATTTAGTAAAGGTCAGGGTGAATAAAAATTAGGGAGGAAAACTATGCAAAATAAAATTATAGAAATAGATATGAAAAAACATATTGATAATAAAAAGTGGCAATTTTTTATAAAAAGAATAATGGATTTACTTTTATCTACCATAGGAATAATAGTATTATCACCTGTTTATTTACTAATATGTTTAGCTATAAAATTAGACTCCAAGGGGCCTGCTATATTCAAACAAGTTAGAGTAGGGAAAAATGGTGAAGATTTTGTTATCTATAAATTTAGAACTATGGTGGTAGGTGCAGATAAAAAAAGAAGTTTAGAAATAAATCCTGAAGATATAGGAAATTTTGTTTTTCAAAGTAAATCAGATAGTAGAATAACAAAAACAGGAGAGTTTTTAAGAAAAACTAGTTTAGATGAAATCCCTCAACTTTTTAATGTTTTCCTGGGAAATATGAGCCTAGTAGGTCCTAGACCAGAGATACCAGATGTGGTTAAATATTATCCTCTAGAATATAGACAAAGATTATTAGTACCACCGGGAATAACTGGACTTGCACAGGTAAGCGGAAGAGGAGAAATTGAACTTGGGAAGACCATTTATTATGACTTAACTTATATTCAAAATTTCTCAGTATTTTATGATATAAAAATATTATTTAAAACTGTATTTTCAGTATTTAAAAGAGAAGGAGCATTTTAAATTGGGAAAAGAAACTTTTACTAAAATATTAGGATATAAGATATTTAATAAAAATAAAGAGGAACTTCTAAATTATATAAAAAGCTTTAATAAAGTTCATATAATATCTGGTAATCCTGAAGTATTGAGTAATGGTTTAAAAGATGAGTTGCTTTTTAATAATTTCACTGGAGAGTCTTCAGTAATAATACCAGATGGTGTAGGCACTGTTATAGCATCAAAGATAGTCAAATCTCCTGTAATGGAAAAGATTGCAGGAATTGAATTAATGGAAGAGATTATAAAAGAGTGTTCTAGGGAAGGTAAAGGGATATATTTATTAGGAACTAAAGAAGAAGTATTGAATAAATGTATAGGTAATTTAAAGATTAAATATCCTAGCTTAAAGATATTAGGATGTCACAATGGTTTTTTTGATTTGAATAATTGTGAAGAAATCCTAGAAGAAATTAATAATTTAAAGCCTCATGCCTTGTTTGTTGCAATGGGCTGCCCTAGACAAGAAATTTTTATTAGTAAATACATGAAAAGTATAAATTCTAGTATATTCATGGGAGTTGGGGGAAGCATTGATGTATTTGCTGGAGAAGTTAAAAGAGCTCCTAAATGGATGATAGATATAGGAATGGAATGGTTTTATAGAGTAAGTAAAGAACCTTGGAGAATAAAGAGATTATCTTCTATTCCTGAGTTTTTAATCAAAGTTATGAAAAATAAATAATTAATAAAAATTAAGAGGCTGTGCTTTTAAAAGCATAGCCTCTTAATATATTTAAGATAATTCTTCTAAGGATGCAAATCTATATCCCTTAGATTTAGCATCTTTGATAAACCAATCTAAAATTTCAGCGTTAGTTTTAGATACTGAATGTAATAGATATATTCCACCACTGTGAGCTCTTTCTAGTAGTACTTTTTTTGCATATTCATGAGTTGGTTGTTTATTAACATCCCAATCGTTATAAGCGAAACTCCAAAATATAGATTTATATCCTAGCTCTTTAGTGTATTCTAAGGATAATTCGCTATATTTACCCATAGGTGGTCTGAAAAACTTAGCCATTTTCTTTCCAGTTAAATCCTCAAAAGCTTTTTCAGTAGCAGTAAATTCTGCTTCAAAGGCTTCTTTGCCTTTTAAAGCCTTCTGAGCCATGGAAGGGTGAGTGTCAGAATGATTAGCTGCTATATGACCTTCATCTACCATTCTCTTTACTAAATCTTTGTTGCTAGTTATATAAGGCTTTACTAAAAAGAAGGTAGCCTTAACATCATTTTCCTTTAATGTATCTAGGATTTTTCCAGTATATCCATTTTCATAACCTTGGTCAAAGGTTAAGTATATAACTTTTTCCTCTGTATTACCTAAATAATAACCGCCATGTTTTTTTATTATTTGGGCTACATCATCAGGGATGCCAGAAGGAGTACCATCCTTTTTAATAATATAAAACCAATCACGTTCTTTTGTACCTAGATTAGCAGTTCCAGTAGTAGTTTTTGTATCTTGAGAAGTATCCTTCTTTTCCTCTGGTTTTTTATCCACTGGTTTCTTTTCCTCTACTTTAGGTTTCACGGGGGCTTTTTCAGGTTCTTTTACAAGAATAGCATCATTTTTAGCATCATCTTTTTTATCTGTAACAACTATGGATTTATCGTTATTATACTTATCAGTTCTGTTTCTAAATTGGTTTATTTTGCTGGTAAATGCCCCCAAGGCAGAAGCCGATATAAGCACTAATAAAACTAAACCAAGAGAAGATCTTTTCTTTTTTCTTTTTCTTTTCAACTTTAAATCACCTACCATTAATGTTATACTTTAGTTAATTTGCTAACTTATATACTTTAATACGATGGAGAGAGGAAAAATGTTAGATTTATTTATAAAAAAAATTGAGGAATTATATAATATTATTCTACAACCTATAGACTATATATTCAAGGAAATAGCTGTTATGAAATATAAACAATTATTTTATATGTCTAAAGAAGAGAACTTTGGTGAAAAATATTTAACTATATTAAAAGATAATAAAAATAATGGAGTTGTTTACACCCCTTTAGAAATATCAAATTATATGATAAAAAACACAATAAAATTAGAAGAAATAATAAATAATCCCTTCATTAAAATTTTAGACCCTTCTTGTGGCTGTGGTAATATTATAATTCCCTTATACAAGTGTTTATATGAGTTATATAAGGAAAACTTAGATGAAATAAATATAAAAAATAACATTAAATTAAATGATTCAAATTTAAAAGAACACATAATTAAAAATAATATATTTGGAATTGATATTGATGAAATTGCTATAAAGGTACTTTGCATTGATTTATACATGGTAAGCAATGTTGTTTTTCCTAGTAATTTTAAATGTGAGGACTTTTTAGAGAGAGAAGAAGAGGGGAAATTTAATATTATAATTGGAAATCCACCCTATGTTGGACATAAAACTATAGATAAAGAGTATTCAAAAAACCTTAAAGAAAAATATGGAGAGGTTTTCAAAGATAAAGGAGATTTAAGCTATACTTTTTTTAAAGGAGCTTTAATGAATTGTTCCTCAGATGGAAAAGTTACCTTTGTTACTTCAAGGTATTTCATTGAAGCACATAATGGAAAGGGACTTAGAAAGTACATAGTTGATAATTATAAAATAAATAAAATTATGGACTTTTATGGAATAAGACCCTTTAAAAATATTGGAGTAGATCCCGTTATATTATTTTTAGAGGTAAAAGGAAGAAAGATAGATTTAGATTATTCAATAAATATTATCAAACCTAAAAGTAGAAAAAGTAAAGAAGAGTTTATTAAATATCTATTCTTAGGAAAAGAGAAAAAATTTAATAGTTTTTATTTAACTAGCAAGGAATTAAATACTGAAAGATGGCTGCTAATAGAGAAAAATGAATTAAATATAGTGAAAAAGATTGAGAATAAATGTAACTTAAAGCTAAAAGAAATTTGTGAAAGCAACCAAGGTATAATTACAGGTTGCGATAAAGCTTTTATTGTAAATTCAGATTATATAGAAAAGAATAATTTAGAAAAAGATATAATAAAACCTTGGATAAAAAGTAGTAATATTGATAAATATAAAGTAGATAATGGGGTAAAATTTATAATTTATTTAGATAAAGAAGAAAATATTGAAAATTTTCCTAATATAAAAAAACATTTGGAACCATATAAAGAAATTTTAATAAAAAGAAGGGAATGTAAGAAGGGTGTTAGAAAATGGTATGAGCTTCAATGGGGAAGGAAATCATCTATATTTGAAGAAGAAAAAATAATATTCCCTTATAAGTCTAAGGAAAATAAGTTTGCTTTAGATTTAGGAAGTTATTATAGTGCAGATATATACTCTATAAAATTAAAAGATATTGACAAATATGATTATAACTTTCTTTTAAGGATTTTGAATAGCAGAACCTACCAGTTTTATTTTCAATGTTTTGGTAAAAAGTTAGGGGAAGATTTGTACGAATACTATCCCAATACTCTTATGGAATTATTTATTCCTGAAATTTTTCCTATAGAAAATAATAATGAAGAAGATATTTATAACTATTTCGATTTTAGCGAAGAAGAAATTAAAATAATTGGAGAAGATTATGTATAAAAATTATTTTATTGGTAATAATATCTAATGTAATTAATAAGGAAAAAGAGGAAAAATATGTAATATGTAGAATAGTTATATTATGCATATGAAAAATATGGACAAATAATATAAACTGGGGGGAAAAATATGTACTTAAAATTTGACAATAAAGAGGATAAGCTATTGGTTTATATGATGGGAGAACTAGACCATCACAGTGCAGAAGAAGTAAGAAATAAAATAGATGATAGGCTTAGCAGGGAAGATATAACCAAGCTTATAATGGATTTTTCTGATGTTTCTTTTATGGATAGTTCAGGTATAGGTGTAGTAATAGGTAGATACAAGAAACTAGCTAGTAAAAATGGTAAGGTATGTATAACAAATGTAAGTGATTCTGTAAAAAGAGTTTTTGAGTTATCGGGAATGTTTAAGATAATTCAACTATACAATACCAATAAAGAAGCATTAGAAAATATTTAATTTTAACGGGGGGAAAAGATAATGTACGATAACATGATGAAGGTAGAATTTCTTAGCAAATCTGAAAATGAAAGTTTTGCTAGAGTGGCAGTAGCAGCATTTGCATCACAATTAGATCCTACAATTGACGAGCTGACTGATGTTAAAACTGCTGTGTCTGAAGCAGTTACAAATTCAATAATTCATGGATATGAAAATAGAAGAGAAATAATAAAAGTGGAAGCCTATATAAAGGATAAAGAATTAACTGTGATAATTAGCGACAATGGGGCAGGTATTGATAATATAGATTTAGCTATGCAACCATTATACACTTCTAGGCCGGATTTAGAGAGATCGGGTATGGGGTTTACCGTTATGGAATCGTTTATGGATAGTTTAATTGTGGAATCAGAGAAAGGTAAGGGAACTAAGATCACAATGAAAAAAGTTTTTAAATCCTTAAGTTAGGTGGAAAAAATGAGTGAAGAAAGGGTAAAAAACGCAACTTACGATTATGATGATAACGTAGAGCTAATAAAAAAAGCTAGAAATGGAGATAAAGATGCTTTAAATTATTTAGTAGAGATGAATTTGCCTTTAGTCTCTTCTGTAAGTAAAAAGTTTTTAAACAGAGGGTATGAGTATGAGGATATTTATCAAATTGGTTCTATGGGATTAATTAAGGCTATTAATAATTTTGATTCCAGTTATGGTGTTAAATTCTCTACATATGCAGTTCCGATGATAATGGGAGAAATAAAAAGATTTATAAGAGATGATGGAATAATTAAAGTTAGCAGAAGTATAAAAAATACTGCAAGGAAATTACATTATGATAAAGAAGCACTTGCAAAAAAACTTAACAGAGAACCTACTATTGAGGAGCTTTCTGAATACTCAGGAGTTAAAACTGAAGATATAATATTTGCATCTGAATCAGTTAACAATATGCAGTATTTGTACGACACTATTCATCAAGATGACGGTTCTCCTATAATGCTCATGGATAAAATAAGTCAGGACTATGAAGAAGATACTGAGATAGTAAATAGAATTGCTTTAAAAGAAGCTTTAAGCAAGTTAGATATAAAGTCCAGGCAGATAATAATGTTAAGGTATTTTAAAGATAAAACCCAGGTAGAAGTGGCTAAAATGCTAGGAATAAGTCAAGTACAAGTATCTAGAATTGAAAAAAGAGTATTAAAATCTATGAAAGATAAGCTAAAAATAGGATAAAACATATATCCTATTTTTTTGCATTAAAAAAAGGTTTATGAGCAGAATATAAATAGTATTTGTTTAAGGGGTGAAATTATGAAAGCTAATGAAAAACAAATTAAAGAAAAGTTTAAACAACTATCCACAGAAATTGAACCTAAATATAGTACACTAAAAAATTGTTTTTTTGCTTTTATTGTAGGTGGGATCATTTGTTGTATTGGACAGTTTTTTAATAATTATTTTTTAAGTAAAGGAATACCTAAGGAGGAAGTTGGTACCTATGTATCAATAATAATGGTATTTATAGGAGCCCTTCTTACGGGACTTGGAGTATACGATAAAATTGCTACCTTTGCAGGAGCCGGAACTGTTGTACCTATTACGGGATTCTCTAATTCTATAGTATCCCCTGCTATAGAATTTAAAAAAGAAGGATATGTGTTTGGAGTAGGGGCTAAAATGTTTACCATAGCAGGGCCTGTACTGGTATATGGAATAAGTAGCTCTGTTATAGTTGGATTAGTATATTATTTTCTAAAAATGCTATAGAGTCGTAGAACTATTTGATGAGGTGGTAATGTGATTAAAAAAGTTGGAAAACAGACTATTAGAATAGATAGTAAACCAAGAATTATATCTGCATTTAGTATTGTTGGACCAAAGGAAGGAGAGGGGCCTTTAAAGGATTATTTCGATAAGGTAATAAGTGACGATTTAGCTGGAGAAGAAAGTTATGAAAAGGCAGAAAGTACGTTGCTTTATACAGCAGTAACTGAAAGTATAAAGAAGGCTAAATTAAAGGAAGAAGATATAGATTTTTTATTTGCAGGAGACTTATTAAATCAATTAACTTCGTCTAGTTTTGCGGCAAGGGATATGAATATTCCCTTTTTTGGCCTATATGGGGCATGTTCTACTATGACGGAATCTCTATCACTAGCTTCAATGGCTATGGATGGTGGCTTTGCAAACTATGTAGTTGCTGCTACGTCATCTCATTTTTCTTCAGCAGAAAGACAGTTTAGATATCCTTTAGAGTTTGGAAGTCAAAGACCTGCCACTGCTCAATGGACTGTAACAGGTTCAGGGTCTATAGTACTAGGTAGAGAAGGAAATTATCCCTATGTAACCTATGTCACCGTTGGTAAAGTAAAAGACTATGGCATAATTGATGCTAATAATATGGGAGCAGCCATGGCGCCAGCAGCTGTGTCCACCATATATAGTCATTTTAAAGATACAGGAAGAAACCCTAGTGATTATGATGTAATAGCAACTGGAGATTTAGGTAAGGTAGGAAAGCAAATAACCATAGAATTGTTAAAAGACTACGGTTATGACATTTCTAGCAATTACATAGATTGTGGAGAAGAAATATTCGATCATGAAAGACAGGGCACAGATTCAGGTGGAAGTGGATGTGGATGTTCTGCTGTTGTATACTGTGGATATCTTTATAAAAATATGTTAAGCGGTAAATTTAAAAGGATATTAGTTGTTTCTACAGGGGCGTTATTAAGTACTACGTCTTCCTTGCAAGGAGAAAGCATACCTGGAATAGCCCATGCAGTGGCAATAGAATATGGTACTGGAGGGGTGTAATTTATGATAGGAGACTATATAAATGCTTTTATTGTAGGAGGAATTATTTGTGTAATAGCTCAAATACTAATCGATAAAACAAAACTTACACCAGCAAGAATATTAGTAAGTTTTGTAACATTAGGAGTTATATTAGGAGCTCTTAATATTTATGATTATGTAGTAGATATAGGAAAAGCTGGAGCTACAGTACCTCTTCCGGGATTTGGATTTACTTTAGCTAAAGCAGCTATTAAGGAAGTGGACCAAAAGGGGTTAATTGGAGCTTTTACTGGAGGAATAAAAGGAGCTGCAGGCGGTATAACCGCAGCAATACTATTTGGATATATAATGGCATTGATTTTTGATCCAAAAACAAAAAAGTAATATACCCAAAATATGGGTATATTACTTTTTAATTAGTAGAAGCTTCACTATTAGTGTTTGAATCAGTATTATCTAAATCTTCATCATCTTCTAATAAATCATCTTCGTTTTTTTTTCCATTTCCCTTATCTTTGTTTTTATCCTTATCCTTATTTTCTTTATCCTTATCTTCAGAGTCATCCTCTTTTACAGGCTTTTCTTCTTCCTTATGAACGTCACATAATTCTGTTGGAACAGTGCCTTCCATAAACATTTCAGTCTTAATTGATTCTTTAGGGCAAAGGATATTAGGTGATTTTCCGGATATAGTACATATTTGAGCTTCTACTATTCCAGAAGGTTTAGCAATTTCTTTATAAGGTAAATCTTTATGAGCTTCCTTCATAAGTATTCCCCAGATTTTTGCAGCATCATTACTGCCTATATATCTTCCAAACTCATAATTGGCGTTAAAACTTGAGTGATCGTCTTTACCAATCCAAATTGCAGCAGAATAGTAAGGAGTAAGTCCAGTAAACCAAAGGTCTATAGAAGCATTTGTAGTTCCTGTTTTACCTCTTGCCATAGGACCAAAGTTTGCACTAGAACCTGTAGCACCAGGGGCATAGCTTACAGGACCTTTTAATAAATCATATACTATATAAGCTGCTTGTGGAGATATTACTTTAGAGGAAGTATATTTAGGCTCTAAAAGTACCTTTCCGGTTCTATCCACAACTTTTCTATATATAATTGGCTCAACTCTCATACCGCTATTTCCAAAAACTCCGAAGGCAGCAGCCATATCTAAGGTGTTAGTACCACTAACTCCAGCCTTTCCTGTTAACTGTCCTAAGGAAAGAGCAGACATACTGGTTTCATCAGAATTTTTTTCTAGCTTTAAACCAAATTTTCTTCCATAGCTAGCAGCGTTTTTTAGGCCAACTTGATGTTCTATTCTTACAGAAATTACGTTTTTAGATTTTAATAAAGCTTCTCTTAAAGTCATATTTCCTTCGTATACATTAGGGCTATTTATAGGACTATAAGGGGCTCCGTTTACAGGATAAAACTTTCCTATTTCTGCAGGTACAGGAGCATCTTGATAAATTGATGCAGCTGTAGCAATCTTCATATCAATTGCTGGTGCATAAACTGTAAGAGGTTTTATACTTGAACCAACGGCTCTATAAAACTCTGTAGCTCTGTTGAATGAAAGAGGGGGTTGAACTCCCCTTCCCCCAATCAATGCTTTAACTTCACCAGAATGGTAATCCATTATGGTAGCAGAGGACTGAGGTTGAGATATTTTATTATTAGTCTTAGACTTAATACCAAGTAGACTATCTAAGTTGTTAAGGGTAGTTTGTGTATAATCTTGAAGAGTTTTATCCATGGTTGTGTATATCTTCAAACCACCATAAGTTAACATCTTGTCAGCTTCTTCACTACTTATTTTATATTGAGCTATTAAATCTTTTTTTACTTGCTTTATAGCTTCCCTTGAGAACCATTCATATTTAAGCTTAGTACCCACAGCGGTATTAATATTAAATACTAATTTATTGTTATTTAAATCTTCTATGGCCTTATTATATTCATCACCTGTAATATATCCAAGATCATGCATTTTTCCTAGTACAGACTTTGTCCTATTCATGTAAGAAGAGGAGTTTTTTCCGGAAGTCACAGCAAAATAAAAAGTAGATGGACTTTGCGTAAGACCAGAAATAAACGCACTTTCAATTAAGTTTAAGTCCTTTACACTTTTATTAAAATACTGCCTTGCACCAGCTCCTATACCATGAGCAGGGCCTCCTAAAGGTATTGTGTTCATATAAGCTTCTAAAATTTGTTCTTTAGATAATACATCATCAAGCTGCAATGCTAAATATATTTCTTGTACTTTTCTTTTTATTTTAACTTCATTTGATAGCATAGTGTTTCTTACAAGCTGTTGAGTAATAGTGGATGCACCTTGCAATTTATTACTTCCACTTAGCTTATTCAAAACGTTTCTTACGGTAACTCCAAAAAGTCTTTTTATGTCTATACCATTGTGAGTTTTAAATCTTTCATCCTCAATACTTATAAAGGCATTTACTAAATTATTAGGTACATCTTTATAAGAAACCAAGGTTCTACTAGTATCAGACACAACGGTATCCATAAGTTTTTCTTTATCATCAAATATAACAGAGGGCTCGTTTAAACTTAATACCTTATTTACATCCAAAGGGGGAGCGGTTTTTATCATTGCAAGACCTACTCCAAGGAGTGCTACAGATGCAAACAAAAATACTAAAAACAAGCTTATTATAGTAGTTTTTATAATTTTACGTCGGTTTTTCTTTTTCTTTTTACCTGCCTTCGCTTTATTGTTATTATTATTATTCATAGTTATCCTCCTGAATATGAAAAAATGAAAAGGTCAATTTCTTTATTATTATAACATAAAATAGAGTTTTAATAAAATAGTTATAACAATATGTAATGTTTGGGAGATTCCGTTGAAATAAGAGCTTAAAGAATATTTTAATATGAGAATATTTCTTAGGAATCATAAATATATGTAATTAAACAGGTTTAAGAGGAGTGAGGAATATTAAAAGGGTAAGAGCTAAATATATAATTTTTTTTGTAATATCTTTTACGATTATATCCTTTGCAGTTTTTATATATGTTTTTGATAGTATAATAACTCCAATTGTATTAAATGTAGCAGACGGAGAAATGAGGGGAAAGGTAATTGACACTATAAATAGTACTACAATTAAAGTATGCTCCGATAATTTTAAATATGAAGATATAATAAATATAGAAAAAGATAATGAGGGCAATATATCATTAGTGAAAGCAGATACTTTGAAAATGAACAAGGTAGCTTGTGATGTTGCCATTGAATCACAAAAGGAATTAAGGGAAATAGGAATGATAGGAATAAAAATTCCATCAGGATTTGTATTTAAAAACAATTTACTTTCATATTTTGGACCGGATTTTACTGTGAAAATGAGACCTATAGGGTATATAGAAACAAAGTATAGTTCAGATTTTGAAAGTGCTGGAATAAATCAAACTAGGCATAAAATATATATAAAGGTTAGGAGCAACTTAAGAATAATGATGCCTGTAAGAAGTAAGGATGTGGAGGTATATAGTGAAATACCTATATCTGAAACTATTATTGTAGGAAAAGTTCCTCAAACAGCTATAGATTTGGGAATTGATAATGCAGGATTTAGACTAAAAGCAATAGAAGGCGATTAACTTTTAAAGGTTAATTGCCTTCTAAATTTTCTTTATTTATCTTCCCAGTTAAAAACATAAGGAATATTTCTGTAATAATCTCCATAGTTTAATCCATAGCCAACTACAAAAACATCTGGTATTTCGAAGCAGCAATAGTCAGGAGAAATAGAGGCAACTCTTCTTTCAGGCTTATCTAAAAGTACACAAGACTTTACAGAAGAAGCTCCTAAGCTTTTAACATGATTAATTACATGTTCCATAGTTATACCTGTATCTACAATATCGTCAACCACTAATACATCTAATCCTTCTACATTGTCAGGAATATCATTTACTATATTAACTTGGCCGCTAGAGTTTTCTAAGTGACCATAGCTAGAAGTTGTCATAAAACCTATTTGAGTTGGAATAGTTATAGCTCTTACCAAATCCGCAGTAAAAATAAAGCTTCCTCTTAATAGAGAAAGAACGTATAATTTCTTACCTTTATAATCCTCTGAAATTACTTTACCCATATCTTTGATTCTCGCGTTTATTTCCTCTGTAGAAATTAATATGTTTTCTTTTTTATCTTCCATATTAGACCTCCATCTAACAAATCTTTATGTTATTTTCAATATTGTTTTTATAGTATAAAATAATAGGAAGGTTGTCAAGGAGTTAGTGGATTATATTATAATGCAAAGGCTTTTGTAGTATAATAATCATATGGTGGAAGTTGAATAGGAGATGATGATATGATAAAAGGTAATGTTGATGGAGTAAAGAATATTTTTCTAGAAAGACTAGAAAGTTTATATGATTTTAAAATACCTAAAGATGAAGTTTTTAATTATGAGTTAATGTATGAAATTTCGGAAGTAACTCGTGAACTGGAAAGAGAAGTAAGCGTTGCTATTGATAGAAAAGGTAATGTTATTAGTATTGCTCTAGGGGATAGCACTTCTGTGGAAATGCCTATGATTGATATTAAAGAAAAAAGACTATCTGGTATAAGGGTGATCCATACTCATCCTAATGGTAATTCTAGATTATCAGCTTTAGATACCTCTGCTCTAATAAAACTAAAATTAGATTGTATTGTAGCAATAGGAGTAGATTCTTTTGGCACTACAGATATAACCTTTGGATTTTGCAACATAGAAAACAATGTTTTAACTTATGAAATGACAAAGAAATATTCACCAGAGGAAGCTATAGAATTTGATTTATTAGACAAAATAAAGTACATAGAAGAAATACTAGAAGTAAATAATATAGAAGAAGATGAAAGTGAAAGAGCTATTTTAGTTGGAGTTGAAACAGAGGAAAGTCTAGAGGAATTAGAGGAGTTGGCAAAGGCTTGTAATGTAGTTGTGGTAGATAAAATTTTGCAAAAGAGAATTAAAATTGACTCCGCCTTTTATGTGGGAAAAGGAAAGGTAGAAGAAATTGCTATGTTACGCCAAGCTAGAGCTGCGAACTTAGTAATATTTGACGATGAGTTAAGTTCCTCTCAAGTTAGAAATTTAGAGGATTTTATTGGAGTAAAGGTAATAGATAGAACTACTTTAATACTAGAGATATTTGCAAAGAGGGCAAAGAGTAAGGATGGTAAAATTCAAGTTGAGCTAGCTCAATTAAAGTATAGACTTCCTAGATTAATGGGACTTGGGACTGTTCTTTCAAGAATGGGAGGAGGAATAGGAACTAAAGGACCAGGAGAGAAGAAGCTAGAAACAGACAGAAGACATATAAAAGAAAGAATATATGATTTATCAAAAGAGCTGGAGAAAGCAAAAAAAGTTAGAGAAACTCAAAGGGAAAGTAGAAGCGAAATTCCTAACATTTCTCTTGTGGGGTATACTAATACAGGAAAGTCTACATTAAGAAATCTTATTTATAGTATGTTTCCAGCAAAAGAAGGAGCTCAAAAGGAAAAAGTTTTTGAAGCAAATATGCTTTTTGCAACCTTAGATACTACTACTAGAGCTATATTATTGTCAGATAACAGAGTAGCTACCCTTACAGATACCGTTGGATTTATAAGAAAACTTCCTCATGATTTAGTAGAAGCCTTTAAGTCCACATTAGAAGAAGTAATTTATGCAGATTTGCTCTTACACGTTATAGATATTTCATTAGAAAACTATGAAGAGCAAATAGAAGCGGTGAATAAAGTTTTAGAAGAGATAGAGGCTTTAAATAAAGAGACTTTATTAGTATTAAATAAGGTAGATAAGGTTAGTGAAGAGAAATTAACAGAAATAAGAGAAAAGTTCCAGGGAAAAAATTATATAGAGATTTCAGCAAAAGAGAGCATAAATATTAATGAATTAATTAAAAATATAGAAGATAAACTTCCAAATAAATTAACTAAGGTAGAGTACTTAATACCATATACGGATGGAGCAACAGTATCTTATCTTCATAACAATGCTAGAATAAACTTTGAAGAATATAGAGAAGAAGGTACTTACATAAATGCTGAAGTTAATGAAAAAACTTACAATAAATGTAAAAACTATCTAGTTTAGAATATTAATATTTTAATATATGGTTTTACAATCATAATAAGTATGGTAAAATTATTATACTAATATTATACATAGGAGGTAGAAATTATGGATAAGTATGTTTGTACAGTATGTGGATATGTTTATGACCCAGCTATAGGAGATCCAGATAACGGAGTAGCCGCTGGCACATCTTTCGAAGCAGTACAAGGAGATTGGGTATGCCCACTATGTGGAGTAGGAAAAGAAGATTTCGAAAAAGAAGCATAAAAAAAGGATGGTTGAACCATCCTTTTTTTATTTTTGCAAGTTATTCTTGTAATCCGTTTCAATATTAATTTTGATATTATTTTAACTAAATGAAAAATCCTTATAAAAGCTTATTTCTTGGAGAAAATAATAATAAAAATAACAATGAATTTATGAAAAATGAAATTGAAAAAAAAATTACTTTCATATATAATGGCTATATGGAACTTTAAACGTATATATAATAGTAAATATTAATTTATTAGTAAAAATTAAAGGGGCTGAAAATATGGTAAATAAATTTAAAAGAGTTCTTGTAGCAAATAGAGGGGAAATAGCAATAAGAGTATTTAGAGCCTGTCAAGAATTAGGCATAAGAACCGTAGCTATTTATTCAAATGAAGATAAATGCAGTCTTTTCAGAACGAAGGCTGATGAATCTTATCAAATTGGTAAAAATAAAGGGCCTGTAGAGGCCTATTTAAGCATAGACGAAATTATAAGCTTAGCAATTAAAAAGGGAGTAGATGCTATACATCCAGGTTATGGATTCTTATCTGAAAACCCTGAGTTTGCAAAAAAGTGCGCTGAAGCTGGCATTGAGTTTATAGGGCCAACTGCAGAAATGATGGAGTATTTGGGAGATAAAATCAACTCAAAAATTATTGCTAAAAAAGTAGGTGTTCCTACAATCCCTGGAGTTAATAGATCTATAGCTACCGAAGAGGAGGCATTGGACATAGCAAAGCTTTGTGGCTATCCTGTTATGATTAAGGCTTCAGCTGGTGGTGGTGGTAGAGGTATGAGAATTGCAAGGGATGAAGAGGATTTAATTAACACCTTTAGAAGTGCAAAAGAAGAAGCAAAAAAAGCTTTCGGAATAGATAGTTTGTTTATAGAAAAATATTTAGAGGGACCTAAGCATATAGAGGTACAGGTTTTAGGTGATAAGCAGGGAAATTTAGTACATCTGCATGAAAGAGATTGTTCAATCCAAAGAAGACACCAAAAGGTTATTGAATTTGCACCAGCTTTTTCAATACCAGAGGAAAAAAGAAGGGTAATTTGTGAAGATGCCTTGAAAATAGCTAAAGCAGTGGGATATGTAAATGCTGGAACTGTAGAGTTTTTAGTAGATAAGTATGGAAATCACTATTTTATAGAAATGAACCCAAGGGTGCAAGTAGAGCATACTATAACTGAAATGATAACAGGTATAGATATTGTCCAGAGCCAAATACTTATAGCTCAAGGATATTCATTAGACTGTGAAGAGATCGGGATAAAATCTCAAAGCGATATACAAACTAGAGGATACGCCATACAATGTAGAATTACTACAGAGGATCCTATGAATAACTTTGCTCCGGACACTGGAAGAATAGATGTTTACAGATCTGGTTCTGGATTTGGTATAAGACTTGATGGAGGAAGTGGATTTACTGGTGCTATCATCAGCCCTTATTATGATAGTCTTTTAGTAAAAACTACAGCTTGGTCTAGAAGTTTTTATGATTCAGCAAGAAAAGCTATTAGATCTATTAAAGAATTAACGGTTTCTGGGGTAAAAACCAACGTAGACTTCATTATAAATGTGTTAAACCATCCAACATTTTTAGATGGAGAGTGTACCACAACCTTCATAGTTGACAACCCAGAATTGTTTGAAATATCTCCTAAGGCTGATAAAGAACTAAGGCTTTTAAAGTATATAGGAGAAAAAGTAGTTAACGATACCCATGGTAACAAGTCAAGCTTTGACGTCCCAGTGGTTCCCAAACTGACCTTAGATTCTCCTTTAAGTGGGACTAAGCAAATACTTCAGGAAGAAGGAGCAGAAGGATTAGTTAACTGGATTAAAAATCAAAAGAAATTACTTATAACAGATACAACTATGAGAGATGCTCATCAATCCTTAATGGCAACTAGGATGAGAACTAAGGATATGGTTAAAATATCAAAGGCTCAATCCATACTAGCAAAGGATTTATTTTCTATGGAGATGTGGGGGGGAGCTACTTTTGATGTAGCTTATAGATTCTTAAAGGAAGACCCATGGGAAAGGTTAGAAAAAATTAGAGAAAAAGTTCCTAATATACTTCTTCAAATGCTTATTAGAGGATCAAATGGTGTTGGATATAAAAATTATCCTGACAATGTAATAAGAAGCTTCATAAGAGAGGCGGCCAGCTCAGGAGTAGATATGTTTAGAGTCTTTGATTCTTTAAACTGGATTAGAGGAATGGAAGTTGCCATAGATGAAGTGCTAAAGGCTGGCAAGGTAGTTGAAGGATGCATTTGCTATACTGGAGATATATTAGATAGTTCAAGGGATAAATATTCTCTTCAATATTATATAAATAAGGCTAAAGAAATTGAGAAAGCAGGAGTTCATATTCTTGCTATAAAAGATATGTCTGCACTATTAAAACCTTATGCAGCAGCAAAATTGATTAAAGCTCTTAAAGAAGAGATATCAATTCCAATACATCTTCATACCCATGATACTACTGGTAATGGAGTAGCTACCATATTAATGGCAGCGGATGCGGGAGTGGATATAGTGGATACTGCTTTTAGTAGTATGGCAGGATTAACAAGTCAGCCAGCATTAAATTCCCTAGTAGCAGCCCTAGAAAATACTGAAAGAGATACAGGGTTAAAACTAGATAACCTTCAAAAGATATCTGATTATTGGGGAGCAGTAAGACCGGTTTATGCGCAGTTTGAATCGGATTTAAAATCAGGATCGGCGGAAATTTATAAGTATGAAATTCCTGGAGGGCAATATTCAAATTTGAAACCCCAAATAGAGAGCTTCGGACTAGGTTATAGATTTAATGAGATTAAGGAAATGTATAGAAAAGTAAACTATATGTTAGGGGATATAGTGAAGGTTACTCCATCCTCTAAGATGGTAGGGGACTTAGCAATATTCATGGTGAAAAATGACTTAACTCCTGATAATATATATGAAAAGGCTTATGGCATGGCGTTCCCAGATTCAGTGGTAGCTTATTTTAAGGGGATGATGGGTCAGCCTGAGGGTGGATTCCCAGAAGATTTGCAAAGATTAGTGCTAAAGGGAGAAGATCCTATAAATGTGAGACCAGGTGAATTGCTTCCTGATGAAGATTTCTTAAAAATCAAACAACACCTTAAGGATAATTATAATAAAGAAGCTACAGATAAGGAAATATTAAGTTATGCTCTTTATCCAGAGGTTTATGAGGATTATTTAAAGTATTTAGATAAGTACGGAAATCTAAGTCACATGGGTAGTGATGTATTCTTTCATGGACTAGGAGAAGGAGAAACCAGTGAAATAGAAATTGGTGAAGGTAAAAAACTTATTGTAAAGCTATTACAAATAGGTAAACTAAGCAACACAGGTAAGAGAACCTTAGTATTTGAGGTTAATGGAAATAGAAGAGAAATAGAGGTAGAGGAAAAATCTAGTAAAATGTCTGCTTTGAAAGAAGAGAAAACTATCGAGTTTGTAAATAAAAAGGATAAACTACAAATTGGAGCTAGCATTCCTGGAACCATCGTAAAACTTTTAATTAAAGAGGGAGATATGCTAAAGGAAGGGCAAAATATAGCTGTAGTTGAAGCTATGAAAATGGAAACAAATATAGTGGCTTCTACAGCAGGAAAAGTCGAGAGAATTTATGTAAAGGAAGGTCAAATTGTAAAAGCTTCTCAGCTTATAGTAAAATTATCATCAATATAATATTTTTAGAGCTAGCAGTATATAATAATGCTAGCTCTATTTTTCATTAATGCTCAAAAAGGAGTAGATAGATATGATAGTATGTCCTATTTGTAATGAGGTGGATATGATAACTTATAAATGTAACGAGTGTAATGGAGAGATGGTAGATAAAGGAAGAGTTCAAGAGTTTATGGATCCTTATGGTCCCCAACATCCAGTAGTTGATACAGAGGGAAATTGTCTACATCTCTTTGAATGCTTAAATTGTAGAAAATTAGAAAGAAAAAACATTAAAAAAGTAAGTGTATAATGAAAAGTTGCATTAAATGAAGGAAAAAATTCATTTTTTCTGAAAAGGTATTGTATATGCAGTGGCTAATATTATATAATAGAATTTAATTTAGGTGGCATTAATAAAATATTAGGGGGGACAAATATGGAGAAAACCATAGTACAATATCAAAAGGCTTTTAATGGTCTTGTGGAAAAATTGAAGGGGAATAGCTCAATTTTAGCCGTTATGGTTTTTGGATCAGTGGTTACTGGGGATTTGTGGGATGAGTCAGACATAGATTTATTCGTAATTACAAAAGAAAAGATGTCTAGCATCAGAAACATATATACAGAGGAAAAGGGAGTACCTGTGCATATAAAGCTAATGAGCAAGTCTAAACTTATTCAAATGTACGATGAGGATTTGAAAGGAGGATATATGCATAGAATATTTGCCTCTTCTAGGTTGGTTTTTTCTAGAGACCAAGAAATAACTCATACCTATGATAATGGAAGATATTACCCAGATGTAGATAGAGAAAGATGGAATATGGTATATTTGGGAAATTTATTAAAAAGTATAGGTGTATGTAAAAAATATCTATATAATAATGGAGTATATACTGCGTATTCTTCCGCTATTAAAACTGCAGAGGAGTATGCAAAATTGTATGTAAACTCTGTAGGATATATGATAAGTAAAGACGCTATGATAATGGCTGTTAACTTAAATGATAAGTTTAAAGAAAAGGTAGATAATTTATTTTTTAATAAGGAAAAAGTAGATACTTCTATTGAGGACTTAATAAAATATGTAGAGGAAAATATTGATTTGAATTTAAAAAATTTAACTTCTATACTGCTAGAATATATAAAGGAAAAAGATGCCTTAGTAAGTGGTGAAGATATTAAGAAATCTACATTATTCAATAACTTTGACATACATATTGAGGCAATATTAGAGAAATTATGTGAAAAGGGTATATTGAAAAAGGATACTAGAGATTATAAAACTCTAGACGGAAAGGTTTTATTCAAAGAAAATGTATATTTTCTTTAATGATGAAAAGCTATCTTAGAAATAAGGTAGCTTTTTATTATCCTTAAAATAAGAAATATATAAAACGAACAAATGATTAATATTCGTTATAATATGAAATATATAGCTATAAATAAAATAAATATTCGTAAAAACTATTTATTTTATAGGTTTTTTATATTATAATCAAATTGAAGATATATTTTAGGGGTGATTTATAGTGAGTAACCATATAAGAACTCTCTTTGTAGAAAAAAAAGAAGGTTTTAATTTAGAAGGAGAACAACTATTACAAGACATAAGAGTAAATTTAAACATAGCAGAAGTAAAAAGTATAAGAATATTAAATCGTTACGACATGTCAGGAATGAATAACGAAGAATATGAAGTAGCTAAGAATGTAGTTTTTTCTGAGAGAAATGTGGACAATGTTTATGAAGAGAAATTCTCTTTTTCAAAAGAAGATAAAATCTTTGCTGTAAGCTATCTGCCAGGACAGTTTGATCAAAGGGCTGACTCTGCAATTCAATGTGTGAATTTATTAATTGGTAAAGAAATAGAAATTTTAAGCTCAAAGGTTATTATTTTAAATGGCTCTATTAGTGAAGAAGAATTTGCAAAAATTAAAAGTTATTATATAAATGCTGTAGACTCTGGTGAAATATCTATTCAAAAGCCAAAGACGTTGACAATGCCATGTAATTATGTGGAAGATGTTAAAGTCTTAGAAAATTTTATAGAATATAAACAAGAAGAATTATCAAATCTAAAAGAAACAGAGAACTTTTCCATGACCATAGAAGATTTTAAATTTGTTCATAATTATTTTAAGAATGAAGAAAAAAGAAATCCTACTATAACTGAAATGAAGGTTATAGATACTTATTGGTCAGACCACTGTCGTCACACTACCTTTCATACAATTTTCAAAAATGTAAAAATAGAAGATGGATTTTATACAACATCTATAAAAGATACCTATAATTACGATGAGGACAAGCCTGCTTGTCTGATGGATTTAGCTACAAAAGGAATGAAAGAGCTAAGAAAAAGAGGCTTATTAGATGATCTAGATCAATCAGAAGAAATAAATGCTTGTAGTATTAATATAAAAGTAGACGTGGATGGCGTGGAAGAAGATTGGCTTTTAATGTTTAAAAATGAAACTCATAACCATCCAACAGAAATTGAGCCCTTTGGAGGAGCAGCAACTTGTATTGGTGGAGCCATAAGAGATCCTCTTTCAGGAAGAGCGTATGTTTATCAAGCCATGAGGGTTACAGGTAGTGGAAATCCAAAGATGAAGGTAGAGGACACCATTGAAGGAAAACTTCCTCAAAGGAAAATAACATTAGGTGCTGCTAGCGGATATTCTTCATACGGAAATCAAATAGGACTTGCTACAGGACAAGTGACAGAAATTTATCACGAAGGATATGTGGCAAAAAGAATGGAAGTTGGTGCAGTTATAGGGGCAGCGCCAAAGGAGAATGTGGTAAGAAAAGCGCCAATGAAAGGGGATTTAATTCTTTTACTTGGTGGAAAAACAGGAAGAGATGGATGTGGAGGAGCTACAGGCTCTTCAAAGGAGCATACTGAAGAATCTATAAAGACTTGTAGTGCTGAAGTACAAAAGGGGAATGCTCCTATGGAGAGAAAAATTCAGAGATTATTTAGAAATCCAGAGGTAAGTAAAATCATAAAAAAATGCAATGATTTTGGAGCTGGTGGTGTATCTGTAGCTATTGGAGAACTATGCGACGGGGTAGAAATTAATTTAGATTTAGTTCCTAAAAAATATGAAGGATTAGATGGAACAGAGCTTGCTATATCTGAGTCCCAAGAAAGAATGGCAGTGGTTATAGAAAAAGAAAACCTTCAAAAGTTTTTATACTATGCCAATGAAGAAAATTTAGAGGCTACTGTAGTGGCAGAAGTTACCGATGATAACAGATTAAAAATGAGTTGGAGAGGAAACTATATAGTTGATTTAAGCAGGGATTTTTTAAACACCAATGGAGCGAGAGATTATGCTGATGTAAAAGTGACTTCACCAAAGAAAGAGAAAAATTTCTTTAATAATGTAACTAAAGAAAGAATTAGTGGAAACATTAAAGAAGATTGGATAAAGCTTTTAAGTGATCTAAATATATGCAGTCAAAGAGGATTGGTGGAAAGATTTGATTTTAGCATTGGAGGAGGAACGGTACTTGCTCCTCTAGGTGGTAAATATGGCAGAACTCCTATAGAAGGAATGGCGGCAAAAATTCCACTAATAAAAGGAGAAACAAATACAGGCTCTATAATGACATTTGGATTCAATCCAAGGCTTTCAAGTTGGAGCCCTTATCATGGAGCTATGTATGCAGTAGTAGAATCCTTAACTAAAATTGTGTGCTTAGGAGGGGACTATAAAAAAGCAAGGCTAAGTTTTCAAGAGTATTTTGAAAGATTAAATAAAGAACCTGAAAAATGGGGAAAACCTTTTGCGGCTCTACTTGGAGCGTTAAAAGCTCAAAGAGAATTTAACGTGGCTTCCATTGGAGGAAAGGATAGTATGTCAGGTACTTTTAAGGATATAGATGTACCACCAACTTTAATTTCCTTTGGTGTAACTACAGTGGATGTAAGAAAGGCACTGTCTCCAGAATTTAAAAAAGCAGGCAGTAAAGTAATTTGGTTGCCACATATTAGACTGGAAGATGAAACTGCAAACTTTAAATCCCTAATAAATAATTATGATAAGGTAAAGGATTTAATAGATAAGGGAGCAGTACTGGCAGCTTCAAGTATAAAATATGGTGGATTAGTAGAAGCTTTAAGTAAAATGAGCTTTGGAAATGAAATAGGTTTTAAATTTACATTAAATATCAGTGAAGAAGAGTTGTTTGCTCCAAGCTATGGAGGAATTCTTTTAGAAATAAAAGATGAATTTAATGCAGAGGATTTAGTGGTGATAGGAGAAACCATTGAAAATTTCCAAATTAAATTTAGAGATGTAAATATAGATTTAAAGGAAGTTTTAACTTCTTATGAAGAAACTCTAGAGAGTATATTCTCTACAAAAGCTAAGGAACCTAAAGGGGAGATAGAAGAAAAATTATATAAAGAGGGAATAAAGGTATCGCCGGTTATAAAAATAGCTAAGCCTAGAGTTTTCATCCCAGTATTTCCTGGTACAAACTGTGAATATGATTCTGCAAGAGCTTTTGAAAAAGCTGGAGGGGAAGTTTCTACATTAGTATTTAGAAATAAAAATTTAAAAGAAATAGAAGAATCAATTGAAGCTATGGTAAAACAGATACAAAAATCCAATATAATCATGATACCTGGAGGATTTAGCGCTGGGGATGAACCCGATGGTTCAGGAAAGTTCATTGTAGCAGTATTTAGAAATCCTAAAATTAAAGAAAGTGTAATGGAATTATTAAAGAATAGAGATGGATTAATGTTAGGAGTATGTAACGGCTTTCAGGCATTAATAAAGCTGGGGCTAGTACCTTATGGAGAAATAGTTGATATGGAAGAAAATTCTCCTACACTAACCTATAACAATATCGGAAGACATGTAGCTCAAACTGTAAGTACTAAGATTGTATCTAATCTTTCCCCTTGGTTTTCAAAGGTTAAGGTAGGGGATGTTCACACAATGGCCCTTTCTCATGGAGAAGGAAGATTTGTTGCTCCAGAGAAAATGATTAAAGAGCTTATTGAAAAGGGACAAGTAGCTACACAGTATGTAAATTTAAACAATAGTCCAAGTTATGATATAAAATTTAATCCAAACGGTTCTATGTATGCTGTGGAAGGATTAACTAGTCCAGACGGAAGAGTACTTGGGAAAATGGGTCACTCTGAAAGAAAAGGACAGGATATTTTAAAAAATATCTGGGGTGATAAAGAACAATTTATATTTGAATCTGGTATAGAGTATTTTAAATAGGAGGTAGTAATATGAAGGTTGCAATTATTTTTGGAAGTAAATCAGATATAGAAAAAATGAAGGGGGCTGCTGATGCCTTAAAGGAATTTGGTGTAGAGTATACTGCTCACGTTCTTTCAGCTCATAGAGTACCTGAAAAGTTAAGCGAAACTTTAAGTGAACTAGAAGTTAGTGGTGTGGAAGTAATTATTGCAGGAGCAGGTCTTGCAGCTCATTTACCAGGGGTAATAGCTTCTCAAACTATACTACCTGTAATTGGGGTACCAATAAAAGCTGCTTTAGATGGATTAGACTCACTTTTATCTATAGTACAAATGCCTAAATCCATACCAGTAGCTACTGTGGCTATTGATAATAGCTATAATGCAGGAATGTTAGCAGTAGAAATATTAAGCATCAAATATGATGATTTAAGAGAAAAGTTAAAAGCTTATAGAGTCAACATGAAAGAAAAGTTTATAAAAGAAAATGGTCAAGGAGTTGAGATATAATGATGTTCCTTGAAGATGATAAATTTAAAGATGAATGTGGAGTTTTTGGAATATATTCTAAGGATAATTTAGATGTGGCTACTATCACCTATTATGGCCTTTATGCTCTTCAGCATAGAGGTCAGGAAAGTGGTGGAATAGCAGTTTCAGATATGAACACTATTAAAATTGAAAAAGGTATGGGATTGGTTAGTGAAATATTTGATGAAAATAAATTAAATAAATTAAAAGGAAACATTGCTATAGGTCATGTAAGGTATTCTACTACAGGGGCAAGTAATATTTTAAATGCACAACCCCTGTTAAGTGAGTTCAAATTAGGATCCCTTGCTATAGCCCACAATGGAAATTTAGTTAATGCAGATATAATTAGGGACTTATTAGAAGATGGGGGATGTGTTTTTCAAACTGCTATAGACTCTGAAGTTGTTATTAATTTAATAGCTAGAGCATATAAAAAGGGAATTGAAAAAGCCTTATTAGATGCGGTGCAAGCTATTAAAGGATCTTATGCTATTGTGATTTTAACAGAAGATAAGTTAATAGGAATAAGAGATCCTTATGGAATTCGCCCATTATGTATAGGAAAAATTGGGGATAGTTATATATTATCTTCAGAAAGCTGTGCTTTAGATTCTATCGGAGGAGAGTTTATAAGAGATGTAGAACCTGGAGAAATGGTGGTAATAGATGAAGATGGATTAAAATCTATTAAATATCACGAAAAAACCAATTGTAAAACTTGTGCCTTTGAATATATATATTTTGCAAGACCAGATACTACTATCGATGGTATAGATGTATATGAGTCAAGAATTAGTGCAGGGCATGAACTATTTAAGGAACATCCTGTTGATGCAGATATAGTAATAGGTGTACCTGATTCAGGGTTGGTTGCTGCCATGGGATTTTCTCAAGCATCAGGAATTCCCTATGGTGTTGGGTTTATAAAAAATAGATATGTGGGTAGAACATTTATTGCTCCCACTCAAGAAATGAGGGAAAAAGCCGTTACTGTAAAACTAAATGTATTAAAGGTAAATGTTCAAGGTAAGAGGGTAGTATTAGTAGATGACTCCATAGTTAGGGGAACTACTAGTAGAAAATTGATATATCTTTTAAAAAGAGCAGGGGCAAAGGAAGTACATTTTAGAATTGCTGCTCCAGTGGTAGAATATCCTTGTTACTTTGGAATAGATACACCACATAGAGATGGACTTATAGGAGCTAGGATGAGCGTAGAAGAAATAAAAAATGAGATAGGCTGTGATTCCTTAGGATATTTAAGCAAGGAAGGTTTATTAAATAGCTTAGGAAAAGAAAAGGGATTTTGTCTTGGATGTTTCGATGGAATATATCCAGTATCGGTGCCTTTAGAAGTATCAAAAGACCATCTTGAAGAAAGGTAGGTATTAATTATGAGTAGTATGTATAGTGAAAGTGGAGTAAA
Source organism: Clostridium malenominatum (assembly GCF_039521365.1). Lineage (NCBI taxonomy): Bacteria > Bacillati > Bacillota > Clostridia > Eubacteriales > Clostridiaceae > Clostridium > Clostridium malenominatum. Next base: position 573,112 of record NZ_BAAACF010000001.1, read on the forward strand.
TATTGAAGAAGGCTATAAATCAGTTTCTATATACAAAGAACATACTAAAAAAACCATGATTCCTGGTGTTTTAAATGGATTAGGAAGCTTTGCTTCTATGTTTAGATTAAAGGATTTTAAGGATTATAAAGACCCGATTTTAGTATCTGGTACTGATGGAGTAGGTACTAAGCTTGATTTAGCTTTTAGATTAAATAAATATGACACTATTGGAATTGATGCCGTTGCCATGTGCGTTAATGATATATTATGCCATGGGGGTGAACCTATATTTTTTCTAGATTATTTAGCCTGTGGAAAGCTTAATGCAGAAGTGGCAGGAGAAATAGTAAAGGGAGTAACAGAAGGGTGCATTCAAGCCGGTTGCGCTTTAGTAGGTGGAGAAACTGCTGAAATGCCTGGTTTTTATAAAGAAGGAGAATACGATATAGCTGGTTTTGCTGTGGGAGTAGTAGAAAAAGAGGATGTAATTGATGGAAGTGAAATTAGAGAAGGGGACATTTTAATAGGGATAGAATCTTCCGGGGTACATTCCAATGGTTTTTCTTTAGTTAGAAAGTTAATTCCAGATTTAACTATTGATTTAAATGGTAGACCTATAGGAGAAGTTTTACTAACTCCAACTAAGATATATGTAAAGCCTATAATAAAATTAATAAATAACTTTAAGATAAAGGGCATGGCTCACATTACCGGCGGAGGGTTTTATGAAAATATTCCTAGAATGTTTAAAGGAAATTTTACAGCTATAATCCAAAAGGATAAATTACCTATTCCAGAAATCTTTAAGTATATACAAAGTCTAGGAGTACCAGAAAATGAAATGTTCAATACTTTCAATATGGGGACGGGTTTTGTTCTATGTGTAGAAGAGGATAGGGCTGATGACATTATAAACTTCTTAAGCGATGAAGGATTAAAGTCTTATAAAATAGGCCATGTTCAGGCTGGAGGAGAGGATGTATGTATAAAATAGCAGTACTTGTATCAGGCAGCGGTAGTAATCTTCAGGCTTTAATAGACAATATAGAAAGTGGATTTTTAAATTGCAAAATACAGTGTGTTATTAGTGATAAACCAGGGGTTTTTGCTTTAGAGAGAGCTAAAAAGGCTGGTATAGATACTTATGTAGCTGATAAAAAAGAATACAAGGATGAATTAAGCGATAAGATATTAAGCTTAATAGATGGAAAAGTAGATTTAATTGTGCTAGCGGGATATTTATCTATATTAAAAGGAAAGATTATTGAACAGTTTAAAAACAGAGTAATTAATATACATCCTTCTTTAATACCATCCTTTATGGGCAATGGTATGTATGGATTAAAGGTTCATAAAGCTGCCATTGAATATGGAGTAAAGGTTACGGGGTGTACCGTTCATATTGTAGATGAAGGGACAGACACAGGACCTATAATTCTTCAAAGAACAGTGACTGTATTAGAGGGCGACAGTGAAGAAACTCTTCAAAAGAGAGTTTTAGAGGAAGAACACAAAGCTTTATCGGAAGCGGTTAAACTTTATATAGAGGGAAAAATTAAGGTTCAGGGAAGAAAAATATTTGTTATTTAGTGGAGGTGCATTATGATAAAAAGAGCTTTGATAAGTGTTTATTATAAAGATGGAATATTAGAGCTTGGCAGTTTTCTACAGGAAAATAACGTGGAGATTATATCCACTGGAGGGACTTATAAATATTTAAAGGACAATGGAATAAAAGTAATAGACATAAGTGAAGTTACCAATTTCCCAGAGATGTTAGATGGAAGGGTAAAGACATTAAACCCATATATTCATGGGGGAATTCTTGCTATAAGAGATAATGTTAGCCATATGAAAACCATTGAGGAGCATAATATTACAACTATTGATATGGTAGTGGTAAATTTATATCCCTTCTTTGAAAAGGTTAAAGAGGATATAAGCTTTGAAGAAAAAGTAGAGTTTATAGACATTGGTGGACCTACTATGCTTAGAAGTGCGGGGAAAAACTTTAGAGATGTAATAGTTTTATCGGATACTAAGGATTATTCAAAAATAATAGAGGAATTAAGAGAAAAGGGAGAAGTAAATTACGAAACTAGAAAATATTTAGCTGGCAAGGTATTTAATCTAACCTCTGCCTATGATGCAGCCATTAGTAATTTCATGTTAGAAGAAGAATATCCTGAGTACTTAAATTTATCTTATAAAAAAGCTATGGATTTAAGATATGGAGAAAATGGTCATCAAACTGCATCTTATTATGTATCTACAGTAGAAGAGGGTGCTATGAAGGATTTTTGCCAGCTTAACGGAAAAGAACTATCCTATAACAATATTAAAGATATGGATATCGCTTGGAAGGTGGTAAATGAATTTGAAGAAGTAGCCTGCTGTGCGGTAAAACACAATACTCCTTGTGGTGTTGCTTTGGGAGAAAATGCTAGAGAAGCCTACCTGAAAGCTTTTGAGGGTGATCCTATATCCATATTTGGAGGAATAGTTTCCTTTAATAGGGAAGTGGATGAGGATACGGCAAAAGAATTATCAAAGATTTTTTTAGAAATAGTTATAGCACCTGGTTTTTCAGAGGAGGCATTAAAAGTATTAAGTGAAAAGAAAAACTTAAGGGTGATTAAGTGTAACTATAAACCAAAGGATAAATATGAGCTTTCTAAAGTAGATGGTGGAATTTTAGTTCAAAGCGTGGATAACAAGCTTATAGAAGATATAAAGATAGTAACTGAAAAAGCTCCTACAAAAGAGGAGTTAAAAGATATGATTTTTGGTATGAAGGTTGTGAAGTATGTAAAATCCAATGGCATAGTTGTAGTAGAAAAAGGGCAAACTCTTGGCATTGGTGGAGGACAAGTTAATAGGATTTGGGCAGCAAAAGAAGCTTTAGAAAGAGCAAAAGGAGGAGCAATTCTTGCCTCAGATGCATTCTTTCCTTTCAATGATGTAGTAGAAGAGGCCGCAAAATATGGAATTAAAGCTATTATACAACCAGGAGGAGCTATTAAAGACAAGGATTCCATAGATGAATGCAATAAGCTAGGAATTGCCATGGTATTTACAGGAATAAGGCATTTTAAACATTAGGAGGAATTTGATAATGAAGATTTTAATAATAGGTTCTGGTGGAAGAGAACATGCTATAGCTTGGAAGGTTTCACAAAATCCTTCTGTAGAAAAAATATACTGTGCACCTGGAAATGGGGGAACAGCTTTAGAAGAAAAATGTGAAAATATAAATTTAAGGGAAATAGAAGAATTACTCTCCTTTGCATTGGAGGAAAAAATAGATTTAACCATAGTAGGACCAGAAGTGTTTTTATGTGAGGGTATAGTGGATGAATTTAAAGATAAAGGACTTAAAATATTTGGACCTTCAAAAGAAGGAGCTAAACTTGAGGGAAGTAAAAGCTTTGCAAAAGACTTTATGAAAAAATATGGTGTAAAGACCGCAGCTTACGAAGTATTTACTGAGGTTGAAAAGGCTATTAGTTATTTAAAAGAATGTGACTACCCTGTGGTAATTAAGGCTGATGGATTGGCAGCAGGTAAAGGGGTTGTAATTGCTAGTACCTTAGAGGAAGCAGAAGATACAATAAACTCCTTTATACTAGACGATATATTTGAAGGCTCAGGGAAAACCGTAGTTATAGAAGAGTTTCTTCAAGGAGTGGAGGCGTCAATTTTATCCATAACCGATGGAGAAACCATAATACCTTTTATATCTGCTAAGGATCATAAAAAGATTTTTGATGGAGAAAAGGGGCCTAATACTGGTGGCATGGGAGTTATAGCACCAAATCCATATTGCAGCGAAGAGGTAATGAAGGAATTTGAGGAAAATATAATGAAATCTACCCTTAAGGGAATAAAAGAGGAAGGCATAGATTTCATAGGAATTATATTTTTCGGTTTAATGATTACCTCTAAAGGGGTATATCTACTAGAATACAATGTGAGAATGGGGGATCCTGAAACTCAAGGGGTTCTACCACTGATGGAAAGTGATTTTGTAGAATTAATAGAGAGAGCTTTAGATAAAAAACTAAAGGGTTTTAATGTAGAATGGAAAAATCTTAGTTCCTGTTGTGTTACGCTAGTTTCAGGAGGATATCCTGGAGAGTATAAAAAAGGCTTTCCTGTTACCTTAGAAGAGAGGGAAGATGGAGGTAAAAATTTTATTGCAGGAGCAGTATTTAAAGATGGAGAGTTAGTTACATCCGGTGGAAGAGTAGTAAATGTAACTGCTTTAGGAAAAAGCCTTGGAGAAGCTAGAGAGAGGGCTTATTCTAATATTCATAAGGTTCACTTTGAAGGAGCATATTTTAGAAAAGATATAGGGGAAATTTAAGTAAAAATACACGCCAAATTATGTTGTAGGCGTGTATTTTTGTTTTGAATATGCAATTATAGTGTATAATTAATGTAAGAATTAATAAGGATGGGAGGGAGAACTTTGAAAAAGTACCTAGTAAATTTAGAGGGAATTGGAATTCCTAAATACAAAAAAATTGCAATTCATATTAAAAAATTAATAGATGAAAATAAAATAAAAGATGGAGAGAAGCTTCCCCCTATAAGAAAATTAGCGGAAGAATTAAATGTAAACAATGTAACTATTGTTAATGCTTATAATAAATTAGAGAGTGAAGGATACGCTGTTCAGAAGATAGGAAGCGGTACCTATGCTAAGAGAAAAGAAGTGGCAATAAATTTCAAGAAGAAATATAGTAATGTGGTGAGAAGAATAAGCAGTGAAAAGCTTAGAAATTATATAGACTTTTCAGGGGAAGCTGCCAGTAGTGAGCTCTTTTCTGTATCTTCCTTTAAAGAAGTTATTAATAAAGTATTAGATAGAGATGGTACGGAGGCATTAGTTTATCAAGAGGCTCTAGGTTATGAAGGGCTTAGGGAAAGTATAGATAAATATTTTTGGAGAAATAGTGTAGATAGTGATAATATTTTAATTGTTTCAGGTGCACAGCAAGGGATTGATATAGTGTCTAAGGCTTTGATAAATGTAAATGATAATGTAGTAGTTGAAAAGCCAACTTATGGAGGGGCTTTAACAGTCTTTAAGTGGAGGAGAGCAAATGTTGTTGAAATAGAATTACAAGAAGATGGAATGGATTTAGATGAATTAGAAAAAGTTTTGAAGAAAAATAAGATAAAATGTGTTTATATAATGAGTTATTTTCAAAACCCCACAGGAATTAGCTATAGTAGCATTAAGAAAAGAAGATTATTAAATATGGCAGAAATTTATGATTTTTACATTATAGAAGATGATTACTTATCTGAACTAATATATAATGGTGATGAATATGTAAGCTTTAAGAGCATGGACACCAATGATAGGGTCATATATATAAAGAGTTTTTCTAAGATATTTCTTCCAGGTATAAGATTAGGTTATCTTATAAGTCCCCATGATTTTAAAGAAAATATACAAAATTCTAAGGTGAATACAGATATTGCCACCTCTAGCTTAATGCAAAGAGTTTTAGATATGTATATAAAGGACGGAATGTGGAAAGGGCATATAAAGAAGCTAAATGAAATTTACAGAGAGAGGTATGAATTTTTTAGAAATGCCTTAGAGGCTTTAGAAGAATATGTAGATTTTATACTTCCTGGTGGAGGGCTTCACTTTTATGTGAAAATTAAAGAGGGGCTTATAGATAGTATGGAATTGTTTTATCAGTGCGAAAAAGACGGGGTATTAATAACTCCAGGAATAATTTTTTACAAAAACCCTAAAGAAGGAAAAGAGTACTTTAGGCTTAGTTTTTCACAAACGGATTTATATTCTATTGAAAAGGGATTGGGAATAATTAAAAATATATTTAAACAGTGTAAATAGGGAGAGAGAATTTTGAATAAAGGTTTAATAAATTTACAATGGGATAAAATTGAAAGCTATTCTGAAGAAGAAATTACATACTTTTTATTTCTAGAAGGAAAAGGAATTGAAGCTATTTGCAAAATTAGAAATATAACAAAGGAAATAGCTCAAAGTCACATTATAGAAGGGAAAATAAAGTATGGCATATTAGCTAAAAGTGAAAATGAAAAAGAATTATTAAGAAATATTTCTAAAGCAGGTAAAAATGATAAACTAGAAATAATTAATTCTATTGGAGAAGGAATGAAAAATAACCTTATAAATTATATAAAAAATAACTATGTAGAAATGTATCCTAAGGAAAAGGAAACGGCTATATGGATTATTGGAGAATTAAAAGAAATAAGTTGCAAGGATATATTATTGAAGGCTTCTGTTCACAAATTTGTGAATGTAAGAAGAATGGCAATTTCAGCTATGAGTAAAATAGAAGATATAAGTTTAGAAATGCCTTTAATTAGGGCGTTAGAGGATGAAAACCCTCAGGTAGTGCTTTATGCAATAACTGGATTAAGCAAGTTAAATAGTGAAAAAGCCTATGATAAGATAAAAGTAATATTAGAAACTTCACCAAAGGAATATTTAAAAAGAGCGGCTTTAAAATACATGGAGGAATTTGAAAAATGGCGTATTTAACTATTAAAGATGAGGTAAGTTCACAATTTGAAGAAAAAAAATCAATATTTATAGGTCATGCTAAAAGAGTTTATACTGAAGATGAAGCTAAAGAATTTGTGAATAAAATAAAGAGTGAGCATAATCAAGCCACTCATAATGTCTATGCCTATATTATAGGAGAAAATATGGGAATTCAAAGATATAGTGATGATGGAGAACCCCAGGGAACAGCTGGAGTACCAGTATTAGATGTTATTAAGAAAAATGGCATAACTAATACCGCTGTGGTTGTTACAAGGTACTTTGGGGGGATTCTACTAGGAAAAGGAGGACTCGTTAGAGCCTATAGTAAAGGTGCAGCTGAAGCTATTAAGGATGCAGGCGTGGTAGAAAGAGTAAAAGGATATGCACTACATATTTTTATAGATTATGACCTTCTAGGAAAAATTCAGTATTTATGCGGACAAAATAACTGGCATATAGAAGACACTATATATACTGATAAGGTGGAAATCATAATCTTATGTACAGAAGATTCAGGAGAAATAATAAAAAAGGAAGTAGTTCAGTGTACTTCAGGAAAAGGTGAATTCACAAAAGATGAAGAGAGATATTATTTCAAAATTGAAAATAGATTATATGAAGAATAAAAATTTGAGTTTATATAGGGCAATATGGTATAATATTTTCGGTTTTTAGAAAAATTACGTAGTAATTTTTCAGATATCTAGATAACTAGATTTTTAGATTTATAGATATTGTGAAAACTCCTGAGGAGTTTTATTATTAAAGAAATTCCGTGAGAATTTCCCCATTATCTAATCATCTAAACATCTATGGATCTAAACATCTGAAAAGTTGCGTCGCAACTTTTAAAGTTTAAGGAGGAGAAAAATATGTCAGGACATTCTAAGTGGCATAATATACAAAATAAAAAGGGGAAAGCAGATGCTAAGAGAGGGAAGATATTCACTAAAATAGGGAAAGAATTAGCTCTTGCATCTAAAAATGGTGGTGCTAATCCTGAAACTAATAGTAAGTTAAGAGACGTTATTGCAAAAGCAAAAGCAAATAATATGCCTCAAGATACTATGATGAGAGCAATCAAAAAGGGCGCTGGAGAATTAGAAAACGTAAATTATGAAGAAATAACTTATGAAGGATATGGTCCTTTTGGAGTTGCAGTAATAGTAGCTGCTTTAACTGATAATAAAAATAGAACAGCAGGTAATGTAAGACCAGCTTTCACAAAATTCGGTGGAAACCTTGGAGCTAATGGTTGTGTAGGATGGATGTTCCAACAAAAAGGACAAATAGTAATTGAAAGAAAAGAAGATATGGATGAAGAAGAAATAATGATGGCAGCAATAGAAGCTGGAGCAGAAGACTTTCAACCATCAGAAGAAGTATTTGAAATAATAACTTCCGTTGAAGATTTTGGAGGGGTAAGAGAAACTTTAGAGGGAATGGGCTTTGAGTTCTTATCAGCGGAGTTTACAATGATTCCAGATACTACAGTTAGTCTTTCTATGGAAGAATCTGAAACTATACAAAAACTTATAGATAAACTAGAAGATGATGATGATGTTCAAAACGTTTGGCATAATGGAGAATTCCCAGAAGAATTCGAAGGGTAAGAAGTTCCTCAATGAGGAATTTCTTTTTTTTATTTAAAATTATTAAATAAAAAGGAATTTATTTATTTTTGTAGAATAAAAATAAATAAGGAATGAGGTGAAGCTATGTTAGACTTAAATGTACAGTGGCAGAATATAAAAGTTGTGAATATTCAAAAAAATGACGTAGATGATATAAAAAAATGGCTTTATAAACAGAGTGAATTTGCGGAAGAAAGTGTATATCCCATAGAAGTAAGCGAATTGTACGATAGATTTTTAGAATATTATATAAGTGAAAATGAATTTTTTAGTAAAATACAGTTTGAAAACAAGACCATAGGTATACTGAAAGGAAGAGTGGAATTTAAAAACCCCTCAGAGGCCTGGATATGGTGTTTAATGATAGATTATGAATATAGAGGAAAAGGTATTGGAAGTAGAGTAATTGATGAGGTTAATAGTTATTTAAATAGAGAATATAATATAGAGTATTTTTATACAACAGTTATGAGAGATAGTTTCAGAACCATAGAATTTCTTAAAAAAAACGGATACAAAATTAAAAGAGTTTCTAAAAATTATTATGACATAAATGGCAAACAAATGGATATGCTCATTTTAAAAAAATAATTTGGAGGGGATTTGAGTGGACAAGAATCTTTTATGGTATTTAGAGAAGAAAGTTCAAAGGACTATTGAAGGATTAAAGAAAAATAATATGGAAGGATATTATGTTAAAGATGAAGTAGAGTTAAAAGAAAAGTTAAAGGAATTGTTAAAACAAAATTCAACAGTTACAGTTGGTGGCTCAATGACTTTGTTTGAAACAGGAGTCATTGATTACTTAAGAAGTGGAGAATATAATTTTTTAGATAGATATGATGAGGAATTATCTCCAGCGGACCTAAAGAAACTATATAGGGATGCTATTTCAGCAGATACCTATATTTGTAGTACAAATGCTTTGACTGAATCAGGTGAGCTATATAACATTGATGGGAGAGGCAATAGAGTGGCAGCAATGATGTTTGGTCCTGATCAAGTAATTATAATAGCAGGAGTTAATAAGATAGTAAAAAATCTAGAGGAAGCAGAAACTAGAATTAAAACATTAGCTGCTCCTGTGAATGCAAGAAGACTTAATAAAAACACCACTTGCGCTAAGTTAGGATATTGTGCTGAATGCACTACAGACGAAAGAATATGCAGTGCCTATGTAGTTTTAAAAAGACAGCTAATTAAAGGAAGAATAAAAGTAATAATTGTTGGTAAAGAATTAGGGTATTAATTATAAGGGTATTAAGTGTACTGCTTAATACCCTCTTTTATGAAAATACATTGTTATACGATTAAAATACATAAAAGTTCTATAAATAAATAGATAATTCTTAAAAATTTCTTAAATATTGTTGACTTTATATTACAATTTCAATTATAATGGAAGAGGTGCTGAATCTTAAGATTATCTTAAGTACGGAGGAACCAGTTAAAAAGGGGTTAATCTTAGCAATATATTAATACTGCTAAGTAGGGTAACCTTTGCCCGAACCCGTCAGCTAACTTCGGAGGCAGGAAAGGTGGAAGAAAATGAATTTTTCAAGACAAAAGTTAAGTTCAATTGCAGTGTTTTTTCTATTATTTCTAGGATTGACAATAATAAGAGTAGATTTTGTAAAAGCAGATGCAACTATTGATTTAAACAGCAAAGGAATGGCAGTAAGATCAGCTACAGTGAAAACAGACAAAGTTATAATAGTTCCAAAGAAAAATGATGAGTCAAAGGGCTCTAATTCGGCGTCAGGAATGTCGGTTTCATACAGTAGAGGTGGAAGTGGAAGAAGTGATGTTGTGTCCTATGCCTATAATTTTTTAGGTAGACCCTATGTATGGGGAGCAGCAGGACCAAAAGCTTTCGACTGTTCAGGTTTCACTCAGTATGTTTACGCTGCATTTGGAGTAGGAATGGGTCACTATACAGGAACACAGTTCGGAGTTGGACAATCGGTTAAGAAAAGTGAATTGTTAGCAGGTGACTTAGTGTTTTTTAATACATATGGTAGTATATCCCATGTTGGTATATACATAGGGGGAGGACAATTTATTCATGCCTCTTCAGGAAGTGGAAAAGTTACCATAAGTGATCTTTCAGGAAGTTATTATGTTTCTAGATATGCAGGTGCTAGAAGAATACTTAGATAATTATTTGCCCCACAAATTATGTGGGGTTTATTTTTTAGTGTCATAAAAATCCCAAGTTATAAATATTATTTATAGAGATAATATTTTAAAACGGGGTGATGAAAATAAGATACACTAGATATGATATAAAAAGAAAAAAGAAAAACAAAGCTATTTCTTTTATTATTACGTTTATATTCATGATTTCATTAGTCTTCGCGGGAGGAGTTATTCTAAAAAATATAAAAGATAAGACTTCTACCACTGAAAAAGAAAATAAAATAGGAATTAATGATGATAAAAAGGATAAGGAAGTAGTTTTTACAAAGGGTGAGATTGTCAAATATGCTGCCGTTCAAGGCGGTATGTTCAAGAATGAAGAGTATGCAAAGGAAAATAAAAATAAATTAGTACCCTTTGGAAGTCCCTTTGTAGTAACGGAAGGGGAATTTAAAAGAGTAATTCTAGGAGTATATGGTGAGGAAGAAAGTAAAAAGATTATTGAAGAATTAGCAAAGGAAAAAATAGAGAGTTCTAGATTAATACTTCAAATAACATATAACGAGGCTTCTGATTTTCAAAGAGCTCAAATAGTAAATGCATATTTGCAGATATTAAGTAAATTAGGTGAAAAAAATGTTAAGTCTATACAAACAAAAGAGCTGAAGGCATGGGTTGCTTCATTGAATGGAATAGATAAGTCAGGCAAAAACATAGAAAAGTTAAATGAAATAAAAAATAAAGTACAATCTCTTCCAGAACAAATATATAAGGAGAATCTAGAAGAAAATTATATATTTCTATACAATTATTTGAATAAAGTAGATTAAAAGTAGACAGCCTATTGCTCATAAATTTGAGTGAAATGGCTGTTTTAATTTGCAAAAAAATTATTAACAATGTAGTATACATACTTGTTAATGAATTATATAAATGATAAACTATATAAGGTAAATGATATATTTTTTTATAATTTGGCAATAATAACTAAAAACTGATATAGGAAGTGGAAAAATGAGAATTATTTTAGCATCAGCTTCAGAAAGAAGAAAAGAGTTATTAAATAGAATACTATCAGACTTTGAGGTTATAGTAAGCCAATTCGATGAAGACTTAGTACCTTATGATGGAAATACTTCTTCTTATGTAGAGAAACTTGCAAAAGGAAAATGCATGAATGTAGCACATAGTACAGAAGAATATGATACTGTAATTATTGCATGTGATACAGTAGTGTCATTAAAGGACAAAGTTTTAGGAAAACCAAAAAACAAAGAAGAAGCTTTTCAAATGCTTAGAGAATTAAGTGGAAATGTTCATCATGTTTATTCAGGTCTTTGCGTTTATAATAAAAAAAATAACTCTATCATTACTAAAAGTGTATGTACGGAAGTTAAATTCTCTTCCCTTTCCGATGAACTAATAGAAAAATACATAGAAAGTGAAGAACCTTTCGATAAAGCAGGAGCCTATGGAATTCAAGGCTTTGCAGGAATATTTGTAGAAGAAATTAATGGGTGTTACTACAATGTGGTAGGGCTTCCCATAAATACTTTGTATTTCGTTTTAAAGGAGATGGGGGTAAATCTTTAAAAGGGAGTAGTTGAATGAAAGAGAACTTGAAATTAAAAGATTTACCAAAGAACGAAAGACCCAGGGAAAGGCTTTTAAGATATGGAAGCAAAAGTCTTTCTAATATTGAACTATTAGCAATTTTATTAAGAACTGGTAGTAAGAGTGAAAATATTTTAAATTTATGTGGAAGAATAATAGAAATTTCTGGAGGCTTAAACGGAGTTTTAGAATTATCTAGAGAAGAATTAATGCAAATTAATGGTGTTGGAGAGGCTAAAGTATGTCAACTTTTAGCTCTATCAGAGTTGTTTAAAAGATTTAAGTCTTTTAAGTCGGGAGATAGCTATAAAATAACTAAACCTAATGATGCGGCTTATTTAGTTATGGAAGAAATGAGATATTTAAAGCAAGAATATATTAAATTAATTATGTTAAACACGAAAAATGCTGTTATTAAAATTAAGGATATATTTATAGGAAGTCTCAATAGCTCTATTCTTCATCCAAGAGAAATATTTTCTGAAGCAATAAAAAATAATAGTTCATCAATAATAATTTGTCATAATCATCCTTCTGGTGATCCATTACCAAGTAATGAAGATATTAACATTACCAAGAGAATAAAGGAATGTGGTAAAATTATTGGTATAGACTTATTGGATCATATAATAATTGGAGATGGAGTTTATATAAGTTTAAAAGAAAAAGATATGATGTGATTGAAAGGAGAAATGTTAATGGGAATGTTTGGAATATCTAAAGATATGGGAATAGATTTAGGGACAGCTAATACTTTAATATATGTAAAAGGAAAAGGTGTTGTTTTAAGAGAGCCTTCTGTTGTTGCTATTAATAGTGATACAAAGAGAGTTTTAGCAGTAGGTGAGGAAGCGAAGCAAATGATAGGAAGAACACCTGGAAATATAGTGGCTATAAGACCTTTAAGAGATGGGGTAATTGCGGATTTTGATGTTACTCAGACAATGCTTAAGAAATTTATTGAAAAAGTAAGTGCAAAAAGTGCTTTTACAAGTCCAAGATTAGTAGTGTGTTTCCCGTCTGGAGTTACAGAGGTAGAAAAAAGAGCCATAGAAGCTGCTGCAAAGCAAGCAGGAGCTAGAGAGGTATTGCTTATGGAAGAACCTATGGCAGCGGCAATAGGAGCGGGACTTCCAGTTAATGAGCCTACAGGAAGCATGATAGTTGATATTGGAGGAGGTACTACAGAAGTTGCAATTATTTCCTTAGGGGGAATAGTAACTAGTAAATCCTTAAGAGTTGCAGGAGATGAATTTGACCAAGCAATAATAAGCTACATTAAAAAGAATTTTAATTTAATGGTTGGAGAAAGAACAGCTGAGAATGTAAAAATTCAATTAGGATCAGCGTATGATGTTGGAGAAAACGAAATAATTCAAATAAGAGGTAGAGACTTAATAAGTGGTTTGCCTAAGGTTATAGAGATTTCAGAAAATGAAGTAAGAGAAGCTTTATCAGAACCGATAGCTTCCATTATAGAAGCTATAAAAAGCACCTTAGAAAAAACACCACCAGAACTGGCTTCAGATATTATGGATAAAGGAATAATGCTTGCAGGTGGAGGAGCCTCACTTAAAGGATTAGATATACTTATTAATAAAGAAACCCACATGCCCGTTCACATAGCAGATGCTTCTATAGATTGTGTTGCCATAGGAGCAGGGAAAGCATTAGATACTTTAGACCAATTATTAGGTAGCAAGAGAAAAAGATAAATATGGGCTTTTTAAAAAACAAACTGGCAGTAACTATAATTGTACTGTCAGTTACATTTTTAAGTTTAATTAACTATAGTGCTAAGAAGAACAAGGTGTCTTTTGTGGAAAATGGTGTGGGAACTACTATAAATCCTGTGCAAGGATTTTTCTATAATTTTAATACTAAAATTAAAGGGTTTACTGGTTTTATAACTAACTTTTCTGAGGTTAAAAAAGAAAATGAAGAGTTAAAAAAAAGAAATTTAGAATTAGAAGATAAAGAAAAAGATTATGATGTACTAAAATCGGAAAATGAAAGACTTAGAGAAATGTTGAATTTTAAGAATCAAAATTCTCAATACAATTATATAGGCTGTGATATTATTGGTAAAAGCGGAGGAACATTTCTAGAAGAATTAATTATTAATAAAGGTAGAAAAGATGGAGTTGAAAAACAAATGGTGGTTCTCACAAAGGATGGACTAGTTGGTCAAGTGGCTTCCATAGGAGATAATTGGGCAATAATTCAAACCTTGTCTAGTGAGAATATAGCGGTTACAGGCATAGTACAAAGATCTAGGGAGAGCGTAGGAGTAGTTAAGGGATATAAGGATAGTAGGAATAAAAAACTAGCTAAACTTTATTATCTACCATTAGACTCTGATATTAAAGTTGGGGATTCCATATTGACATCAGGAAGTACTCTATATCCAAAAGGCATTAAAATAGGGAATGTTGTAGATGTGGAAGAAGATAAAGGTAAGGTTATGAAAAATGCTCTTATACAACCTTTTGTTGATTTTTCTAAATTAGAAGAGGTTTTTATAGTAATTCCTAAAAATAAATTAGATATAAAGTATTAGGTGATTGACATGAAAAAGATAGCAACATTATTTTTTATAACACTTATTCTTTTTATTGCAGACAATTCAATAATCCCTTTTTTATCTATTGGCGGGTATATTCCTAGTCTTGTTTTTGTATTTGTTATAAATTACTCAATTATAAATGGAAGTCATGAAGGCTTATGGCTTGGTGCTTATGCAGGTTTATTACAGGATGTTTATTTTAATAATGTTTTAGGAGTAAATGCTTTTGCCAATATGATTTGTTGTGTTATAGCAGGGTATATTGGTATAAATATATTTAAGGAAAAAATTTTAATTCCAGTGGTATCCACTTTTCTTTTAAGTATATTTAAAGGATTAATTCTATTTATATTATTATATATTGTTAAAGTAAATACTTCATTGAGAAGTATCTTAGTTAATTCTTTATATAATATGCTTTTGTCTATTGTAGCATATAGATTTATATTTAAGTTGTGTAGCAAAGATTTTATGGAGAAAAGATGGAAATTTTAAAGGAATGGTGAAGTATGAAAGATAAAAAAACAAAGTTTAATAGATTTACAGCCTTCTTTCTTATAATAGCTGTAATATACTCCATTCTGGTTACAAAATTGGGAATACTTCAAATAAAAAACACCGAATATTATAAGGAAAGGGCAAATGCTACGGCTATAACAGAAGTTCCTGATTCAGCTCCTAGAGGACCTATAATAGATAAGAAAGGTTCCCTATTAGCTACGAATATTCAAAGTTATATATTGGTATATAACGAAACTAGTGATAATAAAAAGTACTTTTTTGAAACTATGGATAAGGTGTTTAAACTTTTAGATGAAAATGGTGAAAAAATTCAAGATGATTTTGAACTGAAAATTAATCCTTTTAGATTTGAATTTAAAACAAATGATGCAGATGCAAGAAAAATATTAGAAGTTAGATTTAAGAGAGATAGAGGATTAAACGAAGCTATTGAGAAAAAGTTATTTCCAGATAAAAAAGATTCCTTTACTAATGAAGAGATAAAAAGAGTAAATGAAGAATTATTAAAAATTACTCCGGAAGAAACTTATAAATTATTGATAGAAGGATATAAAATTTATCCGAAAGAAGATTTTAAAAATCTTTTAGAACAATATAGAATTACTCCAGAAGAAGCTTACACTATAATGATTAAGAGGTTTAATATTAAGGATACTGCAGGGTTTAAAAAAAGGGCGGAAGAGTACAAAAGTAGTAAAGTTAAAGATAGACCAGAAATTTTACAAAGCATTATTATTGACTATAGTGTAGATAAAATTAAATATCCATTAGAAAAGGAGAGGAAGTATCTTATTATAAAAGATACAATGAAAATGCAGAGCTTTTCAGGATACAAGCCTGTGATTATAGGAAATAACATTAAAAAGGAAGCGGCTTTTGCTTTTTCAGAGAGATTAAATGATCTTCCAGGAATAGATGTTACTACTCAACCGGTAAGATATTACCCAAATGGAGAGTTAGGATCAGCATTTCTTGGGTATATTTCAAAAATTAGCGGAGAAGTAGAGAGATATAAAGAAAAAGGATATGATGTTAGTACGGATTATGTAGGAGTTGCAGGATTAGAATCAGTTTTTGAGGACAGATTAAAGGGTTCAAAGGGTGGAAGGATTGTTAAGCTAAATAAACAAGGAAGAATCATCGAAGAATTAGGAAGAAGAGAACCTTATCCAGGGCAGACTATGAAACTTACTATTGATAATGGGGTTCAGCTAGCTGCAGAAAAAACCTTGGATAAGGTAATGGAAAACTTAAGAAAAAATCCTAATCAAAGTTATGATGGGGTTATTACTGCCAATGCTACAAGAGGTGCAGCGGTAGTTGTGGATGTAAAGACTGGAGGAGTTATAGCACTAGCTAGTAGACCTGGTTTTGATCCTAACATTTTTTCCATACCAGGAAAGCTAACCAGTGATTTATACAATAAGTTTTTCAATCCTAATTATGAGGAGTTTGCTAAAAACTATATTAGTAATAGAGGACTAAATATTGAAGTAGATTCATTATTTCCCAGCGTAAAAACAAAGGACGGAAATTCTATGAGAAAAGATGAGTACGATATATATCCAAAGCCTTTTTTTAATTACGCAACTTCTTCCTTTACAGCACCAGGTTCTACTTTTAAACCATTAACGGCAATAGCAGGTCTAGAAGAGAATGTTTTAGGACCAAATGAAAGAATATATGACAATTTAGTTTATACTAAATACGGATACAGGGGTAGAAGCTGGAATGCCGTTAGTAAGGGAAATATTGATGTAGTGGAAGCACTAGCTTATTCTAACAACTATTTTTTCTATGAAGTGGGAGATAGATTGTATAATAAAGGATTAGATACTTTAGCGGAATATGCTTGGAAGTTTGGACTAGGAGCACCTCATGATGTTGATAAGCCTACTACGGGTATAGAGATACCAGAGTTGTTTGGCCAGGTATTTAATGTTCAAACAGAAAAAAATAAAGCTTCAAATATACTTATATGGTCTCTATACGATGAGCTATTTCAACTTAAAAAGAGCATTGATTTAAGAGTTAGAGCTGAGGATAGTAAAGAAATAGAAGACATGAAGAAAGATATTCAAAGTACTATAATAAAGCATATGAGATATAGAAATGTAACTAATTTTTCAGAGGTTTTAAAATCAAAGTTAAAGGAGTTAGTTCAAAAAGCCCCTACAATGAGTAGTAAGAACTTTACTGACGGAGATATATCTTCTGTAATGAGTAAGGTTTATAAATATGTTTATGCTGTAGAAGAGGAAGCTTTAAGACCAGGTAATGTATATAATGCTTCAATTGGTCAGGGTTCTAATAACTTTACACCATTACAATTGGCTAATTTTGCAGCAATGATAGCTAATGGAGGAACAAGATATAAATTACATCTTATAGATAAATTTTTAGACTCCGAGGGAAATGTAATTCAAGAAGTTAAACCAGAAATACTAGACAAAGTAACGCTTAAGCCTGAAACTCTTAAAGCTGTCAGGGAAGGCATGTTTGCGGTTACATCTTTTGATGAGGGTACAGGTTCTTCGGTACTTGGAGATTTCCCTATACCTACAGCAGGTAAAACAGGTTCGTCCACTTCTAGTGAAAATCAAGAAAGAGTAGGAAGAACGTCATCTGGCTTGTATATAGGATATGCCCCTTATGACAATCCGCAAATTGCTGTTTGTGTTATAGTCTTTGATGGTGGTCATGGAGGTTATGTTACTCCTGTAGCTAAGGCTATTTATGAGGCGTATTTTAAAGAAGAGTTAAGTAAAATAAACTATAAATTTGAACATGTTAATTGATGATAAAGGCGTATACTTTCTTTGTATATGCCTTTATTTAAAAAATAATATAATAAATAGAAGGAATTAGGCAATATTTGTTGAAATATAAACTTATACCTACTTTGGAGGAGAAAAGCATGTTAGATGATGGAATTATAATCAAAGGAAACAAAGAAGGAATAAATGCAATAATAAATATGAATAAATTTAAAGATTTTGAAGAAATGCTCGATTCTTTAATAGAGAGATTATCTAAAGGCAAGGTATTTTATAAGGGGTGTACTTTAAAAATTACTACAGAATTAAAATACATAAATGATAAAGATTTAAGAAAGCTTAGAGATGTGCTCTTTGACGAAATACTTATTAAAGATTGTATTTTTGAGAATGAAGAAGACAAAAATGATAAAGTTTTTTCAGGCATTTATGAGGGAAGAACAAAGTTTATTAGAAGAACAATAAGAAGTGGACAAGTTATTAACTATGTTGGCAACGTAGTTATAGTTGGAGACGTTAACTCGGGAGCAGAAATTTATGCAGGAGGCAATGTAATTGTTCTTGGAGCTTTAAGAGGACATGTCCATGCAGGTAAAGGTGGAAATGAAAAAGCCATAGTTGCAGCCTTTAGCTTAGAGCCTCAAATACTTCAAATTGGAGGGGTTGCTACAAGGGCCCCTGAAGAAAGTATAAAACCTCAATACCCTGAAGTAGCAAGAATTAAAGGAAGTACCATAGTCGTAGAACCTTATTTGCCTAACAAATTTATATAACGGAGGGAAATTATATGGGAGAAGCTATAGTAATAACATCAGGCAAAGGTGGAGTTGGTAAAACTACTACCACTGCCAATATAGGAACAGCTTTAGCCTCAATGGGTAAAAAAGTTGTTGTTGTAGATGGAGACACTGGATTAAGAAATTTAGATGTGTTAATGGGACTTGAAAATAGAATAGTTTTTACTCTTATGGATGTAATAGAAGAAAATTGTAAATTAAAGCAAGCGCTTATAAAAGATAAAAGATTTCCTAATCTATTTTTGCTTCCTACAGCTCAAACAAGAGATAAAGATGATATTAAAAAAGAAGATATGGTAAAAGTCATTTATGAACTAAAAGAAGACTTTGACTACGTATTAATTGATTGTCCAGCAGGTATTGAACAAGGCTTTGAAAATGCAGTAGCTGCTGCAGATAGAGCGCTAGTAGTTGTTAATCCAGAAGTCACTTCTGTTAGAGATGCAGATAGAGTAATTGGTAAATTAGAAGCTAAGGGGGTAGAAGATCCTCAGCTTATTGTTAATAGAATCAACAGTGATATGGTTAAAAATGGAGATATGTTAGATGTAGATGACATATTAGATAGTTTAGCTATAAGATTAATAGGAATTGTTCCAGATGATAAGAATATTACAATTTCAACAAACAAGGGAGAACCTATAGTTTTAAATGATAAGGCACTATCCGGAAAAGCATTTAGTAATATTGCCAGAAGAATTACAGGAGATCAAGTGCCATTTATAGCAATGGAAACTAGTGAAGGCGGTCTCATACATTCATTAAAAAAACTCTTTGGAATTAAGTAGGGGTGATATTAATGGATTTATTAGGGTTTTTCTCAAAGAAAGCTTCAAAGGATACAGCAAAGGAAAGATTAAAATTAATATTAATACATGATCGAGCTACTGTATCTCCTGAATTATTGGAAAATATTAAAGAAGAGATAATGAATGTAATATCTAAGTATGTTGAAATTGATAGGGAAGAGTTAGAAATAAAAATGACTACTTCCGATGAAGATGAGGGCAATTCTCCTGCCTTAGTTGCAAATATTCCTATTAGAAAAATGTTGAAAAGAAGATAATTTTTAAGGCTATGTGTAAATTTACACATAGCTTTTTTTGTTTTACATTGATATAATCATATTTGTATTGGAGGGATATTTGAGATGTTTGAAAAACTAAAGATTAATAGAAAATTGTTAAGAGAGTTAGATTTTGGATTGATATTTGTGGTTTTAATCATAGCTTTCTTTGGATCTTTAAATATATATAGTGCAACAAAAACCTGGGCGGGAATAGCTGTTTTTAAATCTCAAATAGTATGGATAGGCTTAGGATTATTTGTAATGTATTGCATTTTGCTAGTTGATTATTCTGTGATACAAGGTTATGTAAAAATAATATATTGGTTTGGAATAATACTGTTATTTTTAAATGATACAATTTTTAAATCTACTGTAAATGGAGCAAGTTCGTGGATGAAGATAGGCTCTGTCACTATTGGACAGCCTTCAGAATTTGCAAAGCTTGGTATGATACTTATGATAAGTAAACTGTTAAATGATATGGAAGGAGATATTAATGATTTTAATAATTTTATTAAATTAGCCTTTTATGCTATTCTTCCTATGATTTTGATAGTAATACAACCGGATATGGGAATGACAATGGTTTGTTTTTTTATAGTCCTGGGAATGTTTTTTGCCGCTGGACTAAACTTAAAAGTTATTGTGGGAGGTTTCGCCTCGGTGATTGGACTTATAGCTTTGATTTGGAATACTCCTTTAATGTATGGTTATTGGAAGGTTAGATTAATATCTTTAATAAATCCTGGAGCTGATGAACTGGGAGCAAATCTTCAACTTATACAATCGCAAATAGGTATAGGATCTGGTGGCATAATAGGTAAAGGATTCGGTAAAGGTACCCAAGTTGCTGGAGG
The DNA here is from genome assembly GCF_039521365.1 of Clostridium malenominatum. Classification (NCBI taxonomy): domain Bacteria; kingdom Bacillati; phylum Bacillota; class Clostridia; order Eubacteriales; family Clostridiaceae; genus Clostridium; species Clostridium malenominatum. The sequence continues at coordinate 593,631 of NZ_BAAACF010000001.1, forward strand.
ATTTATACCAGAAGTTCATACGGATTTTATATTTTCTGTAGTTGGAGAAGAGTGGGGATTTATTGGAGCTATATTTTTATTATTAATGTATGGCATATTACTCTATAAATTTATTAATATAGCTAAAACATCAAAGGATATTTTTGGGTCAATGTTATGTATAGGAGTAACCTCTACTTTCATATTTGGTATACTTCAAAACATAGGCATGACAATTGGTGTTATGCCCATCACTGGAATAACGCTGCCCCTTATGAGTTACGGAGGAAGTTCGTTAACCTCTACCTTTATGTCTATAGCGCTGATTTTAAATGTTGGTATGAGAAGAAAAAAAATAAATTTTTAGGAGGAATTAATTTGAGAATTGCTTTAATAGCCCATGACAAGAAGAAAGAAGATATGATTGAATTTGTGAAAAGATACAAAGAAGTATTTGAGGAACATGAACTTTTTGCCACAGGCACAACAGGAAAGCTTATATCAGAAAATACTGGTTTAGAGGTTTATAGATTTTTATCCGGCCCCTTAGGTGGAGATCAACAAATAGGAGGAAAACTGGCAGAGGGTAAAATTGATTTTATTATATTTTTTAGAGATCCTCTTACAGCACAGCCACATGAACCTGATGTTACTGCACTAATAAGATTATGCGATGTGCATCATATACCGCTAGCTACCAATGTAGGCTCGGCAGAAATATTTATAAAGGCTTTAAAGGCTCATAACTTTTAAGAGTTTGTTATTTAGACAAGCTCTTTTTTTATTGAAGAAAAGGTTATATTTAAAAAAAATTTCAATATATATTTGATATATTGTATTTTGAAAAGGAGTGAAAAACATGGGGAGTTATAACTCACAGTATGAGGAATATTATAAAAATTTAAAGAAAAGAAAAGATGTAGGAAAAGTTTACTACAACAGAGGCAAGAAGGATAATTTTATTTTAAATTATATAAGTAAAAGAATAATAAGAGATTTAGCAGGAGCTACAATACTACTATTTCTAGTAGTTTTATGTAAGGTTATAGTAACACCCAAAACCCAAAGTTTATATAATTATTCAAAGGAAATTATGAATAAAAACACAGAAGTATCAGCTCTTTATGAAAAGGTAAAAATGTTCAGTATTGCAGGATTAGAAGAAAAGGTTACAAATTTTATTGAAGAGAGTAAAAGTAAAATAACAGGTAAAAAAACAATTACTCAAAAAATTAGCGAAGAATTCATTCCTCCAGTAAGTGGAACTATAACATCTAGCTATGGATATAGGTTAGACCCAATAGATAATAAAAATAAATTTCATCATGGAGTAGATATAGGGGTAGCCGAGGGTACAGACGTAAAATCCTCTTATGGTGGCAAGGTAAAAGAAGTTGGAGAAGATAGTGAACTAGGAAAATATATATTGATAGATCATGGGGATGGTATAGAAACAAAATATGGTCATCTTAGCTCTATAAATGTAGTGAAAGATCAAACTGTTAGTAAAGGAGAAGCAGTAGGCAAGAGTGGAAAGACTGGAAAAACCACTGGGGAGCATCTTCATTTTGAACTACTTTTTATGGGGGAAAGTAGAAATCCAGAAAACTATTTAGCAATAAAATAGGATGGGGAAAATCTTGATAAAAATTAATAAATACTTCATTCCGTATTTACTAATACTATTCTACATAGGATATGAAAAAAAGTTTATAATCTCATTGATTATTGTGTTTTTGCATGAAGGTATACACTATATAGTTGCTAGATATTTTGGATTCTCTGGGTTCCAAATAGAAATCTTGCCTGTGGGTACAGTGCTAAAGCTTAGAGATATAGAGGAAGCTTCCATTAAGGAAAATTTAATAATATCTCTCTCTGCACCCTTAACAAATCTTATTCTAGCAGCTATATTTTATGTGATTTTTAAATTCAAGCCCTCAATGAATATATATTTATTGCTATATGAATATAATTTAATTATAGGGTTATTTAATTTAATTCCAGCGTACCCTTTAGATGGAGGTCGGATAATAAGAGATCTATTAAATTGCAAATATATTTATAAGAGGGCAAATTTAATTACCATTTATATTAGTTTATTAATAGGTATATTGTTAATACTTACTTACCTATTTTTATTTTTTGGAGGTAAAATTAATATAAGTATAGGACTTATAGGATTATTTATTATTATTTCTTCTATAAAAGAACGAGAAAGGATAACTTATATAATTATGGGAGACATTATAAAAAAGAAAAATATATTCTTAAAAAGAGGCTATATTGAAAATAGAAGTATTTCTGTTAATTATAAAATAACTTTAGTTAGTATTTTAAGTATAGTTGAAAAAAATAAGTACAACATTTTTTATGTATTAGATGACGAAATGAAAGTAATAGATTTGATTTTTGAACAGGAAATTATAGAAGGGTTAAAATTATATGGTAACATAACCATAAGAGAATTCATGGATATTGAGGATAGAAACTATAGATAAACCATTTTCAATTTTAAAGTTAATATGGTATTATATTTAAATAAGAACTTAAGAGGAGGATTACTAATGAACTTAATTCCTGATGATATTCTTTTTAGAGTAGAGAAACCAGCAAGATATATAGGAGAAGAATTTAATTCATATAAAAAAAATAAGGATGAAATAGACATAAGATTTGCTTTTTGTTTTCCTGATGTTTATGAAGTAGGAATGTCTCATTTAGGCACGAAAATACTTTATTATATATTAAACGAGAGAAAAGACACTTATTGTGAAAGAGTTTTTGCACCTTGGCCAGATATGGAAAAACTAATAAGAGAGAAAAATATTCCGTTATATGGCTTAGAAAGTAAGGATTCTATTAAAGACTTTGATTTCTTAGGATTTACCCTTCAATATGAAATGAGTTATACTAATATATTAAATATGTTAGATATGGGTGGAGTAACTATAAGAGCATCAGAAAGAGGAGAAGAAGAACCAATTGTTATTTGTGGAGGGCCTTGTTCATATAATCCAGAACCTCTTTATGATATAGCAGATTTATTCATTTTAGGAGAAGGAGAAGAGGTTTTACATGAAGTTTTGGACCTTTATAAAGATTATAAAGGAAGAAAAAGTGAGTTTTTAAAAGAGGCATGCAAAATACGAGGAGTATACGTACCTTCTTTATATAAAGTAGATTATAAAGAAGATGGAACTATAAAAGAATTTACTCCTTTATATGAAGATGTTCCAAGCAAGGTAAGAAAAAGAATAGTAAGAAACTTTAATGAAGTGGCGTATCCTGATAAATTAATTGTACCTTATACAGAAATTGTTCACGATAGGATTAATTTAGAAACCTTTAGAGGATGTACAAGAGGATGCAGATTTTGCCAGGCAGGAATGATTTATAGACCCATAAGAGAAAAGAAAAAAGAAAAGCTTATGGAGTTAGGAGAAAAACTGCTTAAAAGCACGGGATACAATGAAATATCATTAACTTCCCTAAGTATTTGTGACTATTCAGATATACGAGGATTAATTACCTCCTTAATAGAAAAACATGGAGGGGAAAAAGTAGGAGTATCTCTTCCTTCCTTAAGAATTGATTCCTTTTCTGTTGACTTAATAAATGAAATTCAAAAGGTTAGAAAAACAGGGCTTACCTTTGCACCTGAAGCAGGAACTCAAAGAATGAGAGATGTTATAAACAAGGGGGTTAATGAGGAAAACTTATTGACGGCCACAAGAAGTGCTTTTGAATCAGGTTGGTCAACTATAAAGCTTTACTTCATGATAGGGCTTCCTTATGAAACGGAAGAAGATGCAAAGGGTATAGCACTATTATCAGAAAAAGTAGTTAATGAGTACTACCAAATACCTAAGGAAGTAAGGAAAAAGGGATTAAAGGTAACAGCGAGTGCATCTATATTTGTTCCAAAGCCATTCACTCCATTCCAGTGGGTACCTCAACTAAAGGAAGAAGAAGTAATGCAAAGGGTGTATACTGTAAAAGACAATATAAAGTCTAGGGCCATTTCATTTAATTATCATGCTTCCAAAGTAAGCTTTATGGAAGGAGTTTTTGCTAGAGGAGATAGAAGACTTTGTGATGTGCTTATAGATGCCTTTAAAAATGGAGCGAAATTTGATGGATGGTCAGAGTTTTTTAACTACGATATATGGATGAATGCTTTTAAAAATTGTAATGTAGATCCAGAGTATTATACTTATAGAGAAAGAAGCTATGATGAAATATTACCTTGGGACTTTATAGATATAGGTGTAAATAAAGAGTATTTAATTAAAGAAAATGAAAAAGCAAAGCTTGGAACTATAACTCCTGATTGTAGAGAAGGATGTAGCGCCTGCGGAATAAATAAGAATTTAGAAGGGAAGTGTTTTGAAGGTGAGATATTTAGTTAAGTTTACAAAAGGAAGCAATATAAAGTTTGTATCTCATTTGGATTTAATGAGAACCCTTCAAAAAATAATTAAAAGAGGAAATCTCCCCATTGAATATTCTCAAGGGTTTAATCCCCATATGAGTATTTCATTAGCTCAACCTCTTTCAGTAGGAATGTTTTCAAAGGGCGAATACATGGATATTAATCTTAGTGAAAACCTAGATACGTGGGTTGTTAAAGATAGATTAAATGAAAATTCATCTTCTAATATAAAGTTTATTAATGTAGTAAAGATAGACAAAGAAAGTAAAGATGGAAAGAAAATACCTCAAGCTATGGCAGCTATAGAAGCTGCTTCCTATTCCATAAATATTAAATATCATAGTTTAGATAAGATAGAAGAAGATATAAAAAACATATTTAAAATGGAAGAATGGAAGGTCTTGAAAAAAGGTAAAAGTGGAGAGAAAGAAGTAGATATAAAACCTATGCTAAAGAAGTTTAATCATAAAATAGAAAATAACTCTTTAATATTAGAGGTATTAGTTAGCGCGGGAAGTAGAGAAAATCTATCAGCAGACTTATTAAGTAAATTTATTTTGGATAATACTCATAATGGAGATAAAGAGGGATTTGTTCTAATAGAAAGACAGGAAATATACGGTGGAAATGAAGATAATCTTGTTTCTCTAGATAAGTACTTAGGAAATATGTAGTACTCTAAATTAGCTAGGGGTGTTGAAAATGAAGGAAATATTCGTAGAACGGAATGGTTCTGTACTAAGAATTGCTATAAAGAAAAATAACAAGCTAAAGGAATGCTTTATAGAAGAGGATTCAAAGGAACCTTTTCCAGGGGAGATATATAAAGGAATAGTAAAAAACATTATCCCTGGAATAAAGTGTGCCTTCATAGATATAGGACACAGAGAAAACTGTTATATGTATATAGATAGAAAATTTAAAAATACACATTTAAAAAAGGGCGACGAACTTTTAGTTGAAGTAGTAAAGGAAGCTATAGGTAAAAAGGGCCCTAAGGTTACCAATGCAGTAGCTATACCAGGTCGATACTGCGTGCTAAATACCCTTGATAATAATATAAGCTTCTCTCAAAAAATTAAAGATGAAAGAGTGAAAGATTATATAAAACAGGGAATAAAGAAACCAGAGGATGCTGGACTTATGATTAGAACCAATGCATCAAAGGTAACTTTAGAAATGATAAACGAAGAAGTAGATTTTCTAAATACCACATATAAGGATATAAAGAGAAAGGGAACATACTCTTTAAAACCAGGGTTGCTTTATAGAGCAGGAGGAATATTAGGTAAAATTTTAAGAGATAAGCTAGATGAAGTAACTACTAAGATTTATGTCAATAGCGAAGAAGACTATGAAGAAGTAAAAAACTACATAACAAACGCAAAGGATGTAAATGTTTTTCTTCAAATACATAGAGAAGAGTTGGACTTATTTCAATTTTATGGAATCGAAGGGGAAATATTAAAGCTTAGAAATAATAAAGTACAGTTAAATTGTGGTGGATATATTATAATTGAAAAGACTGAAGCCATGTATACAATAGATGTAAACTCAGGGAAAAATATAAAGGGTGAATCCATGAGGAAAACTGCCTTTATAACTAATATTCAAGCTGCTGAGGAAATAGCTAATCAAATAAGACTTAGAAATTTAAGTGGTATAATATTAGTAGATTTTATTGACATGCAGGATGAAGAAGACAAGGAAAATGTATTTTTGAAATTAAAAGAAGGCTTTGAAGAAGATAAAGTTAAAACTGTTATTTATCCTTTTACAGAGTTAAACCTTGTGCAAATTGCAAGAAGAAGAGTAGGAAAAGCAATAAATGAATACATGGAAGAGGCTTGTCATTGCTGTAATGGTAAAGGAAATAGATTAAAACTATCCTATATAAATTTACTAATTAGAAATGAAGTTAAAAAAGTAAAAGAAAATAATAATATTAAAAACATTTATATTGAAGTTAATGATGGTTACAAAAAACACATAACAGAAGATATAATTTCTTTTATTAAAGAAATAGACTCCTTAGATATATCTGTATACTTAAAGTTTACCCAGGGAGAAGAATATTACAAAGTAGAACCTTTATTATTTTCTAATCAACTAGAAAATTTAAAAATGTATAAAATATACGGGTAAAAAACTTTACAAAGCTAGCTGGATATGTTAAAATGGCTTTTGTAGACCGCACAGAAAAGGTTGAAACATGGAAACATGTACCTTAAATGGCGAGACTGGTTAGAGGAGGTGTGTTTAATGTACGCTATAGTTTTAACTGGAGGAAAACAGTATAAAGTTTCTGAAGGAGATGTAATCTTCGTTGAAAAGTTAGAAGCAGAAGTTGATGCTACTATAGAACTTGATAATGTTCTAGCAGTTAGCAAAGAAAACGGTGAGTTCGTTGTTGGAAGCCCAGCAGTTGAAGGAGCTAATATTACTGCTAAAGTTTTAGGTCAAGGAAAAGCTAAAAAAGTTGTTGTTTTCAAATATAAGCGTAAAAAGCATTATAGAAAAAAACAAGGTCACAGACAGCCATACACTAAACTTCAAATAGAAAAAATTAATGCTTAATTATCATGATTAAAGCAGTATTTGAAAAAAGAAAAGGCTGTATAGTTTCTTTTGATATTAAAGGACATGCAAATTCAGTTAGTGAAGGATATGACTTAGTTTGTGCAGCTGTTTCAGCAATATCAATTACTATGGCTAACGGAATTACTGAAGTTGCAAAAGTAAATGCAGATATTCAAACTATAGATGGTTTTTTAAGTTGTAACTTAAAGAAATTAAGTAGTGAGCAAATACATAAATGTCAATTATTATTAGAGACTATGTTAATTGGTTTAAGAAGTATAGAAAAAAGTTACGGTAAATATATAAAGGTTTTAGTAGAGGAGGTGGAGTAGTATGTTACTAATGAACCTTCAGTTATTTGCTACGAAAAAAGGTGTAGGTAGCTCAAAGAACGGAAGAGACAGTGAATCTAAGAGACTTGGAGTTAAATCTGCAGACGGTCAATTCGTTTTAGCAGGAAACATTTTAGTTAGACAAAGAGGAACTAAGATTCATCCAGGAAACAACGTTGGCAGAGGAAGCGACGATACTTTGTTTGCTAAAGTTGATGGAATAGTTAAATTCGAAAGAGTTGGAAAAACTAAAAAAAGAGCTTCTGTTTATCCATTAGAAATAATAGAAGATGTTGTTGTAGCTGAATAATATAAAGCACCCTGGTTTAGGGTGCTTTTTTTAAAATTAATGTGGTGAGGATTAACTATGGGGGAATTTGAGAAAACAATTGAAGTTTTAAGAAAACAAAGGCACGATTTCATGAATGACCTTCAAATTATATATGGATATCTCCAAGTAAATAAAGAAAATGAAGCTAAAAAATTTATAGATAAATTAAGCATACACAATGAAGTCATAAGTGAATTATACAATTTAGGGGATAGTTTATTAGCTTATAACTTAGAAAAAAATATTATAAGAATGTTTAGAAAAGATATTGGTATAACAGTAAATATTGAAATATCTAAATTTAAAAAAAGACTTTTACATAGTGAAAAAGATAAAAAAATTAATTTAGTAAATAATATATTTAATGAAATAGAAGAAAAAGAACATAAAAACATACATATATACATATTTGAGGATAAATTAGGAGAAAGTCTTTTTATATCTAATAATGAAGAATTAACAGATGAAATTAATTGGATGGAATCTTGGGATAAATTAAATATAGAAATAGAAGATATTTCGGTATATCGATGTATTTATGGGGATAATATTGCTTATAGAATTATATTTTGTAAGTAAAAACAAAGTTATTTAAGAGGTGAGAATATTGTTTATAGACAGAGCAAAAATATTTGTTAAATCGGGAGATGGTGGAAATGGTGCCATATCTTTTAGAAGAGAGAAGTATGTTCCATTAGGAGGACCAGACGGAGGAGACGGAGGTAAAGGTGGAGATGTTATATTATTAGTAGACCCAAATATGACAACTCTTTTGGACTTTACATATAAGAGAAAATATGTTGCAGAAAGAGGCAGTGATGGTTCTAGTGCAAAATGTTACGGTAAGGATGGCAAAACTTTAACAATAAAGGTACCAATGGGTACAGTAGTGAAAGATGAGCTTTCTGGAAAAATTATGGCTGATTTAGCTCATGCAGGAGATAAGTATGTAATAGCAAAAGGAGGAAAGGGTGGAAAAGGTAATGTAAAATTTGCTACACCTACAAGACAAACTCCTAGCTTTGCTGAGCCTGGAATGCCAGGAGAAGAAAGAAGTATAGTATTAGAACTTAAACTTCTTGCAGATGTAGGATTAATAGGGTTTCCAAATGTAGGAAAGTCAACAATGTTGTCAATTGTAAGTAATGCAAAACCTAAAATTGCAAATTATCATTTTACTACCTTAACTCCAAACTTAGGTGTGGTAGGACAGTCTGGAATAGAACCCTTTGTAATAGCTGATATACCAGGAATTATCGAAGGTGCGTCAGAAGGAGTAGGATTAGGGCTTGATTTTTTAAGACATATTGAGAGAACAAGACTATTAATTCACGTGGTTGATATATCAGGAATTGAAGGAAGAGATCCTTATGAAGATTTCCTTAAAATAAATGAAGAATTAAAAAAATACAGCGTAAAGTTATGGGATAGACCTCAGATAATAGCAGCAAACAAAAGTGATATGCTTATGGATGAAAAGGTTTATGAAGATTTTAAAGAAAAGGTTGAAAAGCTAGGATATAAAAGCATATTTAAAATTTCAGCAGCTACAAATTCGGGATTAACAGAGTTGATTAAGGAAGCGGCAAGGGTTTTATCTACTATACCTGTAATAGATTTGCAAATAGAAGAAAAGGATATGTTTGTACCAGAAGAAAAGAGATTCACTTATACTATTAAAATTGAGGATGGAATTTATGTTGTAGAAGGAAGTTTTGCAGATAGGCTTCTTCAAAGTGTTAATGTTAATGACCCAGACGGACTAAGATATTTTCATAACGTATTAAAGAATAAAGGTGTCATGAGCGAATTAATAGAAATGGGAATTGAAGATGGAGACACTGTAAGATTTAAAGATTTTGAATTTGATTTTATACTGTAGAATTGAAAGGATTGAGAGTAAAGTAATGATAACGTCAAAGCAAAGAAGCTATTTAAGGTCACTTGCCCATAATATAGACCCTATATTTCAAGTTGGCAAGGGTGGAGTAGAAGAAAACTTCCTAAAACAGGTAGATGATGCCTTGGAAGCTAGAGAACTTATTAAAATATCAGTATTGAATAATAGCGGTTTGGAAGCAAGAGAAGCTTCAGATATTATTTGTGAAGAATTAAAATGTGAAGGGGTTCAAGCAATAGGAAATAAATTTGTTCTTTATAGAAGATCAATGAAAAAACCTAAAATAGAGCTACCTTAAAACATGGTGAGAGGGTAAAGAGTATATGGAGAAAAAAGCTATATTTGGAGGAACCTTTGATCCAATTCATAATGGTCATCTTCATATAGCCTATGAGGCTTTATACAAATTAAATTTAGATAAGATTATTTTTGTTCCATCAGGAAATCCCCCTCATAAACAGGGGGGAGTTATTGTAAACTCAAATTTGAGATATGAAATGGTTTGTATGGCTATAAGAGAAGAGATCAATTTTGAAATAAGTGATTATGAAATAAATAAAAAAGATATTAGCTACACTTATGAAACTTTGACATATTTTAATGAAACATATCCACATACTCAGTGGCACTTTTTGACTGGTGTGGATTGTTTAATGGAATTAGAAACATGGAAAAACCTTAAGGATATTATGAAGATATGTAAATTCATCGTTTTTAATAGACCCGGGTACAATAAGAATGAAATAATGGAGCGAAAGTATATACTAGAAAAAAAGTATGGAAATGAAATAATATTTTTAGATATACCTTTGCTAGAAATATCATCTACTGAAATAAGAAAAGCCTTAAGGGAAAATAGAAATATAAGATACTTTTTACCTGAAGGGGTATATAATACTGCAAAAGAATTAAAGTTATATGAATAACTTTTATATTGTGTCTAGGAGTGATTTTAATGTGGAGCCAAGAGTCTATGGAGGTCTTTTTAAAGGAAAAATTAGACCCCAAAAGATATCAGCATAGTATAAGTGTGAAAGAAACAGCAAAAAGTATGGCAAAATATTTTAGAGTTAATGAAGATAAAGCAGCTATTGCAGGATTAATTCACGATTGTGCTAAAGGATTAAATAGCTATGAACTAATAAATTTAGTTAGAAAAAATGGATATAAGATAGATGAAGTTTCTGAAAGAAGTCCTCAGCTTTTACATGGATTAGCAGGGGCTATAATTGCTAGAGATACTATGGGAATTAGAGATGATGAAATTTTTAATGCCATAGCTTATCATACTACAGGAAGAAAAAACATGACAATGTTAGAAAAAATCATATATCTTGCCGATTATATAGAGCCGCTTAGAAGATATTCAGGTGTAGAAGAAATTAGAGAATTAACCTATAAAAATATAGATAAAGCCATGGTTAAATCCTTTGATTTGACCATAAAATATATAGTGGAAAGAGGGCAAATGTTGCATATTAACACTGTAGAAGGTAGAAACTATTTATTGAAAATTGTAGGTGAATAAAATGGGTAATAAGAAAAAAAGTAAAAAAAGTAGTAAAAAAGGTAGTAAAAGAAAATTTATACTACTGGGGTTACTGTTTATAGTAGCCTTTGTTTCTAGCTACTTATATTTTTACTTATTGAGCTTTAGTAATAATTCAATATCAGAAAATAAATTAGCTATAGTTGAAAGAAAAGAAACTACAAATAAACAGCCTATTAACATATTAGTTATGGGAGTGGATTATGGAGGACCTTATAGTAAAAACGATCCTAAAAGAACAGACACTATGATTTTGCTAAACTATAATCCAAAGAGTGATAAAATAAAAATGGTATCAATTCCTAGAGATACTAGAGTTTTAATAAATGGGAAGGTGCAAAAAATTAATGCAGCTCATGCTATTGGTGGGCCTGAGTATTCAATAAAAGCAGTAGAAAATTTGCTAAATATAAATGTTAATTACTACGCTAAATTGGACTATGAAGGGTTTAGAAAGGTAATTGATAGTATAGGTGGCATCGAAATGAAAATAGAGCAGAATATGTATTATGATGACCCTACACAAAATTTGCATATAAAATTTAAAAAGGGTGAAGTTGTTCAACTAAATGGTAAAAAAGCAGAAGAGTTTTTTAGATGGAGACAAAATAATGATGGTACGGGACTCTCAGAAGGAGATTTAGGAAGAATTAAAAATCAGCAAATGTTTATAGGAAAGGTTATTGATAAATTCAAAAGTCCGTCTATAATAACTAGATTACCTTCAATTATTTCTACCTTACCTAAATATATAGAAACTAATATGAAGCCTGATGAAATATTAAAATATGGATATACATTTATAAAAATTGATAAAGAGGATATGGATATTTTAACTGTTGGAGGAGAGGCTAAATATATCGGTGGGATTTCCTACTTTATATACGATGAAACTTTAAATAAAGATTTAGTTTCAGAACTACAAGGAATAACTGCTGAAGTTAAACTTCAAAGGGGAAAAATTAAAATACAGATTCTAAACTGCACAAATAAAAATGGAATAGCTTCAGAGTATTCTTCTTTATTAAAAAGTAAGGGCTATAGCAATATAGATATTGGCAATGGAGATAATTTAAAAAAATCTAAAATTATATTTAGGGGTATAAATAAAAGTTTGATTAAGGATATAACAAAAGAATTTAATATAGATAATATAGAAAATAATAGCTATAAAGAAGGGGATTATAATATTACCGTGCTATTAGGGGAAGATTATACTAAGTAGATAAAAGGAGTTATTGATGGGTAGTGAATTAAATTTTTCATTTGAAAAGGATGAGAGTATACTTCTAAATAAATATTTGAAAGACGTTTTAAAATTATCATCAAGGCTCATTAGAGGAGCAATTAGAGAAGATAGAATAATGGTAAACGGAAAAGTTGCTAGATTAAGATATGAGCTAAAAAAGGGAGACTTAATACAAGTTTTCATTCAAAAAGAAGAAGAACAAAACATTGAACCTGAAAAAATGGATTTAGATATAATCTATGAGGATGTAGACATTATTGTTATAAACAAAAGTCCGGGAATGGTTGTTCATCCAACTAAAAGATTTCAAAGTGGTACCCTAGCTAATGGACTACTATATTATTTTAAAAGCAAGGGTGAAAATTGTATAGTAAGATTAGTTAGTAGATTAGATATGGATACTTCAGGGCTGATATTAATCGCAAAGAATCAATACTCTCATATGGCTCTAGCAAGAGAAATGAGCGGAGAAAGCTTTAAAAAGGGGTATATGGCAGTGGCTCACAATAAGCTTTCACCTAATGAAGGCACAATGGATTATCCTATATATAGAGTAGGAGAAGGTACAATTAAGAGAGTTATAGATCCTAGGGGGCAGGAAAGCATTACTCATTATAAGGTGATAGAGGAATATGAAAAGGGTAGCTTAATTCAATTAAGGTTGGAAACCGGTAGAACTCATCAAATTAGGGTTCATTTAAGTCATATAGGAAATCCTTTATATGGAGATATACTTTACGGTGAAGCCTATGATGATAGTAGCTTAATAAGCAGGCAAGCACTTCATGCTAATACATTATCTTTTCCACATCCAAGGACAGGAAAGATAATAAATTTAGAATGCGGATTACCAAAGGATATAAAAAATTTAATAGAGAAATTAAAAAATAGCTAGCCTAAAAAGAGGGTAGCTATTTTTATATATTATTTTGATTATAATCTTAATTTGCGATTTCTAACAATTATTATTGAGGCTATAGTAATTAAAGTTATTAGTATAGACAAAATTGTAACTGTAGTTTTACTAAATTTAGACATGGCCTGGGCAGTTGCATCAGCTTTTATTATATGATCAGAATCACTTAAAAGAGGCAAGGTCCCTAGGTCTTTATCCTTATAAAAAATAGAAGCATTTAATACTTTTTCGTCTTTTATAAAGGATTGAGAACTTAAATCTTTATTTTCTAAGGTAAATATAGCATTATCACTACTAGTTTTTTCTTTAATGTAATAGAAATCTTCTGAAGCTTTTAGCTTAATATTTAAATTTTTTTCATTATACTCTGTAACTACATCACCTTTTTTAAACATTTTTATTAATGAAAAGTTATTGAAGCCGTAATTAAATAGGTTAATTGTATCTTCAAAGTAAGTTTTATTCTTATCATATATTAAAGCAGCTACAAGTCTATGACCGTTTCTCTGAGCACTTGCCACATAAGAGTGCTGAGATTGAACAGTGTACCCGGTTTTCCCACCTTCAATTCCATCATAATAATAACTAGAATATTTTTGAATTAATTTATTCTTATTCCAAAGGGGTCTACCTTCTTTAGATTTATTTGTAGGATCAATTTTATAGGATAATGAAGTAGCTATTTCTATATATTCTGGATATTTTACAAGCTCTCTCATTATAAGGGCTAAATCCTTAGCTGATGTTCGATGCTTACCATCATAAAGACCACTTGGGTTAACAAAGTTTGTATTTTCACAACCTAGCTCTTTGGCACGTTTATTCATAAGTTTTGAAAATTCCTCTACAGAGCCACTAATATGTTCTGCTAAAGCTTCAGCAGTATCATTGGCGGATTCTAATAGAAGTGCATATAGTAAATCTTTAACAATTATATTTTCTCCTTCAAAAATATATATTTTGCTACCGTCAGCAAAGGGAGGTTTTTTTCCAACTACCACCACATCATCCAGCTTTGTATTTTCAAAAGCAAGCAATGCTGTCATGATTTTTGTTGTGGAAGCAGGGGGGAAAGGCTTGTTTATATTTTTTTGAAAAAGTATTTCTCCAGTGGTAGCATCCATAAGAATTGCACCTTCAGCAGAAACAGTAGGCGGATTGGTTTTAGCTTTAGCGATATTCCAATTTGTAATTATTAAAAAAGACAAAATAAATAATAATAAATTACGTAACGTTCTCATTGTATCCTCCTTAGTTGTGCTTAAAGACAATTATATCAAAAAATACCCAAAACTGCGATATTAATTAATAAATTTGTCAATAATTATAACAAATTAAATTCTCTGTTATTTGTAAAAAAGGAGGTACTAAATGTGAAAAATAAAAAGAAAATAATAGGATCTACCGTAATTTTATTTTTATTTATATGTTGGTCAGCCATTGGGTACTTTAGAGATGGAGGTAATGATAGTAAAACTGAAGATATATTTATAGAAGCTACCAATGAAGCTACAGAAAGTTATATTACTATTTATGTAAATGGAGAAGTGGAAAATCCAGGAGTATATAAACTAAAAAGCAATAGCAGAATAGAAGACGCAATTAAAATTGCAGGAGGATTTACAGAAAAGGCAGATAAGGATAAACTAAATCTAGCTAAAAAAATTAAAGATGAAGATTATGTTTATGTTAGCGGAAAAGTTGATAAAGATAATATTGAAAGTGGAAAGCTAAATGTTTCTACAGGGGAAAAAAAGGTAAATATAAATGATGCCTCTAAGGAAGAGTTAAAAACTATTCCTGGCATAGGGGATGTGACAGCCCAAAATATTATAGATTATAGAGAAGAAAAGGGAGGATTTAATTCTATAGATGAAATTAAAAACATCAATAGAATTGGAGAAAAAACCTTCCAAAAATTAAAGGATAAATTAGATATAAGATGATATAATTAATAAGTATATAAGTGGAAAGGTAGGTGTTTTACATGGTAAGATTAACTACATTGTCAAAAACAGCTGGATGAGCAGCTAAAATAGAACCAGGAAAACTTTCGGAAATTTTAGGTAGGTTACCTAAGATGGAAGATAATAATTTAATTGTAGGAATAGAGACCTCAGATGATGCTGCAGTTTACAAATTAAACGATGATACGGCAATAATTCATACATTAGATTTCTTCACTCCAATAGTAGATGATCCTTATACCTTTGGACAAATAGCTGCAGCAAACGCTCTAAGCGATGTGTATGCCATGGGTGGAACCCCTATTACAGCTTTAAATATTGTATGTTTTCCTAGCTGTTTACCGTTAAATATATTAGAAGAAATTTTAAGGGGCGGTGCGGACAAAGTAATTGAGGCCGGTGCCATTATAGTTGGTGGACATTCTGTAGAGGATGACGAGCCTAAATATGGGTTATCTGTTACAGGAGTAGTTCACCCAAATAAGGTTTTAAAAAATTATGGATGTTTAGAGGGCGACCTTTTAATACTGACAAAACCTTTAGGCACTGGTGTTATAAGTACTGCATTAAAAGGAGATATAGCTTCTAAAGAAAGCTACGAAACCTCTGTAAAAGTAATGTCCACACTGAACAAATATGCCAGCGAGATAATAACTCCCTATCCAGTCACGGCTTGTACAGATATAACGGGCTTTGGTTTCATGGGCCACGGCTATGAGATGGCTAAGGCTTCAAATGTAACCTTTAGAATATATAAGGATCTTATCCCTTTTATACCTGAAAGCAAGGAATATGCTGAAATGGGTATAGTACCAGCTGGGACCTATAGAAATAAAGATTATTTAAAAGATAAATATGAACTTAAAAATGTTCCTACTTGGCTTGAAGATATATTATTTGACCCACAAACATCTGGTGGACTACTATTTTCTATTCCAAGGGAATATGGGGAAGAAATACTGGAAAAGTTAAATAAGCTTAGCTTAGAATGTTCTATAGTGGGAGAAGTAATTTCCCTAGAGGAGAGATTTATAATTGTGGAATAAGGTGAGAATGCGTGAAGAAAAATGAGTTGTTAAGAAATTTGCCAAAGATGGACGTTATGCTTAATGAAAAAAAAGTGATGGAATTAAGGGAGAAGTTTTCAGAGGAGCTAATCTATATTTCTATGAAAGAGAGTATAGATTATTTTAGAGAGAAAGCTTTAAGAGAAGAAATAATAAGTTTTTCAAAGGATGATATTTTTAATAAGTTCTACGACCTTGTTAAAAATAAAAACACACCAAATTTAAGAAGGGTTATAAATGCTACAGGAGCAATATTACATACTAATTTAGGAAGAGCACTTTTATCTAAAGAAGCTCTAGAGAGCGTACTCCAAGTAAGCATGGGATATAGTAATTTAGAATTTAATCTAAAAGATGGTTCTAGAGGTTCTAGATATGATCATGTGGAAAAACTTTTGATGGACTTAACAGGTAGTGAAGGGGCAGTGGTTGTAAACAATAATGCAGCGGCTGTACTTCTTGTTTTAAATACCTTATGTAAGGACAAAGAAGGGGTAGTTTCTAGAGGAGAGTTAGTAGAAATAGGAGGCTCCTTTAGAATACCTGAGGTAATGAGTTATAGTGGAGTAAAACTTGTAGAGGTGGGAACCACTAACAGAACTCATTTAAAGGATTATGAAAATGCCCTAGGAGAAAATACTGGTGCATTACTAAAAGTACATACTTCAAACTATAAGATATTGGGATTTACTAAGGAAGTCAATATAGAAGAGTTAGTAAAACTAGGAGAAGAAAAAAATATTCCTGTAATTTCAGACATTGGTAGCGGAACCTTAATAGATTTTTCAAAGTACGGGTTGAGATTTGAGCCTACAGTTCAAAGCTACGTGGAAAAGGGAGTAGACATAGTTACCTTTAGTGGAGATAAACTTCTTGGGGGGCCTCAGGGAGGAATTATTGTAGGGAAAAAGAAATGGATAGAAAAGATTAAAAACAATCAATTAACTAGGGCTTTAAGAGTAGATAAAATGACTCTAGCGGCACTAGAGGCCACTTTAAAATCCTATCAAGATGAAGAGAGAGCGATAAAAGACATACCTACTCTTAGTATGATGACAAGTTCAAAGGAAATACATAAAAAAAGAGGAGAAAAATTAAAAAGAAGCTTAAAAAGTAAGTTAAATAACTTTAATATAGAGCTTTGCGAGGATTATTCTGTGGTTGGTGGAGGGGCCATGCCAGAGGAAAAAATAGAAACCTATGTGATAAAGGTTAAAAGTGATTTGTATAGTTCGTGCCAAATTGAAGGAAAATTAAGAAATAATAAAATCCCTATAATTACAAGGATATATAAAGACTATGTAATTATGGATTTAAGAACAATAATGGATGGAGATTTTCCTGTAATAGTGGAAGCTTTTATGGAAATTGAAGGGGAGAAGATGTAAATGAAGCATATTATTGTGGGAACAGCAGGTCATATTGACCATGGTAAAACTACATTAATAAAGTATTTAACGGGAAGAGATACAGATAATTTAAGAGAAGAAAAGGAAAGAGGCATATCCATTGACTTGGGGTTTACATACTTTGATTTGCCTTCAAGAAAAAGAGTTGCCATAATTGATGTACCAGGCCATGAAAAATTTGTAAAAAACATGCTAGCTGGAGCTAGCGGCGTTGATTTAGTTTTAATGGTCGTTGCTGCAGATGAGGGGGTAATGCCTCAAACAGAAGAACATTTAAATATTTTAAACCTTTTAGCTATTAAAAAAGGTGCAATTGTGCTAACCAAAAAAGATTTAGTAGAAGAAGAATTATTAGAATTTAGAATGAAAGAAGTTAGAGAAGCCTTTAAAGATAGCTTTTTAAAAGACTCCACCATCTGCCCTGTTTCCTCTAAAACTGGGGAAGGTATGGAAGAGCTCATAAAAACCATTGAGAATTTAATAGAAGAAACACAAAGCAAGAATATAGAAATGCCATTTAGATGTTCAGTGGATAGGGTGTTTTCTATAAGTGGTTTTGGTACTGTAATAACAGGTACAGTGATTAGCGGAAGGGTTGAAGAGGGAGAAACGGTGGAGATATACCCTTCAAATATAAAGACTAGAATAAGAGGCATTAGAGTTCATGATGAAAAAGTAAAATTTGCTGAAGCCGGTGAAAGAGCTGCCATAAATCTACAAGGGGTTAAGGTAGAAGAGGTATCCAGGGGAGATGTAGTTGGTGAAATAGGAACCATGGAAAACTCTTTTATTGTGGATTGTAAGCTATACTACTTAAAAGAGGAAGAAAAATCTTTAAAAAATAGGCAGAGAGTAAGAATACATCATGGAGCAAAGGAAGTAATAGGAAGAGTTCACATTCTCTCTAAAGAGGAATTATTACCTGGAGAAGAGGTCTATGTACAGCTGAGATTAGAAAATCCTTTACCATGCAAAAGAGGGGATAGATTTATCATAAGAAGTTACTCTCCTGTGCATACCATAGGTGGAGGAGTTATTTTAGAGCCTTTAGCTAGGAAAGAAAAAAATATGAAAGAAGAATACATAAAGGATTTAGTACTTAAAGAAACAGGAGATACTAAAGCTCTAATAGAAAAAACAATTTTAAAATATAGCTCTCAATATCCAACAATTAATTTTATAAAGAAATATATAAATATAAAAGAAGAGATTTTAAAAAAGGAATTTAAGGTCTTAGAGGAAGAGGATAAAATTTTAGAATTAAATAAGGGTGGAGAAAGTGTATATCTACATAAAAATTATATTGAAGAGATTATATATTCAATAAAATTGATTTTAAAGGACTATCACGGAAAAAATCCACTGAAACCAGGGGTAAAAAAGGAAGAAATAAAAGGGAAGATCCTTAATAATGACACTAAACAAAAGATATATGATAGCATTTTAGAAGTTATAAAAGATATGGGAGTCATAGATATAAGAGAAAATTACATAAGCTTAAAGGAATTTACCATAAGCTATAATGAAAATGAAAGAAAAATTAAAGAGTATATACTAGAAGAACTTAATAAAAATCCATTCTCTCCACCCTCTTATGAAGAGTTAAGTAAAAGCGAAAAGAATTTAAGGGATTTCAAAGGGGTATTTGACTCATTGGTGGAAAAGGGTGAAATATGTAAAGTTAGCGATAATATATTTTTTTCAAGGGAAGCTATAGATAGGGGAAAAGAGATAATTAAAGCTCATATAGAGGAAAATGGAAATATAACCTTAGGACAGATAAGAGATTTATTTGGTACTACTAGAAAATATGCTTTCCCTCTAGCTGAATACTACGATTATATTAAATTTACTAAAAGATTGGGAGAGGGAAGGATTTTATATTAACAATATATTGACTTATAATAAAAAGTGTATTAAAATCTTAGAATATATACCTTAAAGATATATATTCTAAATATGGGAGTAGATAAGTGCTGGTGTGCTTGGTAGTCTTCAAAACTATACTGTGGGGCTAATACCCTCATGGGTGGGTTCGATTCCCACATATTCCCGCCAAATTTATTAGATATGAATAGAATTCCTATGGAATTTCTCTGAGTAAGAAAATTCTGTGGGAATTTTCTTTGATTTATGAGCTTTTATAATTTAATCACAATATACCTTTATGACTTATCGAATCTAGTATTTTTAGGAGTCACCTATGGTGTATATGAAAAATAGATAGTAGAATGATTAGAAAAAGAAGACACGATAATGTATAATAAAATATTAGAACAAGAAAAAACAAACAATAAGGGGCAAGTACATTGAAAAAAGTAATTATTGCAGAAAAACCCTCTGTTGCAAAAAATATTGCTGATGCTATGGGTATTAAGCAACGTAGAGAGGGATACTTCGACGGAGAAGATTATTTAGTAACTTGGGCATTTGGACACTTGTTGCAATTATATGATGCAAAAGATTATGATGAAAATATGAAAGGTTGGAGAATGGAGAAGTTTCCATTTATACCATCAGATTTTAAATATAAGATTAAGAGTGATAATTTAAATAGAAATGTTATAGACAAGGGTGCAGAAAAACAAATTAATATAATAAAGTACTTAATAGATAGAGAAGATGTGGATGGCGTAATATCTGCAACAGATTATGATCGAGAAGGGCAAGTTATTTCCGATGAGCTATTCATACATTTTCATATTAAAAAACCAATTTATAGGCTTTTACTTAATGAATGGACTGAAGATGAAGTAAAAAAAGGTATGAGCAATTTAAAACTTAATAGTGAAATGCAACCACTTCAAGATGCAGGAATAGGGAGGCAAATAGCAGATTGGGTAATTGGAATTAACTTAACATCAGTAGCAACCTTAAGATATGGTGCTAGTGAGAAAAAAATAATAAATATTGGCAGAGTATTATTACCAACACTAAAGATAATTTATGATCGTGATAAGGAAATAGAAAATTTTCAGTCTAGTTCATATCACAAGTTAATAATAAAAGTTAAATCCAAGGATAATATAGAGTTTGAAAGTTTATATTATGAAAATAATAGTGAGCAGTTTACAGATAAAGAATATTTAGAGGAAATAAGTGGGGATTTAGTTAATAAAAGAAGTGTAGTTGTTGATAAAGAAGTGGAAAAAAAGCGAGAATACCCTGGGCCTTTGTTTAATTTATCTAATTTGCAAGGATATATTACAAGTAAATATAAGGGATGGACATCAGATAAGGTGTTAAAAGTAGCTCAAAGTCTTTATGAAAAAAAATACATAACTTATCCAAGAACAGCTAGTGTGGTATTAGATGAGAGTTTAGAAGATAGAGCTAGAAAAGTATTAGAAAACCTAAAAAAAGGGTTGCCATATGAGAGTCAAGTTGAGTTTATTAAAAACAAAAGAGTATTTGATAGTTCAAAAGTAGAAAGTCATAGTGCTATAATACCAACATATGTTATTCCCAAGGGAATAAGTTTAGAAGAAGAACATGTTTATAATGCGATAAAAAATAGATTTATTATGCAATTTATGCCTGTAGCTGAATTCGAAGAAACTAAAATTACTCTTAAAGTTAATGATGAAAAATGTAGTGGAGAATTTATATCTAAAGGAAGAGTAGAAGTTATTAGAGGCTGGAGGGTAGTTGAGAAAATCGAAACAAAAGATACTATATTACCCTTAGTAGAAAAAGGTGAAAACCTTGATATTACTGATAGTAAGGTAAATACAGTTACAAAGAAACCACCGAAACACCACACAGAAAAAACCTTGCTAAGATTCATGGAGACTTGTGGAAAAGGTTTTAAAGAAGATAAAGAAGATGATGAAAATAGTTCTGATGAAATGATGCAAGCTATATTAAGTGGATTTAGTATAGGTACACCTGCAACTAGAGCGGAAACTATAAAAAGGTTAAAAGATATAGGATATATACAGTCAAAAGGAAAAAATCTAATAACAACAGAACTTGGAAGAACAATAGTTGAGATATTTCCAGCTAAGGAATTACTAGATTTAGAATATACAGGCAAACTTGAAAAAACTTTATCTGATATAGAAAAAGGTAAGTTTATGAAGAGTGACTTTTTAAACTTAATCTTTGATTTTATAAAAGCCTCCGTGGAAAAAATTAAGAAAGATGATTCTATTCTTAGTAAATTTAAAATTGAACCTCCAAAAGAAATTGAAATAATAGGAAAATGTCCTGTGTGTGAGAATGCTGTTATAGAAAGTGAAAAGGGCTTTGGATGTATTAATTGGAAGAATGGATGTAAGTTTACAATATGGAAAAGCGATAAATATATTTCTTCTTTTGGGAAAGTTGTTTCTAAAGAAATGGTTAAATTATTACTTCAAAACGGTAAAGTTGGATTTAGGAATCTAAAGAGTAAAAATGGAAAGATATTTAGTGCATATTTTAGATATGAAAAAAATGAAGAGTCAGGTTATTTTAATTGGAAAATAGAATTTATAAATTAATTGTTTTTCATACATAAATTATTAAAAAAAGGTAACAATACTATTATGATAACCTCTTCATTTTGTCCCCCTCATGGGGGATTTTTTTTATATAATTTATATAATATAGAAAGGAGATATATGTATGCATAGAGAAGGTAAGAAGGAAGCTAAAAAAGGGAGCAATAAGACCTCAAGTCCAGAGGTAATACATTCAGATGAAATCAAGAAGCATGATGCCAATAAAAAGAATTTAAAGTAGTAGTGTTTTAATGTAAAAAAGTCGTAAAAATGATATAATAAAATAAAAGAATAAGGAGTATGGAAATATCCATTACTCCTTATTCCATATCCGGAATGAACGGTACTCTTAATTTAACTTTACCCGCTAAAAAGAAAACAACCTCTCCCAATAAAATTGCTGATACTAAATCTAAAACTACGTGTTGCTTTACAAATAAAGTTGAAATTATTATTAGAGAAGATACTGTATATACAAAAACTTTTATAAGAAGATTATCTTCAAAGTTAATGCCTTTTATCATTAAATAAGAAGTTAATACATGTATGCTTGGAAAACAATTGAAGGGCTTATCAAAATAATATATAACTTTAGTCAGTTTAGTAAAGGTATCATCTCCATATAAAACTGGTCTTGGCACTGTAGTCTGAAAAACATAATAAGTTACATAGCACAACAGTAATCCTAAAATAATGCTAAATAAAGTTCTGTAATAAGTTTTTAAATTTTTCATACATAAGTAAAATAATGTAAATATAATAAAAGGATACCAGATTATATATGGAATAATGAATTCCTTAAGAAAAGGTATGTTCCTATCAAATTCAGTAATTATTGTATAAACACCTCTATTGGAATTGTTTAATAAAGTATAAAACACATTAACTATGGGTATGGAAATTAATGATAGCATATGAAAAATATTAGTTTTAAATTTTCTCATATTTACCTCCTTGGTTTATTATTCCATCTTCCATTATTTTAATACATATATATTAAAAATGTATATATTAAAAGCTTAAGAAAATCTTAACTTTATAAAATTAAGTTCTTCTTTTAGTAATATATACTACTAGTGCACAATAAGATTATATATAAATGATTAATAGGTAGGTGATTTTATCATGTATAAAAAAGAAATAATTGCTATGATACTAGCTGGTGGACAAGGTGCTAGACTAAAAAATTTAACAAAACATAATGCTAAACCAGCGGTTCCTTTTGGGGGGAAATATAGAATAATTGATTTTACTCTTAGTAACTGCTCTAATTCGGCTATAGATACTGTAGGAATACCCACTCAATATCAACCTTTAATATTAAACTCTCATATTGGGATAGGAAGTCCTTGGGATTTAGATAGAATACATGGGGGAGTAGCCCTGTTGCCACCTTATCAAAGTATCACCGGAGGAGATTGGTATAAAGGTACAGCTAATGCTATTTATCAAAATATTAATTTTATAGAGGAATATGAGCCTGAATATGTTTTGATATTGTCAGGAGATCATATTTATAAAATGGACTACTCTAAAATGTTAGATTTCCATAAAGAAAAAAAGGCTGATGCTACCATAGCTGTAATAAATGTTCCTATTGAAGAGGCTAGCAGGTTTGGTATTATGAATGCAGATGAAGATGGATTAATATATGAATTTGAAGAAAAGCCTGATAGTCCTAAAAGTACATTAGCATCCATGGGTATATACATATTTGATTGGAAGTTATTAAAGCAATTTTTAATAGAGGATGAGAATAATAAGGACTCCAGCAATGATTTTGGTAAAAATATTATACCAACCATGATTAATAGTGGGAAAAAACTATTTGCCTATTCCTTCGCAGGGTATTGGAAGGATGTAGGAACCATTGAAAGTTATTGGGAAGCTAATATGGATTTGATACAGGACAACAAAGATTTAAATATATATGATGATAAGTGGAAAATATATTCTTCTAATCCCATAAGACCTGCTCAATATATAGGGGATGGGGCGGAAATATCTAATTCTTTAATAACAGAAGGCTGTTCCATTTATGGACAAGTAATTAACTCTGTAGTTTTTCAGGGAGTTCATGTGGGGAAAAATGCTATAGTTAAAGATTCTGTTATAATGGCTAACAGCATAATCAATGAAGGAGCTTACATAGAAAAAGCAGTAGTTGGAGAAGGAGTAGTAGTAAATGAAGGTACAAGAATTGGAAATAAAAATACTATCACATTGATTAGCGAAGGAGAAACACTATAAAAAGGGGGCATTTTTAATGATTAAAGATTACATGGGGATTTTAAATTTAAATGAAAATGAAGACAATATAAAACCTCTTACGGTAGTAAGGCCGTTAGCTTCAATTCCAATTGGAGGAAGGTATAGAATTGTAGATTTTATCTTATCTAACATGGTAAATGCGGGTATAGAAAATGTAGGTATTTTTACTAAAACAAAATCTAGATCCCTATTAGATCATTTAGGCTCAGGCAAGCCATGGGATTTAGATAGAAAAATCAATGGTTTATTTATTTTTAATTTTGGCCAAATGTCTTCTTATAGTGAGGATGTAGATTTGTTAAAGACCAATATGGAATACTTTAATAGGAGCAAACAAAAATATGTAATTTTAGCTTCTTCAGATATGATATGTAATATAAACTTTAAGGAAGTAGCGCGCTCACACCAAAGTAGTGGCAAAGATGTTACTATGGTTTATAAAAACATAGATGATGGTATTTCAAATTTTATTGGATATGATTCATTGAATATGGACAAAGAAGGTAATTTAAGTAGTATAGGTAAAAATATAGGAAGAGAAGATAATATAAGCATATTTACTGGAATTTTAGTAATGAAAAAAGATTTTTTGGTAGAAATATTAGAAAAAGCTCTTCAGACGGGTTCAGCTAAGAATGTTAAAGGTTATGTGAAAAAAAACTTTAAGAAAATGAGTATAAATCTTTATAAGTTTGAGGGATATTTGCAATGTATAAACTCAATTACTACTTACTATAAGGCTAATATGGATATTCTTCATGAAGAAGTAAGAAAAGAGTTATTTTATAAAAATGGACTAATCTACACTAAGGTAAAGGATGAAGCTCCAACTAAATACGGGGAGGCTTCTAAGGTTAAAAACTCTTTAGTGGCAAATGGATGCATTATAGAAGGTGAAGTAAAAGATAGCATTATTGGTAGAAGAGTAAAGATAGGCAAGAGTGTAAGGATAGAAAACTGCATCATAATGCAAGGAAGTGAAGTAAGGGAAGGGGCAATATTAAAGAATGTAATTATTGATAAAAATAATATTATAGATATCAGTAAAGAACTCATTGGAGATAGAGAAAACCCACTAGTTATAGAGAAAAGAGTTTTAAAGTAGGAGGAGGGTTTTAATGAGAGTTTTATTTGTATCTTCTGAAGCCTATCCCTTTATAAAAACAGGGGGACTCGGTGATGTAGCTTATGCATTGCCAAAGGCTTTAAGGAAGCTAGGGATTGATGCTAGAGTGATTATACCTAACTATTCTAATATAAATGAGGAATATAAAAAAGATATGGTAGATATAGGGGAATTTAATCTTCAGCTGGGATGGAGAAATCAACATACTTCCCTATATTTTTTAGATGGAGAAGTACCGTGCTATTTTATAGACAATGAATATTATTTTAGTAGAAATGATTATTATGGATATTATGATGATGGTGAAAGATTTGCTTATTTTTCTAAAGCTGTATTAGAAAGCATCAAATACATAAAAGAATTTGCTCCAGATATAATTCATTGCAATGACTGGCATAGTGGCATTATACCAGTTTTATTAAAAGATAAGTATTACAATGAACAAGAATATAAAAATATAAAGACTGTTTATACCATACATAACTTAAGGTATCAGGGGATTTTTGGGAAAGAAGTTTTAGGAGATATTCTTTCCTTGGATGAAGAATATTACTCCGAAGATAAATTGAAATATTATGATGGAATTTCCTTTATGAAGGGTGGAATAATTTATGCAGATAAAGTTTCTACTGTGAGTAAAACCTATGCCGAGGAAATTAAAACAGAAGAGTATGGGGAAGGACTCCATGGACTATTAAGATATTATGAGGGAAAATTAAGAGGCATAGTAAATGGTATTGATTATGATTTGTATGATCCAGAGAAAGATGAAGAGCTCTTCGTAAACTATGGTTATGATAATTGTTATTTAAAAGAAGAAAATAAATTATCTCTTCAAAAGGAGTTAAATCTAAAAGTTGATAATACTATACCAATGATTGGGATGATAACCAGACTAGTAGATCAAAAGGGTTTAGATTTGGTATCTAAAATTATGGATGAATTAATTAAAAAGCCTATTCAACTAGTGGTTTTAGGAACTGGATTTAAAGAGTACGAAGATATGTTTAAAAGATATGCGTATATGAATCCTGAAAAAGTATCTATAAATCTATTTTTTAGTGAGGCTTTAGCAAAAAAAATATATGCGTCCTCAGATATATTTTTAATGCCGTCAAGATTTGAACCCTGTGGAATTGGCCAACTTCTAGCCATGAGATATGGAAGCATACCTGTGGTTAGAGAAACGGGAGGCTTAAAGGATACTGTAAATATAAATAATGGATTTACTTTTAAAAACTATTATGAATGGGATTTTTTCTACGTTTTAGATAAAGCTTTAGAAGCTTATTACGATAAAAGTAAATGGAAGGATAAGATTAAATCTGCCATGATTTCAGAGAATAGTTGGAGCAAATCAGCAAATGAGTACTTAGCTTTATATAATGAATGCCTTTGGGGATAATAAGTATATAATTTGTTTTGATAGGAGAATAGGATATGATTATTGGCACAGGGAGAATTTGCTTAAGAGCTAGCTGGGTACATTCCTTAAAGGAAAAAAGAATGATAGTACAAAGTCTTACTACAAGAGTTAAAAATAAATTTAATGTATCCATAGCCGAAATAGAAAATCAAGATATTCACCAAACTATAGTTTTAGGTGTAGCATGTGTAAGCAATGAAGTAAGGCATGCAAATAGCGTAATACAAAAGGTAATGGATTTTATAGAAGGTAGCACAGATGCAGAAGTAGATGATGTTTTTATTGAAATAATATAGAGAAATTGCGGTGCAATTTCTCTAGTTTTTTTGGAGGGTAACTTATGACAGAATGGTATAATTTAAGCTGGAGTGATGTGGTAGATCAGCTTCAAAGTGATGCATACAATGGATTAACTGAGGACAAGGTTGAGAAATTTAAAAAATTATATGGTAAAAATACTATTTCAATTCCTAAAGGAAAGAATATATTGTATACATTCATTAGTCAGTTTAAAAACCTATGGATACTTTATATGTTTATTATAATAGCTATACACGTTTATTTGGGATATATAAATGAGGGCATAACATTATTTGGCATTATAATGTTAAATATTATTTTAATTTCCTTTAGAGAAAACGAAAGAGAAAAAGAAATTATTGAACTACAAAAGCTTCAATCATCACATGCCACTGTCATACGAAGCGGGAAAAGAATGAAGATTTCATCAGAAGACTTAGTAGTAGGCGATATAGTGCTAATTAATGATGGGGATATTGTTCCAGCAGATATTAGAATAATTGAAGGAAATGACCTGATAGTGAAAGAAGGAGCAGTAACTGGTGAAGGTGACAGTGTAGAAAAATATAGTACAAAGATAGAAGAAAAAGAATTAGCATTAACAGAAATAAGAAATGTACTATTTAAGTCATCCGCTGTTATTCAAGGCGATGGTAGAGGTATAGTAATTGCGACGGGGCAACATACAGAAATTGCAGGTATCATTGGCCTTATACTAGATAGTACTATTGAGATAAATATGATTAATAGAAAATTGCATAATATATTAAATATTTTTACCACAGTTTCAATTATAATTTCAGCATTTTTAGCTATGATGAAATTATATGTATTAGAACATAACATAGAAAATATATTATATATATTTGGATGGATTCCTGCTACTTTTATACCTTTTAGTTTATTTATTCTTATTGAAATAATAGCATATTTTATAATTAAGGATTTTAAGGGAAAAGGAGTGGTTTTCAAAAATTTATCTGTTATTGAAAACCTATCAAAAACTAATATTGTATGCGAAGATAAGGTAGGAGTTTTTTCACAAAATGTTTACTATATAGATAAGATTTATGCTGATGAAGATATATTGGATATGCAAACCTTAAACATAAATGAAGAAAGGGTAAAAAACCATACATTAAAAAGAGTTATAGATATTGGATTAATGTGCAATGAAGAGGCTTTGTTAAAACTTTACAAAGAAAGTCCAGGTGAAAGAGTTTTTATAATTCCCTTTGATAAGGGAAGAAAATTGATGACTACTGTGAATAAAATAGATGGAAATTATAGGGCTGGCGTTAAAGGAGCTCCTGATTCGCTGCTAAATAGTTGTACTCATTTAATGAAAAATGGATTGGAAAAGGAGATTACAGAAGAGGATATAAGAAAAATTAAATATGCAGATGTGCAAATGTCAACAATGGGATTAAATGTTGTTGCCTATGGGTATAGAAATTATAATTATGAGCCAAGTATTAATGAAAACTTAGAAAGTAATTTAGTTTTTGCAGGATTAATTGGGTTTTACAACCCTCATATAGAGAATATTGGGGATATAATAAAAAGAGGTAAAAGCTTAAATGTATATCCTATTATATTTACTGAGGAAAATAAATTAACAGCGGAAACCTTTGGAAAAGAAATAGGATTAATTAATAGAGTAACTAGGGTTTTATCTGCAGTGGAAATGGATAATATGCCTGAGGAAGATTTATTAAAAACCCTTGGAAAAGTTCCTATATTTTCAAGACTTCAATCCAGTCATAAAACCACCATAGGTAAATATTATAAAAAATTGGCACAGAACACAGTAATGTCAGGAAAAAGGGTTTCGGATTTGCCGTACTTAAGAGTTTCAAAAGTTGGAGTATCTGTAGAGGGAAGAAATATAGTTAATAACTTATCAGATATAGTAATGAGTAAAAGAAGCTATGAGGACATTTTAAATTTAATAATTTCATCAAGAAAAATTATAAATTCTATTGTAAGTATAATAGTTTATATTTTGATTATATCTTTAGCTGGAGTTATGCTGAATATAGCTTATAATATATTAGGTTTTGGATATGTTTTAACCACTTACGGAGCATTATGGGTTAATAGCATTACCGCTATAATTTCTTCCATTGCCATAGCCTTGAATTATGAAAATGAAGATGAGTATAAAATAACTTCTATTGATAAAAAGTTATTTAAAGGCATAGCTTTAAAGTCTATTGTTAAAGCTATGATTCTAAGTGGAATAGTCATAGGCTCATTATTTTTAAATGAAAAAATACCATTTTTAATATTAAATTTAAGTTTAATATTATTAGCATTAGGAATAAATAAAAAACATACATTAAAAAGCAAATTATGTTTTTTAATAAACATAATAATACAAGTATCATATTTTATAATTAATATAAGACCTAATATATAGTTTAAACTCCATATTATTGGATAAGATGATAATATGGAGGTGGGATCAATTTGACGAAAAGACCTATAGTAATGTATAGTTTATCTTTTTTCATGGGTTGCCTTTCTTTTTTGTTTTACATAAATAATGTTTATTTGGGTGCAGTTTTAGCTGCATCTTTTTTATATATAATTTTTATTAAGAAAGAAATAATATATTTTTTAATAATTACATCTTTCTTTCTAACGGGTTTTTTTAGAATTACCACTTATTTTAATTATCATCCTAATGGGGAAGAAAGAATTAGAATAATAAAAGCTAATAATAACTATATAGTGGGAGAAGCAAGGGGAAGAAAGTTAAATATTACAGGAGAAATAAATGAATTAGAAGAAGGAAGATTAATCCTAGCAAGGGGTGAATTCTCTAAGGATATAAATTATAAAAGAGGTGTAATTGGAAGTTATAATATTACAAAATACAAAAATCTAAAGGAGGACTTAATATATAAATTTTCAAATTATAAAAGTAATGTTATAGAAAAGTTAAGTGAATACTTAGATGAAGATGAGCTTTCACTGGTGGTATCCTTATGTTTTGGCGACGTAGAAGGATTACATGAAATAGACAAATTCAAATTGCAAAAGTTAGGAGTAATACATGCTGTTAGTGTATCAGGTTTTCACATATCCATAGTTTATAAGTTTATAGAAATGCTAGTAGGTTCTGGGGGAGCATTACTCTGTACCTTGTTTTATGCAATATTTACAGGTCTTAGTTACTCAACCTTAAGAGCATTCATAATGATATTTGTACTATATCTTTCAAAGAGGGTGTATAAAAAATATGATGGGATATCTTCTTTATCACTAGCCTTTATATTGATTCTTTTACATAAACCATACTCTTTCATGGAGATGGGATTTGCATTATCATTTTTGGCAACCTTAGGGATAATATTGCATGATAAGCAGGTGAAAAGTTTTTTAAAAGGATTACCTAAAAAGCTTCAAGATTCTTTGAGCATCACCTTATCTGCTCAAATATTCACATTGCCTTACATAGCTTTTACCATAAATAGCTTTAGCTTAGGATTTTTACTAGGAAATATATTTTTAGTTCCTATATTTTCTTTTGTTGTAGTGCTAGGGAATATGTCTTTATTTTTAATTAAATTTCCTATATTGTTTAAATTTTTATCCTATATACTCTATGGTTTTTGTAATTTAATACAATATATTTCCTATCTGTTAATAAGGATAAGTCCTTCCATGTATTATTTAGGCTTCTATGAAGGGGTTTACTTTATGATTTTATACTTTAGTTATATAATGGTTAGAAAGGGAAGGGATAAGTTTAAATTCTTACCACTTATATCCTTCATTGTAATACTTTTTAATATAATTACTATTTTTCCAACCATAAACTTTATTAATAATGAATATGTAAAGGGAGCTATTATAAGGTATAATAGTGAATGTATTATGGTGTGTAATTATAATTTAGAGCAAGGCAAGGAACTAACAGATATAAAAGATAGATACAAAGTAGCTAAAGTTATAACAGATATAGAAAAAAATTTTGAGATAAATTTAAAAAAATATAAAGCTAATATCATATATGGACAAGAAGATATACTAGGAATTAAATTTAAAAAGAAAAATGACACATTATTTATACCTGCTGACAAGGGAGATAATACTTATAGAATAATTTTCGGAAGGATTTTTAGGTGGAGGGATTAGAGTGATTAATTTATCTGCATTTGAAGATAAAATTAAAAAAGGAATAATAGACAATTGTTATATATTTTGTGGATTAGATGAAGAGATGATTAAGGATAAAATAAAGTTATTACAAAAGAAAGTTTTGTCAGAGAACTTTATGGATTTAAATTTAGTAAGATTTGATGGAGACACTTTGACGAGCTTTGATCCAGTAATAAATGCCTGTGAAACACTGCCTTTTATGGAGGAGAGAAAAATTGTAGTGGTTTATAGGGGTAATTTTTTGGGAGATAAAGATGATGGAGGTAAAAAAACTTTATATAATGAACTAAATAATTATATAAAAAGCATTCCGACCACTTGTATTTTAATAGTTTATTATGTTTTTAAGGATAAAAGAGAGAAACCTAGTAGCAAAATTTATGCATTAGACAAGAAAACAATAGTTGTAAAAGGAGATAAAATTTATGGAAGGGAGCTAGAAAGCAAAGTTAAGAATATTTTTGCAAAAAAAGACAAGGATATTGGAAATGTAGAACTAAAACTATTTTGTTCGCTACTACCAACAGATATGGGAATAATAGAAAACGAAATAGAAAAACTCTGTTGCTATGTGTTAGACAGGGAAATAAAAAAAGAAGATATATACGCTCTTTTAAATAAAAAGGAAGATGATGATATATTTGATCTAGTAGATTTAATCGGAGATAAGAAGGTAAAAGAAGCTATTAATTCCCTAAATGAACTGATGTATAAAGGGGATAAGGCTAATGAAATATTGTTCATGGTGGAAAGACAGTTTAAACTTCTATATAAAGTTAAGTATTCTCTAGAAAGAAGAATGAGTAGAGAAGAAATTTGTGGGGAAATTAAACTTCCTTCTTTTATATGTGAAAAATTAATAAATCAAAGCAACAAATTTACTCTGTCTAAACTTCTAAGAGCATTAGAAATCTGTTTACATTGGGAAAAAACTATGAAAAGTTCATCTTTAGATAAAAAAATTCAGATGGAACTTTTAATAATAGAAACTATGACTGCGTAAAAAATAAAAACCGGTGTAATCACCGGTTTTTTTTTATGCGTTTAAACCATTAAGTTTTGAAGATAATCTTGATTTAACTCTTGCTGCTTTATTCTTATGTATAACTCCCTTAGAAGCAGCCATATCTAATGCTCTTGCGGAAGCCTTGAATTCAGCTTTAGCAGCTTCAAGATTGCCACCAGCAACAGCAGCTAAAAACTTCTTTATAGTTGTCTTTAAAGCTGACTTAACCATTCTATTTTGTAATGTTTTAGTTTCAATTACTTTTATTCTTTTCTTAGCTGATTTAATATTTGCCATTTGTTTTCACCCCCTTATAGATTTTAATAGGGTATCAGCAGTTTTTGGGGAAATCTGCGGATCAGTCCAAATTATTAACAAAAGTTATTATAACATTTATTTCGCATGACTTCAAGGGTATTTACTTATATTTTCATTAGAATATGAATGTTCATTAATGGAAAAGCTATATTGAAAATATAATTAATGAAAGGAAGAGGGTATATGATAAGTGTTAGAACGGATTTAGCTGTGGAAGCAAAAGAGCTTTATGAAGAGAAAAGTAATAGTAAAATACCTGGAGTAGAGGTAGATGAGTATAGAGAGGGAAGTATTAAAATAACAAATGTGAAAGTACTAGATGATTATGGTGAAAGGGCAATGAATAAGCCAAAGGGAACATATATAACCTTGGATATTCCTGAAGCTAGTATATATGATGAAGAAACTATGACTAATGTAAGTAAAACTCTAGCGAAAACTCTAGACCCTTTAATTAATTTAGATGAAAGTATGACTGCTTTAGTTATAGGACTTGGAAATTGGAATGTGACTCCTGATGCTTTAGGACCAAAGGTTGTGGAAAAATTAATGATAACAAGACATTTAAAACAGTTA
Organism: Clostridium malenominatum; assembly: GCF_039521365.1. Taxonomy (NCBI): domain Bacteria; kingdom Bacillati; phylum Bacillota; class Clostridia; order Eubacteriales; family Clostridiaceae; genus Clostridium; species Clostridium malenominatum. Next base: position 627,022 of record NZ_BAAACF010000001.1, read on the forward strand.
ATACCCAATGAAATAGATGAAGGAATTAGGCCTGTGTGTGCATTAGCACCTGGAGTTCTAGGACTTACTGGAATAGAAACAGGAGAAATAGTTAGCGCTGTAGCAAAAAAAATAAAGCCAAATTTAATAATATGCATTGATGCTTTAGCTTCAAGAAGGTTAGAGAGAATAAATAGAACAATACAAATAGGAAACACAGGTATTTCACCAGGGTCAGGTGTAGGAAACAAAAGAATGGAAATAAGTGAGAGAGTTTTAGGGATACCTGTAATAGCCATTGGAGTTCCAACGGTAGTAGATGCTGCAACTATTGCTAATGACACTATAGATTTAGTTGTAGACGCTATGATAAGTCAAGCAGAAAAAGATTCAGGATTTTATGAGATGTTAAAGTCAGTGGAAAAAAATGAAAGACAAAAACTTATTGAAGAGGTATTAAATCCTTATATAGGAAATCTTATGGTTACACCTAAGGAAGTAGACAGCGTTATTGATAGTATATCAAAAATAATCTCTACTGCAATTAACATAGCTCTTCAACCTGCCTTGGAATTAAAAGAAATTAATACTTATATAATGTAAATATCATATATAAGTTCATCCCCTCATATAATAGGAACATATAACTTTTTACATATGAGGGGGTGCATTATGGATATCAAAGGAGGAAGGGGAAGAAGCAATATACTTGCCTTTATATTAACGTTAACCTTAGTGTTTTTCATAGTACTACCTTTTGTAGCTAAAGCAAGCTCTAAAAGTGAAGGAATAAAGGAAAACTTTTTTTATGTACAAGTATTAAATAATACAATGCCATTAGTACAAGCTACAGTTTTTAATGAAGAGGATTTAGCGGAAAGCAGATTGTCTATTAAGGATAGTATTTTTCATTTCTTTAATTTAGATATTAAGAATCCTATATCCTTAATAAAAAGAGAGATAGCTTACATAACTCCAGAGGAAACGGGAGAAGAGGTGGGGGAAAACAAGGTAAATATCATATTCAACCCATTTAAGTTAAAGGATACAGATATATCTATTAATGACGATGATAATTTAGATATTCCAAATAAGAATGTAACGGTGCAAGAGCCAACTTTAAAAAAAACCTTAAACAAAGCAAAGCCTGAAATATTAATATATCATACTCATACCAGCGAAAGCTTTAAGCCTATAGGAAAAGACAGCTTGGATTTAACTAAAAATATTGCAGCTATAGGAGATTTATTAAAACGTGAACTTGAGGAAAATTATGGGATATCTGTAATACATGATAAAACTATTCACGACGCTACGGCATATATGCAAAGCTATGAAAGATCTGGAGCAACTTTGGATAAATATTTAAAACAATATGGTGATTTTAAGATGGTAATAGATTTGCATAGAGATGCAGTAGATAATAAAAAAGCTGTAACTACAAAAATGAACGGAGAAGAAGTAGCTAAAATTATGTTTGTTATGTCTAAGAAAAATCCCAATTATAAAAATAATTTAGCATTAGTAGAAAATTTAATAACTATATCAGATAAGTTATATCCTGGTTTTTCTAGGGGAATATTTTATTACAATACAGGTACTAGATATTTTAATCAAAATAAAAGTAAAAATGCAGTATTAATAGAAGTAGGAGCTCATACTAATACTTTAGATGAAGCTAAGAATTCAGCAAAATATTTAGCTAGAATAATTGCGGAACGGATTAATGGCAAAAAATGAATAAAATCATACATAAAGGACACCCTTATAATAGATATTTATTCCATTATTAAGGGGTGTTTTTTATTGAGAAAAAGTAAGTATGTAGTAATAATAGGTTTATCCTTAAGTATAATATTCTATGGTATTTTAAAGGTTAGTAGCACTTTACCTACCTTTGTAAAGAATAAATCAAATTTTAAAGTTTATTTTACTGAAAGGCCCTTTGATTTAACCTTTGAAACTAAGAATTATATTATATTTTTAAATGAAAAAGCAATAAATAATATTCAAAATAGTATAGGGGATGTATTTAACCATATAATGCAGTGGTCACAAGACAAGCTTGAAGAAAGTGTAGATGCCGTAGAAAGCAAGGGAGTAGAGGTAATTAGGAGATTTAAAAGGTATTGACATTTCCCCTTCGATTTATGCTATAATTTAGTTTGTACTATTTTACGATGGAGGTATAGTTAATGCAGAGCAAGAGACAAAAATATATAAGAAATTTTTCTATTATAGCACATATTGATCATGGCAAATCAACACTTGCAGATAGATTACTAGAAACAACAGGAACTCTTAAAGAAAGAGAAATGGAACAGCAAATATTAGATTCCATGGATTTAGAAAGAGAAAGAGGAATTACAATTAAGTCTAAGGCGGCTAGGCTAATTTATAAAAGAAAAGATGGAGAAGAGTATACATTAAATCTTATAGATACCCCAGGACACGTAGACTTTAATTATGAAGTTTCAAGAAGTCTTGCTGCCTGTGAAGGAGCAATACTAGTTGTAGATTCAACTCAAGGAATTCAAGCCCAAACCCTTGCAAACTGTTACCTTGCATTAGATAATGACTTGGAAATAGTACCTGTAATAAATAAAATTGATCTTCCTAGTGCTAGACCAGATGAAATAAAAAAGGAAATTGAAGACATTATAGGTATAGATGCATCATATGCACCAATGATTTCAGCAAAAACAGGATTAAATATAGAGGATGTTTTAGAGGCTGTTGTAGAACATGTCCCAGCACCAGAGGGTGATGAAGATGGACCATTAAAAGCTTTAATATTTGATTCATACTACGATACATACAGAGGAGTAGTTTGTCATATAAGAGTAAAGGAAGGAACAGTAAAGGCCGGTACAAAAATTAAATTAATGGCCACAGGAAAAGTTTACGAAGCTACAGAAGTGGGGGTATTTGTACCACAATACATGAAAGTAGATGAACTTAGAGCAGGAGATGTTGGATATTTAACTGCATCTATAAAAAATGTAAGAGATGCTCGTGTGGGAGATACTGTTACAGAGGCAAATAGACCAGCGGAGACATCACTTGAAGGATATAGACCAGCAGTTCCAATGGTGTTTAGTGGTATTTATCCAGTAGATGGAGCAAAGTATGAAGAGTTGAAAGAAACTCTTGAAAAGCTTCAGATAAATGACGCAGCCTTATCCTTTGAACCAGAAACTTCCCTTGCGTTAGGTTTTGGTTTTAGATGTGGATTTTTAGGACTATTACACATGGATGTAATTCAAGAAAGAATAGAAAGAGAATTTAATTTAGATATTATAACAACAGCGCCATCAGTTATATATAAAATAACTAAAACTGATGGAGAATATTTAGAAATTACTAATCCTACAAACCTTCCTGAGCCTACAGAAATAGCTGAGATGGAAGAACCAGTAGTAAAGGTAGGAATAATTACTCCTTCAGACTATGTGGGCCCAATAATGGATTTAGCTCAAAATAGAAGAGGAACTTTTAAAGACATGCAATACTTGGATACGGCTAGAGTATCTTTAAATTATGAAATTCCTTTAAATGAAATAATATATGACTTTTTTGACGTGTTAAAATCAAGAAGTAGGGGATATGCATCTCTAGACTATGATTTAATTGGCTATAAAACCACAGAATTAGTTAAGTTAGATATACTTTTAAATGGGGATGTAGTGGATGCTTTATCTATGATAGTTCCTAAAGAAAGAGCCTATGCGAGAGGTAGGTTCATGGCAGAAAAACTTAAGGAAATTATCCCAAGACAAATGTTTGAAATACCAATACAGGCAGCTGTAGGAGCAAAAGTAATAGCTAGAGAAACTGTAAAAGCTCTAAGAAAAGACGTTTTAGCTAAATGTTATGGTGGAGATATTTCAAGAAAGAAGAAGCTTTTAGAGAAACAAAAAGAAGGAAAGAAGAGAATGAGACAAGTAGGTACTGTTGAAATACCACAAGAAGCATTTATGGCAGTACTTAAAACGGAAGACTAATATAAAAAAGAAGAGTTAGCACTCTTCTTTTTTATAGTTTTTTAGATTTTATACGAGGTGTTTTATGAAAAAAGTTGCTTTATACATACACATTCCTTTCTGTAAACAAAAATGCTTATATTGCGATTTCCCATCCTATGGAGGAATGGATAATTTAATGGATGAATATACTAGAGCATTAGTAAAAGAAATTGGAACTATTCCTAAAGATGTTATTATAGGAAGTATTTTTATTGGCGGCGGAACCCCATCTTATTTAAAAATAGAAAATTTAAAGATTTTAAAAAAGGGCATACTAGGTTTAAATAGGGATAAAGACATGGAATTTACGGTAGAAGTAAATCCAGGGACTATTGACGAAGAAAAAATAAAAGAATTTAAAGATATGGGCGTAAATAGAGTTAGTATTGGTCTTCAAGCTTGGCAACAGGACTTATTAAAAAAAATTGGGAGAATTCATAGTTTAGAAGAATTTTTAAAAACCTATAACATGTTTAGGTCCCAGGGATTTAATAATATTAATGTTGATGTAATGTTTGGATTACCAAATCAAACTAAGGAGCAATGGGTAGAAACCTTAGAAAAAGTAGTGGAGTTAAATCCAGAACATCTATCCTGCTACAGTTTAATTATTGAAGAAGGTACTCCTTTTTATAATCTATATAAAGAAGGAAAATTAACTTTACCCAGTGAAGAGGTAGAAAGAGAGATGTATTCTTACTGCATAAAATTTTTAGAGGAAAAGGGATATAATCATTATGAAATATCAAACTTTACAAAACCTACTAAAGAATGTCAACATAACTTAGTTTACTGGAACTTGGAGGATTATATAGGATGTGGAGCGGGAGCACACTCTTATATTAATGGATTAAGATATAGACATGCAGAAGACCTTTCAGAATACATAAAAGCTTTAAAGGACGGAAAGAATATCAATTTAGATATGCATGAAAATTTATTAAAAGACGAAATGGAAGAGTTTATGTTCATGGGATTAAGAAAAAGAGAAGGAATAAGCATAAGAAAATTTGAAGATAGGTTTAATATAGATATAAATAAAGTTTATGGTGAAATATTAAAAAAATATTTACAATTAGGCCTGCTTGTTGAGAAAAATGGATATATTTCCTTGTCTATTAAAGGATTAGAGGTATCTAACGGCGTGATGTGCGAGTTTATATTATAGTAATTTAAATAGAAAACAAAAGTAATATAGAGATTTATTAAGAAAAACCTATGAATTTATTGAATAATTAGATATTAGGAGAAATAGTCAATATATTAATTAATATTTGCAGTTGACAAATGAGAGAGAGAATGATATTTTTTAATCATAGCAGTTAGCACTCAGTGAAGTTGAGTGCTAATAAAGTGGAACTTGATTCAGATGGAGTTGTAACTCTAACTGAATCTTAGTTATGGGATAAATCGAGGTGATAAGATGGAAATGGATGAAAGAAAAATTAGAATACTTCAGGCTATTATAAATGATTACATCGATACAGCTGAGCCTGTTGGGTCCAGGACCATAGCTAAAAAGTATGATTTAGGTGTTAGCTCTGCAACTATAAGAAATGAAATGGCAGATTTAGAGGAAATGGGTTATTTAGAACAACTTCATAGTTCATCAGGGAGAAAACCTTCTGATAAAGGGTATAGGCTCTATGTTGATAAACTAATGAGAGTTCAAAGCTTATCTCAATTAGAAGTGAATGCAATTAAAGCTCATATGATAAGTTCAGCTATTTATGAAATGGATAGGATTATAAAAGAAGCTACTACCATTCTTGCAGAACTAACAGGACTTACGTCAATAGTTAAATCACCTTCAGTAAAAAAGAGTTCAATAAGAGCTATACAATTAATTAATATAGACGGAACCAGTATATTATCTGTTATAATAACAGATTCTGGGATTATAAAAAATAATATAATTCGTCTTAAAAAAGCTGTTAATGTGGAAACTTTGGTTAAACTAAGCAATGTATTAAATGCAAGGCTTATAAATTTGACCGTAGAAGAAATTAATTTAGAGGTTATAAATAACCTTAAAAATGACTTAAAGGGATATGATGACATTTTTAATGCAATAATACCTGCTCTTTATGAGGGTTTAAATAATATAGATGCATCTGAAATATATATGGAGGGAACTACAAATATATTTAATTTCCCAGAATTTAATGATATTCAAAAGGCAAAAAGTTTTTTATCCTTAGTAGACAATAAAGATAAGATTAAAATTCTTATAAATAATAGTGACAATATAGCAATAAAGATAGGGGAAGAAAACTTTTTAGAAGATGCAAAGGATTGTACTGTAATATCGGCAGTGTACAAATTAGGAAGTAGGCCCCTTGGAACTATAGGTGTTATTGGACCTACAAGAATGCCTTATTCAAAGGTTATATCTATTTTAGGTGGAATAGTCAAAGAGATTAATAAGGCTATAAATGACAAATGATTTAGATTGGAGGAAGGGTTAATGGAGAGGGATGAAAGTTTAAAGGAGGAAACTCCAATTGAGGCAGAGGTAAAGGAAGATGAGGAATTTGAAAATATTTCTTTAGAAGAGGATGAGATTACTTTGCTTCAAAATGAAAATCTAAAGTTAAATAATGAGATAGAGGCTCTAAAGGAAAGATTGCTTAGAACAACAGCTGAATATGAAAATTATAGAAAAAGAACAGCAAAAGAAAAAGAAGGAATATATTCTGATGCTTGTGAAGATGTTTTAAAGGAAATGCTTCCTGTTTTAGATAATTTAGAAAGAGCAATGTCTGTTGAAGGTGAATTAGAAGACCTTAAAAAAGGGATCGATATGACCTTAAAACAGTTTAAAGATTCTTTTAATAAATTAGGAATAGAGGAAATATCTACAGAAAACGGATTCGATCCAAAATTACATGAAGCCGTAATGCATGTGCAAGATGAAAGTTTTGGACCAAATCAGGTAGTTGAAATATTCTTAAAGGGATATAAAAGAGGAGATAAAGTTATTAGATATTCAATGGTAAAAGTAGCTAACTAATTAAATAAAATTGAAGTTAACCATAAGGAGGTAATTTATAATGGCAAAAGTAATAGGTATTGATTTAGGTACCACAAACTCATGTGTATCAGTTATGGAAGGTGGAGAACCAGTTGTAATTACAAACTCTGAAGGAGCTAGAACAACACCATCAGTTGTATCCTTCCAAGCAAATGGAGAAAGACTTGTAGGTCAAGTTGCAAAAAGACAGGCAATAACAAATCCTGATAAAACAATAATGTCAATAAAAAGAGAGATGGGAACAAACCATCAAGTAAATATAGATGGAAAAGGCTTTTCACCACAGGAAATATCAGCAATGATACTTCAAAAACTTAAGGCTGACGCAGAAAGCTATCTTGGAGAAACTATAACTCAAGCAGTTATTACAGTTCCAGCATATTTTAATGATAGCCAAAGACAGGCTACAAAAGATGCTGGTAAGATAGCTGGTCTTGAAGTTTTAAGAATAATTAATGAACCAACAGCAGCATCTCTAGCTTATGGTTTAGATAAGAATCATGAAAATCACAAGATATTTGTTTATGACTTAGGTGGAGGTACTTTTGACGTATCAATACTTGAACTAGGAGACGGAGTATTTGAAGTTAAATCCACAAATGGTAATACAAAGCTAGGTGGAGATGACTTTGACCAAAGAATAATAGATTATATAGCAAGTACTTTTAAATCTGACACTGGTATAGATTTAAAAAATGATAAGATGGCTTTACAAAGATTAAAAGAAGCTGCTGAAAAGGCTAAAATTGAACTATCTTCATCGATGCAAACTAGTATTAATTTACCATTTATAACAGCAGATGCAACAGGACCAAAACATATAGATATAAACTTAAGTAGAGCTAAATTCAATGAATTAACTCATGACTTAGTTGAAGCTACAATTGAGCCAATGAAAAAAGCTTTAAAAGACGCAGGTCTTTCAATAAATGAAATAGACAAGGTTGTTTTAGTTGGTGGTTCCACAAGAATTCCAGCGGTTCAAGAAGCAGTTAAAAACTTTACAGGAAAAGATCCATCAAAGGGAGTTAATCCAGATGAATGTGTTGCTATGGGTGCAGCTATTCAAGCAGGAGTATTAACAGGAGACGTTAAAGACGTATTACTTCTTGATGTAAGCCCATTAACTCTTGGTATTGAAACTTTAGGAGGAGTTGCTACTGCATTAATTCCAAGAAATACAACTATTCCTACAAGAAAGAGTCAAGTGTTCTCCACAGCGGCAGATGGTCAGACTTCCGTTGAAATTCACGTAGTTCAAGGGGAAAGACCAATGGCTGGAGATAATAAGACATTAGGAAGATTTACTTTATCAGGAATAGCACCAGCTCCAAGAGGAATTCCACAGATAGAAGTAACTTTTGATATAGATGCTAATGGTATAGTAAATGTTTCTGCAAAGGATAAAGGAACAGGAAAAGAAGCTAACATTACAATCACAGCATCAACTAACCTTTCTGATGATGAAATCGAAAAGGCTGTAAATGAAGCTAAAAAATTCGAAGAACAAGATAAGAAGAGAAAAGAATCTATCGAAATAAAGAATAACGCGGATCAAGCTGTATACCAAACAGAAAAAACTTTAAAGGATTTAGGAGATAAGGTATCAGCTGAGGATAAAGCCACTATAGAAGAAAAAATGAAAGCAGTAAATGCAGTAAAAGATGGAGAAGATTTAGAAGCTATAAAGAAAGCTACTGAAGAATTAACTCAAGCTTTCTATGCGGTATCATCTAAGATGTACGAAGCTGCAGGCGGAGCGCCAGGAGCTGAGGGCTTTGATCCAAACAATATGGGTGGAGCAGGAACAGGCCCAGCAGATGACAATGTAGTAGATGCTGAATATAAGGTTGAAGAAGATAAATAATTATTTAGAATTAATTAAGGGATGAGTGGTCACTCCTCCCTTAATTTTAGTGAAAAAGAGGTGGTGAAGGGATGGCTAAAAAAGATTACTATGAGGTACTTGGGTTGCAAAAGGGAGCAAGTGAAGATGAAATAAAGAAAGCATTTAGAAAGCTTGCTATACAATACCATCCAGACAAAAATCAAGGGAACAAAGAAGCAGAGGAAAAGTTTAAAGAAATAAACGAAGCCTATCAGGTATTATCTGATCCTCAAAAGAAAGCCCAATATGATCAATTTGGAACAGCAGATTTCCAAGGATTTGAAGGCGGCGGCTTTGGAGGTTTTGATTTTTCTGATATGGGTGGTTTTGGAGATATATTTGATTCTTTCTTTGGTGGCGGTTTTGGCGGCGGAGGAAGAAGAAGAAATGGCCCTCAAAAGGGTGCTGATTTAGAATATACAATTAATTTAACCTTTGAAGAAGCCGTGTTTGGAGCAGAAAAAGAAATTAACTTAACTAGAAGTGAAACCTGTGAAACTTGTACAGGTTCTGGAGCTAAGCCAGGAACTCAACCTAAAGTTTGTCCGAAGTGTAATGGTTCAGGACAGGTTAAAGTACAGAGAAATACTCCTCTAGGAAGCTTTGTGAGTGTAAGCACTTGTGATACTTGTAGCGGAAAGGGAAATGTTGTATCAGATCCATGTCCAGAGTGTAGGGGTAAAGGAACTCTAAGAAAACAAAAGAAAATAAAAGTAAAGGTTCCAGCAGGTGTTGATAATGGCAATGCTATTCCAATTAGAGGTCAAGGAGAAGCAGGAACTAATGGAGGACCTTCAGGAGATTTATATGCTAGTATAAGGGTAGCTCCTCATCAATTCTTTAAGAGAAAAGGTTTTGATATTTATATAGATACTCATATTAGTTTCTCAAAAGCAGCTTTAGGAGCAGAACTTAAAATAGAAACCGTAGACGGAGAGGTTAAATATACTGTGCCTGCAGGTACTCAGCCAGGAACTGTATTTAGATTAAAAGGTAAGGGTGTACCCTTTGTTAATGGAAGGGGTAGGGGAGATCAATATATTAATGTAATTGTTGATATACCTAAAACACTCAATGCAAAGCAAAAAGAAGCACTACATGCTTTTATGGAAGCTAGTGGAGAAGTTGAAGAGACTGAAAAATGGGGTATCTTTGGGAAAAAGAAAAAATAACTGTAAATTAAATTGCGGAGCAATAAAAATTGCAACGCAATTTTTTATGTTGTATAATTGATAAAAAAGTCTCAGAAAGGAAGTTTACATATGAATGATAAGGATTGGTTGGAAGTAACTATATTAACTAGTAGTGAGGCTGTAGAAGCGGTTTCAGGTATATTATATAATACTGGAGTTCAAGGAGTTTCCATTGAAGATCCAGAAGATGTAGAGTATAAGAAGAAAAATCCAGGGGATTGGGATTATTTTGATGAAGATCTTCTTCAAGTTAAAGAAGGAGCTATAATAAAAGGATACTTTAAAGAAGATGAAAAATTTGAAGAGTATTTAAAATATATAAAAGAAAGCATAGATAATTTACAAGAATATGGCATCGATAAAGGCAAGGGAAATGTATTTGTAACTAAGGTTAATGAAGAGGATTGGGAAAATAACTGGAAAAAGTATTATAAGCCAACAAAAGTAGGAGATAAGGTTGTTGTAAGACCTATATGGGAGGAATATGAAGCCCTAGAAGGGGAAGTGATAATTGACTTAGACCCAGGAATGGCTTTTGGTACAGGAACTCATGAAACTACAAGAATGTGCATTAAAGCTTTAGAAAAGTATGTTAATCCTGAATCTATAATTTTTGATATAGGAACAGGCTCAGGAATACTTGCCATTGCTGCGGCAAAGCTTGGAGCAAAAAAGGTAATAGGGGTAGATTTAGATCCTGTAGCAGTTACATCAGCAAAAGAAAATGTAAGCTTTAATGATTTAGATAATATAGAAATACTTTATGGGAACCTTATGGAAGTTGTTAATGGAAAAGCTAACATAGTAGTAGCAAATATTATAGCAGATATTATAATATTACTTACAGAAGATATTAAGACCTTTATGGAGAAGGGTTCATATTTCATATCTTCAGGTATAATTAAGGAAAGAAAAGATGATGTAGCTAAAAAACTTGAAGAATGTGGATTGGATATTGTAGAGGTAAACTCAGAAGGTGAATGGGTTTGCATTGTATCAAAACTAAATTAAGGAGTGTTAATGGAGTGCATAAGTTTTTTGTTCCAGAAGAATTTATTTTTGAAGAGGAAGCAATTATAGAAGGTGATGATGTAAAACATATATATAAGGTTTTAAGATTATCATTGGGAGAAAAAGTTACAATAAATAATTGCAATGGACAGGAATATTTAGGAGTTATTAAAGAAATAACTAAAAAAGAAGTAAGAGTAGAGCTGAAAGAAAAACTCCATATAAATAATGAAAGTTCTGTAGAAATATATTTATTTCAAGGATTACCTAAGTCATCTAAAATGGATCTAATTGTTCAAAAGAATTGTGAGTTAGGCATAAGAGAAATTACTCCTATAATTACAGAAAGAGTTATAGTTAAAAGTGAAATTGGTGAATATAAGAAACTAGATAGATGGGTTAGGATAGCTCTAGAAGCTAGTAAACAATCAAAGCGAACCTTAATACCAAAAATAAATTCTCCTATAGAATTTGAAGAACTACTAGATAAATTAAAAGAGATGGATTTAATAGTAGTGCCTTATGAAAATGAAGAGGGCTTTGGAATTAAAAATCTTGTAGGTACACTAAGAGATAAAGAGATAAAAAAAGTAGGGGTTATAATTGGTCCTGAAGGTGGCTTTGAAGAAAAGGAAATACAGGTATTAAGAAGTATAGGAGCGCATATAGTAACCCTTGGTCCAAGGATATTACGAACTGAAACTGCAGGCTTTGTATGTACCTCTCTTATTATGTATGAATTAGGAGACTTAGGAGGAAAGATATAATGAAAGTTGCTTTTACCACGCTTGGTTGCAGAGTTAACCAATATGAAACAGAAGCTATGTCGGAAAAATTTACAAAGGCTGGCTATGAAATAGTAGATTATGAAGAATACGCAGATGTTTATGTTATAAATACCTGTACTGTTACTAATATGAGTGACAAGAAATCAAGACAGATGATAGGAAGAGGAAGAAGAATTAATGACAATGCAGTTATTGCAGTAGTAGGATGTTATTCTCAAATAGCCCCTGAGGCTGTAGCTGGAATTGAAGGAGTAGATGTAGTAGTAGGCACGAGAAATAAAGGGGATATTGTGCATTTAGTTCAAAAATATATGAATGAAAAAAATCAGATAGTTCAAGTGGAAGATGTGCTTAAAAATAATGTTTTTGAAGAATTAAACATAGAACAATATAGAGATAGAACTAGAGCTTTTATAAAAATACAAGATGGATGTAATAATTTTTGTTCTTACTGTGCTATTCCATATGCTAGAGGAGCGGTTTGTTCAAAAACACCAGAAAAAATTATCGAAGAAGCTAAGAAGTTAGCCTCCCACGGTTTTAAAGAAATTACACTTTCGGGAATTCAAATATCTTCTTATGGCGTAGATATAGAAGGGAATTGGGATTTACTTGCAATTCTCGAAGAATTAGATAAAATAGAAGGTATAGAAAGAGTTAGAATAGGCTCTATTAGTCCTAAGTTTTTTACTGAAGAGAGAAGAAATAGAATTTATAATTTGAAAAAACTGTGTCCACATTTTCACTTATCCCTTCAAAGTGGGTGTGATGTTACTTTAAAGAGAATGAATAGACATTACACTACTGAGGAATATAAGAGTGTAGTAGAGGGACTTAGAAATAATATAAAAGATGTATCCATTACAACGGATATAATAGTAGGGTTTCCAGGAGAAACAGAAGAAGAGTTTACTTCTACCTATAATTTCTTAAAAGAAATTAAGCTGTCAAAAATGCATGTATTTAAATACAGCCCTAGAGAAGGAACCAAGGCTTCTTCCATGAAAGAACAAATTCATGGAAATATTAAAGAAGAAAGAAGCAGTAAGCTTATAGAGTTAAACAAGGAATTAGAAAAAGAATTTATGAGTAAGTTTATTAATAAAACCTTTCCTGTATTATATGAAGAAAAATCTAAAAACAAACATAGTTCATGTGAAGGATATACTCCTAACTATATAAAGGTGATTTGTCATAGTGATAAAATAGTGGAAGGTGATATAATAAATACTACAATTGTTCACGTGGAAGAAGAACATTGTGTAGGAAATTTAATATAATATATAGAGGATATTAACATAAAATGTTGAATATTATTTATAGGCTAAATGGGAGGTGAAATTGTGGATAGTTGTATATTTTGCAAAATTATAAAGGGAGAAATACCTTGTAATAAAGTTTATGAAGATGAAAAAATTTTAGCATTTAAGGATATAAGTCCAGAAGCACCAGTACATATACTTATCATACCTAAAAAGCATATTGAAAGCCTGAGTACCCTTGAAGAAGATGATAAGGATGTAATTTCCCATATTTTTATAAAGGCCAAGGAAATAGGTGAAAAAATGGGTATAGCTCAAAGTGGTTATAGAATTGTAAATAACTGCGGTGTAGATGGAGGGCAAACAGTTTCCCATATGCACTTTCATATACTAGGTGGAAGAAGCCTACAGTGGCCACCTGGCTAAGATGCCTGAAATATAAAAGTAAAACAATTAATGAAATTGTTGACAGGGGCTAGAGTTGTATTATATAATAAGCTATGTGCTATGTCACCCATATTGCCTGTTTAATTTAGGAGTAAATTGAGCTAGCGGAGGGAGGGAGATCAAATGTCAGAAATCAGAGTTGGAGAAAACGAATCACTAGAAAATGCATTAAGAAGATTTAAGAAAAAATGTGCTAGAGCTGGGGTTCTTTCAGAAGTTAGAAAAAGAGAACACTATGAAAAACCAAGCGTAAAGAGAAAGAAAAAATCAGAAGCAGCAAGAAAGAGAAAATTCAAATAAACTTTGAAAGAAGGTACAGTATATGGCCCTTAAAGGAAGATTGCAAGAAGATTGGAAGCAAGCTTTAAAGGCAGGAGATAAGTTTAAAGCTACTACTCTTAGTACAGCCAGAGCAGCTATATTATTAGTAGAAAAAACTGATGGAAGAAAACTAGATGAAGATGATGAACAAATCATTGAAATCTTGGCTAAGGAAGTAAAGCAAAGACGTGAAGCTATCCTTGAGTTTGAAAAAGGAAACAGACAAGATTTAGTAGAACAAACAGAAAAAGAAATTGAGATCTTGTTAAGTTACCTTCCTCAGCAGTTAACAGAAGAAGAAATCGTTGAGATTGTCCGTCAGGCAATAGATAAAACGGGTGCTAGTAGCATAAAAGATATGGGCAAAATTATGGCTGTAGTTGTACCAATGACAAAAGGTAGAGCAGATGGAAAACTTGTTAGCGATATTGTAAAGAGAAATTTAAATAAATAAAAAAAGACTGACATAAAATCAGTCTTTTTTATTTATTTAAAGCCTCCTATTTAAATAGGAGGCTTTTGTCATTTTATTAATATTTACTTCATAAATTAATATGAAAGTACTTATAAAAGGTGAGAAAATGGAAAATAAAATTAATGAAGTAAAGAATAGTTTTGCAGACAAGTTAGATTTACCAAGAGATCTAGTGTTAGACTTACCTAAAATAGCTATAACGGGAGACAATGAAATAATAATTGAAAATCACAAAGGAATAATTATTTTTGATGAAAAACAAACTAAAATAAATACCAGGGTTGGACTAGTAACTATATATGGAGAAAATTTAGAAATACTGTTTTTAGGAGGAACCACCATAACTCTAAAAGGAAGATTTAGATCTGTGGTGTATGAGGGAGATGAGTAAAGTAAATTTAGGAAAATATGAGGGAAGTATTATTACCCTGGAAATACAATCTCTCATGCCAGAAAAGTTTTTAAACTTACTTTGGAGAAATGGCATACAAATCAAAAATATAAAAAGAAAGGATATAAGTACTTTTACCCTAGAAATGAGCTTAAAGGATTATAGGAAAATAGAAGGTTTAGCTAAAAAAACTGATAGTAAAATAAAAGTTATAAATAGAAAAGGATTAGGATTTTTTCTTTTAAAATTAAGAAGAAGAAGAGCATTGACTGTAGGAGTGTTTCTTTTTAGTGCAATAATATATGTTCTATCAACTTATATTTGGATAATTGATATAGAAACCGATAAAACTCTATCACCATATGAGGTAAGGAGAGAGCTTCTTTCCTATGGTATAAAAGAAGGTATAAAAAAAGATAGCTTTAATGTGATGTCTATTGAAGAAAAGCTAATAAAAAACAATGAAAACATCATGTGGGTAAGAGTAAGAGTGGAAGGTGCTATATTAAAGGTTAAAGCCACAGAAAGGCAGAGTCCACCTAAAATTATCCAAGAAGAAGAGCCTTGTAATTTGATAGCGAAAGCTGACGGCGAAGTGGTTAGGGTATTTACAACAGCTGGTACTGCGGTAGTGAAAAAAGGGGATATTGTAAAAAGAGGAGAACTGCTAGTTAAAGGAGAACAAGGGAAAGAGGGAAGTGTATATTTGGTACATGCTAAGGGAGAAGTTATTGCTAGAACTTTTTACGAAGAAGTTAAAAAGGTAAAGATTAGTGAGGTTAAAAGAGAGAGGACAGGTAATAAATCAAATAATATATATATAGAAATTGGTAAAAAGAAGTTGTTTTTAAAAAAATCTGTGAATAATTTTGATAAGTATGATAAAATAGAATCTAGAAAAGGACCTATAGTTTTCCAAGATTTCTTTGAGGTGAATGAGAAAGTACATTCTTTAGATAAAAATAAACTCATTGAAGAGACCTCAGAAGAATTGTTTAATAATATTAAAATTAATTTTGACAAGAGTATTACCATAGTTGACAAAATAGTAGATTACAGTGAAGAAAATGATACACTTAGTGTTAGGGTGTTAGTAGTTGCTGAACAAAATATTGCATTGCCTGAAAAAATTCAATAGAGAGCAGTAATGTGATGAAAAGGAAGGTTTTGTATTATGAATAATACTTTAGATAAAACTTTTAAGCAGGACAATTTTAAAAGATTTGCTTTGTTTGTATTTATATTTGTTTTTTTATATTCAGTACTTATAACTTCATTGGTAACTAAAAAATATAGCTTAAATGAAGGGGATATCCCTAAGATTGATATTAAAGCCCCGAGGGAGATAATCGATGATGCTGCAACAAAAGCAAAAATACAACAAGCTGTACAATCTGTTCCCTTGCAGTATAATAAAAATCCAGAAGTGAAAATAAATGTAATTGAAAATATAAACTTTTTGTTTTCAAAAGTAAAGGAATTAAAAAGTTCTACCTTATCAAAGGATGAAAGGCTTGAACAATTAAAGGCCTATCCTAAATTTAATATTATGGATGAAGAGTATGCATTTCTAATGAATCTTAATGAAGAGGAACTAGAGATGTTAAGTAATGTTTTGGTAAGTACCATGTCTCAAATGTATGATTCTATTAACATTGCAGATAGTGGAGAGAGTAAAAATGATGATATAAAAAAGTCTCAAGAATTTATAGGGACTAAAATTAACGCATCTAATCTCCCTAAAAAAGCTTTAAAAGATTTAGGCATATCTATAGGGTACTCTCAAATTAAAGCAAACTTTTTCTATGATGATGAAAAAACAGAGGAACTTAAAAGTGAAGCTAAAAAGAGAGCTCCAGTAATCATCAAAAAAGATCAGACCATTATAAAAGAAGGAGAACCTGTAACAAAAGGCCAGTTAGAATTATTAGAAAAGTTAGGTCTTTTAAATACAAAAGAAAACTTTCAATGGTATATTTATTTAGCTTTAGGAGGACTGATTTTTTCTATATTATCTTTGCAATGGTATTATATAAGGCGATATGACAGAGCAATTTATAACGATATAGGAAAATTGATATTAATTAATATATTAACCTGTATTTCCGTATTGTTAGCTAGAGTACTGAGTGGAGTTCCCTTCTTAATTCCTTTAGCTTGTGTTCCTATGCTATTTGCTTTATTAATTAGCAGTAGATTGTCTTTAATTATAAATGGTTTAAGTTGTATATTAATTACTTGTGCTGTTCAATTTAATGTAGAAATAACTATTTTGGCATTAGTAAATTCTGTAGCAGGATCAATAATATTGAAAAGAATGCAACAGAGAAATGATATTATTTACTCAGCCATGATCTTAGGATTGATAAATATTACTACTACTTTTTCAACAGGCTTTCTATTAAGCAACAATACCATGGATGTAGTAAAAAAAGCTTCCTATGCAGCTATAGGGTCATTTATATCTGGAATATTAACTACGGGCTTCCTACCTTTTTTTGAAAGTATATTTGATATTGTAACTACTATAAAATTGTTGGAATTGTCAAATCCCAATACTCCATTATTAAAGAGACTTCTTGTAGAGGCGCCAGGAACATATCATCATAGTGTTTTAGTGGGAAATCTTGCAGAGGTTGCAGCAGAAGAAGTAGGTGGAAATCCAGTGCTTGCAAGAGTAGCATCTTATTATCATGATATAGGTAAGATAAAAAGGCCTTATTTCTTTAAAGAAAACCAATTAGGCAATGATAATCCTCATGATAAAATTAATCCTGATTTAAGCACTCAGATAATAACTGCTCATATAAAAGAGGGTGTAGAATTAGGAGAGGAGTATAAGATTCCAAAAATAATAAGAGATGTAATTGAGCAACATCATGGTACTACTTTAGTGAAATATTTTTATATAACTATGAAAAATTCAAGTGATAATCCTGAAGAAATTAAGGAAGAAAATTTTAGATATCCGGGACCTAAACCAGTAACAAAAGAAGCGGCAATAATTATGCTTGCTGACAGTGTAGAGGCAGCAGTACGTTCTATAAATGATCCTACAAAAAGTAAAATTGAGGAAATGGTTAATAAGATAATTAAAGATCGATTAAACGAAGGTCAGTTAAATAATTGTGAATTAACCTTGAAGGATATTGATAAAATTAAAGATGCCTTTACAAAAGTATTTATGGGAATTTATCACCAAAGAATAGAGTATCCTACAGATAAATGGGAAAGCAAGGGAGAAGGAAAGGAAGATAAACTTTGATATATATAGAGGATGAGCAAGTAGTAATAAAAACAGATAAAGAATTAGAAATATTAATAGAAAAGTTAGTAGAGTATACCCTAAAGGAAGAGGGTGTAACCAAGGAATTTGAATTAAGCATTTTATTTGTGGATAATGAAAGAATTAAAGATATAAATAGAGAGGAAAGAGGAAAAGATATTGAAACAGATGTATTGTCTTTTCCAATGCTTCATTATCCAAAAGGCAAAGTATTTAAAGAAGTATATTTAAACTATGATTTTTTACCGGAGGATTTATATGAAGGAAGGTTAATTTTAGGAGATATTGTTTTATCCTTAGAAAAGGCCGAGGAGCAAAGAGGAGAGTTTGATCATTCCTTCAAAAGAGAAGTATGTTATTTGATAATACATTCAGTTTTACATCTTTTGGGATATGACCACATGGAAGAAGAAGAAAAAGCATTAATGAGAAAGAGGGAAGAGGAGATATTACAAAAATTTAATATAATTAGAGAATAAATACCTTTAAAGTTGGTGTTGTTATGAATATAAAAGTGAGAAAATTGATTGATAGCTTCAATTATGCAATAGAAGGATTATTATATGCAGTAAGAACTCAGAGAAATATGAGAATACATTTGATACTTACTCTTTTAGTTCTTACTGCTTGTTTCTTTTATGATATAAGTAAAATTGAACTTCTGATTTTATTTATAACAATAACTATAGTTATTGTTACAGAGCTTATTAATACAGCTATTGAGTTTGCAATTGACACCACTACAAATTACTATCATCCTCTAGCTAAAATAGCTAAAAACGTAGCAGCAGGTGCAGTTTTGGTTACCGCGTTAAATGCTATGGTGGTGGGATACATAATATTTTGGAATAAACTTGAATATGTGAATTTTATAGTGATAAATAAAATTAAAAATTCAAATCCTTATATGATATTTATAATATTATTTATTGTATCCATTATAACCTTGGTGATAAAGGCAATTTATGGAGAAGGTACACCTTTAAAAGGAGGTATGCCAAGTGGCCATAGTACCATAGCCTTTGCTATAGCAACTACAATAGCACTGCTTACAGAGGAGACTATAGCAATAATTTTAAGCTATTTATTAGCTTTAATAGTAGCTCAAAGCAGAGTGGATTCTAAAATACATTCTATTTTAGAAGTTATTGCAGGAGCTTTATTTGGAACTTTAATTACCATATTATTATTTAAATTTTTGGGCAAAATATAATATATTGAAATGAAAAAAATTAATGCTATAATTTATTTACGAGAGTAAACTTTGGAAGGGGAATTAAAGGATGGTAAATATAGATTATAATGCATTAGTTCTTGAAGCTTTAAAAGGAAGAGAGAGTGCCTATGTACCTTACTCAAATTTTAAAGTAGGAGCCGCTATTTTAACAGGTAGTGGAAAAATATATAATGGATGTAATATTGAAAATGCTTCCTATGGAGCTACTAACTGTGCTGAAAGAACTGCTATATTTAAAGCTGTTTCAGAAGGTGAAAAGGAAATTAAAGCTATAGCTGTAGTGGGAAGTTTAGAAGAGTATACTTTTCCATGTGGGATTTGCAGACAAGTGATAAGCGAATTTGGGAAGGAAGATACTCCTATAATAATCGCTAAAAATGAAAATGACTTTAATGTATATAGGTTAGATGAAATACTGCCAGGTGCATTCACAAAGAAAGATTTGAAAAAATAAGGAGGATATATGTACAAATCAGGATTCGTAACTATTATTGGAAGACCAAATGTAGGAAAATCAACACTATTAAATAAGATAATGAATGAAAAGTTATCTATAGTTTCAAACAAACCTCAAACTACAAGAAATAATATTCAAACCATATTAACTGGAGAGGATTATCAATTTGTATTTGTTGATACTCCAGGTATGCATAAGCCAAAACATAAACTTGGAGAATATATGGTAAAAAATGCGGAAAGCTCATTAAAAGAAGTGGATATAGTTCTTTTTTTAACTACACCAGAAATGGCTGCTGGTAAAGGAGATTTATATATAGTAGAGGAGCTGAAAAAAACAAAAACTCCAGTTTTCCTTGTAGTAAATAAAATAGATGAAAATACTCAGGAAAGAGTAGCAGAAACCTTAAAAAATTACTCAGATATAATGGAATTTAAAGAAATAATACCTATCTCGGCGATGAATGGGAAAAATGTTGATAAGTTAATAGAGCTTATGAAAAACTATATTCCAGAGGGTCCGCAATATTACCCTGAAGATATGATAACGGACCAGCAGGAAAGATTCATTGTAGGAGAAATAATAAGAGAAAAAGCTTTAAGATTATTAAACGAAGAGGTTCCACATGGAATAGCTATAGATATAATGACAATGAAAAAAGATGAAAAGGGAATATATCAAATAGAAGCTTATATGCTGTGTGAAAAAGACTCACATAAGGGAATAATAATTGGGAAAAATGGATCTATGCTTAAGAGAATTTCTCAATATGCAAGAGAGGATATTGAGAAGTTTTTAGGATGTAAAGTATATTTAAAAGTATGGGTTAAAGTAAAGAAAGATTGGAGAGATAGCCAATTTATACTTAAGGAATTAGGCTACAAATAGATTTGTTAAAGGTTAGGAGATGATCTTCTGTCTATCTTTGATACAAGAGCTGTAGTAATAAAGACTCAAGATTATAAGGAATCTGATAAGATAGTTTGGTTTTATAGCGAAAAATTAGGCAAAATTTCCACTATTGCAAAAGGTGCTAAAAAGAACAGAAGTAAGTTTTTCTCCTCTACCTTGTCCTTTTGTTTTGGTAACTATACTTTTTACAGAGGGAAGGGTATGTATACTTTGAATGAAGGTGAAGTAGTAGAGTCTTTTCAAGGACTATTAATGGATTTAGAAACCATAACCTATGCCTCTTATTTTTGTGAACTAATAGATATAGCTGTTGGTGAAGAAGAAAGTGATAGAGAGCTTTTTAAAGATATGATTACCGCCTTTTATTTTATGAAGAATAAAGTGGGAGATTTAGAAACCTTAGCTAGGATATTTGAGCTTAGAGTATTAAGAGCTACGGGATATAATTTAAATCTTCAAAATTGTACTCAGTGTAGAAGTAAAATATCTTCAGCAGATTATATAAGCTTACAGTATTTGGGTGGTATATGTAATGATTGTGAAAAGAAAAATGGAATAAAGATTACTAATGGTGTATACAACATATTAAAATATTTAAATGAAATTTCTTTAGAAAAAAGTTATAGAATTACCATTCCAGATAATTTAAAAGAAGGAATCTATGAAGTTTTAAACCAAATAATTTCCCAAAACTATTTCAGAAAACCTAAAAGTTTAGAAACCCTTAATTTATTAAAAGGAGTGAAATAAATGAGTGAAATTACTATCGAGAAAATTGATATTATAAGAGAAAGAACAAAAGTTAGCTATGCAGAGGCTAAGGAAGCATTAGAAATCTGCAATGGAAATGTGGTAGATGCCTTAATCTATGTAGAAGAAAATAAAAAGAAAAAAAGAGAAGAAATGTATATAGGAAAAGATGAATTTATTAATTGGATAAAAGATTTAATTAATAAAGGAAATGTTAATAGAATTAAAATTAAAAAAGGGGATAAGGTTATAGCAGATATTCCAGTAACGGCTGGAGTTGCAGTAACTATTGCAGGATTATGGGCATCACCTTTTATAGCTTTAGCTCTATTTGCAGCAGCATTAACTCAAATAACCATTGAAATTACTAAAACTGATGGTACTGTTGAAGTGATAAACAAAATAATAAAATCCACAGTGGATGATGTAAAAGATAAGGTTCAGAATAAGTTTAACAATGAAAATAAGGTTGATGAAGATACTGTTTATACTTACTCAGTAGATTTTGAGGAAGTAAAAGAAGAGGATGATAAGCAATAAAGTAAAATAAAGTCAGCAGTTAAGAGCTGCTGACTTTTATAATTATGTATTAATAATAAAAAACTTAAGTAAGGCTAAGAAAACGAGACATATTATATAGCATATTTGAAATAAATAAGCATAATAAGCTTAAAGTGATATACTATTTCCTTCTATATGATGATATAATAGATTATATGATGTAAAATACTTGGAAGAGGGTGAACAATATTAAACTATCGCAAAGACAGGAAGAGATTATTCAATTAGTAAAAGAAAATGAACCTATTACTAGCGAACAGTTAGCGGCGAAGTTAAATTTGACTAGAGCTGCATTAAGACCAGATTTATCTATACTTACTATGACAGGCATATTAGATGCAAAGCCAAAAGTAGGATACATATATTCACAAAAGCCCTCCTATAATGCAGTAAACGAATATATAAGAAAAATAAAAGTTGAAGACATAATGTCAAAACCTGTGATAGTTAGTGAATCAACTACTGTTTATGATGCCATAGTAGATTTATTTTTACATGATGCAGGAACTTTATTTGTAGAAAACAATGGAGTTCTAGTAGGAGCTACTTCAAGAAAGGATTTTCTCAAATTTGCCATGGGAGGTACAGACATGCATAAAGTACCTGTGGGAATTATTATGACGAGAATGCCAAATATAATTGTTGTAGATAAAGATGAATTAGCTTACGATGCAGCATGTAAAATAATAGAGCATGAAATAGATAGTTTGCCAGTAGTAGAAAAGGTAATAGATAATAATAAAGATGGATTAAAAATAATTGGAAAAGTATCAAAGACTAATATAACTAAGTTATTTGTTAAAATGGGAAAAAACATATAATCATAAAACTATTTTATCGGTGAAGGGATGTTTGACTATGGAAAATATTAAATATGTATATCTTTTTAATGAAGGTAATGCTTCAATGAAAAATTTACTAGGTGGAAAGGGTGCTAATTTAGCAGAAATGACTAATTTAGGAATACCTGTTCCAGAAGGATTTACTGTTAGTACAGAAGCATGTACTAAGTATTATAAAGACGGAAAAGTGATTTCAGAAGATGTGGTTGAGCAAATATACGAAGCTTTAAATAATTTAGAAGAAGTTACAGGGAAAAAACTTGGAAGTATAGAAAATCCATTATTAGTATCTGTTAGATCAGGAGCTAGGGCTTCAATGCCAGGCATGATGGATACAATACTTAATTTAGGTTTAAATGATGAAGTTGTAGCTACTTTAGGAAAGCTGACTAATAACGATAGATTCGCTTATGATTCTTATAGAAGATTTATTCATATGTTCTCAGACGTAGTAATGGGAATGGATAAAAGAAAATTTGAAGATATACTAGACGAAGTTAAAGAATCTGTAGGAGCAAAATTTGATACAGATTTAACAGCAAGTGATCTTAAAGAAGTAGTAAAAAGATATAAAGCTGCTTATAAAAAGGAAATGAGAGAAGAATTTCCACAGGATCCTAAAGTACAGTTAATAGAATCCATTAATGCAGTATTTAGATCTTGGGATAATCCAAGAGCAATAATATATAGAAGATTAAACGATATACCAGGAGAATGGGGAACAGCTGTAAATATTCAAAGCATGGTATTTGGAAACATGGGAGAAACTTCAGGTACAGGAGTTGCATTTACTAGAAACCCAGCTACTGGTGAAAAAGAAATGTTTGGAGAATACTTAATAAATGCTCAAGGTGAAGATGTAGTAGCAGGTATAAGAACACCTCAGTCAATATCAAGACTTGAAGAGGATTTACCAGAATGCTACAAGCAGTTTTTACAGATAGCTGATAGATTAGAAAAGCATTATAAAGACATGCAAGACATGGAATTTACTATAGAACAAGGAAAGTTATATTTCCTACAAACTAGAAATGGAAAAAGAACAGCGCAGGCTGCATTGAAAATTGCTGTTGATTTAGTAGAAGAAGGATTAATCAATAAAGAAGAAGCGATGCTTAAGGTTGACCCAAAGCAGTTAGATTCACTACTTCACCCAAACTTTGATGAAAATGGATTAGAAAATGCTAGAGTAATAGCAAAAGGACTTCCTGCTTCTCCAGGGGCTGCTTGTGGTAAGGTATACTTCAATGCTGAGGATGCAAAAGCTCATGGCGAACTAGGAGAAAAGGTAATACTTGTAAGAGCAGAAACTTCACCAGAAGACATAGAAGGAATGGTAGTTGCAGAAGGAGTTTTAACTGTTAGAGGAGGAATGACTTCACATGCTGCTGTTGTAGCAAGAGGAATGGGAAGATGCTGCGTTGTTGGATGCGGAGATATAAAGGTTAATGAAGATGAGAAAACTTTTGAAGTTAACGGTGAGATATTTAAAGAGGGAGATTATATTTCCTTAGATGGCAGCACTGGATTTGTTTATGGCGATGCAATAAAAACTGTTGAACCAGAAATAAGTGGACACTTTGGAATTTTCATGTCCTGGGCAGATGAAATAAGAAAATTAAAGGTTAGAACTAATGCAGATACTCCAAGAGATGCTGCTCAAGCAATAAAATTTGGAGCTGAAGGTATAGGATTATGTAGAACAGAGCATATGTTCTTTGATGAAGAGAGAATATTTGCAGTAAGAGAAATGATAGTAGCTGAAAATGAAAACCAAAGAAAAAGGGCCTTAGAAAAATTACTACCAATGCAAAGAGAAGACTTCGCAAGTATATATGAAGCAATGGAAGGAAGAGCAGTTACTATAAGACTTTTAGATCCACCACTACATGAATTCTTACCGACAGAAGATGAAGACATAGCAGAGCTTGCAAAGGACTTAGGAATAACTTTTCAAAGCTTAAGATTTAAAATTGAATCTTTAAAAGAAGTTAATCCAATGATGGGACATAGAGGGTGTAGATTAAGCATATCCTATCCTGAAATAGCTGAAATGCAAGGAAGAGCTATAATTGAAGCTGCTATTGATGTAAATAAGAGAAAAGGATTTAATATAGTTCCAGAAATAATGATTCCACTAATTGGCGATGTTAAAGAATTAGAATTTGTTAAAAATATAATTGTAAAAGTAGCCAATGAGGTAATTAAGGATTCAGGAGTAGAATTACAATATAAAATAGGAACCATGATAGAAGTACCAAGGGCTGCATTAACTGCAGACGAAGTTGCTAAAGAAGCTGAGTTCTTCTCCTTTGGAACAAATGATTTAACTCAAATGACTTTTGGATTTTCAAGAGATGATGCTGGTAAGTTCTTAAACAACTACTACGATAAGAAGATTTACGAAGCAGATCCTTTCCAAAAGCTAGATCAAAATGGTGTAGGTAAATTAATGGAGATGGCTACAAAGCTTGGAAGACAAACAAGAAAAGACTTAAAAGTTGGAATTTGTGGTGAGCACGGAGGAGATCCTTCTTCAGTTGAGTTTGCTCATAAATTAGGATTAGAATATGTGTCTTGTTCACCTTATAGAGTTCCTGTAGCAAGACTTGCTGCAGCTCAAGCAGAAGTTAAAAACCCAAGATCAACTAAATAATAATAGTACAAACGTAGATTAAAAGGCCTTATACAATGAGTATTTTAGGCTATGCATACTATAAAAAGTATAGGGTATTGTAATTTGAAATTATTATTAATTTTAATTACAATACCCTATTTTTATTAGAAATTCATATTTTTGAGCAAAAAGAGAATAAAAAGATGATTTTGATATTACTAACTTTACATACAATAATTGGGATGATATACTAGAATCAATATTTGAGAAACCAACTATTGAAGATGTAGGAGATATGGAGAGAATGGGTATTAAGAAATAAAATAGGTGGTGGGGATATTTGGTGAGCATGAATTTATTAAAAAGGATATTAGAGATATGTTTATTCATAGGTTTCATAATTCCTTTATTAGACATCTTATTAGGCACAACTACCTCATTAATTAATTTAGATTTCGATGTTGATGTAAATTTTGATGGACTTATTCCATTTAATATAATGTGTTTTTCATTTGCACTGATAGTATTTAGTTCATTTGGATTATTTTTAATGAAGTTTATGACTAATACTATAACAGTTGTATTACTACTAGGAGTATCTTTAATAGCTTCAATAATAGCATATACAGCTGTATATAAGTTTATAGTATGTAAATTAAAATCAAATAATCCCAGAGCATTAAAATCTAATGATTTAATAGGTATGGTAGGTATTGTAGTATTGAAAATAACACCTCTCAACGATGGTGTTATATCATTAACAGACAGTACAGGAGCTATTATAACTTATAGAGCAACATTAAGTCCTTATGCAGGTGTCCAAGGTGAATATGTTATAAACCAAGGACAAGAAGTAATAATATCAGATTTTGATAGTGAGAAAAAAATTTGTTTCGTTATATTACCGAAAGGTAAGCAATAAAAATCAAATAAATGGGGGTTATATCAATGGCAGACGTTATTTTTGGTTCAGTATTTGGAACAGTTGGACTTATAATAATTGGATTAATACTAGTCCTTGCTGGAATATTAAGTACATGGAAAAAGGTGCCTTCAGACAAGGCAGCAGTAATTGTAGGTTTTGGGAAACCTAAAGTAGTAACTGGTGGTGGAACAGTTGTAATACCAGTAGTACAGAGAATGGATATAATTACTTTGGAAAATATTATGTTTCCAGTGGAGATTAAGCAAACAAAGACAGCGTTAGGGGTTACCATTAACGCAGAAGGTGTAGTAGTTATAAAAGTAAAGAATGATGAGATTAGCATATTAGCGGCAGTACAGCAGTTTAATAGTAACAAAGAATCTGAAACGGTTAATACTATAAGAACACAAGCATCTGAGGTATGTAAAGGTAAACTTCGTGAAATTGTATCATCAATGAGTGTTGAGGATATATACAATGATAGAGAAAGTTTTGCGGCTAAAGTTCAGCAAGTAGCAGGAACTGAGCTTGGTGATATGGGATTAGAGTTAAAATCATTTACTATAAATGATATTACAGATGATGAGGGATATATAGAGGCATTAGGTAAAGAGCAAATAGCTAAGGTGAAATCAGCGGCGGCTATAGCTGAAGCTGAGGCAGATAAGGAAAGAGAAATAAAAACAGCTGAAGCGGCTAAAGAAAAGCAAATAAGAACAGCTGAAGCACGTAGAATAGGTAAGCAAGCAGAATTAGAGGCTGAAGCTCAGGTGGCAGAGGCAGAGAAAAATAAACAATTAAAAATTTTAGCATATAAGAAAGAGCAAGAAGGATTGAGAGCTGTATCTGACGCGGCTTATCAAATTCAATCTAATATAACATCCAAAGAAACAAAGAGTACTGAAATGGATGCTAAGCTTCTTGAGAAGCAACGTGATAAAGAAATAGCTGAAGCTGAAGTTCAAATAGAAATTGCATCTGAGCAAAGAAGAATAGAACTAGCGGAGAAAAAGGCAGAAAGAAAACAAGCAGAATTATTAGAAACAGTTGTTAAACCTGCTGAAGCAGAAAGAAAAAGAAGAGAATTAGAGGCAGAAGCTAATAAGTTTGAACAGTTAAAGAAAGCTGAGGCTGAAGCTGAGAAATTGAGATTAGAGGGAGAGGCACAAGCTAAAGTTATAGAGTCAAGAGGTTTAGCAGAAGCAGATGCTATAAGAGCTAAAGGTTTAGCTGAAGCAGAAGCTCTTGAAAAGAAAGCTGAAGCCCTTGCTAAAATGGATGAAGCAGGAAAATTACAGATGGTTATTGAAAAATTACCAGAGATTGCAAAAGCTGTTGCAGAGCCATTATCAAAGATTGGAAACATTACTATTATAGGTGGTTCTGGAGAGGGCTCAGACGGTGTATCTAATGTAACGGGTTATACAGTTGGAGCACTTAAAGCAGTTACTGAAGCAGTTAAAGAAACTATAGGATTTGATTTAACTGATGTTATGAGATCAAATACAATTAAAGCTAAAACTGATAAAGAGATTAAGATTGATATTCAAGGATTACCTAAAAACACCAATGAAGCTTTAGAAAAATATAATAATGCAATAAAAGATATGAAAGATGGTAGTGAAGAATAGAAAAACAATAAATAATAAGAGTAGGAATTCCATATTGAAATTCCTACTCTTATTATAACTTTGCAGAAAATCGTTCTTGTATATACTTACCAAATTGATACATGAATTCTAGCTGCTTATCATTATCTTCGACAGATTTTTGTAGAATTTTAATAAAGGATTTTTTATTGCACTTAGTAATGTTTTTGTAATAATCCCTAGAAATTTTCCAATATTTTTGAGGAAAGCTTAAGTATACTAAAAGGTATTTATATTCGTCTTCGTTTAGAGGTTTAATGCTTTCATAAGCATGAAGACATTCAAGGGCTAATTTTATGTTCCAAGCAGTATTATCTCTTCTTAAAAATCTTCTCATATAATATCCTATGTCATGTACACAATAATCAATTTTGCATTTATCAAAATCTATCACCCATATATCATTATTTTCATCTATTATCAAATTTTTATTAACATAATCTAGATGACATAAAGACCTTGATAGATTAGATTTATTAATGGTGGAGCCAAGAGTTAAAGAGCCTTGAGCTAATTTTATATTTGTATCGAAATTTTGTAAAAATATCTTAGAGAATTTGTCCTTATAGTTAAAAGCAAGGTTAGAACAGTTAAGTAGCTGATGAAAATGTTTTTGTATAGATTTATATATATCATCTTCATTGCTTCGCATTTCGCTTCCATCTATAGGAGAAAAACTTTCTCCGTATTTATGCATCTTAGCTAAGTTTATAGCAGACATTTTAACATGTAAGCTATTATCATAATCGCATTTGATTCCATCAATCCAAGGAGTCAATATGAATAACATATTATTAAAATGGACAAATCTATTTCTATCAGAGGTTGGCAGTATTTTTGGAACTTTAATACTATGTCTATAGAACCATTCTATAGCAGAATACACAAAAAGTAGTCCGTCCTCCTTAAAATATACTTTCTTTAAGCAATAGCTTTCATCTTCGAGATATACTTTGTAAACAGCTCTTTGTTTATCTGTATTTTTAAATTTAATTTGAGTTATAAAGTAATCATCTAGTCCATAGTAGGGTAGTATATATTTTTTAATATTTTCTTCAGCTAATATATCAATATTATATCCTTGAGCCAAATTAGGCATATAAACACTCCTTACTTAAGTTTTCTCTTTATAATCATATTATTTAATATTTAATAATATACATAGACTCATTAATATATTTATAATGGGAATGCTAAATAAAGGACTTTTTAATTAAAATATAGAATAGATAATATGGTGATGATTGTATGGAAATAAGAAAAAAAATTCAGTATAATGAAGAATTAAGCTTAATAAAAGAAGCCTCTCATTCAAAGTATTCTTTAGGAAGAACAGTAGAAGAAAAAGAGGATGAAATAAGGACTTATTATATGATTGACAGAGATAGAATAATTCATAGTAAGTCATTTAGAAGATTAAAGCATAAAACACAAGTATATATAAAAACTTCAGGAGATCACTATAGAACAAGGCTTACTCATACGCTAGAAGTTTCTCAAATAGGGAGAACTATTGGAAAGGGTATAGGGCTAAATGAAGATTTAATTGAAGCTATTGCATTAGGTCATGATATAGGCCATGTAGCCTTTGCTCATAATGGAGAAGAAGTTTTAAATGAATTGCTTCCAGAAGGCTTTAAACACAATGTAAACAGCGTTAGAGTGCTTACAAGGATAGAAAGACAAGGTAAGGGGCTAAATTTAACTAAGGAAGTTTTAGACGGTATATTAAATCATAGCGGATTTTCAAAAGATAATAAAAAAGCATTTACTTTAGAGGGTCAAATAGTTAAATATAGCGATAAAATTGCCTATGTAAACCACGACATAGATGATTCTATAAGAGCTGGTCTTTTGAAAAAAGAAGATATTCCAAATTATATATTAGAGATTTTAGGAAATACTCATGGAGAGAGAATTGATACATTAGTAAAGGACTGTGTATATACCAGTATAAAAAACATAAGTAGAGGAAAAATTGAAATATCTCTAAGCGATAATATAGAAAAGGCATTAAGGGATTTAAGAGACTTTATGTTTGTAAAGGTATATAAAGGTACAATATTAAAGGAAGAAAGAGATAAAGCTAAATTTGTTTTAAAACAGGTGTTTGAGTATTATTTAAAATACCCAGAAAAAATGCCTGAATTCTATAAAACCATAGTTAAAGAAGAGGGGCTTTATAGAGGAGTTGCAGATTATATTGCTGGAATGAGCGACGATTACTGTTTGCTTTTATTTAATAGCATATATGTGCCTAAAATTGTAATATATTAGAAAATTGTAGAATAAATATTGAGCTATTATGGCAAAATATAAGTATTATGTTATTTTATAAAATAACTATAACTTGAAGGATATTTTCGTTTTATAAAGAATATATATCCTATAAGATGATAATAAAAATAAGATTTTTTAAAATAAAAGAGGATTTATGAATTATTTGTCGAATAAAATAAAACTTGGCGAGTAATTATAATTATGAAGGATAGGTGAAATATACAATTGATATCGGAAGATGTCATTCTAAGAGTAAAAGAGTTAAATAATATAGTAGATGTTATTTCAGAAACGGTGAGACTAAAAAAATCTGGAAAATACTATACAGGATTATGCCCATTTCATAATGAGAAGACCCCATCCTTTACCGTTACTCAAGATAGACAAATCTATAAATGCTTTGGTTGTGGCGAAGCAGGAAATGTAATAACTTTTGTTATGAAGACCAAGAACTTGACTTATATAGATGCAATTAAAAACTTAGCAGAGAGAGCTAACATAGTTATAGACTATAATGAATCTTCTATTACTGATAATAGCGAAAAGCTATATAGAATTAATAGGGATGCGGCTAGATATTTCTATTATAATTTAAGAAAAGATAAAATAGCTATGAACTATTTACTAAAAAGGGGTTTAGCTCCTAATATAATTAATAAGTTTGGTCTAGGTTATGCATTGAATTCATGGGACGCCCTTTTAAAGTTTCTAAAGTCTAAAGGTTATACTGAACTAGATATGTTATCAGCAGGATTAATACTTAAAAATAATAATAATGGATACTATGATAGATTTAGAAACAGAATAATATTTCCTGTATTTGACTATAGGGGTAAGGTAATAGGTTTTGGAGGAAGAGTAATGGATAATTCCAATCCTAAGTATTTAAACTCTCCTGAAACCTCCATTTTTAAAAAGGGTACTAATCTTTATGGAATAAACTATGCAATACAAGATAACAAGGAAAAAATTTTTATAATAGTAGAAGGTTATATGGACTGTATTTCTCTTCATCAACATGGAATAAATATGGCTGTAGCTTCATTAGGTACTGCACTTACCACCAATCAGGCAAAATTACTAAAAAGATATGCTGACAAAGTAGTTATAGCATATGACGCTGATTCGGCTGGGGAAAAAGCTACCTTAAGAGGTTTAGATGTTTTGAAAGAAGAAGGATTTGATGTAAGAGTAATCTCCATACCAGAGGGTAAAGACCCTGATGACTATATAAAAAATAAGGGTAAGGATGGATTTTGGCATCTTGTAGAGGGGGCATTAGAACTTGAGGATTATAAAATACAAAAGGCAACAAAAGGATTAAATTTAAATAGCGCAAATGATGTTGCTAAATATGCTGATTTAACCGTAGATATTATTAAAGACTTACAACCAGTGGAAAAGGATATATATATAAATAAGCTTTCACAGCAAACAGGCATACAAAATCAGGCATTATATGATTTGATGAATAATAAGTTACAAAAAGATGGAAATAATGAGGAAAAAGTGAATAGAGATAGCTTTTTTGGAGATAAATACTATTTAGAACCAGTTTATGTAAAATGCGAAAGAGCTTTGATTAAAATGATAATTAACAGAGAAGATATGGAAGAGCATATCAATAAAACCTTAAAAGAAGAATATTTCATATCTGACAAAAGGAGAGAACTATATAAGTTTGTATGTGAAAATTTAGAGCTTAATGAAGAGGAAATTACGGGTTTAATAGAAAGTAAATTCATGGATTATGAAACCATAGAAGAATGGATAAAAATTAGAGAAATAAAAGTAATGGATAAAGATTGTGATAATAAAATATTATTAGATGATTATGTAAAAGAATTAAAAAGATTAAAACTAGATCAGAGTAAAAAGGAAATTATGGAGAAAATTAAAAACTACGAAGCACAAGGGAAACTAAGGGAATCTATAGAGTTAGCACAGCAGCTTTTTAATATACAAAAACAGTTGGATGGCATGCAGTAATAGCGTAAGGAGGCAATTATTAATGAAGGATAAAAGTGAAAAGATGCAACTAGTAAAAAAATTAATTGAAAAGGGTAAAAAGACTGGAACTCTTACATATAAAGAGATAATGGATGAATTAGATGAAGTAGATTTAAACCCGGAACAAATTGAAAAAATATATGAGGTTTTAGAATCTATGGGAATCGACGTTATAGGTGACATTCAAGATATGGAAGTTGCAGAAGAGGAATTAGATTTATCTATACCTGAAGGGATAGCTATAGATGACCCAGTAAGAATGTATTTGAAGGAAATAGGTAAAGTACCCTTATTATCTTCAGAAGAAGAAATTAAATTAGCAAATAGAATTGAAGAAGGTGACCCGGTAGCAAAGAAAAAATTAGCAGAAGCTAATTTAAGACTAGTTGTAAGTATTGCCAAAAGATACGTGGGTCGTGGAATGCTTTTTTTAGATTTAATTCAAGAAGGAAATTTAGGTTTAATTAAAGCTGTTGAAAAATTTGACTATAGAAAAGGATTTAAGTTTAGTACCTACGCTACTTGGTGGATAAGGCAGGCAATTACAAGAGCAATTGCAGACCAAGCAAGAACTATAAGAATACCAGTGCATATGGTAGAAACAATAAATAAACTAATTAGAGTATCAAGGCAACTTTTACAAGAACTTGGCAGAGAACCACTTCCAGAAGAAGTAGCAAAGCATATGGATATGCCAGTGGATAAGGTAAGAGAGATAATGAAGATTGCTCAAGAGCCAGTATCCCTAGAAACTCCTATAGGGGAAGAAGAGGATAGCCACTTAGGGGATTTTATTCCAGATGATGATGCCTTAGCTCCAGCAGAAGCTGCTGCTTTCACAATGTTAAAAGAGCAACTTATAAATGTGTTAGATACTTTAACTCCAAGGGAAGAAAAAGTTTTAAGGTTGAGATTTGGGTTAGATGATGGAAGAGCAAGAACTCTTGAGGAAGTTGGAAAAGAGTTTAATGTAACAAGAGAAAGAATAAGACAAATTGAAGCTAAAGCCCTAAGAAAGTTAAGACATCCAAGCAGAAGTAAAAAGTTAAAAGACTACTTAGACTAATAAAAGCACCTTTTGGTGCTTTATTCTATAAGGAGAATAGTAATTATATAAAGGTGATATTATGAAAAAATACAATCAAATTAAGGGTAAAGGCCTTCCCTACATTTTGGGGGAAGCGCTTCTTTATAATTTATTTATAATAATACTTATTTTTCTAGTTAATTCCTATGAATTGTCTAACTTGCTTAATGTTAGTCTAATTGTGGTAAATATATATGAACTTCATTATATTTTTCTATATACTACTTTGCATTATGTAATAGAAGGAGACAAAATCTATATTAGAGGCATATGGGGATTTAAAAATGATGTAATTAAAATAAGTTGCATAGAAGGCTACAGAAGAGGTTCAGGAGACATTAAAGGTGTAAAACTATATGGATATGGTAAGAATAATTTTGCATTGGGAAAATCAATAATAGATGATGTAGGAACTACTAAAATGTACGTAACCTCAAGTAAAGATATAATATATCTTAAAGTAGGAGATATATGTTATGCAGTATCTCCTGAAAACTGTAATGATTTTGAGGAAGAATTAATAAAGCAGGGAGTAAAATCCATGGCTTGGGAACTTTCTTTTAAGAAAAACATTAACCTATATAAAGACAAGAAATTTTTATTACCACTAATAATAGTTACCATAATTATATCCATATTAATCCTAAATCCATTTATTCTCTATTTATATGGGAAGCTACCAGCTGAGATGCCTTTAAGCTTTGATTCGGGATTTAATGCTGTGAAAATAGGTACAGGCAAGCAATTTGCCTTTAAGCAGATGGCTTATGGAGTATTAAATATGGCTCTTTTATTCTGCATGTATTATGCTTCTTATTTTTATGCTAAATATGATAAGAAGTCGGCCTATAAATTTATATATGTTTCATTAGTAGCATCAGTATTGTTTTTATTTATACAATTTAAAATACTAATTACTTTTTAATGTGGAGTTGTTTGAAAAAATGGATATAAGTATAAGATTAAAAACTATAGCCAGTATGATCGAATATTGTACTTGCTGTGCAGATATAGGTACAGACCACGGATATATTCCTATATATTTAATAAAAAATGGAGTGTGCAAGAGAGCCATAGCTTCAGATATAAATAAAGGCCCTATAGAAAAGGCTATTAAAAATATAGGAAGAGAAGGATTAAGCTCTTATGTGGAGTGTAGAATTGGAGGGGGAATGACTACTCTAAAGCCAGGAGAAGCAGAGGTTGGTGTCATAGCTGGCATGGGTGGAAATTTAATTAAAGATATAATAGAAGAGAGTATGGAAGTATTTAAAGCCTTAGATTATATAATACTCCAACCAGTTCAAAATCCTGAAGTTTTAAGAGAATATATATATTCTAAAGGATACGAGATATTAGAAGAAGAATTGTGTTTTGAAGAAGGAAAATATTATGAAATAATTAAAGTAAGATATGGTAATAATATAGAAGAAATAGATAGCATTTTTTATGAAGTTAGTAATTATCTTCTTCAGAAAAAACATCCTTTAGTAGAGGACTTCATTATAAGTAAAATAAACAAATGTCATAAAATACTTAACTTTATAACAGAAGATACTGAGGGAGCTAAGGAGAGAAGAATTCAGTTAAATCATAAAATAAATAAGCTAAGGGAGTTGATTTAATGTCTCTAAAAGTTAAAGACTTAATGAGAATAATGGAAGAGTATGCTCCTTTAAATTACAAGGAAGATTTTGATAATGTAGGGCTTATGGTAGGAGACGAAGAAAGCGAAGTAACTTCAATTTTAGTGTCTCTAGATTGTACCATGGATGTAGTGGAGGAGGGAAAGGAAAAGGGGTGTAATTTTATATTAACCCATCATCCTTTATTATTTCTGAAGCCTAAAACCATAACTAAGAGTACATTGCAGGGCAGAAAAATAATAGAATTGATAAAAAATGATATTAATCTTTATTCTAGTCATACAAATTTAGACTCAACCAAAGATGGAATTAATGATTTAATTACCAAGCTTTTAGACTTTGATAGTTGGGAAGTAATTGATGAAAAGCCCTACGAAGAAAAAGTTGGCATAGGAAGAATGGTAACTCTAAGCTCTCTAGTTACTCTAGAAGATTTGTGTAATAAGGTAAAGAGTGCCCTTAATATTCCTACTTTAAAATATTCAGGTGGAGAAAATACCATTATAAAAAAGGTTGCTATAATCAATGGTAGCGGTAATGATTTTTTATTTAAAGCTAAGGAGTTAGGAGCAGACTGCATTATTACAGGAGATACCACATATCACTATGTAAGCGACTTAAATGAAGAAGGGGTATGTGTTATTGACATAGGACATTTTGAAAGTGAATGGCCAGGAATGCAGTTAGTAGGAGTATGGCTACAAAATAAACTTAAATTGATGGGCTATGACAATAGAGTATATATATCTGAAAAATCCTTTTCGCCGTATAAATATAAATAAATTAACAAAAATTTCTACAAAATTTTTAGTTAATTTATTTGCAAATAGTCATATAATATGTTATTATATTCTCTGCGAGTAAGTCAGACAGTCGCTGCTGTGAAAACACAGGAGAGGAAAGTCCGAGCTCCGTAGGGCAGGGTGCTGGATAACACCCAGTCAGGGTGACCTGAAGGAAAGTGCAACAGAGAGATACCGCCTAAGGTAACTTAGGTAAGGGTGGAAAGGCGAGGTAAGAGCTCACCAGCGCAATGGCGACTTTGCGGCTATGTAAACCCCACTTGGAGCAAGATCGAATAGGGAAGCGTTAAAGGGGCTGCCCGTCCCGCTTCCGGGTAGTATCGCTTGAGCCCATTGGTAACAATGGGCCTAGATAGATGACTGTTTAATACAGAACTCGGCTTATAGATTTAGTCGCATATTGATTACACTACGTTTAGACGTGGTGTTTTTTGTTTTTCCCACCATTCTTCCACCGCTAATTTCGGTGAAGAAGATTTAATACTCGATTAAAATTGCCTGAATGTGGTATAATATTAGAGTTAAGGCTGTAGAAGATTATATAGAAAGAATAGGTTTTGTTGAAGAAGTTCTTAAAACAGGTATTGAGGTTAATATTAACTAAAGTTATATATTATTATAGAATGGATCGTGCTCTGGAAACCTTTGAGGCCCAGAGCCTTTTTATTTAGGTTTGTGATAATATATTCATACTTTTATTGTTTTGGTTCGTGAAATAAGAATATAATGAAATTACTTTATCAATAATTTATCTCTAAAATAGCCACCAATTAAAATGGTTGATAAAATTAGAAAATTAAATATCGGGAAGTATTTACCCCCTTTAACTAATATTACAATTCCCGTAAGTATTGCTAATACACCTATTAATATACCTATAATCTTGCTTCTTTTAATGTATTCTTCTGTATCTTTAACTCTACGAGAACGGATAGTCATTTTTTTATACATATTTTCTGGAAATAGTACTAAAATAATAGATATACCTCCTAATAATAAAAAACATATCCAAAAAATGATGAATTCATAATATACCTCCTGATTTATAATAATGTACTTGTTCTATTTAATACTAATATACTTCTTTGCTACCTTAGAAAAAATAATATTTATAAAAATAAAAAAAGATGGTAAACCAACAGCTGATACCCTCTTATATGTTATACATAAAACTCCTGCTAATAAAAACAATAGACATGACAATGTGTCTTGAATAAGCATGATTTTATTTAACTTTACCTTATTAATAACTTCGTAGTTTTCTTTATTTAATCCATGTATAGAAAGAGGAATATTATTTCGATTATTAAATATGAAAATCCCTCCCCAAATTGCTACAATAATATAAACTACGCCTACTATAGTTCTTGCCATAAAACTTTCCTCCCTCTATCCTAATCACAATATTTCATTAATACGTCTATAATGCAAACATGAATATTACTCATCTTTCTTGGTTAATATCACAACTACCATCTTTATAATCTATAATAATCTTTTCGCATTTACGGCAGCAGTTGGCTATCACTGCTGAACCTTCGAGCATAGATAACTTCGATAAAACAATTGACCCTTTATGAAATTTTGCTCTACCAATGTAAGACCTTTTATTTTTCCACGCGATTTCATGTGGGCTTTGTATAACGCCTTGTTCCATTTCTTCACCACAATACGGACATTTCATAAATACACCTCCTCTTTAAAGTATAAATAATTCTTACTACTAAACAATTGATATATATATTATACCACCATTTACCACATGGTTATATATTAAAGCATCTATCATTTAACCATATTGCTATGACTAAAGGAGTGTGGCTCTTTTGATATTTTGTCAACTTAACCGCAAAGACAATGTAACCCTTGTATAATAATGGTAAAGGGATAAAGGTGGTGCTTGGGTAATGGAAGAGCTTCTTTATAAGGTTAAGGAAGGAGATAAAAGGGCTTTAGGGGAGATAATAAATTCCTTCATGGCATTAATATTAAAAGAATCATCAAAGTACATAATAAAGTGTTACGACTATGAGGACTTAGTGCAGCATGGATACCTTTCTGTTATTAAGGCTATTAATATGTTTAAGGGAGAAAGTGAGGGCTTTACACCTTATTGTATTAAAGCTATTCAGTTAAACTATAAGGCTCTACTGAAGGGTCAGATAAAGCACCACAGGGAGATACCAGATGAATTTACTGAGGATAAGAGAGGCTATAGGTTTACCTTGGAAGATGAAATTCTAGCTTTTGAAAAGACAGAGGAGTTATATAGTGCATTAGATAAATTATCACCAGAGGAAAGAGATACAATAAATAGTTTTTATATAAAGGAAAAGAGCTTAGATGAAATAGCCGCTACCACTAATAAAACTTATAACAACGTTAGGTATTTGAAGAGCAAGGCGGTT
Organism: Clostridium malenominatum; assembly: GCF_039521365.1. Lineage (NCBI taxonomy): Bacteria > Bacillati > Bacillota > Clostridia > Eubacteriales > Clostridiaceae > Clostridium > Clostridium malenominatum. The sequence continues at coordinate 665,306 of NZ_BAAACF010000001.1, forward strand.
AAAAAGCTGCAGAAGATACTTTGTAAGCATATAAATCAATGAAAAATTTACAGTTAATAATTAGCAATGATTGAGGAAATTCAAAGGAGTTTCAACCTAAATTGTCAATTGTTCATTCTTAATTATAACAATTGAATAGGTGGTGAAGCTATGTATGACGAATTAGTCAAGCTTATTAGCAACGTAGGATTCCCAGTAGCAGTTAGTGTGTATTTATTGGTAAGGCTTGATAAAAGGCTAGAGCAAATAATTATGCTGCTATCTGCTATGGAACACCGTGAAAGAGAGAGGCGACCTTGAGGAGGGAAGCCGCTCTTTTTTAGTTTTTGAGATTTAATTTTAGTCCTTATTTTTTTAAAAAGCCTTCATAAACATTCATTTTATAAATCTGAGTAAAAGTAGTTATCATATCCTCAATATTCTTTTTAGTTAGGTATTTAAAATCTTCAAGAGGACAATTTGATAATACTGACTTGAAAAACTCTTCAACTTCATTAACGTCACTTAACTTATATTCAGGTAAAGGTAAAGAAATTTTATCATTATCTTGTGATAAAAGCTCTGATAATTCTATACCAAATGCCTTGGACAAGCTATTTAAATTTGCAAAACTAGGTTCTCTATCTCCACGCTCATATTTCACTATGGATTGGAGAGATAGATTCAATTTCTTAGCTAGTTGTTTTTGAGTAAGTCCACACTTATTTCTATGTTGTTTTATTTTACTTCCTAAATTGATTTTATCCACAATCATCACCCCAACTGATATTGTATCACATTTAATTTAAAAACTATTTTTCAGTTTCCCTGTAAAAGCATATATATAGGTGAGATTAACAAAAAGGGGGGGTATAAATGGCAGTAGCAACCAGTAGGTATGATTCTGATTTAGTTTTGGTGATAGACCTTGGAGAAAATGATGATGGTAAGCAGGTATTTAAGACTAAATTTATTTCTAAAATTGATTCAGAGGCTTCAGATGATACTTTGTATGCAGTAGCTAGAACTATTGAAGCAGTACTTAAGTACCCAATAGATACTGTTAGAAGAATCAATAAAAACTATTTAATAGGTTAAGAAGGAGGGTGTAATTTATGGAAAATACATTAGTTATGAAGTTTGTAGATTCAGAGCTTAAGAAGTTTTCAATGTCTTTAACGGATATTAAAGATGACTTAACTTCTGTAGAAATTGAAACTCTTATGGATGCTATAATAGCTAATCAGGAAGCTTTTGAGCTTAAGAATGTTTTAGTTTCAAAGGATTCAGCAAACATTGTTGGGAAAACTGTTACAGAAGTATATAAAGCGTAAGGGAAAATAAAGGTTGTAAAATTATAGACTATTTCATTTCACAAGGCATTCTAAACTTTTGCAACATTTCTAGGTTCTAAAATTTTTAAACTCACTGCGTTCAAACATAAAAATTTCCGAGCGAACCTTTTATGCTGCAAAAGAAGAATACCAATTGCTTATTCAAATGACATATAATTTTACAATCCTTTATATTGGTTTAAATAAGGAAGAAAGTATAAAAATATACTTTCTTAATATCAGAAGGCTCTCACTTTGGTGGGAGCCTTTGCTATATATTAAAAAACTACATAGGGGGGAGAGATGGAACGTGAATATTATTAATTCAGATTTAAAGTTTCAAGGGCTTACTTATGGAAATAAGCCTAGGATGATCATAGCTCACCATGCAGCAGCGGTTGCTTGTAGTATAGAGGATATTCATAGATGGCATTTAAATAATGGGTGGTCCGGGTGTGGGTACCATTATTTTATTAGAAAAGATGGAAGGGTTTATGTGGGGCGAAATGAAAAGGCTCTTGGTGATCATTGTATTAATTATAATGCCATTTCTATAGGAGTTTATTTAGAAGGAGATTTTGAAAGGGAGAAGGTAGAGGAAGTACAGTATGGGGCTTTGGTGAAACTGTCCCGCTACCTTTGTAATAAATATGGTATTGATAAAATATATGGACATGGTGAGCTTAATGCTACTAGTTGTCCTGGAGAGAGTTTTCCTTTGGAGAGGTTGAGGAAAGACTTAGGGGATAGTGCGATTACGGGAGAAGTTAGTAATGGGACAAGTTATCCTGGATATTTAATTAGATTTAATCCTAGTGTGAAGGATAAAAATGTGGAGCTAGTGCAAAGAAAGCTTATGGAGAAAGGTTATAGTGTTGGAGCTTGTGGAGTGGATGGTTATTTTGGAGAGGGGACTTTGGTAGCGGTTAAGAGGTTTTAGAGGGACAGTGGATTATTGGTGGATGGGGTGGTGGGGGAGGATTTTTAAATAGGTATATGGGTGGAAATTAAAAATGCAGTAGGCTTTATTAAGCCCTACTACGTTTTGGTTGATTTATAAGATTTGCCGAAATAATAACTAAAACAAAGTTAAAAACTGAATGATGAGTCGTTATATGTTCTGAGAATGTATGTTATTATTGATATATAATAAGTTAGAAAGAGGTAGATTAACGTGTGTATTAATTGGATAGAAAGCAATACTTTGGCAGAAGAAAAGACTTTTTTATGGTCTTATGACGGTCAAAAAATTGTTGTTTTAAAAGAATTTAAAAGTGGAAAGGAATATAAATATGTTTTTTCTAATAGCGAAATCAATAAAATATTATCATATATTGAGAAAAGCGGAAAAGTGTCTCTGGCAAATAGTGTTAGTAAACTTCAAGATGGAACAGAGAAAGAAGGTATAGGAAAATATATATATGATAATATAAATAAAGATTCAGGTGTAGCGCAAACTGCCAGTCAGCTAGTAGCAATTTTTTATAATGCTAATGTATTATATTATAATAATAAAAAGAAAGGCATGGAATTTTGGATTAATAATATAAATTGGCAAGAAAGAATATTAAATTTTATGCATGAACGCAAATCAATCAAGTAATTTATAGATTTTAATATTATATAAACATTCCCCACACTATAAGATTAAATTATGTAAACAATAGGCTATGTTTTAAAATAGTATCGATAATATATTAATTTTTAAGGGAAGTCACTCAAACTCCCCTTAATTTACACTTTTAGAAGGTTGAGACATAATTGTAAGACTATTTAATTTAGTTATCTATCTTAACTTCTAATATTTTATCTTCTACAAGATATTTCATTAATAATTCCGTATCTGAATAAATTCCATTGACTGCAAACGGTTTTGTACACCCATCCAAACGACCTTTGATGCTTTTGTGAGAATTTAGCAGCCTCTCATCTATGGCATCATTTTTAATAAATTTTACTTTAATAGCTTCTCCGAGAGGGAGTAAACGGCCTATAGTACTCTTGGAGCTTACTTTAATATATCCATACTTTGATTCCCCAGCTGTTAATATATGTCTTTGCCATTGATTGACAACAACTTTTTCTGTATTACTTATTTTTGATGCACATCCAATAACCTCTACATCGCCTGTCTCAGAGTCCATAATTATATCTAGTGCTATATTCATGCTTAATTTAAATTTTCCCATAACTATACTATCCTCCTAATTATAATAGTTACTTTAATCTAGAGATAAGGAAGGGGGAAATCCCCCGTACTTGCTATTTTTGCAGACTTCTAATTGCTATTTTAATAAAAAACATAAAATCCCTTTGCTCCTTTTAAAATTGCAAGCCTTCCGTAGTTAACGGCGTTATTTATTGCGCTTCGCACTCTTCGCTCATTCTCTTTTCTACTATAGCCTTCGTAAAATCCTCCTAGCTGTTCCACTATATCAAAAATGTCTTTTGAAGTAAGTCGTTTCCCTATAGGAATTAGTCCTCCTATATTAGTTTTGAATAGATGGGTAATACTCTTTTTTTTCATAGCTAAAAACGCTCCTCATTTTAATTATTACTACATTATCAATATATGTATTACTTGCTTATTTGATACTATTTTTTACTTACATCAAGATTTTCAAATCATTATATTTCCAATTCTTTTTCTCATTGTTCCTTCTAGAATACTCGCCATTAAAGTATTCTAGTTTTTCAACTCTATCATAGAATGTTAAATATAAAGAAAGCTAACTTTGAAAAACAAAGTTAGCTTTCTAAAATATTATATAGACAAAATATTATCTTCTGGCCACAATCCGTGGAATGTTTCTAACATATAAAATTCTAATACTCAGGTTATTTCATATCTATAAGATGAATCTCTAATATATTCATTGGATACACAATAACTAGCTATTAAGTATTAATAATTATATTGCACCGCAGCAAATAGAAGCATAAATTAAAAATAATTAATACTGTAGCTTTGGACAAACTTCCTCACTGCAACAAGCAAGCCTCCCTATGGAGCAGCAGTCAGGAAACTAGTCCAAAGCTTTAATTATAATACCTAAAACCAGGCTATAAATTATCCAAATAAAAAGTTCCCCAACACATAATTCCAAAATAAACACCAAAGCCTCATTTTAGGTAAGCACCAAAAGGTATCCTTGTACAAGTTTATCTCTACTCTAAAGCCCTTGCATTCCTCTAGGAAGTAGAAAAAAGCTAGCTCAAGGATTAAAAATAAACAAATTCAAAAAAGGTACCGCTACAATAAATATAAATGATGCAGTTTTTTAACATGCACATTATCATAGGACAGAATATTTACTTAGATTTAATCCTAGCATGATATAGAATAATGTAGACTTAGTGGAAAGAATTCTTATTGAAAAAGGTTATGGTGTTGGAGCATGTGGAGCAGATGGGTATTATGAGGTAGGCTTTAGATAACTAGATATATGAAAGTTCCTTGTGGGAAATTAGTTAATTATAAAACTGCAGTTTAGTCACTTTATGAAAAAAATGCGACAGAAGTGTTCTTTGAAAATTGAATAATGCGGTATAAATAAGAAAATATAAAAACATCTTTACATTCATGGTAATATTAGGTAATATACGATGTTAAGAGGTAAAATTATTTATATAGTATGAATTTAGGGAGGAATATTGCATGTATGAATATAAATTTATAGAAGTTCCGATTGGAAGAAAGCTTTCAACAAAAATAGGCGATAGCTTTAAAGAGTGTCAAGATGTAATTATAAAAGAAGCTTCTAATGGTTGGCGTTTACTACAAGTTGTAATTCCGCCAAATGAAAAAATTGGTGTGACATCTGCTTATTCATATCAGATAATTTTTGAAAGAGAGAAAAAGTAAATTTTTAAAATACCGCATTATTCAGAAATGGATTTGCGGTATTTTTTACGTCACAATTCAACTAAATTATGTAGTAATCATTATAGTGTAGAGATTAACATTAGAAATAATTGATAGGTTGTAGCTTTGGACAATCTTCCTCACTGCCACAAGCAAGCCTTGTGCAAGCCTATCTCTACTCTAAAGCCTTAGTATTCCTCTAGTGAGTAGAAAAAAGCTAGTCCAAGGGCAAAATAATATAACGAAAAAAAACAAATGCTACAGAGAGGGTATTCCTATCAGGTAGCATTACTTTTCTTCTATACCAAAGAGGAAATGTTGTACAAGCTTTTAGTTGCTATGAGGTATTCCTCTAGGGGAGAAGCAAAAGAAAGCTAGTCCGACAGTAAAAAGCAAACTAGGTAAAAAATAAATAAATTTTAAGAGGGTCTCGCTCCTATAAATATAGATACAGATATTGTAGTTGTTCTAACACCTGCATTATTATAAGAAAAGTATAGTGTTAATGCTGTTATTGTCATATACACTGTACCTATAATATATAAAACATTGGGCACTATTCCCTGGACCCTAAAAAGTACAGGTTCCTACCTAGTAGCTCTAAGGAGCAAATAGTCTATCCTTTAGTTCCGATCCTTTTTTCTCCCAAGAGCTTCACGGTTTTAACTAGTCCTTTGTTAGGGTACCCGCAGGAGTGCAACTCTTGGGTCACTTCTTAAAAGCCTTACCGCTAGTCTACTTCGCTAAATAAGGGAAATTTAGCGGAAGTATTACAAGCCTTAGAGGGCATGCAAGACTTCGCTAAATTAATTGTTTAGCGAATTTGGATAAACCCTAGAGGAATACTTCTGGGCAATAGCTTGACCTTCCATTAGTTCTATGTTACTTTACAAACTTGTAATATAATATATATATAGGTATATAATTTACAATGTTTTACAGTTACTTAAAATAAATGAGCTTTTACTTAAAACAAATGCTTGATTATTTGAAAGTAATTAAATTATTATATATATGATAATTGATAAATTTTTAGATTTTCTTATAAATAAATAATAGTAGCTTATAATAAACGTAAATTTACTTGAAACTAATTTAGGTTTACTTAAAACAGAAAAATAAAGGTGGTAAAGTTTAATTTTTACCACCTTTATAAATTCAAACCTTCCACCCAACTTCCACCGAGCGGTAAAATACAGTAAGTTACCATAAAACACTATAAAACCTGTAAGTATTGATTTTGCTACATTTTATAAAATAAAATGATATAATAAAATATACTTTAATATGGAAAATTCCCATCAATTTGAAATACAGAACTCGGCTTATAGATTTAGTCGCATTTAATTAGAAAATAAATTAAAAATAATAAAGAACAGATATTGAAGAAATTACTTAAGAGAATTTCTTCAATATCTGTTCTTTATTTATTCTAACATTTCATCAATAAAAATTTTCAAGAAAAAATAGATTATATTACTCTATTTAAAAAGTTAATAACGGTTTTAATACTATCTACTGCCGCGGGATTATTCATATTGTAATCAAAAGTATGATCAGCATCTTTGATAGTAAGCAGCTCACATTCAACTCCATTATTACGAAGTTCATTATACATTCCTACTGATTCTTCATAAGGAACATCTGTATCTTTGTCTCCATGGATTAAAAGAGTAGTAGGATAATCATTAGATATATTGTTTATTGGGGAAAGAGAGAGTAACTTGTTTTTACCGAAAATAGTATCAAGGCCGCTAATTTCTCTTATCCAGTTTCCTTTTTGTCTACAATATAGATAGAATAAAAATCTATCTAATTTGCTTTCGCTTATTGGTTTGTTTCCAACAATGCTGTAAGCTTCATGCTTTGATATAATTGGTTTAGTATTGCAATAAAACTCATTAGGTTTTAAAGTCCAATCTCCAAGGATATTTGCGTAACCGTAAAAAGACACTATTGCATTAGGTTTTTCTTTAAAGGTTCCAGTGATTAAAGATAAAAACCCACCTGCAGAACTACCTACCACTGCAATTTTACTTGGATTAATTTGAAAAAGTGTTGGACCTTCATACTTAACCCACTTAACAGCATCTTTTATATCTTCAATTATAGATTCTAATTTTGTTTCAGGAGCCAATCTATAGTCTATAGAAACAACAGTAAAGCCTGCATCATTGTAAAGCTTCACTTGTTCAGGGATTATATCTTTCCTTGAACCCCAAATAAGTCCGCCACCATGTATAAATATTATTACAGGTGAATTTTCTATTTTTGCTTTATAAACATCAGCCTGAATGGAACAATCATTTGTTTTTTTATATTCAAAAGTATTTTTTGATAAATTCATCTAACGTAACTCCTTCTAAAATTTTTGCTTCGAATTTTATAACATAAAAATATTAAAATAAAAATTTCTATATGTCAAATATATTAACCTAATTAAATAATTTTATAGCAGATATGAAATTAGTATGATCTGCGAAAATTTTAATTCCTATGAATATAAGAACTATCCCTCCAAATACTTCTGCATTTTTTTGAAGTAGGCCCCCGCAGCTTTTACCAAGGAATACTCCAATAAAACATAGAATAAAGGTAACAGCTGCTATTATTATAACTGATTCTATGATTGAAACATTTAAAAAAGCAAAACTTATTCCTACTGCTAATGCATCTATGCTTGTTGCTATGGACAGCATTAGTAATGTTTTATTGCATAAGTTAACATTTTCACATGTATCATCCTTGGATTGTATAGCTTCATAAATCATTTTGCCACCTATAAAACCAAGAAATAAAAAAGCGATCCAGTGATCTATTTTTGTTATGTAGTTTTGAAATTTTATGCCTGCTAGCCACCCAATCAAAGGCATAATTCCTTGAAATAATCCAAAGAAGGTAGCTATTTTTAATGCATCTTTGATCTTAACCTGTCGTAGAGTTACACCACTTGTTACAGATACAGCAAAGGCATCCATAGATAAGCCAAAGGCAATTAGTAAGATAGTTAGTAAATTCAATTAAATTTCCTCCTCGTAAATATAATTTTATTTTTAAATTATGGGGAAAAATAAAAAAGACCCATGTATAACAAAAAAATGTTATACATGAGTCTCACTATTCAATGCAAGCCAGGCTTAAAGCCAATATGTTGACTATGCAACACAGTATACTGTGCTAATTACTCCCTCATAATATTGATTAAACTATTTAATTACATGTAAGATATTATATAATACAATTTAATAGATTTCAATTGAATTTTTGTAAAGATTATAAATCAAAATTATAGGAAAAAGTATATATAAATATGGAAAATAGCTAAGTAATGTTTGGGAATGGTACTAAGTTCAATCTGTTTAGCATATTATAAAACGTAATTAAGTTTAAAAGAGGTTGTAATGTTATCAAACAATGAATTTGTTAGACAATCCTTAGAGCTAAACCTGTTTTTTATGAGAATAGCAAAAGAGCACTCTATTTTTTTACAAGCTGGGTTTGTTACAAAAGATCATCCATTGGTGGCTCAAGCACATAGATTAAAGAACATATTTAGTCAATTGTTGATTGATACCATAAGAATGTCAGAGGGGATTATTAGCCCAGAAGTTGCAAACTCAGGAGAATTGGTAACAGATTTGACACTAGAAGCAGAGAAGGAAACTCAGTTCTATTCAGGTATTTCAATTGATTCTAACATAACGAAAATGGAACTAGCTTTAGTAAAAAGCCAAGAAAAGCAAATTACGGCAGATATGATAAGAAGGGTAGAAAATTTAAATAATAGGGCAATTATGGCTACTGAGCAAATAGCAATGTTTAAGAAAAGAGTTCTCCAAGATGTTTTAGCATGTAGAACTTTCACCAATAACTATCCACTGCTCATAGATCATATTCTTAGAGAGGCTAAATTATATTTAAGATTACTTAGAAAATTACAGAATAGAGAAGAGTTAAACTTAGCACTAGAGACTACCTTCCAAGAAGTCTTTTGGAACAGAATTATGGCTGAACATTCTAAATTTATTCGTGGTTTATTAGACCCTACTGAGGTGGAATTATTTAATACTGCAAATGATTTTGGAAGAAGGTTTGATGAACTCACCGCAGAGGCTAAAAACTTATCTAATAATCCTAATCTATTGCCAGTAGTAACTGAAAAGAGTCTTAAAAATACCATTGATATCAGAAATTTTAAGGTACAGGGAACGGAAGGACTTATACAGTGCAAAATTAAATCAACTATATACCCGCTACTTGGGGATCATGTAGTTAGAGAAGCAAATCACTATATTAGAATTCTAAAGAGTTTTAAATAATATCTCTTAATGGAACAATGTATTGAAAAAACAATTAATATATGATATTATATGACATGTGAAATTTAAACAGGTGATGGAGTTCACCTTAACTGCTATGATGCTAATGACTCCTACAGGTAATAGTTTTATTCCTGTAGGGGTTTTTTGTATTATAAAAGGATTAAAAGGAGATAATATCATGGCTACAAGCTTAGCGATTATTACATTATTAGGATTAGTTGCAAATACTATTTTTACAAAATTAAAACTACCTGGTCTCTTAGGGATGCTTCTTTTAGGGATTCTCATAGGACCCTATGGATTTAATTTACTTAGCTCAGATATAATGAGAGTTTCTGGAGATTTTCGTAAAATTGCTTTAATAATAATACTACTTAGAGCGGGTTTTGGAATAAGTAGAGAAGATTTAAAAAGGGTTGGGAAAACAGCACTTAAAATGAGTTTTATTCCAGGATTAATAGAAGGACTGTTTATTGCTTTTGCTTCAACAAAATTCCTAGGGTTTTCTTTTATTCAAGGGGGAATATTAGGGTTTATTATTGCAGCAGTATCCCCAGCGGTAGTAGTACCACAAATGATTAATTTCATAGAAAAGGGAATAGGTAAAGATAAAGGTATACCAACTCTAATACTAGCAGGTGCCTCCATTGATGATGTGTTTGCAATAACAATGTTTAGTACTTTTTTAGGGTTGTATAGTGGTAAACATATCAATATAGGTGTGCAGATTATAGGAATTCCAATTTCAGTTTTGTTAGGAATTTTATCAGGAATTATTATAGGGATAAGTCTTGTATGGATTTTCAAAAATTATCATATAAGGGATACTAAAAAAGTGTTGTTAATTATAGGGTCATCTATATTGCTTACAGCTTTAGAGAGCCTATTAAAAAATAAGGTGGAAATAGCAGGACTTTTAGGCGTAATGACTATTGGATTCATTATACTTGAAAAGATGCCTCATGTGGGAAAAAGATTAGCCCTTAAGTTAAATAAGATTTGGGTTTTTGCAGAAATATTACTCTTTGTACTTGTAGGTGCACAAGTAGATGTAAAGGTAGCTCTAGAAGCTGGGAAAGTAGGAATTGGAGTTATATTAATTGGCCTTTTAGGAAGAAGTATAGGGGTTATTTTATCAGTGATAGGCACAGAATTAAATTGGAAAGAAAGATTATTTTGTATTATTGCATACATTCCTAAAGCTACAGTACAGGCGGCAATGGGGGCAATACCCTTATCCTTTGGAGTAGCATCTGGGGATGTAATACTCGCAGTGGCAGTTTTATCGATTTTAATAACAGCACCTTTAGGGGCAATTGCTATAAGCTTATCTGCACCAAAACTTCTAAAGACAAGCGATGGGTAAAAGCGCTTGTCTTTTCATGTAAAGTATAGCGAATGTATATCTTCTATATAGTTACGATAAATATTTTAATCAAAGGTTTCATATATTCATACATATGTTCTACAAGGTCGTATTCTCCATTATGTAGGCACCAATCATAAACTAATCCTCTAGCAGCAATAAATAAGTACTCTACAATTCCCCTAGGGGACATGTGATTAGATATTTCTCCTGATGCTTGCCCTTCTTCAATGACATTTTCTAATACATTTTGCATATGTCTTCCTTTAGTGATGAACAATTTATTTTTAGAATTATATAAATGTCTCATGAAGGTAATGCCTCTAGAGAGATTGTATTGTGCATAATAGCTGAAGAATTTAGCTATTTTATCCTCCATATTGCCTTTCTTTAAATCACTAGCTACAGTATCTAAAAAATAGTCATCTGCTACTCTATATATTTCATTAAGAATGTCATTCTTTGATTTAAAGCAGTTATAAAAAGAACCGATAGATACACTAGCTGTTTTACATATTTCTTCTACAGTAATATTTTCAAATCCGTTTTTTTCTATTAATCTTAAAGCAGTAAGATATATTTTTTCTTTAGTCATTTGTGCTTGAACTTGTCTCTTGTTTAATTTATTGTTACACATGAAATCGCTCCCATTTTCTTTAATTCATATAGAGTATAGCAAAAAAAATATTTCAAGTAAATCATATAAAAGGATAAGTTACTATACTTGTTAATAAATTAGTGGTAATAAAATGCCAAAAGTATATTGACAAAATGTTAACAAAATTAGTATAATGAATTCATTCGGTGAATTGGTTCATCGAATATGTTATGGGTTATAGTTGGCGCCAAAAACCATATATGAAAACATTATCAAGTTGTAAAATATTAATAAGATAATATGTATAATAGGAGGCTATAAAAAGTGAAAAAATTAACGAAATTTAAGAGGATTGCTTATATTTTATTGTGTTTTGTATTAGCTATATCTGCATTTGGCTGTGGAAGTAAATCTACAGGCAATAAGTCAGCAAAATTTAAAGCAGGTACTTACAAAGCATCAGCAGCTGCACATAATGGTGATATAAAGGTTGAAGTAACTGTTGATGATAGCAGTATTAAAAGCATAAAGGTTCTCGAACATAAAGAAAGTCCAGGGATATCAGACCCAGCAATTGAAAGAATTCCTAAGGCGATAATTGATGGACAAACCTTAGCAGTTGATGCCATATCAGGGGCAACAGTAACAAGTAAGGCTATAATTGCAGCAGTTACTGAAGGGATTAAGTTAGCGGGTGGAGACATCAATGCACTTAGCGTTAAAAAGGAAGAAGGTTCTAAAGGTAAAGGTGAAGTAAAGGAATATAGCACTGACGTTGTAGTTATCGGTGGTGGTGGTGCAGGTCTTGCAGCAGCTGTATCTGCAAATCAAAATGGTGCAAAGGTAATCCTTCTTGAAAAAATGCCACGACTTGGAGGAAATACAATATTATCCGGTGGGGCATACAATGCAGTAGACCCTAAAAGACAGGAAGCACAGGGAATAAAAGACTCTGTAGAGAAACACATAACTCAAACTTATGAAGGTGGAGACAAGTTAGGTAAGCCTGAACTTATTAAAGTTTTTGCGGAAAATGCATATCCGGCTCTTCAATGGCTTGAAGGACTTGGTATGAAATTTAATGATGATGTATTCACCGTTTTAGGAGGACTATGGCCAAGAGCTCATAAACCTTCTACACCATTAGGAACAGGATTTATAGATACATATGTTAAATATATTGATGAACATAAAGATGTTCAAATACTTTTAGATACTGAAGCAACAGAACTTATAGTAGATGGAGATAAAGTAGTAGGAGTAAAAGCTAAAGGGATCGATGGAGAAGTAATTGTTAAAGCTAACAATGGGGTAGTTATAGCAGCAGGTGGTTTTGGTGCAAATGTTGAGATGAGAGATAAGTATAATAAAAACTGGCCTGCACTTACTAATATTAAAACTACTAATCATCCAGGTGCAACAGGGGATGGATTGGTTATTGCAGAAAAAGTTGGAGCTAACCTTATAGGAATGGAACACATTCAATTACTTCCAATGGGTGATCCTAAAACAGGAAGCCTTAGTGGAAACATTGAGCAGGGTGTAGAAAACCGTATTTTTGTAAATAAAGATGGCAATCGTTTTGTAGATGAAGGTGCACGTAGAGACGTTATGACAAAAGCTCTAATGGAACAAAAGGATGCCTCTATGTGGGTAATTTTAGATAAGCATTCCTATCCAACAGGAGATAAAAAAAATAACTTCAACGAATCTATAGACGAGCTTGTTAAGCAGGGAAGAGCTTATAAAGCTGATACATTAGAAGATTTAGCAAAGCAAATTGGTGTAAATGCTGATAACCTTGTTAAAGCAGTAAATGAGTTTAATAAGGCTGTAGAAAAGGGTGGAAAAGATGTCTTTGGAAGAACACTATTTGCAGATAAAATTGATACTGCTCCTTTCTATGCAGGTGCTCGTGTGCCAACAGTTCATCATACAATGGGTGGAGTAGAAATTAATGAAAGTGCACAAGTATTAGATAAAAACGGAAAGGCAATACCAGGATTATATGCAGCAGGCGAGGTTACAGGTGGTATCCACGGTAGCAATCGTTTAGGTGGTAATGCTTTAGCAGACATAACTGTATTTGGCAAAATTGCTGGAAAGAGTGCAGCGTTGAAGAAATAATAATATGATATTAAAAGCTCCTACAGGTAATAATCTCATTCCTGTAGGAGCTTTTGCAGACATAGGGTTAAAAACCTAGCAGTTTACTACCAACCTTTTACTACATTTAGAGCCTCATCAGAAATTTTACCTTCAACATACTCTTCTATAGTTTCTTCTATAATATCTAAAGCTGTGGAAGCTTCTTCTTTAGTGATTACTAGAGGTGGCTGTACTCTAAGAATGTTTTCAGCAAGGAATATTAAAATTACTCCTTTTTCCCAGCATCTATAACAAATTTTAATAGCTGCTTCAGTATCCTTTTCTTTTGTTATCCTATCTTTTACTAATTCTACTCCAATGGATAACCCTTCCCCCCTAATATCTCCTATTAATTCATGTCTTTTCTTTATCCTTTTAAATCGTTCTTTAATATACTCACCCATTACCATAGAATTTTCTATTAAATGTTCATTTTCTATAACTTCTATTGTTGCAATAGCCGCTTGTGCACAAGTAGAGTTGCCTTGAACAGTAAATAGATGAGCTGGCATTTCTAAGGCGTCTATTATTTCTTCCCTAGCTATAATGGCACTAAGAGGTAATCCAGAAGCAATAGATTTTCCCATAATTATTACATCAGGTATAATTGAAAAATGTTCAATAGAAAACCATTTTCCTGTGCGGCCAAAACCTTGTTGTACTTCATCAACTATAAACAATATGCCATTATTTTTACACAGACAATATAACTCTTCCATATATTTTTTAGGAGGTACAGCAAATCCAATATCTCCTGCCATAGGCTCAATTATAATTCCAGCAACTTCCTCTGGTGGTATATAGTTTCTAAAAGCCATTTTTATGTATTCAAGGCATTCTAAAGAACAGCTTTCTTTACTTTTTCCGAAAGCACAGCGATAACAATCTGCATAGGGCATGTGATAAATTTCTGGTAGCAAAGGCCCAATTTTTCTTCTCATATTTAAGCTAATAGCACTCAAAGAAATTGCGCCATAAGTAGAGCCATGATATGCACCTATAAAGGAAATGATTTTTGATCTTCCTGTATATGACCTTGCTAGTTTTATGGCACCATCATTTCCATCAGAACCAGATAATCCGAAACATACTTTTTTCTTAAAATCCCCAGGAGTTATTTTTGTAAGCATTTCCCCAAGTCGTACCTGTGGTTCAGCATACATATAGTCTGTAGAGAAATGTATATAATTATCTACTTGCTTTTTAATTGCTTCAACAATCTTAGGGTGGGAATGACATGTATTTAAAACTGCCGAACTGCTAAACATATCAATATACTTATTTCCATCCATATCTTCTATTATAGAGCCTCTACCGTTTTTTATAACTAAGGGGAAATAGGGTGCGCGAGATGCCTTTGAAATTATAGCGGTGTCTTTTTCTACAACATCCATACATTTATTAGTGTTTTTCATTAGGTTTATACCTCCTTATAAAATGTATTTTATAAGTAAAATTAGCAAAATTTATGACAACTTAATTAGCACTTTTATGTTCTATAAATGAGTAGGAAATTAATAAAGATGCATAATTTTTATGGAATGGCAAAATAATTTTTATGCACTTTAGTATATTGATTTTCAGAAATTCTTAAGAATATATGTAGCTTTATAATAATTAATATATGATAATATAAGGTATAATTGTTATAGAAGGAGGAGTTAGACTATGACAAGAGAAACCATATTAATAGTTGATGATGAAAAGGAAATAAGAGACCTTATTGGAATATATTTAGAAAATGAAGGTTATAAAGTTTTAAAGTGCATGAATGGATTAGAGGCATTAGATTATCTACAAAAGGAAGAAGTGGATTTAATTGTTTTAGACATAATGATGCCTAGAATGGATGGAATGGAAGCTTGTATGAAAATTAGAGAAGAAAAAAGCATGCCCATCATTATGTTATCGGCAAAAACTGAGGATATGGATAAGATATTAGGTCTTACCTCAGGAGCGGATGATTATGTTACAAAGCCTTTCAATCCATTAGAACTTATAGCAAGGATAAAGTCTCAATTAAGAAGATATAAAAAATTTACTAATAAATTAGTGGTACAAGATGAAAATATAATTGAAATAGATGAACTTTTAATAAACACTTCAACCCATGAAGTAAAAGTAGGAGATAGAGAGGTTAAGCTTACTCCTATAGAATTTTCCATATTAGAGCTTTTAGCTAGGAACAAGGGAATTGTTTTTAGCATAGAAAAGATATATGAAAGAGTTTGGAAGGAGGAGTTTTTTAAATCAGATAACACTGTAATGGTGCATATAAGGAAGCTTAGGGAAAAGATTGAGGAAGACTCAAGAAAACCTAAATATATAAAAACTGTTTGGGGAGTAGGATATAAAGTTGAAAGCTTATAGATGAGGTGAACTATGTTTTTAAAAAGAATTTTTAGGGGTTTATTTGGTGGACTATGGAGATTTTTTACTATGCCCTTTAGAGGAATTATAAGAAGATTGCTTAAAGTATACTATAATTTAAAGAGCAAAGTTAATAAAAATATTAGGTGGGAACTAATAGTTTTATTTGGTGTATGCCTATTTTTATCTTTTATCTTTTTTACTATTACTAATTCTTATTTCGCAAGGACAAGAACTTATTCTACTATAAATTATAGTAGTAGCATAAGGGAAATGTCCAGTTCAGTTTTAAATATTGGAGAGAAATTAAACGACAGTAATATAAGTATGTTAAATAAGGACGAAATACAAAGGGTTATAGATAATTACGGTAATAATTCAAATAAATTATTATTAGTAGATGAAGAGGGAAAGGTTTTATATAAGACAAGTAATGCTGAAGAAACTCACTTAGATATGCATGCGGTGATAAGAAATTCAATGAATTTAAAAAATAATTATGACGAAAGCAGAGTATACGACTCTAATATGGGGGAATTTATAACCTTTTATCCTATTGGTTTTTCAGATGGTAGGGCTTATATAGTGCTAAAAGGAACTCCTAGGGGAGATATAAGGGTAGAGAGTTATAATAATGAAAAATCATTTTTTGCATTGTTACTCTCAGTGATTTTTTTTATATTAGTTTTTTATTTCATAGCGGGAAGAAAAGTAAGTTATATACAGGAAATTGCTTTAGGTGTTATGTATATAGCTAAGGGACAATTGAATTTTAGAATAGAAGAAAAAGGGGAAGACGAGTTAGCAAATTTAGCGCAAAATATTAATTTTATGTCGGGAGAGTTAAGAAGCAAAATTGAGAAGGAAAGAGCAGTAGAAAAAACAAAAAGTGAACTTATAACCAATGTATCTCATGATTTAAGAACTCCGCTGACTTCTATACTAGGATATTTAAATTTAATAAAGGATAATAAATATAGTAGCTCTGAGGAAAGGTCGGAGTATATAAATATTGCTTACAATAAATCTGAAAAGTTAAAGCTATTAATTGAAGAACTATTTGAGTATACAAAGTTAACCAATGAAGGTATAAAACTGAATTTAAGGGACATTGCTTTAAATGAACTCGTTGAGCAATTGATAGAGGAGTTCGTTCCTGTGTTTGAAGAAAATAATATAAATACTATTAAGGATATTACTAGCGAAAATATAATGGTAAGTGCAGATGGAGATAAGCTAGTTAGAGTGTTTGAAAATCTAATAGCAAATGCTATAAGATATAGTCATAAACCAGGTCAGATAAAGATAGCTTTAGAAAAAACCAATAATTATGCTTTGTTTAGTATATGCAATAAAGGTGATAGCATAAAAGAAGAGGACTTAAATAAAATTTTTGATAGATTTTATAGAGTGGAAAAATCTAGAGCTGAAAGTACTGGAGGTAGTGGTTTAGGACTAGCAATTTCAAAAAGTATTATTGTTTTACATGGAGGAGAAATATGGGCAGAGTCTAAGGGGGACAATATTACTTTTTATGTAAAAATATCTACAAAATAAAACATAAAAAAGTCCATTTATATGTTTTTTTGTAGATAATTATGGGATGTTCGTTCGATACAAGATGGGATTTTTTTGATATAATATTTCTTGCTGGTGATTAAACTACAAAAAAATATGAATTAAATGTTAATTAATGTAAAATCATAAAGCTATAAGAAATAGATGTTTTAATTTGGAGGGAAAAATGGTAAATTGTAAAAATGGTGATTTAGAATACCAAAGGTTAAAAAAAGAATTGATATTAAATATATCTCATGAGCTAAAAACACCTATTAACGTAATACATACTGCATTACAAATGTGTAATTTAGTTCTAGATGATTCGGACAACAATAACGCAGCATTGCTTAAAACATATTTTAATATAATGAAAAAAAATTGCTATAGATTACTAAGAATAGCAGACAACACTATAGATATTTCTAGCATAGACTCCGGATGCTATGAGTTGAATATTGAGAATGCTAATATAGTAAGTATAATTGAAAATATAACTATGTATTCTGTTGAATATGCAAAGGCTAAGGGAATAGAATTAATTTTTGATACAAATGTAGAAGAGAGATACTTAGCCTGCGATAGAAATAAGATAGAAAAAATAATTTTAAATCTTCTTTCTAATGCATTAAAGTTTACAAAAAAAGGTGGACAAGTATTTGTTAAGATAAAAGATGAAAATGACTATATATATATATCAGTAAAGGATACGGGAATTGGAATTCATCCAGAAAAAATAGCTACCATATTTGAAACCTTTGAGCAAACGGATAGAACTTTAAATAGAAATAACGAGGGGAGTGGAATGGGGTTACCCCTGGTAAAAGCCTTGGCAGAAATTCATAATGGTGAAGTATGTGTAAATAGTGAATACGGAAAAGGCAGTGAGTTTATAATAAAATTGCCAATTAAGGATTGTGATAATGAATGTAATAATTTTATAGCTTTAACGGACTTAGATAAAGTCAATATTGAGTTTTCAGACATATACTTATAGTATATTAATTATTTAGGAGGACAAAATTGAGTGAACTAAATAATAAGAGCAAGGCCATATTATACATGATATTGTCATCCTTGTGTTTTGCCTTTATGGCTGCTCTAGTAAAAATGTCTGGTGACATACCAACAGTGGAGAAAACTTTTTTTAGAAATTTTGTAAGCTTAATAGTATCAGTTATCGTACTGTGTAAGAATAAAGAAACATTATGGGGCAAAAAAGAAAATAGAAAGTATCTTGTATTAAGAGGAATGCTGGGAACAGCAGGGATGATAACTTATTTTTACTGCATTGATAATATGCTTTTAGCAGATTCGTCCATGTTAAATAAAGTGCATCCGTTTTTCACTGTAATTTTTGCAGTATGGTTTTTAAAAGAAAACCTATCTAAAACACAAATTTCAGCTCTAATTTTTGCATTTGTAGGTATATTATTTGTTGTGAAGCCTAAATTTGATATGACTATTATACCAGCACTTATTGGTGTATCTTCCGCGGCTTTTGCGGGAGGAGCTTATACTGTAGTGAGATATTTAGGAGATAAGGAAGGCACTGAAGTTATTGTATTTTATTTTTCTTTTATTTCTACTTTAATTGCCATTGTATTAATGCCCTTTAATTATGTACCTTTGAAATTAAATCAACTAATTATGTTAATGGGATCGGGAATATTTGCCTCTATAGCTCAGTTTTCTTTGACTATATCTTATAAATATGCTAAAGCTTCAGAGGTGTCTATATATAATTACACAAATATAATATTCTCTCAAATTATTGCGTTTTTTATATGGAGAGAAATGCCAGATATATATAGTTTAGTGGGATATGTTTTAATTATAGGTTCATCATTGTTAGTATTTTTTCAAAAAGATAATAAGGAAATAGAGCCAATTAAAAGCATGTAGAAAATCTACATGCCTTCTATTTAGTGATGGCAGCTCTTGCCGCAGCCCCCACAACCTCCACTATTACAGCCTCCACAGTCCTTTTTATTTTCCAGGGAGGTTGTTTTTACCATAAAGCCTTTTTTGGTATAAATAAGCTGAATTTCCTTAATCTTTTCTATAAGTTCTTTATCATAAAGGATTTTCACATCCCCTACTTTATCTAATAAACCTTCATCCTCTTCTTTATGGAGAATAAGAGAAACCTTAGGTTCTTTGCAACACCCTTGGTTATATATAAATTTTATACAATTATAATTTTTATCGTAGTTAAATAGATTAATTAGCTCGTTGTAAGCATTATTTGATATTTTAACTTTAATTTTATCTTTCAAAGTAATTCACCTCAACTATTATTATAACAATAATAATAAAAAGCTTGCAAATTTTGCAAGCTCTTTTATATTATTTATCTTCTTTTAATTCTTTTAAACAGTTTTGGCAAACTATTTTTCCCTTATAGTGTATGATATCCTTTGCATCTCCACAGAAAATGCAAGAAGGGTTATATTTCTTTAGTATTATTTGCTCACCATCGACAAAAATTTCTAAGGAATCTTTTATCTCAATATCTAAAGTTCTTCTTAATTCTATAGGAATAACTATTCTTCCGAGTTCATCGACTTTTCTCACTATACCTGTTGATTTCATTAAAAAAATCCTCCTTAATACAATATTCGACTTATATTAATAAAATAATAACAGAAATAACATAATTAGTCAATAAGTTATTTTGTTATTTAAGCAAGTTCAATAAATACAATAAAAAATAAATTTATATAAAATTAATATTTTTTTGTGCATTAATTGCCTATAATATAGTTTATGAGGGATTAATTATTAATGTTAACGAATTTATAGGAGGAAAAGAAATGAATTTTGAAATTAACAATATTTATAGTGGGTTTAAGCTATTGAAAAAAGAAAGAGTTGAGGAAATTAATTCTCTAGCTCTTATTTTTCAACATGAAGGGACAGGAGCTAAATTATTAAAGCTAGAAAATGATGAGGATAACAAAGTTTTTTCCATAAGCTTTAGGACTCCACCCCATGATAGTACAGGAGTTGCGCATATATTGGAACACTCAGTTTTATGCGGTTCTAGAAAATTTCCTTCAAAGGAACCTTTTGTAGAATTAATAAAGGGTTCTTTAAATACTTTTTTAAACGCTATGACCTTTGCAGATAAAACTATGTATCCTGTGGCAAGCAAAAATAAAAAGGACTTTTATAATTTGATGGATGTATATTTAGATGCAGTACTTTATCCTAATATATATAAACATCCACAAATATTTATGCAGGAAGGATGGCATCACGAATTAGAGGATTTAAAGGGAGAAATAGCTTATAAGGGTGTAGTTTATAACGAAATGAAAGGAGCTTTCTCTTCGCCGGAATCAGTTTTAATGAGAAAAATACAAGAATCTCTATTTCCAGACAATACATATGGAGTAGAATCTGGAGGGGATCCAGACCATATACCTGAGCTAACCTATGAAGACTTTATAGGCTTCCATAAAAGATATTATCATCCATCTAATAGTTATATATTTTTATATGGAGACGGAGAAACTTTAGAAGAGTTAAATTTTATTAACGATAATTACTTAAAGGATTTTGAGAAAATAAATATAGATTCTTCAATTAGACTTCAAAAACCATTTAATGATATCCTTGAAAGAGTAGTAGAATATCCAGTTTCACAAAATGAAGGGGAAGAGGATAAAACTTTTTTAAGTCTAAACTTCGCTGTGGGAAAAGCTACGGATAGGGAGCTTTATTTATCCTTTGAAATATTAGAACACTTATTACTTGAAACCCCCGCAGCTCCACTTAAAAAAGCTTTACTTCAAAGTGGCATAGGAAAAGATGTATTCGGAAACTTTGATAATAGTATGCTGCAACCTGCTTTAAGTGTAATAGTAAAGAATTCAAATGAAAATAAAAAAGAAGAGTTTAAAAAATTAGTATTTAATACTTTAGAGGAATTAGCCACTAAAGGTATAGATAAAAAATTAATAGAATCCTCTTTAAATGTAAAAGAATTTTCATTAAGAGAAGCAGATTATGGTGGTTATCCTAAGGGACTTATATATGGTATAAAGTGTATGGATAGCTGGCTATATGATGAAGATCCATTAATGCATTTAAACTACGAGCCTCAACTAAACAGTATAAAGGAAAAAGCTGAGAAGGGATATTTCGAAAATCTTATAAAAGATTACTTATTAAATAGTAAACACAGTTCTCTTTTAGTAGTTAAACCTAAAAAAGGATTAGCAGATGAGAAGGAAAAAAATATAAAAGAAGAGTTGAAAAAGTATAAAGAAAGCCTAAATAAAGAAGAACTTCAGAAAATAATCCATGAAACAGAAGAATTAATAAAAAGACAAAATACTCCTGATTCTCAAGAGGACATAGAAAAAATTCCTCTATTATCAATAGAAGATATAAGTAGAACTGCTGAAAAGCTCCCTATTGAAGTTTTAGAAGAAGAAGGTATAAAAGTATTAAAACATAACATATTTACCAATAAAATAGCCTATGTAAATTTATATTTTAACACTTGTAATGTGCCCCAGGAGCTAATTCCATATATAGGGCTCTTAAGTGGAATATTAGGTAAGGTAAGTAGTGAAAACCTAGACTATGAAGAACTATCTAAGGAAGTAAACATAAACACAGGTGGAATATACTATTCATCAACTGTTTATTCTGATAACAATGAAATTGATGGATTTAAACCTATGTTTAAAGTTAAAGCTAAGTCATTAATATCTAAGCTGTCAAAGCTATTTGAATTGATAAGTGAGCAAGTTGCAAATAGCAAATTTGATGATTATGCAAGAATAAAAGAAATAATATCTGAGTTAAAATCAAGAATGGAAATGACTATTTTTGATAGAGGACATATGGTAGCAGCTGGAAGGGTAGCTTCTTATTTTTCATCTTCGGCAGCATATTCGGAGAGGGTATCGGGCATAAATTTATATCATTTCATAGTAGAGCTGGAAAAGAATTTTGAAAATAAGAAAAAAGAAATAGAGCTTAATTTAGTTAAAGTATCCCAGATAATATTTAATAAAAGTAACCTTACAGTGAGTGTTACCTTAGAAGAAGAGGATTATGAAGAGTTTAAGAAGGTGATGCCTAATTTAATAAAAGCTTTAGGAGATAACGCTTTTGATAAATGTTCCTATGATTTTAAATTAAAGGCTGAAAATGAAGGAATGATGACTTCGGGTAAAGTACAATATAATGCAAAAGGATACAATTTTAAAAAAGTAGGATATTGTTACTCTGGAACAATGCAAGTGCTTAAAACAATTATAAGTTTCGATTATCTTTGGAATAAAGTAAGGGTTAAGGGTGGAGCATATGGTTGTTTTGGAGGATTTAATAGAAATGGAAATATGTATTTTGTATCCTACAGAGATCCGCATCTATCAAATACATTAAAAGTTTATGATGAATCCGTAAGCTATATAGAAAACTTTACTGAAGATAAAAGAGGAATGACAAAATATATTATTGGAACAATAAGCGATATAGATTCACCACTAACTCCTTCCATGAAGGGTGAAAAAGCAGCAGCAAATTATTTTAGTGGAATCACACATGAAGACATGCAAAGAGAAAGAGAAGAAATACTGCATACAGATATAGAGGATATAAAAAATTTAGCTCCCATGGTTAAAGCATGTATGGAAGAAAAAAATATTTGTGTTCTGGGAAATGAAGAAAGAATAAAAGAAGAGAAAGAGTTATTTAATAATCTTATACATTTATTTGAATAATGTTAATAAAAAAACAAGCTATGGATAAAAATAATCTATAGCTTGTTTTTTATAGAGTTGAATTACCTCTTTAATCTCAACTATTATAGTGATATTTAAATTGTAGCCCTCGATACTTGACATATATTGTAAGGTGGTTGTATAATGATTGTGTAAAATATAACAAACTTTGAAGGGGATGTATTAAATGAAAAAGTTTAGAAAACTTGGGATGGTTATGGCTTTAATTTTCATGTTTTCACTAACAGGTTGTAGTGGAAGCAAAAATACTTCAGGGGATAAAGCAAAATTTAAAGCGGGAAAATATACCGCTGAAGCAAAAGGACATAATGGAAATATTAAGTTAGAGGTAGAAGTAGACTCAGAAAAGATAAAAGATATTAAAATACTAGAACATAAAGAAACTAAAGGACTTAGTGATCCAGCCCTAAACGATATACCGAAGTATATAATAGAGAAACAAAATTTAGCAGTAGATACTATTTCAGGTGCAACAGTTACAAGTGAGGGTGTTATAGAGGCTATAACTCTTGCATTAAAGAGTGCAGGAGGTAATATTGAAGAACTAAAAAAAGCTTCTGGTAGCGCTGATTCAACTAAAAGGGAGTTGGTAAAAAAAGAAGCTGACGTAATAGTTATTGGAGCTGGTGGAGCAGGAATGTCAGCTGCAGTTGCTGCTGCTGAAGAGGGAGCAAAGGTAATTGTAATAGAAAAAATGCCTATGATAGGTGGAAATACAATTAGATCTGGTGGAGCATATAATGCAGTAGATGTTGAAACTCAAAAGAAACAAGGTATTGAGGACTCAATTGAAAAGCATTTCAAACAAACCTATGAAGGTGGAGATAAAAAAGGGGACGAAAAATTAGTTAAAATACTTGTTGAGGAATCACTTAATGGAAAGAAGTGGCTACAATCTTATGGCATGAAGTTTAATGAAAAAATAGGCTCAGTTGTAGGTTCATTATGGACAAGAACTCATCAAGCTTCAGACCCAGCAGGAACAGGATATATGAACACATTAAAAGAGGCAGGAGACAAATTAGGAGTTGAGTTATTACTTAATACAAAAGCTACAGAACTTATAATTGAAGATGGTAGAGTAGTAGGGGTTAAAGGTGAGGATAAAGATAAGAATCCACTTGAATTTAGAGGTAAAAAAGGCATAGTTATTGCTACTGGTGGATTTGCTGCAAATGTAGAGATGAGAACAAAATATGTTCCAAGTCTAACAGCAGACAAGCCAACTACTAACCATCCAGGAGCAACTGGAGATGGCATAATTATGGGTGAAAAGGCAGGAGCTGATTTAGTTGGAATGGAATATATTCAACTACTTCCAATGGCTATAGAACTTACTGGACCAACTATAAATGTAGAGAACTCTATATTTATAAATAAAGAAGGTAAGAGATTTATAAATGAAGATAATAGAAGAGATAAATTATGTGAAGCAATCATGAAGCAAAAAGATGGACAATATTATATGATAAATGATTCTCAAATAGTAAAAGAAAAGAATGAACTAGGTGACAAGGTAGATGAATTAATAGAAAGAGGAATAGTTATAAAGGCTGACTCAATAAAAGAATTAGCAGAAAAAATTAAAGTTGATGAAAAAATATTGCAGGGAACCATTGATGAGTTTAATAAGGCTGTAGATAACAAAAAAGATTCCTTTAATCGTGCATTATGGAAAAATAAAATAAATAAGGCACCATACTATGCAACTTTAAGACATCCAGCAGTTCACCATACTATGGGTGGATTAAAAATTAATGAAAAAACTCAAGTTTTAAATAAATCAGGAGAAGTTATTCAAGGCTTATATGCAGCAGGAGAGGTAACTGGAGGAATACATGGTGGAAATAGATTAGGAGGAAATGCACTTCCTGATACTATAGTTTACGGTAAGATAGCAGGAAAAAATGTGGTTAAGTAAAAAAGCACTTGAAAATTTAGAAATAAAGTGGTAAACTTAAAAATAAATTTAACATATTTAAACTCGTTGACAAGGAAGAGTAATTAAAAATGATTATTTTCAGAGAGTGGAGGACGGTGTAATCTCCATAATATAAATTTTAATGAATGGACCTTGTAGAAGTAAACCGAAATCTTTTTAAGAGAGTAGTATTTACCGGAAACCCACCGTTAAAAGGGTCAGGATATGTTAGTATCTGGATTAGAGATATGTCTTTTGACATAATTTAGGTGGTACCGCGAATATACTTCGCCCTATTTTTATAGGGCGGAGTTTTTTTATTTTATTAAACAATAGCGCGCTTTTGTAATATAAAAAATTATTAATTGAAGGGAGTTTTTATTATGTCATTAAAAAAATTTGTTTTAAGTTCAGTTCTATTAGCGGTAGGTTTGCTGCTACATCAAGTGTCACCCAATTTTGTATTTGGTTTGAGACCAGATTTTCTTCTTATAATGATGTTTATTTCTTTATCTTTCGTGGAAGATTTTAAGTATGTGTTTGTAATTGGATTAGTTTCAGGAGTGTTAACAGCTCTTACCACTACCTTTCCAGGAGGACAACTTCCAAATATAATAGATAAAGTAATTACTGCGCCGGCGGTGTATATGTTGATGAGAGTTTTTAATACTAAATTAAATGGGAAAATTGGAACTATTATTATAGGCTTTTTGGGTACACTAATAAGTGGTACAATATTTTTGTTATCAGCTTTATATTTAGTAGGTTTGCCAGCTAGTTTAGGAGTACTATTTCCAACAGTTTTAGTTGCAGCTTTTTTGAACTCTATGTGTATATCTTTTATAACAAAAATATTAAATGTTACATTAAAATATTCTAACTAGATTATATATAAATCATGTTTATAATATAATAGTCATAAAGGGGGGAGAAGTTTGAGAAAATCTTTTTATTTAACCATAGGTATATTTTTTACCGTAATATTTTTATTTGTCTTTTCTGTGAGATATTTTGAAAATGCCAACATGGAAAAATTGAAAAATACTAGTGGGTATTCTATAGTACTAGATAATGGAGAAGAAATAACCTTATCAAAGGTATCGGATAAGGCTATAGAATATAGAAAGGTAAATCTAAATTTATGGTCAATTAATTTGGTTCTAGGTTTTGCTATACCAATTATATTTGTAATCAGTGGATTTGGTAAAAAACTAAGTGATTATTTGGGAAAAGTCAGTAATAATTATATTATTCAATTAGCATTATTTTTTATAATATACGTTACCATAAGTAATCTCATAACTTTTCCCTTAGATTATTATAGAAGTTTCGTTCATAGGCATAATTTTGGTTTATCAAATCAAAGTTTTTACAAATGGATAACGGATTATTTAAAGAATTTTGGATTAAATAACTTAGTAACTTCCGCCTTCATTTGGGTGCCGTATTTTATAATTATTAAAAGTCCTAAAAGATGGTGGTTATACAATGGAATTTTATTTATACCATTTTTAATGTTCGTAACCTTTATATCCCCCACCTATATAGACCCATTGTTTAATAAATATACCTCTATTCAAGACAAGGAATTGCAAAGAGGAATAGAGCATCAATTGAGTATGGCAGGTATTGGAGATAGTAAAGTTTATCAGGTAAATAAAAGCGTTGATACAAAAGAGATGAATGCTTATATGACGGGAGTTTTTGGTTCTAAGAGAATAGTTCTTTGGGACACCACTATTAATAATTTAACCAGAGGAGAAACCTTGTCCATAACTGCCCACGAAATTGCCCACTATGTGATGGGTCATGTATGGAAATCTATAGTTTTAGGAGGATTATTGTTTATACTAGTTTTATATTTGGTGAATAAAACTATCCTATGGATTTTGTTCCATTGGGGAGGGGTTCTGGGAGTGACTAAGATACATCATTTAGCCTTTATGCCTATGATGATTTTGGTAATAAACATATTTTTATTTCTCTCAAATCCTATAACAAATACTTTCTCTAGATATGTGGAAAGGCAAGCAGATATTTATGCTATAGAAATGACTAAAGATAATTCATCAGTTATTACCTCCACCATAAAACTTCATGAAAATAGTTTAGTATTGCCAAGGGCAAGCAAAATTTATGAGATTTGGTACTATTCACATCCGTCCTATTATGATAGAGTGGAATTGGCAAAAGAGTATAAACCTTGGAGGGAAAATAAGCCTCTAAAATATATCAAATAATATAAATTAGGAGGAATTTTATGTTTATAAATTCAGAGGAAAGCTTAAATCTAATAATAAGCAATAAGTTTGATGCCTTAGAAAATAGCGATAAAAAAGTAAAAGATGTTCTTCCAGAAGGTTTTGAAAATATATTAAAAGTGTATATATACAATAATAAAGATGGCATACTGAAATTTATAAAGAGCTTTACAGAAAAACAGGACTTTAAAGCTAATATACGAAAAGAAGTTAGTAAATTACTAGAAGGAGTCAACCCAGCCTTAAGAAAATTTATTAACTTAGACAATTTATGCAATAATATATTCGATGGAATAGATAAGTATATTGAAAACCCTGAAAATTCTATGAAGGTTCTAGAATTAATATATAAAGCTATGGACATAATTAAGGAAAAGAGCCTAAGAGATATTTTACCTTATATTCCCTATGAGGGTAAAAAAACCATAATAAACTTTATATCTAACAATATTTACAAAATTTTAAACTAAATATTATAAAATGTAACAAATTTATGGTAATATAGTATAATACGGGTGAAATATACATTGCATAATGTTGTAAGTGGGTGTTGGTTATGGAAATGACTAAAGACTTAAAATTAAGCGTATCTTTAGATGAATTTAAAACACAATACGAAAGATTAAAACAAAATGAGGAAGCCTTAAGGGTTAGCGAAGAAAGATATAGACTGGCTGTAGAAGGAGCAAATGATGGTCTTTGGGATTGGGATTTTGTTACTAACAAGTTTTTTATTTCAGAAAAGTGGAAGAGAGAACTACCAAATGAAATATTAAACCCCAAATTAAGCATTATGGGAAAATGGACGAGATTAATACATCCTGAAGATTTAAATGAGGCTTTAAATAGTTTTAAAGAATACTTAAAGGGAAATAGTGAGTATTTATTTTGTGAATATAGATTTAGGACTAAAGATGACTATAAATGGGTTCTAACTAGAGGAAAGATATTAAGAGATAAAGTTGGAAAACCTATTAGAATGGCAGGCTCTATTTCAGACATAACATATAGAAAAATATATGAAGAAAAAATAAAAGATTTAGCTTATTATGATAGGTTAACTAAGCTTCCTAATTTTCATTATTCAAAAGAAATAATAGGGGAAAAAATAAAAAATAATAATGGTATAAGAAAATTTGCGTTATTTTTAATTGATCTTGATAATTTTAGAAACATAAATGATACTTTAGGTCATCAATTTGGTGATGAGGTTTTAATTACTATAAAAGAAAAACTAAAGCTTATCATAAGTGATAATGATATATTATGTAAAACCGGTGAAGACGAATTTTTAATAATTAAAGATATTGACTATGGAAAATTAGAGGCGGAAAACTTTGCAAAAGAAATATTAAATTATTTTCAAGGTCCCTTGTCCATACATAATCATGAGATATACTCTACTATTAGTATAGGCATAGAAATTTATCCAGACAATGTGGAAGATGCTTTTGGACTACTGAGAAATGTAGATAGTGCTATGTATTCCGCCAAGGAAAAGGGAAGAAATACCTATGAGTTTTTTAATACAGACATATATAAAGATATTGTAAAGAAGATAAGCCTAGAGAGTGATCTAAGAAAAGCTATTAAAAATAATGAATTTGAACTTTATTATCAACCTCAAATGGATTTAAATACAGAGGAAATTATTGGAGTAGAAGCATTAATAAGATGGAATCACCCACATAAGGGATTGATTTCTCCGGTACAGTTCATTCCCTTGGCAGAAAATACAGGGCTCATAGTGAATATTGGTAAATGGGTAATAGAGACAGTGTGCAAGCAGAACATGAAGTGGCAGGATATGGGATATGAAGATGTGGTTATATCTATAAATGTTTCATCAATACAGCTTCAACAAAAGGATTTTATAAATTTTGTCAGCGATGCTCTAAAAAAATATAATATGAAAGCAGAACTGTTAAACATTGAAATAACTGAAAGCACTTTGATGAAATCCATAGATTCTGTTGTTATAAAGCTAAAGTCCTTAAAAGAATTAGGAGTAGGAATTTCTTTGGATGACTTTGGAACAGGTTATTCTTCCTTAAGTTACTTAAAAAAATTACCTATTGATACTCTCAAAATTGATAAGATTTTCATAGATGATGTAAATGAACATTCTATAGAGGATGCCATAACAGGAGAAATAATTCAATTAGCCCATAAAATGAAGATAGATGTTGTAGCAGAAGGGGTAGAGGAGAAGAATCAAATCCATCTATTAAAGTCTCAAAATTGTGACAAAATTCAAGGATATGTTTTAAGTAAACCTGTACCCAAAGAAGAAGTCATAAAATTTTTTAAAAGTAAACTATAACCCATATTAGTTTACTTTTTATTTTGTCCCATGACTAGCCGCTATTAGAAATCTGTTTATAAAAAAATAAAACGGAAGACGTATCTTCCGTTTAAAAGGGGGAGGTCTAATATTTAGTTAACAACTTAATTATATTATAAAGTGTAAATATTAAATTAAAATTATGAATATATGAATAAATCATAAACATTTAAATTTAGTTATCTTTTTCATCTTTTTTTAATAAATTTTTAACTTTTAAATTTTTATTTTTGTAAAAATATTTAATAACAAATAGTATAGGTATTAATACTACTAAATAAGGAATTGATGAAATGATAAATAGTATAATTAATTTAAACAAATATATTACATTTTCTATTGAAGAAACAAAGGCATAGTATGCTTTGTCTTTTAAAGATAAAGGATTAGCTTTTTTATATTTTTGTACTTCGTATAAATTTATATTTATGGTAGTGTAATCTATTAGGTTATTCCATTTCTTTAATGTTCCTGTTAAAGTTTCTATTTCATATCGAACTCTCTCTAGTTCTTTTTCTATTTCCAAAATATCCTTTAGTTCTCCAGATTTTTTTAATAACTCAAGGAGTCTTTCTTGCTGAATGGTTAAGGACTTAAGTCTAGCTTCTGTATCAAAGTATTGTGAAGTAATGTCATTGCTATTTATATTTTGGTTAACAACACTTCCTATGGATTCCATATCCTTTAGAAAGGCCTCAAAATTTTTCGCAGGTATTCTTGCTGAAATATTGGCATGCCTGTTTTGAATATTAGTATCGTTGTCTACTCTTTTGCCGCTTACATTAGAATTTTCTACATATCCGCCAATGGCCTTTATTTTATTTATTAAATCATTAGAACTTTTATCAAACTCTAAAGTTTGAATTTCAACGGTAGCATTTTGAATAATTTTTCTGTTTGAAAGTTGTATATTATTACTAGTTGAAGTATCTAATGGAGGTCCAATACCAGAAGTAGTTCCACCTTTGTCGGCTATAGAATACTCTGCCTTATTTTCTGTAGACGAATCTGCTACATGAGAAGCCTTCTTTGAAGAGCCACAAGCTGTAAATATCATTAAAGCCACCATTAATCCAGTAAAATATTTAAAATACTTTTTCATAAATTAAAACCCCCTTAAGTATTATAATAGCATATATAATATATACGTAAACATCATGGGAAAAGTATGGTAATATAAATATATAAAGTGAAACTTAGGGAGATGGTTTTTAGTGTTGTTAATTAAAAATGGTAAAGTATTTACTATGACTGGAGAGAACTATGAAAACGGAAGCATTTTAATTCACAATGGAAAAATATTAGAAGTTGGTTTAGATATAACTGTTCCAGAAGAATGTGAGATCATTGATGCAAAGGGAGGATGGGTTACTCCAGGTTTTATTGAAGCTCATTGTCATATAGGATTAATAGAAGAAGGAATGGGCTTTGAAGGAAATGATATAAATGAAAGTACGGATCCAATAACTCCTCATTTAAGGGCTATAGATGGAGTTAATCCTTTTGACACAGCCTTTCATGAAGCTATAAAAGGGGGAGTTACTACGGTAATGACAGGACCAGGTAGTGCTAATGTTATAGGAGGACAGTTCGCTATAATGAAGACTAATGGTATTTCTGTAGATAAAATGGTGATTAAGACTCCCAGCGCTGTAAAAGTTGCTTTTGGCGAAAATCCAAAGAGAGTATATAATTCTAAAGGGAAAATGCCAATTACTAGAATGGCCACAGCGGCATTACTTAGAGAAACTTTAGTTAAGGTTAAAAATTATAAAAGTAGAAAGGATACAGCTACTTTAAAGGGAGATAATTTTGATATAGATTTAAAAATGGAAGCTTTAATACCAGTTCTTCAAAAAAAAATACCACTAAAGGCACATGCACATAGAGGGGATGATATTTTAACTGCAATAAGAATTGCTAAGGAATTTGACATATTGATGACAATAGATCATTGTAGTGAAGGGGAATTGGTAGCAGACTATATAAGAGAATCAGGTTTTCCAGCAATAGTTGGCCCCACATTAACCTTTAAAAGTAAGATAGAGGTTAAGAATAAGAGTTTTACCACTCCGGGAGTGCTTAGTAATAAAGGGATAAAAGTAGCTATAACTACAGATCACCCTGTTGTACCTATTGAATATTTACCTATTTGTGCAGGATTTGCAGCCAAGGCAGGATGGAATGAGACAGAAGCTTTAAAAGCTATTACTATAAATGCAGCAGAAATACTAGGAGTAGAAGATAGAGTAGGAAGTATCGCCAAGGGGAAAGATGGTGATATAGTTATATTTAATGGCAACCCATTAGATAGTCTTACAAAAACTCTATATACAATAATTAATGGTGAAGTAGTTTATAAAGGTGATGTTTAATGGAACTTTATGAGAGGATTGAACACTTTAAGGATGAAATAGTTAAGGTATTTAGTTCTAGAGTAGAGTGTATATTGCTTACAGGAAGCGTTGCTAGAGAAGAAATAAGAGAAAAAAGTGATATTGATATATGGGTATTTTTAGATGAGATAAAGTTTGAAGATTTATACAAGGTTTCAGAAGTGGTAAAAAACTTCCCTAAAGAGCCTAAAATAAATCCTCAAGTAACTACTTTTAAGGAATGTCTTTTACCTAACTTTACAAGAGAATATTCGCCTATTCAATATAATACAGATGGTAAAGTTTTATATGGAAAGTTAAAAGTACCCTACCCAAAGAGAGAAGAATTTCTTGAAAGTAGTAAAAATTTAGCTGCTTATATTATTATGGGCATTAGACATTTTATAACTATTGATGAAAACGAGAAATCTCTTTTAAGTAAAAAACTATTGAAGAGAATTTTGAAACCTTTAACATGGGCTTTAAGATATAAATATGCAGGAATAAAAGGAAAGTATATTTTAGATTTAGAGAAACTGAAGGATGAGGCTAGTGAAGAAGAAATATATGTTATAGATATATTTCAAAATCTACTACTGGGCAATTATGATATATATGAAGGAAAAGTGAGTATAATATTAGAAAAAACATATAACTTATGTAAAAACTTAATGTACTCAGAATATTAATTAATATTGTTTTTTGTATAATAATTGTTTATTATATAAATAAAGGAAATTCATAAACATAGGAGGGAATTTTTATGGAATTAAAGGATAAAGTACTAGAACTATTAAAAAATTCAGATCCGTTAAAATCTGGTGAAATAGCAGAAAAACTTGAAATTGAAAAAGGTGAAGTAGATAAGGCCATAAAGGTTTTGAAAAAGGAAGAATTAATAGAATCTCCAAAGAGATGTTATTATAGTGCCAAATAAAAAGCCCTCTAAGGGCTTTTTTTAGTATTTTAGAGTAGGTGAAGAGTTTTGGAAAACATAAAATCTTTATATTTAAAAAGAATAGAAAAATACAGTAATTTATTAAAAAAGCAGAAGAAAATAATAAATTTAATTAGTATATGTAGGCTTATTACTTTTTTAGGTGCATGTATGTTCTCTATGTTTATATATAGCAAGAGTAAAAATTATTATTTTACAATTATATCTTTTTTGCTTTGGGGTGTTTTATTCATTGTATTAGCAACCATCCATGAAAAATTAAACCATAATAAGAACCTAGTAGAAAATATTATAGAGATAAATCATATGGGGATAAATAGAGCAGAAGGAAAGTGGAAAGATTTTGAGGATGATGGGAAAGAATATGTGAAAGAAGATCATCCATTTTCAGGAGATTTGGATATATTCGGAAGAGGATCTCTGTTTCAATATATTAATTGTACCACAACCTTTATGGGAAGAAATAAGTTAAAAGACACATTAGAAAATCCAAAATATAATATTGGAGATATATTGAATAGGCAAGAAGCTATTGAAGAATTGGGAAATAATATAAAATGGAGACAGAGATTTCAAGGGGAAGGATTTATAAAAGAGAATAAGGATAAAGAGAAGAGAAAAATTGAAGGTATCTGTGAATGGTGCGACGAGAGACATGATTTATATAAAAAAACAATCATTAAATCATTGATAAACCTATTTTCTTTATGTATTATAAGTTTCATAGTTCTAGCATTTTTGTTTTATGGAGTTTATAAATATTTAGCATTATTTTCAATTACTATAAGTATAATAGTGTTATTTTATGATAATAGCAATAGAAACCTTCTTCTAAATAATGTGTTTATATATAAAAAGTACATACAAAGTTATTATAAAATGATAAATCTAATTGAAAAAGAAAAATTTAATTCTTTTTATATGATTCAGTTAAAAGAAAAAATTATAAAATCTAAAGAAGAAAGCGCATCTATTGCTATAAAAGAGCTTATAGATATTACTAATAGTATTTCAGATAGAGCGAATTTTTTTTATATGATATTTAATATTTTGTTCCTTTTAGATTATAGACACATGATGAATTTAGAAAAATGGAAGGATAAATGGGGAGTCTATTTAAAGGATTGGTTAGAGGTTATAGGGGAGTTTGAAGCTTTATCAGCAATATCTATACTACGTTTTGAAAATCCTAGCTGGACTATGCCCGAGTTTGAAAAAGAAAGTTTATATATTAAAGGAAAAGAGTTAGGTCATCCATTATTAGGTGAAAAAGCCGTAAAAAATAACATTACTATAGGAGAGGGCCATAAGATATTGTTAATAACCGGTTCTAATATGTCAGGTAAAAGTACTTTTCTTAGAACAATAGGGATAAATCTTTTACTATCATATATAGGAGCTCCAGTTTACTCCAAGGAATTTAAGTGCTCTTTGATGGATATTTATACTTGCATGAGGATTAGCGATAATTTAGAAAAAAATATATCTTCATTTTATGGAGAGTTACTGAGAATTCGTAAGTTAATTGAAGGAATAAATGGGGGGAGACCTGTGTTCTTTTTATTAGATGAGATATTTAAAGGCACAAATTCCTTTGATAGACATACAGGTGCAAAGATTTTAATAAATAAATTAAGTAAGGAGAATTCTATAGGTTTAGTATCAACTCACGATTTGGAGTTGAGTAATTTAGAAAGCGAAAATTATAATGTTAAAAACTATCATTTTGAGGAACATTATAAAGATAACAATATATATTTTGATTATAAAATTAAAAAAGGAGTATCCACCACACGAAACGCTTTATATTTAATGAGGATAGCAGGTATAGATGTAAAGGAGGAATAAAAAATATATGTGCGGAAGATTTTTTTTAAATCATCAATTAGAAAAGGTAATTACTTCTTTCAATGTGCTGAATGTAGATTTAAAAGAGGATTATGTAGGTAAAGAAATATTTCCAAGTAACATAGCTGCAGTTATTAAAAATGATAATAAAATACATTATTTAAAATGGGGTTTTTCTATAAAAAGTAGTAATAGCCTAATAATTAATGCTAGAAGCGAAAGTATAGAGGAAAAATATTTATTCAAAAAGGCTCTTTCTAATAGATGCGTAATACCTGCTAGTGGATTTTATGATTGGAAAGAAGATAAAAGTAATAAAATTAAGTATAGAATATCTATGAAAGATGATGAAGTTTTTTCTATGGCAGGATTATATGATATCTTTATAGATGAAAAAGGAGAAGCATATGAAGCTTTTGTAATTATAACTACTGAAGCCAATGAAGAAATGAGTAAAATTCATCATAGAATGCCTGTGATGTTTAAATTAGGAGAAGAGAAGGCTTGGTTATCTGGAGATGAGAACCTACAAGAAATATTAAAATCTTATAAAAATGATTCATTAAAGATTATAGAAGATAGTGGATATGAACAGGTGTCACTCTTATTTTAATACTCTAAGCAATAAAAAAGCTACCTAACTTAAAGTTGAGTTAAGTAGCTTTTTATTGTTTCCATTAATACTGTACAATTGGAGTGGGAGTTAATATAATTAAACTATACAAGATTTTAATAGGAGGTTATAGTTTGAAAAAAAAATATGTTGTAAAATATGTAGTATTTGTATTATTAATGGTATTACTTTCAGCTCTATATGGTTGCGAAGGGTATAGTGTCCAAGTTTCTGTTAATAAAAGTAGTGAAACGAAGGATAAACTTAAAGTTCATTTTATAGATGTTGGACAAGGTGATAGCATATTGCTTCAAAATGGAGAGAGGTTCATGTTAATTGATGGAGGACCTAATTCCTCTACAGACAAAGTCTTAAGCTACTTGAAAAAAACTGGTGTCAAGAACCTTGATTATGTAGTGGCTACACATCCTCATGAAGACCATATAGGAGGAATAGATAAGGTTATTGACACTTTTCAAATTGAAACAGTTTATATGCCAAAGGTTACAGCTACCACAAAAACCTTTAAAGATGTAGTAGAAAGCATGAAAAAGAAAAACCTGAAGGCTAAGATACCAGTAGCTGGAGAGGAATTTAAATTTGGTGAGGCAAAGGTTACCATATTAGCTCCTAATAGTAGCACCTATGAAGATACCAATAATTACTCTATTGTTTTAAAAGTAGCATATGGGGAGAATTCATTTTTATTTACAGGAGATGCAGAAAGTCTATCAGAAAAGGAAATATTGAAGAAGGGATTAGACATAAAGGCAGATGTGATTAAACTAGGTCATCATGGTAGCAGAACCTCTAGTTCATCAGCTTTTTTAAAAGAGGTTAATCCTAAATATGGAGTAATAACTGTGGGTAAGGACAATGATTATGGACATCCTCATAAAGAAATTATGGAACGAGTGAAGGGGATGAATATTAAAATTTATAGAACAGATGAAAAAGGAGACATTGTAATTGTAAGTGATGGTAAGGATATAACATTGGAGTGATAAAATGTGGTTAACAACAACCTTAAATTAAAAACAAAAATTATATATTTAATTTTTACTGTGGTGTTTATATC
Organism: Clostridium malenominatum; assembly: GCF_039521365.1. Taxonomy (NCBI): domain Bacteria; kingdom Bacillati; phylum Bacillota; class Clostridia; order Eubacteriales; family Clostridiaceae; genus Clostridium; species Clostridium malenominatum. The sequence goes on from NZ_BAAACF010000001.1 coordinate 702,008, forward strand.
ATTAACTATTACAGTAGTGTTTATGAGTAAATTTAGAGCTTCCTGGGTAAAAAAGGAAATGGAAATTAATTTAATGAATACTACTAAGATGTTATCAAAATCTCCTATGGTAATAGATGTTTTGAAAAGCAAAGGAGAAAAGGAGTCTCTACAAAACTATGTAAAAGACATAGTTGTTTCCTCTAAAAACATAGATTATATAGCTATTATGGATCTAAGTGGAAATACCTATGCAAATTCTGATTTAAACAAGGTTCCAATTAGCAATGAAGTAACTATTGGAGAAGATGTGGCAATAACAAACAATGTTTATTTAGAGGATATGATTGAGAATTTTGGCAAGCTTATTATTACTTTTGTGCCTGTAAGGGATGATAAAAATCATCCCTTAGGGTATGTCACAGCTAAAGTGACTATGAAGAATATGGAGAAGTATAAATATGAAATTTTAGTTCTTATTACTTTAGTAGTGTCTTCAGGGTTAATGATAGGTGCTGTTGGAGCCTTAATAGTCTCTAATAGTGTAAAAAGTTCATTATTAGGATATGAAGCAGAGCAAATATCAAAACTATTTATACAAAAGCAGGAAGTTTTAGATTCTCTAGATGAAGGTATAATAGCTGTAGACGAAAAGCTTAATATTACATTATACAATAAGTCAGCTATTGATATTTTAGGAGGAAGGGAAGAGGTTATTGGAGAGAGCATTTTTACTCTTATTCCTAATTCCAATATTTCCAATGTAATTTTAAAGGGTGAAGCTGAATACAATAAGGAGATGATTATAAATAATACAATAATATTAACAAATAGGATACCCATATTAGATGGGAGCAAGGTTATAGGTGCTGTAACTATTTTTAGAGATAAAACTGAGCTTACCAGACTTGCGGAAGAGGTCACAGGAGTAAGGCAAGTAGTAGATGCATTGAGAGCCAGCAATCATGAATTTTTAAACAAGCTACATGTAATACTAGGGCTAATACATATAGGGGAAATAGACGAAGTTAAAAAATATATAATTAAGCAAACAAAAGTGCATCAACAAAAAACTACCATAGTAATGAATAAAATTAAAGATTCTACAGTGGCTGCTCTAATGCTTGGCAAAATTAGTCGTGCAAAGGAAATGGGAGTAGAACTAACCATAGATAAAAATAGCATATTAAATAGGTGCAAAGGTAAAATTAATAGCCATAACATGGTTACCATAGTAGGAAATCTATTAGAAAATGCTATTGAAGCTGTAAGCATTAGTGAAAAAGAAAATAAAAATGTACATATACTTATATTGGAAGAGGAGAAAAACATAACTATTAGGGTAAAAGATACTGGAGAGGGTATTGAAGAAGAAGACATTAAATACTTATTCAATAAAGGCTTTTCTACTAAAGGAGAAAATAGGGGAAGGGGACTTTTTATGATTAAGGAATTGGTGGAAAATTTAAAAGGTGAAATTAGTTTCTCTACGGAACTTACCAAAGGGTCGGAATTTATAGTAGTTATAGGAAAGGAGGATAAAAATGATTAAGGTTTTAATTGTAGAAGATGATCCAATGGTTGCTCAAATAAACAGAAAATATACTGAAAGTGTCGAAGCTTTTTCTGTAGTTGGAATTTGTAATAATGGCAAAGAAGCAGTGAATAAAATTAGAGAAGAAGAAGTAGATTTAATAATATTAGATCAGTATATGCCTAAATTAGATGGAATAAGTTTTTTAAAAGAAATAAGGGGTTTGGGTATAATGACTGATGTTATTATGGTTACCGCCGCTGATGATTCAGAAATATTAAATGAAGTATTAAAGCTAGGAGCTGTAGATTATCTTATAAAACCCTTTGAATATGAAAGATTTAGAGATGCTCTAAATAAATTTAAGATAAGATACAGTTTGCTTAATTCAAAGGCTACTATCAATCAAGATGATATAGATAGGATTACGAATTCTAATAACGTAATTTTTAATGAAGAAAATCAAAAGGGTATCAATGAAAGAACTTTAAACAGAATTAAAGTCTTTCTAAAAAAATATAAAGGTAGATACTTTACTTGCGAGGAGGTGGCTGAAGAAATTAAATTATCTAGAGTTACTATAAGAAGATATTTAGAACATTTAAGTTGTTTAGGAGAATTGTCTAGAGATGTGGAATATGGGGAGGTGGGAAGACCAAAAACTACATATAAAAATATGGAAAGGTAATTATCGAAATATTTTAAAAATTTCGTTATAAACTTAACAATAATAAATTTATTTACAAAAGGTTAATAATATTTACAGAATATTGGAATTTTAATTAATTTAATATATTATAGTGTTAATAGATGAGAAATTAATCTAATGAATGGAGAGATGAAATTATGGATTATAAAGAAATGAGTTTAAAACTACATGAAGAAAATTGTGGAAAGATAGAAGTTGTATCAAAGGTTTCTGTTAAGAATAAAACGGATTTAAGTTTAGCATATACCCCAGGAGTGGCAGAACCTTGCAGAAAAATTCATGAAAACGTTGACAATGCGTATAAGTACACAGCTAAAAAGAATTTAGTTGCTGTTGTTAGCGATGGAACAGCGGTACTAGGACTTGGAGATATAGGACCAGAAGCAGCTATGCCTGTTATGGAAGGAAAAGCAATATTGTTCAAAGAATTTGCTAATGTAGATGCTTTCCCAATTTGTTTAGCTACTAAAGATGTAGATGAAATAGTTAAGACAGTAAAATACTTATCACCAACCTTTGGAGGAATAAATCTAGAGGATATAGCAGCGCCAAGATGCTTTGAAATTGAAAGAAGATTAAAGGAAGAATTGGATATTCCTGTATTTCATGATGATCAACACGGTACAGCTATTGTAGTATTTGCAGGATTAATTAATGCTTTAAAAGTAGTAGGTAAGAAGATTGAAGAAGCAAAGATAGTAATTAATGGAGCAGGAGCAGCTGGAATATCCATATGCAAGTTGTTAATGGCTGGAGGAGCTAAAAATATAGTTATGGTTGACTTAAAGGGTGCTTTAGTAGAAGGAGCAGAATGGATGAATGAAGCACAAAAGGCAATTGCCAGCATAACAAATAGAGAATTTGAAAAGGGGGGATTAGGAGAGGTAATTGAAGGAAAAGACGTATTTATAGGAGTTTCAGCACCAAAGGTTTTAACAACTGAAATGGTTTCAAGGATGAATAAGGACGGTATAGTATTTGCTATGGCAAATCCAACACCAGAAATATTCCCAGAGGAAGCTAAGGCTGGAGGAGCTAGAGTAGTTGCAACAGGAAGATCAGATTTCCCAAATCAAATTAACAATGTATTAGTTTTCCCAGGAATCTTCAGGGGAGCTTTAGATGTAAGAGCTAAGGCAATTACAGAGGATATGAAACTAGCAGCTTCAAGAGCTATTGCAAGCATAGTAAAAGACCAGGAGTTAAATGAGGAATATATAATACCAGATCCTTTTAACAAGGAAGTAGCTCAAGTTGTTGCAAAGGCTGTGGGGGACATTGCAATTAAAACTGGTATGTCGAAATTATAATTGTAAATTAATAAATAGGGGGGCTTATATATGGAAAAGAAAAAAATGAGTCTTGTAACGAAGATTATGTTAGGACTTGTTCTTGGGGTTATTGTAGGTTTATTATTCGTATCTAATAAAGAAATTGCAAATACCTATATAAAACCATTCGGTACTTTATTCTTAAATTTAATCAAGATGACTATAGTTCCACTAGTATTTGCATCGTTAGTTGTTGGGGCAGCAAGTATTGGTGACGTTAAAAAGCTTGGAAGAATCGGTGGAAAAACCATGCTTTACTTCTTTGTTACAACAGCATTGGCTATATTAATAGGACTAGTAGCGGCTAATATATTCAAGCCAGGTGTTGGGGTTTCCTTAGCAGGAGCTGCTGCACAAAAAGCAACTGAGGCACCGTCAATAATTGATACTTTTTTAAGTATAATACCAACCAATCCAATTGATGCAATGGTAAAAGGAAATATGCTTCAAATTATATTCTTTGCTGTATTTAGTGGAGTTGCTGCTACCTACATTGGAGAAAAGGGTCAAGCGTATGTAAAAATATGTGATAGTATAGCAGAAATTATGTATAAGATTACTGAAGTTATAATGGGCCTTGCACCTTACGGTGTATTTGCTCTTATAGTTCCGGTTATCGCAAGTAATGGTCCTAAGGTATTATTGCCATTAATTAAAGTTATACTTGTTTGCTATGTAGCATTCTTCTTACATGCATTATTAACCTACTCCTTTGCAGTTAAGTTCTGGTCAAAAATTTCAATTGGCCAATTCTTTAAAGGTGCATCACCAGCAACAGCTATAGCTTTTAGTACAAGTAGTAGTTCAGGTACACTACCAGTTACTTTAAGAATAGTTCAGCAGGTATTTGGAGTATCAGAATCCATAGCTAGCTTTGTTCTTCCACTAGGAACTACAATTAACATGGATGGAACAGCTATTTATCAAGGTGTTTGTGCTGTGTTTATAGCTCAGGCTTACGGTATTCCACTAACGATAGGACAACAGGTAACGATACTACTTACAGCTACTTTAGCATCTATTGGTACAGCAGGGGTTCCTGGAGCAGGATTTATGATGCTTATGATGGTTTTATCCTCAGTAGGATTACCACTTGAAGGAGCTGCACTAATCGCTGGTATAGATAGAATATTAGATATGGGAAGAACAGCTGTTAACGTTACTGGTAACGTTTCTGCGGCCATAGTAGTTGGTGCCACAGAAGGGGAACTAGACTATGAAAAAGCCACAATAATGGGGAATGATAAATCATTAAAAGCTTAACTTAAAATAGGGGGAATTCATTATGGGAAAGACGGTAGGAATACTAGGAGGAATGGGTCCTAAGGCTACGGCAGATTTATTAAATAAAATAGTAGATTTAACGCCAGCCACAAAGGATCAAGATCATATCCATATTATAGTAGATAATAATCCTAAAATACCAGACAGAACTGGCTATATTATGGGGAAGGGTGAAAATCCCATTGGGGCCCTGGTAGAAACAGCTGTAAGACTTAGAAATAATGGGGTAGATTTTATAATAATCCCGTGCAACACTGCTCATTATTTCTATGATAAATTAGTTGAGGCTGTGGAAATACCGTTTGTAAACATGATAGAAGAAGTGGGTAAGCATATAGCTACAAACTTCGGAAAGTGTAGTGTTGGATTATTAGCTACAGTTGGAACCTATGAAGGTGGAGTCTATGAAAAGTATTTTCAAAAATACGGATTGGAAACAGTAGTACCTACTGAAGAGGTTAAAGATAGAATTTTAGATTTAATTTATAGGGTAAAATCGGGGGAAAGTTTTTTTGAAATAGAAGAATTGAACTATATTTTAAAGGATTTTAGAAAACAGGGCGTTAATGTCGTAATTTTAGGATGTACAGAATTACCATTAGTATTTGATCCTGTTAAAGAGAAATTTAAAGATTTTAATTTCATATCATCTACAGATATTTTAGCAGAGAAAACTGTGGAGTTAGCAAAATAAAATCATAACTAAGGTTAAATAATTATTATTATAGGGGGAATAGCATATGTTATTTAGAATTGAAAGTGACTCCGTTGGTGAAAAGCAGGTTCCAAAGAATGCTTATTATGGAGTACAAACACTAAGAGCTTATGAAAACTTTAATATTACAGGAAGAAAAATTCATCCTGAACTTATTAAGGCTTTGGCAGAAATTAAGAAAGCAGCGGCCATAACAAATATGGAGGTAGAACTGCTAAATAGAAAAAAAGGAGATGCCATAGTTAAAGCTTGCGACGAAATAATTGGAGGAAAGCTCCATGAAGAGTTTATAACAGACCCAATTCAAGGTGGAGCAGGAACTTCTATGAATATGAACATTAATGAAGTTGTTGCGAACCGTGCTACAGAAATCCTAGGTGGAGAGCTAGGAGATTATAGTGTTGTCCATCCAAATGATCATGTTAATTATGGACAATCAACAAATGATGTAATTCCAAGTGGTGGCAAAATTGCTACTATAAGGCTAATTGATAAAGCATTGATTCAACTACAGAACTTGGTAGATGCATTGTTAGAAAAGTCTGTAGAATTCGACCATGTTATAAAAATGGGAAGAACTCAAATGCAAGACGCTATTCCAATAAGACTTGGTCAAGAATTCCATGCTTATGCAAATGCTATAAAGAGAGACATAGTAAGAATTAAGAGAGCAGGGCAAGATTTAAAGCATATAAATATGGGAGCAACTGCTATAGGAACAGGGTTAAATGCTGATGAAATGTATGTTAAGCATATAGTTCCAAACATCGCTAAGGTTACAGGAATTGATTTGATTCAAAACGATGACCTAGTTGATGGTACTCAAAACTTAGATGGTTTTGCAGCGGTATCAAGTGCGCTTAAGGTTTGTGCAATAAGCCTTTCTAAGATGAGTAATGATTTAAGATTACTATCCTCAGGACCAAGAACAGGTTTTGGAGAAATAAATCTTCCATCAAAACAAAATGGTTCCTCTATAATGCCAGGGAAGGTAAACCCTGTTATCCCTGAGGTTATGAGTCAGGTTGCCTTCAACATAATTGGTAATGACTTAACTATAACTATGGCAGCTGAGGCAGGTCAATTAGAACTTAATGCTTTTGAACCAGTTTTATTCTACAATTTATTTGAATCCATAGAAACTCTTGCCCATGGAGTAGAAACCTTTATAGAAAACTGTGTAAAGGGTATTACTGCCAATGAAGAACATTGTAGAGAAATGGTTGAAAACAGCGTAGGTATAATAACAGCAATAGTTCCACACATTGGATATAAGGACTCTGCCAGACTGGCTAAAACCGCAATAAATAGTGGAGAGTCTGTAAAAGAATTAATTTTAAAAGAAGGATTATTAAAAGAAGCAGAATTAACTACTATATTAAATGCTTATGGAATGACTGAGCCAGGAATATCTGGTAAAGAACTGTTGAAAAAATAAATTATAAATTTTTTATTAAAAGTTAACGGTAAGATTTACCGTTAACTTTTAATGCTTTATAATATATGTGTAAACATTGGAAAAAAACCATAAAAACTTTTAAAAAACTATTGCAAATTAATAATTATTATTATATAATAATAATTGTAAATAAGAAATGAGAAAATTAAAGTTTTTAGGAGGAATTTAATAATGAAAAAATTTGTTTGTACAATATGTGGATATGTTCATGAAGGAGAAATGGCACCAGAAGCGTGTCCATTATGTAAAGCTCCTGCAACTAAATTTATAGAAAAAACTGAGGATATGGCTTGGGCTGACGAACATAGAATAGGTGTAGCTAAGGACGTAGATCCAGAAATTATAGAAGGATTAAGAGCAAACTTTATGGGAGAGTGTACAGAAGTAGGAATGTACTTAGCTATGAGCAGACAGGCTGATAGAGAGGGATATCCAGAAGTAGCTGAAGCTTATAAGAGAATAGCTTTTGAAGAAGCTGAGCACGCAGCAAAGTTTGCTGAATTATTAGGAGAAGTGGTTTGGGCGGATACTAAGAAGAACTTAGAAGCAAGAGTAGAAGCTGAACACGGAGCATGTCAAGGAAAGAAAGACTTAGCAACACTTGCTAAGAAGCTTAACCTAGATGCAATTCACGATACAGTACATGAAATGTGTAAAGATGAAGCTAGACACGGTCAAGCTTTCAAAGGATTATTAGGAAGATATTTTAAATAAGATTTCTAGATGACTAGATTTCTAATTAATAGTTAAAGTGAAAATTCCCAGGAGATTTTATAATAATAAAAATTTCTTGGGAATTTTGTCATTAACTAAATATCTAAACATTTAAAAAACTATCAATTTAAAAAAGTAAAATGTTGACAATCATTAATCATTATGTTAAATTTAAACTGAAGAAAATTGAATATTTCTAGGGGAGCCTATAAATAGGCTGAGAGTGAGATGTGATCTCAGACCCTCATAACCTGATTTGGATAATTCCAACGTAGGGAAGAGCTTTATATAATTTAACCACAATTTTTATATATAAAGTTGTGATTTTTTTATTATAAAAAGGTTATGAGGGAAGCATTTGCTTCCCTTTTATTTTTATTAAAAAGGAGATGGGATTAATGAATTATTCAACTCAAATGGATGCAGCTAAAAAAGGCATCATTACAAAAGAAATGGAAATTGTAGCAAAGAAAGAAAAGGTGAGAGTAGAAGATTTAATGGAGTTAGTTTCACAAGGAAAGGTTGCAATACCAGCAAATAAAAATCATCTAAGTATAGACCCAGAAGGAATAGGCAAGGGTCTTAGAACTAAAATTAATGTGAATTTGGGAATATCTAAGGATTGCTGTAATATAGAGATGGAATTAGAAAAAGTAAAAAAAGCAATAGAGATGAAAGCAGAAGCTATAATGGACTTGAGCTGTTTTGGAAAAACTCAAGAATTTAGACAAAGGCTTATACATATGTCACCAGCAATGATTGGAACCGTTCCTATGTACGACGCAGTAGGTTTTTATGATAAAGAATTAAAAGATTTAACTGCAGAGGACTTATTTAGAGTTGTTGAAACTCATGCTAAAGATGGTGTGGATTTTATGACAATACATGCAGGTATGAATAGAGAAACAGCAGAAATTTTCAAGAGAAATCCAAGACTTACTAACATAGTATCCAGGGGAGGCTCTCTTCTTTATGCTTGGATGGAATTAAATAATAAAGAAAATCCTTTTTATGAACAATATGATAGATTGTTAGATATTTGTGAAAAGTACGATGTTACTATAAGTCTAGGAGATGCATGTAGACCTGGATCCATAGCCGATTCTACAGATCCAAGTCAAATAAAAGAACTAATGACTTTAGGTGAACTAACTAAGAGAGCATGGGAAAGAAATGTACAGATTATGATAGAAGGACCAGGACATATGGCATTAAATGAAATTGAAGCAAACATGGTTTTAGAAAAGAAGCTTTGTTATGATGCACCTTTTTATGTATTAGGACCTATTGTAACAGACGTGGCGCCAGGATATGATCACATTACTAGTGCTATAGGGGGAGCTATTGCAGCAACCTATGGAGCAGACTTTCTATGCTATGTAACTCCAGCGGAGCATTTGAGGTTGCCAGATTTAGAAGATATGAAAGAAGGAATAATTGCTACTAAAATTGCTGCCCATGCAGCAGATATAGCTAAAGGAATAAAGGGAGCAAGAGATTGGGATAACAAGATGAGTAAAGCAAGAAAAGAACTAGATTGGGAAGGTATGTTTAATCTAGCAATAGATGAGGAAAAGGCTAGAAGATATAGAAAAAGTTCTATGCCAGAAGATGAGCATACATGTACTATGTGTGGAAAAATGTGTGCCGTAAGAAATATGAATAAAGTTATGGAAGGCAAAAATATTAACATATTAAGAGAAGATGATTAAAGAAATAAAATTTAAGGAATAACCCCAATATTTTTGTAGATAATAAGATTATTAGGAAAGCTAGAAAAATATTTAAAAGGGGTGAATGAACTTATATGAAGTGGGAATATAAGATGTTTACATTGGATCATTTTCTTAGTTCAGATAGCAACTTGACAATAGAGGAACAATTGAATAAATATGGTGAAGAAGGATGGGAACTTGTAGGAATTTTAGAAAAGCCATATACAACTTTGGGAATACAACCTAGGTTAGATAGTAACTCCATAGTGTTTAAAAAATCTGTTATAGATTAATTTACTAGTTAAATAATTTTTAGTATTTTAGTTATAGATAAAATTCCCGTGGAATTTTTTGTTATTATAAAATTCCACGGGAATTTTCATATTGATTATTAACTAAAAACTATTTAGCTAAAAGTCTTAAAAAGTATCCTTGCAATTTTTAGTGACAACCTGAACATGTGGAACATCCATCGCCATCGTCATCTTTTAATAATGGTTGAAGATTAAAGCCTCCAAGACCATTTTCTTCTCCACAAGTTAATTCAAACCCACCAAACTGTGCAACTAAGTCTTTGTCAACTAAGAAAGTTATGTCACCTATTTTAGTAACATCATCATTTTTGCCTTGTTCATCCAGAACAAGATTAAATACTGGGCCTCCTCAGCCATGGCCTGATAAATTGATTCTTATTGACTTTGATGGAACATTGCTGTCTTCAAGGAATTTTAAAAATTCTTTATAAGCTACTTCGCTCATTTGAAAAGCCTTCATAACTGTTACCTCCTTTGTTTTAATAGTTACATTTTAATATAATAAAATGTAATTATCAAACTATATTTATTATTGACAAGAGGTACTATAAATATTTCTTATATCTTAAACTTATTTATTTTTTCTACCATTTCCTTTGTCATTTCACTTAAGGAGTTGGCAGAAGATGCTACTTCTTCAGAAGACATGGTCATTTCCTCAGAAGAGGCAGATATTTCCTCGGAAGAAGCAGATATTTCTTCAGCTATAGATGAAGATGACTCTACTTTTGATATTATATCATTTTTTTCTGAATCTATGTTTTGGGTAAGGGTATTGACTTCTTCTATTTTTGGAATTATAAATTTTATTTTTTCAATAATATTTTTAAAGGATTCTATAGCAGTATTAACAGTAGAAAGCTGATTTTGAAATTCTAATTCCATAGTTTCACTAGTGGATACAATATTATTTGTGTCCTGTGATATAACTTTAATTAAATTATTAATTTCTAGAGAAGAACCTTTGCTTTGCTCGGCCAATTTTCGGACCTCATCGGCTACAACAGCAAATCCTCTTCCTGCTTCTCCAGCTCTAGCTGCTTCTATTGCTGCATTTAAAGCTAATAAGTTTGTTTGGTCAGATATATTATTTATCAAATTAGTAATTTCATTTATTTTTAATACGCTATGGTGAAGAGTATTTATGCGTAAAGAAAAATCCTTGAATGAACTATTTATTGTATTAATAGAGTTAATTAGGCTTATCATATTATCATTGCTATTATTTGCTGAACTATCTATTTCTTTTGAGGAACTATGTATTAATTCTATGGAGTGAATCATATTTTCAAGGGAAACTCCAAAATTACTAATTATAGAATTTATGCTTACCAAATCCTCTGCTTGATTACCTGTAGCTTTGGCTACATCCGTTATAGCTAAGGATACATTTTGAGAAGAAGTTGCCATCTCTTCAGATGTAGCAGACAAATTCTCACTTTCTTTATCTATGTTTTTTGAAGTTAATAAAATGCTATTAATAGTATCTTTTAACTCATATCTTAAATTGGATACTGCTTTTGCCATCTTGCCATTTTCATCTTTATACTTTAATAATTTATTAATATCATTAGTAAAGTCCCATGCCAAATCTAATTCAGCTGTTTTATCTATTATGTTAGTGGTTAATAATATTGGCTTAACAATTAAATTTGATAGTATCCATATCATGGCTCCTAATATTAATAGGCCAGCTAAACTTAAATAAAAGCCTTTTGTCATAATTTTATTAGATTCGGCCATAATTTCTTTAAGAGGAACGTAAAGTGCTAAGCTCCAAGGAGTTGTTGTTTTGCCCACTATGATTGGTGTATAAGCAGTAATTAGTGTATCTTTTAATTCCTTAGATTTTTCAGAATGAAGATATTCTTTTCCTTCAAATACTGATTGCTTTATTGTTTCAATGTTTTCTTTTTGGTTGCTATAGAAGTTAGTTCCTATGAGCTCTTTATTTTGATGAGCTACTACTTGTCCGTTATTAGAAATTATCATTGCACTACCAGTGTCGTAGATTTTAATTTTAGAATTTACATCATTCATATAATCAATGGATACGTCAACTCCTGTAACACCAAGAACTTTTCCATTTTGTATTATTGGAGCACAAAGTGAAATCATTGTTACTTTTGTACCTTGAACATCGAAAGCTTCAGGTTCTGTAATAAATTCATTTTTACTATCTCTTGGAATGGTATACCAATCTACATTATATTCATTAGGCATTGTAGCTAAAGCAGAGGAAATATTATTATTATAATTTGACCAGTACATATTAAATCTACCTGTGGAATCATAAACGCCTTTATTGGCATATTTTATATCTAAGCCATCTAAAGCGTTTGGTTCCCAAACAGTCCATGTGCTTAAAAAGCTAGGATTATTTTTTAAAAGATTTTGCATTGCTAAGTTTGCAACAGTTCTTCTTTCTTCAGGTTTAACTTCATTTAAGTTGCTAAAAACACTACTTAAAGTTCGTGCAGAATCTAAAGCTACTTCTAAATCAGCTTTCATAAGGGCAGAATATTCTTTAGCTTGAGATAGAAGATATTCTTTGGTATTGTTCTGAACCATTATTCCATTGGATATGGTTTGAAATGCTATTACAATAGAAAAAATTATAAGTACAGGTGTTAGAATAAATAGTAACATTTTTGATTTTATACTTTTCATATTAGATCATCCCTTTCTGCGTATAATGACATAATAATACATAATTTCTTGTATTATTATAATATCATGGCTAAATTCAAAGTTCAATTTGTTTGATAATCAAAATAACTGATTATCAAAATAAATAGAGGAACTACAAAGTAATTCCTCTTAATTTCCTTCATAAAACTTAATCATATTTGTAATAACTTCAAGTCTTGCTTGAACCTCTGGAAAGTCCATGTATTTTTCACCATATTGATATTTAAAACTCTCTTTAAGTTCTTTTAATTCTTCTTTTAAGAGAGCTATTTTAATTTCTCTATCCATGATTAGTACCTCCCTTTATTATATAAATAATATATCATATTAATTTTGTTAAATGGGAGACAGTTTGTCAATAAAATGATAAAATAATATTTACACTTATTACAAACATTATTGGTGGTGAAAATCAATGGTAAAAATAACAGTGAAAGATGTAGCAAAAAAAGCTGATGTTTCAACAGCAACGGTATCAAGAGTAATAAATGGAGATTATCCCGTTAGTGACGAGGTCAGGGAAAGAGTTTTAAGTGTCATAAAAGAACTAAACTATATACCTAATGCTGTAGCAAGAAGTCTTAAAGTAAAAAAGACAAATACAATAGGGATGGTAGTTCCAGATATATCAAATCCTTATTTTATGAAGATGGCAAAGGGAATAGAAGTGGTAGTCTCAAATAGTGGATATAGTCTCTTGATGGGAAGTAGTCATGATAATATTGAAAATGAATTAGAATTATTAGAACTATTTGAAGAAAGAAGAGTTGAAGCTATAGTTTTAGCTACTTGTCAAAATGAAAAGGATAATGTTGAAGATTTTTTACAAAAAGGTGTTAATATTGTATTAGTGGATAGAAATATTGAGGGGATTAAAACTTCATCTATTATATTAAATAACTTTGAAGCTTCATATAGCATTACAGAAAAGTTGATAAGAAAAGGTCATAAAGAAATTGCAATAATTAATGGAAATCCTAATATTTATACTGAAAAGGAAAGATATGAAGGGTTTTTAAAAGCAGTGAAGGATAATAACATAATACTAAAGGATGAACTTATTTTAAGAAATAGCATTTCAAAAGAAAATGCCTTTGAAGGCGTTATTAAATTATTAAAAAACAAAGATAAATCTCCAACCGCAATATATTGTACTAATCATTATTTGCAGGAAGGAGTATTACTTGGAATTAAAAAGTTTAATATGAGGGTACCGGAAGATATATCTTTAGTATGTTTTGGAGAAAGTAGCATACATAAGTTAATAAACCCTAAAATAACATCAGTATCTTATGATTCTTATAGGCTTGGAATAAAATGTGGTGATATTGTGTTAGATAAGATTAATAGGAACTTAAAAAATGAGGAAATTGAGTATATTGTCGATGTTGAGATTAAAGAAGGTAATTCGATAAAAGAAATAGTGTAAAATGCTTTTAAAATAATTTTGGGAAAAGATATTGAAATTATCTGAAAAATAGGTTATTATTAATATAGTAAACGTGTACTATAAATAAGGGGTATGAGAATGAAAAAAATTACTATAAAGGAAGTTGCAAAAAAAGCTGGGGTTTCTACAGCCACAGTTTCTAGGGTACTTAACAATAATTACCCCGTAAGTGATGAAGCGAGAGAAAGGGTATATACTGTAATCAAGGAACTTAACTATTCTCCTAACGCTATTGCAAGAAGCTTAAAAAACAATAAAACAAATTTAATTGGTTTTGTTGTTGGGGATATATCAAATCCTTATTTTATGAAAATAGCAAGGGTAATTGAAGATGATATGAGAGCTAGAGGTTATAACATAATAATGGCTGTAACCCATGAAGATGAAGAATTAGAAAAAAAGTTATTAAAGGTTTTATTTGAAAAAAGGGTTGATTCAGTTGTTATCGCACCAAGTGGTAACAACATTGAAGAACTATTAAACTTTATAAACAGTGGTGTAAATGTAATTGCTATTGATAGAAAAGTTGAGGGGTTAAATATTGACACTGTTATAGAGGATAATTTTGATGCAGCTTATGATTTAACTGAACTTTTAATAAAAAGTGGCCATAAAAAAATTGCCATAGTAAATGGTAGATTAGACGTTACAACAGGAGCTGAGAGATCAAAAGGCTTTAAGTCTGCTATGAATAATAATAACATCCCCATTAAAGATGAATATTTATTATATGGTAATTTTGACGAAGAGAAGGCTTACTTTGAAGTTAAAAAGCTTTTAATGAAAGAAAATGTAGAAAAGCCTACTGCTATATTTGCTACTAACAATAAAATGGCGGAAGGTGCTATGGTGGCTATACAAGAACTGGGCTATAAAATACCAGAGGATATATCTATGGTATCTTACGGAGAGTTAAGTGCTCCAGAGTTAGTAGAACCGAGACTTACAGTTGTTCAGCAGGACGCCTATGCTATTGGTAGAAAGGTTTCTAATATATTAATAGAAAAAGCTGAAAATGAAGTCAATAATAAAAACTTTAAAGAATATATATTATGTCCTAAAATCTACTTAGGTGAGTCGATAAAGAGAATTTAATTCTTTTTATTGTAGAATTATAGTAATCGATTACTGTTATTTTCGTAACATAGTAAATGAATTAATTAAATAAAAATTTTTAGATAAACAGTAATCGATTACTAAGGCTAAATAAATATAATATTTAAAGGAGGATTAATACATGAAATTTAAAGGAGTAGTTGCTGCCATTGTCACTCCCTTTGATGAGAATGGGAGGATTGACGAAAAAGCATTAAGAGAGTTATGTAAATTTGAGGTTAGAAAAAATGTAAATGGTGTATTTGCACTTGGAACTACAGGAGAAGGTACTTTACAAGATGTAGAAGAAAGAAAATTTGCCGCTGAAGTAATAATGGACGAGCTTAGAGGTAAATTGCCAGTGGTATTACATGTTGGTGATTTAAGTATTAGAAATGTTTGGGAGTTATCAAAGCATGCTGTAGATTTAAAAGTAGATGCAATAACATCTATTACTCCATACTACTATAGGTTAACAGATGGCCAGTTAAAAGATTACTACTTAGAACTTTCTAAAAATGTTCCAGAAGATTATCCAGTGTATATTTATAATTTCCCAGGTATAACAAATAACGATGTAAAAACTCATATAGTTAAAGAACTTATAGACGAAACTAAAAATATTGTAGGAATTAAATTTAGCTCATCAGATATGATAAGACTTCAAGAATATATAGCATTAAAATCAGATAGATTTTCAGTATTAAGCGGATGTGACCCATTATTCTATACTATGCTTTCTATGGGATGTGATGGATTAGTATCAGGTAACTCAAATGTAAATCCAGATATATTTGTGAAAATATATGGAGCTTATACCAATGGAGAATACAAAAAAGCTGAAGGTTTACAAGCATATGCTAGAGCTACAGCAGATCTTCTAAGAGATGGTAACATAGCTGTAATCAAGGCTGGTATGAAAGTAAACGGATTAAATGGAGGCTATGTAAGAAAACCTTTACAAAATTTAGATGTTGAAAGTACAGAAGTACTTTTACATAATCTTAAAAAATTAATGTGTAAGGTGGAGGGGTAAGTTATGAAAAAGAGTAAAATTATGGTGGCTTTAGGACTTGTGGCATCAATGGTTTTTATGACTGGCTGTGCTAGTAGTGGTGGAAGTACTGACAAAAAGGAAGCTAAATATCCTAATAAACAAATTAGCATGATTATTCAGGCAGCACCTGGTGGATTATCTGATACTGTTGCAAGAACAGTAGCTTCAGAATTACAAAAAACTTTAGGAGTTCCTGTGGTTTCAACTAATAAAACAGGAGCAGCAGGAGCAGTTGCCATGTCATTCTTACAGGGAAGCAATCCAGATGGATATACAATAGGATATGTACCAGTTGAATTAGCTATGGTTAAGGCATTAGGTTATGCAAATGATGTGGAACCAGATGGATTTACATTACTTGGAAGATCAAATATTTCACCAGCTACAGTTACTGTAAGAGCTGATTCTCCATGGAAGACAATAGAAGAATTTATAGATTACGCAAAGCAAAATCCATCAAAAATAAAGGTTGGTAACTCAGGAACAGGATCAATTTGGCATATAGCAGCAGCTACAGTTGAAAGTGCTACTAACACTAAGTTTAATCACGTTCCTTTTGATGGTGCAGCACCAGCTATAGCAGCTCTTATGGGATCACACATAGATGCAGTTACAGTAAGTGTTTCTGAAGTTAAATCAGGTGTTGAAAGTGGACAACTTCGTGTGCTTTCAGTAGTTGATGAAAATAAATCACCTTTCTTTCCAGAAGTTCCAACAATGAAAGAAAAAGGTTATGACATAGTTGTGGCTGCATGGGGGGGATTTGCAGCTCCAAAGAACCTTCCAAAGGAAGTTCAAGATGCACTAATTCCAGCTATTGAAAAAGCTATACAGTCTGAAAGTTTAAAGAAAATAGCAAATGAAAGAGCATTTACAGTTGCTTATCAAAATGGAGAAGAGTTCTATAAATTTGCAAAGAGTCAATTTGATTTCTATATGAAACAAATACCAGCAATGGGAATAAAAAAATAAGTAATTAAAATAAAGCTTGTATGTATGTTTACACACATACAAGCTCCTTTTAAAAGGAGGGTAAGCATGTTTAATGGTGATGTTGTATTTGGCATAATTACATCTTTGATAGGTGTTTGGTGGATATTCATGTCAAGAAATTTTCCAGGTGGTACAACTGATGGAGTACCAGGACCAGGATACTTTCCCAGAATTATAGGGACATGTCTTATTATAATGTCAGTAATTCTAATTTCTAAAGGGATGAAAAATAAAAATGTCTATTTCAATGTGAAAGAATGGCCAAAAGAAAACAAGAAAATATTTTTACTTACAATAGCTATTGTTATAGCTTTTATGGTTCTATGGATTAATGTATCTTATATAATTGCATGCTTTGTATTGTTATTTTTATTAGGTTACCTTTATGGGATGAAATTAACAAAAAACCTTATTTTGTCAGTATGCTTAACTGCAAGTACTTATTTAATTTTCAACAATGTGTTTAATGTAATGTTAAATTTAAGATGAGAGGAGTGAAGAGCATTGTTACTTGGTGCATTAAGAGATGTATTACAACCTAACGTTTTTCTTTATAACTTTATAGGAGTAGTGGTTGGAATGTTTATAGGTACTTTACCAGGGTTATCTGCGACTATGGGGGTTGCTCTACTTACTCCTCTTACATTTTGGTTAGAGCCTACTCAAGGACTAGCTATGTTACTTGGAGTTTATAACTCTGCAATATGGTCTGGAGGTATTTCTGCTATATTGGTTAATACTCCAGGTACTCCAGCATCAATAGCTCAGACCTTTGATGGATATAAAATGACTCAACAGGGTAAAGTTGGATTAGCATTAGGAATTAACACAATATACTCTGTTATAGGTGGATTATTCAGTACTTTTGTATTGATTGTTGCAGCTTTCCCAATTGCAAAGTTTGCACTAAAGTTTGGACCGCCTGAATATTTTGCTTTAGCTATTTTTGGTTTATCTATGATGATTAGTGTTTCAGGAAAAGAAATAGTAAAGGGATTAATTATAGGATTATTAGGACTTATTATTTCAACTATAGGATTAGATCCAATGTTTTCAGTTCAAAGATTTACATTTGGCAACATGAATCTTATGCAAGGAATATCATTTATACCAATAATGATAGGTATGTTTGGTATAGGAGAAATCCTTTATCAAATTATTGAGGATAAAAAAGATGATAGAAAAATAATGGATATAAAAGATTTAGGAAGGGTAGTTCCTACAGCTAAAGAATTTAAAACTACTGCATTTCCATCCTTTATATCAGCAATAATTTCAGTAATAATAGGAGCCATACCAGGGACAGGTGGAGATATAGCTTCAATCATATGTTGGCAACAGGCTAAGCAAATGTCCAAAAAACCTGAAGAATTCGGAAACGGATCAGTTGAAGGCCTTGCAGTTACATCCTTAGCAAATAATGGAGTTATAGGTGGAACCATGACAACTATGATGACTTTAGGAATTCCAGGAGACTCAGTTACAGCAATATTAATAGGATCCCTTATGATGTATGGAATGCAACCAGGACCGCAGATGTTTATATCAAATTCAAAGTTTGTTTATAATATCATGGCATTACTTATAGTTGCTAATCTTACTATATTAGTGCTAGGACTTTTAACTGCAAAGGGAAGTTCATATATTTTAAAAGTACAACCTAAAGTTATTTGGTTGGTAGTTATATTATTCTGCATAATTGGATCTTACGCATTAAATAATTCTTTATTTGATGTAGGAGTAATGCTTATATCTGGCTTTATAGGCTTCTTATTTAGAAGATTAGATATACCATTAGGACCATTTATATTAGCACTTTTATTAGGACCAATAGCTGAATCAAACTTTAGAAGAAGTTTAGCATTATCCTCAGGAACTTACTCAATATTTATAACAAGACCAATATCTATAGTGTTATTTATTCTTGCATTAGTTTCACTTCTATATATTCCTATAAAGAATATGCTAGGAAAGAAAAATCAGAGTGTAGCGGGGTAGGCTAATATGGCATTAATAATTAATAAAGCTATTTACAATAATGATGAAACATACGTTTATGAAAGATTAGGTCACCTATATAAAATAGATGGTGACCTTTACCAAAATTATTCCTTAACAGTTGAAAGAATAGATAAGGATAAGGTAAAACTTTTACCCCCTCACAATCCTAAAAATATTATAGGTGTAGGTACAAACTATAAGGCTATGATAAAAGATGAAAGTGATACCCCTAGGGAACCTATTATTTTTTTAAAGCCAGTTACCACCATAACCTATGAAGAAAACATACCTTATCCTAATCTATCTAATTTAGTTAAGGCAGAGGTTGAATTGGCAGTAGTAATGGGAAGAAAGTGCAAAGAAGTAAAAGAAGAAGAAGCAGAAAGTTATATATTAGGTTATACCACTGCTATGGATTTTACAGCTGTAGACAAGCTAGTACCCTCCGCGATTTGGAATGTTTCAAAAATGTTTGATGGATTTACTCCGTTAGGTACCTTTCTTGTGAAAGATATAGATATAAGCAATTTAAAAGTGACTTTAAATAAAAATTCTAAAACTGTTGTAAATTCCTCTACAGAAGGCATGATTTTTTCAATACCTTATCTTATAAGCTACATTTCTAAAATAATGACTTTAATGCCTGGAGATATCATTTTGACTGGTACTCCATGGGAAGCTATAGAAATTGTTAAAGGTGACTCTGTTAAAGCTGAAATTCAGGGCATTGGCAAAATTGTTGGAAAAATTGTTTAAGGGAAAGGAGAATGTTAATGGATGCGTTAAAAGTTGGTAAAAAGATTATAGAAGAAGAAATAAAAGCTATTGAAAGAGTCAGTAAGAATTTAGATGAAAATTTTGTTATAACAGTAGAGACAATAAAATCCTGTGAAGGCAAGGTAGTTTTCACAGGGTTAGGCAAATCAGGTCATATAGGTAAAAAACTAGCAGCTACTTTTTCAAGTACAGGGACTCCGGCCATATTTGTACATGCTACAGAAGCTTTACATGGAGATTTAGGAATGATAACAAAAGGCGATGTAGTAATTGCTATATCAAATAGTGGAGAGACAAAAGAGTTGATCCAAATGATACCTTCATTAAAAATTATAGGGACAAAAATTATATCAATTACCTCCAATGAAAATTCAACTTTAGCTAAGAAAAGTCATATACACATTAAAGTAGATGCAACAAGAGAAGCTGATCATCTTAATGTAGCACCTACATCCAGTACCACTGCAGTATTAGCCGTTGGAGATGCTATAGGAATTACTTTATCTATCTTAAAAGGATTTAAAGAAGATAATTTTGCGGTATTTCACCCAGGTGGAAGTTTAGGTAAAATGCTATTAGGTAAGATTAGTTTAGAGGAGACGGTTTAAATGGATAAGATTCTTGTAATTGGAAGCTTTATGATGGATTTAGTAGCTAAAACACCTAGGGCTCCTATTGAAGGAGAAACTATAAAGGGAATATCTTTTTCACAATTTACTGGAGGAAAAGGAGCTAATCAAGCTGTAGCAGCTGCAAAGCTAGGTGCGGATGTTGTTATGCTAGGCAAGCTAGGAAAGGATAGTTTTGGAGAATCTCATGTGAATAGTTTAAAAGAATATAATGTAGAATACAGCTACGTTATGATAGAAGAAAATCATAGTACTGGAGTAGGATTTATAACCCTTGAAGATAACGGGAAAAATAGAATAATAATAATACCTGGTGCGAATTTAAAAGTTACTCCTGAGGATATTGAGAGACATGAAGAGTTGATAAAAGAATGCCATATTTTAATTTTACAAATGGAGATTCCTATTGAAAGTATTTATAAGTCTATTGATATAGCGTGTAAACATAATAAAAATATTATCTTTAATCCAGCACCGTACATGGATTTTGATAAGAGATATTTAGATAAACTCACTTATATAGTACTAAATGAAGTAGAAGCAAAAGATTGCACAGGAATAGAAATTAATGATAAGGATAATGCAAGAAAAGCTGCTGAAAAGTTACTGGACTTAGGATGCAAAAATGTATTAATAACCATGGGTGAAAAAGGAGTATATTTCCTAAACCATAAAGAAGAGCATTTTCTAAAAAGCTTAGAGGTAGATGTGATAGATACTACTGCCGCAGGAGATGAATTTATAGGTTCCTTTGCATATGCATTAACAAGAGGGTGGAGTATATCAAATGCAATTAAATTTGCTAATGCATCAGCAGCTTTATCTGTAACAAAGATGGGATCGCAGCCGTCACTGCCTTATTATCATGAAGTTAAAGCTTTTATAGAGGAAAATGTCAATGAACTAAAGGAGTTAGTAAAATGAAAAAGACAGGTATACTACACAAAGATATATCAGAATTAGTAGCAGCTATAGGGCATACAGATTCTATAATAATATGTGATGCAGGATTTCCTATACCTTCAGGTGTAAAAAGAATAGACTTAGGTGTGGAGGAGAACCTACCAACTACCCTAGATTTAATAAGGGTTATACTAAAGGAATTACCTGTAGAAAAAATAATAGTTGCTAAAGAAACTGAAGAAGTAAGCCCTGAAAGGTATGATGAAATGGTAAGTTTTTTCCCAGGAGTAGAAAGGAAATTAATTCCACACATTGACTTTAAAGAAATATCGAAGAATGCAAAAGCAGTAATTAAAACAGGAGACTGCACTCCTTATTCAAATATAATACTCATTGCAGGAGTGCCATATTAATATAATTCTGGAGGTTTTAGTATGAAAAAAATAATAAATAACCCAGATAATTTTGTTATGGAAATGTTGGAAGGAATACTTCTTGCACATAGCAAAGAGGTGAAAATTGCTAATGATGATAAAAGAGCTCTTGTAAGGTACGATCGACCTGTAAAAGGTAAAGTAGCAATAGCTACAGGAGGAGGATCTGGTCATCTTCCAATATTTTTAGGCTATGTAGGAAAAGGTATGATTGACGGATGTGCGGTTGGAAATGTATTTGCTTCTCCAAGTGCTACTACTATGCTAAATGTTACTAAAGCTATAGATGGAGGAGAAGGTGTGTTATACATCTACGGAAACTATAGTGGAGATGTAATGAACTTTGATATGGCTGCTGAAATGAGCGAATTTGAAGATATTAGAGTGGAGACAGTTTTAGTTGCGGACGATGTAGCTTCAGCGCCAAAGGGAAGTGAAACCAAGAGAAGAGGGGTAGCAGGACTTTTTTATGCTTACAAGATAGCTGGTGCAGCTGCATCAGAAGGAAAATCTTTAGAGGACGTAAAGAGAGTAACTGAAAAAGCTTTAAGTGGTACTAGAACCATGGGAATGGCTATTTCACCATGTATTATTCCTTCTGCAGGTAAGCCAACCTTTACTATAGGGGAAGATGAAATGGAAATAGGTATGGGTATACACGGAGAACCAGGAATTAAAAGAGAAAAGCTAAAAACCGCTGATGAAATAACCGAGGAATTAGTAAATAGAATATTAGAGGATTTACCTTATGAAAATGGAGATGAGGTTTCTGTACTTATAAATGGATTGGGCTCCACGCCAAAGGAAGAACTATATATAGTTTATAGAAAAGTACATTTAATGCTAGAGGAAAAAGGAATTAAAATTTATAGGCCATATGTAGGAGAATATGCAACCTCCATGGAGATGGGAGGAATGTCCATAACTTTAATGAAATTAGATGAAGAATTAAAAGACTTCCTAGATAAACAAGCAGATACACCATTCTTTCAACAGGTATAGGAGAGGAACAATGGAACATATAAATATAGTTCAGGTAAAGGAAATATTAAAAAAAATAAGTGAAGTTATGGATGAGGCAAAAGATTATTTGATAGCATTAGATGGAGCTATGGGTGACGGAGATTTAGGATTGACTATGAGCGAAGGTTTTAGAGCTATAGTTAATGAAATGGACAAGGTGGAAGGTGAGGACATAGGAGCTTTAATTGGCAAGATGGGAATGGTTATGGCTAATACCGTTCCATCTACTATGGGAACTTTAATGGCAACGGCCCTTATGAAGGGTGGAAAAGCTATTAAAGGATTAAAGCAAATTACTTTAAAAGATATGATAGATTTTGGACAGGCAGGAATTGAAGGAATAAAAATGAGAGGAAAAGCTGAAGTAGGGGATAAAACTATTTTAGATTCCCTTCATCCAGCAGTAGAGAGTTTAAAAAAATCAAAAGAAAGTCAATTGGATTTTAGAGAAGCCTTTAAAGATGCTTATGAAGCAGCAGAAGTTGGAGCTATTATGACAAAAGATATAAAGTCAAAGTTCGGAAGAGCAGCTTATTATGGAGAAGGCTCCATTGGAAATCAAGACCCAGGAGCAACGGTTGGGATGTTCTTGTTTAAAGCAATATATGAATATTTCAAATGTAAATAGGGAAGTTTAAAATTAAAGGGAGCTACATAAGTTCCCTTTTCTTTATTTTTAGTATAAAATAAAAAAAGAGGATGGTGAGTTGTTTGGATTTACAAGAGATATTACATAATGTAATAGAATGGGCAAGAGAAGTAGGAAAAATACAATTAGACAAAATAGATAAGGAAATAGAGTATTCCAGCAAAAGTACCAACGTAGATATGGTAACAGAGGTGGATTTATTATCTGAAAAAATTATAATGGATAAAATAAAGCAGTATTACCCAGAACACTCTATTCTATCTGAAGAAAATGGTGAGCTAAACAAAGAGAGTGATTATGTTTGGGTTGTAGATCCATTAGATGGAACTAATAACTACCTTCATAGAATCCCAATATTTTGCATATCCATAGCATTAAAGCATCTAGGAGAAACTATACTTGGAGTAGTTTACGTTCCAAAGCTTGATGAGATGTTCTATTCCATAAAAGGGGAAGGAGCATACTTAAACGACACAAAGATAAAGGTTGGAGACAAGGATGCTTTAGACCAATGTATTTTAGCTACAGGATTTCCTTATGATAAAAAGGTTTCAGAACATAATAATGTAAATTTATTTTGCAATATAGTAAAAGAACTACAAGGAGTAAGAAGAACAGGAACTGCTGCTTTTGACTTATGTTCTGTAGCTTGTGGAAGATTCGATGGATACTGGGAATTAAAGTTAAGTCTTTGGGATATGGCAGCGGGAGAGCTTATAGTTAAAGAAGCAGGTGGAGAAGTTATTACATCTAAAATAAATAAGGAAGATGGTACCGAAGGAATAAATATAATTGCAGGTAATGAAAAGGTAGTAAGTTTAGTTAAAGAAAAAGTAAATGAAATACATAATTATTTTAATTAACAAAAGATGAGGTGTTAGTTTTGTTTGATATAAAAATTTTTGATGGATTAAGTAAAGAAGAAAAATACGAAAATATGGTGACCATGTTAGATGCTTTAATAAAAGATGAAGAGGATGCCGTTACTAATTTAGCTAATGCATCCGCGTTAATTAATGCTCTAATGGATAGAATAAATTGGGTAGGTTTTTATATTATGAAGAAGGGAGAGCTAGTACTGGGACCATTTCAAGGAATGCCTGCTTGTACTAGAATAAAGATTGGCAAGGGTGTATGTGGAACTTCTGTAAGTAGTAAAAGCATTATGCGAATAGAAGATGTACATAGTTTTGAGGGACACATAGCCTGCGATGCAGCTTCAAATTCAGAAATTGTACTACCTATAATAAAAAATGATAAAGTGTATGGAGTATTAGACATTGACAGCCCAGAAGTAGGTAGATTTACAGAAGTAGAGGAAAAGTACTTAGTACAGTACATGGAAATTTTGAATAAATACATTAACTGGGAAGATATAAGTTTATAAAAAGATATATAATGCGCAGTATACATTTGAGCAAAATTTAGCAATTCTTAATTTAGTTTTTATAGTTTTTGTAAAATGCTTTGCATGTTTGACCAAAGGGAGTTTGCAAAGCATTAGAAACTAGAAAAAACTAAATTTTAGAATTACTTATTGAAGCGAAGGTTACACAAGCAGTATATATCTTTTTTATTCTAATATTTTTGTGAAAATAGAACATAATAACTATGTAGTTTTTAGCAAAGGGGAGATATTGGTGAAAAGTGTATATGCAAAAGATATAAGAGGTGGAGATAAGGTAAATACTACCTTTATGATTATGAAAAAATTATATAAAGATAATGAGAATAACACTATAGCATATATTGGTGATAATAGTGGGGATATAAAGGCTGTAATACCCGATAAGGATGATGTCCTTAAAATAGGAGATGTAATAGAGTGTACAGCTTCCATGGAAACTTTATTAGTTATATCCAAATTTAAAAAGATGCATCATTTTTTAGTGGAGCAATTTCTTCCAACAATTAAAAGATCAGTAGAAGACATAATGAGAGAAATTGATGAAATGTCTGAGGAAGAGTTTAAAAGTAAAGAGATAAAGGCCTTAAATGATTATTTTTTTAAGGACGAAGAGTTTTTAAAGAGATTCAAAAGGGGAATAGGCGGGGTAAGTATGCATCATAATTATTTAGGTGGCTTAGCGGAGCATACTTTAAATGTAATGTATTTAGCTAGAACCTTTGCTTATAGATACGATTGCAGAAACAAAGAAATAGTAATACTCGGAGCAAAACTTCATGATATAGGTAAAATATATGAATTTAATTATGATGGACCTTTTTCGTACACATTAAGAGGAGAGATGGAAGGACATATTGTAATAGGAGTAACTATGTTAGAAGAGGCGTTTAGAAAGGAACCTAATCTTTATAATGAAGATTTTAAAGAGAGAATTAAAGGGTGTGTAGTCCAACATCATGGTAAGGTAGAATTTGGTTCTCCTAAGCCACCCAATATGGAAGAGTCTTACATAGTACATTATGCAGATTATGTGGATGCTACCATGAATAAAATATCTTTAATAAAAGAGGGAATAGAACCGGGAAATTGGTCGGCCTATGATAGGAGAATTGAAGGAAAGCTTTATGTTTAGTTTGGATGAATTAGAAAAATTTTATTTTTCTAATTCATATTGACTTTAATTATTTTATATAATAAAATAGTTTGCATAGGAACTATTTTATTATATTCACTTCTTTAATGAATTGACTTAATATATATACATGGGTTAGAATTATTTAAACAGTAAACTTGAGGTGATTTTATGAATTCAAATTTTGATAGCTTCAGAATAGCTATGTTAATAAAAGAAATATATTCTAAATCCATGCATGTAGTAGATGAAAATTTAAAGAATAGTGGTCTTACCCATCAGCAGATTATTGTAATTAAGCTTATAGCTCATAAAAAGGAGATGACTATTTCAGATATTTGTGAAGAAATGTCATTATCAAAGGGGACAATCTCTGGCATCGTCACAAGATTAGAGCAGTACGGATACTTAGAAAAGGTAAAGTATGATGACGATAGAAGAAATACTTATATAAGATTTTCCTCTGAGGGAATGGAATTTGCTAAAAGTTTCAGGGCAACTATTCAAGAAAGCTTTGACAATATATTCAAAGGTTGCAGTGAAGAAGAGTTAAAAGAATTTGTTAAGGTTTTGAGAAATATTTCGTCAAAAATTAACGGATAATTTATAAGGAAGATGTATTAGTATAATAACAAATAGTTCGCATACAAACTATACTAAATTAGGAGGGATATCAATGCAAGCTATATTTGAACCGATTTTCCATGTTGTGTATTTAACAACAGTGATTTCTCTTGGAATCACTATGATAAGAAAGAGTAAAAATAATAAATATTTTAAATTATTTGGGTATATGTCATTTTTATTAGGGCTAGGGGATGCTTTTCACCTTATACCTAGAATATACGCTTTATTAACTACCGGACTTGAAGCCAATGCTGCTGCTTTAGGTTTTGGAAAATTTATAACTTCTATAACAATGACTATTTTTTATGTTATCCTATATAAAATTTGGGGATTAAGATTTAATATTAAAAATTCTAAGGTGCTGGATACTTCAATTTATGTACTTGCTATTATTAGAATAGCCCTATGTTTTTTCCCTCAGAATCAATGGTTAAGTTATTACCCACCTGTAATTTGGGGAATTTATAGAAATATACCTTTTACAATCATGGGAATAACAATGATTTATATTATATACAGAGAAGCTGCTAAAAATGAAGACAAGGATTATAAATATATGGCTCTAGCTGTATTCTTATCCTTTGCTTTATACACTCCAGTTGTTCTTTGGGCTAATGCTAATAAATTAATTGGAATGTTGATGATACCAAAAACTTTAGCTTATGTATGGGTTGTGCTTATCGGATATAAACAATTTAAAAGTTCGTTAGTAGAAAATAATTTTACCGCTAATATTTAAGGTAGAAAAATAATATAAAACTGGATAATATTTTAATTATTTTAATATTCCGCAAAAGGCTATGAAGGGTGTTTTATAAGGTATAATAAAACTTGTTGTATTTTAAGAAAAAAAGGAGAAAATGTCGTGGAAATAAACAATTTTGTTTTACCTAAAAATGCCTTAGGAAATAGATTTAAATTTGGCATAAGATTTATACCTGATAGAGCCTTAAATAGATATTTAGATTATATACTATTCGTAGTTAAAAATGACTTTAAAGGGGAAGAATTGTACAACCTTTGTTTTAAAGCAGGAAGAAAATTTAATAATTTTATTTTTGACAAGAATAGTTTTGAAGGGTATTTATCTTTTCTTAAAACTATAGACGGCAGTGAATACTCTCCTGAAAATAAAATTAGTAAAGAATTCTTAATCAAAGGGGATGAGCAAAAGGTAATTATATCCTCTTTAAATGAAAAATATTTTAAAGTCCTCTCTGTAAAAGGAGAAGAAAAAGTATTCTTTGTATTAACAAAAGAAGAAATAATGCAACATTTACATGCCTTAAGCTCCTTATATAGAGAAAAGATTATGGCAGAAAAATTAAGCAAGCCTTTAAATAATTTTTTAAGAGAATACGAAAAGAAAGAAATCTATTTAGGTGCTTTAAATATACTTCTTAATGACGCCTTAGACAGAAATGATAAAGAGAAATTTATTATATTATCCAATGAAATAAATAAGATGAAAAAATCCCATTAAAATTATGGGATTTTTTTATTTGTGTGAATAAAGTATTTAGTTTTTGACAAGAATATAAAAGAAGTCAAGATATTGCGTGAAAGTTAAATTTAAATAATAGTCCCCTTTCAAAAAAGCATCCTAATTTGAGGATGCTTTTTTAATTCATCTACTATTGGAAAAGTTTATCACAATTTTTCCAGGTTTCTATAATAATCTCATTAAACTTATTTATATCCGTAATCTCTGTGGGCATATTTACTACATATCCATATTTATCACTGATATCTATTTTTAAGTAGCCTTTTTTTAAATCTTCTGGGATAGATACTAAATTTGCGTAATTATCTTTAAAAAGCTCAGGATTAGTTATGTACATGGCAGCAACTATATCCCAGTTATGAAAACCATCCATGGCGAATTTACCCATTACATGATCAAACCAAGGTAAGGTTTTTTTCTTAATATAATTAAATATAGGTATTGTATGATTTTCTACTATTTTATTCAAGTCATTTTTAGTAAATAATGCTTGAAGACAAATATGACCTGTCAGTATATGAACTTTTGCTCCCGAACTTAAAACCTTATGAGTAGCTTCTTCATCGCAGGCAAAATTAAGTTCATTTAGGTTATAACCATTTATTATAAGAGGTTCAGTAATTCCGCCCATAAGTACTATATCTTTAACTTTTGTAAAAAAGCTATTGTCTAGATTATATGCTCCGTATAAGTTTGTTAGAGAACCCGTAGCTAATATGGTGATTTCATTAGGGTATTTATTTACCATTTGGACTAAAAATTCACATGCCTCACTTTCCCTGTTTACTTTTGATGGGCATCCCTTATATAATGGAATATGGGAAAGTTTTAATTCATTAAACATATTTATTGTGTTAGTATGGACCTTATCAATAGTACTGTTTCCAAAAGTTGTGGTTACACCAAGTAGTTCCACATCTTCTCTTCCAAGTAGATATAATAGT
Source organism: Clostridium malenominatum (assembly GCF_039521365.1). Taxonomy (NCBI): domain Bacteria; kingdom Bacillati; phylum Bacillota; class Clostridia; order Eubacteriales; family Clostridiaceae; genus Clostridium; species Clostridium malenominatum. Next base: position 731,079 of record NZ_BAAACF010000001.1, read on the forward strand.
GTCAAGCCGTCGTCTACATCACAACCTTCAAGGCCCATTGTATTATCACAATCAAATAAAATTTTATACATGCTTTATTTCTCCTTTTGCATAATTATTGAGTTAATTTTAACATAGTCATCTTTTTATATAAAGGATGAAAAGGGATTTTTGCTATAAGAAAGATTTATTAAGCATAACTAGAAAGTATAATTACCTTTTAAATACTAGTGTATAATAGTATGTAGAGGTTTGACTAATATTTAACATAGTGTTAAGTTAGGAGGTTTGCCATGTCTTCAGAAAGAATAGAAGAGTTAAAGATGAGAAGACAAAAAAAGAATGTTAAGAAAAAAAATCAACTTCCCTTAGGAATTATTTTAGCTATAGTGGCAATTATTATATACGTAATTATTTTAAGACATAATTTAAAATATAGTATATTTTGGGCTGTGGGAGTTTTAATAGGGTTTGTACTACAAAGATCCAGATTTTGTTTTACAGCAGGCTTTAGGGATCCAATAGTAGTTGGAAGTACCTCGGTTTTAAGGGGAATTATAATTGGACTTATAGTATGTACTATTGGTTTTGTGTTTATACAATGGCACTTCCTTCAAATCAATCCAAATGCTAATTTATCGGATATACCTGGGAGCATTTATCCTGTAGGTATGCATACTGTTATAGGAGCTTTTATTTTTGGAATAGGAATGGTCATTGCAGGGGGATGTGCTTCTGGTACTCTTATGAGAATAGGAGAGGGATTTCTACTACAGTTAGTTGTTTTGGTAGGGTTTATAATCGGAATCTTGCTGTCAGCAGGTGGATTTAGATTTTGGCATAATAAATTAATAGCAAATTCGCCTATTATATATTTTCCTAAATTTTTTAATCTAGATATTAGAGTTGTTGCATTACTACAAATAATAGTGTTAGTTATTATATATATAATAGCTTATGTTTATGATAAAAAGAAAAGTATCATGAAAAATTAGGAGGAAAATGATGAAAGAGATTAAACTAGATTGTTTAGATGAGATATGCCCTATACCTCTTTTAAAAGCTAATAAGGAATTAGAAAGATTAAGGATTGGGGATATATTGATTCTTCATACAAATCATAGTTGTTCTATTGCTAATGTGGTTGAATGGGCAAAGAAACATAGCTACCCAGTGGATTATATAGAAATTGGTGATGGTGAATGGGAAATATTTATTGAAAAAATAAAGTAAGGGAGATTTATATGAAATGGTTTAATAAAATATTTAAAAATCCCTGGCCCTATTGGATAGGTGGAACATTACTTGCATTTTTAAATATAATACTGCTTTGGACAGCAGGACAAGCATGGAGAGTTACCTCAGGATTTTTATATTGGGGTTGCCACATTTTAGAGCTTTGTGGTTTTAATCCAAGTAGTTGGTATTATTTTCAGCTTCATAAAAGAAGTAGTGTTTATAAATATGACACCTTTTTTAATAATGAATATACATTTATTAACCTAGGAATAATTTTAGGAGCTTTGATTGCTTCTTTAATCGCTTCTCAATTTTCTATAAAAAAAATAAAGAACAAAAAGCAGTTTGTTTTTGCATTAGTTGGTGGAATTATTATGGGTTATGGTACAAGGCTCGCTTTTGGATGTAATATTGGAGCTTTATTTAGCGCAATACCTTCGCTGTCATTGCATGGGTGGATATTTGGAGTATTTATGTTTCTAGGCGCAGGTGTAGGCTCTATTATACTTATAAAATATATACTTTAAGGAGAGATATACATTATGAAAAAATTATTATCAAAGGTACTAATTTTCTTATTGTCATTTACTTTAATGGCATGTTCTAGTCAAAAGCCTGCTGTTGACAATAAAAAAGCAGGAGAAAAGAGTTGGGATGATGTAGTAGCTGCATCAAAAGGAACCACTGTAACTTTTTATGGTTGGGGTGGAAGTGAAAAAACGAATAAATGGATTGACGACGTATTAGCTAAAGATGTAAAAGAGAAATACAATATAACATTAAAAAGAGTTCCAATGAACATTGATGAAATTTTAAATAAATTATTAGGAGAAAAACAATTAAACTCAGATAAAGGAACTATAGATGTAGTTTGGATAAATGGAGAGAATTTCTACACAGCTAAAAATGCTGGGCTTTTACATGGAGCATTTTTAGATAAGCTTCCTAATGGCGATAAATATCTAGACAAGGAATCACCTGAAATAAAATACGATTTTGGATTCCCAGTAGAGGGATATGAAGCACCATATGGAAAAGCGCAATTTGTAATGATATATGATAAAGATAAAGTGGCAAAAGCACCAAAAAACTACAAGGAACTTTTAGAGTTTGCTAAAGCAAACCCAGGTAAATTTACTTATCCAGCGCCACCAGACTTTACTGCTAGCGCATTTGTTAGAAATGTAATTTATGATATAGTAGGATATGAAAAATTCCTTACAATGAAAGCAGATGAAGAAGTAGTAAGAAAAGAAATACAACCAGCAATTGATTATTTAAAGGAATTAAAACCATACTTATGGAAAGAAGGAAAGACTTATCCTGCAACAATAGCGCAATTAGATAACATGTATTCAGACAATGAAGTTTACATGACTATGGCATATAATCCTTTCTCTGTAAGTGGTAGAATCAATGATGGAATATTCCCTAAAAATACAAGCTCTTTTGTATTTGACAAAGGAACTATAGGAAATACTCACTTTTTATCAATTCCATTCAATTCAACAAATAAAGATGGTGCTATGGCAGTTATAAATGAAGTATTATCCTTTGAAATGCAACTATCTAAGTCAGAGCCAAAAAACTGGGGAGACATGCCAGTACTAGATGTTAAGAAATTATCTGACGAACAGAAAAAGCAATTAAACAGTGTGGATTTTGGAAAAGGAGTATTAACTCAAGAAGAATTATTAACACATAGAGTACCAGAAATGCCAGCTAATTTAGTACCAATTATAGAAAAGATTTGGCAAGAAAACATACCAGAGGGTGGGAAATAATTGATTAAAAAATATAAACCATATATATTGCTGTTACCTGTTACAATAGTTCTTTTAAGCATCTTTGTGTATGGACTATTTACAGGATTTATGCAAAGTTTAGGATACTTTCCTGAAGTAGGATTGAAGGAAGTAACTTTTAAATATTATATAGAGGTTTTAAAAAGTAATAGTTTTGCTGCTTCATTAAATTTTAGTATATTTATAGCAGTAGTTTCCTCAGTTTTAGCTACGGTTCTAGGAGTACTACTGGCATATTGTTTAATGACAAGCAAAGGGAATAAAAGGATAAAGGAAGCTCTATACAAGCTTCCTATTATCGTTCCTCATTCTGTAGTAGCTCTTTTAGCTTATAATTTATTATCTCAATATGGGATACTTCCAAGAATATTATATTTTACTGGACTACTTAAGGATCAAAGCTTATTTCCTTCAATGATAGGAGATAGAAATGGAATAGGGATAATAGTTTCTTATTTATGGAAGGAAATCCCTTTTGTGGCTATGGTTACTTATTCAGTATTTGCTAATATGAATGATAAATTGGAGGAAGTGGCGCTAAATTTAGGAGCCAGCAAAAAACAAGTATTTTGGCATGTACTCCTTCCGCTTTCCATGCCAACTATATTTTCTTCTTTTATAATAATTTTTGCCTATGCATTTGGGGCCTTTGAAGCTCCTTACCTGTTAGGACCAACAGCTCCAAAAACCTTACCAGTTAAGGCTTATGTTGAGTATATAAATCCTAATTTAACTAATAGACCTTATTCCATGGTTTATAACATGATTGTTAGTTTTATTGCAGTAATATTAGTGGGATTTTATTATAAGATATTTAGCAAAATAAATAAGAACAATAGGTGAAATTATGAAAAAGTTTAACCGTTTAATTTTTAATTTAATAACATATATATTTGTTTTTTTACTATCCTTTCCTTTAGTTAATTTAATAATATGGATGTTTGCTAAAAGATGGGAATGGCCTTATCTTTTCCCCAATGAATTTTCTTTAAGAGGATTGAAATACTTCATAGGAAGTAGTGATTCTGTGCAGTTATTACTATATAGTATTTGGTTATCCTTGGTTGTAACTATTGTTACAGTAATAATTAGTATACCAGCATCAAAGGCTCTAGGAGTATATAACTTTAAGGGAAAAAAGATATTTGAATTTTTTATCATATCTCCACTTTTAGTTCCTACAGTATCTGTGGCTATGGGAATACATATAGTTTTTATAAAGCTAGGCATTGCTAATACATTCTTAGGAGTGGTGCTAGTACATTTAATACCGTGCATTCCCTATGGAGTAAGAATACTTACAGATGTATTTGCTATAGTAGGAGAGTCTATGGAAATTCAGGCAAGGGTGCTGGGAGCCAGTAGCATTAAAGCATTTTTCTATGTTACACTTCCTATGATAATGCCTGGCATTTTATCCGCAGCTAGCATGGTGTTCATAGTTTCCTTTAGTCAGTATTTCCTCACCTTTTTAATTGGAGGAGGAAGGGTAATAACCTTTGCTATGGCTATGTTTCCCTTTATAGAAAGCGGAGATAGAATGATGGCTTCACTATATAGTATTGTTTTCATATTAACTAGTCTTCTTTTCTTAGTTCTAATCGAGAGACTTGTGAAATCATATTATAAGTTGGAAAATAATTATTTTGTATAAGTAGTATAGAAGGAGCAGTATAATATGTGTTCGATAGAAATAAAAAACATATCAAAATCCTTTGATGAAAAAAAGGTATTAAATAATGTAAGTTTTAGCTTAAAAGAAGGAGAGTTTATGTCTCTACTAGGACCTTCAGGCTGTGGGAAAAGTACTACTTTAAAGGTTATAGCAGGAATTTTAACTCCAGATGAGGGAGATATAGTTTTCAATGGAGAGTCCATGTTAAAAGTTCCTATAGAAAAAAGGGGAGCAATAATAGTATTTCAGGACTATCTACTGTTTCCACATATGACTGTTAAGGAAAATATAGAGTTTGGGCTAAAGATGAGCAAAGTTAATAAAAAGATAAGAGAAGAAAAGGTAAAGGGTATTCTTGAACTTATACAGCTAAATGGGTATGAGAATATGTATCCAAGAGAGCTTTCAGGAGGACAAAAACAAAGGGTAGCTATAGCTAGAGCCGTAGCGGTAGAACCTAGATTATTGTTACTGGATGAACCTTTTTCTAATTTAGATATAAGACTTAAAGATTCTATGAGAGAATTTGTTAGCAATATACAAAAGAAATTAAATATCTCCACTATACTGGTTACCCATGACAAAGAAGAGGCATTGATGATGTCCCATAATGTAGGGGTAATGCTGGATGGAAGTATAAAGCAATATGGGGTTCCCTATGAATTATATGAAAGACCAACTTCAAAGGAAGTTGCGGATTATTTTGGAGAGAAAAATTACTTGAATGGAGAAGTAAAGGGAGGAATTTTTAAAAACTCATTAGGAGAATTTAAAATATCTTCTACCCTAGAGGGTAAGGTCTTAGGAATGATATCTCCAGAGAAGATAAAGATAGTAGAACAAGGCTTAAAAGCTAAAATTATAGCTAAGAAATACGCTGGAGATAGGATATATTACAATATTATTTGTCAGGACATTGAATTTAAGTGCATGGCATCTTACGTTGATAATTACTCAGTTGGAGATGAAATAGATATTTTTATTAATTTTGAAGAGGTAATGTTATATGAAAAGTAACATATCTATAATTATTCCTATTCTTAATGAAGAAAAAGTAATCGAGAGCTTTTTAAGAGAATTAAGTACCTTAAAAGGAGAGAAGGAAATAATTTTAGTTGATGGAGGAAGTACTGATAATACAGTAGAGATAGCTTCTAAATATGGAAAAGTCGTTAAGAGCAAGAAGGGAAGAGCTTTCCAAATGAATGCAGGTGCTAAAGCTGCTACGGGAGAGGTTTTTTGGTTTCTTCATTGCGACTCTAAGATAGAAGAAGATTCTTTAAATAGAATAGAAAAAGCCATAAATGAGGGATATGTTGGTGGGGGATTTTCTTTAAACTTTTATGATTTGAATAGTAAATTCATGAAGTTTGTATCCATAACTTCCAATTGGAGAGCAAAATATTTAGGATATTATTTTGGCGACCAGGCTATTTTTGTGAAAAAAGAAATTTTTGAAGCTATGGGTGGTTTTAAAGAGATAGATATAATGGAGGATTGGGATTTTTCATGTAAACTTAAAAAAATTGGCAAAATGAAGATGATAAAGTCAACTGTAGGGACTTCTGCAAGAAGATTTAAACAAGGTGGACAACTTAAAACCCTTCTACTAATGCATAAAATAAAGATTTTGTATATGCTAGGAGTATCCCCTTCCAAACTAAATAAAATATATAGGGAGGCGAGGTAATGAAGGCTCTTATATTGATGACAAGAGTTCCAGTGCCGGGAAAAACAAAAACTAGGCTTATGAAAATTCTATCTGGAGAGCAGTGTGCAGAAATTCATAAGGCATTCTTAAAAGATATATTTAATGTATATGAACATATTAAAGATGATGTAGATATTTATCTAACCTATGCATCAGAAGGCTGTTTTACTTTGCTTGAACATATGATTCCAAGTTATATTCAATGTTTTCCACAAGTAGGGGAAGATTTAGGAGTGAGAATGTTAAATAGTATGTCATATATTTTTAATAAGGGATATTCTAAAGTACTCCTTATGGGATGCGATATTCCTCAAATTCAACCGGAACATATAAGGGAAGCTTTTGAACTCCTTGAAAATAATGAGTTGTGTTTGTGCCCAACCTTTGATGGAGGATATTACTTAGTAGGAATGAGTAAACTATGTCCTCAAATATTTAATAATAATTTGAAGTGGGGAAATAAATCTGTTCTTGAAGGAACTATAGACATATGTAATAGATTAGAGATAAATGTAGCCCTAGGACATAAATGTAGAGATATAGATACAAAGGAAGATTTCTTATATTTAACAGAAAAAATTAGACAAGATGAGTTAGAAGGAAGCATGAAATATATAAACACTATGGAATTTATTGATAGATATTGGAGGAAAGATTGTGCTAAGAGTTACATTGGAAAATGATATTCATAAGTATATTGAAGATAGAAATGTAAGAGGAAGCATACCTCTTAGTGGTGATTTTAAAGTTAGTTTTTTAGCTCAAGGAGAGTATAACATAAATTTTGTAGTAGAAGATAACCAAAATAAATATGTTTTTAGAGTAAATACTAGAAGCCAAATACAGGTAGATAATCAAATAAAGTATGAATATGATGCTTTGAAAGTTCTGGAGGTTACTGGAGTGACTCCCGAGGTGTTTTATCTTGACGACAGTAAAGAATATCTTCCCTATGGGATTTTAATAATGGAATTTTTAAAGGGAAGACCTTTAGAATATGATAAAGACTTAAGAAAAGCGGGTAAAATATTTGGTGGAATTCACTCCTTAGACATAAATAAAATTCCTAGTTCAAATTTTATAGTAGAAAGCAATATATTAAGTGACAGAATAAAAGAAGGGGAAAGATTACTAGTTGAATTTTTAAAATCTCCAATTATGGATAAAGAATTAAAGGACTTTTTTTATAAATTTTTAAATTGGTGTTATAAAAATAAAGATAAAGAAAAATATTTTATAGATAATAAGTGGCATGTTATAAATAATACAGAGGTTAACTCCCACAATTTTATAATTGGAGAGGAACATAGTTACTTAATAGATTGGGAAAAGCCGGTTATAAGTGACCCTTGTCAGGATATAACTCAGTTTTTAGCTCCCACTACAACCCTTTGGAAAGCTAATTATATTTTAAGCGAAGAAGAGAAAAATAGTTTTTATGGTGAATATACAAAAAGTCTTAAGGGTGGAGATAGAAACATAAAAGAAAGAGTACACATATACAATCCATACTTATATTTAAGAGCTCTTTCCTGGTGTGCATATGCTTATTTAGAATATCAAAATCCAGATAAGGATATAAAAAATATGGATACTTATAGTAAGATAAAAGAGTATTTAGATATGGATTTTATGAAAAAATTATTGAGAGAATACTTTTAGCATAGGATATAAAAATAAAGTTGCTTTGCAACTTTATTTTTATATCCTAAAATCTTTCTTATTATATATAAAGTAAGTAGTTAATAAAGATACTATAATTATTAATAAAGCAAGAACTATATTAACTACATCAAAGCCATTTCTAATTATCTCCGATGGAACTGCATAATTAAAAGGAGAAAAGTACTTTAAAAATTCCAGTTTGTCTATCATACTAGAAAAAATACCCAAAAGATAGGTAACAAAGAATGTGCCAATAGATGCAGTTGTTGCTAGTCTTAAGTGAGGAACTAAAACAGAGGTTAAAAAGCCTAGACACATAAACACTAATCCAACTAGAAAGAATCCAGAAAAAAGCATTTTGATATCTATAAGTATATCAAAAATTTTCAAATCTGATGGTTTTACTACTAAAGACATTAATATAGAAGCTATGGCCATTATCATAACGAATAAATAAAATAAGGAGAATGAGGATAAAATTTTAGTGGTAACAATTTTACCTCTGCTCACAGGGTGGGCATATAGGAATTCTATAGTTCCTTCACTTTCTTCTTTAATAAGGGATTTAGAACCTAGAATTCCAGCGTAAATTGAGCCAGCGATAACGATATATTGAAAAACATAACTGAAGTATTCATTTAACTTTGAAAAATCAGGAACATCTTTTAAATTAAAAGCTTCCAGTAGTGCAGGGGGCATAGCATCCATTTTTGTATTTACTAACTCTTGCATTCCACTATCTTTCATAGAAGGGAACATAGACATAAATAGAATAATTAATAAAATACAAACTACACTCCATATAGCTAAAGATTTTAGTCCTTTTTTAACTTCCATCTTAAAAATATTCATTTATTTACCCTCCATATCATAATAACTCATGAAAACTTCAGATAATTTCTTTTCTTCTATTATCAAATCTTCAAGTTTATATTTTGTGATTAAAGAAAGAAGTTTATTTATATCTCCATTATAGTTAAAAGAAATAGTATTTTTATTGACTTCTAAGTTTTCTGCACCTAAAGAAGTTAATTTTTCTCTTATATCTTCTGAAAGTTTTAAAGTAATTCTTTTAACTTTTTTATTAGCAAAATCTAAAATGTTTTTTACTTCTATGATTTTACCTTCTCTAATAATAGCAACTCTATCGCAGAATTCTTCCACTTCTGTAAGATTGTGGCTGGATAGGAATATGGTTACTCCATCTTCTTTCAGTTGTAGCAGAGTATTAAAAAGTTTTTGTTGAATTAATGGATCTAAGCCATTGGTAGGTTCATCTAGTATTAATAATTTGGGTTTATGAAGAAGAGCCTGTATAATGGCAACCTTCTTTTTATTTCCTAAAGAAAGCTCAGAAATATTTTTTTTAACTTCCACATCAAAGGTTTTACATAGTTCTTCAACATATTCCTTATCAACATGAGTATGAAAAGATTTAGCGTAGTTAATAAGTTCTTGTACGGTCATATTATCATAATATCTTACTTCGCTAGGAACATATCCTATATTTTGTTTAATTTCTGTGGTGTCGGTAACACAATGGAGACCAAAAATTTTTGCCTCACCAGAAGTAGGGAAAATAAGGTTTAGTAAAAGCTTGATAGTTGTAGATTTTCCTGCTCCATTAGGACCTATAAAGCCGAAGATTTCACCTTCTTTAATGCTTAAATTTACATCCTCTATTCCACGATTTTTTCCATAGGTTTTAGTTAAGTTTTTAATTTCTATAATACTCATTTTTCCACCTCGCCATAATTCTTTTTTTGTTTATACATTGCTAATTTATCATTCAATATCTCTCCAGTTACTTTATAATAAACATACAATGAAAAGCTTAATGATAAGTATAGTAAGGTATAACCTACTGTAAAGACCAATACAGAATAGATTTTTGAAATATGAGTCCATGCCAGTGCATTTGAAAATAAAAGCAATATTATATAACATAATATAAAATGAATAGTAATCTTATGCTTTGATGAAAGGGAAGTTAATATAAACTCACCAAAAACAAGGTAATGAATAAATACTAGAATCAGAGTTATGCCTGCAAATTGCCATATAAGAATAAAATCCATAGAACTATAACCTAGAATCATACTTACTAAAGAATATAAAAGTATTGATGCAGTAAAAAATAATCCCCAAACAAATTTAAATTGAACTATCAATTCTATATACTTTTTCATAAAAATCCTCCTTTATAAACCAAGAATATTTTTAATAACAGGCACATATTGTCTTGAAATAATAAGTTTTTCATGGTTTTCCAGTAACGCTTCTAGCTTACCATTAAATCGAGGAGATAAGTTTTTGATTTTAGAAATATTAATTATAGTTGATTTATTTGCTCTAAAAAAATCATATTGAGCCAGTTTTTCTTCAAGTTCATATAATCTTAGAGGTATTTCAAATATTTGAGCTTTTGTATAAGCAAAGGTTTTTTTGTCTACACTCTCAAAATAAAAAATATCTTTAGGGTCAAGAAAATAGGTAGATCCATCAAGTATTCCATGAATTTTTTCATCAGAGCCTTTAATAAAAGAAATTAACCTTTGTATTTCATCATTTATTTCGTTACATTTAATTGTTATCTCTGCTTCAGAGTGATTAGGAGATTCATCTATAATAATTTTCACCGGAGCACCTCCTAAGAAAAATTTATTTTATAATAATACTATAATATAGTATCCTTAATTTAGTAAATAACTATATGACTAAGTTGCATGATAGGGATACTAAGTTGCTTATAAAATAAAAGACATGCAAATATAAAAATTTACATGTCTTAAAAGATTATTATTTAAAAGACCTCTACAAGAACCTCCATAACTCCGCCGCATACCATGCCTTCAGATTCAGCAACTTCTCCTGTCATATCAACATGTTCAATTAAAAAGCCTTTACTACGCATAACCTCTCTTGCTTTTAGAATTACACTAGCTTCACTACATCCTCCACCTATACTACCAAGGGTTCTACCATCAAAATAAGCTATCATTTTGGCTCCTGATTTTCTAGGAACAGATCCTTTTGATGATAATATTGTTATAAGAGCCTTAGGGAGTGAGGATTCCTCACAAATGTTTTCTAATACATCTCTATCAAATTCAGGGAAAGTGAAAGAAGCTCCTTTGTTTTTATAACTTATAAGCTGTGCTATTATGGAAATTGCTATTTCATCTGGAGTAATACCACCTATATCTAAGCCTATAGGTGCATTGAGTAAATCCAGCTTATCCTTAGAAAATCCTTCGTTTAATAATTCTTCTCTCATACCTTTTACTCTGCGTTTTGAACCAATCATGCCCATATAGCTAAAGTCATATTTTAAAACTTCACGTAAAACCACTCCATCGTATCTATGCCCTCTTGTTATTATAACCACATAATCAGACTTTTTAAAGTTAATTAATCCAAAGGAATTTTCAAAGCTTTCGCAAATAACCTTTTCAGCTTCAGGAAAACGTGCTGAATTAGCAAAGAAAGGTCTATCATCGACAACAGTAACAGAGAAGCCTATTCTTGCTGCAAATTCTACTAAAGGTTTCGCTATGTGACCACCGCCAAAGACAATCAATCTAAGTTTAGGCATAAAAGGCTCTATTAAAAGTAGTTTATTATCTTCTACATTAAAAATTTGAAGCTTGCCACTATTTGAAGAAAGCTTTATTTTCTCGCAAATATCATCTGAAAGGGAAGCAGATTTTTTTTCTATATCTTCACTGGTTAAAAGAACCTTCTCTAATATAGAGCCATTTTTATCTCCATGTAAATTTAGATAGGTTAACATTATGCAGTGGTTTCCTTCATTAACTTTTTTTAATAGGGATTTATATAAGTCTTTTACCATTGTATCCATCCTTTATAGTTTATATATTTTCAATTTGCCAATCTATAGCTTCTTTGCCCGTTGAGGTAAGAAAATTATTGGCTTTAGAAAAAGGTTTACTTCCGAAGAAACCTCTATGGGCAGATAATGGGCTTGGATGAACAGATTTTATTATATAATGATTTGGATTGTTTATTATATTAAGTTTTGATTGAGCATTACTTCCCCATAATATGAAAACTATAGGATCTTCTCTATAATTTAATAAACTAATTATTTTATCGGTAAATTGTTCCCAGCCCATAGATTTATGAGAGTTCGCTTGCCCTGCTCTAACAGTTAAAACAGTATTAAGAAGCATGATTCCCTGATCAGTCCATTTCTTTAAGTGACCATTATTAGGGATATAACAACCTAAATCACTATTAAGTTCTTTATAGATATTAATAAGAGAAGGTGGAGCTGGTACACCTGGTTTTACAGAAAAACTTAAACCGTGTGCTTGATTAGGGCCATGATAGGGGTCTTGCCCTAATATAACTACTTTCACATCTTTATACGGCGTATAGTGTAGAGCGTTAAATATATCATACATATTTGGATATATAGTTTTTGATTTATATTCGTTTATTAAAAACTGTCTAAGCTTTAAATAGTAATCTTTTTTAAATTCGTCTTCTAATAAATTTTGCCAATCATTTTTTAATATTTGCATAAAATCACCCTAATAAATTATATCATATAAAATTTGTGAATCAAATTCTGTAGATAATAGAAAAGAGAATAGGTAATGCTATACTCTATTCTCTATAATTTATTATTTTGTATAATTATCGAAATAACCTTGAATGAATATAATAGGTGTACCTTTATCTCCACTTCCTGAAGTTAAGTCAGAAAGGGATCCTATAAGGTCAGTAAGTTGTCTTGGAGTTGTACCTTGTGATTCCATAGCTCCTACAAGGTCGGACTCTTTATTTGTAATATATTCTGAAATAGCTTTTTTAAGTTCTTCTCCTCTTAAATTAGCAAAGTTATTATCTGCAAGGTATTTTAATTTAACTTCGCTAGGTGTACCATCAAGTCCTGGTGTGTAAGCAGGTGATACAACAGGGTCAGCTAACTCCCAAATCTTGCCTACTGGATCTTTGAAAGCTCCGTCTCCATAAACCATAACTTCTACAGTTTTACCGGTTTTTTCCTTGATTTCAGCTTGTATTGAGTCAACTACAGGTTGACAATTACGTGGGAAAAGCTTAACGCTTTGTTCTGTTGCTTTATTTGAACCTAAAAGACCATAGTTATCGTTATATCCACTTCCATCAATAGGTGTAGATAAAATATCGTCAAGACCATAAACTTTCTCTGCACCATTTGCTTTTAATATTCTTTTTGTTCTAAATCTTGAGTGAATATCACAAGTAAGAACGCTCTTTGTATAATCTAAAATAGTTTTTGGATTGTTTGAGAAGATAACTTCACATTCAACACCGTATTCTTCAACTAAAGATTTATAATAATCAATGTAGTCCACACCTGTAAAAGTATGCTTGTTATATCCAAAGTGACCACGGAATTCTTCTTCTGTTAAAACATCTGTCCAAGGATTTACTCCCTTTTCATCAAGCATATCTATAGATACTAAATGATTTCCAACTTCATCAGATGGATAACTGAACATTAAAACAATTTTCTTAGCGCCTTTTGCAATACCACGAAGGCAAATAGCAAAGCGGTTACGGCTTAATATTGGAAATATTACTCCAATAGTATCATCACCAAATTTTCCTTTAACATCGGCAGCAATATTATCAATTGTTGCATAGTTTCCTTGTGAACGAGCAACTACAGATTCTGTTACAGTAACAATGTCTTTATCGTTAATTGAAAATCCTTCTACTTCTGAAGCTTTTAATACGCTATTTACAACTATTTCTGCTATATTATCTCCCTGGTTGATAATTGGGGCACGTAGACCTCTTACGACAGTTCCAACTACTCTTTCCATGTTATCTCTCCTTAATTTTTAAAAATTACATTAAGTGCATAATTTATGCTTTGCACTTTATACTTGAAGTATACACTATTTTTATGGTATAAGTAAAATAAATAGTTTTAATAATATATATAAGGAGTGCTTATATGATAAACAAATTAGATTTATATAAAGTGTTTTGTGAGGTAGGCAAATGTGAAAGTTTTTCAAAAGCGGCAAAAGAGCTTTACATGACACAGCCTGCTGTAAGTCAATCTATAATGCAGCTTGAAATGGAATTAGATATACGTCTTTTTACGAGAACAGCTAAGGGAGCGACTCTTACTAATGAAGGTAAGCTTTTATTTGAATATGCAAATTCTGCAATAAATTTAATTAGTGCAGGGGAAAAGAAGCTTTTAGAATCTAGAAATTTAATGTTGGGAGAGTTAAAAATAGGGGTAGGAGATACTATTTCCAGATATTTTTTACTGCCATACCTTGAAGAATTTCATAATCAGTATCCCAATATTAAGCTGAAGATTGTAAACAAAACTAGCTTAGAACTTTGCCCTATGTTAAAGTCGGGAGAAATTGATATTGCAATTTGTAATTTTCCTATTGAAGATTCCTCTTTAGAAATAAGGAAGTGCATAGATGTGCAAGATATTTTTGTTTGTGGAGAAAGTTATAAAAATAAATTGTCTGCACCTTTAAACTTTGAAGATTTAGTAAATTTTCCACTAATACTATTGGATCCAAAGTCAAATTCTAGGCAGTATGTAGAAAAACACATCTTATCAAAAGGGGTTAAAATCACGCCAGAGATTGAACTCGGTTCCCACGACTTATTATTAGAATTTGCAAAAATTAATTTGGGCATAGCCTGTGTTGTTAAAGAGTTTTCTAAAGAATATTTGGAAAAGGGTATATTACACGAATTACAGATGAGTGAGGAAATACCTAAAAGAAGTATGGGGTATTGCTTTTTAAAGAGTGTTTCGCTATCCCCTGCATCTACTAGGTTTATTGAGATATTAGAGGGAAGATAAGGAGTATTTAGAATTAGGTGTGGCGAACCATATCATAAATAAAACTCTCCATTATATCACCAGACTTACTATAAGTGTTATGATAATAACATGGAGGTGCAAATAGTATGGATAAGATATATAAAACAGCAGAAGTAGCTAAAAGAGTTGGGGTACATTCCAACACTGTACGCTTGTACGAAAAGCTTGAATTAATGCCAAAGGTGAATAGATTACCAAATGGTTATAGAGTATTTACTGACTATCATATAGAGCAGTTTAACCTTGCTAGAACTGCCTTTAAAGTAGAGGTTCTACAAAATGGACTTAGAAAGAAGATAATCAATGTCGTTAAGCTATCGGCCAAGGGGGAGCTTCAAGAAGCAATTAACTGTACAAATGATTATATAAATCAGATAAAGCAAGAGCGAAAAAATGCAGAGGAAGCCATAGAGCTTTCAAAGAAGCTTTTATTAGGGGTAGATGCTAAAGATAATTATATATTTTTTACAAGAAAGCAAACTGCAGACTATCTTCAAGTCACAATGGACACATTAAGAAATTGGGAGATGAATGGTTTACTTACTGTTAAGAGAAAGCAAAATGGATATCGAGTTTATACTGAAAGTGATATTAATAGATTGAAAATAATACGTACCTTACGTTGTGCGAACTATTCCCTTTCAGCAATTTTAAGAATGATTAATGCCATATCAGAAAGTAAGGAAATTGATATTAGAGAGGTAATCAATAAACCAAAAGAGAATGAGGACATTGTTACAGCATGTGATAAGCTTCTTACTTCCTTAAGTGATGCAGAAAAAAATGCAAATAGTATATTGAAGCAATTAGAATTTATGAAAAACAAATTTAATACAAACTCTACACTTTAACACCAGACTTTGAGATGGTGTTATTCTTTTATTAAAAGGGGGGAATAACACATGGAAGTAATAAAAGTTCATAATCTTTATAAATCTTATGGGGATGTTCAAGTGGTGAAGGATGTTAGTTTAACGGTAAAGAAAGGTGAGGTATTTGGATTGCTAGGGGCCAATGGAGCAGGGAAAAGTACTACCATAGAGTGTATTTTAGGTACAAAGAATTTTGATTATGGGCAGGTATCTATCCTAGATATGAATCCTCAAAAAGAAAGAAAACAGCTATTTCAGAAAGTTGGGGTTCAGTTTCAAGAATCTAATTATCAAGATAAGATTACAGTGAAAGAGTTGTGTGAAATAACTGAAGTTCTTTATAAAAATCCATTAGATTTCAATAAATTATTAGAGCAATTTAACCTT
Source organism: Clostridium malenominatum (assembly GCF_039521365.1). Taxonomy (NCBI): domain Bacteria; kingdom Bacillati; phylum Bacillota; class Clostridia; order Eubacteriales; family Clostridiaceae; genus Clostridium; species Clostridium malenominatum. The sequence goes on from NZ_BAAACF010000001.1 coordinate 747,292, forward strand.
CAAGATAAGGTTGAAAATCTAGTAAGCGAACTATCAGGAGGTGAAAAGCAACGATTATTTATTATCTTAGCGTTAATTCCGAGTCCAGAGGTAGTATTCCTAGACGAGCTCACAACAGGGCTAGATGTAAAGGCTAGAAGAGATGTGTGGAAGTGCTTATTAAATTTAAAGAAGCAAGGACTCACAATCTTTTTAACATCTCATTTCATGGATGAGATTGAAGCTTTGTGCGATAAAATATGTATTTTAAAAAATGGGGTAATAGATTTTTATGGAACAGTTGAAGAAGCAGTAGCACTGAGTCCATATGAAAAATTTGAGGATGCTTACTTATGGTTTGTAGATGAGGAGGAATTGGATGATGAAAGTATTTAGAACAATGTTAAAAACTGAATTAAAGTTATCACTAAGAGGCATGGATATGTTCATATTTGCAATTTGTATGCCAGTGTTGGTAACTGTTATTTTAGGTATTATTTACAGCAATAAACCCGCATTTCATGGAGTGGATTTTACATTTATGGAACAATCCTTTGCAGCTGTATCAACCATTGCAATATGTGCAGGTGGCGTCATGGGGTTACCATTAGTATTATCTGAGTATCGTCATAGAAAGATATTAAAAAGATTTAGAGTAACACCAGTTAGCCCAGTTATGATTTTAGTAGTTCAAGGAGTAATCTATGCTTTATATGCTATTGTTTCATTAATACTGGTTTATTTAACCGCAAAAATATTTTTCAAGTTTCAATTTAGAGGTTCATGGATAAACTTTTTAGGAGCATATACATTGGTAATGGCATCAATGTTCAGCATTGGATTTATGGTGGGGGGAATAGCGAAAAATATTAAAATGGCAGGTGTTATTGCCAGTATTCTATACTTTCCTATGCTTATATTCTCAGGAGCAACATTACCATATGAAGTTATGCCAACAGCGCTTCAAAAAGTGGCAGATATATTACCCTTAACTCAGGGGATAAAGCTTTTAAAAAGTGCATCACTTAATTTAAGCATAGATAATAAAATACTACCAATTTTAGTTGTAAGTATACTTGCTGTGATATGTACTGGGGTATCTATTAAGTTTTTTAGGTGGGAGTAATTTGAAACTTATAAATAAATTCTTGAAAGCAGGAATCATAGAGAATGGGGTTGTAGAAGCAACAGAGTTGGGAATTTCTCAAGGTTCAATAATTTCAGCAACTCTAGCAAATATATATTTGATTTAACAAATCAAAAGCTCAATGGGCATTATTAATACTATGGGATTAGAGATAATTCATAAGTTGTGGTTTTTTATATATTATTTACATATTAAGTTTTAAAATCAAAAATACAAACATATTATAGATTAGTTAATATGTTGTATTTTTGATGAAAGGTATAATCAGATGAAGAGTATTAATATAAAAAATCTTTTTAAGAGTGAGGTTACAGGAAATGTTATTATTTTAATAGCTTCAATTGTACTAATATATTTACTTATTTCATTATACTTTGTTAATCATTTCTTTTTTAATACAACAATAAATGGAGTTAATGTCTCATTAAAAGCACATAATAATGTAAATCATGTAATTATAAGTTATGTTAAAGATTATAAGCTACAGTTGATTGAAAGAAATGGAGAAATAGAAGAAATAATAGGACAAGATATTGAAATGGAGTACAGTGAAAAAAATAGTATTTCTAAAATTTATCAAATGCAAAATTCATTTAAATGGATAAGTTCATTATTAAAGAAGGAGAAATATTATGTAGATGATTTATTTGTTTATAATAAAGATAATTTAACAAATAAAATAAATGAATTAAATTGTTTAAATAAAGATATTATAGAACCCCAAAATGTAAGTTTTAAGTATTCAAATGGTTCATATGAAGCGATTGAAGAAGTATATGGAAATAAGATATATAAAAATAAATTAAATGAAGCAATAGAAATGAATATCTTAAAAGGAGAAAGGAAATTAGATTTAAATGAAAATCTTTGTTATGAAAATCCAAAGTACATATTAAGTTCTGATAAAACTCATGAAACTAAGAGTTTACTAAATAAGCATGTGGGAGCAAAAATCACCTATATATTTGGAAGTGAAAACGAAATATTAGATGGAAATATAATAAATCAATGGCTTAGTGTTAATGAAAATTTAGAAGTAGTAATAAATGAAAAAGCAGTTTTGGAATATGTACAAGGATTGGGTAAAAAATATGATACAGCTGGAGCAACAAGAAATTTTAAAACATCCATAGGTAAAATATTAGAAGTTAAGGGCGGATTTTATGGATGGAAAATTAACTCAGCTGTTGAAACAAAAGCATTATTAAAAAATATAAAACTGGGTGAAGTGCTTGAAAAAGAGCCTATATATACTCAAAAGGCTTTATATAGGGGAGAAGATGAAATAGGAAATACTTATGTAGAAATTAATATAACAAGACAACATTTATGGTTTTATAAAGATGGAAAACTTATAACTCAAGGTGACGTAGTAACAGGTAATCCTAATAAAGGAAATTCTACTAAAGTTGGAATCTATATGCTTAATTATAAACAAAAAGGATCAACTTTGAGAGGACCAAATTATGAAGCTGAAGTAACTTATTGGATGCCTTTTAACGGAAATATAGGATTACATGATGCAAGCTGGAGACATTCTTTTGGAGGCAATATATACAAAAGAAATGGAACCCATGGATGTGTAAATGCTCCATTATATTTAGCTAAAACAATTTATGAGAATATAGAAGAGGGAACCCCAATTATTTGTTATGAAGAATAATGGTATAAAATGGTTAAATGTGCTATAATTTTAAACATTACAATTATAGCACATTTAATTTTTACGCTTTTGTAATTAAAGAGGAAGTAAAGATTATATTTAAGGGGGAGAATTATGATAGAGCTACGAAAAATCACAGATGATAATTTTGATGAATGTATTAAATTAGAACCAAAAGAAGAACAAAAAAGTTATGTTGCAAGTAATATAAGTAGCCTTGCAGAGGCGTATGTTGCTTTAACTAATAATGAGTGCATTCCTATGCCTTATGCCATATATGACAATGACATCATGGTAGGCTTTATAATGTTATCATATAATGAAGCAAGTGAGAATGACGATGAAAATTCTTATTGGGTGTGCAGATTAATGATTGACAAAGTATATCAGGGCAAAGGTTATGCTAAGGAAGCTATGGCAAAGGCAATTGAATTGATTAGGACCTTCCCCTATGGAAAAGCTTCGAAAGTTACCCTTTCTTATGAACCAGAGAATGTGGTAGCAAAGAGGCTTTACGCATCTTTGGGTTTTGTGGAAACAGGCAAGATTGAATATGGTGAATTGGTAGCGAAACTGTCTTTGTAGAAGTTATAAAAAATTTACGTTAGAATTCTAGGCTCTATGCATTAAAGCATAGGGCTTTTTTATTATTACGAGTATCTTTCGAAATTCTTCATAATTTATAAGGAAGTTCTTTAAAAATATGTTTTAGAATAAAATTATGAAAAATCTTAGAGGGGAGGTAGTGTTATATGAAGGTAATGGTTGTAATACCTGCCTACAATGAAGAAAAAAATATTTTTAAGGTTGTTCAAGGAGTAAAAGACCACTATCCAGAGGTTGATATTGTGGTAATCAACGATGGTTCAAGGGATAACACTGGACTTGAAGCTGAAAGGGCAGGGGCATTTGTTATAAATCTTACACAAAACCTTGGTATTGGAGGGGCTGTGCAGACTGGATATATTTATGCAAACAGAAAGGACTATGATGTAGTAATACAAATTGATGGAGACGGACAGCACAATCCAAAAGACCTTTCCAAGATGATTGACGCAATTGCGAAAGATGAGGTGGATATGGTTATAGGTTCAAGATTTGTTAAGAAAACTGATTATGAATCAAGCAGTATAAGAAAGGTTGGAATCAATTTCCTCTCAAGGTTTGTATCTTTTGTATGCAAAAGGGATTTCTATGATACCACCTCTGGCTACAGGGCAGTTAATAAAAAGGTTATTGAGCTTTTTTTATGGTATTATCCCAGGGATTATCCAGAAGTGGAAACAATAGTATATGCTTTAAAAAGGGGAGTAAGAATTAAGGAAGTTTCTGTAGATATGGATAAAAGACAGGGAGGAAAATCATCTATAACGCCATTAAAATCAGTCTATTATATGATTAAAGTTACTTGTGCAATTTTACTTCAACCATAATGAAATGAGGTGTTCTTATGAATCCATATATATATTGTCTAGTGCTTTCGGCTTTGTTTTTATCAGGGACATTATACTTCGTTAAGAAAAGAGTACTTGATTTTAAGTACAGCATGTTTTGGATTTTAACAAGCTTGGTACTGATTGTCCTTTCGCTTAATAAGGATCTTACTGAAAATATGGCAAGAGCTGTTAGTATCTCTTATCCGCCAGCCTTTTTATTTGTAACGGGTATTGTATTCATTTTCTTTTTAATATTTTATTTAAACCTTGTTATATCCAAAATGCAAAACAAAATTACACTGCTCGTTCAGGAAATAGGTATATTAAAAAGCTGCGGCAGTGAAGGAGAATGCAAAAAATGATATACATTTTACTTTCGATAAATATAATACTTCTTGTTGCAGGGCAAACCCTGTGGAAAATGGGATTAACAAAAATTGAGTTAAAATTTACCATACAGCATATTGTGAAGATGTTTTTTGATCCCTATATTTTTGGAGGATTAATTATATACGGTGCAGCCACAGTGATATGGCTGTATATTTTATCAAGGAGTGAACTGTCCCTTGTATATCCCCTACAGAGTCTTTGCTATGTGGTAGCAGCAGTAGTGGCTGTTTTAATATTTAAAGAGAATATACCACTTACAAGATGGGTGGGAATTGGACTTATAGTTCTTGGAGCATATTTTGTATCTATTAAATAGGAGTGATTATATGTTTAGCATTAGGAAAGAAGATAAATGGATAAAAATCAGTCTTATGATTATTTTATCGCTGTTTTTTATATTAAATCTCTACTCGGTTTTGAAATATGGAAATTTAAACTATCTTGGGAGCTTTGAGAAATTTGATAACGATGATGTAAAATACATAAGAAGTGCCTGGGAACTTATTGATAGTGGACACTTTATATATCATAAGGTTGATGAACCAACGGTTTTTATAATGCCTGGGTTAATTTATACCCTTGCTTTTTTTATGAAGCTATTTGGAAAGTTTGGTGGGATTACAGCCTTTAGAGTTTTTCAGGCTGTAATTCAAGTGGGGTCAATGTATTTTTTATTTCTCATTGGAAGAAAAGTATTTAACAGCAGGGTGGCACTTATTGGATGCATATTAAATGCATTATATGTTGTTGAATACTACGCACCAACATTGATATTAACTGAAATTATTTTTAAGTTTCTACTCTTGGTTCTAATATATGTTTCCATTTGTGCCGTTGAAGAAAAAAATATGATGTTGTATACTATAGGAGGGGTTGTTTGGGGGCTTGGATGCCTTGTCAGGCCAACAATTGCAGCTTACCCAATAGTTATTCTTATAATGTGGATAATTAAAAAATACACCATTAATGAAATGGTAAAATATACAATAGTTACAACACTTGTATTTTCATTAATAATGGGACCCTGGTGGATTAGAAACTATATTGCATTTGATCGATTCATACCCCTTACCATGTCGTCAGGAAACCCCTTTCTTCAGGGAACCTATGTAAATTACAATCATGAGAATGAATATACCACCTATGAGCTAGGAAAAACAGTTATAGAAACGAATCAAAATGAAATAAATGCAGGGTTATACAGACTTAAAACCTATGGAAGAAAAGAGCCCTTAAAATATATTTATTGGTATACCATAGGAAAGTCATGGTATCTTTGGAACTCCCCTTTCTATTGGAAAAGTGTCTTCGGAGTATCCTTCAACGCTGTAACAATATACCATTACATAGTTCTTTTACTTGGAATAATTTCAACCATAGTTTTATTTAAGAAAAGAGAGAAGAAGTTTATATTTTTGTTTTTAACAATATTGTTTTTTAATCTTATATATTTACCCTACTTTACCTTTTCAAGATATTCCTACCCAATAATGCCAATAGTTTGCATTATAGGTGGTTTTGGAGTATATGAAGTTCTAGTTAAAAGGAGGTTGTGATTTGGATAAGCAGCGAATTTTAATAGTTGATGATGAAGAAGATATTAGAGATTTACTGGAAATATACCTTATTAATGAGGGATATGAGGTTGTTAAGGTTGCTGATGGCTTTGAAGCACTTGAGGTTCTTGAAGGGAAAGAGATTAATTTGATAATACTTGATATAATGATGCCTAAAATGGATGGAATTCAGGCCTGTATGAAAATAAGGAAGGAAAAAAATGTTCCTATAATAATGCTCTCTGCGAAAAGTGAGGATATTGACAAAATACTTGGTTTAAATACAGGTGCGGATGATTATGTAACAAAGCCTTTTAATCCACTTGAGATTGTTGCGAGAGTTAAGTCCCAGCTTAGAAGGTGCACCATGATGAGTACACCCAAAGAAATAAAATCCGATGAGGAAATCGAAATAAGCGGACTTGTAATAAACACTGCAACCCATCAGGTTAGGGTTGATGAAAGAGAAATAAGGCTTACTCCAACTGAATTTTCAATTCTTGAGGTTTTGGCAAGAAATAAGGGAAGAGTTTTAAGTACAGAGGTAATATATGAGAGGGTTTGGAATGAGCCCGCCTATGAATCTGAAAATACTGTTGCAGTTCATATAAGAAACATAAGGGAGAAGATAGAGATAAATCCTAAGGAACCAAGATACATAAAGGTTGTATGGGGGGTAGGCTATAAAGTTGAGTAGTAATAACGAATCAGAAAAGGTCATTGTATTGAAGGGAAAAACATTAAAGATAATATCATTGATAATAAGGCTTTTTATAAGTCTTATTATAGCTTTTATAGGGCAAAGCTTGTTGGTATCTTTATTAAACATATACTATTACCCAATCTTACGTAGTTGGCCATATTTTAATAACTACACACTAATTGGACTCACCATATTTATAGTATGTTTCTTTTTAGGAACTAAAATAAAGAGTATAGGAAATATTTTTACTGCCATATATAAATTTAATATGAAATACATGATGAGAAGCATAGGCATTGAAGTTTTTGTAGCTAATCTCACAAGCCTCATTGCAGCAGGAGTAGTGTATTTTACTTCTTTTAACATTAGTTTTGGAAACAATATTGCAGCAGTACTTTGGGCTGTGCCAGCATATATTTTAGTTTTTCATTTCTTAACCAGGAAAAAGATTAAATACGTAAAGGAAATTACAGATGGTATACAGGAGATTTCAAAAGGCAACCTTGACTTTAAAGTAGCTGAAAAGGGAAATGATGAATTTAAGATTCTTGCAAAAAATATAAACAGGATGTCAGTGGAACTTAAAAACAAGATTGAGGATGAAAGAAAGGCTGAGCAAACGAAAAATGAGCTTATTACCAATGTGTCCCATGATTTGAAGACTCCTCTTACAACAATTATAGGATACCTGACACTTGTTAAGGATAAAAAGTATGATAGTGAAAAAAATATGGATGACTACATTGAAAGAGCCTATTCAAAGTCCTTGAGACTAAAAAAGCTTATTGAGGATTTATTTGAGTACACTAAAATTACCAACGGAGTTATAAAGGTTAATAAAACCAATGTTAACCTGGTTGAGCTTATGGAGCAACTCATCGGAGAAATGTCTGTTTTAGCAAAGGAGAACAATTTATCCATTGAAAGGGATTATTCCAGTGCTGAAATATATGTGAATGTTGATTCGGATCTAATGGCGAGAACCTTTGAAAATATACTTTCAAATTCAATCAAGTATAGTTATAAAGAATTAAATGGAAAAATAAAGGTTACTATAAAACAAGATGGGGATCATGTGACTTTGTCAATTGAAAATCAGGGCGACACAATTCCAACTGAAATGCTGCCGTTGTTATTTGAAAGATTTTATAGAGTTGATAAATCAAGAAATTCAAAGATATTAGGTTCCGGTCTCGGACTTGCAATTGCAAAAAGTATTGTAGAGCTTCATGGTGGAACTATCAATGCAGAGTCTGAGGCCAATAGAGTTAAAATAAATGTTATTTTATAAATAATATCCAATGATAAATGGAGCATAGGTACTGTTAATTTATTTAGTGGAATAATGTAACTTTAATAAGGAAAAACTATGGTTTAGAATTCATATGGAAAGGATGAATAATATGTCTTCAAACCATAGTATTTTTGTTTATAATGAAATTGGAAAATTAAAATCCGTTCTTCTTCATTGTCCAGGTGAAGAAATAGAAAACATAGTACCAGATTACCTAAGAAGACTTTTGTTTGATGAAATTGCATATTTAGATCAGGCCCGCAGAGAACATAATCAATTTGCGGATATTCTGAGAAATGAAGGAGTAGAGGTTATATATCTTACAGATCTAATGGCAGAGGTTTTAGAGGATGCAGAAGTTAGGAAAGAATTTTTAAAGGAATTCATGGAGGAAGGAAAAGTTGTAACAGGAGGGCTTCAAGAGGCTATAATAGAGTTTTTAGACCCTTATTCCCCAAAGGAATTTATAAAGAAATGTATAGCGGGAGTTAGAAAAGAAGAACTTAAACATATAAAGCCTAAATCATTGGGTGATATGGTTAAAAATCCGTATCCTTTTTATTTAGATCCTATTCCTAATATGTATTTCCAAAGAGATCCCTTTGCTTCTATTGGAAATGGAATTTCCCTAAATGTTATGGCTAATGAAACCAGAAATAGAGAAACTATATTTGCAAAGTATATTTTTAAATATCATCCTAGATTTAAAGGTGTACCTAGATGGTACAACAGAGATAAAACTCACCCAATTGAAGGGGGAGATATTTTGGTTCTTTCTGACAAAGTTTTAGCTGTAGGAATTAGTGATAGAACTGAACCGATAGCTATCGAAAGGTTAGCTTACAATCTTTTAAGCTCCCAGGAAAGTTTTGAAACTGTTTTAGCTTTTGATATTCCAAAGACAAGGGCCTTTATGCATTTAGATACAGTATTTACTATGGTTGATTATGATAAGTTTACTATATACCCAGGCATAGAAGCTCCTCTAGACGTATATAGTATTACCAAAGGGAAAAATAATGAAATTAGTATTAAATATGAGCAGGATGATTTATCCAATACATTAAAAAAATACTTAAACTTACCGGCGGTAAATTTAATCAGGTGCGGAGATGGAGATAGTATTGCAGCTAGCAGAGAACAGTGGAATGATGGAAGTAATACCCTAGCTATTTCACCAGGGAAGGTTGTTTGCTATAATCGTAATCGTGTAACAAATGAAGCTTTAAGGAGAAATAATATAGAGGTGCTAGAATTTGAATCCTATGAATTATCACGAGGACGAGGAGGGCCAAGATGCATGAGTATGCCTTTGGTTAGAGAAAATCCATAATAAAGATATTCTTGAAAATTTGTGAAAACTCTTGTATGATATAGATTATAATCAAAATAATTTAGAATTAACATAAGGGGAGTGCTTTATGAGTACGGTAGTTCTTAACTAACCAACTAAATAGTTGTTTCTTAAAAAATTTAAAGCCTGAATATTTTAGGTTTATTTGTTGATAAATTTTTTAAGAGTAAGTTAAGACACGGATAGCATTCAACCTTATTGATATACGTTAATAGACCGTGCTTTTGCACGGTATTTTTATGTTTAAATATAGTATTTAGTCTATATTTTTATAACTATTAGATATATACTAAAGGATTAAAAGGCTGTGGTGATTTTGTGTTGCTATGGCCTTTATATTTTTCTATTCATGTCCTAGCTTACTTTTAGTTGGTTGGTACAAATGTATATATTATTCAAGGAAAATAGAAAAGAGTTATATAAATATGGAGGGAATTAAAATTGAATAATAAATATGAATGGGACTACCTACAGCAAGTAAGTGAAAATGTTAATATAGAGGATGGAAAACAGTGTATAGAAAAAGTGTTGATAAACATTTATTTTAAAGAAGGCATTTCTACTAAGGAGTTGGCAAGAAATAATTTACTACCAATTCCTATAATTACAGCAATTAAAAAGGAATTCATTAAATATGGATTATTAGTACAGTATAAGGGGATAAGGCTTACAACAAAAGGCAAATCTTTTATGGAAGACGAGCTAGGATTTAAAGGATTAAACAAAAATTTATATGCGAAATTGTTATCAGAACCTTGGGAGGAACACGAGGAAATTCTTGATATAAAAGAAGAAGTAAGTGAAATATTTATAAAGCGACCTCAGGCTAATGTGATAATAGATCAATCTAAATGTACTGTTGACACTGCTGTTCGAAGGGCAGTGTTGGCACTTACAAATTCCGTATTAATAAATAAGAAAATTTTATGCATAGGTGACGATGACTTAGTGAGTATAGCCATAGGATTTTTATTGAAAAAATTGTTTGTTGATATAAAGTATTGTAAAACAACGATTTGCGTAATGGATATTGATGAAAGGATTCTTAATTATATTCAAGGAGTAGCTGATAAAGAGAATTTACCTATTAAATGTTATCATACAAATTTTAAGCTACCATTATCAAAAGAATTTAAGGAAGGTTTTGATTGCTTTTTTACTGACCCACCCTATACTCTTCAAGGAATGAACTTATTTATGTCTAGAGGAATTGAAGCTTTAAAAAAGGAGAAGGGTATGCCAATTTTTCTTTCATACGCTCATAAATCACCAGAGTTTGATTTTACAATGCAAAAGAGTTTTATAAATATGGGACTTATGATTTCAAAAATCTTAAGTGCATTTAATAGCTATGAGGGAGCAGGTATAATTGGAAATACAGGACAAATGATTATTCTTAAAACTACTAGTAAAAGCAAACCATTAATAGAAAGTTCTTATAATGGATTAATTTACACAGGGGAATTTAAGATTACAGTTCGACAGTATAAATGTAAAGAATGTGGTGAAATAACTAAAGTAGGTATATCAGAGAATATCAAAACCATAGAAGAACTAAAAGAAAGAGGTTGTGGTAAATGTAATACATCCATATTTAAAATTTGTGAAAAAACAAAAATAGTTTAAAGTAATTGAAGCATCACTATACAAGGCTGCAACAAAGGGCTAAAAACCTTTTGTTACAGCCTTTATATTTAGAAGTTTATTAATTTCGTTATTAAAATCTACATCATTTATATTTTCTAGCCATTTTTCAGAAATTATAATATGTTTGCAGTTATTAGCTTGGCTTTTTAAGTAAGTATATATTATCTGGGCTTCATCTAGCTCCTCTTTTCCTAATTCTTTTGGATCTTCTTCATACTTCTGGTTAAAGTAAAATACAATGTTATCTTTTAAAGTTCTTTTTAGTCTTTCTAAATCTTTTAAAGCATAGTGCTCTCTGAAAAGAATTTTATTTCCTTTGATAAGAAAAAATTTAATATTATCATTGCTTAGAGGTTCAAGTAAAGCTATGTTTTTATTTTCCACTGAGAATTCTAGAACTTTAACTTTGCTTGTTAAGTAATTTACTGCGCTTAAATAATCTCTATATTTAATAGCCTTTTCAAAATCAAATTTTTCTGATGCAGTATTCATATTGAGTTCTAGTTCTTCAACAATGCTTTTATCACTTCCATTAAGTAGGCCTAGTATTTTATTAAATATATGGAAGCACTTTTCCTTAGAATCATTACCCAAACACATGCCAATGCACAAGCCTAAGGAGTAGTTTAAGCAAGAGGAAGCTTTTTTAGAATTATTATTACATTGTATTTTGCAACATTCCTTTATTCCTTCAATGGCTCTTTCTACTGTGTTTTTATGTGTGTATGGTCCAAAATAAAAACCTTCACTGTTTTTGTTATACTCTATTGATAGATCGATATAAGGATGTTTTTCATTGAACTTTGCTTTTAAGTAGCAATAAGATTTAGGGCTTTTCATTTGTCTATTGTACATGGGTTTTATCTGTTGTATTAATTTGCATTCTAACATAAAGGCTTCAAATTCCGTGTCAGTAATTATGTAATCAAAGTCTTTTAGATTTTTAACTAACTTTAAAACCTTAGGAGAATGGGACTTTGAGTTTTGAAAATAAGATGAAACTCTATTTTTTAAGTTTTTTGATTTACCCACATAAATTATGCTGTTAAGAGAATCTTTCATAAGATATACCCCAGGGCAAGAAGGAAGTTTTTTAATTTTTTCTTTTAAGTCCATACTATCTCCTCCTAGAAATATAATAAGATATATCAGTTATATATTGTATTTATAGTATTGCTTAGGGGACAGTTGAAATTCCTTTTTAAAGGCTCTTACAAAGCTAGAATAATCTCCAAAGCCACAAAGGGAGCAAACTTCTCCAGCAGCAATGCCACTTTTTATAAGATCTGAGGCCTTTAAAAGCCTCTTTTTTTGTATATAGTTATACAAAGTATAACCTGTTTCTTCTTTGAATAAATGCATCAAATAATATTTATTTAGATAAACTTTTTTTGAAAGAATATCTATAGATAAATCCTTATCAAGACTTGAATTTATAAAATTCAAAATATGTTCTATCCTAGGGTCGTATTTAATGTCATCTATGTTTTTGTTAATATCCATTCCAAGAAATAATCTATTTATTTTTACCATGAACTGAAGGAATAAAGAATTTCTTAATATACTACTACCAAACGCTCTATCATGTATGGAGTCTTCAAGATCGTCTAAGTTTTGTTTTAATAAGTTTATCTGGTTTTTGTTTACTCTAATAAGATTGAGCTTTCTTTCATATGCCAATTGGAAACAGCTTAGAAGATCACAATTATTTTTATTATGTTCTTCTAAAAATAATGGGTTTAACCAAAGTATCATTCTTTCATAAGGAGCGGTTGGGCTTATTATTGGGAGATGAAGATCATTTTTGCCAACTAATAATATATCCCAAGGCTTTAGTTTATAAGACTTTCCTTCAATTATGTATGTTACTTCTCCTGATATAAAAATAATTATTTTATTAAAATCGTGGTAGTGAAATTCAATTTCATTTTTTTTCTGGTCCTTTAGATTAAAGAAAAGAAAATCTTCGTTAAGATAACCTCTTTTTATCTTTCCTATAGAAACATTATCGTCCATACAAACACCTCTATTATATTATAGCAGTTTATACAATAAATTCAGCATTAAATACAATAAAAATAGCAAATATAGCGAATATAATAATTAATAAGAATTAAAGATTTATAGGAGTTGAATATGTATGGAAAGTTTTTTTAAGAATTATAAAATATCTTTAGTGCTACTTTTATCAATATTACTAGGAGGAGTAATAGGCGTTATTTTAGGACCAAAGGCTACGGCACTTGAACCTTTTGGGCAAATATTTTTAAACTTAATGTTTACTATAATAGTACCGTTAGTGTTCTTTAGTGTAACGTCAGCCATAGCTAACATGAGTGGCATGAATAGATTGGGAAAGATAATGATAAATATTGCAATAATTTTTGTAATTACTGCATTGATATCTGGTATATTGGCTATTGTAGGGGCATTAGTTTTTAATCCAACTAAAGGCTTAAATGGTGAAACTATTAATACTATTTTATCTGGAGCAACAGGGGAAATTGGTAAGGAAGCTCACCAAATGTCCTTATCACAACAGTTAGTAAAGACAATTACAGTAGGGGATTTCTCAGGATTATTTTCAAAAGGAAACATGCTTCAAATAATTGTTTTTTCAGTATTGCTTGGAATAGCAATAGCATTGGTTGGTGAAAAAGCAGCAAATGTAAAAAAACTTTTAAATGAAGCTACAACTGTAATGATGAAGATGGTGGAAATTATTATGTACTACGCTCCAATTGGATTAGGGTGTTATTTTGCTTCCGTTGTAGGGCAGTTAGGAACGCAGATATTGCAAGGGTACTGGAAAGCTTTTCTCTTATATTTAGGGTTGACAGTAATATATTATTTTATATTTTTTAGCATATATTCATATGTATCAGCAGGAAAAATGGGTTTTAAAGCATTTTGGAAAAATTCTATTTCACCAACAGTGACAGCCCTTGCCACTTGTTCTAGTGCGGCATCAATTCCGATTAATCTTGAAACTATCAAGAAAATAGGGGTTCCAAAGGACATAGCAGAGACTGTAATTCCCCTTGGAGCTAACACACACAAGGATGGCTCTGTTATTGGTGGAGTGATAAAAATAGTATTTCTATTTGGTTTGTTTGGAAAAGAAATTAACAGTATTCCAGTACTTTTATCAATACTTTTAGTAAGCTTTTTAGTAGGAGCGGTTATGGGAGCAATTCCAGGTGGTGGAATGATTGGAGAGATGCTTATAATAAGTGTTTATGGGTTTCCTCCTGAAGCACTTCCTATAATAGCTGTTATTAGCACCATCATAGATGCACCAGCCACAGTGTTAAATTCAACAGGAAATATAGCCTGTGGTATGTTAGTTTCAAGATTTGTTGATGGAAAGGAGTGGATGAAGAATAGAGATGCCTTGTGATTTATAAAGGCATCTCTTTATGTTCTTTATTTTTGATATTATCTAATAAGTAGCTTTTCGCATGGGCAAAGTGACTTTCCATAAGTGAGGCCGTTTTATCAAAATCCATAGCTGTAATGGAGGATACAATAGCTTTATGTTCTTTAAAAACCATTGATTGTGTAACTGTGAAATTTTGGTATATAGTTGTTAATATGCTAAATTGACTTCTTATGTTTTTTGAAGCGTTATATAGTCTTGAATTATCAGCATATCTAAAAAAGATATCATGAAAATTATCTGAATGTAATTTAAAATCCCATATGTTTCCTGCTTCTAGTGATTTTTCTTGTAATTCAATGCAACTATTAAGTTCATATATAATATCATCTACTTTTTCACTTTTCAAAGCTAAATTTAGCGCAGCTAAATCTAAATATAGACAGAAGTCATAAATTTCTATAATATCGTTTTCGTTAATATCAATTACTTTTGCGCCCAAATTTGTTATATGATCAATTAACCCTTCTTGACTTAGTCTATTTAAAGCCTCCCTAATTGGTGTTGAACTTGTATTGAATTTTTCTTTGAGAATTTTTAAAGTTAACTTTTCTCCACATTTAATATTTTGATTGATAATATCTTCTCTTAAAATTGTATAAATTTGATCTGCTAAAGTCATTCTCACTACAGTTCTCATTATCTTACCTCTTTAAATGTTAATTATATTTTATAATTGTCTCTATTATATTTTATTATAATCATCTTTATATTAAAACTCAACGATAATGTTTTGCAATATGTATTTTGCATTTTGCAAAATACATATTGCACAATGCAAAACCCTATGTTAGCATTAAATTACAGGATAAACAGTGAAAGTTTGAAAGGAGAAATAAATGTATAATTTTAAGTGGCCTTATCCTTTAGAATGGAATAAGGAAAAAACTATAAATGCAGATGTTCTCGTTCTTGGAGGTGGCATTGCAGGATGCATGGCTGCCATTGCTGCTGCCAGACGTGGTCAGAGTGTTGTACTGGTAGAGAAAGGTGCAACGAAGAGAAGTGGTGCAGGTGGTTCAGGGTGTGATCATTGGGAATCTGCTGCTACTAATCCATGTTCAAAAATAAGTCCAGAAGAGCTTACAAAGGCCATGCTCAATGATAATGAAGGTTTTAATAATGGTATATCTCATTACATTGAATGTCGTGAAGGATATGATAGACTGCTAGATATTGAAAAAATGGGTGGAAAGATAAGAGATACAGAAGATGAGTTCAAAGGAGCAAAATTTCGTGATGAGAATACTAAGCTCATGTTTGCTTATGACTATGAAAATAAATTCACGTTAAGAATATGGGGTTCAACATTTAAGCCTGCTATGTATAATGAACTTAAAAGTCTAGGTGTAAAAATCTATGACAGAATTATGATAACATCATTGCTAACTGAAGATGGGAAGCAAGGGGGCAGGTGTATTGGTGCAACGGGTATTCATACTAGGACAGGTAAGTTCTTTGTTTTTAAAAGCAAGGCCAGTATTATGTGTATGTCTAGGCCTGCACGTATATGGTTATTTTCCGCTTCTTATCCAGGTTTGTGCGAGTTTAGACCAACTCAGTGTATTGGAGATGGACATGCAATGGGATGGAGGGCAGGAGCTGAATTTACAATGATGGAAAAATCAGTAGGGGCAGAGTTTTCAGCTTCAGGAAGAAGTTATCCTCCTTACGGTGCAGGAAATAATCATAATACATGGTACCCTGCATCTATTGTTGATTCGAATGGAAGAGAAATTCCCTATGCAAATAGAGATGGAAGCATATTAAAAGATGTGGAGGATAGATTTAAACCCTCAGAAGGTCAGAAGTTTTTCCTAAAAGGAGGATGTGTAGATTATCCAAAGTATGAATATGAAGGACCAGAAACCTTATCTTTTTCAAAAATGCTAGAAGAGGGTTATAAATTACCTTTTTATGCTGATTTATCAGCGTTACCAGAGCTTGAAAGAAAGGTGATTTGGGGAATGATGGTAGGAGAAGAAGGAAAGACAAAGGTTCCAATTTATAAAAACTATAAAGAGGCAGGTTTTGATCCCGAAAAGCATCTTCTTCAATGTTATGGAACTGGATGGACCTCTGCTGATTTTCTACCACAGGAAAGACAATTATTTGGGCTTCCAGGTGGATTTTTAAATGATTGGACATTAAGTACAAACCTAAAGGGGTTATATGTGGCAGGGGATTCTTTATTTGCTTCAAATTGTTTTGGACATGCAGCAGCTACTGGTTACTATGCGGGAAGACATGCAGCAAAATATGCGGAAACGAATCAGCTAATAGAAATAGACAAGGGCCAGGCAGAGATGGAAAAACAGAGGGTGTATTCACCTATAAAAAACAATCCTCAAAATAGCGTAGGATGGAAAGAATTAAATATGGGTATATCTAAAACCATGCAAAATTACTGTGGAGAAATTAAGCGAGATGAACTATTAAATATTGGATTGGCAAGGTTAAAGGAATATGAAGAAAAAATTATTCCAAATACTTTTGCTTATAATCCTCATGAACTTGTTAGGTTACTTGAAGTTTTTGATATACTCACTGTATCCCAGCTTATTATACAATCCTGCTTGGAGAGGAAAACAAGTTCAAAACCATTATGTTTTAATAGAGGTTACAGTAAAGAAATGAACAAAGAAAGAGATAAAAAGTTTATTACTTTAAAACAAGTTGATAATCAAGTAGTTAGTAGAGGGCTAGGACTTAACTATTTTGGTGATTTGAAAGGAAATTATGAGTATTATAATGAGGACTATGTTAGGGGGGAATAAGGGTGGATAATAGAACAAATTATATGTTGCCAGAAATGCCTATATCTAATCCTATAATATATAACAAGGACAAATGTATAGGATGTAATAGATGCGTAGATATATGTCAAGTAGACATACTAATTCCAAACCCTGAAAGAGGTAAGTCGCCTATTGTGGCATATCCCGGTGAATGTTGGTATTGCGGATGTTGTGTAATGGAGTGTCCCATAGAAGGAGCTATAAAACTTCGTCATCCATTGATGAATGAAGTTCATTGGATTGAAAAAGATCAATTAATAAAGAAACAGAATTATTAAAGAGAGGGGCAATTATTATGATTTTAAAAGAAATAACTCAGGCCTTTGGAGTAAGCGGTTACGAAAGAGAAGTAAGAGACATTATAAAAGAGGAAATTAAGGACTATGCAGATGATATTTTAGTTGATGCTTTAGGTAATTTGATTGTATATAGAAAAGGTTCGGGAGCAAATAAAAAGAAGATAATGCTAGCGGCGCATATGGATGAGATAGGTATTCAAGTAACTAAAGTTGAAGATAATGGAATGATTAAGGTAAAATCCTTAGGTTTTCTTTGGATTCCAACCACATATATGAGTAGAGTTAAATTTAGAAACGGAACAATAGGTATTGTTTCAAGTACGGTAAAGGTAGAAGATTTAAAAAATGATTTTACCAAGCTATATATAGATATTGGAGTTAAATCAAAAGAAGAAGCCTTAAAACATGTAAAGGTTGGAGATGTAGCTTCCTATATAGGAGAATATGCTGAACTTAAAGATAACAATATCACTGCAAAAGCATTGGACAATAGAATAGGTTGCTACATGCTGATTGAGGCTTTAAAGAAGATAGATAATCCGTATAATGATACTTACTTTGTATTTACAGTACAAGAAGAAGTAGGTTGCAGAGGAGCCATAGTGGCATCAGAAAGAATAAAACCTGATTTAGGAATAGCTGTTGATATTACACCAGCTCATGACTATCCTTGTGATTTGGAAGGAAGTAATAAGGTTGGTGAGGGGACTGCAATAAAGGTATCTGATACCTCAGTAATTTGCGATGAGTACCTTGTAGGGGAAATGGTAAAATGCTGTGAAGAAAATAATATAAAATATCAAATGGATGTGATTTATGTTGGGGGTACTGATGCAAGTTCTATTAATAGGTCCAACTTTGGAGTGAGAGCAGGAGGAATATCTGTTGTAACAAGATATCCACATGGACCAAATGCAATAGTAAATATGAAGGATGTAGAGGCGTCTATTGAATTACTAACTAAATATATAGATAGAGAATTTAACTTTGAATATTAATAAAAAATCCTAATGGAAGCTTTATTTATTTAAAAATTTTATTGACAAAACATAAGAAGGGAATATAATAAATTTAGTAATTTAAAGGCAAAGAGGTTACAAAAGATGAATATGTTAAAAGAATGTAGATTATGTCCTAGAGAATGTGGAGTAAATAGAATAAATGGAGAATTAGGTTTTTGTAAAGCAACAGACAAGATTATGATATCAAGAGCGGAGCTTCATTATTGGGAAGAGCCTTGTGTTTCAGGAGAGAAAGGATCTGGCACAGTATTCTTTTCAAACTGCAACTTAAAGTGTGTGTTTTGTCAAAATCACTGTATAAGTCAAGAGGGGCTAGGAGTAGAAGTTTCCATTGAAAGACTTAGTAAAATATTTCTAGAGCTTCAAGGAAAGGGAGCTAATAATATAAATTTAGTAACTCCTACTCATTATGTACCCCAAATAATTGAAGCCTTGAAACTATCGAAATTGGAAGGATTACATATTCCTATAGTTTATAATTCTAATGGATATGATAACATGGACACATTAAAAGCTTTAGAGGGATATATAGATGTATATTTACCGGATTTAAAATATTGTAATCCTAAATATTCTACCAGATATTCAAAGGCAGAGGATTATTTTAAAAAAGCTTCTTTAGTTATAAAAGAGATGTATAGACAGGTGGGAGAAGCAGAATTTGATGAAAATGGTATAATAAAAAAGGGAGTTATAATAAGGCATCTTATGATTCCAGGACTATTTTTTGATTCTAAAAAGATTATAAAATTCATTTATGAAAGCTTTGGAGATGATGTGTATATAAGCATCATGAATCAATATACGCCTATGTTTAAAGCTCCAGAATATGAAGAAATAAATAAGTTTTTAGATTCAAGGCATTACGATGCAGTTATAGATTACGCTTTGGAATTAGGAGTGAAAAATGCTTTTATACAAGAGAGTGGAACTTCTTCAGAGGAATTTGTTCCAGACTTTGAAAGCTTTATTGGAATATAGTTATTTGGACTTACTGTTATAAGTAAGTCCTTTTATTATTTAAAGGTTTTTAAAAAGTTTCTAGCGGGAACAGATAAATATTTATTTTTAAGCCATATTATAGCTGTTTCTGTCATTAAAGATGGTTCATTGATTTCTTTGTGTTTTAAATTTGCAGTTGAAATAAGATCCACCCAAGTAGCTGGTAAAACGGCTATACCCATTCCGCTATTTGCCCAAGATAGCATTGAACGAACGTCATCTCCTACGCAAATTATTTTAGGTTCAAAGCCTATTTTTTCGCAGGCTTCTATTATTAAATTTTCGTATCTTCTATCTACTAATAAAGGTTTATTTGCTAGTTCTAATAAAGTGATATGTTCATTAGACTCTTCCCAGAGAAAATCACTATTAGTTGCAGCTACCATGGGTTCCTTAGGTAAATATATGGATTCAAAAATTTCAGGATTTAAAGGAGTTCTTATAATTCCTATTTCTATCACTCTATTTTTTAATAATTCTAGTATTTCATATGTACCACATTCACGTATTTTAAAGCTTATATTAGGATGGTTTTTATGAAAATTGTCAATTCTATCGTGTAAAAGAGTAGCACCAGCAGTTGGAATAGTACCTATTGATAAGGTTCCTTGAATTCCCTCATTAAAATCCCTTAATTCTTTAACGGTGGTATCGGTTAATTCTATAATTTGTTTTGCTCTACGTTTTAGCATTAGACCTGCATCAGTTATTTGAAATTTTCTGGTAGTTCGTTCTACTAATTTAACATTTAACTCATCCTCAAGAAGTTTTAATTGTTGACTTAGGTAGGGTTGAGCTATATGTAATCTTTCAGCAGCTTTAGTTATGTTTCCTTCCTCAACTATGGCAAGAAAATAGGTAAGTTGCCTGTTATCCATAATAATCACTCCACACAAGTTATTTATATATATTTACTTATAAGTATAATACTTTTTAGATATTTTTAATATATATTATTCCTTGATATAATTATATCATGATAAATAAAAAATAAAAAATTACAGGTTTGATTATACACCGAAACACTGGTTGGTAGTTGCATCTGTCAAGTAATAAATGGGGAGGCGGTAAAACTGTCTCCCCTCCACCTTTTATATGAATGCCAATGTTATAAAAAGTTTGGTATAATAATTATGGTGGTGAAAATAAATGAAGAAATCAATTTTACTAGGAATAGCAGCATCCTTCTTTTTCGCATTCACCTTTGTACTTAATAGGCAAATGAACCTTTCAGGTGGAAGTTGGATTTGGAGTGCATCATTAAGGTATATTTTTATGTTGCCAATTTTATTTGCAATTGTAGGGGCAAAAAATGAACTATCATATGTTTTAAAGGATATAAGAGAAAAACCCATGGAATGGATTTTGTGGAGTACTGTTGGATTTGGATTGTTCTATGCTCCCTTATGTTTTGCTTCTGCGTATGGAGCATCATGGATGGTGGCAAGTACATGGCAAATTACAATTGTGGCAGGGGCATTACTTTCCCCATTATTTTATGAATCCGCAGAAACTGAAAATGGCATTATAAAAAATAGAAATAAAATTCCTAAGAAATCATTGAAAATGTCTTTAATAATTTTGGCAGGAATATTTTTAATACAGTTACAACAAGCTGTAGATGTGTCTTTTTTAAAAACTCTTATGGGAGTAATACCTGTCATTATAGCTGCTTTTGCCTATCCTTTAGGCAACCGTAAGATGATGGAAGTTTGTGATGGAAAGTTTAATACATTTCAAAGGGTGTTTGGAATGACACTATGTAGTATTCCTTTTTGGATAGTATTATCTACCTTTGGGATATTAAAAGTTGGACTACCAGGTAAGGAACAGATTGTACAAGCTTTAATGGTATCTATTTTTTCTGGAATTGTTGCAACTATATTATTTTTTAAAGCTACAGACATGGTTAGAAGTGATTCTCACAAGCTAGCAGTAGTAGAAACAACTCAAGCTGGTGAAGTTATATTTGCTCTTTTAGGAGAAATATTTATATTAAATAGCGATTTTCCTACAGTACTAGGGCTAATTGGAATAATGCTTGTAGTTATAGGAATGATTTTAAATAGCCTCACATCTTCGGAGTGAGGTACATAACAAATAGAAAACTAGATTTAGATATTATTTAATCTAAATCTAGTTTTTTATTTATTACTGTCAATTTAAAAACCTTTCCGTTAACAAAATCCTCTCTTAGATGATTTAATAAATTTAATAAACTGCATTTCATAAGGGTTTAAGTTATAATCGCTTTTGAAAGCAGCATAGTAATCTGAAGCTATGTCTAAGTTTTCTATTTCTATGTTTTTTAAAGTGCCTTCCCTAAGTTCCTTTTTAATGGTAAGTTCAGGTATAAAGGAGATTCCTTTTCCAGATATAACGGATGCTTTTATTGCCTCCATGGAATTAAGTTCATATATTATGTTTAAGTCTTCAATGCTAATATCCTTGCCAGCAAGACTATCTTCTATATCCTTTCTAACTCCAGAGCCTTTTTCTCTAAAGATTAAAGGAAGTTTTTTTAACTCTTGTACAGTTATTTTGTCTTTCATCAAGGGAAGAGAGGTTACTAAAAGCAGCCTGTCCGAAGTAATTTTTTGAGTTTTAATATTAGGGTTTGTACTACTGCTTTGTAGTATACCTATATTTACATTTCTATTTATAATGTTATTTATTACTTCATCTGTATTGCTTATTTCAAGTTGTATGTTTACGTCTTTATTATCCTGTTTAAAAACGTATATGCTACAAGGAAGAGCATATTCCCCAACTGCCTTGCAAGCTCCTATTATTAAATTCTTTTTATTGGTTTTAAGGTTTTTTAAATCTCTTTCTACATTGTCTTGAAGTGAAATTATAGTATTTGCATAGTCAAATACTATTTTGCCTGCTTCAGTCAATTCAACACCTTTATTGCTCCTGTTTAACAGACTCACTCCTAAATCCTTTTCTAAGCTTTGGATTTGCATACTGAGACCAGGTTGAGTGAGGTGAAGTACTTTTGATGCCTTAGATATACTATTTAATTTTACTGTAACAAAAAAAGATTTTAAGTATTGTATGTTCATAATATCACCTATAAATATTCATTATATTAGTTTGATAGTTGAGTAACGAATTGTAAACATAATTTAACAATTAAAAATTAACAATAAATCTAGAAGCTTCAATGAAATTCTCCAATTTATTGTTAATTTTTAATCTATAATTGTTAATTTATTTTAAATTTATTATATCACATGTATATAAAAAAATCATATAAACTTATGCCATAAGTGGAATATATGGGTATAATCTTTGTTAATTATAAGACATACTTATATACATAAATAAGCTTTATTATATTTTTCACCTTCTATGTAATATAATTATTAAGGAATGTGATTAAAAAAATTAATTTTTTGTTTGATATATAACAAACAAAATACATAGGAGGTCAATATGAATAAAGTTGTTTATCCAAAAGAAGTTTTAGATAAAATGAAAGAGATAGTAGACAACTGTATGGGAGACGCTGCGCCTTATTGTGAAGCAACTTGTCCTATGCATACTGATGTAAAAACATATGTTAATTTAATAGGAGACGGAAAAGGCAACGAAGCCATTAAAGTTATAAGAGAAAAGCTTTTTTTACCAGGAACTTTAGGAAGAATTTGCGCTCATCCTTGTGAAGAAAAGTGCAAAAGAGGAGAAATGAGAAATCCTATGGCTATAGCTGCACTGAAAAGATATGCAGCAGATAATTTCGATAATGAAAAAAATTGGGATTTAAACATAGAAAGTGAAAATGGTAAAAAAGTAGCTGTTATAGGTGCAGGTCCAGCAGGCGCACAGGCAGCTCTTGACTTAAGAAAAAAAGGGTACAAAGTTACCGTTTTTGAAAAACTGCCTGTGGTTGGGGGTATGATGAGAGTTGGTATCCCTGAATATAGATTACCAAGAGAAGTTATAGATTTTGAATACAGCCTATTAAACAAGCTTGGCGTAGAAATGAAAATGGGAGTAGAGATTGGTAAGGATATAGCTTTTGATGATATAAAGAAAAATTATGACGCCGTAGTAATAGCGGTAGGTGCTCATAAAGGTGGATTAATCCCAGTAGAAGGAAGTAATCTTGTAGGAGTTACTAATGCAGTAGACTTCTTAAGAGATGCAAGCCTAACTCATAGGGTTGATGGAATAGGTAAAAGAATTGCAGTTATTGGTGGAGGTAACGTTGCTATAGACGTAGCTAGAACTGCTAGAAGAATAGGTGTGGAAGAAGTTCACCTTGTATGCTTAGAAGATAAAGCCCACATGCCAGCTCACACTTGGGAAGTTGAAGAAGCTGAGGAAGAAGGAGTTGTAGTTCACGATGCCTTTGGACCAGATGAAATACTAGGAGCCGATGGAAAAGTAAGTGGCTTCCAAGTTAAAAAATGTGTAGCTATATTTGATAAAGAAGGAAAATTCAATCCTCAATTTGATTTAGACAATAAGAAAGTTTTAAATGTGGACAATGTAGTATTTGCAGTAGGTCAAGCTGTAGACAACGCTTTTGCAGGAGATAAGCTAGAAACAACTAGAGGTGGAAGATTTGTAGTAGATCCTGTAACTCTTCAAACTAAAGATGCAAAAGTATTTGTTGCAGGGGATGCTAGTGGAAGATCAGTTATAGCCATTGAAGCTATGGCAGAAGGAAGAAAAGCTGCTACTTCCGTTGATAGATATTTAAATGGAAAAGATATGACCATAGATAGAGAAAATGAAGGAAGCTATGAAACTCATTTAGAAACAACTATAAAAGAAGATGAACAAAATCTTCCAAGGGTAAAAACTAAGCAGTTAGATCCAAAAGAAAGAATAAAAAGTTTCGTAGAAGTAGACCTTGGATTTAACAAAGAAGATGCATTAAAAGAAGCTGCAAGATGTTTAAAATGTGAATGTAAGCTTTGTATGAAGGAATGCGTAATGTTAAATGATTTCTGTGAATGTCCAAAGGATTTATTCAAAGGAATATTAGAGACTGGAGAAATTGATCCTAAAATACCATATTCCTGTAATATGTGTAGCCAATGTACACTTGCTTGTCCAAAAGACTTTAAGATGAGCGATAGATTCATGGAAATAAGAAAGAAAATGATCGTAGCAAATAACGGTAAATCACCAATGAAGGGACATAGCGCTATTGAAATGCATCAAATGCTAGGTTTCTCAAAGGTATTTAATACAACAGTTGAAGATAGCAGAGAAGCAAAGGTTAAAAGAGTGTTTATTCCTGGATGTTCCTTACCATCCTATAACCCTGAAGCTGTAGGTAATATATTAGAATACTTACAACAAAAATACCCGGGAACATCCGCTATATTAAAATGCTGTGGAAAGCCAACAAAAGCATTAGGACAAGTTGATAAGTTTAAAGAAAGATATGGAGAACTTCAAGCAGAAATAGATAAATTAGGAGCAACAGAAGTAATAGTTGCATGTCAATCCTGTTATTTAACAATAAGCGAATGTAGCCCTAACTTGAAGGTAAGATCCCTTTGGGAAGTACTACCTGAAATAGGTCTTCCAAAAGAAGCTATAGGAGTAGGTAAAGGCAGTGACATAACAATTGCTATACATGATTCCTGTCCAACAAGAAATAAGAGCTCAATACATGATGGAATTAGATGGGCTATGAATGAAATGGGATATAAAGTAGAGGAACCACCTCACACAAGAGAAAATACTAGATGTTGTGGATTCGGAGGAATGGTTGTTCCAGCTAACCCAGAATTAGCATTAAGAATCATGAAGAAGAGAACAGACGAAGTTAAATCAGATTACATGGTTACTTACTGTGCAGCATGTAGAGAATCCATGGTTAAGGGCGGAAAGAAGGCTGTTCATATTCTGGACTTAGTATTTGGAGGACAGTATAATTCTAAGAGAGAATTCCCAGGACTCCCAGGTGGGCCAATAAAGAGCTGGGCAAATAGATATAAGAGTAAACAAGAAATGAAGAAGAGAAAAAAATAAAGTTTTAAGGAAAAGAAAATTAAATCTTTTCTTTATATAAAAGATTAGGGGAGGAACAAAAAAATGAAGAAAATAGTATCAATTTTAGTTGGTCTTGCTTTAACTGTTGGACTTGTTGGATGCGGAAGTAATGCTCCAAAGAAAACAGCAGAAGACTTAAAGAAACAAGAAACAAAGTATACAGCATATGCAAATAAGGATGCATTAATTAGCGCAACAGATGCTAAGGGAATGCTAGACAAAGGTGGAAAGATAGCTCTTTTAGATGTTAGATCTGGTGCAGACTATACATTAGGACATGCTAAAGGTGCAATCAATATCTGGAGACCAGATTTTGAAAGCAAAAACTTTCCATATGGCGGAATGGCTATAGAAAAAGAAGGAATGGAAAAATTACTAGGAAGCCTAGGAATAGATAATGAAACTAAGATACTTATAATAGATGGAGCAGCTGAAATGGATGCAGCAAGAGTTTGGTGGATTCTTGATATGTATGGCTACAAAAACGTTGCTCTAGTTGATGGTGGATTTGCAGGTTGGAAAGCAGCTGGTCTTGAAACTACTATAGCAAAACCAGAAATAAAAGCTACTGAATTCAAATTCCCAGGAGAAACTGATAAGAGTAAGTTCGCTTCATTAGAAGATGTTAAAGCTGCTAAAGACAACAAAGACGTTGTAATATTAGATACTCGTTCAATAGAAGAAGCAACTGGAAAAGATCTTAAGAAAGGTGCTTTCAGAAAAGGTAGAATACCAGGAGCAGTATGGCTTGAATACAAAAAAGCAGTTGGAGAAGATAGCACATTTAAAACTGCAGAAGAGTTAAAGAAATTATTTGAAGAAAAAGGAATCACTCCAGACAAAACTATAATTCCTTACTGTCAATCAGCAGTTAGATCTGCACACACTACTTTTGTATTAACTGAATTATTAGGATACAAAAACGTTAAAAACTATGATGGTTCATGGATTGAATGGAGTTACAATAAAGACCTTCCAGTAGAAGAGGGAGAAATAAAATAATTTAATTTAGAAATCTAGGGTGGGGACTCCATCCCCTCCTATTTTTTTTAAGGAGGCAACAATGGCTAAAGAAGGAAAAAGTAATAGTTCTTTAAAACTTATAATTGCGGTTTTAGTTATAGCTATAGGATTTTTTATAGCATGGAAAACTGGTCTAGTATCAAAAATACAAGATGTTGAAGCAATGCAAGCTTTTTTTAAGAGCAAAGGAATTTTAGGATACGGAATATTTATATTAATATTTATAGTTGTTTGTGTGTTTATGATACCAGGGTCAATGCTTACAATAATAGCAGGTATTGCTTTTGGACCTATAATAGGAGGAGTAGTTTCTCTAATAGGTGCAACTTTAGGTGCTACAGCGGCATTTTTAGTTTCAAAATATGTGGCAAGAAGCATGATTGAAGAGAAAATAGGAAAAAATGAAATGTTTAGAAAGATAGATGATGGTGTGGAGAAAAACGGAACAAGCTTCTTAATATTAACTCGTTTAGTTCCAGTATTTCCATTCTCCTTCCAAAACTATGCATATGGCTTAACTAAAATAAAATTAAGCACATATTTCATAGTATCATTAATTTGTATGGCTCCAGGAGCATTTATATATGCTTACATGGCTGGAGAAATTGTTACTAATGGATTCTCACCAGCGCTATTAGTTAAATTTGCTGGTGCAGGAGTAGCTTTATTCTTAGTTTCTTTAGTACCAAAATACATTGCAAAGAAAAAAGGAATAGATATGTCCAACCTGAAATAATTACATGAAATTAATACCCTCATAAAAAAGACAATACTAAAATCTAGCATTATATAGATTTTAGTATTGTCTTTTTTTGTGGTATATTATATTTATAGGAAAAATTTAGAAATGGAGTGGGCTTATGGAATGGGGAAATGAGAACATTATTGAAATTAGGGATTTATATATGACTTTTGGAGAGAAAGAAGTATTAAAAGGAATAAATTTGGAGGTGAAAAAGGGAGAGATAATAGGATATATAGGGCCAAATGGAGCAGGAAAAAGTACTACAGTAAAAATTATGTTAGGCCTTATTGAAGGATATAATGGTGAAATAAAAATTTTTGGTGAATCCATAAATAAAGGAATTATTGAATATAAAAGAAAGATAGGGTATGTTCCAGAAACAGCGGAAATTTATGATAGTCTTACTGCGGAGGAATATTTAACATTTGTAGGAGAATTGTATGGATTAAGCTCTGATAAAGTGGAGGATAAAGCTAAAAGACTTATGAAAATTTTTGGCATAGAAAGTGCCTATAATTCTAGAATTTCATCCTATTCTAAAGGCATGAAGCAAAAGATTGTAATAATCTCTAGTTTAATACACAATCCAGATATATTATTTTTAGATGAACCTTTAAGTGGTCTAGATGCAAATACAGTAATGATAGTAAAAGAAATTTTATCAAAGCTTGCTAAAAGAGGCAAAACTATATTTTATTCATCTCACATAATGGAGGTAGTTGAAAAGATAAGTAGTAGAATAGTGCTATTGAATAATGGAGAAATAGTAGCTGACGGAAGCTTTGAAGATCTTAAAAATACATGTAGTGAAGGGTCTTTGGAGCAAATATTTAATCAACTTACAGGTTTTAACAATCACGAAAATATTGCAGAAGAATTCGTATCTATAATTGAAGAAGGTGAAAACCATGAAAGAATTTAAAGTATTAAAATTTATAGATAAGTTTGAGTTTCTATTTGATAAATTTGGAGTAGATTATAGAGTTATGAGAAGAATTCTTCAGATAAAACTTATAATGGATGGTAGGAGAGTACCCACTATTATAAATAATCATAAAAAAGATGAAGAAGATGATGAAAATAAATTTTTTAAATCATTATTACATTATTTCTTACTAGGAATATTTTTAATTATACTAGTGGCAATTAGAGGAAATATAATGTATCAAATGACTACATTTTTTGGTATAACTATGTTTATGCTACTAACTACTCTTATTTCAGATTTTTCTTCTGTGCTTTTAGATTTGAGAGATAAAAATGTCATATTTACAAAGCCTGTAGATAGTAGGACTATAAATTCAGCTAAAATTCTTCATATATTGATTTATATGTTTTATATTACTACTGCGCTAACGGGTTTGGCTCTTTTAGCAGCATTAAGACATGGAGTTGTATTTTTTTTAGTATTATTTTTGGAAATAATTCTTATAGATATCTTTATGATTGTAATTACAGCAATAATTTACACTTTTATATTAAAATTTTTCGATGGAGAAAAACTAAAGGATGTAATTAACTATGTTCAAATAGCTTTGACTATATCATTAACTGTAGGATATCAGTTTATGGGAAGGCTATTTAGCTTTGTAGATATCAATGTGATATTTACACCTAAATGGTGGCAGTATTTAATTCCACCCATTTGGTTTGCAGCGCCTCTTGAGATGATTTTTAATAATAACTATAGTAGTTATCTTATGACATTAGCTTTAATGGCCATGATTATTCCCATTATTTCTATAGTAATATACGTTAAACTTATGCCTACTTTTGAACGAAATTTGCAAAAGCTCAATAATAATTCTAATTTTGTTAAGAGAAATAAAAAATCTATAAGTGAAGTTATAGGAGAGCTTATTTGCCTTAATAAAATGGAAAAGATATTTTATAAGTTTACATGTAATATAATGAAAAATGAAAGGGAATTTAAATTAAAGATATATCCTTCTTTAGGGTTCTCCATAATTTTCCCCTTTATATTTTTATTTAATACTATTTCAAGAGGAAGTTCCTTTGGAGAATGGATCACATACTTAAGTTCAACAAAATATTATTTCAACATATATTTTTGTGCATTAACTTCTTCTACGGTGATTATGATGATTAAATACTCAGAAAAGTATAAGGGAGCATGGATTTATAAAGTTGCTCCTATAAAAGAGATTCCTCCAATTTTTAAGGGAACCATAAAAGCCTGCTTAGTAAAGCTTATAATTCCAATATACTTATTTGATGCAATAGTATTCTTGTGGGTATTTGGAATAAAGATATTACCACACTTAATTATAGTGTTTTTAAATATAATATTGTTTGTAATTGTATGTTTTAAGGCTATGAATAAAGCATTACCATTCTCTAAATCATTTCAGATTACTCAGGATGGGGAAGGGCTAACAAATTTTTTGCTAATTATTTTTCTAGGTATAATTGCAGGGGCGCATTACGGGATCACTCACATTGGATTCAATGTTTATGCATACATGGCGATATTATGTATAGGGGTTATTTTACTTTGGAGAAATTCTTTTAATGTATCTATAGAGGGAATACAGTAGAATTTAGATTTTATTATAATATATGGTATAATATTCAATAATAGGTACAATAATAATAGAAAGAGGTTAGAAAAAAGAATGGAGTGATTTAAAATGAAAATATTGTTCTGTAATATAAAATGGATGAAGGAATATAGAGGAATTAATGAAAATGATGAAATTAGTTCTATGACAAAGAGTTCCAATAAAAAAATTAAAAATGCAGAGCAGTATAACTTTTTAAATTTAGATGGTTATTATTATGGATATGTATCTGCTAAAGCTGGAAGTAAGAAGAAAGTTGAATTACTACTAGAAGACATATATCCAGATAGTAAAGGTAAAGAAATAGTAGATGATGTGCTAGTAATTTGGATTGCAAAGAGACCAAATGAAAAAGCAGGTCATAGAATAGTAGGATGGTATAAAAAAGCTAGAGTTTATAAAAGCTATAAAGAGAATAGCTTAGGAGTTTATAATATAAAAGCTAGTGTAGAGGACTGTTTATTAATACCTCCAATATATAGAAACTATTTAATATATCCAGCAAGAATAATAGGAGCAGAAAAGGGATTAGGACAGTCAAATATATGGTGTCCTAGAGGAGAAAATGCAAGGGAAATTGTAGAAAATTGCATAAACTACATAAATAACTATAGTTATGAAAGATTCGATGAACATATTACAGAGGAACAGCTTAACTTTATCACTAAAGATAAATTAGATACATTAGAGTGTTATGTTAAAAAGGGAGAAGAGCTATTACATATTAATCCCCTTAAAACAGTTCAGTACTGTAATAAGCTGATAAATGAAAAGGGCGAGGACTTAACTGCTTTATATAATAAAGCCCTTGGACTAGAAAGCTTAAGATTTTATAGTAAAGCCAGAGAAGTGTTAGGATACATACTAGAAAAAGATGAACAACACAAAGAAGCTAAAGCTAAGATGGATAATATCAATAGATTGCTTAAGAACATAGAAGAGGTTTCTTAAGAAAAAATAAAGTTTCTAAAAGAAATTCCTTAAGAGGAGTTTCTTTTGTTATTATACGAACATTTAAACAGATAATTAAAAAACTAAGTCTATAGTGAATTTAAGCAGGGGGTGCTGTTTTTACTATAGACTTAGTTTTAAATCTATTAACTGTAAATAACCTATTTTGGGGGAATAAATTATTTACATGTGAGTATTAACTTTTATTTTGCTTCACTAGCAGCTTTTAATATAGCATTATAATTAGGTTGTTCTGTTATTTCATCTAGGTACTCGACATATACAATTTTATTGTTACTATCTATAACAAAGGCAGCTCTAGTAAGCAATCCTAATTCTTTAATGTATGTTCCATAATTCTTTCCAACTAATCTATCCTTGAAATCAGATAGGGTAACTACATTTTTAATTCCATGAGCAGCACACCATCTAGCCTGAGCAAAAGGTAAATCCATTGAAAGTGTATATATAGACACATTTGCATGAGCTGTTGCTTTTTCATTAAAGGTTCTAGTTTCTAAATCACAAACGGGGGTATCTAGTGAAGGAACTGTTAAAAGTATTCTAATTCCCTTTGTATCTTTGAAAGACACTTCTTTTAAATCTTTATCTATAGCCACAAAATCAGGGGCTGTATCTCCAACTTTCAATATATTACCTTCAAGGTTTAAAGGACTTCCGTTAAATTTTATAATCATTTTTGTACCTCCTAAGAATATAATAATTATTAATTAATAATTATTATTTATTAATTTGATTGTATCATATGTAAATAATATTTTCAATAGTTTTGATAAATATTCATTATGTGTATATAATAATATTAAAATCTAGTGATAAAGGTGATAAAAGATGAAGAAAAAAGTGGGAATTTTTATAGTAGCGTTAACAATATGCATAGGAATAACTTATAAATATAATACAAGTAATAAAAAAGAGATAGGTGTAACTCAAAAAACAGTGACAGTAAGTAAACAGGAAAAAGAAGAATTAAACAATCACTTTACTATTTTTTCTAAATATAAACTAGAGGAGTTTAGTGAAAATTCATTAAGTGTAGAGAATGCAATAGATTTTGCAGTTCAGTATAATTTCGATAATAACTTTGAAAAATTTTCTATATATAAAGAAAGATGCTGTGCTTATATAGATAAAGAATATATTGAAAAAACGGTAAATCATTATTTTGGAATTAATATTGATACATATAGTAGTACTGAAAAGCATGAATTTATTGAAGATAAATACATTGCACCCCTTGCTAGTGGAGGGTCCTATAATTTTTCAAAAATAATAAATTTATATGAAATAGAAAAAGATAAATTATTAGCGGAATTAGAAATTTATCATGCTGAAGGAAACTTTATGGGAGATATAAATGAGGATAAGGAAGCTTGGGAAAAAGGTGAGGGAGAAGTTCCAAAGCTCATTGGAAAGAAAAAAGCGGTACTAAAAAGGATAAATGAAGGGGGAAAAGGAAGATATATATTATTGTCCTACGAAAATTTTTAAGGAAGGGTGGGTTATGTATATGAAGAAGAGAATAGTTATAATTGGAGGAGTAGCAGGTGGAACAACTGCAGCAACTCAAGCTAGAAGAAATGATCCAGAGGTAGAAATTATTATATATGATAAGGATAAGGATGTATCCTATTCAGGATGTAGTTTGCCTTATTATATAGGAAAAGTAGTTAATAAAAGAGAGTCGGTTGTACCTAGAGAGGGTAAATACTTTAAAGATAAATTTAATGTGGATGTGAAAGTTTTACATGAGGTTCTTTCAATAGATTCTAAAAACAAAAAGGTAAGAGTAAAAAACTTAGTTAGTGGAGAAGAATTTGAGGATTTTTATACCACATTAATCATAGCCACAGGGGCATCGCCTTTTGTTCCTAATAAAGAATGGATTAATAAAGAAAATGTATTTGTATTAAGAAATGTAGAGAGCGCTGATAGTATAAAAAAATATATAGAAGAAAATAATCCTAAGAAAGCTTTAATTATTGGAACGGGATTTATAGGCATGGAGCTATGTGAGAACTTGATGGAAATAGGCATTGAAACTACAGCAGTAGAGCTTAAAGATCAAATAATGCCACCTCTTGATAAGGAAATGGCAGATAGGATAGAAGAATATATAAAAGAAAAGGGTGTAATAGTATATACCGAAGAAGAAGTGAAAGAACTTAGAGGAGAAAAAAGGGTTACAGAGGTAATAACTAATAAAAGAAACCTAGAAACGGATATGGTTATACTTTCTATTGGTATTAAACCAAATACAGATTTAGCTGTAGAAGCAGGGGTAAAGCTAGGAAAAACTAAGGCTATTAGAGTAAATGAAAAAATGAAAACTAATGTAGAAGATATATATTCAGCTGGAGATTGCGCCGAAATTTATTCATTAATACATGAAGATTATGTTTATAGACCTCTTGGAACTACAGCCAACAAAATGGGAAGGGTAGCAGGGAAAAATGCTACAGGAGAAGATGTTTCTTTTGAGGGAATTCTCTCTACGGGTATATTTAAAATTTTTGATAAAACCGTAGCTTTTCTAGGTATGAGCGAAAAAGAGGCAAGGGGATTAAAGAAAGAAGTAGAGATATATAATATAAAGACATACAATAAACCACCTTTTATGAAGGGCGCCTCTATTATGTATATAAAAATAGTTGTGGAAAAGTTAAGTGAAAGAATATTAGGTATACAAATAATTGGAGGAGAAGGAGTAGATAAGGCAATAGATACTTATGCAGCGGCTATAACCTTTGGTGCTAAAAAAGGAGATTTAGCCACTATTGACCTATCCTATTCCCCACCTTATTCTACGGTAAATACTCCAGTTGTTCAATCTGGAATTATAATGGAGGGAAGTTTAGATAAATAAAACTTTGGAGGGCGAACTATGAAGAGAAGAACTGTAGAAAGAAATTTTAGAAAAATAAAAAATGAAATAGCCCACATAGAAAATTTAGTTAAAAACACAAAAAGTATAAATGGATTATGGGAACATGAAGGAGCAATTAGAAGGAAACTGCGGCATCTAAAGGAATTTGAAGGAGAAGATTTAAGAGACTTTCAAAAGATTTACGATAGATATTTAGAGGCATTAGAAAATGTATCTACTAAATTAATCAATGATTATAATAGAAAAAATAAGACAAATTTTACTTTTCATGAAGTAGTTAGAGGTAATTATGAGGCTTATTTAAAGTCAGGAATAATGAGTGTTTTAATAACTAGCCACATACCCAAGCTAGTTTTTAAAGAATTTGATGAAGTATTTCCTCAAAACCCTAAAGAGGAATATGAAGATGCAAGAAAAATTAAAAGAAATTTCTATCTTCACTTAGGGGAAACTAATACAGGAAAAACTTACAATGCAATGGAACGATTAAAAGAGGTAAAAAAGGGGATATATTTGTCCCCTTTAAGAATATTAGCTCTTGAAAATTTTGAAAAACTTAATAGAGAAGGGGTAAAGTGCCACCTTCTAACAGGAGAAGAAGAAATATTAATTGAAGACGCAACACATATTTCTTGCACTATAGAAAAGCTAAATTTAAAAGAACAATATGATTTAGCAATAATAGATGAAATACAAATGATTAACGATGACTCTAGAGGAGCTGCTTGGACTAGAGCTCTATTAGGATTAAACTGCAAGGAAATACATGTATGTGGTGCAATAAACTCTAAGGAAATATTAATAGATATAATAGAGGACTGCAGAGATAATTACGAAATTAAAGAGTATAAAAGAAGTGTTCCACTGGAAATTCAGCATAGAAGTTTTTCATACGGGGATATAGAAGCAGGAGATGCCTTGGTGGTATTTTCTAAAAAAAGAGTGTTACAACTTGCTTACTACTATGGTGACTTAGGTATAAAAGCTAGTTTAATTTATGGAGATTTACCACCAGAGGTTAGAAGAAAGCAATATGAGCAGTTTATTAACAAAGAAACCACTATTTTAATAACCACAGATGCTATTGGCATGGGAGTTAATCTGCCTATAAGAAGAATAATATTCATGGATGTTAAAAAATTTGATGGCAATGAGGTAAGATTTTTAACATCTCAAGAGGTGAAACAAATTGGTGGTAGAGCTGGAAGAAAAGGAATATATGAAGTAGGATATTTAACTTCCTTTGGAAGTGGTCAAAGTTTTATTGAGGAAATGATAAATAGTGAAGATGAGATAATAGACACTGCGGTTATAGGCCCTAGTGAGGCCATACTTAGAATTAAAGGACTACCATTAAAAGAAAAATTAGCACTATGGAGTACAAGGGAAGAAAAAACTCCGTTTTATAGAAAGATGGATATAAGCGAATACTTAATAGTTTTAGAAAGCATTAAAGGATATAAACTAGAAGAAGCCCTCCAATGGCAAACATTAAAAATTCCTTTTGATGTGACAACTCCAGAAATAATGGAGCAGTTTTTAAACTATATGGATGAATTATTTATAGCTAGAAGAAAGGCTATTACACTTCCGAAATTCAAAACAAAAGAACTTTATGAGCTAGAATTATATTACCAAAAGATAAATCTTTATTATTCTTTTTCAAAGGTTTTCGAATTACCTTTCGATGAAGAGTGGGTTTATGAAGAAAGAATTAGGGTTAGTGAGGAAATAAATAATATTTTGAAAGGAATATAAGGGAGGAACTGTTTTGAAAAATAAACATATTATGTATTATAAGATCCTTCCTTGAAATAATATAACTTTTACTATATGGGAAAACATTATTACTACAGAAATCAAAGGATAAACTACTGGCAATTCTTATTGTTAGTAGTTTTTTGTTTAATGTTATCGAATAATATTGAATATTATAAAAGATATATGATGCTGAATTTATTAAAGAAATCCTTGGAAAATCAGAAAAATATCAAAAAAGAATCCGTTAAAAAAGAAAAAAATAGAAAAAACTTGGAGGTGAAGAGGAAAGGTTATATTAGTGGGGAACATAAGGAAGGATTAATTGTAGCGGATGAAAAAAAGAATATTGCCCATGATTTTCCAAACCATATTTCAAAATTTAAAGGTGAAACAGTAACAATATTTGTATCAGCCGGTGGAAGAGCTTCAGAAGGTTTTACAGGTGTATTTTTAAACTCAAATAATGATTTTGTAACACTTATATCAATAATAAGTTCTTCGGAGAAATGTATTAAAGATAGCCTTGGAAGTATTGTTGATATTCCAATAGAGAAAATAGTGGCTTTTGTTCATAACACTGTATAGAAATTCAGTAACATGTTTAAAACCTCCACATAGTATATATTAAGGTTAAAAGCCTAAAAATTAAATGCAATAGGAGGTAAAGTGATTATGAGTTGCGGACAAGATCCTAATTTTGTAGACCATATATCTAGATTTATAGGAGAAGTTGTAACAGTATATACTACTAGCGGTGGAGACTCTGGAGAAGGGTTCACTGGCGTTCTTTTAGCAGCAAACAGGAACTTTATAAGATTATTAACAAGAATAGGCCCTGCTCCAGCATGTGCTTTAGGAAGCTGCTGTGATAGAGACAGAGATAGAGATGACAGAGGCAGAGATAGAGATGATAGAGGAAGAATAAATTGTAGATTTAGTAATACTGGATCTGTAGTTGATATTCCAGTTGATAGAATAGCTTCTTTCGTTCACAATACACTTTAAATTTAGATAAGCTACAGGATATGATTTGATAAATTTTAAAGATCATAAGATAATAATTACAAATTAATGTGGGAATAAGGGCTAGAGGAAAGGAGTTGTTGTAACCCAAATATCCTCTAGTCTTAAATATTTGCAAAAAATATTTGTTTTGTAAATTATTTTAGTAACAGCTTAGAATAGACTACATACTATATATTAGGCGTAAAAGCTATAAAATATAAATACTGTAGGAGGTAAAGTGGATTATGGGTGAATTTGTAAATCATATGACTAGATATATAGGAGAAGTTGTAACTGTATATACTACTAGTGGTGGAGATTCAGGAGAAGGTTTCACAGGAATTCTTTTAGCAGTGAATAATAACTTTATAAGATTAGTAGATAGAATAGGCCCAGCTCCAGCATGTGCTTTAGGAAGTTGTTGTAGAGATAGAGACAGATGTAGAGAAGGATCAGATAGAAGAGATGACGGAAGAGAAGACAACCAGGGAAGACCAAGTTGCGATGTTAGAACTACAGGAGCTATTTCAGATATTCCAGTTGACAGAATAGCTGCTTTTGTTCACAACACATTATAGATAATCTAAAAAAACTAGTTGGGATAGCTTAGATTTAGCTATTTTCAACTAGTTTTTTATTTATGATACTTATTTTTATTTTGTAATTAATTCAAATATATGTAAATAATAATAGAGGATTTTGGTGGAAATTTTAGCATAGCTACGATAGTACAAGCTATTTTTTTATAACAAGGCACCATAAACTTACATTGGTAGAAAACTGATAATAACCTCCTTTATTTACTTCTTGCCAACTGCTAATATATATATTATGTTTTGAAACGTACAAAATTCAATAAGATTCAAAAATGATTCGACTTTGAATAAGGAGAATGTATTTTCATATTATGTATAAACTAAAAGAGATTTTTGAAAAGAGGTGGTGTCTGTGAAAAGAGAAATAGAAAGCTTAATAGCTTTGGATCAAGAATTGGTCAGCTATTTAGAAATAAAAGAAAATGAAATAATAAAGGAGAAGGAAGGTGTAAAAAATAAAATTGAAAAGTTATGGGCAGAGGTTGAGGATGAGCTAAAGGCTTTAAGAGAAAGAACTTCAGAAGAATATGATAAAAAAACCCATGATGAAGTAATAACTTTAAAGACAGAGACAAGAAATAAGGTTGAAGAGTCAAATAAGAAATATCAGGCAATAAAAGAAGCTCTAATAAAAGATACTATGGATTATATAATTAATTCCTCTAAGGGGGAGTAGCTATGGGAAGTATAACTAGATATGCAGCTATAAATTCTAAACTTAAAGCAATGGAAAGAAGATTTTTAAGTAAAGAGCAATACAGGAAAATTTTCCAATGCATGAGCTATGAAGAAGTTGCAAACTATATAAAAGATTATACCTTGTATGGTGAAGTTTATAAAAATTATTTTGGAGAAGAAATTCAAGAAGAAAATATTCAATATGCTTTAATGAAGGAGCATATAAATAACTTTCACAGCATTAGTAGCTTTTTTAACGGTGAATATAAAAAGTTATTTAATATTATGTTTATGAAATATCAGTTTGAAGATTTAACATTAGTAATTAGGGAAAAACACACAGGGAGAAATCATATAAATATAAAATCTCTAATAACCTACGACAGCCCATTAAACAAAATACCCTTTGAAAAGGTCATAGGTGCTAAAGATGTAAATGAAGTTATGAGTATATTAAAGGATAGTGCCTATAAAAAATATCTTCACAGTAATATAGACTTCCAAAATGATGAAAGTTTATTTAGACTAGAAATGTCTTTAGACTATATATATTATACAGAGATAATAAAAGTTTTGGATAGATTAGATAGGGAAGATAAAGTCATAATGAAGGGCATGGTAGGAGTTTATATAGACCTTTTAAATCTACAATTTATTTATAGAGCTAAGAAATATTATAATCTTACACCAGAAGAAATCTTGAACAGAACAATACCTAATGGATATAAAATCAATATAAATAAGTTAAAAGAATTATGTTACACTAAAAACCTTGATGAGTTTATAAGTATTTTACAGAAAACTAAATACAAAGACTTATTTAAATATGGGTTGAAAGAAGATTATATGCTACAAAGAGATATTTTGGATTACATAAGAAAAATTCATCTAAAGTATAAAAAAGAGCATAAAAACAATATAGGCACAGTTTTTTCATATCTTCAACTGGCATTATTTGAAATAAAAGACATTATATCCCTCATGGAAGCGAAGAGATATAATGTAGCCGATGAAGAATTGTTAAATTATATAAGCTTTAATATTGATTGAGAGGTGAGTTTATGGCAATAGAAAAAATGATGATGATCAACATGGTAGCGTCCATAAGTTTAATGGAAGAAGTAACTAAAAAAGTAGTATTAACAGAAATGTTTCATCCAATAAATGCTTTAGAAGAAATCAACCATGGAAACTTTAAGATAACTACCACAGAAGATAATCTAGATACTTTAATTGATGTAAATTATGTAAAGCCCTACTCAGAAAAAAGAGATTATTCTAGAATAAATAAGGAAATAAAGAACCTTTTAGAAGTAGTTGGCAACAGAAAAGATGAAAAAATTAACCGAGAAAATTTAATTTTTAATTATGGTGAATTAGAGGGTAAAGTAGTAGAACTATCAGAAAAGTATAAAGAATTACATGAAAAACAAATATCCATTGAAAATAAAAAAAAGGAATTAGAAGAATATAAGAATAGCCTCAAGTATGTATTAGAAGTAGACATTCCTATGGAACAATTCTATGAGCTAAAAAACTTTGAAATGGAACTATATAAGATAAGGGATGAAAAGCTTAATATATTAAAGGCTAATTACGAAAATATACCAGCTATGGTAAAAAAGATTTATAAAGGTAATGGTTATTCAATAATAATGGTTTTATGTACAAAGGTATTAAAAATAGATTCGGATAGAATATTGAATTCTCTGAATTGTGAATTAATTAATATGCCACCTTTGGAATATAAAGGGACTCCAAGAGAAATAATAGAAGTGATTGAAAAGGAATTAAAAGATATAAGTAATGAAATTGTTACTATTGAAAGAGAAATAGACAATTTTTATAAAGAAAATAAGTTGGAAATTGAAGCCATGTTAAAGAGCTTCGAATTGGAGAAAAGCTCTGAGAAATTAAAAGAATACGTAGCCTATAGCAATGATTTCTTCTATTTATCTGGTTGGGTTACTGAAAGAAGCTTAAAGAAATTTGAAGAAGAAGTAAAAAGAATTGATGAAAAAATAATATTTCTTCAAAAAAAAACTGAAGAAATAAAACTAGATATATGCCCCCCAACTAAGCTAAAAAACAACTTTTTGGTAAAACCTTTTGAAATGTTGGTTAATATGTACGGGGTACCTAGTTATGATGAAACAGACCCAACTTCATTTTTAGCTATAACTTACATGATAATGTTTGGAGCTATGTTTGGAGACGTAGGTCAAGGGGCTGTATTATTTCTTGCGGGCTTCCTTATGAAATATAAGGATAAAAATTCT
This sequence comes from Clostridium malenominatum, assembly GCF_039521365.1. Lineage (NCBI taxonomy): Bacteria > Bacillati > Bacillota > Clostridia > Eubacteriales > Clostridiaceae > Clostridium > Clostridium malenominatum. The sequence goes on from NZ_BAAACF010000001.1 coordinate 787,570, forward strand.
ACTGCAGGAAGCATACTAAAAAGATTGGGGATAACCTCAACTATATTTGGATTCTTGTACGGAAGTATATTTGGATTTGAACATATTATACATCCAATTTTAATAAATCCTATGGAAAATATAGAAACAGTGCTTATTTCTGCCATAATTTTTGGATGTGTACTTTTACTAATAGGTTTTACTTATGGAATTATAAATAACGTAAAGAGTAGAAATCTAGAAGAGGGACTTTTTGGTCACAATGGATTAGCTGGAATGGCATTCTTCATAGGACTTTTAATCTATGCTTATTCAACTATAACTTCAAATCATATAATAAATGGCAACATTTTAATAGTTATGTTGGTTGCATTGATGGCTCTAATGGTATTAAGGCAACCACTTGCACATTTATTAATGAAAAAGGGATTTACTTTTTCAGAGAGTAAAACAGATTATTTTATAGAAAGTGGATTTGGAGCTGTTGAAACTCTTTTAAGTATGTTTTCAAACACTCTATCCTTTATAAGAGTTGGAGCCTTTGTTTTGAATCACGTAGGTTTATTCATAGCATTTTCAGCTCTAGCAAATATGATGAAAAATTCCCTTGGAAGCATACTAATTTACATTTTAGGTAATGTGATAATAATAGTTTTAGAGGGACTTATAGTTTTAATACAAGGCCTTAGACTTGAATACTATGAATTATTTAGCAAATACTACAATGGATCAGGTCTGGAATTTAAGCCTATAACAATTAATAATGGAGAGTATATTTAGGAGGTAATTTATAATGATATATTTATTAATGGTAACTTTTATAATAGCAATTGGAACAATAACTTATGGATTTGTAGAAAAATCAAAGGCGGATATTAAAGGAACTGGTAATGTTAAAAAGGCTTTGAAGATAAACCTTTCAACCTTTATACCAGCTATAAGTGCAGCATTAATTTTCATGATTCCAAATATAGTACAGGCAGCAGGAGAAGCAAATTTAGGAACAGCTACAGGTCTTGGATATATAGCAGCAGCTCTTTGTACAGGTCTAGCAACAATTGGTGCAGGATACGCCGTTGGTGCCGTTGGTTCATCAGCATTAGGAGCAGTATCTGAAGATCCTTCAATACTTGGTAAAACATTAATATACGTTGGACTTGCAGAAGGTATAGCTATTTACGGACTAATAATATCTATAATGATATTATCTAAAATTTAATTATAAGGATTTGAGGTAAATATTATGAAAATGTATTTAATAAGTGACAACATAGATACTATAGTTGGACTTAAAATTTCAGGAATAGATGGAGAGATTGTAAACACAAAAGAGGAAGCTTTAGAATGTATAAATAAAATTGTAGCTTTAAAGGATATTGGGATTATAGTAGTAACGGAAAAAGTTAAGGCAATGATTCCTGAAAGAATTAGTGAGTTAAAGCTCTCCAAATATTTGCCTCTAATAATTCAAGTTCCAGATAGACATGGAAATGATCAGGAAAAGGATTGGATTTTGCACTATATAAAAGAGGCAATAGGTATAAGGATTTGAGGTGATAGTATTGGTTACTATAGAGGAGAAATTACATCTTTTTGAAAAAATATTATATGATAAAACGAATTCTAAAATAAATGATAAGCTTACGAAGGCTAGAGAAGAAATAAATAGCGAAATAGCAAAAGAAGAAAAAGCTATACAGGCTTACAAAGAAAAGATTACAAAGGAAATATATAAAAAGCATAAAGGGAACTACGAAAAGGAGCTCTTTAAAGCTAAATTTGAATCAGAACAAGAGCTTATAAATTTAAGAGAAGAGTTAATCAAGGAAACTGTTGATGGTATAAAAGCTAATTTAATTCAGTTTATTAATTCAAAGGATTATGAGGAATATATATTTTCAAATATTGATAATACATTAAAGAATATTAAAAATGAAAACTCCCTTGTTATATATTTTAATAATGAGGACTTAAAGAGATTTAAGGAAAGATTAGAAAAAGAAGGACTTGCAGATAATGTTCAAATAAGTCCAGAGAGTAAAAATATATTAGGGGGCTACATCCTAGAGGCTGAAAATATGAGATTTAGAATAGACTGTAGCTTAGATAGTAGCATAGAGGAATGTATTGAAAAAGTAGGAATCAAAATAACTGAGATATTGGTATAGATAGGAGTGGTTCTATTGGAAAATCTAGTAGGAACTATTGTTGGAATAAATGGTCCTGTTATTAAAGGAAAAAACATGGCCAAATTTAAAATGAGAGAAATGGTAATGGTAGGAGCTAAAAAGCTTATAGGAGAAATAATTGCTCTAGAAAAAGACTTAGCTACCATACAGGTTTATGAAGAAAGTTCAGGATTAAAAGTAGGAGAAGACATTTTTTCTACTGGAATGCCACTATCCTTAAAACTAGGGCCAGGAATAATAGGAAATATATTTGACGGTATAGAAAGGCCTCTTAATAAAATAAATGAAATTTCCTACGGTTTTATAAAAGAAGGAATTGGTCTTATTTCCATAGATGAAAAGAAAGAATGGTTTGTAAATATCACTTGCAAAGAAGGAGATATTTTGCAAGAAGGAGATGTCTATGGAGAGATTCAAGAAACCAATATTATAAATCATAGGCTTATGGTACCCCCAGGAATTAAGGGACGGGTAATAAAAGTTAAGCAAAGTGGCTTATATAATATAGAAGAAAAAGTTGTTACATTAAAAGATGGAGAAAGGGAGCATGAGTTAAGTCTGTATCAGATATGGCCAGTTAGAACTCCTAGACCTATCAAAAAAAGAAAGATTTTAAGCAAGCCTTTGGTTACAGGGCAAAGAATATTAGATGTGTTCTTCCCTATAGCAAAGGGAGGAACCGTTGCTATACCAGGAGGCTTTGGTACAGGAAAAACCATGACTCAACATCAATTAGCAAAATGGTCTGATGCGGATATTATTGTTTATATTGGTTGCGGGGAAAGAGGAAATGAAATGACAGAAGTTTTGGAGGAATTTCCTAAACTTATAGACCCTAAAACTAATACTTCATTGATGAACAGAACGGTTTTAATAGCAAATACCTCTGACATGCCGGTTGCAGCCAGAGAAGCTTCAATATATACAGGAATTACCATAGCAGAATATTTTAGAGATATGGGATATGATGTAGCTATTATGGCGGACTCCACTTCCCGTTGGGCAGAGGCTTTAAGAGAAATATCAGGAAGACTTGAAGAAATGCCAGCGGAAGAAGGATATCCAGCATACTTGCCTTCAAGAATAGCAGAATTTTACGAAAGAGCAGGTTATGTGGAAAATTTAAATAGCACAGAAGGTTCAGTAACTGTAATAGGAGCGGTTTCACCAGCAGGAGCAGACTTTTCTGAACCAGTAACTCAAAATACTAAAAGATTTGTTAGTGCTTTCTTAGGATTAGATAAGAAACTTGCTTATGCAAGACATTATCCTGCAATAAATTGGCTATCTAGTTATAGTGGATATACTCAAATGCTTAAGGAATGGTATGAAGAAAATGTATCTTTAGATATTATGGATTTAAGAAGCAAAATGCTTAAAATATTATTTGAAGAAAATAAACTACAGGAAATAGTAAAGCTTGTAGGAGAAGATGTCCTGCCAGACGACCAAAGACTTATTTTAGAAGCAGCTAAAATATTAAAGGTAGGATTCCTTCAACAAAATGCTTACCATGATATAGATACTTACGTACCCCTTGAAAAGCAATATAAAATGTTAAAGACTATAGAGCTATTCTATGATAAGGCTTATGAATGTGTAAAGATGGGAGTTCCTATTTCTAAGATTAGACAGGGAGAAATCTTTGGAGAGATGATAAAGATGAAATATAATATATCCAATGATGATTTATCAGGCTTCAAGAATATAGAAGAAAAAATATCCTCATACTATGAGGAATTAATGAAAAAATATAGACAATAACAAGGGAGGGGAAATTGTGAAAAAGGAATATTTAGTATTAGACAGAGTTCAAGGTCCCTTGATTGTGCTATCTGAAGTTGAAGGAGTTTCATATGATGAAATTGTAGAGATAAAGGTAAAAGATGGGGGAGTAAAAAAAGGAAAAGTTGTTCAGCTGTATGAGGATAAGGCTATAATACAGGTGTTTGAATCAACTTCTGGAATATCCCTTCACAATACATCTGTTTCTTTTAGTGGAAAACCTTTGGAGATTAGTCTTTCTAGAGGAGTTTTAGGAAGGGAATTTAATGGTGTAGGAAAACCTATAGATGGCAGGGGAGAGGTTTTTAGTTGTAAAAAATACAATGTAAATGGAAGACCTATAAACCCTGTAGCGCGTAAATATCCAAGAAACTTTATTCAAACAGGTATTTCATCTATTGATTGTCTATCTACGTTAATAAGAGGGCAAAAGCTTCCTATATTTTCAGGTAACGGCATACCTCATAATGAGTTAGCCGCTCAAATAGTAAGGCAAGCTCGTATTGGAAGTGATTCTGATGAAAAGTTTGCTGTAGTTTTTGCTGCCATGGGTATAAAGCATGATGATAAAGAGTTTTTCAGAAAAAGCTTTGAAGAAGCAGGAGTAATGGATAGACTCGTAATGTTTACCAATTTAGCAGATGACCCAATTGTAGAGAGATTAATAACTCCAAGAGCTGCATTAACCACAGCTGAGTATTTGGCCTTTGAAGAAGGTATGCACATATTAGTTATCATGACAGATATAACTAACTACTGTGAAGCGTTGAGAGAATTATCATCCTCAAGAGAAGAGGTGCCTAGTAGAAAAGGTTACCCAGGATATCTTTATTCAGACTTAGCATCCCTTTATGAGAGAGCAGGTATGATGAAGGATAAAAAAGGATCTATAACGCAGTTGCCTATTTTAACTATGCCAAATGAAGATATAACTCATCCTATTCCTGACTTAACTGGATATATAACAGAAGGACAGGTGGTTTTAAGTAAAGACATTTCAGGAAAGGGAATATACCCTCCTGTAAATATTCTGCCTTCCTTATCTAGGTTAATGAAAGATGGTATTGGAGAAGGATACACTAGAGAAGACCATGCGGAAGTATCAAATCAATTATTTGCAAGTTACTCTTATGTTCAAGATGTAATAGCATTATCACAGGTTATAGGTGAAGATGAGCTTTCTGATGTGGATAAAATATATATGAACTTTGGAAAAGAGTTTGAAGGAAGATTCTTAAACCAAGGTTTTGAAGAAAACAGAGATATATTTAAAACTTTAGATTTGGCTTGGGAAATATTATCTATATTACCTGAAGGAGAGTTAGATAGAATAAGCCCTGAAATTTTAAAAAAGTATTACAGGGGTGGTACTAATGCTTAATATTGCTCCAACTAAAGCAAATTTAATAAGCGCTAAAAACTCACTGGAATTTTCTCAGAAGGGTTTTGAATTATTAGATAAAAAAAGAAATGTTCTTATAAGAGAGCTTATGTCTTATGTAGATTTATCAAAAAAATTACAGGGACAAATTGACGAGGCTTTTAGGGACGCTTATGAAGCTTTAAAAAAAGCTAACATAACTATGGGATTAAAGGAAGTTCAAGAGGTAGCCGCAACTATTCCAGAGGCCATGGATTATGAAGTTATTTTTAAATCCGTTATGGGAGTGGAAGTTCCTATAATAAAATATGAAGAAAAAGATATAATGCCAAGATACAGTATGTATAAAACTAACTCAGCTATGGACTTAGCTTATATGAAATTTAACAAAATAAAATATTTAATCTATACCTTAGCCCAAGTTGAAAATGCTGTATATAGGTTGGCCATGGAGGTTAAGAAAACTCAAAAGAGAGCAAATGCCCTTGAAAACATTCAAATCCCTAAGTTTAAAGAAATAATAAAGAGCATAAGTGGAATTTTAGAAGAAAAAGAAAGAGAAGATTTCTTTAGGTTGAAGGTTGTTAAGAAAAAAAAGAATTAAATATTATGACAAATAGACTTATAATATTATAATTTATGTGATATAATATATTATGTAAAAACATATATTTTATCAAAGAGTAGAGGCCGCATTTAGGGTAATCCTGATGCGGTTTTTATTTTTTTGAGTTTTATTGCAAAAAAGAGTAGAAAAATTGCAAAGCAATTTTTCTACTCTTTTCTATGAGACTTTGAATCAGGGAAAGTGCCATCCCACTTCTCTATGCGAGATTTCATGTTCATAATTATCTCATCAGCTTTTTCTTTAGGCATCTTACCTTCTTCTACTTTTTTGTTTATTCTATTTGTCTTATCTTCTATAATGATATTTTTAGCTTCTTTAGGGGACAGTCCCTTCTTTTCTTTAATGATATCAAATATAGATTTGCCAGATTCTTTAGCTAAGCGCATATCATCTTTAGTTATTCCAAGCTTCTCCATAGTGTCAGGATGAATAAAGCCTTTATGCTTATGCTCTCCATTTTTCCCTTTACAATCTTTACGATCCTTGCAATCCTTAGAGCCTTCAATTTTATTATTAGGATTTTTGTTTTCATCAGACTTTGGGGTTGTAAGGGCCAAAGCACTTGAGCTTATTCCTAATGATAAAGTAATACATAGAGTTGCTATTAAACTAGAATTTTTTCTAAGCATTAAAAAACCTCCATAAAAAATTATTTAAACATATTGTACATTTAATAGTATGTGCATAAAATTATAAAATAAATATGCAAAAAATGATAATTATTTTTGTTTTTGTAACATAGGTTACCGATTCAAAGTATATCTTTTTAGTATAATTTGAATTGTCGAGGGACAGTTAATGATAATTAAGTGTCTGATGGACAGTTAGTAATAAATCAGAAAGAAAATATTAAAAAAATATATAAAAAATAATTGAAAAAAACGGAGGAATTAATAATGAGTATGTTTTGTTATCAATGTCAAGAAGCAGCTGGTTGCACAGGTTGTACAATAAAGGGTGTCTGTGGAAAAGACGAAAACCTAGCAAAAGCTCAAGATTTATTAATATATGTAGTTAAAGGAATCGCAGTTTACGGAGCTAAAGGAAGAGAAGTTGGAGTAGTTAATAAGGAAGTAGATACTTTTGTTATGGAAAGTCTATTTGCTACAATAACTAACGCTAACTTTGATAGAAATGTTTTCATAGAAAGAATTAGAAAAGGATTAAAATTAAGAGAAGAATTAAAGAGTGAGTTAATAAAAGCTGGTGTAAGCATAGAAAATTCAAATGCTAACGAAAATTGGTTAAACAAGATGCTTTCTTTTGTAGGATTTAAGAAGGAAGAAGAATCAAAATTACCAGAAGCAGCTACTTGGTTTGCTGATAATGTAGAAGAATTCAATGCAAAGGCTGAAACTGTTGGAGTATTAGCAACTAAAGATGAAGATGTAAGATCTTTAAGAGAACTTATTACTTACGGATTAAAAGGATTAGCAGCATATGTTGAACATGCAAACAACTTAAGCTATAGAAACAATGAAATATTTGGATTCATGCACAAAGCATTAGCAGCAACTTTAGATGATACTTTAGGAGTAAATGATTTAGTAGCATTAACTTTAGAAACAGGTAAGTACGGGGTAGAAGGTATGGCTATACTTGATAAAGCTAATACTGAAAGCTACGGACATCCAGAAATTACAAAGGTTAATATAGGAGTTAGAAACAATCCAGGAATATTAATAAGCGGACATGATTTAAAAGATTTAGAGCAATTATTAGAACAAACAGAAGGAACTGGAGTAGACGTTTATACACATAGCGAAATGTTGCCAGCGCACTACTATCCGGCATTTAAGAAGTATTCACACTTCGCAGGAAACTACGGAAATGCTTGGTGGAAACAAACCGAAGAATTTGAGAAGTTTAATGGTCCAATCCTTATGACAACTAACTGTTTAGTGCCACCTAAGGATTCATACAAGAATAGAGTTTACACTACAGGCGTAGTTGGATTTGATGGATTAAAGCACATAGATGCAAATGAAAAAGGAGAAAAAGATTTCTCAAGCTTAGTTGAACATGCAAAGAAATGCGCTGCCCCAATTGAAATAGAAAAGGGAGAAATCATCGGTGGATTTGCTCACAATCAGGTATTTGCATTAGCGGACAAGGTTGTTGATGCAGTTAAGAGCGGAGCAATAAAGAAATTCTTTGTTATGGCTGGATGTGATGGAAGAGCTAAGAGCAGAAACTACTACACAGAATTTGCTGAAAAACTTCCAAAGGATACAGTAATTTTAACAGCAGGATGTGCTAAATATAAATACAATAAATTAAACTTAGGAGATATTGGAGGAATTCCAAGAGTATTAGATGCAGGACAATGTAATGACTCATACTCCTTAGCTTTAATAGCACTAAAATTAAAAGAAGTATTTGGATTAGATGATGTTAACAAGTTACCAATAGCATACAACATAGCTTGGTACGAACAAAAGGCTGTTATAGTACTACTTGCGTTGTTACACTTAGGAGTGAAGAACATTCACTTAGGACCAACACTACCAGCATTCCTCTCCCCGAATGTTGCTAATGTTTTAGTTGAAAACTTTGGAATAGGTGGAATAACAAACGTAGAAGATGACATGGCAATGTTCTTAGGATAATAAAATAATAATAATAATGAAGAGGCTTTCCCATAAGGGTAGCCTCTTCTGTTTTTTGGGGGACGGTTAATAACTAATTTACTTTAGGTATTGTTTAATAAATATTTAAGAATTATAAAAGGTAGAAATTAAGAATTTTAGGATAATATTATTGATAATAACAGATAGATTGTAGATAACACAGGAGAAGATAATGGATAAAGGTATAAGTTTTTTAAAAAGTTATAAAAGGTTAATTATATGGATTTTAGTAATATCGATTTCAATAATATTGTCATTTATATTTAAAAATGAAATCAGTTATGGGTTAACTTTATTAAAGGATGGAGAAAGAATTAAAAAATTTCTAGATTCTTTTGGTCCTTTAGCGAAAATAGTATTCATTTTACTGCATATAATTCAGGTTGTAATTTTTATGATACCTGGAGAAATAATACAAACTGCAGGTGGATATGTATTTGGCACGTGGAGGGGAACCTTATTGTCAATAATAGGAATTAATATAGGCGTTTCCATATTATTTTTATTAACGAAAAGGTATAAAGAAAGTCTGGTAAATAAACTTATCCCGCAGGCTTTTAGAGAGAGAGTTGAAAAAATATTAAATTCTAAAAGGATAACTTTAATAGTATTTTTAGTCTATTTATTACCAGGTATTCCAAAGGACGGCTTGGTTTTAGTATGTGGTTTATCAAGAATAAATTTTAAAAATTTCATGATATATTCAACTCTTGGAAGGATGCCTGCACTAATTATGTCATCTTATTACGGACAAAATCTGGCTTTAGGAAATAAATCAATTGTAGTGATAGTGACTATAATTATAGTAGGAGTGTTTACCTTAGGACTTATTTTTAAAGAATTTATTTTTAAACGCTTAGAAAAGGTGAAATAAACAAACAGCTTTTAAAGTTTTAAAGGGACGGTTAACAACTATTTAATTATTTAATAATTGCTTAATAAATAATTAAGAATTACTAAAAGGAGAAATTAAGAAATATAGGATAATATTATTGTGAATAGTAGGTAAATTATAAATAACATAGGAGGATTTAATGAATAAATTTATAAACTTTCTTAAAAATTATAAAACCTTAATTATATGTATTTCTGTAATATCAATTTCAATAGTATTATGCTTAACATTTAAAAATGAAATCAGTTGGGGTTGGGAATTACTAAAAGATAAGGAGAGATTTAAAGAATTTCTAGATTCTTTTGGTCCTTTAGCGAAAATAGTATTTGTATTATTACACATAATTCAAGTTATAATTTTTATGATACCTGGTGAAATAATAGAAGCAGCTGGTGGATATGTGTTTGGAGCATGGAGAGGAATTTTGTTATCCCTAATAGGAATTAACATAGGTGTTTCTATATTATTTTTATTAACTAAAAAGTATAAAGAAAGCCTGGTAAATAAACTTATTCCTAAGTCTTTTAGAGAGCAATTTCAGAAAATACTAAGTACTAAAAAGTTAACTTTAATAGTGTTTCTAATTTATTTATTGCCAGGTATCCCAAGAGACGGTTTGGTTTTAATATGTGGATTATCAAAAATAGATTTTAAAAATTTTATGTTCTATTCAACTCTTGGGAGGATGCCAGCACTGATAATGTCATCTTATTATGGGCAAAATATAGCATTAGGAAACAAGGGCATTGTGATAATGGCTACAGTAATTATAGTATCGATATTTGCCATAGGTGTGATTTTTAAAGAATCTATTTATAAAAGTTTAGAAAAGGTTAATTAAAAAATAGTAGCTTTAATTATAAGCTACTATTTTGGCTTAAGTGGGATTAAGGGACGGTTAATGTTTTTTTGTATTACTAAATTGTAAGATTAATAATAACTTTGTAAGTTAGAAGATATACATTCAATTCTTAAAATTAAAGTATAATTAGGATAAATTTAAGAAAAAATATTTAAAGATAGATTTTTAAGATAAAACTCACATCAAGGAGGAATTAAAATGATGAAGTATAGGAAAGCATTTCTTTTATTTATGGGAATGACTGTATTGATAGTTGGATTTTACGCTTATTATATTATTTAGGGACAGTTAATAATTATTTAGTATTTAACATTTATTCATTATTAATAAAATAAACAAAATAGCTTGTACTAAAAAACATTAAAAAAGAAAATAAATGATTAAATATAATTTATGAATCCAATTAATAAAATTAGGAATAGCAAAGCTAAGGTGTATAAGATGTACAACTTAATTATATATTTTTATTGATTTTTAAGCGCTATGCAGAGATATAAAATCATATATAATATCTTTGAATTTATTATCCTCTTTAATAATATTCGCACCCATGGTACAAAGGGTAGATACTCGAGATTGAGTTATATTACCTAAGATTTCACAGATGTCTTTACACCGAAAATCGCATAATGATCTCATCAGCAAAGCTGCCAACGCTCTAGCTTTTGTATAATCTCTGTGGTTTTTTATATGAAGTTTTATTTTGTTAATTTGAAGTTTGCTAGCTATGAAATTAATAATATCCATAGGATTAAAGTTTCTAACAAGAAGTGTTTTTTCACTTTTATATTCAGTCTTGTTATCTTCAATTTTAAGTTCTTTTTCTAATAATTCATCATTGCCGAATAACAAAAACAAATACTGCTTCCTAGATTTTTTTACATTATCATTTAATAAAGTCATAATAAAATCTTCTTCAACGATTTTAAAAGGATCTTTTTTCAAGCCTAAGTAAGTTGATAGGCTTGAGTACTTATATTTTTCTGGACAAGATTTATATTGATTAATTGCCATGGGGTTTTTGTGAATATATGCAGAAGCTAAAAGTAAGTATCTATCACTATGAATTATCTTGCTTTTAAATCTATCTTTAAAAAGAGGACCTTCACGTTTATACTTTTTATTAAAAGTCATAGCAAATTTAAAATTAATACTATGCATAATTTTAGATATATCAGCTCCATTAGGATCTATTATAAAGTGAGCGTGATTACTCATAAAACAATATGCATAAACTCTAAATTTATAAATAGTTTGATAATGTTTCATTATAGAAATATAGTCGTCTTTATCACAATTATTATTAAATAGATATACCTCACTTATACTTTTAATAATTATATGATAAACAGCGTTTTCAGGTTTAACTCTAGCAGCTCTAGGCACTGAAATCACCTCTTTCTATTACTTTATTAGTAATTATTACCATGTACCTGGTAAATATACAAAAAACAGAGAAAAGAAGAGGATATTACCACTTATGTATAGACGTAAAGTACTAGGAGGTGGTTTTATGAATAAACAAGAATTTATAGCTAAATACAAAGTAAGTCCTTTAGAATTTCAAAGAGCACTTGACAATCACATTAATTTTATGGGGTATTGTTCTATGGATTTAAAGTCATATACTGGTGCTCAGTATTCAATAATATATGATAATAATAAAGATGAAATAGTAATAGTGGATATTGAGTTGACCGAAGAAGAATATAAGGAACGATAGGAGGAGTTGGAGGTGATAGAATATATGGAGTTGGAAGATATAGAAAATGAACCTTTTGTATATGAGAATTGGAGATTTTAATAATCTATTGCCTCTGGTGTTTCCAGGGCTTTTTTTATGTCAAAATTTAGTTGAAAACAAATTATTGTTAACTGTCCCTTAAAGCTAAATAATTATTAAAAAGTTATTAACCGTCCCTTAACCTTACAGCTTAGTAAGATAAATCTTTTTCTTTGTAAGCTATATGACATGGAGTAAGGAGAAGAGGTAAAGTATAATGAGAATATGTTAACGAGAAAATAATTAAAGTGATCAAAGGGAGAGGTATAAATGGAAATACTAAAAGTGGAAAATTTAAGCAAGGTTTATGGTAAGGGAGAAAATAAGGTAGAGGCCTTGAAAAATATAAATTTATCTGTGACTAAAGGTGAGTTTGTAGCTATAGTAGGGGCATCAGGTTCTGGTAAAAGTACTCTTCTTCATTTATTAGGAGGTTTAGATAGACCTACTAGCGGAGAAGTCGTTGTGGATGGAGAGAGTATTTATAAATATAAGGAAGAAAGACTTGCTATATTTAGAAGAAGAAAAATAGGATTTATATTTCAGTTTTTTAATCTATTACCGATTTTAGATGTAGAAGAAAATATTGCTCTTCCAGCGCTGTTAGATAAAGATAAGATAGATAGAAAATATTTAGAGGAGCTTATAGAAATATTAGGACTTAAGGATAGAAAAACTCATCTTCCATCTGAGCTATCTGGAGGACAGCAACAAAGAGTATCCATAGGTAGGGCCTTGCTTAATAAACCATCCATAATACTTGCTGACGAGCCAACAGGAAATCTTGATAGTAAAAACTCGAAAGAAGTTATTGAGTTATTAAAGTTTACGGCTAAAAGGTACAATCAGACGTTAATACTTATAACTCATGATATCAATTTAGCTTCTATGGCAGATAGAATAATTACCATAGAAGATGGGGAAATAACTTCTGATAAAAAGTTGAGAAATAACTAGGGGGTGAAGGCATGATAACAAATTATAATCAGCTCACGGGCAAATATTTAAGGGCAAATAAGAAAAGAAATATATTGACTGTCATAGGAATAATTTTATCTGTTGCTTTAATATCTTCCATAGGACTTTTTATTAAGGGTATGCAAGACTTACAAATAGAAGATGCCAAAAATTCTAGAGGAGCTTATCATTTAATATATAAAAAGGTAGACGAGAGTTTAGCTTTAAAGCTAAAAAGTAACCCTAGTGTTGGTAGAAGTGGGCTGTACAAAATCGGGGAAAAATTTACTATAAATAATGAATTAGTGATTGAAGAAGTTATAACAACGGATTCAGCAATTGAACTATCACCCTATAAAATTAAAGAAGGAAAAATACCTGAGATCAATAATGAAGTAGCAGTTGAAAAATGGGTACTAGAGACTATTGATAAAAATATTAAAATTGGGGATAAATTTAAAATTACAGATAAAGAGTATAAGCTTGTTGGAATACTTGATGATGTTATAAAAAACCAAATGGATACAAATGGAGTATTGTTAAGAAAAGACAATAATATTGATGAAAAGAATTCAATGATGCTAATAGAAATAAGCTCAAAGGCCAACTTAAAGAAAGCTTTAAAAGAATTAAATGAGTTAGCTCCTGTTGAAACCATTGTTCCAAATACCGTACTTCTAGAAATGCAGGGGGCTGGGGGATTCAACTCAGCGTTAGGAGGACTTTATACAACTGTTGCAGTAATAATCTCTATTGTTGTAGTGGCAACTATTGCTGTAATATATAACTCATTTTATATCAGTGTAGTAGAAAGAATAAAGCAATTTGGACTACTAAGAGCAATAGGGACAACTCCAAAGCAAATTAGAAACTTAGTGTTTAGAGAAGCCTCTGTTTTAGCCCTTATAGGTGTACCCATTGGTCTAATATGTGGAGTTATAGCTATATGTGGTATTGACTTAGCCTTCAAACTTATTGCAAAGGATGCGTTCCAAATAATTAAACTTTCTCTATCACCTAGGATTTTGGGCATAAGTGGATTAATAGGATTATTAACTATATATATGTCCGCTTTTATACCTGCTCATTTTGCTGGCAAGCTTTCACCTTTAGTAGCTATAAGCAGTAGAAATTCAATAACCAAAGAAAAAATAAAAAGAAGAAAAAGCTTAATTATGGGAAGTTTGTTTGGGTTTGAAGGGTCGTTAGCATCAAAAAACATAAAGAGAAATAGAAAAAGATATAGAGTAACAGTTTTTTCAATAATAATAAGTGTGGTTTTATTTATTACATTTAAATCTTTCATGGATTTATCATTTAATATTGGAAATAATCTTAATGAATCTATGAAAACCCACTTTTCAGTAATAATAAGTGATGACGGAATTAACAAATATGAAGCTATTGATGACAATATAATAAATGATATAAAATCTTTAAGTTCCATAGATAAAGTATATAAAGTTTACGACAATTACAGCTTCCTTAATGTAATTGCCAAAAATAAAGAGATAGATGAATTCAAAAACTTCCCAGTATATGAAGGTTCAGAGGATATTTATAGAAATATAAATATAGATGGTGGGGACAAAACTCTTATGAGCTCTTCTATAGCTATATATGATAAAGAAGCCATCAAAGTATGTAAAAAATATATAAAAAGTGGCAATATAGATGTAGAAAAATTAAATAAAGAAAAAGGGGTAATATTAATAGGGAAAAATATAGTATTTAACCCTCAAACAAAAAATAACTTTTATGGACCTATTGCTGATATAAAAGTTGAAGATGAAATCCCCCTTCAATATATAAATCCGTCAAAAGATCCTGTGGAATTTGGAAAAGGGGAAGTAAAAAAGGTTAAAGTAATGGCAATTTTAAAAGATGAACCATTTTTCTTTAGAGGAAGTCAAAATGGACTGAAAATTATTGCCACAGAGGAAATAGCAAAAGAATTAGTTGGTGCAAAAGAAATACAACCTGTAAATTTAAATATAATGATTAAAGATGAAAAAAACTCAGAGAAGGTAAAAGAAGAAATTGAAGGGGTTATAAAATCAAATTCTTCATTAAGAATAATTAATCATATTGATAATAATAGAGAGGGCAATTCTGCAATATTGATGGTTAAAATATTATTGTATGGATTTGTTATCGTAGTATCTTTAATTGGAAGCGTTAATATTATAAACACACTGACTACAAATATTATACTTAGAAAAAAAGAGTTTGGCATGTTAAAGGCCGTTGGATTAACTCAAAAAGGATTGAAGAAAATGATAACCTTAGAAGGGCTTTTGTACGGTGTAGTAGGAACGGTTTATGGTTCAGTAATAGGGACGGGGCTATCTTATTTAACATTTAGCGGCATGAACAGATTAAGGGAATCTGCATGGGTAATCCCTTGGGATTCAATAGCTATTGCAGGAGCAGCGGCTATAATTATTGGATATGTTTCAGTACTTGCTCCCCTTAGAAGAATTGAGAAAGAAAATTTAATTGACGGCATAAGAGAAGAGTATTAAAAGTAAAATAACCTTACATCAAAACAATAGATGTAAGGTTATCTTTTATCTAAGAAAGGGTTAGGATATAATTAATAATAGTAAGAACATTTAAATGAGGTGAAAAGCTTGAATAGATTATTATTGGTTGAAGATGATGAGTCTTTAGCTCTTGGTATAGAATTTACTTTAGAAGATGAAGGATACGAAGTGACTAGAACAGCTACAGTGGAAGAAACAAAGAGTATATTAAGAGAAGAAAATTTTAGTTTAATTTTACTAGATGTAAATTTACCAGATGGCAATGGTTATGAATTATGTAAATTTATAAGAAAAGATAGTGATGTGCCGATAATTTTTTTAACTGCTCGTGATGATGAAGCGAATATAGTTTTAGGACTTGAAATAGGTGGAGATGATTATATAACTAAACCTTTTAGGGTAAAAGAATTACTTTCAAGAATAAAAGCGTTAATAAGGAGAAATTCTAAAAAACTTGTAACAGGAAATAAACTTTGTAGTGGCAATATATTGCTAGATACTTCAACGGCCACAATAAAGAAAGATGAAGAAAGTATTACTTTGACATCACAAGAATATAAGTTATTATTGGTATTTATGAATAATCCTAATGTGTTGATGAAAAGAGACCATATACTCACTGAATTATTAGAAGGAGAAGAACCTTTCTTTGATGAAAATACCTTGTCTGTGTATATAAAAAGAATAAGAGAAAAAATAGAAGATAATCCTAAAGAACCTAATTTCATAGTTACTCAAAGAGGAATGGGATATAAATGGAATATGGATGTTACTAAGGAGTAGAAGCTTATGAAAGATTATTTTATTAACCCAGAGCTAAAGAAAAGTTCCCTTGTATTAGTATTTTTGATGAGTTCATTTTTAATTATAACCTCTATTGTATTTAAGCATCATCATAATCAATTAAAAGAGGACTATATAAGAAGCTTAGGGGCAATTACCGTAAGAATAATAGAAAAAGAGCCAAGTTTAGAAAAAGAGATTATTCCATTGATAACAAGAGAAGCTTCAGAAGAAGAGATAATAAAAGGAATGGATATTTTAAATTCTTATGGTTTAAGTGGAGAATTAGATAATCATCTGTTTCCATACATAGATAGAACCATATATATAAATAATTATTCTGTTGTTTTTATATTTGTAATCATGGTGTTAACTTTATTTATTATGAATTGGTTTCAACACGCATTCTTTTACAAGAGAATTAGAAGCTTAACTATGGCTGCCAAGAGAGTAGTAGAAGGAGAGTATAATTTATCTATAGAAGAAGATAAAGAAGGAGATTTTTCTAAACTTGCTACTTCTTTTAATTCTATGAGGGAGATAATTAGAAATAATTTAGAACAGTTACAAGAGGAAAAAGAATTTTTAGTAAATTTATTATCGGACATATCTCACCAATTAAAAACTCCATTATCGTCTATGATAGTTTATAATGACATAATGTTACAAAAGGAGTTATCTAGGGAGAAAAGGGAAGTATTTTTAATAAATAATCAAAATCAGCTTAGTAGGATGGACTGGCTCATTAAAAGCATACTAAAACTTGCTAAGCTAGATGCAAAAGCCATTGAGTTTTATAAAGAAAACCTAAGCCTAAATGATACCTTAAAGGATTCCATAGAAGGCTTAGAAGATAAAGTTTTAGGGGGACGGTTAACAATTAATATGGTTGAAAAAGATCAAATAGCCTTTATCCATGATAGGCTATGGATTGAAGAAGCTTTAATAAATATTATAAAAAACAGTATCGAACATAGTCCTCAGGGAGGAGTAATAAATATTGAGTTATATGAAAACCCTGTCTATAGAAGAATTACTATAGAGGACAATGGTGAAGGTATAGGGGAAGAGGATCTTCCTAATATTTTTAAGAGATTTTATAAAGGAAAGACATCGAAAAAAAGCGATTCTATCGGCATTGGTCTTGCACTGGCAAAATCCATAGTTGAATCCCATAATGGTAGCATTGAAGCTCATAGTAAGATAGGAAAAGGAACAAAATTTGTAGTAACTTTTTTTAAATATTGAAGAATTGATAAAACGTGATAAAAGGGGACGGTTAATGATTTTGTTTAGCTATGCTAACAAATTTTCATTAACCGTCCCTTTTTACTTTTTACTTTTATAGTATTATATATTAAATTTATTTAATTCATCTTCTAAGGCTAAAGCAAGCTTTTTAAGATTATTGGCATAGGATACGAATTGCTCCATGGTTGCAGCCACTTCTTCTGTAGAAGCGCTAACTTCTTCAGTTCCTGCAGCAGTTTCTTCAGAAATTGAAGAGATATTTTCCATTTGATGAGTTAAGTGTATCTTTTTTTCATCTAAATCCGTAGTAAGGTTTTTTATTCCAGAAACTTTATCTATGATCATTTTCATTGATGAAAGTATATCGTTAAATATCTCTTCAGTTGCTTTTACAGAGCTTTCTTGAGCTTGTACAGCTTCATTTGCTTTATTTATAGCTAGCACTGCTCCATGGGATTTTTGCTGTATTTCATTTATAATTTCTTTAATTTCTTTAGCAGAATCTCTAGATTGTTCAGCCAAATGCCTTATTTCCTCTGCTACTACAGAAAAACCTCTACCAGCCTCGCCAGCTCTTGCAGCTTCGATGGCTGCATTTAAAGCAAGAAGATTAGTTTGTTCGGTTATTTGAGTTATGGTTTCTGTAATACTAGTAATATCCTTAGTGCTTTTGTCAACATCTTCAACAATTTTACCTACTTCTAAAGATGAGGTAAGAGTTTCTTTAGATTTTTCAGTTAGTTTTTCTACAATAATCAAACCTTGATTAGTAATATCATTTGTCTTATATACTATAGAATCCATATCCATAGTATATTGATTTATATTACTAACTTTATCCGAAAACTCATTTATAGCCAAAGAGCCCTCTTCAGTACTAGCTGCTTGTTCCGCTGTTCCCTTAGCAATTTCCTGCATAGTAGCAGCCATACCATTTATGGAATGAGAAACTTCTTCTGATACTTTAACGAAGTTTGAGGATGTTTCTAATACTTCCTGTGAAGATTTTGCGGTATTTCTTATTAAGTTTGAAATACTAACCATCATATTATTAAAGCTATTAGCTAAATCTAAGAATTCATCCTTTGATGTAACGCTTACAGTGGTAGTTAAATCACCTTCAGATGCTTTTTCAATAGCTCCTTTTATTGAATAGATGTTTTTGGTTAGGCTTTTGCTTATAAATATTGAAATAACAGCACAAATTATACTAGATATTAATACTAAAAATAAAGTAGTGTTTCTAAGAGTTAAACTATCATTTAAAAATTCTGATTCATCTAGAGAAGCCATGAGTTTCCATGATGTTTTTTCATTTGTAGTAAATACACCTATTTTATTTGAATTATTAAAATTATACTTTGTATAACCATCAATCTTATAGTATACATCTTCCCAGTAACTTTGCTTAGTAGCTTCATCTGTTCCAATAAGTTCTGTATTAGGATGAGCTAACATGACCCCTTTTAGATTAAAGACATAAACATAACCTTCTTTACCTATTTTTGTTTGAGAAAGCTTACTAGATAGCTTGCTAGCATCTAAATCCATAGAAATTACCCCAACAAGCTTTCCGTTAAGTTCAACGGTTTTGGATATAGTTATTACCAATTTACCGGTTAATACATCTTTGTAAGGGTCGCAATAGGTTATTTTTCCGCTGTTTTTTATAGCATCATTATACCAAGGCCTTGTAGTTGGATCAAACTGTCTATTTAAATCTGTTTTAGGATATTCAAAAAACTTTTTTGAGATAGTTCCATAATATACGGAAGTGATAATATCCTCATTTGACTTACCGGCATTTTCTAGTAAATGGTCTAAAGAAGAAGCGGAGTCAGGTTTTTCTTCTATATTAGTAAAATCAATGTTTTGAGATAACATGTTTAATTGACTTTCGAATCTCTCAAAATAATTACTCAATCCTCTATTGACTTCCAATAAAGTTTGCTCCGAAGTAATCTTAAATTTATTTTCAAGTACCGAATAAGTTTTTGTGTAAGAAAAATAGCCTAATATTATGAGAGGAATTATGGAAAGTAGCATCAATATTGTTGTTAATTTTATGCCGATTTTATTGAGATTATTTTTCGACCTTTTCCTATGGCTTTTCATATAATTTTACCTCCGATGTGAAAATATTGTCATATTGGATTATATCACCAATTAATAATTTTGTGAATATAATATATATAATATTATTTATAAAGGAATTAAAAAATGAATAAAAAAAGGTTTTTGTTAGGCTATGTAAGAGATAACTTACCAAGAGGTTCTCGAGTATTGGATATAGACATAGAAGATCTGGATTTTGATGGTGTTGACGAAATATCTGTTAGATATGAATATGGGGGAGATAATTATATATTATTATTAAAAGGTGATAATGTAGCACCTCAAAGATTATTTTCAGCCCCAATAAAAACTCTAAAAGGAACAATGTGGGGTTATATAAACAATAAGGGAGAATTTGTAATAAAGCCTGTATATGATAATGCTTTTGATTTTCAAAGTAACGAATTAGCCATTGTAAGTAAAAACAATTATTGGGGAATTATTAATAAACAAGGAAGAGAAGTTGTCCCATTTAAGTACGATTCTATAAGTGAATTTTCAGAGGGCCGTGCAGTTGTGATTGATAAGGAAGGCTTCAAGGTAATTGATGAAAGAGGGACGGTAATAACAAATAAAGCTTATAATTATATAGGAAGCTATAGTGATGGTAGGGCAGTATTTGCCAATGCAAATGAAGGTGGTAATTATATTTATGGATACTTGGACTTAGAAGGGAAGGAAGTCATAGGGGCTAAGTATGAAGAAGCGAGGGATTTTAAAGAAGGTAAGGCTATAGTTAAAATAAAAGAGGGACAATATGCTCTCGTTGATAGAAATGGAAATGTAATTAATACTTATAATCATGCCTTTGTAGGAAATTTAGGAGATGGATTACTTCCTTTCCAAAATGAAATTGCAGGCAAGTATGGATATATTGACATAAGTGGAAAGGTAGTATTAGAACCTAGATTTTCTTTAGCATTACCTTTTTATAGAGATAGGGCTATAGTAAATGTATCTGAAGATTATATTAATAAATATGGTCTCATAGATAAAAGAGGTGACTATATAATAAAGCCTGAATACAATGACATAAATGATTTAGGTGAGGATAGATATGCTGTGGGAAAAGCCATTAGACCAGAAGAACCTTTTGTAGGATCCATATATGCTATTGCTTGCGTCTATGGAAAATTTTTTACAAACTTTATTTATAATACCGTTGCCAGCTATAAAAATGGTGTGGCTTCTGCTAGTAACAATAGCTATACGTTTTTCATAGATAAAAGCGGAAATATAGCTAGAAATCTTCCTATGGTAAAGGGTAGCGGTACTTTGGAGATTATGGATGGATTAATAAGAGGGATTGTAGACTATAGAACTATTTATTTTACCAAGGATGGCAAAGTTATTTGGCGACAAAATATAATCATTCCACTTAATAAACAATATAAAGTTTTAGAAGAAAAATATAAACCTAACAAAGATTATTTAGTTTACTATCCACAAGTTATGGGCATGGACAATAAGGATATAGAAAAAAATGCAAATGATAAGCTTAAAGAATTATCAGGAGTAAAGCCCATAGATGAAAATGCACAACTAGATTACACTTATTTTGGGGATTTCAATGTGGAGTTCTTTAAAAAGAACCTTCTAGTTCTAGAAATAGTAGGATACCTTTTTTACTTTGGAGCGGCCCATGGTATGCCATCAAAGGCTTATCCACATATCGACTTAGTTACAGGACGATTTTACGAATTAAAGGATTTGTTTAAAGAAGGAAGCAATTATGTAGAAGTATTAAGTAAAATTATAGGTGATGAAATTAAGAATAACCCAGAATATTCATATGTATGGCCAGACCAGTATAAGGGAATAAAACCTAATCAACCTTTCTATACAGACGAAGAAAATTTATATATTTATTTTGAGCCCTATGAAATAGCACCTTATGCCGCAGGATTTCCAACATTTAAGATACCATATTCAAAAATAATGTACATTATAAACACTGAGGGAGAGTTCTGGAGGGCTTATAATTAATTAACCGTCCCCTTTTATTTCCATTAGTTCATGTGATTAACGGTAGAGGAGTGGCAAAAGGAATAATTGCTGTAGGACCCGTAGCTATAGGAGTGTTTGCTTTGGGCTTACTTCCTATTGGTATTGTATCTTTAGGGGTAATCGGCTTAGGAATGTTAATTGGTTTAGGAGCTATTGGGGTATCTCCGCTGATATCTTTAGGAGGAATTGCTATTAGCTATTATTTGAGTTTAGGAGGAGTAGCAATGGCTAAACATTTTGCCATAGGAGGTTTAGCAGTAGCAAATTTGGCCATTGGTGATGCAGCGAAAGGAATAGTTGCTGTATATAAACAAAAAGGTAGTGGACAGTTTTTATATCCGTACTATACTGATGCTAGTAAAATAATAGGGCAGATTAAGATTTTATATCCTAGTATCAGTAGTACATTTAGTAAAGTTATTGAATTCGTGATAAAATATTTGTAAAAAAAAGCAAATAAATACATTTTATTGACAAATCATTTGATTAAAATTATAATTTTTATAGAAAAAGCATATTAATATTATAATTTTATGATTAGAAGGCGATAAAATGAAAGAGTTAATAAAACATTATTGGAACTTTAAATTTAAAGTAGCCATGGAAAGTATTTTAGTTGGTTTGTTAAGCGGTATAGTTATAGTTGCTTTTAGAATACTGCTAAATAAAATAAGTGAATTAAGAAATGAAATTTTGCTTTTTCTAAAATCTAGTTCTACAATTTACATCTTAGGATGGTTTTCTCTATTAATTGTAGTAGCTATAATTCTAGGGAAAATCGTAGTAAAGCTTCCAATGATAAAAGGCAGCGGTATACCTCAAGTAAAAGGGGTACTAATGAGACAATTGAAGATGGATTGGTTAAGGGAACTCATAGGAAAATTTTTTGGTGGAGCTATTGGTCCAGGGCTGGGACTTTCATTAGGAAGGGAAGGCCCCTCTATACAGCTAGGATCTCAAGTTGCTTTAGGGGTTAGCCGTATACTTAAAAGGCCTCATATGGAGGAAAAGTATTTAATTACGAGTGGTGCTAGTGCTGGATTAGCTGCGGCTTTTAATGCTCCTTTAGCTGGGGTAGTATTTGCTTTAGAAGAATTGCACAAAAATTTCACTCCTTTGATTTTAATCTCTACTATGGGTGCTAGTTTAGTGGCAAACCTTGTATCTTCTAAGTTCTTTGGGTTGGGGCCAACCTTTAAGTTTTACAATTTAACTCCTTTGCCTATAAACAAATATTTATTTCTAATTCCTTTAGGAGTAATTGCTGCTTTCTTAGGAGGGTTTTTTAACTATTCTATATTAAAGGTTCAAAAGACTTATGAAAACATGAATAAAATAAAAAATATATATAAACCTATAATTCCATTTGTTATGGCGGGAATATTGGGACTTATCATGCCGGAAATGTTAGGCGGGGGACATGAACTAGTTGAAAAACTAGGGGAACACGAATTTTTAGTTATGACGCTGATAATATTTATAGTAGTAAAGTTTTTATTTACAATAATATGTTTTGGTTCAGGAGTACCAGGAGGAATATTCTTGCCCTTGCTAGTAATAGGAGCTTTAATAGGCAAAACTTATGGAATTATATTAACAGAGTATTTTTCCTTGCCCTCAAATTATGTTATTAATTTTATGGTACTAGCTATGGCAGCCTATTTTACAGCTATAACTAGAGCACCCATAACTGGAAGTATATTAATTTTAGAAATGACAAATTCTTTTAATAACTTTTTAGAATTAATGGTGGTAGTAGCTGTAGCTTACTTAGTTGTGGATTTTTTAGAAGTACAACCAATTTATGATGCTTTGTTAGAAAAAATGCTGCAAAAGAGTGGCAAAAACACTTTGGTTGGTGAAAAAGGAAAGAAAGTAATAATAGAGATACCTATATCCATTGGATCAGAACTAGAGTATAAACAAATTAAAGAAGTGCTATGGCCTGAAGGGTGTTTAATCGTAGGAATTAATAGATTAGATAGTGACATAATACCAAAAGGTGAAACTAAAATACTTGAAGGGGATAGGTTAATCATACTTACTGATGAAGAGGTAGCCTGTAAAGTTAAGCATAAACTTATCTCTATGGGAGAAGAGAATATAAGAAATGCTCAGTTATAATAACTGAGCATTTCTTATATTACTTTCATTAAATTGTTAACTATACATACTTTAGCAGAAAAAGTTTTTTCTAAGCCATTGTCAAAAAACACAGTTATAAAATCACCAGTTTTTGATGTTATTTTTCCATTGCCAAAGGATTTGTGACTTACCCTTGAATCTTTCTCCAAGGTGTCAGTTATGTTATTATATACTTTTTCAGTATGGCTAGAAGGAGTAAAACTTGAAACTATTTTTGAAAGCCTATGTACAAATTGAGAAGGGGATATAGCTTTATTGTTTCTATTTTTAGGGCTTAATATATATAGATTTTTTCGTGCCCTAGTGATGCCAACGTAGGCAAGGCGAACTTCTTCATTATATGAAGAAAAATCTCCATCCTTCTTTTTTATAATGCTTTCACAAGTTGGTATAATATCATTTGACATATCAATACAGTAACAGGTATCAAACTCTAAACCTTTTGCAGAATGGAAAGTGGTTAATGTGATAGCATTTTTATATTTGTTTTTAATAGAGGTTTCCATGTTTTCTTTAATAAAATTTAAATTATTTTCTATTTCGCTTATGCTATTTAATTCCCTGCAAAGGGATTTTAATGTGTTTAATAAAGTATTTATATTATCCATACTGTAATCAAATTTCTTAGCATATTCAGTTAAATAAGTTCTATATTGAAGATCCTTTAAAATAAACTCTATACCATCATAGGGAGGCAAGGTCTTAAGTGTATTAAATTTTTCCTTCAAGGTTAATAGTTTTATTTTGTTATATTCACTATCACAGCCAGCGATTAAAGTTTGAAAAACATTTTTGTTTAAAGCATTAAATCTTTGAACCTTTTTAACATCATCTCTTTTTATGTAGCTATTCATTTTGTAATAAATCTTTTCAAAAGCATTTATATCTTTTAAATTAATAGATAGATTGCAAAAGCTTAATATATCTTTAATTACCCAGCTATTAAAAAAGGTGTTTACACTATCCTTTACATAGTAAGGAATGCCTTCCTTTATTAATCTATCTACAATTAAAACGGAAGATATATTGTTTCTGTATAATAAAGAAATCTCACTGAGATTTTTATCATTTCTAATATTATTAATCAAATAATTAATTTGGTTGAATTCATCTTCAGGATATAAAAATTGAATATGAACACCTTCTTCATTTGAAGTATAAAGATTCTTTTTAAATCTTTTTTTATTTTCTTTAATAAATTCATTAGCTACCTTTACTAGATTTTGAGTACTTCTAAAGTTTTTACTCATAAATAATATTTTTGACTCAGATCCAAAGTAGGTTTTGAAATTTAGTAATTGTTCAACCTCAGCACCACGCCAGCTATATATACTTTGATCATCATCTCCAACAATACATATGTTTTTATCTTTATTTAGAATCATTCTAAGTATTTCAAACTGCAACACAGAAGTGTCTTGAGCTTCATCCAGCATAATGTAATCATACTTATTTTTGTAGTAGTCTAATATTTGTTTATTATCTCTTAAAATTTGGTAGCACTTTAAAAGCATTAAATCAAAATCTATATAGTTATTATTTTGAAGTATGCCAACATATTCTTCATATATTTCCAATGCATTAGGTACAGGTAATTCCTTATTATCCTTTACCTTATTTGAAGGTAGCATTTTATTTATTATAAAACTTATAAAGCCTGATAATTCTTCTAACTTATCTTCATTTATATAATCTTTATTATGTTTCAAATACAAATCCTTTAAAAGCTTAGATTTTGTTATAGGAGAATTTGTACTTTCTATTAGAGTGTAGTTAGTATTTGTGAAACGTGAATAATCTAAAATTACTCTGTAGGCAAAGCTATGGATAGTTGAAAAGTTAAGTTTTTCAGTAATAACATTTCCGAAAAACTTACAGAATCGTTCATTCATATCCTTTGCTGAGGCTCTACTAAAGCTTAAGGCTAATATTCTATTTGGAGAAACTCCATGATTTATTATTAAGTTACCTATTCTACTTATTAATGTAGCAGTTTTACCTGCACCAGGCACAGCTATAACTGCTATGGGACCTTTTGTATGAAAAACTACTTCCCTTTGCTCCTCAGTAAGTTTTAAATTACATTTTTCTTCCAGGAAGCTAAGGTATTTGTTATTAATTATTTTTAAAACCTCCTTAAAGTTTACTAGGCTATATTATATCATAAAATAATATAGGGTCAAAATGAGAGAAAAAGGAGAAAAAGGGGGACGGTTAATGAAAATTTATAAGTAAAGCATATAAAATTCATTAACCGTCCCTCTAAAACTGTTATTAAAACATAAAGAAAAAATTAAAAATATTTTTTGAAACAATTTATGGATATGTTTTGTCTAATTAGTGAAATAAAACAATACAGGTTTATTTTATAGATCTATAATTAAATCATAAGGAAGTGATGAAACTGTTGAAGCTTGTTAATAAAACCATCGATGGAGATAAAGAAAGTTTTAATATGCTAATTCAGGGTAGAAAAGAGCACATATATAAAATAGCCTATAGCTATGTGAATAATGTGGATGATGCCTTAGATATAGTTCAAGATGTAATCTATAAGGCACTAACTTCTATAGAAAGTTTAAAGAATCCTCAGTATTTTAATACTTGGTTGACTAGAATTACAATAAATTGCGCTATCAATCATTTAAGAAAGTCTAAAAAAATTGTTTATGTGGATGAGAGTAATATTAAAGATATTGGTATAGATTCTACCAATAGAGAAGAAATAATGGATTTGAGAAGGGAACTTCAAAAATTAGACGTAAAATACAAAACGGTAATAATATTAAAGTATTTTGAGGATATGACTTTAAATGAAATTTCGCAAGTTTTAGATTTACCAATAAATACAGTTAAGACCCATTTATACCGTGCACTGGAGAAATTAAAAATAAATCTTAAGGAGGCGGATTTGGGTGAGCAATAGAATAGATAACTTAAAAAAAGTTTATGAAGAAATAGAGATTCCTAATAATTTAGATGAAGTGGTTAATAATGCTTTAAAGAATGGAGGAAATAAAATGAATAAAGAAAAAGCAAACGTAAATAGAAGATGGATAAAAGGAGGGGGGATTGCAGCGGCAGTGGCAATTGTTTTCACAATAAGTGTTAACACTATGCCAGTATTTGCAAACTCTTTAATAAAAATACCAGGGGTAGGACAATTGGTTAAGGTGCTTCAATTTAAAGATGGAAAAGGAGAAGGTGGAAAAATAACAGATGGATCAGATGTGAACATTATAAGGCTTAAGGCCAATAAAAATAGCGAAAGTATAATAATCAATTTTGCTCAAGATGGAGAAGGTTCTACCACAGCACCGAGCTATAAAGTAGACTATAAAAACAATCCATATACTATGACCTTTACAATAAGTGGAGCAAGAAAACTAAATGCTGAAGAATATTTTGAAAAATTAAAAGAAAGTAAATATATATCTGATGTTTATAGACTTATGACACTGGATGATTCAATGGTTAGATTTACAGTGGTATTTAATAAACCTATCAAATATGAAGTAAAAGAATATAAAGAACCTGCCTATTTAGAAGTTGATATAAAAGAAGATAAGGTTAAAGAAGAAATTATGTATTCTGTAAGAACTACATCTCAGCCCTTTGGAGAAGGAATTGGTCAAGTAGAAGAAATTTTATTTGAAGAAAGTGAAAAAAGAATGCTAAAGGATTTAAAGGGTACTTTTTTAGTAGAAGTAGGAATTTATAATTCTAAGGAAGAAGCTGAAAAGAAACTTCAAGAAGTTAAAGGTAAGTATGCTTCACAATTGAAATTCTTCATAGAAGAAAGAAAGGGAGCAGATTTCCCTAATGCTTTTAATTAAGCCATAGTTAAAAATCTTAATGTAGATTAAAGGCTACCGGTATGAAAATAACTGGTGCCTTTATTTTTATTATAATGTATAATTATTTAAAAATAAAAAGTTAATAAATGGTTGGTGATAATTTGAGGATAGGAAAGTTTGTAGAAAACAACGATATAAGTATAGATTCTATACGCCACTATATGGACATGGGATTGATAGTTCCAGATAAAAAAGGGGGACAATACTATTTTGATGAGAGGTGTCAAAAAGATTTAGAAGACATACTAAATTTAAAGTCATTAGGATTTGCTTTAAAGGAAATAAAATATATCTTTGCCTATAAGAGAATTGCAAAATTTACTCATTACCAACAACACGAACACTATAAAGAGTTTTTTATAAATAAACAAAATGATGTTTTAAAGGAAATACAAGAACTAAATAATATTAAGGATAGGCTTGAAGAAAAAATAAAAGAATTAAATGAAAAGGATCAAAAAGAAAACCTTACAATAGGCATTGATTTTAAGTACTTAAACTTATTTAGGTGTTTAAAATGCAATGGGGAGTTAGTACTATGTGACGGTAGCATAAAAAATAATCAAATCATAACAGGTAAACTTAAATGTAACTGTGGAGAAGAATATTTTATAGAAGATGGAATTTTAAAAGATGGAGAGGCAAGTAATAATTGGGGTTTTGATATTAATTATATTAGTGAATATGTAACCGATACGGATTCAGATTACTTAGATAAGATTTACAGAGGATTAGAGTGGTCACATAATAAAATAGACTTTGAAGAATGTAAGGGTAAAGTTATTTTAGAGTTAGGCTCTGGTATGGGAGTGTTCTTAAGGCATGTATATGATTCATTACCAGAGGATTGCTTATATATAGCTGTTGATCATGACATGGGAAGGCATAAATTTTTAAAGAAGGTTTTAGAGAAAGCGGACTGTAAGCGAAATGTAATTTTAATATGCTCAGATTTTTTAAAAATACCTTTAAAGGAAAAATCTGCTGATATAATAGTAGATTTTTCAGGAAGTAGTAACTATAGTTTTAAGCATGAAGAATTTCTTTTAAGAAAAATAGATAAATACACAAAAGATAAGGGTCAGTTGATAGGTTGCTATATATTATTTAAAAATTTTAGTGAAAACACCTTAATAAAAGAGAAGTGTAGAAAAAACTTTACAATGGAAAATATTAAAAAAGAAATAGATGAATTAAAATATACTATAGTAGATGAAAACATCTCTTCATATCTTGAAAAGGGTGGAAAATATGAAAGTTATTTTGTAGAAGGTGAAAAAGTATATTGCTATATAGTCCACGGAGAAAGGTAGGGTTAACCCTACCTTTCTAGCTTATTTAATGAAAAAATAATTAATATACATATTGATGTAGTGTGAACACTTCTATTTATAATGAATTTAAAGAAAAGGAGTGATTCTATGAGGGCAATAAATGTAGAAAGAAGCAATTTTATATTATTTTCATTAGGTAAATTTATATCAATATTTGGCGCATCTATATATACCTTTGCCATGGGACTATATGTTTTGAAAATTACAGGCTCAGGGTTGAATTTTGCCACCAATTTGATCTTAAGCATTATACCTATGATAATTATAAATCCAATTGCAGGGGTTATGGCGGATAGGCTTGATAAAAAGAAGTTGGTAGTTTTAATGGACTTAGCTAATGGAACCTTATTGCTAGGACTATATGTATTGAGTTCCATGTATGGATTAAAAATAAATATGATCTATGCCAGCACTTTTATAATGACTATTTTCACTACAATATTTGGTATAAGTTTTGAAACGGCAAAACCTAATATTGTATCAGACAAAAGGCTCATGAGTATAAATTCTATAAGTAAAATTATAGATTCTACATCTTCAATTTTGGGGCCTATGATTGGAGGAATTGTTTTTTCATTTATGGATATAAAGTTTTTTATTATATTCAATGGTGTATGTTTTATACTATCGGGTGTTTCAGAAATATTTATAGACTTTAATTTTAATTGTAAAAACTTAGATGAGAGAATTGAAAAGGTCAATTTGTTTAGCGATATAGTAGAAGGATTTAAATATATGAGGGAAAGGAGGAGTCTGGTAAGTCTATTTATCATATTTATTTCATTAAATTTTTTTATGGGATTATCTATAAGCATACCATTGCCATTTATTTTGAATAATGTATTAAATTTCACTTCAAAATACTACGGTATATCACAAGGAGCACTTCCTATAGGAATGATTCTTGGAGCTGTATTTGTCAAAGGAGTAAGTGAAAAATATCCATATAGACAAATATTGATGATGACGAGTATTGTACTTTCAATATGCATGATTTTAATTGGGCTACCAACACTAGTTATAAACATTCAATTTTCAAGTAGAATATACCTTATATACTATTGCACAATATTAATGTTTACAGGGATTGCCATATCCCTTATAGATATTCCTCTTATGTATATGCTTCAAAGGATAATTACCGATGAATATAGGGGGAGAGTTTTAAGCCTTGGGATTAGTATTGCAAAAATAATTCTTCCAGTAGCACTTATTATTTCAGGATTATTAGTAAACTCAATACCAACCTATGTGTTAACATTTACAGGTGGGATTCTATTATCAGTTATTATTATATTTGTATTAAGAGTTAATAATTCTTTAAAGGATTTTACTTTAGAACAATAAAAGCCTGGTTTTACCCAGGCTTTTTGCTATTGTACCTTATACCAACCGTGTGATTGCATGGTGTTAAATAAAGTTTCAGCATGTTGCTGTTCTTCTTGCTGAATATGTTGAAGCTGTTTTCTAATATTAGCATCTACAGATTCAAGTACCGCTGTGTTATAAGAACTTGATACATGTTTTTCTGTAGAAAGAGCATCATTTAGTAATTGAGCATCTGTCAAGCCAAGGTTTTGTTGCATGCTGGATTGATCTCCTTGAGGAGTAGTATAGCTTGAAAATATGTTTTCAGGAGTTATATTACTTCCTTGAAGCATCCCTGTAAGTGTGTTGGCATGCTCACGTTCTTTATTAGCTAAGTCCGTAAATACTTGTTTTATCTGAGGATCAGAAGCTAAAGCTGCATATTGCTCATATTTTCTTATACACAAATACTCAGCATTTAAGTTATCCTCGATTAATGTTTTTTCTTTATTAGTTAGTGCCATGTTAAAACCCCTTCCTATAGTTTGGTTATACATAGTATTTGCTAAAATAGGAAATTATATTTATGATTTTATGAAATCTAAATAAATAATAATTAATATGTAATTTTATTTAAATATTCCTTCGGCAATAATATCTATTAACCTATCTATTACAGGGGAATATATATGTTCACCAATTTCTTCTTTTGAGTATACCAAAATAAAAAGGGAACGAAGTATTCCGATAATTACTTCGGGGGTTTCCTCTATTAAAATCCCCTCCTTTTGCCATTTTTCTATGAAAGCTAAACCTGAAGTTTTATCTTTATAAAAATGCTCTTCAATTTTTTCTTTAGGAAGTTTTCTTAATAAAAGGTCTAATTCCTTTCTTTCATTGAGACTTTTAAGAAATTCATTATTTTCTACATAAATAAGACAATCTTTTAAAAACTCTTTAAAACTTTCCTTAGGGGATTTATTAGATTGTAACATCTTTAGAATTAATTCTTCTCTAAAGCTTTCTTCTCTTTCTAGTATTTCAAAGTATAATTCTTCTTTTGATTTAAAAAAGCTGTAAAAGGTACCTTTAGCTATGACACAGCTTTTTACAATATCGTCTATACTAGTTTTTTTAAGTCCGTAAATAGTAAAAAGCTCCTTGCCTTTATTTATAATGTCTTCCTTAATACTTTCTCTTTCGTCTATAGTAAACCTAGGCATAATTCCTCCTTATTAAAGTGCAAATTAATATTTATTATCTATAGTTTACCTTACAAAATTTATATGTCAATAAAAATTAACAACCATATGACTAAAATGATTGATTTAGTCATATGGTTGTGATAATCTAATTATATAAAATTTAGGAGGATATTTTAATGATTGAAGTTAAAAATTTAAATTTTTCCTATGGAAATAAAGTAACCTTAAGAGATATTAATTTTTCAGTGAATAAAGGTGAAATATTTGGATTTTTAGGTCCCTCAGGAGCGGGTAAAAGTACTACACAAAAGATAATAATAGGAATTCTTAAAGATTATTTAGGGAGCGTTAAGGTCATGGGGAAGGAAATAAGGAATATAAAAGAAGACTACTATGAAAACATAGGTGTTTCCTTTGAATTGCCTAATCTTTATGCCAAGTTTACTGCTTATGAAAATCTAGCATTCTTTAAAGGAATGTACAAGAGAAAAACAGAGGATATAGGCAAGCTTTTGGACATGGTAGGTTTAAATGAATATTCAAATATAAGGGTTAGTAATTTTTCTAAAGGAATGAAGATGAGGTTAAACTTTTGCAGAGCTTTTTTAAATGATCCACAAATAGTTTTCCTTGATGAACCTACTTCAGGATTAGACCCTGTAAATGCTAAAAAAATCAAGGATATAATATTTCAAAAGAAAAAGGAAGGAAAAACTATATTTTTAACTACTCACAATATGAATGTAGCGGAAGAACTTTGTGATACAGTAGCTTTTATAGTAGATGGTGAGGTAAAACTTATTGACTCTCCAAGGGAGTTGAAGATAAAAAGAGGGGGCAGAAATTTAAAGGTTGAGTATGAAGAAAAAGGAATTATTAGAGAAGAAATATTTAAAATACATGGGCTAGGCTACAACGATGATTTTTTGAAGACTATTAGAGAAAAGGAAATTCAAAGAATTTTCACCATGGAAGCCACTCTTGAGGATATATTTATAGAAATAACAGGGAGGAGCTTACTATGAGGATTTTAAATTCGGTACTTTATGATATAAAATTTCAAATGAGGCATGGATTTTATTACGCTTATATTATTGTAAGTCTTTTTTATATAGGTATTCTTAGATTTATTCCATATCCATATAAAACAACTCTAGGGACACTCATTATATTTTCTGATCCCAGTTTCCTTGGAGCATTATTTATCGGAGGGATTTTTTTACTTGAAAGAGAGCAAAACACTTTGGAAAACATTTTTATAACTCCATTGAAAGTGGGAGAGTATATATGGTCTAAGGTTATCTCCTTAACAATAATATCTTTACTATCAAGTAGTTTTATTACAATTATTACTTTTAAATGGAATGTAAATATATTTTTGTTTTTAACTGGAGTTACATTAAGTTCTATATTTTATACTTTACTAGGATTTATCATTGTGGTGTATTCTAAAAATTTAAATGATTACTTATTAAACTCTTTTATAACAACAATTTTTGTTCTTCCAGTTCTCGAATATTTAGAAGTATATTCTTCTCCTATATTTTATTTACTTCCAGGAAAGGGAGCCATAGAACTTATGAATGGAGCCTTTAAATCAATATCAAGCTATAATATTTTATATTCTATAATTTTATTAATTCTATGGTGTGCTGTCGCTTATATAATTTTAGTTAAGATTTTTAATAAAAAGATTATATTAAGAATAGGAGAAAAATAGTATGTATAAAATTCAAAAACTTATTGTGGCAGATGTAAAAAACATAAAAAGAGATTCACTGTTGATATTAACAATATTAGCTCCTATGCTCCTAACTATATTTCTTAGGTTTACAATTCCTTATATAAATATACTTTTATACAGTAGATTTAAGTTTAATTTATCTAATTATTACAATATAATAATGGGAATGAGTATAATGCTCATTCCAATGATTGTTGGATGTATGGCAGGTTTTATTCTATTAGAAGATAAGGATGAAAACATGCTGGACTATTTTTCAATAACTCCTCTAGGGAAAAAAGGGTATATATTGTATAGGCTGTGTAGCCCTATAACAATTAGTATTATATTTTCTCTAATGCTATTTTTCTTCTCTAATCTTTTGCAAATAAGCTTTGTTAGGGTACTTTTCGTTATAGTTGTAGCTTCTTTGGAGGGGCCTATAATTACTCTTATAATGGGGAGTTTTGCAGAGAATAGGGTGGAAGGTATAGCTATATCTAAGGTTATAGGAATATTTTTCCTTTTACCTATATTAATTCATTTAATTAATTTTGACTATAAATGGATTTTTGCAGTTTTCCCTACCTATTGGATTATAGAAATGATAAACAATGGGAGGGGAAGTGGGTCAATATTTTTGTTATATATATTAGTGGGATTATTGACTCATATAATATATTTATTAGTGTTAAAAAAACGATTTGAATATAGTTAAAGCATTAAAAGAAGGGGAGTATGTTTACAGATAATATATATTGTTTTCTAATTTTGAAAGGCAAAAGGGATAAAGTAATAATGCTGTTGAAAATAATCGAAATTTGTGATAGCATAACCATATCACTGGTATTATAGTAAAAATATTTATAACTTTCAAAACAGGAAGGGAGTATTAAATGAGAGATTTTCATATATTTACTGATTCATGTAGCGATTTGCCTATAGAATATGTAAAAGAAAAGAACCTGGAATTTGCAAGGCTTACTTGCACCTATAATGGACAAACTTACTACGATGACTTTGGACAAGACTTAAGTCATAAAAAGTTTTTTGATGATTTAAGAAATGGAGCAACTCCTCTCACATCTCAGCCAAGTGTAGACGAATTTTATAGAAAATTCAAGACCATAGTTACATCTGGAAAAGATATACTATATATTTGCGTATCAACTGGTTTAAGCGGCACTGAAAATAGTGCAACTATTGCAAAAGGCATGATAGAAGAAGAAAATCCTGAAGCTAAGGTATATATTGTAAACGTATTAACTGCTTCTTTGGGGCAAGGGATATGTGTAATAAAAGCTTTAGAAATGAAAGAACAAGGAAAATCCATAGATGAAATAGCAAACTACTTTGAATCTACTAAGCAAAAATTAAATACATTTATGACTGTAGATGATTTAAATCACCTTAAAAGGGGTGGAAGATTATCTTCAGCAGCTGCAATCATAGGAATAATACTTCATATAAAGCCAATGCTTAGGATAGATCACAATGGAAAAGTAGGAGTACTCGGTAAAGCAAGGGGAAGAAAAGCTTCCATTAACAAATTAGCAGAATTAGTTATAGATAGAATAGAAAATCCTGAAGATCAAATACTTGGAATATGCCATGGGGATTGCATTGAAGAAGCCTTAAAATTAAAAGAAATTATTTTAGAAAAAGTTAAAGTAAAAGATGTAATGATAAATTACACAGGACCAGCAGTAGGAACCCACGGGGGACCAGGCAACTTAGCCGTATTTTTTATGGGAAAAGAGAGAAGTAATATATGATAAAAAAGACATGGAGAGCATCACTATTCTCCATGTCTTTTACTATATAATTATTATTTGCTTCTGTTTGAAATTTCTATATTAACTCTTCTGCCACATAGCTTTTTGCCAGAGCATTCTCTAATTACTTTATCTACATCCTCTTCAATTATGTCAACAAAAGAGAATTTATCAAGTAAATCTATACTTCCTATAGACTCTTTATATACATTTGCTTCGCTATTAAAGAACTGAAGAAGAGTTTTTGGGTTAAGCTTATCTTTACGTCCAACATTTATAAACACTCTAACATGACTTGACTTTGAGCTGCCTATGCTGTTTTCAGTGTAATCGTAACTAACTTCTTTATCATAAACCATATTCATTAAAGCAGCAGCTACATCTACTAAGTTATAATCATCGTCTAATTCAGTAGCAATAGGAACAAATCTCTTATAATCTTCACCCTCTAAAGTTTCCTTAACTTTTTCAAGCATGTGACTATACTTAACATTAAATATATCATCTATAGTAGGTATTTCTTTTCTCTTAATTTTACCCTTAGTTGCTTTTTCAATTTGTTTAAGCACAGAGTATTCTCTTGCAGTAACTAAAGTGTAAGCAACACCAGTTTTATTAGCTCTTCCTGTTCTTCCTATTCTGTGAACATAAGATTCTGTATCTTGAGGAAGATCGTAGTTTATAACATGAGTTATATTTTCAACGTCGATACCTCTTGCTGCAACGTCTGTAGCTACAAGGAAATCAAGATTATCTTCTTTAAATTTTCTTAAGGTATTCATTCTTTGACTTTGGTTCATATCTCCATGCATACCTTCTACGTTATATCCACGAACAAGCATAGCTTCAACTAATTCATCTACACCTTTTTTAGTCTTACAGAAGATTATAGCAGTATCTGGTTCATCTACATCAAGGATTCTACAGAAGGATTCAAATCTATCCTTTTGCTTTACTTCATAATAATATTGTTCAACAGTTGAAACTGTCATAGTATTTTTAAGAATAGATACATGCTTTGAATCAGGTTTCATGTATTTTTGAGCTATTTTTTTAATAGGTCCTGGCATAGTTGCAGAGAATAGCAGGGTATGTCTATAACTATTACAGTTATTTATTATTTCTTCTATATCTTCAACAAATCCCATGTTAAGCATTTCGTCCGCTTCGTCTAATACAAGGAATTGTATATCGTCTAAATCAAGTACTCTTCTTGAAATTAAGTCAAGAACTCTTCCAGGAGTTCCAACTACTACATCAATACCCTTTTTTATAGCTTTAATTTGTCTGTCTATAGACTGACCACCATAAACAGGTAACATTCTTAAATTTGTATGTTTTGCAATTCTTACTAGTTCTTCATTAACTTGTATAGCAAGTTCTCTAGTAGGAGTTAGTATAAGTCCTTTTATTGTATTATTTTCTCTAGTAAGATTGTTTAGCATAGGGGCTCCAAAAGCAAGAGTTTTTCCCGTTCCTGTTTGTGCCTGACCTATAACATCAAAGCCTTCTAAAACTACAGGTATAACCTGAGCTTGAATTTGTGATGGTTCCTCAAAGCCCATATCTTCAATGGCTCTAAGTATTTTTTCATTAAGTCCTAGTTCGTTAAATTTTGTATTGTTCATATATTTTTTTCCTCCAATAGTAAATCAATTAATTATAATATAGTATTTCCCAATTAACAAGGTCAATACTTAATTTTATAATAATCTGATTTCAACCACTTATATTCATAAATAATTACTTTAAAATAGCACATAAAAAGAGAGGGATACTCTAAAAAACCCTCTCTTAAATATTGACTTTTATATTATTCTACAGATTTATCTATATAATAAAGCCTCTTTCAAAATTCAGGGAATACCCTCACATAACGCACAGATTACTATCCTTATAGTAATTAATTATGTAGTCTAAACTTTATTATACAACATAATTTTACAATTAACAAGTAGTATTTAATAAAAAATTTACTCCATAGCTCTATTAATTTCTTCAAAGCCATTTTTAAACCATAAAGGAAGGCCCTTAGGAGTTGATGCCCTTTTAAATCGTGTAACGCTTTCGGATAAAGAGTTAATACTTAAAAGTCCCACATTATTAATAGAAGGATTAAGTTTTACCACATGCTTTCCTTCAATGCATTCATTAGGAGAAGTTATGGTTAAAAACTTTCTACAATTAAAAGGCCTTACTGGGTAAATTGAACAAGCTTTTTCTTCAGATAAAAAGATACAAGGGATTTTTTTGTTTAAATAATAAAGAGCATGTTCATTATTTTCATCAATATCCTGTCTACTTGGGATTAAAGGAGCTATGTCATCAATTTTAGCTTTTAAAATTGAGGTTTGCTCTTGAGAAAAATTAGCTTGTACATATTCTCTTATTAATTCAGCTTCTATGGCAGTGCAATCTATATAAAGGCAACAACAATGTCCACACCCTTTGCTGCAAGAAGCATATTTTTCAAATTGAAGATTTCCTTCATCGTAAATTTCGTATAATTCTTTTAATATATTTTTTCCTTGGGAAACACTGAGGGCATTCTCATGTATTTCTTTCATAAGCATAGAAGCCATTTCATCATATGAATTATTGTTCTCTATTTCATCATAAATTATATTTTCCCCTAGATAATTCTTCCCAAGGCTTTTAAACTTTTGTTTGCTCAAAGAAATCACCTGCCTCGAAAGATTATAGTACATATCCAGTTTTTTTACAAGGTATCATTGACAAATTTGTAGTATGAATTGAAGAAATAGAAAATATTAGGAATTTAATGGTATAGTGGACATTTAATTGAAAGACTATATTTTAATTGAAACAATATATTTAAATGGATAAATTTTAAGGGAATAAAATATGGGTAAAAGTACAAACATATAGTAGTGTGTATTAAATTAAGGACTGGAGGTGCAAGTCATATAAGAAAATTTAAAAAAACTTCAGTAGTAATATTATTAATTTATTTTTTATTTGCGTTTAAAGGAGTAAAAGCTGAAAAAGCTATGAATTTAAAGGTTAAGTCCCCTAGAGTAGCTTATAATATATTAATTGACATAAGCGAATTTAAACTTTATTTAATAAGTAAAAAAACTAACGAAGTAATTAAAACCTATCCAATAGCTAGTGGGAAAAAAGAAACGCCATCTCCCTATGGAACTTGGACTATAACGGAAAAGTCGTCAAATTGGGGAAAGGGCTTTGGAAGTAGATGGCTTGGCTTAAATGTGCCTTGGGGTAGGTATGGAATACACGGTACTAATAGACCAGAATCCATCAATAATCCTCTTTCTCATGGATGTATAAGGATGAATAATAAAGACGTAGAAGACTTATATAAATATGTAAATGTTGGAACGGTGGTAGTAATTTATGGAGGACCTTACAATATGCACTGGTATTCCTTCAGAACATTAGCCCCTGGAGATAAGGGAGCGGATGTTCTGGAAGTACAAAGGGTACTGATGAATAAAAAATATTATACAGGATCTCTAAATGGGGTTTATAGTGAATATATGAAAAGTAAAATACTTAAATTTAAAAAGGAGAATAATCTAAGGTACACTCATTTTTTAGACAAGGAATTCTACAATGCTCTAGGCATGGAACCCTTTGAATAGCATAGCAGCATAAGGGGTATATAAGAATACATATCTTTTGTAACAACAGAACTTAAATTACACAGGAGGAGATAATAAGTATGGAAAAACTTAAGGATGCAATTGAAAGAATAAAAATACTTCAATGTCCAACAGGAGAGGTAGAAAATAGAGTGGTAGGTATACTTCAAGATTATGGAGTTGCAAATAAAGATGAAATAACTATGACTAGAGATGAAGAACTAGACAGAGTTGGAGCTGAGGCTTACTGTGCTAAAATTACTACAGGAGGAGAAACTATTGTAGTTTTAGCCAAATCAGGAGAGGACGATTATGTGGCTGAGGTTGTAGATGCATACATAAGTCACGAGTAAATTAAAAATGAATTTTAGAGTCATAAAAGGTAAAATTACATATATTGGTTATGTAGAGGGTTTTTAATATTATTAGGGAGGAAAGAACTTGGGAAGATTAAATCCAGAAAAACTAACAGTTGAGTTTAGAACAGGGGTCACCCCTACAGAACCAATAATACCAAGGAGATACACATTAACTCATTCCGATACCACGGGACAACTTTTTTTAGATATTGGAAGAGAGTATGCCTTTGATAAAATTACTTCCATGAGAGATGAAGTATTTGCACAATGGGTTGAAAAAGATGGGAAATACTTATATACAGTATATTTATATGTGGATAATGGAGAATTTCCCCCAGCGGTTACCGCAATTCGAAATCAGGTGTTTATTCGTGAATTACCCTTAGCTCTAGAAGCCATAAGATATGGTGACAGAGAGTTTTTTAAAACTCATGATGAGCTGAACAATGCTCCTATAATAGTTTATTTTAAATCCAAAAATCCTCAAATTAAAAGAGTTGAGAAATGGGGAACTTTTTCAAATTATGAGAATAGGAGAAAATCCACCGCTCTATGAAAATTTAATTATTGATTTTAGAGGCAATTTTTAGTATATAATTGAGTATATAAAAACGTTTTAGTAATACGAGGAGAACAATCTATGAATATTCAAATTTTTGGAGCTAAAAAATGCTTCGATACAAAAAAGGCAGAAAGATATTTTAAGGAAAGAAAAATTAAATATCAATTAATTGACTTAAATGAAAAAGGGATTAGCAAGGGAGAATTGCAAAGTGTTAAAGGAGCAGTTGGCTTTGCAAAATTAATAAACACTGACTCTAAAGAATACAAAAATCTTAATGTAGATAAGATTAGAACGGACAGTATTAAAGAAGAATTACTTTTAAATAATCCTAAACTATTTAAAACCCCCATTGTGCGCAATGGGAAAGAAGCCACTGTTGGTTATGAACCAGAAATTTGGAGTAGATGGGAGTAAAACTCCCCTCCAAGTTAAACCTGTGTTTATAAAGGTCTATTGCTATCAATGGCTCCAAAGTGGTATTGTTCTTTAGTTTGATTTTTTTCCTCAGTAAAAGGAAAAGGTTCACTACCCACATCGGAGCCTGTTGTAATATGATTATCCATACCTTTTAGATTAGCTTCAACTTTTCTTATGGTGTAGCTTTTGCTAGGCCTTTTTTTCATTAAATTCCCCTCCTTTTATTTAGTTATAATATGCTCCTTTTAAAGAAAAATTATGAATGATAAATACATATTGCACCAAGAACTATAATGGTAGTAGAATGGAATGTAAGTTACTCAATATAACTACTTTAAGCTTTAGGGGAGGATATAATGGAAAGGTCTAAATTGAGAAAAATTATATATATTTATTCAACTATAATATTAATGATTTCAATAATAATTTTAACCCATAACCACTTAGACAATATCCAATCCATGTATAAAAAAGATATAGAAGCTTTACATAGGAATACAATTGAACTAAAGAAAAATTATATTAAAGATATAGTTAATACCACTATTCAACAAATCGATATTGAAAGAACGTGGGTAATAAAAGAATTTAATAACAATATAGACTACATTGTGAACTCGTTGAATCTTGAAACATTAATTAAAGATAGAAATGAATATGAATTATTAATATGGGATAGAAATGAAAAACAACTTAGTTACACTTCACGTAAGATTTTGTTGAACAAGCCTATACTGTCGGAAGGGGAATTTATTAAATACATTGAAACTTATAAAATTAACAGATATAAAAATATGCAAAATAAAATTATGGCTGTAGTAGTTTCAGAAGAAACCATAGAAAAAAAGGTCCAAGATACAATGAAAGAACATATTAGAAGTATAGAACTTTCAGATAACGGATATATATGGATTAATCAAGTAATTAATTATGATGGGGGAGATAATTATGCCATCAGGTTAGTTCATCCAAATCTTAAAAATACTGAAGGCGAAATGCTATCTACAAATATTAAGGATATTAAAGGTAATTTACCTTATCTACAAGAATTAGAAGGGATAAAAGATCAGGGAGAAGTTTTTTTAGAATATTATTTTAAAAAGAAAGGCACAGATATAATTGCACATAAAATTTCCTATGCTAAGCTATACCCTAAATATAACTGGGTAATTGCTACGGGAGTACACCTAGATGACATTGATAATATACTTAAAGATGAAGTTACAGTACTACAAAATTACTTAAGAAAACAAATTGGAAGTTCTATAAGTATAGCAATTTTTTTAAGTTTAATATTAGCTATAGTTATTTTTATTCTTGAGAAAAAGTATTATAAAATTATACAGAAGTATTATAGTTTAGTGGTTCAAGAAAAACAAATATTAGAGTGGGAAAAATTAAAAGTGGAAAATGAATATAAAAAACTAGAAAATATTGCAATTACAGATCCACTAACAAATTTGTATAATAGATATTTCATGACACATTATCTTCAGGAAGAGTTTTTAAAGTTTGAAAAGGAAAAAGTTAATTATTATATTGCAATGGGAGATGTTGACTATTTTAAAAATGTAAATGATACCTATGGTCATGAAGCAGGAGACCATGTATTAAAAGTGGTTGCTGAATTATTGAAAAGTAACATAAGTGAAAAAGATAAAGTTGCTAGGTGGGGAGGAGAAGAATTTTTAATAGTATTCTCAGATATTACAAAAGAGGATGTAATTAAAAAGATAAATAATATAATATCTAGTTTAGAAAAACAACCTATTGAATATAGAGAAAAAACTGTAAATGTTACTATATCTTTTGGAGTTTCAAGCTTTTTAAAAGATGATAAAAACTATGAGGAGTCCTTAATAAGAGCTGATAAAGTTTTATATCATAGTAAAAGCTCAGGTAGAAACCAGGTTAATGTATACGAGAATTAACTGTAAAATATATAAAAGCTCTCACAATGTGGGAGCTTTCATATTGTGTTTGAATTATATTTGTTATATAATATATATAACAAATATAACAGAAGTGAAATTCAAAAGAGGTGATGCTTTGATTAAGATATTATTTGATAGCGAAATACCTATATATCTTCAGCTGAAAAACGAAATTATTAAAGCCATAGCAAGGGGAGAACTAGAACAAGGAGAAACCCTTCCATCCATAAGAGATTTAAGTGTGGATATTGGAGTTAATCTTCACACCATTAACAAAGCTTATAATCTTTTAAAAGATGAGGGTTATTTAGTAATAGATAGAAGAAAAGGCGCTATGGTCAGCGTTACCACAGATAAAAAAGAAGAATTTATTGATTCTATGGAAGAAGAGTTAGAAGTTTTTCTATGTAGATGCATTTGTAAGGGCCTTACCAAAGAAGAAGTGGTTAAATTGATTAATAATAAATATGATGATATTAAAAGGTAG
This sequence comes from Clostridium malenominatum, assembly GCF_039521365.1. Lineage (NCBI taxonomy): Bacteria > Bacillati > Bacillota > Clostridia > Eubacteriales > Clostridiaceae > Clostridium > Clostridium malenominatum. The sequence continues at coordinate 830,096 of NZ_BAAACF010000001.1, forward strand.
GTGATGTTTATGAAATCAGAAATTTGGGTATTTACAATTATAATGATAACAGTTTACATTCCTCTTCTATTTATGCAAAAATTTTCTCAAAGGGCTGTTTTTTATGGGGTTAGAATTCCCCTAGGATTTGAGAACAAAGAGGAACTTAAAAAAGAAGATAAAAATTACAAGAGAAATTTAAATATATGCTTTTTAATAACTACGGTTTTAAGTATCTTATTAATGAATAAAATTAGTGAAGAATATGCTCCGGTTATATTCATATTAGGCATGTTTTTATTTTTATTTGAGGGCAGCTGGTGTTTTTATATAGCTAATAAAAGGGTAAAAGCTATTAAGAAAAAAGAAAATTGGGGAGAGTTATTAACTAAGGGAAACGTTGTGATAGTAGATATTAAGGCTAAGAGTAGAAGCTATGAAAAGTTAAGTAATTGGTATTTTGCCCCTCCAGTTTTATTATTTTTATGGGTGTTTTTTATATCCATAAGAAATTGGAAAGAGGTAGAACTGGTAGGATTAATAATATTTCCTTTTACAATAATTGTAATGTTTTTTAGTTTTCTATCCATAAATAAAGCAAAGCAAAATTTAAATGGAGGAAACGTGGAAAATATAAGATTGCAAAATGTGAAGTTTAGAAGAACCATGGGGATATTTATGATCATAATAACCTATGCTCTATCAATTATGTTTACAGCGACAAACTTAGGGAGCATGAAATTAATTACCGCAGGAAGTGAAAATATTATTATTGGAAGCATAACTATATTTACTATAATTTTATCTATAATAGTAATGGTGTATAGTTATAAGGTTGGTCAAGGAGGAAAAAACATTTCCCTAGAACAAAATGCCAATGATGATAAAAAATTAATTATCAATAGGGAAGATGATGAGCATTACATTTGGGGTATGATTTATTATAATCCACAAGATCCAGCCCTTTTTGTAGAAAAAAGAGCAGGGGTGGGTTGGACTTTAAACCTTGCCCGTCCTATGGGTAAAGTAGCCATGGCACTTACAGCAGCCTTAATAGTAGGTTCACTTTTCATGGTAATCTATGCTTCTGCTTCCATGAAAGTAAATTTGAAAATAAATCATCAGGCTATATCTATTAAAGGAATGTACTCTGAAAATATAAACAAAGAAGATATAGAGGAGTTAACCTTTGAAAAGTCCCTTCCACCAATATCCATGAAGCAAAATGGGGGGGCTATTGGAAATAAAAAGGTAGGATATTTTAGAACAAAGGCAGGGGAAAAGGTTAAGCTTTTTATAGAAGATGACGAAAATCCCGTAATTAAAATAGTTGCAAAGGAAAAGATTATTTATATAAATTATGAAGATAGGGAAAAAACAGAAGCTCTCTTCAATGAATTAAAGAATTTAAAGGATAAGTAATTAAATAAAAAAGACTCTATTGAAAGAAATTTCAATAGAGTCTTTTTATAGTTGCAAAGCATTATGGGGGCACAGGCTTATACATTTGCCTCACCTAGTATATTTATCCTTGTTATACCCCCGTATTGTATAAGATGATTATAAATATAAATTTTATTTAAATCAATATAAGCTAATAAATTATTGTTGACATATGGATGCAAAATAATTATAATCAAAATATAAAAAATACTATACAGGGGTACAGTAAGGAGAGGGCGATGTTGATTAAACTAAGACCTGTTATTCAAATTATATTTTTAGCAGTATTCATTACATTAATGGTTTTAGGAAAGGCACAAATTTGGATGGCCTTTATTTTTGGTTCAATAATACTATCATCATTTTTCGGTAGATATTATTGTGGGTGGGCATGCCCTATAAATACATTGATAAGACCAGCAAACTGGATTGGAAAGAAACTCAAAACTCAAAAGAAAGATGTACCGGAAATATTTAAATCACAAAAGATAAGATGGGCTGCATTCGCATTATTCCTTGTGGGACTTGGATATACCATTTATACCATTACCATAGGTAAGAAATTCCCACTTCCATTGATTATTATTCCATTAGGACTTATTACAACTATATTTATTAATGAAAAAACATGGCATAGATACCTATGTCCTTGGGGAGTTCTGTTTAGTTTAACTGGAAGGTTTGCAAAGCTAAGCTTAAAAGCTCATAACTGCTATAGCTGCGGTATTTGTAAAAAGGAATGTCCAGGAGAGGCTATAACTATAAGTAAAGATAAAGGAGCGGAAATAGATCCTACTCATTGTCTTTTATGCTTTGAATGTAAAGGGGCCTGTCCTAAGGATGCTCTTAGCTACAAAGGCTCTACTAGTAATTAATAAAGGAGTGTCGTACATGAAGGGAAATTGGAGAGACAACTTATATATAGTGACAATATTATTTTTTATCCTTGGTTTTGTTAACATTATTTTTGCATGGCTTGGTTTTGTTTGCATGATACTGCCCTTTGTATTTCTAGCAAAGGACAAAAAGAAAACATGGTGTCAAAGGTATTGTCCTAGAGCAGGCTTATTTAGAAAGGTGTTTAATGGTAGGTCACTAACAGGTAAAGCTGCCCCTAGTTGGCTCACAAAGGGTAGGGGGAAATGGATTGTTTTAACTTACTTTATGATTAATTTATTTATCTTAACAATGTCTACCGTTATGGTATTTAAAGGGCGAAGAGAAGCTATGGAAACTGTTAGATTCTTAATTGCCTTTAAGCTTCCATGGGACATGCCTCAGCTACTAAATATAGGAGGACTTCCAAATTGGGCAATACATTTATCCTATAGAATGTATTCTATGATGCTAACTACGACGGTTCTTGGATTAATACTTGCCTGGTTATTCTTGCCAAGAACTTGGTGTACAATATGTCCTATTAGCACTATTTCTGATATAAGCCTTAAAAAAATGAATAATAAAAAACAGTAAAATAAAACTATCCTCACTAAAGATATAAAAACTTAATGAGGATAGTTGTTTTTAAAGTTATTTAATTTTAACTAGAAGATAAAAGTCAAAGCCTTTACCGTTAATTTCTCCACTAGAATTATTTTTGCTACCAGAAATATGCTGAAAAACAATCTTAACCTTAACCCTATCATTTTCCTCTAGGAAGGTCATTTCCTCTTCTGGTATCATATTTTCTCTCTCTCCACTACCATATTTAGAAATCAAATTTTTTATGAAACCTTCTAGGTCTTTTTTATAAACTTCACTTCCTAAATGGCTTATTTTCAAAGTAGAGCTGTCGTAATCATAAACCGCATCCACATCTTTAGCTTCTGAAGTGTTTTTGTTATACATACTAGCCATATCAAAGAAATAATCATAACCTCTAACGTCCATTCCTTTTTCTTTTGAAATTTTTGTGAAATAGAAATATCTATCAGGAGAAGTATATATAGGGTCTTCATAAGAAAAACCAAAGACTTTGTTCATGTCCTCTATCTTAAAGTTCGCAGGAATATACTTAAGAGTTTTAAGAGAATGGTTTCTGTTAAAATAACTAAGTATGCTGCTTATATTAATCTTATCTTCTTTAGGAACAGCAGAGGAACTTTGTATTTTCCCATCCTTTAGCATGTTGTTTTTAACAAGAATATTTTCTAGTCTAGTATTTTGACTATATTTTGATAGGGAATAACTGCTAAGAGGGCCAAACACTGAAATTAAAGCTATAACTGCAAGGCTCGCAGGGATATATATATTTCTAAGTTTTTTAATAAAGGAAAAGTAAATCATAATGGAAAACACCCAAAGGGCAAGTATAACTACGTAATATCTAGGTTCAGTAACTCCATAGGCATTTATTCTAATACCAATAGATATAAACATCATGATTATAAGAGGAAGTAAAACCTTAGGGAAAACCTTTAAAAATTTATGAGCCCAGCTACTTTCATCTAGTATTGGAGTTATAAAAAACAATACTAAGGTTACAATTACGGAATACCAAAGGACTAAATGGGAAACCAGACCCACAGGCCAGGTTTGTGTAATTATAATCTTTCCAAAGTAGGCGTAAAGTATTAGGGTATAGGCTGTAAGTAGTGGCATTACAATATATAAAATAAGTATTCTTAAAAGCTTTGGATAAGCCTTTGAGGATATTACTTTATCCTTTAGCGGTATTCCAGATAGGAAATATGACACCGCAAAGAGGAACACTACAAAAAGCCAAGTGTAATAATAAACCTTACCTAAAACCTCTATTCCAAGAAGTCTATCTATAGCAAATAAAATTGCTGAAAGTCCACCGAAAAGTACTACGGAGTATATTACCGTTGTAAAAAATCCAGTAGCCACCTGTATCACATACATTTCAAAGCCATCTTTTCCCGGGAAATAAGGGGTGAACAAGAAGGTCATGTATAAAGCTAAGCTAACAGCCATATATCTTGTAGTAGTCACCATTCCCATATCGCCTTTTAATAAAAATAGGTAATATACAATTAAAGCTATAGCACCCACACCGTAGCTAATTAAAAGCTTAGGGCTCTTTTCTTCGTTTCTCTTCTCAAAGAAAAGCTTTATAGAAAGAGAAAGAGGAATACCAAGGGCTAAAACCATGGCTACTTTAGCCAAATTATCCTCGGAAGGTCTAATTTCATGTATGGCTATAAGTACAGCTGCAATAGAAGCAGAAAGCAATATGGTAAAAGGAAATCTTCTTAAACTTAAATAAAGACTAGATAGTATATTTTTAAAATATTGTACAATTTTCATGATCATCCCTCCTTATAGATATATTATATCACCATATGGTTAAATATATATTATAATTAGTATATAAAGTGAAGATTATCATGGGAAGGGGAAATTTATATGTTTGAAGAGTTAAATAAAGATATTTCTACTGCCAAAGAAAAAATGAGAAGAAAAGAAAAACTACAAAATCTTTTAAAAAGAACTAAGGAAGAACTAAACAACCAGATAGCTAAAAAAAATGAGCTACATAAAATTTTAAAGGATGAGGAAAAGGATGTTGAAAGGCTCCAGTCTCTAAGTATTACAGGGCTATTTTATTCTGTTTTAGGAAATAAAGAGCAGCAACTTGAAAAGGAAAGGCAGGAATATTTGGGGGCTAAGCTTAAATATGAAGAGTGCTGTAGTTTAATAACTACCTTGGAAAAGGAGCTAATATCTTATAATGAAGAGCTTAATGAGTATGCTAATGTGCATGAGCAATATGAAGAATTAATGAAAAGCAAAGAAAAATTAATTTTACAAGGAAATGACTTAAAGGCTAAAAAATTAATGGAACTTACAGAAAAAACTTCTGATTTAAAATCAAATATTAAAGAAACAAAGGAAGCCATAAATGCAGGGGAAAGAGTTAGAGAAGCCTTCGGTAAAGTTATATCCTCCTTAGAAAGCGCAAAGGGCTGGGGACAATGGGATATGCTTGGCGGAGGATTTTTAGCTACAGCAGCAAAACATTCAAAAATAGATGAAGCTAAAAACTATGTTCATGAAGCTCAAAGACTTCTTGGAGTATTTAGAAGAGAATTATCAGATGTAAACTTGTCCTCAAATATAGACATAAATGTAGGCTCCTTTGCAACCTTTGCAGATTACTTCTTTGATGGGCTCATATCAGACTGGGTTGTACAATCAAGAATAAATGATTCCTTGAACAATGTATATGCTACCTCCGACAATGTAAATAAATTATTAAATGTCTTAGGAAGAAATCTTAATGATTTTGAAAGAGAATTAAGGGGTGTGGAAGAAGAAATTCGCGGAATTATTGAGGGATAGTAATTAAGAGTAAATTTAAATTAAAAGTGAGGGGAATATATGATAAACTTTGAAAAGCCACGAATTTGTGTAAGTAGATGTCTTGGATTTGAAGCCTGTAGATATGATGGACAGATGAATTCTCAGGATTTTATAGAAAAGCTAAAAGGTGAAGTAGAAATTATTACAGTTTGCCCCGAAGTCCAAATTGGACTGCCAATACCTAGGGAATCTTTAAGAATAATTAAAGAAAAGGAAGAGCTATATTTAATCCAACCTAAAACAGGAGGAGACTTTACAAAGGATATGGTAGAGTTTTCTAAAGAGTTTATAGGAGAGCTTAAGGATATAGATGGTTTCATACTAAAGAGCCGTTCCCCTTCTTGTGGTATTAAAGAGGTTAAAATATACAACGGAAGAGAAAAAGCTTCAAGTTCTGAAAAAGGAGTAGGCTTTTTTGCAGAAGCAGCTATTAAAAACTATCCTAATTATCCTATAGAGGATGAAGGAAGGCTGACTAATTATAAAATTAGGGAACACTTTTTAACCAGAATTTATATAAATGCTGCTTTTAGAGGGATAAAAAATGCTAATACCATGGGAGAACTAGTTAAATTCCACAGTAGAAATAAAATGCTTCTCATGGCATATAATCAAAAGGAGTTAAAGGAACTAGGGAACATTGTAGCAAATCATGAAAAGTATAAAGTGGAAAAAGTATTAGAGGAGTATGAAAGACATTTAAAAATGGCTTTTTCTAAAAATGCTAGGTATACTTCTAATATAAATGTTCTAAATAAATCTATGGCTCTGTTTTCAAAATATATAACCTTAGAGGAAAAGGAATTTATAAGAGATACCATAGAAAAATATAGGGAAGGCAAATTGCCCTTAAGTACTTGTTTATACATGATAAAATCCTATGCCATTAGATTTGGAATAACAGAGATGCTAGAACAAAGTTTTTTCGCCCCTTATCCTGATGACCTAATAGAATTAAGAGATTCAGGGAAAGGACGAGAGGAATAGAATAATAAAATGTTAGAAACTCAAAGAACACCAATGACGGAGGCCATGTATTATGGTATAGAGCCCGTTGAAGAAATTATAGAACTAGTTTTAGATAAGGCAGAGAACAGATGAAAAAGTATAGATGGAGTGGTAATTATGATAAGAAAAGCAAATAGGGAAGACTTAAAAGTTATTATGAAAATTATTAAGGAAACTATTGTTGAAATGCATTCCTATAATAACTATCAGTGGGATGAAAATTATCCTAAGGAAAAAGATTTTGCAAAGGATATAGAAAAAGGTGACTTATATGTAATAGAAAAAGAAGGTGAGCTTCTTGGATTCGCTTGCATTAACAGAGAAGAGCCTGATGAATATAAAGAATTAAACTGGTCCTTAGATGAAGATGCATTGGTTGTACACAGAATGGCTGTAAGTGGTAACCGTAGACAAAGGGGAATAGGAACGGAACTTATAAACTTTGCCCATGAATTAGCACTAAGAAATAACATAAGATATTTAAAAACAGATACCTATTCATTGAATATAAAAATGAACGGATTTTTTAAGAAAAGTGGTTATAAGCTTATTGGAGAGATGAGTTTTTTGGGGAAAGAAAAAACTTTTTATTGTTATGAAAAAGTATTAGAAATTTAGAATTATAAAGAAAAAGTCATTAACATAAGCCCTATTATAAAAATAGCAGGATGAAATATTACAAAATTTGCATTGACAACAATTACTAATTGTATTAGTATAGACAATGAAATAAAACTTAATATTAATATAAGGTTTACATATGTAATTAATAGGGAAGTTGGTTAAAACCACACAGCCCCCGCTACTGTAAAATGGACGAACCCTTATAGCCACTGATTATTAAATTGGGAAGGTAAGGTAGTAGGATGAAATTGAAGTCAGGAGACCTGCCTTATAAAAATTAATTATTTATCTCGGTGGGAGGTAGCGGTTAAAATTTTATTTGTGTGAATTATGGCTACTTTTTTTGAGTAGCCTTTTTTTATTGAGTAAAAATAATAAGCCCTTCCATGAAATTACCTACACATATTAATTAAGAGGAGGATTTTATTATGAAAAAAAGACTTTTTAAATTTATCTTGGTGTTAATGTTAATACCTATTTTCGTTTTATCTGGTTGTGCCAAGGATGAAAGGGAAAAACAAGCAGATAAGGATAACACAATTATATTAGTGGATAACGTAGGAAGAAAGGTAGAATTGCCTTTCCCAGTAAAAAAAGCAGTAGTAGCTAATAGATACAATAGCGAACTTATTCGTGCCTGTGGAGCCATAAATGGTGTAATTGCAGTAGATATGGGTACTGCCCAAGATAGAGAATATTGGAAACAATTTGACCCTAAAAACACTATCGGAAAAGATGCAAAGGATCTTAACTATGAGAAAATAGCTGAATTAGGTGCAGAAGTACTAATTCTTCCTGCCAATGGATCTTATGAAGAAGCTGAGAAAAAACTAGAGCCATTTGGAATAAAGGTATTTGTTATTTCAGGATATGATACGGCAGATTTTCAAAATCAAATAACTAACATAGGTAAAATGTTTGATAAAGAAAAAGAAGCGGAAAAGTTTATAAAATATTTTAATGAGCCAATTGAGTACATAAAAAAAGCTCTTAAAGATGTTGAAAAGAAGAAGGTGTATTTTGAAAGTACCACAGAATATAATACATCTTTCCCAGGAGACTATTATGCTAACATGATAAACTACTCTGGGGGAATAAATATTTTTGAAGATGCACCTAAAGATATGCATGGTAAAAAGGTAGATTCAGAAGAGATAGTAAAAAGGAATCCAGACTTCATATTTAAAAATGTTACTCCAGATAAAGCTATAAAAGGCACAGGATTATATGAGGCGCCGTCTAAAGAGTTAATGGATAAAACAATTGAAGATATTAAAAAACGTGCAGGCTGGGATGAAACTAATGCTGTAAAAAATAACAATGTATATACCATGTCACAGTTTGGCCATGGTGGAGCATCTAAATTAATAGGGGCTGTATATATGGCTAAATGGATGTACCCTGAACAACTTAAGGATTTGAATCCTGATGAAATATATAGACAATGGCTTGAAGACTTCCAAGGGTTTAAAAATTTACAGGGACATTTCTACCCAGAAATAAAGAAATAAAGTAAAGCAAATTGAGGTGGCATCATTGAATATATCCCAAAGTGATATACGAAGAAAATATGATAAAAAAGTTAAAATAAAACTTTTGTTTATTCCTATAAGTATTATTGTAACCATCATACTTATGGCTATCTTTACAGGAGTGGGAGCTGTAGATGTTTCTTTAAAAGAAATACTTAGTGCTATAAAAAATATTATAACTAATAATTCAGTTAATATGGAACAAAAGGTAATAGTATTTTTAAGGCTTCCAAGAATCATTTTATCTGTTTTAGCTGGAATGGGACTTGCTGTATCGGGAACTATAATGCAGGGAATTACTAAAAATTCTATGGCAAGCCCTTTTACCATAGGGATATCCTCAGCAGCGGCTTGTGGAGCGTCTATAGCAATGATTTTTGGAATAAGCTTGTTTTCCAATAGTAACTTAGGGATTATTTCAAATGCATTTATTTTCGCTATTCTTTGTGCAATATTTGTATATTCTATTTCCATAAAACTAGGAATGAAACCAGAAGCAATAATACTATCTGGTATAGCCATAAATTATCTATTTAGTGCAGTAACCTCAACTATCCATTTTTACGCTGATGACCATCAACTGGCATCAGCAGTACAATGGACTTTTGGAAGTATAAATGGTGCTAAATGGTCACATGTTTTATTGTTAGGTGTTATATTAAGTGTAAGTTTATGTGTATTTATGAGACATTCTTGGATTTTAAATGCCATGGTTTCAGGTGGCGATGAAATGGCTAAAACTCTCGGAATAAATCCAGATAAAAGCAGGACCGTTGTTGGAGTATTTTCAGTGTTTTTAACAGCAGCAATAGTAAGTTTCACAGGAGTAATAGGCTTTGTAGGACTAGTGGCTCCCCATATAGCACGGCTTATGGTAGGAGGAGATCACAGATTTTTAATACCCTATTCAGCAATATTTGGAGGAATATTACTATTGGTTTCAGACACCATTGGGAGAACTTTATTAGCTCCTGTAAATATTCCAGTGGGTATAGTAGTTTCATACCTTGGTGTACCTTTGTTTATACATTTAATAATTCAAAATAGGAAGGAGTATTTTTAATGAAATTAAAAGTTGATAAACTGGGATTTTCTTATGAAAAGACTCCAATATTAAAAGATATAAGTTTTGAAACCAATAGTGGTGAAATAACTTGTTTACTTGGACCTAATGGAACGGGAAAAACTACTTTACTAAAATGTATAAGCAGAATAATACCACCTTCCTCTGGTAATGTTCTTGTAGATGGAACACTTATAAATAAAATGAATACAAAGGAACTAGCAAAATTATTTAGCTATGTTCCTCAAAGTACCCACACTGCATTTCCTATCAGCGTAATTGATACAGTTTTAATGGGTAGAGTGCAAAATATAAATTTTAAAGTGAAAGAAGAAGACAAAGAAATAGTTTTTAATATATTAGAAGAGATGAATTTAAATAATATAGCTTTTAAAAATATCAACAATCTTAGTGGAGGAGAAAGACAAAGGGTATTTATTGCAAAAGCAATAGCTCAACAATCACCTATAATTCTTTTAGATGAACCAACTAGTAGTTTGGATATGAAAAATCAGCTAGAAACCTTAGAAATAATAAGCTCCTTAGTAAAAGAAAAAAATATTATGGCTATAATGTCTATTCATGACCTAAACATAGCTTCAATGTATGGAGATAAAATAATTATGCTTAAAAACTCTGGAGTATACTCATATGGAAATACAAAGGAAGTAATAAATGAAGAAAATATAAAACAAGTATATGGAGTTAATACAATAGTAAAAAATATGGATGAAACAACATATACATTCTTGTGCAAACAATAAAATTTGAAATTTTAAATTTAGGGGACGGTTAATAACTTTCAAGCTTTTAGACAAGCATTATAGTGAAAAGTTGATAACTGTCCCTATATATATAAATAAAAAATGTTGAATTACTAGTATTGTATTTAAGACTACTAAGTGGCAAAATTAAAGATAAGGTAATGAAAATATTAGAAGATTTGAATAAAAAGTCAGAGGGTACAGCTATGAAAGAAAAAATTTTAATAGTAGATGATGAGGAAAGAATGAGAAAGCTTATAGGGGCATACTTAAAAAGAGAAGGGTATGAAACCATAGAAGCTGAAACTGGCATAGATGCTTTAAAGATTTTTAAAACTGAAGGAGTACATTTAATAATATTGGATGTTATGATGCCTGTTATGGACGGCTTTACAGCATGCAGAGAAATAAGAAAGAGCTCTAATGTACCTATAATATTTTTAACTGCAAAGGGAGAAGAGGAAGATGAACTTTTAGGTTATGAGTTAGGTACAGATCAATATATTAAAAAGCCCTTTGATATAAGAATACTTATGGCAAAGGTTAAAGCTTTGATAAATAGAGCTTATTACTGTGAACCTGAGAAGAAAAAGGGATTTTATTTTGATGGACTACATATTGATGAATTAGCCTACAAGGTAACTTTAGATGGAAGCCCTTTAAATTTATCATTAAAGGAATATGAACTATTGTTATATTTTTCCTTCAACAATGGCATTGTTTTAACTAGAGAAAAAATATTGGATTATATTTGGGGAATGGACTTTCAGGGAGACTATAGAACAGTAGATACTCATATAAAAAGACTGAGAGAAAAGCTTGGAGAAAAAGCTTACTTAATATCTACTATAAGAGGAGTTGGCTATAAATTTGAACATAGGGATAAATAAGAAAAAAAGTATAACCAAAAAACTTTTTATAATATCAGCTCTTATGTTTGCGCTTTTTATTGGGACTACTTTGATAATTCAAACGGTATTTTTTCAAAAGTTTTATGTAAGCAAGAAAAAAAGTGGATTAAAAACCAATATTGAAAAATTTAAAGTAGATTATAATAAAAGTTCTAGTGATGAAAGAACTATTCAGCTCATTGAGGAATACGAAGAAACTTATAATATAAAGATAGTAATACTAGATAGCTCAAATGGATTAAAATTAATAGCAAAGCCCACTAAAAACAAAGCAGATATAACCAGGGTAAGAGAGATTACAGAGTTTATAAAACAATGGGTAGAAGAAATTACCCCTCGTAATTTAAAGAAATTTAAAAAAAATAAGAATGCCGTAACTATAGTAACACAAAGAAAGCCAGATAAGACAGGGAATATAATTGCTATTTCACCTAATAATGAAAGAGATGAAATAGTTTTTGCTATAACTTCCCTTCAACCTATCAATGAAGCTGTATCCGTTATAGAGGAGCTATATGGGTACTTTTCTATTGGAGCAGTTTTTTTTATAATAATTTTGGCATTTATATATTCAAATATGATAACAAAACCTCTTATAAAGATTAATAATGTGGCAACAAAAATGGCTAGATTGGACTTTTCTGAAAAATGCACTGTAAAAAGTGAAGATGAAATAGGAAATGTTGCTTCATCTTTAAATTTCTTATCAGAAAATCTTAATGAAGCTCTTACATCATTAAAAGATGCTAATGCAAAGCTAGAGAAAGATATAGAGAAGGAAAGAAAACTAGAAAAAGCAAGAAGGGAATTTGTAGCGGCAGTTTCCCATGAATTAAAAACCCCTATAAGCCTTATAGATGGGTATGCTATGGGATTAAAAGATAATATTTTTGAGGGAGAAGAAAAAGATTATTATCTTGATATCATAATTGATGAAGGAAAAAAGATGGCCAGCTTAGTAAACGATATGCTGGATTTGTCTAATTTAGAGTCTGGCAGTTTTAAGCTTACCCGGGAAGAATTTGATATATGCAACCTTATAAAATTTACTCTGAAAAAATATAGAAATATTATTGAGGAAAAGGGAGTTAAAATTGAATTAAGCTTATTGGAAAATACCATGGTTTATGCTGATTGGAATAGAATGGAGCAGGTGATTACTAATTTTATTACTAACGCTTTAAGACATGTAAATAAAAATGGCACCCTATATGTTAACATGGTCAATAAGGATGATAAAATTTTCATAGACATTGAAAATACTGGGTTAAGTATTCCTGAGGAAGAGCTTTTCAAAATATGGGATAGGTTTTATAAAGTTGATAAATCAAGAAATAGAAAACTAGGAGGAACGGGTTTAGGCCTTTCTATAGTTAAAAATATACTTGAAGCTCATAATTATTCCTATGGAGTGAAAAATACAGATAGGGGAGTAAAGTTTTATTTTGTAGTTTAAAAAATTAAGGGAATGAGGAAGTATTATCCTCATTCCCTGTTAGCTATGGTTTTACATAGCTTCTTTTTGCGTCTTTTCCTTTACAGTTGTTTTTGGGAAAGGCTTTGATGGTTTTAAGCTGCCATCCCACTTTTCTATTCTTTCTTTAACTTTTGCTATCATAGCATCAGCTTTTTCTTGAGTTATTTTTCCTTCAGAAACCTTTTTACTTATTTTATCAGTTTCTGCTTTTATAAGTGCAGCTTTAACCTGCTCAGGGGTCATGCCCTTCTTCTCTTTAGCTAAGTCATATATGGTTTTACCAGAGTCTTTTGTAGCTTTTATATCTTCCTTTGTGAGTCCTAATGCTTCCATTGGAGAAAATTGTTCAGCTTTTTTATGTTTATCATTATTATTAAAATATTTTATAGAACCGTCCCACTTGGCTGCCTGTTCTTTTACTTTACTGATTAATTCATCAGCCTTTTCTTTAGTAAGTTTTCCATCAGTTACAGCTTTGCTTATGGATTCAGTTCTAGCTTGAATAAGCATCTCGCGAACTTGCTCAGGAGTATATCCCTTATCTTTTGCTAAATCAAATAAGGTTTTACCAGAAGCTTTTGCAGTAGATATATCATCCCTTGTTAGCCCTAACTTTTGGATTAACTGACCAAATCCATCATTAACAGGGGATTTTTTCGTTTTAAACATCTCTATCATCTTATTAGATTTTTTAGTTTCCTTAGAAGTTGAATCTTTTGCTGCAAAAACATTAGAGCTAAGGCCAATAATTAAAGAAAGACTTAATGCAGCTAGTATTTTTGATTTTTTGCTAATCATTTTTTCTACCTCCTAATAATTTGTTTTTTATGGCTTTACAAATATTAGTATGAGCATGGTATGTGGCAAACAGGTGATGGAATTATAAATAAATTATGAACAATAAAAAGTGATTGAAATTTAGAAAGATAAATAAATCAAAAAGATTAAAGGAAAGAATTTTTAAAGCATAAAATTCTTTCCTTTTTTAAGCGTTGTATATTACAGTAATTTAATTAGATATTGTAGTAGACTATATAGTCACTTGTGCTGAGTTGGAGTAATTTGATAACCCTGCCTGATTCACGGCTGCCACCCTGTAGATGCAGTTATAGCCAGCGATGACAGTTCTATCAGTGTAGGTGACAGTGCCAGTGGAAGCTTTCGAGCTAACTGTGGCTAGGACGAAATAGTTTCCACCATTATCAGAGCGTTCAACTACAAAACCAGTTTCATTAATGGCATTGTCTCGCCAGGTCAGAAGAATCCTCGGCCCGCCTAGTAAATTTGCAGTCAAGTTGGTTGGAGCAGCAGGTGGCTGAACCTGATTTGTAGCAATACTTACTACATTGGAAAAGTCAGAGTTAACTGTTATTGTAGGGAAACCAGGAGTGCCTGTGTCACCAACAGTGTTGGAGGCAAATACTCGGTAGTAGTAAGTGTCGTTTCTGTTTCCGATTTGATCAGTGTACCAATTTGAATCCGATGGCAGTGTTGCTATATTAGTCCATGGTCCAGAGCTATTTAGCGCTCTTTGGATAATTAAGCTAGTATGGTTTTTCGAATTATTCATCCAGGTTAAATATACACTCTTTCTTGAACCAGTGCCGATAATACTAGCAATTAGGTTTGAAGGTGTTCTTGGCGGAACAGCAAAGGACATAGAGTGCATCATATCCATTTCTTCATGAGCAAGAATATGACAGTGATATACATACTCCCAACCAAAGTTAACGTAGTGATTAGTAATTTGGGTAATTGGATTTCCTAGTGGGTCAAACCATCCTGCAGGCGGTGGAGGTGCTAGTACAGCGCCCTCTGGCATTGTAGGGTCGATCAAACGAAGGCTGTTTGGTACTTCAAATGGCACCTGTGCAGGGCTAGGAATATTCGGTCTCATTGCGATAATTGTATGCTCTAAAGGATTAACCCTAAAAGTTTCCTTCCAGCCTAGCTCATTAGCATCAGGCGGTATCAAAGCTCCGTCCCAGGCAACACGGTTGATGAGCTGTGCAGAAAACAAGTGGGTGTGAATGGTATGGGTATCCACGCCGTTGTGAGTAATTTTCCAAATCTGAGTCCCATCATTAAGAGAGCCAATAGGAGTCGCATTTAGATTTGCTGTGCCTTTAATAATTTCAACGGGAGGACTGGCATAACCGTAAACTACAAATTGATTAAAGTTGGAGCTGGACACCGGAAATTCAAGTCCAAGCATACCGCTCATTCGTCCATACATGGTATCGTAGACTTCACCCATTTCGTCTTGCAAAGCCTTGGGTTCTAGTGGTAGAGTAACAGCTGGTAGAAGAGCTCCGCTGGCATATATGGGCTGAAAGGTCTTGGAGAATTCATGAAGTTGCACATAGGCACTGTCAGCATCCCCAGGTAAATTCGTAACATTATAGGCGGAGTTATATGCGGCCTGCGGTATGATAATAGTATCCTGAGACGCTTCAAATACTCCTCTTTTAGCGTTTGTTTTAGCAAACACTGCCTCCAAAGAAGTTATATCATAGGGAACTGGAGTAGCAGCTGCCACTCTAATTTGCATAATAGTACGGGTATTAGGGCCGTAGCCAGGTTGAGTGGGAGGTGCACCACCTTCTGGAGTTTGGTCAGGGTTACCCGTGTAATAGTCATAGCGGGGGTCGGCGGCAGGGAAAGCTGCGGGAGAATCGTTGTAAAGAATTAGTGTTTTTCCGGCATACATGGAGAAGTCAACGATGACATCTGCTCGTTCTGCAGCTCCCAATAGGAGCGAATGTTGATCCACATTTCCAAAATTGAAATTTGTTGGATTTAAGTTCCAGGTGATTGGCTGGCTGGGTATTACCACAGGTGCTGGAAGGAAACCGCCTTCAGTGCCGATTTGAATCCAGTCTGGTCCTTTTAAGCTAGGGTCAGGTATGCCACTTGGCCAATCAGCAGGAATCCCTGGTGTTCCACAAGAAGGAACCATCCTAACTTCTGTGCCATAACCTGTGCCAGGTAAGGTATTGCCATCAGGATTAGCTACATACATCTGTAGATTAAAAAAACGGTCATTTGCGGCATTTAGGATACGGAAACGGTAAGCTTTAGGTTCTACCTCTAGATAGGGGTAGGCCGTACCGTTAACAATGGGTGTATCCATAAAAGCTTCTCCTGGCATTGAGGGATTAGGTGTTGCAGGTATCATCGGCGGTTGCTCGGGTGCATTTACGGGATCATAGTAAGGGTTTGGAATTGGGCCATGTTCTATATTGGTTGTAGGTGGCCAAAACCACGGACCATACATCCAGCGGCCAAACGGGTTTGCTCCACTAATGTCCCAGGGATTCTGTGCTGGACTATAAACATGAGGGTACCAAAGGTCGCCTGTATTAGGTGTGCTTGGAGTTGTTCCCCATGCCCAAGTAGGATCCGTATCGAGGATAGTAGCGGCATCAACGAAAGTCTTGTCTTGGATAACTAGTGGAATGCCAAGATCAGGAAGAATTTTTTTAAAACTAGGATTTACGCCTGATTGGTTGGTGCCATTGATTAGATCCTGTTCCACTCGGTCTGTCAGTAAATAAGCTGAGGCTTCTCCCACATAGACATTGAGTCGAGTGATACCATATGAGTGATCATGATAGAACATTAGTCTAGCACTTTGTGCGTTGGTGTAGTACAAGGTCTGCATACCATCGCGAGGGTCATCTACATTTTCCATATCAGGGACATTCACTACACTGACACCCTGAGGATAAGGAGTGTTTTCTCCCGCTGGGGTAATCCACTGATGTGGTGTTCCATCGCTGATCCATACGGTGTTATTACCATGAAGATGGATATTAGCACGGTTTTGCGTGTAATCCATAGGAGTAGCATCCATTCCTAGAGGTCCCATTCCAGCACCCATGACGGTTGTATCCACAGGGATGAAGAGGTTTCCACCAGCGCCAGTAGGAAGCAGATTGTAGAACTTGATGCGAACTGGCACACCGCGGTTGGCAACAATAGCAGGTCCAAGATAATGGGGAGTATCTACACCATAAGCCTGGGTGCCGTCACCTTTCAAAATAGGCGAACCTTTATAGGTCAAAGCAACATGAGCACCAGGAATAATTGTTGTAGACAATTGCACATATCCTCTAAGCGTTGTAGGGGGCAAATCCGAGTGCATTTGCTCTGTAAACTCAACCACTGCGATTTCGTAGTAGTCAGTACCGGGATAGGTGGTTATATCGGGAACAGCAACCGGGATATACTGACCCAAAGCGTTTGCGTTATTAGGGCCTAGCCCCGGCATTGCATCAACAAACTTTCTAAGGGGTGGACTATAGGCCCAGTTGGCGGTACCAAAATAGTCCGGAATCAAGTATCCAGTGTTGGGATCGGGCACAAGAGCTGCCCGAGGTATAGATTTATTATTATCCATTTTTGTACCTCTCCTTATAAATTTATTTGTTCAGTAAAATTATCATTATCTTTTGTTTATATATATTATTCGCTAGGTACACTACTTGTGAGAGAATCATCATATAGGATAGTTATAACATGAAGGATTTTGCTCATATATATAGAATATAAATTTATAAATAGATGAAATAAGTAATTATTAACAAGGAGGAGAAACATGAATCCAGTAATTGATGTAATAAATAAAAGAGTATCCCTTAGAAAATATGCAGAGAGGGACATATCAAAGGAGCATTTAGATTTAATAATTGATTCCGCAATAAAGGCTCCTACAGCGGGAAATCAATGTCTATATTCTATTATTATGATCAAGGATAGCGAGACAAAAGAAATTTTAAGCAAATCCTGTGACAATCAGCCCTTTATTGGGAAGGCACCGCTAGTTCTTATTTTTGCTGCAGATCAGCAAAAGTGGTTTGATTATTATGCTCATAGGGGAGTTAAGGAATATGCACAGAGGGAGAACATTGCCTTTGAAGCACCACAAGAATCAGACCTTATACTTGCTTGTGAGGATGCCCTTATAGCTGCACAAAATGCTGTTATTGCAGCTGAGTCACTAGGCATAGGCTCTTGCTACATAGGCGATATAATTGAAAACTATGAGTTTCACAAAGAGTTTCTTAATTTAGAGGATTGGGTATTTCCAGTGTGCATGCTATGCTTTGGATACTATGAAGAAGATTATAAAAGAGTTTATAGAAAAAGATTTGATAAAAAGTTCATAGTATTTGAAGAGAAATATAGAAAACTTACTAAAGATGAACTAGAGGAAATGTTTGAGGAAAAGGAAAAAGGTTACATTGAAAACAACAAATACAATGGAGAAAATTTTGCTCAAATGTTCTTTGCTAGAAAAACAGGAGCGGAATTTAGTAAGGAAATGGCTAGGTCCATGAGGGTAGCTCTTAAGAAGTGGGATGGAAGGAAATTATAGAACATGAATTTTCATAATATTCTATAGGGATAAATAGAGGACGGTTAATAACTTTTAAGCTTTTAGACAAGCATTATAGTGAAAAGTTGATAACCGTCCCTTTGATTTGTTTAATTTTTTTAGTTTCAGAATTTTTTTATAATCAATGCTAATAAAAAAGCAAAAATAAAGGTAATCGCAAATGTTAAAGCAACAGTTTTTATCCAAGTTCTTCCTAAAATTTTTTGTTTATATTGATATACTGTCATGGCGAAACCACTTATTATAACTATAATAAGTAAATCCCAGGCTGCTTCATTGAACCTTACTCCCCTATACACAACATCAAGGAGTAATGTAAATGCAATGAAGTTATATCCAAATTTGTAACTAATATTTTCAATAAAAGTTGATCGTTCATCTTTTTCTACCATCTTATTAATCATTATTTTTAACCTCCTCAAAATAAAATAAATCTTCAAATTTTTTATCAAGCACTTTTGAAAGAATTAATGCTAGTTTTGCAGTAGGACAGTACTGACCTGTTTCAATAGAACTAATTGTTTGTCGGGTTACACCTGCAAGTACAGCCAATTGTTCCTGTGATAGATTTTTTTCAGCACGAGCTACTTTTAGCCGGTTCATTAATTGGATACTTTCATTCAAACTATCACCTCCATTAACTAAATGGTATCATATGGGAATATGTATGTCAAGTATACTTTGCAAGATGACAAGTGTACTTGTAATTTTAAACAGTAAATTGGGGACGGTTAATAACTTTTAAGCTTTTAGACAAGCATTGTAGTGAAAAGTTGATAACCGTCCCTTTGTTTACTTTGCTTATTGGAAGGTATATATTAAAAGTTAAAGTAATAATATTTACAAGTACTAGATATTATTATTTATAAGAATGGAGTGAGGTTATGTTATATAGAAAACTGGGGAAAACTAATGAGGAAGTATCCATATTAGGTTTTGGATGCATGAGATTTCCTGTAATAGATAATAATCCTGCCAAAATAAATGAAAAAGAGGCTATAAAACAAATAAGATATGGCATTGATAATGGAATTAACTATATTGATACTGCACACCCATATCATGGGGGGATGAGTGAGCCTCTAGTTGGAAAAGCACTTAAAGATGGCTATAGAGAAAGGGTGAAATTAGCCACAAAACTACCTTCTTGGCTAATAAATAGTAGAGAGGATATGGACAAATATTTAAATGAACAGCTTGAAAAACTACAAACAGATTATATAGATTTTTATCTTATACATGCTTTAAATAAAGAATATTGGGAGAGTTTAAAAAAATATAATGTATTTGATTTCTTAGATAAGGCTTTAGCAGATGGAAGAATAAAATATGCAGGTTTTTCTTTTCATGATGACTTAGATTTGTTTAAAGAAATAGTAGATTCCTATCACTGGAGCTTTTGTCAAATTCAATATAATTTTATGGATGAAAATTATCAAGCTGGAAGAGAAGGATTAGAATATGCAGCAAAAGAAGGCCTTGGAGTTGTAATAATGGAACCTCTTAGAGGTGGTAGTCTTGTAAAAAATATTCCAAAGGATGTTAAAGCTATATGGAATAAAGCTAAAAATAAAAGAACTCCTGCAGATTGGGCACTAAAATTCATATGGAACCATCCAGAAGTAGATGTAGTTTTAAGTGGAATGAATGAAATTCAGCAGATAGAGGAAAATATAAAGTCTGCAAAAGAAGCCTATCCAAATTCACTAACAGAAAAAGAAATTGCATTAATAGATGAAGTTAAAGAAATATATAAATCCAGAATAAAAGTAAACTGTACAAACTGTAAATATTGTATGCCATGTCCCTTTGGGGTTGATATACCAGTAAATTTTGAGCTTTTAAATGATGCTTTTATATATGGAGATGTTAAAGCATCGAAAAAAATATATAATATTGCAGTGGAAGATAATAAAAAAGCTTCAAACTGTAAAAAATGTGGAGTATGTGAAAAGGCATGTCCTCAACATATTCAAATAAGAAAAATGCTAAAAGAAGTTGTAATAGCTTTCGAGAAATAAAAGATCTATGTAATAAACCTATTCATTGTATATAAAATGAATAGGTTTATTTGATTTTAGGCATAAGTGTTAGATATAAATTTTAGGATAATTATTTTTTTATTATTGGAACGTAAATATACATAGAAAGTTTTTTACATTCCCAAGGATGGCAGCGTTCATCATAGAATTCAAAGTCTAGTTTTGAATCATCAATTTCATATCCGGAGATTGGGAACCACTCTTCAAGTATATATTTCCAAGTGCCTTCAATTGAGCTTACAAAATCAGTTTCATCTACAGGGGGAGTGGTAAATACTGCATAGGTGGCGGAAGGTACTTCAAGCTTATACATATCTTCCATAGCGTTGTCAAAGTTCAAAACTTCTATTCCTAATACGTAGGAGAACTGGTCAGTTTCCATATTTGTATTTATGCAAATGCCATACTCTCCATGTCTAGGTGGATTTTGAGTTTCGTATAATTTAGCTTCCTTGCCTTCAATATTGCATTGGTTCCAAAATCCAGGAATATCTCTAGTATGAGCATTGTTTCTTAGAGTAGTTTTAAATTCATATCCAACTATTTTAAAAGCATCTCTTTTAATTATTTTAGGTTCCATTATAACCCCTCCAATTCTATTTTCTCTTAATTTTTTTAGATCAATTTTCTGTGGAAAACCTATGGAGGCATGCATTCGATAAAAATTCGGTGCATATCCAAAATGTTTTTTAAAGGCCTTTGTAAATCCAGCATGAGTTTCAAAGCCATAATTTAATGCTATATCAAGTATTTTTCCTCCATTACTAAGCTGGTAAAGGGCATATTGAAGTTTTCGTCTTGTCACATATTCCATTACAGGTAGTCCAACAAAACTATTAAAAACTCTATAATAATGATAGGTTGAAAATCCTGCAATTTCAGCTAGCTCATTGACAGTTATTTTTTCAATAATATTATCATCGATGTAATCTATTGTCTTTTGTATTAAATCTATATAATCCACAAGGTACCTCCTATAATAAAGAAATTGCCGTACGTTAATTATATAGTAGCATAGATATGAAGATACTTCTTTTCCTATTTTGCTAATGTATGAATATTGATTCATGGAGATGGCTCTTAAGAAGTAGATGGAAGGAAACTATAGAAACGTTTAAATATAATATAAATTTAGGATATAATAGAATTAAATAGATTATTTGACAGGTGGTGTTGAGGTGTTGAATAAAGAGTTTATCAATGGCATTAATGAAGTATTGATAGAAAAAATTAATCCTTATTTAATATATGTTTTTGGTTCAGCAGCAAAGGGACTTTTAAGAGAAGATAGCGATATTGATATAGCTTTTTTGAGTGAAGAAAACCTTTCAGATTACCAGGTTTTCATGGTAGCACAGGAGCTGGCTAGTAGTTTAAATAGAGATATAGATTTAATAGATTTAAAGAAAGCATCCACTGTATTTAAAGCTCAAATTTTAGGTACAGGAATAAAGATTTATTGTACAGATAAAACTAGAAGAATGTATTTTGAGATGAGATCCCTAAAAGAATATGCTTTATTAAATGAAGAGAGGGAAATAATTTTGAAAGGTATAAAAGAAAGGGGAGGTATATATGGGTAATGATGTAATATTTAATAAGATAGAAGTTGTAGAAAGATGTATCAAAAGAATAAATGAAGTAAAGGATGTTGAAGCACATAAAAGGCTGTTGATAAATTATGTTACCAACAGCCTAACCTCTTCATAATATTAATTCAGAGGTTTTTCACAAAATAATATATAAACTTTATTTAATTAATTTTTACCAGCCATTTCCCCAAAATAAATACTCAGGGGCTTCTGAACCTGGTCCATAAGGTTCGCTTTCTATCATTTTAAGGATTGCATTTTTTGCGCCCTCTACCATTTTAGTCTGTTCTGGTGGTGCAATTCCTACCATTTGTGCTCTTGAGGTTTTTCTAAACCATACATCCTTAACTCCATTCCATTCGCCTTTATATTCCCATATGTCTGCAGGTAATTCGTTATTCCATGCGCACTGCTCTTCAATTGTACCCTTTGGATTAGATTTGCCACCGCGATAAACTTCAATAGTATATGAATGTATACCAAGTCTACCGTATGTCCAATCTATCATTTCAGCAGAAGTAGGATAATCATCATAAGATTGTTTTGAATAAAATTTTCTACCAGTAGTATCCTCTAGTGCCTTTGTCATGTCAGCTGCAACTTTTTCCATAAATTTAGCATCCTTTGGTTTTTCAGGGGTATTGCACCATGGGGTTAGCACACATTGTATACCTGTGTGAAGGGTTGCTAAAGCATGAACTTTCTTTGTTAATAAGAAGTTTTGAACAGCTTTTACTTCAGGTTCTATAGCAGGATTAGCTCCTGCTCTTGTGTATGCATTGCCACCTAGTGCTGGTTTTCTATCTACATCTAAGTAATTCCATAAATAATCAAAGGTTCTATTTAAATCAATAGTACTTTGCTTTGGATCATCTCCAAATACTCCATTTTTATCCCAATCAGCACTCTCCATACCAATCTTTTTCCTATCTTTTATAGCTGAATCTTTAGCACCTACATATATGTCAGCTATTATTCCATCGCCATCTGTATCTGAATAAGGATCGCTAAATACTATATTGTTGCCATTACGATCTGTAGGTCTCAAGTTTTCTCTGATAGGATATATAAAGGATTGAGCATATCCATCAGGATTCATAACAGGCACAATGTATACTGTATAATTATCTAAGATATTCTTTACTTTTTTATCAGTATTATAATTTGTAGCTAGCCACCAAGCAGTGTAAGATGCGCTTTCAGCTGATTCCTGCTCATTTCCATGAATATTTCCAATTACAGCAATACCAGTTTTGTTTTTTTCATTTTTTACATTACTGGTGAGTTCTATGGCATTTATCTTTCTTTCTCTCCAAGTGTGGCCTATTGGATAAGTTTTTGCTATATTAGGATACTTAATGGCCAAATCTTTTAACAAATTATCATGAAATTCAATAGTATGTCTTTCATCCCAATTAATACTTTGCAATTTATCATCTGTGTTTTTATTACTTTGAGCAAATACAGAGTTACACGGTGCAATTAATAACACAAGAGCTAAAAACAATAAAGTAAGCTTTTTCATATACATCCCCCTTAAAAAATAATAAGTCATATATATTATTTTGTGATATCTAATTTACTCTTTTTTTAAATTATATTCAGCTTGGGTACAATATATTTCAGTAAGCTACAAATCTTTATCTTTTAAGGACTTAAAAATATTAATATTCTTACTGTCTGTCTTTGTGTCTCTGTCAAATGTGTTTAAAATTTGTCCATAGTCCATTGACAAATGTCTATATTTCGTAGTACACTATACTGAAGATTTAGATAGTTATACGCTGCTGTATTTATATCTTAATTAGTTGTTGCATTTATATCTTATTTAGAGGAGGAAAAAATTTATGAAAAATCTAATGAAAAAATGGAATGAATTGAGTCTGGTAAAACAAATAATTGTAGGTTTAATTATTGGTATTATCTTGGCTGTAGCTATTCCAGAAGCAGCAAAACCAATCGTAATTATAGGTTCTTTATTTGTAGGTGCTTTAAAAGCAGTGGCTCCTATATTGGTGTTCTTCTTAGTTATGTCGGCCATTGCTCAACATAAGGCTGGTCATGAAACCAATATGAAATCTATTATCGTTTTGTATCTTTTAGGAACATTTTTAGCGGGACTTTTAGCAGTTGTTGCAAGTTTTATGTTCCCAGTAAATCTAACACTTACAGCCAACGCTGAAAATGTAACGGCTCCTGGAGGTGTGGCAGAGGTTCTTAAATCACTACTGATGAACATTGTTGATAACCCAGTAAAAGCACTTTATAATGCTAACTATATCGGTATATTGTCTTGGGCGTTACTTCTTGGCTTTGCTTTAAGAAATGCACCTGACTCTACAAAAATTATGATTTCTAATTTTTCAGAAGCGGTATCTCAAATAGTTAAATGGGTAATAAACTTTGCACCATTAGGAATTATGGGTCTTGTATTCGATGCTATTGCTACAAATGGAATAGAGTCCTTACTTAGTTATGGACAACTACTTGCAGTTCTGATTGGTTGTATGGCCTTTGTGGCTCTTGTTATCAATCCAATAATTGTGTTTGCATATATTCGTAAAAACCCATTTCCACTTGTATTTAAGTGCTTAAAGGAAAGTGGTATTACAGCATTCTTTACACGTAGCTCAGCGGCAAACATCCCTGTAAATATGAGCTTGTGTGAAAAGTTAGGTTTAGATAAAGATACTTATTCTGTATCTATTCCATTAGGTGCTACCATAAATATGGCTGGTGCAGCTGTTACTATTGCTGTTTTAACCCTTGCAGCGGTTCATACCCTTGGCATTAAAGTGGACATAGGTACAGCAATAATCCTTAGCGTACTTTCAGCCATATGTGCTTGCGGTGCTTCAGGCGTTGCTGGTGGTTCTCTATTATTGATTCCTCTAGCATGTAGTCTTTTTGGTATACAAAATGATATTGCTATGAAGGTAGTTGGTGTAGGATTTATAGTAGGTGTTCTGCAAGACTCTTGCGAAACAGCACTTAACTCATCCACAGACGTGATTTTCACAGCAACGGCTGAATTTGCCAAGAGACGTAAAGAAGGAAAAGAGATAGTTATAAATAGATAGAAATAAAATTATAATGTTATTTACCCCTTTCAATAAAGCCTCCTATGACAGTTTAGGATTGTCATAGGGGGCTCTTGTTTTGCTATGATAATTATAGGTGTTGACATTTTACATGGACAGATGAAGTTACAGCATCCCTAGATGCAGATAATGAAATGGAAGAAGCAAATCTTTAAATAAGGCAATTGATTGATAATCTTTTCAGGATTAATTTACCCTAAAAGGAAAATATTGATTAAAGTTTGATAATAGTGTAACATATAAATGTTACGCATAAATAAAAATAAAGTTAGGGGGAATCGTATGCAATCAAAATGGTTGAAAGAACAAGAACGTATAGTTGATGAATTTCGTGAGAAAAAAAGAAAACAATTTCCTATGGTAGCAGGAATAATTTGTGTAATGCCTATTTTATTTTTGGTAATAGGTTTTATAAATGGTGGGATACCATCAGAAGAAAATATGCCTGTTATGATTACAGTAATGGGTATTATCATAGCTGTAATCTGTTTAGCTCTTTTCTTAGGTAAACGTCAAAATAACAAACAAGGATGCCCAGAGCTTCGTAAAAATTTAGAAGAAATACTTATTACACAAGATGAAGCTTACCAATTTGACAGTGAGATGGCGTCAGCTCCTTTACATAGGGTTGAATTAAAAGATGGTGAGGGTGAATATTATTTTACCGAACATTATTTAGTATACAAATTTGGCAGAGTTCCATTGACAGATTATAAGATTTTTAAGCTTTCAGAGGTTTATTCTACTAAAACTATATCCTTAAAAGATCATTCAAGTATTATTGGACTAGGAAGAGAATATTTTACTAATCTTTGTGATAAAGACCGCAATATATTAGGTGGAATCACAATTAAAAAGAAAAAACAATATGAGGAATTTATTGAGGCTTTGCAACGTTTTGTGCCCGATGTTAGGTTGGGAGAAGGAAGATAATATATATTTATATAGTGGACAAATTATTATATGAATATATAAGAAACAGAGGCTTAGCTATGGAGGCTTTTGAGCTATTATAAGGAATAATTTAAAGTACGTAACTAACGGCGTTCTACTATAAGGTTGAACGCCGTTAGTTTTATTCATTTTGCAAATCTTATTAGCATATAGGTTCTTCCCACCAACCAAAAGCAACTCTACCTGAAGCTGCTAAATTCGGTGTTTCTGGGTTAGATAAAAAGATTAGGAAAGAACCTCCAGGTGGAAATATAAATTTTCCTTGTTCATCATCTACCAAGGTAGATTCAGGCAGACCACGTCGTACAAAAGCCTTAATACCCCCTGTTGGATCTCCCTCCACATTTGTTGCATATTGAAGTTTTATCCTAGGACATGGCAAAGGACAAAGTGCTAAGTTGGCAGGTGTTACTAGTGTTGAATCCTGAGGTGTTCCAGGGGGGGTAGTGTTAAACCAGATTTGGGCTCGGAAGGGTCCTTCAGATACATCCGTCACAGTCCAAACTGTTACATGCAAGTTTACTCCTGAATTCATAGGATTATATAGCCTTGCCCAGGCGCTAGTGCCTTTCCCAAAGGTGAGATTATCAGCATATCCCACGAAGTATTTTCCTTCCAAAGATTTAGCTAAGTTAATTGGTACAGAAACGGCATAGTCCAATGATGGTTTATTTATGGAAGGTTGAGCAGGATAACAACATTGAGGACATCTATGACATTGATTATAATAATTCTGACTATTTTGACAGTGTTCGCAGTAATTTCCATTAGGGTAGTTGTACATAAGCTATGTCTCCTTTCAATTATATTCACTGTATTATATGTGCTATCTTAAGAAAGGTTTACTTGATGGAAATGATGCCTTTTTACTTGGAGGTAGGGGGATTTTTCTTTTAAAAGATAATTTTGAAGATATTTATAAGTTATTTACAGTAATATATTTAAAATGTAAAATATCTACAATATTTTGTTAAAGTATGTCAATTTAATGGTGTTCATGCTAAAATGTTCTTAGGATAAATTAGGAAGTATGTACAAATATTAAATATAATTATCATTGTTTTATTGGGAGGGAAAGATATGCAAGAGTGTATATTTTGTAATTATAATTCATCAGAAATAATATGTGAAAATAAGTTGGCCTTTGCCATAATGGATAAGTTTCCAGTAAATGAAGGGCATGTATTAATAATACCTAAAAGACATTTCCCATTTTTCTTTGAAGCTACAGAAGAAGAAATAAAAGCTATATATAGCCTTATGCATGAAGTTAAGGAAATGATAGATATACAGTATGAACCATCAGGATACAATGTAGGAATCAATGTAGGTTATTATGCTGGGCAGACAATAAATCACTTACATGTACATCTAATTCCAAGGTATAAAGGAGACGTAGAGAATCCTAGAGGAGGAGTTAGAAATATAAAGAAAGCCTTAGTTGCCTATGATGGGTAAGAAAATTAATAAAATAATTAAAGTAAAAAAAAGAGAGCATGTAAACATTGCAGTAGAAGAAAACTTTGCATATAAAGAAGCCGAAATTTTGAGTAGCTGTATTACAGGAGATGGAAACCATCTTTTAGATAAGCTGAAAATTTCTTTTAAGAGGGCTAAGTCAATTGATATAATAGTAGCTTTTTTAATGGAATCTGGAGTAAAGCTTATAGTGGAGGATTTGAAAGAAGCCATAAAAAGAGATGTGCCTATAAGAATACTCACAGGAAATTACCTTAATATAACTCAGCCTCAAGCTCTTTTTCTTCTAAAAGATGCCCTAGGTGATAAGGTAGATTTAAGATTTTATAATGTTGCTAATAAATCATTTCATCCAAAGGCTTATATATTTAAATATGAAGATGGAGGGGACATATTTGTTGGTTCCTCAAACATTTCAAAATCTGCTTTAACTGATGGAATAGAGTGGAATTATAGAATTCATAAAAATGGCCATGAGGTAGAATTTAAATACTACAAAGATGCATTTGAAAATCTTTTTAACAATTATTCCATCGTGGTAGATGATAATGAGTTGGATGGATATTCAAAGTCATGGAGAAGACCCAAGCTCTTTATAGATTTGGAAAAATACGAGGATAATGAAGTAGAAGATAAAATAATAAACTACCCTTCTCCTAAAGGAGCTCAAATAGAGGCATTATATAAGTTGAAAAAATTTAGAGAAGAAGGTTTTGATAGAGGATTAGTTGTGGCAGCCACAGGTATAGGGAAAACTTATTTAGCAGCTTTTGATTCAAAGAATTTCTCCAAAGTACTATTTGTGGCACATAGAGAGGAAATTTTAAATCAGGCTAAAGAATCCTTTGTATGTGTTAGACCTGAAGCGAGTACCGGATTCTTTAATGGAGAGGAAAAAGTTAGGGATACAGATATTCTATTTGCCACCGTACAAACCTTAGGTCAGAAGGAATATTTATGTGAAGAATATTTTAAAAGGCATCATTTTGATTACATAATTATAGATGAATTTCACCATGCTGTATCTAAAAATTATACCAACATACTAGAGTATTTTACACCAAAGTTTTTACTTGGATTAACAGCTACCCCTGAGAGAATGGACAATAGAGATGTATTTGAGATATGTGATCATGAAGTAGTTTATGAAGTAAGGCTTAAAGAAGCAATTAATAAGGGATGGCTAGTACCTTTTAGATACTATGGTGTTTATGATGAAACAGATTACGGAAAGATAAGTTTTAAAAATGGTAAGTATGATGATCTAGAATTAGAAAAAGCTTTAATGATAGGTAAAAGAGCGGATTTAATATTAAATCATTATAAAAAATATAATAGCAAAAGAGCTTTGGGCTTTTGCTCTAGCAGAAATCATGCGAATTACATGGCAAAATATTTTTGTGAAAATGGAATAAAAGCTTGTGCTGTAATGAGCGGAGATAAAATGGAATATTCCATGGAAAGAGGAGAAGCTATAGACAAACTAAAGGATGGAGAAATAAAAGTTCTTTTTTCTGTAGATATGTTTAATGAGGGATTAGATGTTCCTTCTGTAGACATGGTTATGTTTTTAAGACCAACTCAATCTCCCACAGTATTTTTGCAGCAACTAGGTAGGGGGCTTAGAAGACATAATGATAAAAAGTATGTTAATGTGTTGGATTTTATAGGTAATTATAAAAAGGCTAATTTAATACCCTTTTTTATAAGTGGAGATATAAAAAATATAGATAAAAAAGGTAAGGGTGGGTATATTCCAGGGGAAGAAGAATACCCAGAAGATTGTATTGTAAATTTTGATTTTAGATTAGTAGATTTATTTAAGAAGTTAGCAGAAGAGCAAAGAAAGATAACAGATATAATCATAGGAGAATTTTATAGAGTAAAAGAGGAAATAGGGGAAAGACCAACAAGGCTTCAAATGTATAAATATATGGATGATGATATTTATAGCAATATACGTTCAAAGGCTAAAATAAATATTTTCAATGATTACTTAGGATTTTTACATAGCATAAATGAGCTTTCAGAAGGTGAAAAGAAGCTTATAAATACAGTAGCACATGAATTTATAAAGAAAATTGAAACCACACCTATGACTAAAACCTATAAAATGCCACTACTTTTAGCATTTTACAATAAGGGAGATTTAAAGCTTACTGTAACAGAAGATGAAATATATATGAGTTTTAAAGAATTCTACAGCAAGCCTTCTAATGGAGTAGATTTACTAAGGGATAAGTCTAGTAAGGACTATAAGACTTGGGGTAAAAAAGAGTATTTAAAAATAGCAAAAAATCCAAGAGATGCCTTTGTAAATTCAGCAGGAGAGTTCTTTAAAGAAAATGGTGACAGTTACTCATTAAGGGATGAGTTGAAAGAGTTTATAAATAATAGAATATTTGTGGAACATTTTAAGGATGTTATTGATTATAGAATTAGTAGGTTTTATAAGGAAAGGTTGGAGAAAACTAATGAAGATATATAACAAATTAGTAAGAGATAAAATACCAGAAGTAATAGAAAAAAGCGGCAAGAAATGTGAAGCAGAAGTAGTTTCTAAAGAAGAACACTACATAAGACTGAAGGAAAAACTTAAAGAAGAGGTAGATGAGTTTTTAGAAGCGGAAAACATAGAAGAATTAGCTGATATTTATGAAGTTATAGCGGCACTAGCTTCTTTTGTTGGAAAAGGAGAAGTGGAGCTTATGGAAGTTAGGGAGAAAAAGAGAGAGGAAAGAGGGGGATTTAGTGAGGGGGTAGTGCTTAGGGCGATTGAGTAGCATTTTTTATTATGGGGTTATAAGGAAACAAAGGTTAAGGATTATATTGCTACATATGCTGAATGTATATGTTTTGTGAAGATAGAGGAAAAAATAGAATGATATGAAAAGTTTTAAAGGGTTTTAAGTAAAAGTTGTCTGCGATTTATGTTTACTAAGATTAAGGTTTGGTGAGGGGGGATTTGATGGAATCGCGTTTTTACCCATAACTAATTGGGTTTTGAGTATTTGTTAAGTTTTACGAATTTGTAAATAGAAAATATGTAAGTCTATTCACGAAAGAGTTTAATATTAGTTAGTTTGAGGTGTATTATGAGAACTATTAATTTGCCACCATATGCTCCAACCCTTATGGAGTCCACGAGAGCAATTGGTTACTCTCTTGAAGCTGCTATTGCAGATATTATAGATAATAGCATTACTGCACAAGCATCCATGATAAGTATTAAATTTTTCCCGATCGGACAACCGTACATTTCTATTCTTGACAATGGATCTAGTATGACAGGAAATGAAATTAATGTTGCTATGCAATATGGGAGTAAAAATCCAAGAGAGGAAAGAGAACCAAATGATCTTGGTCGATTTGGACTCGGTCTTAAGACAGCATCGCTATCTCAATGCAGAAGGTTGACGGTGGTTAGCTTAAAGAATGGTGAACTTTCTGGTAGAAGATGGGATCTTGATTATGTACTACAAACTGGAGAATGGTCACTTATTATCCTTGAAGAGGATGAAATTAAACAAATGCCACAATTTAATGAACTTATTACACATGGGAATGGAACATTAGTAGTTTGGCAAAATCTTGATAGATTAAGTATTGGAGAAAGTGACTTTGTTACATCTTTGGGATTGAAAATGGATACAGTTAGAGACCATATATCATTAGTTTTTCACAGGTTTTTATCTGGAGAACAAGGATTAAAGAAAATAGATATATTAATAAATAGTGATAAATTGAAAGCGGCTGATCCTTTTTTAGCAAAGAAGAGTATTCAATCAATGGACGATGAGTCAATAATTATTAGGGGACAGAGCGTAATTGTAAGACCATATATATTACCGCATACTTCGAAATTATCGGAATCTGAAATTAAAGAGTTAGGTGGTAAGGATGGTTTAAGAAGGAAACAAGGATTTTACGTTTATAGAAACAAAAGATTACTTGTCTGGGCAACTTGGTTTAGATTAATGAAGCAAGGAGAATTGTCAAAACTTGCAAGGGTTCAGGTTGATATTCCTAATTCACTTGATGATTTATGGACACTAGACATAAAAAAGTCAACAGCAATACCACCAGAGGAGATACGAAAAAATTTAGGAAATATCATTGAAAAAATTTCTGAAGGAAGTAAAAGAACTTGGACATATAGAGGTAAAAAAGAAATAGATGATTCAAAAATCCATATTTGGAACAGGATAAAGACAAGACAAAATGGAATTATTTACGAGATTAATAGAGATTATCTTCTAATAGAGAAATTACAAGATATTAGTATAGAAACTAAACAATTGTTGGAGCAGTTGCTATTACAAATAGAGGGTAATCTACCATTAAATTCATTATATATAGATCTAACAAGTGATGAGAAAGTTGAAAACGAAGTAAAAATTTCAGAAAGTGCAACAATCGATTTATTAATTCAATTGTTGTCAGGATGCAGAAACAATTTTGAAAGAGAGGAAATGCTAGAAAGATTGCTTTTGACTGAACCATTTTCAGAATATAGGGAAGTTATATATAGAAATTTTAAAAAGGGGTAAAACAGAATGAACAAAGTTAATATTGAAATGTTAGAAAGGTTTATTTCGGCAGTTATAAACACAAAGTACAAGGAAATTCCACCAACTGAAGCTGAATTTATAAAGGAAGCAAATGATATCAGAAATATGACACAAGCAACTTCGCCTGTAACAGATGAAGAATATGAATATATATTAAAAAAGTTAAAGGCTTCAATGGTTATTATTATGGATGATGGAGTATATATTTATGACCCGAATAGCAAGCATCAATCGTGGTTACCAGCAAGGCGTGCTGATATTGATTTCTTCTATTGGAACAGATATAAAAAGTACCTTGAAGATGAAAGAGGATGGAATACAAGAGTTACTGCAACATTAGATAAGGTTTCGGATGAAATTATAGATTTGCTAGGTGACCCGAAAGATCCAACAAACTCTTTTCAGAGAAGAGGTCTTGTACTTGGAGATGTTCAGTCAGGTAAAACAGCAAATTATACAGCAATATGTAATAAAGCTGCTGATTGTGGATATAGGGTTATCATAGTTTTGGCTGGAATGATGGAAAACTTGAGAATACAAACACAAGAACGATTAGATACAGAATTTGCTGGAAGAAGAAGCAAATATCTGTTAGACCCTAAAGCTGATCAGATTATAAAGAATACACCTTTTGGCGTAGGAAGAATTAATCCGAATAAAAGGATTTCTTGTTTTACATCTGTTAATACAGATTTTAATTCTGTTATCTTACAAAGCAATGATTTAACATTAACGAATATTAGTGAACCAGCAATTTTTGTTGTTAAGAAAAATAAAAAGGTGTTAAATAATTTACAAAGTTGGTTGGTTTCAAATAATGCAGATATGAATAATAAAATAGATTTACCACTTCTATTAATAGATGATGAAGCTGATAATGCTTCTGTTAATACAAAAAAAGATGATCAGAATCCAGCGGCTATAAATGCTTCGATTAGAAATATATTGAATAGTTTTTATCAGGCATCATATTTGGGTATTACAGCAACCCCTTTTGCCAATATATTTATTAATCCAGAGACAAAAGATGCCATGATTGGAGATGATTTATTTCCAAGAGATTTTATATACGCATTATCACCTCCAACTAATTACATAGGGGCTGATGCGATTTTTGGTGGTAATGGAACATACACTAATTCAGTTTTAAAGATTAAAAACGAAGAAATGGATAATTTTTTCCCATTTAAGCATAAAAAAGATGATGATATTTATGCCTTGCCACCAAGTATGTTTGAAGCAATAGGGTATTTTATGATTGTAAATGCAATAAGAGATTTCCGTGGAGATAATACCGAACATAGATCAATGCTTATAAATGTTAGTAGATTTACAGATATTCAAACAAAGATAAGTGAGCTAGTGAATGAGTGGCTTATAAAAGTCAGGTCAGAACTAAGAAATTATGCAGCATTAAATAAAGATGAGTCATCTCAAATATATTCAATACGATTTCTGAAAGCAATTTGGGAAAAATATAAATTGGAGGGTATTGCAAGGTGCTCTTGGGTAGATTTGCAGCAGAAATTTTTATATAAAGCAGTAACTCCGATTGATGTACGTGCTGTAAACCAAAAAACAGGATCTGCAAGTCTAGATTATTATGCTCATAAGACAAATGGGTTTAGAGTAATAGCTGTAGGAGGGAATAGCTTATCTAGAGGACTTACGCTTGAGGGCTTATGTGTAAGTTATTTTTACAGGAATTCTCAAATGTATGATACTTTATTACAAATGGGAAGATGGTTTGGTTATAGAACAAATTATGATGACTTATTTAAGATATGGATGGCAGAAGAAGCAGTTGATTGGTATGGGTATATAACAGAAGCCACCAATGAGTTAAAGCTTGAAATAGCAAGAATGAGAGCTGTTAATCAAACTCCCTCAGAATTTGGACTAAAAGTTCGTCAAGACCCTAGTTCTTTAATAGTTACGGCTAGGAATAAGATGAGGACAGCTACAGCGGTTACAAGACCTATTACTGTTTCAGGCAGACTCTTAGAAACACCAAGGCTAAAGAATGATAAAAATATTTTAAATTCTAATGAAAAAGCTTTCAAATTGTTTGTTGCTAATCTAGACAGCATAGGAACCGCAGTAGAAACTTCACAAACTGCGAAGTTATGGAAAGGCATTCCCAAGGATTTAGTAGTCAATTTGCTCAGAAGTTTTGATACACATCCTTGGCATTTAGCTTTTCAGGGTAGAGCTCTTGCTGATTATATAGAAAATAATATCGAACTGTCAGATTGGGATGTTGCAATGCCTCAAGGATCAAGTGCAAATATATATACTTTAACAGGTGCATATAATGATATTGAAATTCGACCTGCTGTACGTACTGTAACAGAAGATAATAAAATGATCAAAATTAATGGGAGTAAGGTAAAAGTTGGTGCTGGTGGTTCTACCAGAATTGGTTTAACTGAAGATGAAATCAAAAAGGCTAAAATTGAATTTGCTAAAAATCATCCAAATAAGAATATTTCAGATAGTGGTTATCTAATTAAGGGAAGAAAACCTATATTAATGCTCCATGTGATTGAAAGTAAGGCAGAAGAAGGAAAGAAACTTTCTTCCAATATTCCAAAATATATTTTTGCTTTGGGAATTGGCTTTCCAGGTAATGATGATGGTACAAAAGTTGCTAATTATGTTGTTAATATGGTTGATTTAAAAAATTGGATTGAAATTGATGAAGATGAGGATGATGAAGATGTTATCGAATAAGGAATTAATAAAAAAGTGGGATGAAATTCCATTTTATGGTGGTGGCTATAAGCGAATAGATAATACTCATCCAATTGAATGGTATATTGGTTATGAAGATATGAATCAAAAGACAATTCTTTTATTAACTAATAATGACCCAGGAAATATTTCTTCCTCTAAATCAATAATTGCTTCAACAGGTCAAAGAAAGGATGGTAGATGGGCAATTTCCTTTCGATTAATCAAGAAGGGGAATGAGGATGTATTTATTCATTTGTGTTGGGACATTATAGAATCTTCTCGTGATAAATCGTTAGGATGTGATACAGTTGACTACATTGTTGAAAGATATAATAAATGGCTAAAGTTAATGGAGCATCAGCGGCCAGAACTTATGGATGATACACACATAAAAGGGCTTATAGGAGAAATGTTATTCTTAGAAGAGAATATAAAAAATGGTATGGAACTACAAGTAGCTGTAGATGGATGGATTGGACCAGATGGTGCAGATCAAGATTTTGTATATGTTAATGGATGGACAGAAATTAAGTGTATAGGAATATCAACAAATAGCATATCAATATCTTCTATAGAGCAATTAGATGCAGAATTACCAGGTTGGATTTGTGTATATTTTTTAGATAAGACAGCACCGGAAAATACAAAAGGATTTACGTTAGTGGAAAAAATTGAGGAATTAAGAAGTGTATTTGCAAATAACGTAAGAGCTAGAGAAGTATTTGAAAATAAACTTTTTAAATATGGCTATAGTGATAGGAAAGAGTATAATGAACAGAGATATAAATTTGGTGGTAAAAAGAAGTATAAGGTTGATGATGACTTTCCAAGGCTTATTAAGTCAAATATTCCATTTGAAATAATATCAGCTAAATACAACATTAGTTTAGCAGGAATCGAAGGTTGGAGATTAAAATAGGAGTGAATGAATATGGACATGAAAGATTTTCGCAAAGATTTTTTAGAGGACATAAAATCAACAGCAGCTGCTGTTGGTGAAGGATCATCATCTGCTTTTGTACAGATTTCAACTGAATATTTAATTAGTGCAGAAGTTTTGCCAGATTTCATATTTTCTTTTTTTATTGGTACTGGAAAGAATAATAGAAAATATAGAGTAGATGGATATGTTCTGGATGAATTTGATTATACTATGAATCTCATAGTGGCAGATTATTCGGGGAGCGAAGGGGAAAGGGTAGTGACACGTTCGCAGGCAATTCAGATATTTGATAGGTTGCTTTACTTTATAGATGAAGCTTATGGTGATAGGTTGTATAAGGAAATAGAGATAAGCACACCATGTGCAGACTTGGTTGAGCTATTAAGATCTAATAAAAGCAGGATTAGAAAATATAGACTATTATTAATAACTGATGGGTATATGAGTGATCGAATTGATGTGTTACCATCAAAGCTTATCGGAGATATCGAAGCAGAATTGCAAATCTGGGATATCGAGAGATTGTTTAAAGTTTGTTTTTCTGATACGGGAAGGCAAAATATTGAGATTGACTTTAAAGCATATACAGGAAAAGGAATACCCTGTCTTGAAGCAAGCGGTACAGCAACAGATGAATATAGAAGTTTTTTATGCATAATACCTGGACATATATTAGCAGATATTTATGATTACTTTGGAAGTCAATTACTTGAAGGAAACGTAAGATCATTTTTATCAACTAAAGTAGCAGTAAATAAAAAAATTAGAGAAACTATATTAAAAGTACCAAATATGTTTTTCGCTTTTAATAATGGAGTTTCTGCAACAGCGATGGATTTAGTAATTGAAAATTTAGAGGATGGTAAATACATTACTCATGCAAAAGATTTTCAAATAATAAATGGTGGACAAACAACAGCTTCGTTATCTAACGCAAGACATAAAGATAAAGCAAATCTTGAAGATGTTTTTGTCCAAATGAAAATTACAGAGATAGATGCAGATGCCGATAAATCAGGAGAATTAATAAGAAATATTTCAAGATCTTCTAATAGTCAGAATAAAGTAAACGACGCAGATTTTTTTTCTACACACCCGTTTCATATAAGAATGGAGCAAATTTCACGAAGAATTTTTGCTCCAGCAATAGGAGGTACACAATACGATACAAGATGGTTTTATGAGAGAGCAAGAGGGCAATATTTGCAGGCTCAGATGCGTATGACAAAGTCTGAAAAAAATAAGTTTGTAGCACAACATCCCAAGAAACAATTGCTTACTAAGACTGATTTAGCAAAGGTAAGAAATTCATGGAGAGGGTTACCACATATAGTTAGCCGAGGAGCACAAACTAACTTTATGAATTTTGCAGAATGGATTGACACAGAGTGGTCAAGTTCTGACGTAAGATTTAATGAAAAATATTTTCAAGAATCTGTGGCACTGACAATATTATTTAAGCATACTGAAAATATTGTTACTCATCAGTTATGGTATGAACAGGGTTACAGGGCAAATATTGTCACATATTCTATTGCCCTGTTACATGAATTGGTAAAATCTCAGTTCCCAGACAAGGAAATTGATATGCAAATAATTTGGAATCGTCAGTCAGTGCCAGAAGTGATAACAAATGAGCTAGTAAATATTACGAAAGCTGTATTTGAAACAATAACTGATTCTAAGAGGGAAACAATAAATGTAACACAGTGGTGTAAACGAGAAGCTTGTTGGGCAAAAGTTAGAAATAATAAAATATTATTAAGTAATAAAATAGAAAAGGTCTTAGTTGATAAAACTCAAATTCAATCAGCAGAGAAAGAGGCCAGAAAAGATCAAAAGTTGATTTCAGGAGTTGAAGCACAAACAAAAGTTTTGGAGTATGGGGCTGAAAACTGGAAAAGAGTTAAGGAATTTGTATTAGTAAAGAAGTTAATCACACCAGAAGTATTTACAGCATTAAAGGTAGCAATACAAATACCTATAAAATTACCAAATTCATATCAAAGTCAAAAATTATTAGAGCTTCTTGATAAAGCTTACTCTGAAGGTTATAAAAATGAAAAATTGGTATAGTAAATTTATTGATTTAGATTAATAGGGTATTAAAGATAAGAAATTTAATATAGTAAAATCAATATGGCAGTATTTATTTACTAGTAAAGATATTTCTGCTATTATGTTAATGAGTTATAATAGGGGTTAGTATACTAATAATAACAATGTTTTATCTAATATAGTGATAATCTTCAAGACTATTCTTTACAATTGTTAGTTAGAGTATAGAAATAAGAGAACGTAAATACTAGAGAAAGGGTAATTTTATAGGGTAAGTATAGATGAAAAAATATACAACAATAGATTTGTTTGCTGGTGCTGGGGGCCTTAGTTATGGCTTTCAAGAGACCGGGAGATTCGACATAAAAGTTGCTGTTGAATACAATAAACATGCTCAAGAAACCTATAAAAAAAATCATCCAAGTGCTGAAATGGAGTCTGATATTACTCAAATTACAAATGATAAATATAGAGCAATAAAGGAAAAGTATGGTGATGTAGATGTAGTAATAGGTGGACCACCTTGTCAAGGATTTTCAAATGCTAATCGTCAAAAAAATGAGTTGATTTGTGGTAATAATCAATTAGTAAATGAATATATTAGGGCAATTGAACAACTTAAACCTAAAGCCTTTGTAATGGAAAATGTTAAAATGATTAATTCAAGTAAACATAAATTTTTTTGTAGTGAAGAAAATAAAAGAATTGTAGAAAAATTAGGTGTTAATATTAAAAAGGAAAAGGTATCCATTGCTGAGGCTACGATTTGTACAAGCGAATTTATAGATTTTTTGAAGCATGAATACTTTCTAAAAAAATATACACTAGAAAAACAGGATTACATTAAGTTAAATGCTTTATATCGCAACTCAAAATCTTTAGAGCAACTAAATAAATATATTAAAAAATCAGAGAAAGCTATAATTAAGATATTAGACAATTGGGGAAATTTTAAGATTAATTTTTGGAATGAGGAATTCAAGCAAATTTTCAATGAAGCTAAAGACATATTTAATACATTTTTAAAGACTGGCAATGAATATAATGCTCTTAAAAATTCATTAAAAGTAATAATAGAAACTCACAAGGCTATTTATAAAATGCAGGAAATTAGGGATTATAATATAATTTTAATAGATATGGCTATAGAAAAAAATAATATTTGTGTATTGGTTAATACATATAATATTATTGAATACGTTATAAAAAAATTCAAATCCATAGGATATGATGTAGAATCTGGTGTTTTAAATGCAGTTAATTATGGGGTACCACAGAATAGAGAGCGGTTTATTATCATAGGCATTAAAAATGAATATTTAAAAAAAGACAAAGTACAATTACCAACGGCAATACTTAAGTCATCTAATGAGTTTTATACTATACGAGATGCTATAGAGGAATTGGCACATTATGAAACAACAGTAAAAGTTGAATCAATTCCGATACAAAAGAATGATAAAAAAACAAGGGATTTAAATCCTTTGCAAAAATATCTGAATAAGGGAAAATTAATATTTAATCATATAGTGACAGATACCAGAGATACTGCATTAGAACGTTTTAAGAATTTACAGCCTGGGCAAAATTTTCATGATTTAAATGAAAATTTAAAAACAACTTATAGTGATCCTACAAGAACACAGAATACTATTTACTTACGTTTAAATTATGAAATGCCATCAGGGACAGTTCTAAATGCTAGAAAGTCTATGTGGATACATCCTGACAATGATAGGGCTATCAGTATAAGAGAAGCTGCCAGGCTCCAATCATTTCCAGACAACTTTGTATTTTATGGAACTAAAGATGCTCAATATCAGCAAATTGGCAATGCAGTTCCGCCATTACTTGGTAGAGCAATTGCAGAAAAATTGTTAGAGTTACTTGGTGATGAACCCAATGAAAAGTTAGAGAATATAATATTAAGAAAATAGTTGTTATTCTAAAGAACAACCGATTTATAGAGCAAGATGGTTATGTACCACCCAAAGTTTGTTGAGAAATGATGAATATATATAACAAAATGCGTTAGTAGATAGAATTGAAATTCTTAACCTAACGCATTTTCTATTTGATCCAAAATAACTTTTCTGCTAAGATCAGATCAATTATTTTAAAAAAGGGAGAAAATTTAATATGAATAACTATATATTTTTAACCCATGAAGGATGTACTTATCAGCCTAATTCAGAATCAGATGTACCAGACATAGAAAATCTACAAGTTATAGGTTTTTCTCATGGTATAAATCCTAAAGAAGCTTTCTGCAATTTAATTGGTAATAGAACATATTTGTTAAACACTAGTTTTGATATGATATTTTGCTATGAGCTATCTAAAAATTACAGAGAGTGCTATACAGAGTTTAGTATAAAAGATGATTATAATGCTGAGAATTATGAACAGGAAGAGGTTAATGATATACTAGATAAAATAAGCAAGGACATGGATTTGAATATAGATGAAAGTAATTGGATATTTAATGCTATTTTTAACATTGCCCAAAATAACCTTGCTACTGCTAAAGATATTATAATTAATGAGAGATATGGCAACTATTATTTAGGTATTAATAATTATTCTGAGTTATGTTCTAGTTTAATTAATGATGAAGCTTTATGGGACAACAAGTATTATTATAAAAATCTTTATGAGTTTTTACTGAAAGACCATAGTGA
Organism: Clostridium malenominatum; assembly: GCF_039521365.1. Classification (NCBI taxonomy): domain Bacteria; kingdom Bacillati; phylum Bacillota; class Clostridia; order Eubacteriales; family Clostridiaceae; genus Clostridium; species Clostridium malenominatum. Next base: position 870,781 of record NZ_BAAACF010000001.1, read on the forward strand.
AAAAGATTTGAAAGAAAGGCTCCAGGGGGAAGGATGGTTTATTTCTGAAGGGTTTGCTATATGTTTGGATAGAGATGTTATTCTTTGATATATTTTCCTACTTTAAATGCACAAAATAACACTATGGACATATTATAATATGGAATAGTAATATTATAGAGGTTAAAGTAGCAATGAGTAAAAAAGTATCAATTAGCCTTCCTGACCATGTTTATACTCTAGCTAAAAAGAAATCTAAATTCACCCATGGAGATAATTTTTCAGGTTACATTAGAGATTTAATCTGTAAGCAGTTTACGGAAGAAGAGTTAAAGAATGAACTTAAACCTTTATGGACAGGACGAAAACAACTAGCTAAATTAGATACCATATGTGAATATTGTAAAAGACAGATTATCGCAGCAAATACAGTTATATACCAAACTGATTTAGGATTTACTGAGGAATGGAAAAATTGGGTTCATGAGGAGTGCTGTAGGAAAGAATAATTGAAATGCCTAAAAGTAATATTTAGGAAATTGCCTACTATCCGCCAATGGGAAGGTAGAATTAATTAAGAATTTAAAAGAAAAAATATCAAAAATATATGTTTATTTTTAATATTTACTTTGTTATAATATAATTAAGATATGAGCAAAATAAAAATAGGGTGCTCTAACACCCTATAGTATACAATTCTAGTTGCTTAGGCAACTGGCATCACTATTAAATTTAATATTTAAAAATAGTAGCTATCCAAATTGCAGTCTGGGGCTACTATTTTTTTGAGATTTTTTCTATAAGCAACACTATTAATGTTAATAGTGCAATTAAGAATAATCCACCTTCAAATAGTAACATTAAAACGTCGTTACTCATATGTATCACCTCCCTTCATAAAGAGATGAGTGATACCAGTAGCCCACATTCAACTATAATAAATTGTACTCGTCGATTATAGCATATTTTTAGTTATGATTCTACAGAGAATTCTATATTCCAGAGATTTTGCATCAAAATTCTAGAAGTAAGGATCATCCATTTTATGGAATGGCCTCTGGGGTAGGTAAACAAACTGTAAACACAATTTGTTTTACTAGTAATAATTATATAAAAGGTGAATTTGATGAAGGAAGTAACAGCAGCGATTATAGAAACAATTTTATTTTCAAGGGACAGTTACTAATTATTACTGAAGCAAACTTAGAGTTGCCTAAGGCAGGTGGGTATCTGTATTATATTATCAGCAAGTTTGGTAGATTGCCCCCTCGCAAGAGGGTCAGGCACCACCCGAAGTTTGTTAAGAAATATTATATAAGGTTAAAAAATAAATTAACATATTTAATAATCTAATGCATTTTTATATTTGATTAAAATAACTTTTGCTAAGATTAAATAAATCATTATAAAATTAAGATTCAAGGAGTTGATATCAATGACCGAAATAGGAAAAATGTTAAGAGAAGATGGGGTAAAAGAGGGAATAAAAGAGGGAATGAAAAAGGGTAAAGAGGAAGGCAAGGCTGAAATTCTCATAAAACAACTTATAAAAAAGTTTAAAGCTATTCCAGAAGAATATAAAGAAAACATAAAAAAATTAGATGAAGAGACTATTGATGTTATTGCTACGGATATTTTTGATATTGAAACGTTGGACGAATTGGAAAAATATTTTAAGTAATAATGCTATGGAACACCGTGAAAAAAGAGAGACTTTCCTAAAAAGGAGAAGCCTCTCTAAAGTTTTTTATATAATCAATCCCATTACTACATAACATACTACTGCAATACCGCCACTAAGCAGCGCATAAGGAAATTGTGTTTTAAAGTGTGAATAAAGATCTGTTCCAGAAGACATTGCAGATAAAATTGTAGTATCTGACATTGGTGAGCAGTGATCACCAAAAATTCCTCCTGAAACTACTGCCCCTATTGCTAACATTATGTTTGAATTCATGGAAACTGCCATTGGAATTGCAATAGGCATCATTATTGAAAAAGTACCCCAACTTGTACCTGTGCTAAATGACATAATTGCACCAAGTGCAAAGATGATTGCAGGGCCAAAAGCACCACTGATTTTTCCAGATACAAGGCTTGCTAAATACTTGCCTGTACCAAGCTTAGAAATAGTTCTACCAATTACGAAAGCAAGGGTAAGAAGTATTACTAGTGAAAGCATGTCTCCAATTCCCTTATAAACATATTCACTAAATTGCTTTGAGGTCATAATTTTCTGCTTAGTATAGTATACCCACATAACAATGAGTGTTATTATTATGGAATAAAGTATAGAAGTAGTGCCATCGCCTTTCGTTAGATTTCCGCCACCTGTTATTAGAAGTCCGCAAATTGTACCTATAATTAAAACAAATAGGGGAATGGTCATATTATTTTTGTTTTCTGAACCCTTTTGAATAATTCTTTCTTCGCCAGTCTCATCTGGTAATAATGGAGTAACTCCATCATCGTATAGCTTACCAGTTGTACGTACACGTTCTTCAGCTTTTTTCATAGGCCCCCAGTCTTTGCCTGTAAGGATATAGAACAGCACCATAATAAGAGAAACTATACAATAGAACTGAAAAGGTAAACTCCCTATTAATAGTTGGAGCGGATCGCCTGTAATAACACCTGCTGCCACTTGAGCACCTATTAGCCCCATTAGCATAGCACCCCAGGAGTTAAGTGGAATAATGGCATTAATTGGTGCTGATGTAGAGTCGCAAATATAAGCTAATTTTTCTCTTGAAACCTTAAATTTATCAGTTATTGGTCTTGTGACTACACCCGTAAACATAATGCTTAGTAAACCATCAACGAAAATAATAACACCAATCACATAAGCTAAAAGCATAGCCATTGTTTTATTTTTAATCTTATTATTTTGTTCAGTCAAGTAGTTAACAAAACCATCAACACCGCCCGTAACCTTGACTAATAGGACGAAAGCTCCCATAAGGGATGTGAATATGAAGATTTTTAGATTACCTGCATCAGTACAAACACCTATAATGCTATCTACTGTAACTGTTATAGCTGAAAGTGGATTCCAGTTGTTCATGATTAAATTTCCTACAAAAGCTCCTGCCAGCAATGCTAAAGGTACCTTTTTGAATTTAATAGCAATAAACATTGCCAGTATTGGTGTAATAATTGTTAAAATACCATATTCCATAGAGATTCCCCCTTATATTTTTAACATATTTATGGATGGTCGGTTTTAGATGATTAAAATTGGCTAAATAATGAACCAAAGCCTCCTGTATGCAGATAGCAAACGCCACCTGTTACTTCTGCATTTTTAATTGCAGCTTCCATGCCTACTAACACCTTACTGTTGTATATATTTTCAATAAAAATTCCCTCTTGTTGAGCAAATCGGAATACTGCATCAGTACTTTCTTCTGTGTTAACACCCCATCCTTCACCACGATATTTGTCTGTAATATTACATACATCTTCTAATTTAAAGTTAAAAGGAATTTGAGTTATTTCTACAAGTTCATCAATCGTTTTTAAAATATGTTCAGTGAGACAAGCCTTGTGGTCTTCTACGCTGATAATATTAATTTGAAAGGGAAGGCCAAGCAGAGCATTTCCATATATTAATCCTGCTGCTACACCGCCATTGCCGCCAGGTGCAAAGATTGTATTTATGGGCAGTTTTCCTTCAAGGCATTGTTTTTGCATTTCTATAGTTGCACTAACGTAGCCCAATGCACCCATTCCTGTAGTAGCACCATTTTCAATTACATAGGGACGATTACCTTCATCTTTATATTTTATGTAAAGATTTTTTACATAAAGGTCACGCTCCTCTTTTGTAGCAATTCCTATGCTATGAATTTCGGCATTTAAAATGTAGTTTAGCAGCATATTGCCTTGAAGCTTATCAGGCTCTTCGCCGTTGTTAACAATGACGCATTTAAGTCCCAATTTTGCGCAGGCTGAAGCTGTTAATGAACATAAATTTGATTGTGGGGGGCCTGATGCAATAATTAAATTGCAGTTTTTGTTAATTGCATCTCCTAAAATAAATTCAAGGCTTCTTATTTTATTTCCGCCAGCACCTAATCCTGTTAAATCATCTCTTTTAATGTAAATTCCTTCATAATCAAGTTCCTTTTCCATTCTTTCAAGTCTGTGAAGGGGAGTTGGAAATGTTCCCAACTTCACTTTGTTTGCATTTTTAATCCATTCAATTATATCTCTCATGTTGTTAATATAATTCACTCCTTTCCATATTGGTGCTGTACTTATACAAATAGCAATTTGTATGCCAATCCTAAAACTGTATGATTCGTGTATTTTAGATTGTAATAAAGGCTTAAAAGGGTTAAATAATTTTACTATTCAACCCTTTTAAGCCTTTTAATTTAAATACTATTGTATTTTTCACCGAGAAGCTCACATGCTTTAATTCCAAATTCAGTGATTTCTGTACCACTACGTCCTAAAAGTATGTTGACCATATTTAAGGATTCTAAGTTTTTTAGAATAGTGCGAACTTCTTGAGGAGAAATTATTAAACCTTCTTTTTGTAAAAGCTCAGAAATGCTTCTTCTACCAAGTTTTACACCGCTTTTTTTATTTATTTCAAGTAATTTTAATATACTATAATAATTTTTAAGATTAGTATGTTTCTGATTAATAAGACTTAGAAACAGTTTATTTTCTTCATCTTTAAGAGTAGGTTTAAAATATTCATTTTCATCGATAAATTGACGAACAATATCAATATCAACTTCGTCTACATCCAAACAGGTTAATCGTTCTACAAAATTACCTAGTTCACGGACATTGCCTTCCCACATACAATTTTTAATTAGTTCCATAGCCTCCTTGGTAATTTTAAAAGTTGAATGAAAGCGTTCTTTAAGCTGTTCAATAAGTAGAGGAATATCATCCTTTCGCTGACGCAGTGGAGGTATATTGATAGAAAGAACATTAAGTCTGTAATACAAATCTTGACGGAATTTACCTTGCTTTATTAAGGCTTTAAGATTTCTGTTTGTAGCGGAGATGATTCTAACATCAATATTAATTACACTATCGCCGCCAATACGAATAACTTCTTTTTCTTGTAAAACACGGAGTAATCTCGACTGTAAGTGCAAGTCCATTTCACTAATTTCATCTAAGAATAATGTACCCTTATGGGCTTGCTCAAAGTATCCTAGTTTTCCACCTTTTTTTGCCCCTGTAAATGCCCCTTCACTATAACCAAAAAGTTCACTTTCAAGAAGATTTTCAGGAATTGAAGCACAATTTATAGCTATGAATGGCTCATTTCTACGATTAGAACTGTTATGTATTGATTGTGCAAAAAGTTCTTTACCTGTACCACTTTCACCACAGATCAGTATTGATGAATCAGATAAAGCCATCTTTTTTGCCGTTTCCTTAAGCATTTCCATTTGCTTACTTTTGCCTGCAATATCATTAAAGGAGTATTTAGCAATATGGCCCTTTGCAATAATTTGCTTACGAATTTTATGTTGTTCTTTTTCCATATCTGTAAACTCTCTAATAAGAATAATTGTCCCTAACGCCTCGGCTCCATCAAATAGCGGGTAAAAAGACAGGCTTAAAAGCCGTGAGTTAAAGGTTATAATCTTATCCTTTTGCGCTATTTCCAAGGAAGCAACAAGCGAGTCATAAAATTCAGATAGCACATCTTTAAGTTTTGCACCTATGATAAGCTTCTTATCTATGCTTAACATTTTTTCTGCTGACTTATTTATAAAGCTTATATTACCACCATAATTTAGAAGCAAAATTCCCCCATCAAAAATTTGCATTATTAAATCAAGCTTTTTCTCAAGTACACTAACCTGTTCCCAAAGACGCTCTAAACCTACATCACTTTGAGCAAGAAGTCCAAAACAACTCTGAAACTCTTCGTTCTTAAGCATATCATCAAGATTTAAACGAACTGCAATATCAATAATAGTTCTCATGGAAAGCACCCTATTTCCAATGTCTATAATATTATTTACACTAGGAGGAGCAAGGGATGCTTCACCAGGAGTAATAGCTAAATCATATGGGGGAATTGTTGAAATTGTAGGGTAAACAGGGAACATATTGATATGAGTAATACCGGAGTTATAGATCAATGCAATAGTTTCTACAGCCATTTCAAGGGTAGTATTAACAAGCATAGCATTAGTTCCAGTAGGGATTTGTCTTAGCTTTTCAAGAGAGTCCTTAGTTAAAGTAATATCTGCTATGACTATGTCATCGTAATTACTGACATAAGTCTTAACAATTTCATATATTGAATAGGTGGATGCAATGATAAGGTCACAAACAATGCTAGTAAGATTGCTATCTTCTACAGAATAAACTTCTAGTGATATATTTTCTTTAAAAAGTTTTTTTAGCTGTGAGGCATAAAATTGTGCTGTCATTTTTGTATATGCAATAACTGCTACTTTACTAATTTTATTGTTCCAATTCAATAAAATCACCACTTTCAATTTAGCTTTATGACAATATTTTACTATAGTGACTATAATAATACAAGAAAAGGCTACTGGAGAATATCCAATAGCCCAATATTAAATTCAACCATTAATAATATTATTTATATGAAAAATTAGAATAGGAAGAAACAAAACTATGGCAGTATAGTACAGAAAAGTTATTTGAAATGTTTTTACAAGAAAAAAGCATTAATAGAATAGTGTATAATAAAAACAATTTTTAGCACTACATTTTTAAATTTATAAATATATGTCTATTTTTAATATTTACTTTGTTATAATATAATTAAGATATGAGCAAAATAAAAATAGGGTGTTAGAGCACTCTATAGTATACAATTCTAGTTGCTTAGGCAACTGGCATCACTAAAAATTTAAGTGTTTAAAAATAGTAGCTATCCAAATTGCGTCTGGGGCTACTATTTTTGAGATTTTTTCTATAAGCAACACTATTAGCAACCATAAAATGAATTTTCGACTAATACAATCCTTTCACTTTTAAATCTTCTTGCTCTCGTGATATTCGTGAATCCTTAGCCTTTAAATAATACCATTCTTTTCATAAGCCTTTTTCCATCTTTCCGAACCCTGATGAATTCGTTTTTTACCTAGTATATCTATATCAAATTCATATTGTATAAACATCTGACGTGGTAATTTCCTAGATAGATATTCTTCAATGAATTTCTTTTTAAAATCATCTGTATATGTAATTGCTAACTCACTTACATGTTTAACATTAGGATTTGCCTCTAATTTTTTTATGTCTTTTGATAAAATGTAATTTTGCTAGGCGGAATTTTACTATATGTTGATACTCCTTTTAGTACACCTATCATAATGCATGACAGGTGTATATTTGTGATAATAACAATATATACAAGCATTAGTAAGGTTTATCAAAAAACAACTTGACAATATAGCTGCTCTGACTTATTATAATATATAACAACTATTACGATTATATAAACGGATTACATAGTAAATAAAAGCAAACATATTATATATAATAATATGATATGTTTTATCACAAAAATGGAGGTAGCTATGATTAAGAAGGTTAAAACACAAACATTGTATGAACAAGTAGAAGAACAGATACGAAATATGATATTGAAAGGGATATATAAAAAGGGTGATTTACTGCCAAGTGAAAAGGAATTAATAGAAATGACAGGAGTGAGTCGTATAACCGTACGTGAAGCATTACGTGGATTATCAGAGGTTGGAATTATCGAAACTCACAAAGGAAAGGGAAGTATAGTTAGAATCGATGAAAATGAATTGATGACTTATATAGGAAAAGAAGAAGTGTTAAATTATAGAAGAAATTTTGAGCTTGCAACTGAAACTAGATTGTTAATAGAGCCTGAAATAGCAAAAAAAGCGGCATTATTAGCTACGGAGGAAGACATTGCATACCTTGAGGAGTGTTTATTACAACAAAATAGGAAAAAAGGAAAATCTAATGATGTTGAAGGGAGTTTAGAGAACTTTCATAGAGGAATATTAAAGATCTTAAATAACCCAATTCTAACGGACTTATTTGATTCCTTGACTAAGTTAGAATCTGATGAAAATTACATCAAATTGGTACCACCAGGGAGGCAGGATACCGTATCCCGTGAATTAGATACTCAACACTATAAGATATTACAATCAATAAAAGAAAGAAATGAAGAATTTGCTTATTTTTATATGAAAGAACATATGCAGTATCTAAAGAGTATTTACACCAAGTACTTTGACAATTTTTTCGATATAAGATAGGAGGCTTGAAAAATGGAATCTAAAAAGGAAACATTATATCCCATCGCACTAGTCATTACTTATTCTTTATTGGGAATATGCATGCCTGCTGCTGTCACTCAGTTTAGTATGCTCGTTGGTACCATGGCAAAAATCATGGAGGTAAGCGAAAGAATTGTACTTTTAGCAGATAGTTTAAGAGCAGTATGCTTAGTAATAGCTATGTTTTTATCAGGAATAGCATATAAACATTTAGGATTAAAGAAGACAATGGCTTTAGGGTTATTTTTTCAAATAGCACCACAGTTCTTAATACCTTTTGCAGTTAATAATAAGAGCATCTATCTTTTTTTTATATCGAAAGGGATGCAAGGATTAAATGCAGTGGCGTTTCCGCTTTATTTAACTACTATTAGTACTTGGACAAGTAATAGATATAGGGGATTAGCCACAGCAATTTTCAATGGTAGTTTTACTGCAGGTGCAGGTTTGGGAGCATGGATTTCGGGTTTGTTGATCCCAAGAATGGGGTGGAAGATGTCGTTTTATTTTGTTGGGATTGCGTGTCTTATTTTTGCGATTCCAGTGCTTGTTATAACTAAAGAGAACAAGAAGATTACTGATAAACCGGCTATAGAAAAAGATGTAATGCAATACAGAAGAATTATAAGCAATAAGAGTACTTGGATATTAGTAGTAGCGTTTTTAGCTAATACATGGATAACTCAGGCAGTAACTGTAGATATGTCAGTTTATGCAACACATCTAAACTATAATTATTCGCAGATAGGAAGTCTAATGCTGATTATCAGTATTGTTACAGTTGTTGCTTCCATATTAGCTGGTGGTATTTCAGATTTCCTTGCTTCAAGGGCAATAGATAAACTAAAGAGTAGGGCGTTAGTGCTATCCTTTGGATATCTGATAGCAGGAATTGCTGCATTAATACTACCACTTGGTAGAGAAGGTAATTTTGTATTTTTGACTATAACGGCATCCACCTTAATGGCTGCAACAGCATGGGCACAAGGGGTTTATTGGGCAATCCCTAGTGAACTATATGAAACTAAGGATCTTGTAATTGTAACTTCTATATGTTCGGGTGCATCAAACATTGTAAATCCTATTGCTCCTATGGTTGTTGGGGTAATGTTGGGTACAAGAGGGTTTTGGAAACTTGGTTGGTTTACTTGTAGCATCATGTCTTTGATTAGTTTGATAGCTGTTCTTATAATTCCAAAATTGGAATTAGATTTAGCTATTGATTAATAAATATAATATTAGGGGGAGGATAATTATGTATGATTTTGATCAGATACAAAATCGTAGAGGTACAGCATCTATAAAATGGGATAGACAATATTCTTTTGGAGTAGAGTCGGGGCTTTTACCATTTTGGATAGCAGATACTGATTTTGCATCTGTCCCTGAAGTACTAAATGCAATTAAAAAAAGATGTGACCATCCAATAATTGGATACAGTGATTTTGAAGAAAATTGCTTAATTTCAATTAATAAATGGTATACACGTAGGCATGGATGGGATATTCCTATTTCTTATATGCTTCCTAGCAGTGGTGTAGTAACTTCTTTGTATTTTTCCATACAGGCTCTCACTGAAGAAAGAGATAAGGTCTTAGTATTTACGCCGGTTTATGATCCTTTTTTCGCAATTATCAAGAATACAAAAAGGAAATTGGTGGATTGTCCGCTATTAGTTGAGGAGGGTAGATATTCAATTAATTGGGATTTGTTTGAGAATGAGTTAAAGATGGGTGTAAAAGCTATTATTTTATGTAATCCTCATAATCCCATAGGTCGTGTATGGGAACACGAGGAGTTAAGAAGGATTGCAGAGTTATCTAAGAAATACGAAGTTTTTATATTATCTGATGAAATCCATGGTGATATAGTATTGTCTGGAAACAAGTATACGACTATGGGAAGATTTCCTGAAATTTATGATAAACTAATCGTCTATACTGCTATAAGCAAGACTTTTAATATGGCGGGACTTATATCGTCTTGTATGATGATTCCAAATAGTGATATAAAGGATAAAATTGAAGGTGCGTTATCCGATGCATGGATCTTTGGACCTAGTGCTCTTGCATTTCCGGCAATTGAAGCAGCATATACCTATGGTGATGCTTGGGTAGATGAGCAAAATATATACTTAACAGAAAATGCTGAGATGGTTATTGATTTTATTGAAGAAAAGATGTCAAAGGTAAAATGTGCAAGACCAGAGGGGACATTTTTAATGTGGTTAGATTTTGGATGTTTTAATATGAGCAGTAATGAACTTACGAAGCTAATGGCAGAAAAATACGGCATTGCTTTAGGTAATGGAGCTCACTATGGAGAACAATCCGATGGTTTTATGAGACTAAACATTGGTACATCTCGCAAAGTTTTAATTGAAGGTCTAGAAAAGATGAAAGAACTATATCAAGAATTGGAGGGGAAAATTAATGAATAAGAAATTAGGATTTTGGGATTGTATGGGTTTTTGTATAGGCCAAATTATTGGATCTGGCATTATGGTATTAACGGGAATTGTTGTAGGTATTACAGGACATGGAACACCACTGGCATTTGTTGCGGCTGCAGGGTTAGCAATTATGACAATGCTACCTTTTACGGTATTAGCATCTACACTGCCAGCTAATGGTGCAGGGTATACATACATCAAAAGGTTGATAGGAGATAAAGCTGGATTCTTTTATTTGTGTTCTTTTGTACTGACACAAGTATTGATAGCTACGTATGCTATTGGATTTGCTAGTTATTTTGTGAGTATATTTCCTCAATTTAATCAAAAATTTGTAGCGTTGAGCATTTTAGCTGTTGCGGTATTGGTAAATATTGTCGGATTAAAGACTTCATCTATAGTTCAAAATATCATGGTTGCATTCTTATTATTATCTTTAGGGATGTTTATTGTGTTTGGATTGCCAAAGGTTGAGTGGAGTTCATTAACTATGACGAAATCTAATATCATGCCAAATGGAATAAAAGACTTTCTAATGGGAGTTGCTTTATTATCTTTTGCTACTGGCGGTGCTAAATTCGTAGCAGAGAATGGTGGTGAAGTTGAAAATCCTGAAAAAACTTTGCCAAAAGCAATGATTATATCTACATTGTTAGTAGCTAGTTTTTACGCACTTATAGGTATAGTTGCAAGTGGTGTTCTTCCTATTGATAAAGTTGCATTCCAAAATCTTACTGTTGTTGCTAAAGAGATTTTCCCTCCCCAATTATATATATTCTTTATAATTGGGGGTGCTATGTTTGCACTTGCTACTACACTTAATGGAACATTATCTTGGGTTACTAGAGGACTTCAAACGGCTGCTAAAGAAGGATGGTTACCTGAAGTTTTTGCTAAAGAAAACAAAGGTGGAACCCCAGTACTTTTATTACTACTATTTGCATTAGTAGGTGCAGTTCCAATACTTACAGGTATGGATACTACTTCTATTGCAAATATGGGTATAGGATTAGATATGCTTACAGAGGTTGCTATACTAGTAGCTTGCTTTAGACTTCCAAAGATGTTTCCTGAGGAGTTTGCAAAATCTACTTTAAAAATAAAAGAATCAACACTATATGTGCTTCTTGTTATAGTAGGGATTTTGATGATTGGTACATCCTATGTAAATCTATCTGATATGTCGACTCCTATCTATATAGCTATTGTAGCTTATCTAGTATTTGCATTTATATTGACACAAGTACGTCATAAGCAATACTTAGAAAAACAAGATAGTGTAAAAATTAAAGAAGGATTATCAAAATCTTATTAGAAATATAATCTTATGATCTAAATAAAAAAGGAGTATCACTATTAAAATGGTACCTTTGTCAATAGTTGGGGTGAGAATCTTTTGATCCCACCCCTTTGTTGGAATAATAATAGCCCAAACAATTAGTCCCCACACAATACCCAGGGGTAATGAATTTATTTTACCAATAGACTCTACTTTTCTCATAATAAATAAGAGTATATATCCAGCAATTTGACCAGCTAAAATATGAGTAATTAACTGAATATTATAATTTTAGCTTTACCTTTATGAGAAGAACTATGTAGTAAATCTTATACTATTTAAGCCATTCTGGTGAATCTTTAATATATGGACGTATATTATATTTATCTCTATACTCCTTTAGGCATCTTAAAATGGCTTCTTTATTATCTTTAAAAGTATTAATTTCAGCCATATTTATTCCTTGGCTAAAGGGGCAGCTGTTTATGCATATACCACAATCAGTACCAAGGCTTCTCCATCTATCGTAGCAGCTTTCTTGATTTATTTGCCATCTAAAGCTTCCATCAATATCTTTTTGCTGGCCTTTTGGTATGGACTTGCCAGGACAAGTTATGGCACAATTGCCACATAGGTTGCAAAAATCCTCTAAACCAAAATCAATAGGAGAATCCTCCAAAAGCTCTAAATCCGTAGTAACTATTCCAAGTCTTACTCTAGAGCCATATTCCTTTGTGGTTAATATGCCATTTCTACCTATTTGACCAAGACCTGCATCTTGAGCAACTAAGGGAGCTACAGTAAGATAATTTGCGTCCATGTGGTTTCTAGCATTATAGCCTAATTCTCTTATGTAATAGGATAATACCATCCCTATAATTGAAGCATTTACATAACCCTTAGAGGTTTCAATTATTTCAGATATTTGAGGGGCTCTATTTATCATTTCTTTATCCATTTCCACAGCAAAAACTAATCCATAAGGTAGCAGGTTATTTACTTCTTCTCCATAAACTTCTTTATGTCTTCCCCTATGACTGTAGTAGTGATAATCCTTCATTTTTAAAGTTCCAACTAGGCTTGCACCATAAAGGGTAGCGAGTCCCTTTAATCTTTTTGTAGCTATTTTCTTATCTAGTGGAGTCTTAACACCATTTGCCTCTCCTTCAGATAGGTGCATAATATCACCTAAGAATTTAAAAGAAGCCACTGCTATGGGAGAATTTATAGGATTATAAGACATGGTTCCAGGGCCGCAAAGATTGGGCTTTTGTCTTATTTCCTTATCAACTTCTAATTTGTCAGGATTTTTGCTATAGTAGTCTTCGTATGGGAATTCACCTTCTGCATAATTCATCCTAGAAAACATGGTATCCCTTTCGTCAATTCTTTTCATGAACATAATCCCCCTTTTCTAAAAAATATATATATATTTTACCACAGTAGGGAAGGGGAAATACTTTTAGAAAAGGAAACCCTTATTAAGGACAAAATATTAAATTTTATACAAGAATGTGGTAAAATAAGGGGTAATAATTTTGAGATAAGTAGGGATAAAAAGTGAGTAATAGTGAACATAATAAAGAAAAATTAGACCAGGTAATTAAAAATACGGGATTAAGTGAAAAAATATGTACCAAGTATTTAGAAAAAAATAATTATGATCTTGATAAAACATTTAAAGAAATATACGAGAAAATAAAAAATGGTCAGATTGAAATAGTATCAGCTGCTCCAGGAGTAATATATGGGAATATTAGCAATGCAAGTACCGTATATGGAATGGATAAATTCAATACACCTAGAGGACATGGGTTTGCTGCAGAAAATGTAAATCACCTATATGATAAAATTAATAATGCTGATTTTTTTGGAAAGGGTAAGGTTAAATTAACCGGTGAGGAAATTGATCCAAATACAGGGCGTATTATTAAAAATGGTGCTGATAGAGTAGTTAATGGTATTAATATTCAAACTAAATACTGTGCTACTGGTTCAAAGTGCATTTCAGAGTGTTTTGAGAATGGAAAGCTAAGGTATTTGAATGCTGATGGCACACCAATGCAAATCGAAGTTCCACTAGACAAGTACGATGCTGCTGTCCAAGCTATGGAAAATAGAATAAAAAATGGGGAGGTTCCAGGGGTTAGTGACCCTGCAAAAGCTAAAGAGATAGTTAGAAAAGGCAATTTTACATATGAACAAGCGAGGAACATAGCTAGATTTGGAACCGTTGAGTCCATCACTTTTGATGCTGTCAATGGTGCAATTATAGCAACAGGCGCAATGGGAATAAGTGCAACTTTAGCATTTGCAACAGCTATTTGGAGTGGAGAGAATTTTGATGCTGCTGTAAAAAAAGCTACTTATGCAGGCTTAAAAGTTGGGGGAACTACCTTTGTAACTGCAGTACTATCAAGCCAGTTATCAAGAGCGGGTTTAAACAGCGCATTAGTAGGAAGCTCAGATGCAATTGTTACCTTGATGGGACCCAAAGCATCAGCCATGTTAGTTAATGCATTTAGGAGTGGTGGAAATATATATGGTGCAGCTGCAATGAAAAGTGCAGCTAAAATGTTAAGAGGAAATGCAATAACTGGAGCAGTTTCTACAGTTGTATTATCCAGCTTTGATGTTGCTAATATTTTTAGAGGAAGGATTTCTGGAAGTCAGTTGTTTAAAAATGTTGCAAACACTGCCTCCACCGTTGCTGGTGGAACAGCAGGATGGGCAGGTGGAGCTACTGTAGGTGCAGCAATTGGATCAGCAATACCTATAGTTGGTACAGCAATTGGAGGAGTCGTAGGAGGAATACTTGGTTCTTTTGCTGGTGGAGCAGCAGCGGGAAAGGTATCAGGAGCTGTGCTAAATGAATTTATTGAAGATGATGCTAACAAAATGGTAAAGATAGTAGAAAAAGTGTTTACACAATTAGCTGAAGACTATTTACTAAATAAAAAAGAAGCTGAAAATATTATTGATGAATTAAAAGATGAATTAAAAGATGAATTAACAGGAAAATTACTTAAAGATATGTTTGCAAGTTCAAATAGAGAGATATTTGCAAAAGACATATTAGAACCCTTAGTTGAAGAAGAAGTTAAGAAGAGGAAGATGATAAAAGTTCCTTCAGTTATTGAAATGTCTAGTGGATTGCGTCAGGTATTAGAGGAGTTATCAGAAGAGGCTTGTTTACAATAAAATACCATGCACAAAATACTACTATGGCCATACTATAATACTAGTTAGTAATATTATAGAGGTTTAAAGTAATAATGAGTAAAAAAGTATCTATTAGCCTTCCAGAGCATGTTTATAGTTTAGCTAAAAAGAAATCTAAATTAACCCATGGAGATAATTTTTCAGGTTATATTAGAGACTTAGTATGTAGGCAATTTACAGAGGAAGAGTTGAAGAATGAACTGAAGCCTATATGGGCAGGGCGGGAAAAAGTGGCTGAATATGAAACTGACTGCAGATGTTGCACCAAGAAGATTATTAAAGGAAGTACAATTTACCTAACTAATTTAGGATACTGGGTTCATGAAGAGTGCTGTAGGAAAGAATAATTTTATGTTTAAGATAGTAGCTATCCAAATTGCGTCTGGAGCTACTATTTTTTTTAATATCATCGAACCATTTTATAAGTTTTTCCGTATAACATATTGATTGTACAATTAAGAATTAAAAAGTTAATTTAGAAAAGGAGAAAATTACTATGAAAAAATTACTTACAGTACTTATGGCACTGATGATGGTCCTCAGCTTAACAGCCTGCAAAGCATCAACGAGCACCAGCAATAAGAATAGCAACCTTGAAGGTACTCTTGAGGAGATTTTGGAGAAGATATATGAAACTGCCAAGTTAGATAATGATTTTAACCAATACGTTAAGCCAAGGCTACAAACGGAACAGATAACTGCGGAAAAAACCGAATATTACCTTGGAAAAGCAGGTATTGAGTTTGAAACTGCCATAGGCTCTGAGTCTATGATGAGGCCAAGTTCCTATTCATTGTGCTTGGTTAAGGTTAAGGAAGGGGCAGATATTGAAAAAATAAAGAAAGATATCAAAGAAAACGTAAACCCTGCTAAATGGATATGTACAGGTGTTGATCCTGAAAATGTAATCGTAGATAGCATTGGCGATGTTATATTCCTAGTTATGAGCGATGACTACGCAAAGCCGCTACATGATGCATTCCTTGCATTAAAGAAATAATTATGCTGTTTTCAAGTGTTACTTTCTTATATTATTTTTTACCCATAGTTTTGGGGCTATATTTTATAGCCCCAAAAAAATTAAGAAACCATGTTCTGCTACTGGCCAGTTTGTTTTTCTATTTCTATGGAGAACCTGTTTACTCCATTCTAATGATAGTATCCATAATTTCAGGATATCTTCATGGGTTATGGATATTCAGGGCAAGAAGTGGGAAGTATGCTAAAATCCCCCTTATCTCTTCTATTATTGTCCACATTGGGCTACTGGTATATTTCAAATATATTGATTTTTTAATTAAAAATATTAATGAAATATTTAACACAGGGGTGCCCCTTGTAAATTTGGCACTCCCCATTGGTATCAGTTTTTATACATTTCAGATTTTATCATATACAGTTGATGTATACTGGGGGAAAGCAAAGGTACAGAAAAATATTTTTAGCTTTGCCACCTATGTAGCGCTTTTTCCACAGCTAATAGCGGGGCCTATAGTGAGATACACAACAGTTGAAGAGGAGCTTGAGCAGCGTACTCATTCAATTGAGAATTTTTCCTATGGGATAAACCGCTTTATTATTGGATTGTCCAAAAAGGTGCTTTTAGCAAATACATTAGGAGAGCTAGGGAAAATATTTTCCAATACAAATGAGAAAACTGTATTGTTTTATTGGATTGCAGCGGTGGCCTTTACGCTACAGGTTTACTTTGACTTTTCAGGATACAGTGATATGGCAATAGGATTAGGGCGGATTTTTGGGTTTCATTTTCTTGAAAACTTCAACTACCCCTATATTTCTAAAAGCATAACGGAGTTTTGGAAAAGATGGCATATGTCCCTGGGAACCTGGTTTAGGGATTATTTATACATACCAATGGGCGGCAACCGTGTAAGTAGGGTAAAGTGGGTTCGCAACATAGTTGTTGTATGGTTTCTTACAGGATTCTGGCATGGTGCACAATGGAACTTCATTGTATGGGGATTATATTTTGCCCTATTTTTGATTCTTGAAAAACATTTCCTGAAAAGGCTACTGAACAGCTTACCTCCAGCAGCAAGCCATATGTATACGTTGTTTTTTATTACAGTTAGTTTTGTACTGTTCAATGCAAACAGCATGAGTGAGGCATTGGAAAATTTGCAAGGTATGTTTGGAATGCTCTATGTGCCTCTCTGTGGGCCTGAGAGCCTTTATTATTTAAAAAGCTATGGGCTTGTTTTAATAATGGCAGGTATTGGTGCAACGCCTTTAACTGTAAAAATAAAACAAAAGCTAGAAACATATAAAAGTGGAAGGGGAGCATTGAACATTATGGTGCCTGTGGTACATGTATTGCTTATGCTGTTAATAACAGGTTATCTAGTTGATGGCTCCTTTAATCCATTTTTATATTTCCGTTTTTAAAGGACAGGGAGGTCTGACAATGAAAAGTAAGGTTAAAAATATAGCGGTGACCCTATGCTTTATAATTATAACCTGTGGTTTTATGCTGACCAATATCATAATGCAGGATGGTGAATTCTCATATAGTGAAAGGCGCAGGCTGGCAGGGGTTCCATCTTATTCTTTTGAGAAGCTCATAAGTGGAGATCTATTTGAAGAATATGAAAAGTATTTCCTTGACCAGTTTGTTTTTCGCGACTCCTTCAGGAGTTTAAAGGCCATGACAAGCCGTTACATGTTTAAGCAAAAGGACAATAACGGTTTATATATCCTAGATGGTATCATCTACAAGATAGAATATCCATTAAATGAAAAAGCTATATTGAATGCAGCTCAAAAGCTTAATGAAGTTTATAGTAAATATCTAGAGGACAAGAATGTAAGTTATTCCATAATACCTGATAAGAATTACTTTACTGCATCACAAAAGGGGTATTTAACCATGGATTATGAAAGAATACTGGAGATTATTAAGGAAAATGTCTATAACATGAATTATATTGATTTGTTTAGCACTTTGAATATAAAAGACTTTTACAAAACCGATATTCACTGGAGTCAGGATAAAATAATAGATATAGCTGACAATATTCTAAAAGAGATGGGCAATGATATTAAGGCTTCGGATTTTAAATATGAGGAGAAAAGGCTATCCCCTTTTTATGGATCCTATTATGGGCAGGCTGCCCTTAAGTTGGACCCAGATACCTTGGTGTATCTCACCAATAGTATAATAGAAAATGCAGTGGTTTTTGACCCCATTGACAAGGAATATAGTAAAGTGTACATGACAGATAAGTTTAAGGGCATAGACTCATATAACCTGTTCCTTTCAGGGCCTAAACCAGTTATTTCTGTTACCAATCCATCCTATGACACCGGTAAGGAATTAATAATATTTCGGGATTCCTTTGCAAGCAGTATTGCACCCTTATTGATAAGAGGATACTCTAAAATAACTCTTGTTGACCTCCGTTATATAGATACAGATATACTGGGAGACTATGTTGATTTCTCCGAGGCAGAGGATATCCTATTCCTATACAATACTCAAGTTTTGAATAATAGTTATATGTTGAAATAAAAGTTAATAAATTTATACGAAAATATTTGATATGGGTACTCTAGATGAATTGAATAAATATCTTAAGTGATAAAAAGAGGCCACCTTGGAAAAAAGGTAGCCTCTTTTTTCTTTTAACTAAACTTCTTTTTTAGATTCTTTATTAAAATATTTATCTAATTCTTTTCTCATGTTATCTGGAATCTTTCGTTCAATTGGAAACACTACTGAGTTTACAATTGATTCGCTGAATTCTCTAGTTATTATGGTGGTCTTTTCCAAGGCCTCAGCACTTAAAAAATCAATAATATCATTTCGAGTGTGGATGAATGCTCCACCGTTAGGCGCAAAGCGGCAGAATGTAACTGAAGGAATTCCTGAATCAGCGAAGGCTGTGGAGTCACTTGAGTATATATCCTGTTCTACCTTAAGCGGGAAGCCTTTAATTTTAGCCATGTGATCAATATAATCAACTAAGCTTTGCTCAGCAGTAACTAGAGCCTTCTCCTTTCCAAGAATGGAGCCCCCAACATCTACATTAATCATTAGAAGGTGCTTTTTAAGTTCTTCACTATGAGCTTCTAAATAAGCTTTACTACCAAGAAGTCCAACTTCCTCAGAGCCATACCAAACAAATTTTAAGGTTCTTATTGGTGGATTTTCTTTAAAATATCTAAGTAGTTCCATTATAATAACTGAACCAGCACCATTATCATATACACCTGGACAGAAAGGAACACTGTCATAATGAGCACCGAAAGATATTATTTCATCTGGATATTTAGAACCTTCTAAGGTTACAACAACATTATGGGAAGTAAGTTCTATATCTTCAGTGATTAGTTCTACATGAACTTTGGAAGCTTTGTTTTTAACCATATGAAAGCAGTCTTTCATGCGCATATTTATAGCAGGTATTTTCCCGTATTGTGTATTCTTTTCACGCATTCTAGCTACAGTAATATCAGTTTTATCTTCTTCATCCATGGCAGTACCACACATGGTTATATAACCTGCAATACCAGCTTCTATAAGCTTTTTATAAAGTTTAGGGTTTGGACGCACATTTATAAGTACAAATTTACCTTTAAGATCCACTAAATTTGCATCAAGTCCATCTTCTATATACACAAAATCTGTAGTTATTCCACCTTCAGGTGTACTAATTGAGCAGTTATATGGTGTAATCTCATATTCTTTTTCATAGGGCTCAACTACTTTTAGTGAAGCTTTTTTTATTTTAGAAGTAGGAACTTTAAAATCTTCTAAGTGTCCCGTGCATCCTATTGAGGAGATTTCTTCTAATAAAATGTTTGCAGCATTTAATTCTTCTTCTGAACCGCTGGTTCGAATAAAACCAATTTTCTTTAAAAGTTCAAATTCTCTTTGACTATTGATTGACATAATTTTTCCCCCTATTTATGTAGTTATATATAGTATACAGAAATTAAAAGAAAATTTAAAATAAAAAATCTAGGCTATTGATTTTAAACCACCAAACGCCCACATTGTCGTTTCCTCTCACATTTTCAACCTTATTATCATATATTCCAACGAAGTGACGTTAGTTACGTAGTATTACGTATTTAACGTCACTTTGTATATAAAGGGGTGATAATTACTGAGAAAATAAGGGTTTTAATGGTAAATAGTGAATTTAAAGGGTAAATTGTTTGAATATACTATATATTCGTGATATAGTAATAATGGCAAATCAACAAACGAGTGTTCTTATATTTTAAAAGGAGGGGGCCATAATGGTTAAAAAAATAATTAGTGACTTACCTTGGAATGAAAAAATTAAAGTTTTAAGAACAGCTAGAGGGTGGACTCAAGCGGAGGCAGCAGAGATATGTTCGACTAATCAAAAGATGTATTGGAACTGGGAAAAGGGAAAAAATTATCCTAGAATACATAGTCAGAGAATAATTAGCAGAGCTTATAACGTTCATATAAGTGAAATATTTTCTCAAAGATCAAAGGAGTTATAGGAGGTTTTTTATATGAAGTTTTCAATAATTGGGTTTAGTCAAAAGGAGCTTATAAAGCATGGTATGGACGTTATAGATGCACTTATACTTAGATATTTTGTTGACTTTAAAGATAGTACTCGCATGGATAAAGAAGAAATAGGGGACAAGGTTTATTATTGGCTAAAATATGATGGCATAAGGGAAGAGCTACCTATATTGAATTTAAAGAAAGATACTATTTATAGACGGCTTAAAAACATGGTAAGAAGTGGGGTTTTGATTCATGAAACCATAAGGGAAAACGGAGTTTATTCTTACTATGGAATTGGGAGTAACTTTGTGAATTTAATATCGGATTTTAATTCTAAGCCATCGGAAAAAAGTACTGAACCTTATGAAAATAAATCCATAACCCTTACGGAAAAAAGTCCCGAACAAAAGATTAATCTACTAAAAGACCCTTCTACTAAAGACCTTAATAATATATATAATCTTGTTGTGGATTACCTCAATGAAAAAGCTAGTAAAAAATATAAGTGCAATAGTAAAAAAACTCAGCAGCTTATACGGGGAAGAATGAAAGAGGGTTTTAACATAGAGGATTTTTACAAAGTAATAGATAACAAAGTGGAGGAGTGGGCAGGTTCTGAGATGGAAAAATACTTAAGGCCTGAAACTTTATTTGGTAGCAAATTTGAGGGATATTTAAATCAAAAAAGCGTGGAAAAGGATTATGAGGAGGTGGAGGGAGATGGGCTGGGGTTTACCATCTAGGGAGGAAATTGAAAGATGTGAAATCTGCAAAGAGCCTATGGGAATAATTGTGGAATTGTATTTTGGAGCTAGATTATATCCTAGGGCTTGCAAATGCCAAAGGGATAAGTATTATAGGGAAAAAACTGAAGAAGAAAATAAGCAAAAACAAATAAGAGTAAAAAGAGTTATAGCAAATAGCATGATGGATGATAATTTCAAAAGGAGCACCTTGAAGAATTGGGATCATAGAGTTGGAAATGAAAAATTATATAAAATAGCTTTAGAATACATAGAGAAATTTCCTCAAATGAAAATGAGTAATCAAGGTATGCTAATATACGGAGAACCTGGCAATGGAAAAACTTATTTTTCTGCCTGCATAGCCAATGCATTACTATCAAAGCTAATTCCAGTGATCGCTGTAGGAGCTATTGGGCTAACAGAGAGGATAAGCCAAAGCAAGAGAACTTGGGGAGAAGAGGGCATATTTACGGTGTTAAATAGCTTAGAAAATGCGGATTTACTTATTATTGATGACTTAGGAACAGAAGAGGATAATAAATGGACAAGGGCTATGATGTATCAAGTTATAGAAAAGAGAAATAGCTCAGGGCTACCAGTTATAATAACTACCAACATAAGCATAAACGAGCTTAAGGATAGGTACAATGATAGAACCTATAGCAGACTTACCCAGATGTGTAGCTTCATTAGAAATACTGGACAAGATATAAGAAAAATAAAGGGGAAGGGAAAAACAGAAAAGTTTTTGGGGGAGGTGTTACTTAGTGGATAGATTTATAGGAGCTGCCAAAGAGGGGGACAAAGAGGCACTGGGCAAAATAATTGAAAACTTCATGCCTTTGATTTTAAAAGAATCCTCAAAATACATAATAAAATGCTACGATTATGAGGACTTAGTACAGCATGGCTACCTTTCTGTAATTAGGGCAGTTAACATGTTTAAGGAAGAAGATAAATTTTTTACTCCTTACTGCATAAGAGCTATTCAGCTAAATTATAAAGCTCTCTTGAAAAAGGAAATAAAACACCATAGAGAAATACCAGACGAATTTATGCAAATCAACAAGGGATATGAATTTACCATAGAAGATGAAATCCTAGCCTTTGAAAGAACTAAAGAGTTATATGAAGCTATGGACAAGCTAACAGAGGAAGAAAAGATGGTAATTAGTAGTTTCTACATAAATAAAAGTTCCTTAAGGGAAATAGCAGCAACCTCAGATAAAAGCTATAATAATGTAAGATATTTAAAGGATAGAGCAGTTAGAAAACTGCAAAAGATGCTTTGTGAGCATAATATATAGATAACAGATAACAAAGAACAGATTTGGATAAACTCCTGTGAAGTTTTATAATTATAGAAATTTCCTTGGAATTTCAGTATTATTTGCCATTTATTATTTGTTATCTATTATTTAGATAAAGGGGTGATTCTATGTATGACGAAATAGTTAAACTTATAAGTAACGTAGGATTCCCAGTAGCGGTTAGCGTATTTTTACTCGTAAAGCTTGATAAAAGGCTGGAGCAAATAATAATATTGCTTTCTGCTATGGAACACCGTGAAAGGGAGAGGCGCTCTTGAAAAAAGAGAGGGGCCTCTCTTTTTTATATAACAGATAACAAAGAATAGAGTACAGATGAGGATAAAACTCCTGCGGAGTTTTAAATTATAGAAATTCCCTTGGAATTTCATCAATATCTGTTATTTGTTATTATTCTCTATTATTTATTTTGCAGTTTCTCCGCAAAAGCATATATATAGGTGAAAATAAAAAAAGGAGGTTTTGCAAATGGCAGTAACAGCTATAAGATATGCTTCTACTTTAGGGATAGAGGTATCACTAGGATTTGATGAGGAGACTAACAAGGAAAGGAAAAAAATCAAAACTATTTCCAAAATAAGCACAGTGGCTACCGATGAACAGCTACATAACATAGGCATGGCAATTGCAGATGTCTTGAAGTATGAGCTTATCGGCTTTCACAGAACTAATAAAAATGAATTAGCAGGTTAAGAAGGAGGGGTAATTTATGGATAAAACATTAGTTATGAGATTTGTAGATTCAGAACTTAAGAAATTTTCTTATTCGATTTCAGAGGTTAGAGAAGATTTAACTTCTGAAGAAATTGAAACTCTCATGGATGTTATACTAGCCAATCAGGAAGCTTTTGAGCTAAAGAATCCTTTAGTCTCAAAGGACTCAGCCAATATTGTTGGAAAAACTGTTACAGAAGTATATAAAGCGTAAAGGAGAATAAAGATTGTAAAATTATAGACTGTTTCATTTCACAAGGCATTCTAAACTTTTGCAACATTTCTAGGCTCTAAAATTTTTAAACTCACTGCGTTCAAACATAAAAATTTCCGAGCGAACCTTTTATGATGCAAAAGAAGAATGCCAATTGCTTATTCAAATGACATATAATTTTACAATCCTTTATATTGGTTTAAATAAGGAAGAAAGTATAAAAATATACTTTCCTAATATTAGAAGGCTCTCACTTTTGTGGGAGCTTTTTATATTTTATAATAAATTGTAGAAATTAATATAGCAACAAGTTTCTTTTGGAGACATAAAATTCTTGATTGTATAAGCACATTTTTAGGCAAGGGATACGTTGATGGTGTTATTGAAGCAGATGAAGTATTCTTTGCTGAAAGTTTTAAAGGCACAAAACCTTCTAATATGCCAAGACGCTCTCGTAAAAGAGGGAAACAAGTTAAGAAAAGGAGTATTTCAAAGGAACAAGTTTGCATTGCTACTGCTATTGACAGACACAGTTCAAAGCAATGTAGCACATTGGTATATCAAAATAAAAGACTTAAAAAATAGAGAGCCAATGTATATATGACATGTGTGATATATTGTAAATTATGTTATAATAAGTGTTATTAAAAAACTATAATTTAATGAAAAATAGTAAATTTTTGTGTACTAATATTTAAGAGTAAGATAAAATAACCAATTTAAAAGGGGGGGATAAAAGTGTATATTGGGATTTTAAGCATTTTTGTTGCAATTATATGTTTAGTAATACATAAGAAAAAATCTACAATTATTAATAAAATTGAAGTGATAAGACAGATATTGTGGCTTGAAGCAGGTTTTTTTCTTATAGTTTATTTTATCACTGATAGTCATTGGTATAGAGCAACTTGGCAAATATTTTTATTGTTAGCATCATTATCTAATCTTTATAAAAGGAAATAATAGCAAAATAAATATAAACTAATTATGAATAATATTCATATATTAATAATTATAGGTGGACAATCCCATCTATAATTATTAGGCTATATTTCAACATTATAGTAAAACATAGCCTAATAAAAATATAAAAAAATTTATTTATATTCCATTTTAGAGGATTACTGCGTTTATATATAATATAGTAAGTTTTTAATATATAAGGGGTTTTAACTCAGCAAATAATCCTTAAGTTTTGTGGCTAGCAGGGTTAAATATGAAAGATATTATTTTTTATTATCCTTATTCTTTTTATCAAAGAAACCCATAATTAACAATGTCATGAATAACGCTGTTAATATATATAACGATTGTTCCAAAAATTTCACCTCTTAAGATAGTAGATTATTTTAATATTCTATATTTTTATTATATATAATATATTAATTTAATAAAACTCCCATAGGAATTTTTATTAAAATTTTACGAAGGTTTTTACTTATAATTATTCTTCATACTCTTCTTCTAATTGCTTTCGTTTTTTAATTACATAGTTTCCCATAAGGTACAGTGTAATAAATACAAGAATAAAAATAAATACACTATATATGCCTACAGATATTATTAAATACTTCATGTTATTTTTAAAATAATCCATTGTTATATATTTAATTACTCCAAAGATGCCACCGAAAATAATAGTGGACACAATACTATAAAGTAGATATGTCTTAACACAGGGTTTAGTATAATAATCCCATGCTCCTTTGCGTAGGTAAGATATTAATGACAATATACATGCAACCATAAACACACCAAACTCAAATCCAAACTCTTTAAAGGATGCCCCCATGCCAGTTTGAATCATAATAGAAGCAAATAATAGCCAAAACATAAGCCAAAATCCAAAATGCTCAACCCTTAGCATTTCTAGTTCTTGCCTTTCATCTACAACTTTTTTAAATTTCTTCATTTTTTTCTTCCTCCCAAAATATGTCATTCAAAGTTTTACCTAATGCTTTACATATGGCTATACATAATTGCAACGAGGGGTTAAATTTACCAGATTCAATCATACCTATAGTTTGTCTTGTAACATCAACTTTTTTAGCTAGATCTTCTTGAGATAAATCCAATGATGCACGAGCTGCTTTTAATTTTAAATTTTTCACTATCTCTCCCTCCTTATATTTACATTGTATTATATTTCATTCTTTATGTAAAGTATATATTGCATTTTGAATACAATATTATTCCTAATGAATAGTCGTAACTCAATAGTAACACAAGAAGATGCCACTTTGTAAATTGAAAAGCAATCTTTGTAACTGACAACTGAATATTTGTAAACGAAACGCCACTTTTGTATCCGAAATGCATGTTTTGTAAATGAGATGCAGTTTTTGTAACCAAAATGCAGTTTGATTTTTCACATTTATTGAAGTATTATATTAAAAATAAGCATGCTAAATGGAGGTCAACTCCCTCTCGATTTTTTGTAATCGGAGAATCCACCCCTTAATTCCTTAGATAGATTAGTGGTTGGCGGCACGCATTTTTATTATTTTTTTAGAAGAGTAGGTTTTAATATGATGTCACTGGCGGCAACCAGTGTGCATCCAAGTTTATGCAAAACTTCCTCTCCGTGATAAAAGCTGAATGTTTCGTATGGACTGCGATTATTCAGCTTTTTTCTTTTGTATGAATTAATATGATTCATCATTAGGTTGATATCTTCCTGGGTAAGGTTATTAAAACTTGTTCCTTTAGGAAGTACTCTTCGTATTAATTCATGATTTACTTCAATAGCTCCTTTTTGATAAGGGCTACCTGCATCACAGTAAAATACATTAGTACGCCAAAATGGTGCAGATTCCCTATGTTCAATTGCTTTAGGATTCGAGAACTCACTCCCATTATCCGTAAGGATGACAGGAAA
Organism: Clostridium malenominatum; assembly: GCF_039521365.1. Taxonomy (NCBI): domain Bacteria; kingdom Bacillati; phylum Bacillota; class Clostridia; order Eubacteriales; family Clostridiaceae; genus Clostridium; species Clostridium malenominatum. Next base: position 897,387 of record NZ_BAAACF010000001.1, read on the forward strand.
CAGTCTGTTGAATATATCTTTTCCGAGATCCTTATCAAGTTGGTTAAAAATATCAGTTACAGACTTTGAGGTGTTTGCATCTCTTAAGAATGCCAGCATTAAACTGCAATCCACGAAGTGAATGGTCAAGAGGCATTTACCACCTTTGTTGCCAATCACCGAATCCATTTGTACCACTGCAGTATCAGGGTTCTTTTCAATAAACGCACCAAACGCTTCGTAATTACGACCAATGCGACAGCCTTTATCCACTTTGAATTCAGGCTTCTTATAACGCTCACGAAACTTGACTTTCCTTGGAAGATCAATGTTTCTGACATCAAAAAGACACGCATCGATGTAATTATAAATGGTCTTTTCACTACACATAAGTTCGTCCTTATGGTTAATGTAAATCTGATTTACAGACTGGCCATTTTGAACAAGTGGCGAAATAATCTTATTCAATCTGGCGATTTCATCTTCAGATACACACAAGCCACTTCGTGATTGTGATATAGATTCATGTGCCTTGATGTGGGCACGCTCTGCATCATATATATTTTTTAAAAGTGTACATTTATAAATGCTTCTACAGCCGTTGCAAACATAAGGAACTCTGAATCTGGCAGTGCAAACTTCTTCAATAAACTCTAGACAGTTTGAATTACAAGAAGTACACAGCTTACAGTAGATAGCCGACTTTCTGGTGCATTCTTTGCCACAGACGTTCTTATTTCTACAGTTAATGCGATTCTTACAAGCATTGAATGGAAATCCAGGGTAACCTGTAGCAATTTCGGAACTATACTTTCGGACTTCTCTGGAAATGGTAGTTGGATTTTTTCCCAGCCTGCGGCTAATTTCTTTAAAGGAAAGACTCTCTTTTAAGTATTTTTGCAATTCAAGTCTTTCTTCATAAGTAAAAAATTTAGACATATATGTCCTCCGTTCTGCCGCCAACAATCATAGAATATATAAAACAAAACTAATGAGCAAACAAAAAGACTGGTAGCTAACCAATCTTTTGTAAGCTAGGATGCAACCACCTAGCGGATAAATATTTATTATTATTAATACAACCTAGTTGATATCGGAAGGGTTACATTTCGATTTGCAATTAAGGACTCTTTAATTATCCAGCAGTAGGTCAGGTACTACTCGAAATTTATTATTAAATATAGAATATATGATAAAGGGGTTGAACTATTAAGGCTTGTCCATGTAGTCACTCTATTAAAAATTTAATTACAAAAAAGTGTTGACCAATAGGAAATGGTATAATATACTATCACTAGACCGACTGTCGGTCGAGTACATAGAATGGAGTGAAATTATGAGAATTACTAAAGAATATAATGAAAGAAAGAATGAAATTCTTGATGCTGCTGAAAGGCTGTTTCGCTTGAATGGATATGATAAGTGTACTATTAATGACATACTTAAAGAGGTTAGTATTGCAAAGGGTACTTTTTATCATTATTTCAAATCTAAAGAAGAAGTTTTAGATGGGATTGTATTGCGATATAAAGATATGGTAGTTAATAGAGCCAATGAAATACTTAAGATAGACGATATTAGGCCAGAAGAAAAGTTGATGGGTGCATTTATGTCAATGAGTATTATAAACCAGATTGACGGTGATATGCTAGATGACATGCATAAAATTGAAAATGCCTTATTACATCAGAAAATGTTGAATCAGATTGTTATAGCTATGGCTCCTATTCTAGTAAAGATTATTGAAGAAGGAACTGAAAAAGCTGGATGGAACTGCAGATATCCTTTGCAATATATGCAGATTTTTCTAGCATCATCATTATCCTTAACGGATGAAGGTATTTTTGAATTAGATGATGATTCACAGATGAAGGTAATGGCAGCATTGATTTCCATGCTTGAAAAAATGCTGGATGTTCCTGAAGATTCTTTTATGAGATTATTTATGCAGAATCAAGGATAGATATAAAAAATGAGAAGGGGATAGAAGGGGAAATATTATGAAGAAATTTATGACTATATGGATTGGGGAACTGATTTCAAGTATTGGCAGTGGGATGACTGCCTTTGCTGTTTCAGTTTATGTTTATCAACTTACCGGAAGTGCAACATTGGTATCTGTTGCAGCACTTGTAGCATTTTTACCAACAATTTTACTGAGTCCTGTTGGAGGAATTCTTGCTGATCGTTATGACAGAAGGCTTATGATGATAATTGGTGATTCTTTTTCAATGATAGGTCTTCTTTATATATTTATTTGTATACAAACAGGTAATGGGGGAGTTATGCCTATATTTATTGGCGTTGCCATAAGTTCAGTTTTTGTATCACTGCTTGAACCTGCCTATAGGGCTACTGTTACTGATTTGCTTTCCGAGGAGGAATATGCCAGGGCAAGCGGTTTAGTTCAAATTGCGGCGAATTCTAAGTATTTGATATCTCCAGTTATAGCTGGACTAATCCTTTCTGTTGCAGATATCAGGGTAATTTTAATAATTGATATGGCAACATTTTTTGTAACGGTTTTTACTATAGCGGCAGTTAGAAAGAGTATCCAAACAGTTAAGCCTAACAAGGATAATTTTAACTTTTTAAAGGAGTTCAAAGAAGGAACTAAAAGCATTACCTCTAATAAAGGGGTAATGAGTTTAGTAGTTCTGATGGCATTTATGTGTTTTTTTATTGCTTTTATACAGACTTTGATGACGCCTATGGTTCTTTCCTTTGCTGATGAGAGAACACTTGGAATTATGGAGTCCGTAAGTGCTGTTGGTATGTTAGTTGGAAGTGTTGCTATTGGTATTTTAAACATCAAGAAAAATTATTCCAGGATTCTTGGGGTTTCATTAATAGCAGCAGGTATTTTTATGGCATTGACTGGTACAACAACTAGCATATGGTTGATTGTAGTTTTCTGCATTTTATTTTTTACAGCGCTACCCTTTATTAACACCTGCGCAGATGTTTTAATTCGTATCAGTATACCCAATGATGTGCAGGGAAGGGCATGGGGAATGATAAGTATTCTTACACAAATAGGTTTTGTTTTAGCATACGCGGTCTGCGGTGTGCTAGCTGATTATGTGTTTGGACCCATGCTGATGCAGGATGGCATTCTTGCAGGGAGCATAGGTCGTATTATTGGCACCGGAGAAGGACGTGGAATTGGTTTGATGCTTATTATTGCTGGTATAGTAATGGTTACATTTGCTTTTATATTTGGATTTAGTAAAAGTATTAGGGAGATGGAAAGGAGTGATTTAAATGAATTGGTTAATAGTTAAAAATGATTTTATAAAAAATAAAATGATTAATTTGGCATTATTTTTATTCATGATGTTTTCGGCAAGCCTTGCAGTTTTGTCAGTGCTAATGGGTGTACAGACCTTTACATCTATTTCTAAATTATATAAGACGGCAGAGCCCCCTCATTTTGTTCAGATGCATAAAGGAGAAATCAATGAGGAAAAGATAAATAAGTTTATGTCAGAAAATGAATTAGTAATTTACAATCAAACCCTTACAATGATTGATGTCTATGGGGAAAATCTTACTATTGTTGGTAAGGATAATACTTACGACCTTTCTGACTGCCGTCTTGACATAGGTCTTGTAAAGCAGAATGAATTAAAGGATTTACTCTTAAATTCTCAACATGAAAAAGTAACTATTTATGAAGGCGAAATTGGGATTCCTGTACTATTGAAGGAAATGTATGATATGAAAATTGGTGATCATGTTATTTTGACAAGCAATAATGTGAAAAAGGAGTTTGTAATCAAGGAATTTATTTTGGATTCAATGATGAATTCTCCAATGGTCTCTTCTACAAGATTACTGTTAAGCCATAAAGATTTTAATAACCTTCAAGGCAAGGTTGGAGAAAAGGAATATCTTATAGAAGCATATTTTGCCAATACAAAAGAGGCTTCAAATTTTAAAACTGTTTATGAGAATGCAGGACTTCCTCAAAGCGGTCAGGCAGTAACCTATTCAATTATTTTTCTACTCAGTGCACTAACGGATATTACAACTGTATTTGTTTTGCTTTTGGTGAGCTTGCTTTTAATTATTGTTTCTTTTATATGTGTTAGGTTCACAATCATGGCTGCTTTGGAGGAGGAAATTCAAGAAATTGGTACTATGAAGGCTATTGGGCTTCCCTTTAGGGATATTAGGGATATTTATATTTATAAGTATAGAGCACTAGCTTTTATAGGTATAATAACAGGATATATTCTAGCGTTATTACTTAGTAGCGTAGTTACAAAGCATATCACCTCTACCTTTGGAGATATAGGTATGTCAACTTTGGCGGTGGTATTATCCCTTGTTGCTGGTTACTTAATTTTTCTTCTTATTAATTATTACTGTAAAAGGATATTAAAGAAAATAAAAAAGGTTACCGTTGTTGACGCTCTGGTTAGGGGAAAGGGCTTTGGAAAAAATAAGGGAGGTATAAAGGACGGACTATATAAATCAAATAGGCTTCCTGTTAACTTGCTCCTAGGAATACGTGAGGTTTTTTATAAGTTTAAAAACTGGGTAATAGTATTTGCAGTTGTGTTAATTACTGTAATGATGATTATGGTTCCTGTCAATTTGTTGAATACCTTTGAAGCACCTGAATTCATCACTTATATGGGAAGTTCTCTTGAGGATATCCTAATTGAAGTGGAGAATGGGGAGAACCTTGAAACTAGATATGCTAATGTAAAACAGCTTTTACAAAAGGATAATACTATTGAAAACTATTATGAATACCGAAGTGTACGTGTTCAGACTATTGATGCTGAAAATAAGCTTATGAATCTTAATATAGACTGTGGGTCTAGTGCAGGAAACGAATTGCAATATCTTAGTGGGAAGGCTCCAGAAGGTGAAGATGCACTTGCTCTTTCCTACCTTTACGCCAATGAAAAAGGAAAAGAGTCTGGGGACAAGATTGAGATTTTAATTAATGACAAGAAAAAGGAATTTGTAATTTCGGGAATCTATCAGGACGTTACCAGCGGTGGATATACAGCAAAGTCAAAATATAATTTTTCAGAAGTTGATGCTGAAAAATATTCATTTTCAGTTAATCTCAAAGATAATGTAGAAGTGGGAAAAAAGGCTGATGAATGGTCTAAAAGCTTTGGAGCAGGAGTAACGGTAGACCCAATGGAGGAATTTATTAATCAGACCTTGGGTGGAGTTTCAAAACAACTTGCCACTATAGTATTTGCAATTGTCATCATAGGCATTGCCTTAACAATGCTTATAGCTATTTTGTTTTTAAAGCTCCGTTTAGTAAAGGATTTATCGGAAATAGCAGTTCTAAAAGCTATAGGATTTTCTGAACAGGATATAAATAAGCAGTATATGATAAAAATGGGATGCGTTTCAATACTAGGAGTTTTGGTTGGAATTATATTAACGGATCTCTTAGGGGAAAAGATTGTCAACGCTGCCTTAGGTGTTGCAGGAATTGGCATTAAGAAAGTCAACCTCATTACCAATCCTATAATGGAATATATCATTTGCCCGTTGTTATTGATAATGCTTATACTGGTGGTAACATGGATTATTATGAGAACAATTAAAAAATATAATATTATTTCTATTATTAAAGAATAGAGAGTCTGGAGGTGCAATGTGAAAACAATATTGGAAGCAAAGAATTTATGTAAAAGCTTTGAAGGTACAGTGGTATTAAATGATATAAATTTTAGGGTTGATGAAGGCGAGTTTATAGCAATTATGGGACGGTCTGGATCTGGAAAGTCTACATTGCTTTATAGTATAAGTGGAATGGACAGACCAACTTCAGGTAATGTGCTGTTTTGTGGGAAAGATATTTCTAAGTTAGATGATGGGAAGATGAGCGAGGTAAGGCTAAAGCATATGGGATTTATTTTTCAGCACTCACACCTTCTAAAAAATTTATCTATCCGAGATAATATTGTACTCCCTGGATTTAAAGCAGGTGCTTTGTCTAGGGAAGAGGTAAATAAATATGCTAATAGTTTAATGCTTAAAACAGGAATTGACAGTGTAGCGGGTCATGATGTTAAAAAAGTTTCGGGTGGTCAGTTGCAGCGTGCAGCAATTTGTAGGGCACTGATTAATAAACCTGATGTTTTGTTTGGGGACGAACCTACTGGAGCATTAAATAGTAGTACCACGAGAGAAGTGATGGATATAATCAATTCTATAAATGGCGAAGGTACAACAGTCATCATTGTTACTCATGATGCTAAAGTGGCAGCCAGAGCAAGTAGAGTGATATATCTTATGGATGGAAACATCCATGATGAACTAACATTGGGAAAATATGAGGGAGACGAAAAGGTAAAATTATCTCGTGAGAAAAGGTTAGCAGAATGGTTAGAAAAGCAGGGATTTTAGCTCTCTATATAGTTACCTATTATATTTACTGTTATAAGTTTAATATAGAAATGGAATAAAGTTTATGCTAAACTGACATTAGAAAAATATGAGGTTTGTGAATAGGTTGTCTAGATGACTAAAAAGCGGAGACATTAGGTATGACAACATAAGAATGGAGAGAAGAAATATATGTCAAAAGGTATAAAAAAGAGTTTAATGCCCATAGTCATAACCATAATTGCGGGAATCATAATTTACTATGTAGCTTTGCCTGCTATAAATTTTAAATCCATGGCATTTTGGTTGTATGTTCTTGTACTAGCTTTGTTGCTTGAAACATCCTTAGTTATAGCTGGTTTCATGGCTACAGGGAAATCTCAAAATAGCGCTGGGTCTCACGTAAAAGCCCTCGGCATAGGAATAACTTTATTTGTGGCAGCTTTTATTATTTCTATTTTTTCAAGTAATAGATTCTTTAATTCATCACGCTATGTGGGTTTAATGAAAGACAATATAAAGGAAGGGGATTTTTCAACTTATAAGGCAACCTTAGAAAATGTTCCTCTGCTTGATAAAGATTCAGCTATTCAAATAAGCAATAGAGAGCTTGGAAGTCTGGTTGATGTAGTGTCGCAGTTTGAACTTGGAGAAAATGAGCAAATAACTTTGAAGGGGAAGTCAGTGCGTGTTTCTCCTTTATATTATGGAGGCTTTTTTAAGTGGAATAATAACAAACGTGAAGGAACTCCTGGGTATATAAAAATTGATATGATGACTCAGGAAGCAGAGCTTATAAGGTTAAAAGAGGGTATAAAATACAGTCCCAGTGAGTTTTTTGGAAGGGACTTAAAAAGGTATTTAAGAATGAAATATCCTTTTTCTATGTTTAGTTCATTTAATTTTGAATTAAATGAGAATGGAGAGCCCTTTTGGGTAGTTCCCGTTGAAAAGCATACAATTGGTATGTTTGGTGGCGTTGATGTAGATTATGTTTTATTGGTTAACGCTGCAACAGGTGATACTTACAAATACTCTTTAGATGAAGTGCCAGAATGGGTAGATAATGTGTATAATTCGAATTTAATTATTTCACAGTATGACTATTATGGAAGCTTACAAAATGGATATTGGAACTCTGTATTTGGTCAAAAGGGAGTTAAAGTAACAACTGAGGGTTATAATTATATTCCCCAAGGAAATGACAATTGGATATATACGGGAGTAACTTCTGTAGGGCGGGATGAAAGCAATATAGGTTTTATTCTGGCAAACAAGAGAACGAAAGAAACCATTTATTATCCAGTTTCTGGTGCTGAAGAGTATTCTGCCATGAGTAGTTCGGAAGGGGTCGTACAGCACTTAGGTTATAAAGCCACATTCCCCCTATTATTGAATGTTGAAGGTCAGCCAACTTATATGATGGCATTAAAAGATGCTGGCGGATTGGTTAAAATGTACGGAATGGTTAATGTTGAAAAATACCAGATTGTTGCCACAGGAGAGACCATACAAAGCTGTCAGCAAAAGTACAGAGAGCTTCTAAAAAATAACAGCATATCCGTAACAGAAACGGAAACAGAGCGTGTGTCAGGTGTAATAGAAAACATTAAAACAGCTGCAATAGATGGAACTACCTACTATTATGTAAAGCTTATATCTAAGGAGTCGTATTTTGCATTAAGTGTGAAGGATAATCAGCTTATACTTTTAAAGGAAATTGGAGATACAATTAGCCTAGATGTAAATAAGAAAAACACTGGAAAAATAAGAGATGCATTACTTATAGAATAAGATAGTTAGAATCATCAGGAGCAAGCAATTCGCTTGCTCTAAAAGACTATTACGCGTAATCCTTATTTTTTTTATGAATTATATATGCTAACATAATTAAAAATATTAATAAACATAAAAACTTAAAATAAGGTTCAATTATTGTGCCAATTATAAATTTATCCTTAATCAGAGTTAATGGATCAGAACCGAAAATAGATGCAAATAAAAGTATAAATGCTATTGCTGATAAAAACCCCAGTATTCCCCATTTAATTCTATTTTTAAAATTCATTATTTCATACCTCCAATAATTTTTGAATTATATATAGCCTACCATAAATGTAACTAATTGTATATATAACTTTAAATATAGTAATGTTGAAAATTTGGAGGAAGGTTTGTCAACCTGAGGAAACTATGATAATATATAAGCCTATAAAGAAACCCATATGTGTTTTGTAAAAAGGAAATTAAAAATAATTTTTATATATTATAATTAACAATAACCAATGGAGGAAATGAAATATGCATGATTTGCCAAATTGCCCAAAATGTAATTCAGAATATACTTACGAAGATAGAGGTTTTTTTATTTGTCCAGAATGTAGTCATGAGTGGAATTCAGAATCACAAACTGAAAATAATGAAGATAAAAAGATTATTAAAGATGCAAATGGAAATGTCTTAAACGATGGTGATTCTGTAACAGTAATTAAAGATCTTAAAGTAAAGGGAAGTTCATTAGTGGTAAAGATTGGTACAAGGGTAAAAAATATTCGTTTGGTTGATGGTGACCATGATATTGATTGCAAAATCGATGGTTTTGGAGCTATGAAACTAAAATCTGAATTTGTTAAAAAGATATAAATAGCTTAACAGAAAATATAATATTTAATTAACAGTGGAGCACACACATACTATATAAAATCTATGTGTGCTCCATTAGCAAATAACCAGTAGAGGTTATTTAGAATAATTAAACGAAAGAAGTGTATTCTATGAAAGAAGTAACAGCAGCGATTATTACAAAAGATGATTTAATTCTAATAGCTCAAAGAGGAAAAGATGAAAATTTAGCAGGAAAGTGGGAGTTCCCAGGAGGGAAAATAGAATCAGGTGAAACACCACAAGAGTGTTTGAAAAGAGAGATTAAAGAAGAATTAAATATAGAAATTCAAGTGGGAGAATTTTTAGGGGAAAGCATTTATACTTATCCTAATGGACAAATAAAGTTAATGGGATACTTTGCTACAATAGTTAAGGGGAATTTTGAATTATCCGTTCATGATGAAGTTAAGTGGGTAAGCATTGATGAAATTGATAATTTCGATTTTGCACCAGCAGATATTCCGTTAGTTAAAAAGTTGAAATTCTCACGGTAATATATGAACTTCCGGTTTAAGCCAAAAGGCATTATTAGTATAATAGGTAAGTAAAAGATTTATTTTTCTTTGCAATAATTCTTCAAAGGATGTATTATAGTTATATTAAAATTTATGATTTATAAAGGAGTTACTATGAAAGCAATACATAAAGATCCTAAAGAACTAGGGTATAAAATTAAGGATTTAGTAGACACATATAATGACGGATTAATTTCTTATGAAAAGTTTGAGGAAATAATTATTGAAATGATAGAAAAGAATGAAGATAGAGTTTATAAAAATGGATTTATGCCATCAAAATTAATTAGTATTATAGGTGAAGATAGAAAATCAATAATAGATGAAATAAAAAATAAAATGAAGAATCAGTAGTTTATTATGAAACAAAATTCGTTAGTATATAAAAATAGGATTGTAGCTAGATAAGTTACAATCCTATTTTATAATTACTTTCCTTCTTTTTTCATAAATTCTTCATGTTTTTTCTTTTGAGTTGAATTTCCTTTTTTTGCATCAAAGTTAATTGGGAGATATTTTTTATCAATTATTTTTTCATAGTCTATATCAGTAAAATAATCACAAAAACTAATTTCCGCATAAATTAATCTATTATTTTCTTTGTCAGTCAAGGCATAAATATAACCACTATCGTCGGCATAAACTGCACTTACTGGATAATTAAATCCAGTTGCACCATATACAAGATAATCTTTAGAAGAATTTAAATTTGATAATCTCTCACCCTCTTTAATAAAATCTTCATCATTGGAAGTATATACAAGGTATGATACAAAATGTGGGTCAAATGAATTATAATAATAATAACAAAAATCTTCAACTTTTGCTGAATCTGGGATACTTTTGGGGAATATATCATTGATATGTGTACCGTTACATAAAACCTATTAAAAGCTATAAATTTAATTAAATCCACACTTTTATGTTTATTTCTCTATTCATTGTATCCCATTTCACCTTAGCTACTTTGGTTTTTATGACACTCCAAGAGCGTAATTTCGGGTGTAACTCACCCTACATGTATTAGGATACTTTGTATCTTGACAAATTAATAGCTGCATTCAAATCTCTATCTATAGAAATTCCACATTCTTCACAGTTAAACTCTCTTTCAGAAAGGGATAGTTTCTGTTTTATATAGCCACATTCTGAACAAGTTTTACTGGAAGGGTACCATTTATCTGCTCTTATAAATTCTATGCCATACTTTTTACATTTATATTCCAGCATAGTGTGAAATTCATGCAATCCCTGCTGTGATATAGACTTAGACAAATGTCTATTTTTCATCATACCACTAACATTTAAATCTTCAACAACTATCCTCCATGGCTTGGTTTTCACTATTTCGGTAGTTGTTTTATGCCTGTAATCTGTTCGAGTGTTAGTTAGTTTTTTATGCAACTTATTAATTTTAGCTTCAAGCTTTATGATATTTTTAGTTTTGGCATATTTTTTACCATCTCTATTCATTTCATATTTTCTTGAAACTCTTCTTTGTAGTCTTTTTAATCGCTTTTCTAATTTCTTTATTTTAGGTGTTTTATTGATGTTGTCATATTTTTCGCCATTTGAACATACAGCTAAATCTTTTATACCAACATCAATACCTAAAGGTTCAGGAATTAATTTTACTTTTTCCTCTTTCTGAACTTTAACATTTACACTAATATACCAATATAAACCATCAAAACTTATTCTTGGATTTAAGTATTCTACTCCTTCGCCGAAGGGGACTTTCTCTTTTTCTGATAGCTTAATCCAATTGAATTTTTGTTTATTTTTCTTTTTGCTTTCAGTAAGTTTTTCTAGCTTTACATGGGTTTCGGTAAACTTAATTTTTACTGTATCAACATAAAAGCTAGGCTTAGATTTTTTTCTGCTTTTGAATTTAGGAAATTTACTTTTACCGCTAAAAAACTTCGTATAAGCATCACAAGCATCTTTTGTAGCCTGCTTTGTTATATTGTTGCTATAATAATTTAGCCATTTATACTCATCAAGTTTTTTTAGCTGAGTAAATTCCTTTCTTAAATCCTTATCATTAATAAATCTTCCACCATTTTTACCTGTACCCTTTAGGGTGTAGTTTTCTTGTTGCCTACCTAAAGTCCAGTTATAAGCAAATCTTCTAACTCCTGCACATTGAAACAATTTAGTAATTTGCTTATTATTAGGTTCAAGCCTTATTTTAAATCCCTGCATTCCTTCTTCACCTCATCTCTTATGGTATAGTTTTCCCAATTGAGGTGATTTCATACGATTAAATCGAACTTTTGTTTCCATTGTGAATTTAACTAAATTTACACTTTTATAGGTTTTATGATATTTATCTATAAACGCTACTTTATAGATGCAATTTTGCTTACGCTAATTGCCACTTCCTTTCGGAACGTGCGTAGACTATTTCTTCACCTTCACCATTATGTGTTAAGGGCGACCCATTTCCACCGCCAATAGCTTGCAGTGTACTCCCTCGCGGGATAGTCGTTTGACCTTTCTCTATTCGAGACTTGGCGACCAAAGATCCATTGTACTGATACTTAGGTTTTAACCATATATCAATCCTTACACTTGTTTCAGCTTTCGCAACCTTCATAAGACCATATTTCACATCTTATTGTGGTAGTAAGGCTTTAGGAATTACTGGTTTTAAGGTCGTGTCCTATGCAGATTTCTCTACATACGAGGCTAAACAGTGCTAAAGTTATAAGTATTACTATATTTTTATACATTTTTATAACTTTTAGGCAACTGTTATATTACCCTCATTTCCGAAATATTTATTATAATTTCGTACGTTAGTAGTTTTATCTCTTTCTATCCACATTGCACAAAAACCAAGCGTTAACGTAATTAGCATAATAGAAAAAATTAATAATATTTTTTCTATCTTTTTCATTTAGTTCATCTCCTTTCAATTCTAAAAGTTGTTTTAATATGGAAAGTCCCACTATATATATTAAATATACCATAAATTTCAATTTTTGAACTAACGCATTTTATATTTATCCTAAAAAGTTTTAACCCCAAAAAAATTTATATAAACAATAACCATGATATAATGTAAATATAATACAAATAAAAGATGAAGGTAGAAAGGGTAAATTATTTTTTATTAAGGAGACGATGATATGTTAGTAAACCGTATTGGATTTATAGTTTTCACTTTTTTATTGATGATTATATCCTCAGTTTTAATTAAGAATGTTATTATAGCAGGAATCATTACATTTACTATTGTAATGATTTGTTACATAATTATTGGCTATATGAGAAATAAAAAAAGAATGGACTTATTAGAAGAAGAGTGTGATCCTGAAAGGTTTTTAGAGGCTATAGAGAAGCAAAGGGACATTGTGGGTAAAAAAATTAAATATAATACTTATTTAAACATTGATAAAGCAGCAGGACTTATTGTTATGGGAGAATTCCAAAAGGCAAAGGAACTTTTGCTGTCCATTGACAAAACTTATTTGTCAGCAAAAAATGGCACATTACTTATATATACATTAAATTTATTATCTTGCTTATATGAACTTGGAGAAGTTTCTTATGCAGAAGAAATATTCGAGAATGAAGTTCCCTTATTATCACCTGTGAATCAAAGAATGACTTTAGCTATGAAATTGCTAGTGGCAGAAAGGTTTTTGTTTTTAAATAGATATGAGGAAAGTAGAGAAAAATTTCAAGAGTTATTAAATGATAAGTTAAGTAAACGTGTAAGGATAAGTGTGTTATATAATCTAGCAATAATAGATGAGGAGACTGGGGATATGGACTCTGCACAGAAAAGATATAGAGAAGTGGTGGACAAGGGTAATAAATTGTGGATAGTAACAGAAGCTAAAAAACGTTTGAAGTAATAACCTTAAAAAAAACCTGAAGGACTTGTCTAAAATGGTAATAAGTGATAAACTATGAACGGTTATTATTTTATGCAACAAAGGAGTAAATCATAGAATGGAACAGATTGAATCTATAAATAGCTATTCCAAGGGTTTTAAGGAGGGCATGCCTATTGCTCTGGGATATCTGCCAATATCTTTTACCTTTGGCATGATGGCAGTAAATATGAAGCTTCCTATCTGGGTGGCTGTATTTATTTCAATGACAAACCTTACCTCCGCGGGACAGTTTGCCGGGATTGGTTTGATTTCTGCCGGTGCCCCTTGTTTAGAAATGGCACTGACACAGTTTATAATAAATATGCGATATGCTTTAATGTCTTTGTCTCTTTCCCAAAAAGCAGACAAGTCTATGAGCAGATTTCACAGAATTTTAATATCTTTTGGCATTACGGATGAAGTTTTTGCGGTGGCAAGTGGACAACCATATGAGATTGGAAGACGTTATATGTACGGCTTAATAACTGCTCCGTACTTTGGGTGGGCTTTAGGTACTTTCATGGGAGCGGCAGCAGGTAGCATTTTGCCTGAAACATTACGTTCGGCTTTAAGTATTGCAATCTACGGAATGTTTATTGCAATTATTATTCCCCCTGCAAAGCGTTATCGTCCTGTACTAAAGGTAATGGTGGCATCTATGATTATTAGCTGCATTTTGCGCTTTACCCCTGTACTCAATAGACTTTCAGGTGGCTTTGTAATTATTATATGTGCTGTGGTAGCTTCAGCCTTGGGAGCTAAATTATTTCCTATTAGGGAGGCGGATTAATGAGTACTTATAGAATTTTAATATATATTTTTGTAATGGCAGGGGTTACATATCTTATTAGAATGCTTCCTATGGTTATATTTAAACAAAAAATAGAAAGCCCTTTTTTAAAGTCCTTTTTATTTTACGTTCCTTATGCTGTCCTTGGTGCAATGACGTTTCCAGAAATTTTAACCTCCACATCTTCTATATGGTCTGCCATTGCAGGAGGAGTTATTGCAGTTTTTTTAGCTTTTAGAGAGAAAGGGCTGCTTACGGTAGCATTATCTGCTTGTTTTACAGTTTATGTAACGGAATTGGCATTAGGTATCATGAGGAATTTATTATTTTGAAAGTCGTAAATATATAGTCATAATTTATAAATCATGCTATAATTTATAGTGAATAAAATTTTAAGTGAGGTAAAAGATGAGTACGTTTGGTTATTCATACATTCGAGATTATTTGAGTGTAATATGCAATATAACATTCATTTTTGGATACTGTGGGAAAAGTGCGTCCAAAATTGAATATATTGTGAAGTAACCAGTAGTAGAATCTTTCAAACTTAGATTTAAAATAAAGAAATTATAATATAGTTAAAAATATAAGCCTAAGTAGAAACCTATCTATTTAGGCTTTTTTGCGCGCATTTTGGTGGGAGGGTAAAAAGCAAAGACTTATAGAACCCAGTAAATATAACGGAGGAAATTATTATGGAAGCTAATAAATATAAATTAAAATCTAATATAGTTAAAAATTATATATTTATCTTTTTAAATAGACTTGATTTAACTCAAGGGGTGTGGATGATATACCTTGCTGTAAAGGGAATGAGCCTAACACAATTAGGAATTTTAGAGGGGATATTTCATTTAACCTCCTTTTGTATGGAAGTACCTACGGGAGTTGTTGCGGATTTGTGGGGAAGAAAGATTAGTAGAATACTTGGAAGAGCATTTTCTTTCATAGGCACTATAGTATTAATATTTTCAAATAATTTTTATATGTTTGCCTTATCTTTTGCTATTTCAGCCATATCTTATAATTTAGAATCGGGAGCAGGGGATGCTTTGATTTATGATTCCTTAAAGGAGATAGGAAAAGAAGAAGAGTATATGAAGGTTAACGGTAATAAGGAGATGTTTATGCAAATTGGTACTCTTGTTGCATTACCTTTAGGAGGATATTTAGCTGCTAAGAATTACTTACTCCCTTTTGTTTTAAGTGCTGTAATAGCATGTATAACTTTGGTACAAGCAGTTTCCTTTGTTGAACCTGATATTCATAGGGAAAAGGGGGGAAATAAAAAAGTTTTAAATTTATTGAAAACACAGGTAGTAGATAGTGTAAAAGTAATTAAAAATAATAAAAAAGTGGGATTTTTTATTGTGTTTATCAATGTTATATCTTTATTTATTACCACATTATTTTATTATCTTCAAAATTACTGGAAGGTTCAAGGGCATTCTGAGTTTAAAATAGGGATTTATTTATCCATATCCTCATTACTTGCAGGAATCATGGCAACAAAAGTTTATAAATTAGAAAGGATATTAAAGGAAAAAGGAATACTTGTTTTTATGCCCTTTATAATTATTTTAGCCCTGTGGGGAATTGCTTTAACGGATTATTCACCAATATTTTATGTTGTCATTGGCATAGCAGATTCAATTGCTTATGTTACCATAAGTGATTATATTAATAAGCTGATACCTAGCGAAAATAGAGCTACTATATTATCTTTTGAAAGTATGGTGTTCAGCTTCTTGATGATATTTATATTTCCTTTGATTGGTAAGATAGGGGATGCTATTTCTTTAAATTTTGCTTTTAAAGTTATGGCAGGTATTGGAACCATAATGGTTTTGTGGAATACCTATGTTTTGAAAACTACAGATAGATAATGAGTAAATACGCTAAATAAAAAAGAAGGTAAATAGTTTTTTAAAATTTAAAGCTATTTACCTTGTCTATTAACTTTTCTGCTCTAAAATTACTCTCTTTTTATAAAAACCATACCTTTTATAAAATTCTAATACATTTTCATTTCCTTCTGTTACCCCGATTATCTTTGTTTTTACTTGATTGCTATTTAGCCATTCTAATGCTCTATTCATTAATTTGTCCCCTAAACCATATTTACGATATTCTTTTTCAACAAAAAGAGATTCAATTTCTCCGATTAATTCTTTATTAATTATACTAATACAATAACCAATATATAAGTCTCTCTCTACATCTTTAATTAAATCCACTTTAACTTCCAAACTGTTATCATTAACAAATTTCTTTTTTCTAATCTCAAATTTAAGATTCATGAAGCTATCTGAAAAATGGTCTGAGTTAGCTTCGTGATGTTTATTCAACTTTTCCCATAAAGGTTTTATAAAATCAAGTAACTCTCTACTTCCAGCTACAAATTCAAAATTATTCATGCTTAATTCTCCTTTTATATTTACAATATTATAACATTAATTTTCTATATAATTAAGCAAATTTTGGTTTGATTTCTTTCACATTTTAATCCTACTATTCGAGCACATATTAATGATCTAAATAGATGAAAATTATTTGCGTATCTCCACATAGCTAAAGCTTCAGAAATATCCTCGTCGCCACTTTAGTATATAAATCAAAGGGTCACATACACCTGAAGTTTTAGATCCAATTGTAGGTATCATGGGTATAAATGGAAAAATAATTGGGAAAAACCTTCAGCATTATTTGGAAAAATCGATAATATTATAGAGTACATAGACATTTAGACATAAAAGGGTTAAAGAGGAGGATTTTATTAATGAACCAATCATACTTTATGTATACTTATAGGAGAAGATGGGCTTATAGAATTATGGCACTGATATTTTGTGCGCTGATTGTTTTGGGAATTATAGGTATTGGAATATATACATATTATGATAAGACAAACAATGCAACTGTGGTTAAGACTTTTGAAGATTATAATAAAGCCCTTGACGATGATAGTTATATAGAAATTTCATCAGATGAGTTATATGATTTAGATATTGTAATAACAGAAACCATTAGCAAATTAGGAATAAAAATATCAGAGGATGTTAAAGCAAAATTTGTAGCTATAAGATTAGCTCCATATACATTAGCAGTATCTGTTCCAAAGGATGAATATAAAAAACTTATGAAACAAGAAAAGGGACCTTATATATTAAAGGGAAGATTAGTAGAACTTGAAGATGATGAACTGGAAGATATAAAAAAAGCAATGAAAGATAACCACTCACTTTCAGGGGGATTTCAATTAGTACCATATCTTCAATATTTAGAATACCAAAGTCCAATGAATTCAGCTTCAACTTATTTTGTATATGCAGCTTTATGTGTTATATTCGTTTTAGTTCTATATATAGGTGTTATGAGAAGAAATACTATGGCATTAAAAAGTCTTAAGAATTTTTCAAATGGAGATATTGAAATGGCCTGTACACAAATTGATAATGAGCTTAATCTACCTGATGTATACAGAAATGTGCCTATTACTATAACTAAAAATTATATTATTGTGGAAACTCAGCAGATTGTATTTGCTCTTCCCCTTAGAGAGTTAATGTGGGTATATAAAGAAACTATACAGAAAAAGATATATGGTTTTGTTCCAGCTGGTAAAACAAATAGCTTAGTTTTTGTTTTTTCTGATAAAAAAACTTATAAAGTTGATTTATTTAAAGGTGAGGAAACAATTGATGAAGTTGTTGAATATATGTGTAACAATTGTAAAACATCCTTTGTAGGACATTCAGAGGAGCTTGAAAATTTATTTAAAAAAGATTCTGATGATTTTATAGTTAAGTGGAGAATAAATAAGGAAAAATACAATTAAAACTAAGTAAAAAAGCAACTTTTGCATTGCCATTGGTTGCTTTTTTCTATATTTTATTACTATGTCGTTTTCCATTATATATTCAAGGTTATTATTATTTCCATATCATGGGAAAGCCGATTACAGTAATATGTAAAATATGTTATAATTTCTATGTGAGCTAATTCATATATAGTAAGAAATTACTTAGTAAGGATTATTTGTATTTTGATGGGGTGATTTTATGAAAAATAAATTTTTACATGAATTGCAGGAAGATATCTTAGATGGAAAGGGATATATTACATTATATAAATTTCTTTTCATTCCAGCCTTTATTATTACAATTGAAAATCCCGAATTTAAAAATCCTAAATTATATTCTGAAATATTTAGAGTTGCTTTATCTAGCATAGCTTTATTATTTTCATTCTTAGTTTACTTAAAATGTAAAGCCACTAGAGATGAAAAAGAAAATAAAGAAATTATTAACTATACATTTTTATTTCTTTTATTAACCTTTTTCTCTGTATATCAGCTTATAAAGAATTAACTTAATTTAGGGAAGGATGTTGTATATTAAATGAAAGCAAAATTTTTAAAGAAAGAATTTATTCTTGTTGTTTTATCCTTATTCCTTTCAAATATATTAATTGGTTGCTCTATGAATACATCTAAAACTGATTCTTACAATAAAGAGAACTCTTCAATATCACAGGACGAAAAAAAAGAAGTAAACCCAACTGAAAAATTAGAGAAAGATGAAGAAGATAAAGTAAGGGGTAAAGTTAAATTATATGAAGGCACTTATTTCGATGACAGGAATTTTGGAGACAATATCTTGGAAACCTATTGTCAAGTTGTCATTTCCAATGTGACGGATACTTCTTTTGATTTTACCGTATATGAATTAGATGGGAAAACAGAAGAAAAAAAGGTTATTTTCCTTACTAATACAGCAGTTTTTACAGGAGATGGAACAGAAGCTGCTTTTTATGGAAAGAATCATACCCTTCATTTTACATTTCCAGACGATCGTGGTGCGTATCCTGTTGTAATAGAAATGAAGATATCTGGATTTGAGCCATTGGAAGGTAAAGTTTACGTTAATAATGGAATACCAGGGCATGAATTTAGTAAAAATAATATGAAGCGTTTATAAATTAAGGCTTTTTATTGGATTTTATATACTTCAAATTCGTTGGCAGCACCGATTATCCGATTTCATAGAGTTTGTCTAGAAAGTACTGTTTATCAGCTGCCTGGCAAATGACCTTGAATGTTCAATTTTATCATCTGTTATAAAGACAGATTTATACCCAAAATCTCTTTCAGCAAGCATTCCAATATATTTTAGTTGAGAATGCTTACAATACCGTTTAATGCCTTCCTCAAATAAATCAGCTCCATTTTCTGGTCTATACCCACAAGTGCTTATGACAGCTAACTTTTTGTCCTTCCAAAGAGAAGGACCTTTTTCATCTCCATAGTACTTATTCATTCCATACACCAAACGGTCTAGCAGTGATTTCATTGGTGGTGTACAATACCATGAATAAATAGGTGTAGCTAAAATAATCACATCACAATCATATATTTTATCAAAAATTTCCTGAGTATCATCGCTATGTCTACATCCAAAAATTGTCCAGTCTTTTTGACAGTTCCGACAGGCAGTACAAGGTTCAATATGCTTATCATAAAGCCAAATCAAATCATGCTGAACTTGATGAAGTTCAAGTTCCTCAATAAACGGCTTTAATAATTTAGATGTATTTCCACTTTTTCGTGGGCTTCCCATAAGAATACAATATTTCATTTTATACCTCCATTTGTTGATAAATACTCTTCAAAACTAGCTGGATAGCAATTGTAATATTCAAAGATCTTGTTGTCTGATATCATAATTTATATTAACATAAAAATATAGTTATTAATAAGTATTATAGGAAGTAATTTATATTTTTATTAAAGCAAAGGGGAGAGTTATAATGGAGAGGGTTTATTTAAAGAGAGAAAATTGCTGTGGATGCAGCGCTTGTTATAATATTTGTCCTACAAAAGCAATTACTATGAAGCCAGATGAAGAAGGATTTTTGTATCCTGTTATTGATGAGAGTCTATGCATAGACTGTTATAGCTGTGTAAATGTTTGTCCTTTAATTACTGAAGGAAATAATAAAGAAAAGACTACACCAGACTTTTATGTAGCCAAGCATAAATCAGAAGAAGTTTTAATGAATTCTACATCTGGAGGAGCTTTTACTGCAATATCTGATGCCATACTAGGACTAGGCGGAGTAATTTATGGTGTGGACTACGACGATGAATTCAAGGTACTTCATAGAAGAGCAGAAACATACCAAGAAAGAAATAGATTTAGAATATCAAAATATGTACAAAGCAATCTAGGAGACATCTTCAAGGAAATTAACAAAGACTTAGAAGAGGGAAGAAAAGTACTATTTACAGGAACCCCTTGTCAGGCTGCTGGACTTAGAGGATTTATAGGGGATTCTAAATTAACTGAAAATCTATATGTATGTGATTTAATTTGTCATAGCATTCCTAGCCCTATAATTTGGGAGGATTACAAAAAGCTATTAGAAAAAGAACATGGTGGAAAGCTAACCAATGTTCAATTTAGATCTAAGATAATTGACTGGACTCGCGAAAATAGCAACAAATCCTTCTTATATACTACTTCAGGAAGTGAAGAAATCCTTAACGATGAAAGATTCTATAAACTTTTCTTTGGATTAAAAACTATTACTCGTCCTTCCTGTAGCGAATGTCCATTTACAGATATTCACCGTGCATCGGATATTACCATTGCAGATTATTGGGGGATTGAAAAATACGCTCCTGAGTGGATGGATACAAAAGGTGTTTCTGTAATTTTAGTTAACAACGAAAAAGGTGCAGACCTTCTCCAAAAATGTAGCGAAGGATTATTTTACGAAAAACGTGCAAAGGAAGAATCTCTTGCAGAACAGCAACGTTTAAGAGAACCTGTACAGTTCCCAGAAAACCGCAGTGAGTTCTGGGAAGATTATAGAAAACATGGTTTTGAGTATATAATTGAACAGCTAGATAAATAATATTTAAAGCATAACTTAGCAACAGTTGTTAAGTTATGCTCATTTTCTTTGGGTTAACAGTTGAACTCGTGAAGTCAAAGCATACTTATTTTCCACAGACTTTACATCAACGGTTATTTTGTCACCTACTACTAAATCCTCGAATTGTATATCAGCCACTTCCGAGGAAGTGTTATCAACATATATAAAATATACATCTGGCCCTTCACAATTTACGTAGCATTCTTCTCCTAAAATACTATTGTTATCTAAGCCCTTAACAACGATTCCTTTAATAACATTACTAATTTCTAGAATCTCTGCATTTACCCCAACATAAGTGATATCTTTATTATTGCTGCAGGCAGTTATGGAAAATAAAAGAATAATCAACATAATCATAAGTAATACTCTTTTCAATTATAATCCCTCCCCAAAATATAGGTAAATTTTACTTCGCATAAAATTACAATTATAAAATATTATATAAATTTAATAATGTGTATTATTCTAAATTGATGTTTCTAAAACTAATTGGAACACTATCTAAAGGATATTTCTTAAGAAAGTAATCTCCACTAAATTCTATAATTTTCTTTTCTGTACCACAGGTGTACTCATAGATTTGTTTTTCGTTAGCTTTATTCATCCCATATACCATTAAATACGTGTTAACTTCTGTTTTTTGATTGATGCCTAAATGTTTCACGTTAAATGCTGAAGAATTCCACCCAAAACCATCACGTTTAAATCTATTATTGTGTCTAATTTCATATATAGCATAACCGGTATGTCTATATCCAACTAAAGGATTATTAAAGGAATACAGGACAAATCTTTTGTTTAGTACATCCTCATATAACTCCGTTTTAACATCAGTATGTTGAGAATTGATTTCATGAGTTTTCTTTAATGTTCTAATTATTTGTTTTTCGATATCTAAAGTTATTTTTTCTTCTGATATATTTCTATTTATATATAATAAAAATACCATCAATATAACAAAGAATATTAGTATACACTTCTTTCTGCTCACTAAAGCGATTCCCCCCTGTTAAATCTATAGTATCAGTATGTTTTTAAGCCTGAAATAGATTCTCACTATTACGAAATAATTGATATATATATATTATACCACTATTTACCATGTGGTTATATATTAAACTATTCAAAATAAAGATGCTTAACTATATTTCAGAATATGAAAATTAATGTAATAAAGTGATAAATATGATACACTTTTCCTATGAGTTAAGATATATTTGTATAAAAATATGTAATAGTAAACTTAATTACTCTACAAGATAAATTGGAATTTGAGGTGAAATGCTATGGACAAATACACAAAAGAAGAATTGATAGAAGCACTACGAGTTGTATCTTCAACTATCAGTAAATGTGAAAAAATACAGCTAAAATTTGCAGAGGGTACCTCTCAACACACACTCCTTAGGAACAGGATAAAAGCAATGTATATTTCAAAATCATTAATAACAGATGAAAATGTTATGGACAAATATACTAAAGAAGAATTGATAGAAGCACTACGCCCCGTATCTTCAATTATCAGCAAATGTGAAAAAGCACAGCTAAAATTTGCGGAGGGTACCTCTCATCACACCCGCTTTAAGAACATAATAATAGCGATGTATATTTCAAAATCATTAATAACAGATGAAATTAGTAAAAGAGGCTAATTCACAATCTTCTTATTTAATGACTAAAATTAAAAACCGAATATTTTATATAAATACCGTCTTATTCGGAAATAGAAATGCAGTAGGCTTTTAGGCTTACTGCATTATCGAATAAAAATGAATTATTACTTTATATATTTTGAAGGTAAAATACTATTAATTTCTATAGTTTTAATTTTTTCATTGGCTATAAATTCTAGCAAATGTCTTGCCTCGGCATAAACTAAAACTCCATAAATATTTATTCCATTTTTCTCAACATAGCTTAAAGCGTTTTTATAGTATTCTATCTCGAAGCTGCTTATAGATTTAACGAACTGTTGTCTATCATTCATATAGGTTAATAATGAAATAAAATGTTTGGTATATGCCTCTTCTATTGAATCCCTTGCCTTGCCTACAGGATCGGGATCCTTTATATAGTCTGTTAATTGTAAATAAGGGTATTTATCTTTATCTGCGCTATCTTGATAGTTTGTTGGGACATCACTAAAAAAGTTGTAAAATCCAGATATATAGTAAGTACGTTCACCCTGGGGAACAGTTCGCACTCCAGACCATTTAAAATTAACTTGCCAGAAATATTTTTGTAGTAAGTCATCAAATTCCTCTATACTCAAATCCTCTTGAAATGTTATATTAGCAGAAACATAACATCATAATATTTACCAACCCTACCAACTGTCTTTTGAGAGGGGTTATAATAAAAACTGCTTACAACAGGGGAAACTACATAATAAGTAGCAAATAATATTAAAAATATAATAGAAACGGAAGCTAATATTACTTTCTTTAGTTTCTTATTTACCTTTCTTTTAATAACAGGGGTTTCATCATTAATATTTTCAGACAGGCCATCTTTTTCAAAATCTAAATTATACTTTTCAGATAAGTATTCTTCAATTGATTCATACTTATCAAGTTCTTCTTCTACTATTTTTATTTCTTCAGCAGAGGCTGTTCCGTCTTTATACTTATATAATAAATCTTTAAAACTCATTTAAAATCCTCCTCCAAACCCTCTTTTATTTTGCTTCTTTTGCAATGCTATTTAATAATATGTCCGCTCTTATCATAAAAGTTATATTTAGCTTTAATATCTCCATCTGAATCTTCAAAAAAACTAATAGATGGATTTGTAATAACTTCTTTTGCTTGAATTTCTCCGTTATCCATCATTCGTTCTATTTTAGCAAGCTTGGGATTATTACTGATAACAAATAAATTTGTAGTAATTGAAAAATCCCCCACTTTTAACTGAGAAAATTCGTATACAGTAATATCATGTGCTTTTTTAGTAGTTTTGTCTGCATCTATAACATTAATAAGTTCATAATTGCCATTCCTATTTATTCTAAATTGTGCATAGCCAACATCCTGATACTCCTGTGGATCTTTTAGTATATAACTAACAAGTCTATAATCATCAATCACAGTCCCATTATATACCATAACTGTTTTGTTAGTTTTAATCCGTTTTGAAATCATTTTTTCCATTGAAGCAATATCACTTTTAGGACGAGAAATAATTACTATGGATATACACACTATCAAAATAAAAATCATAGACATTGAAAAAACCCACCTCTTGTTCTTCATGTAGTCACCCCCACAAATTATAAATTTTATTTACTACGCTTTTATCTACAAATACAAAACAACTGATATATGCATTATACCACTATTTACCATGTGGTTATATATGAAACTATTTAATGAATTAAATAACACAATATACATAAATATTAATGATGTAAGTGGAAAATATGTTATAATTTACATATGAGATAAGTGGGAATTGTAAGATAATGTGAAGCAAAGAGAATTTATATTTTAGGAGATGAAGTATTGTGAAAAAATTTAAGAATTCATTTATTATGATTAGTTTATTATTAATATTATTAGTTTTAGCATCTTGCCAAAATAGGATGATACAAGAGCCAGCCATTAAAATATCATATGATTCTAAAGAATTAAAGCCAATTTATTATGGAAATAGAAATAATAAAGATGAAGAGGATATTGAAGAATCGATAAAAAGTGTTATGGTTGGGAAAAGGTTTATTGATTTGCCAACAATTTATTTTGGAGAAAAAATTGAAATTGAAGCAATAAATTTTAAAACAAATGAATTTGAAATCTATGATTATATAGTAGATGAAAGTGGTAATATTGTTTCTGATTATGACATAAACCCACTTATATTAACTTCAGTAGAAGACAGAAATACAGAATTTATATTTGAGAAAAGCGAAGACTTGGAAAGATATTATGATTATATGGTGGAAGGCAAATCCATACATTGCTTATTGATTAGAAGTAAGATAAACAAATCTTCTTTTGCATTCGCAACACTTGTATTAGGTCAGAGTAAATAATAATTATTTTTAGTCAATTAATTTTATAATTAAGACATATTCTTCTTAAATTGTGTCGTAGTAGTTGATTTATCTGAATTAACGATTATTTATTTTTTATTGAGGAGGGATTTTATGAAAAGGCTATTTAAGTCTTTTGTCTTTTGGTTTCTTATAATATCCATATTGGAAATATACATGCACCAAATAGGACAGGATTCGAAAAGCATTGTATTGATTTACTTAAATCCCGTTTTAAAAATTATATCTCGTTCCGATACAGGACGAGCTTTTATGGATTCGGGATTGCAAGTGCCTTCCAGAACAATATTGGGGCATATTTCAATATATTGGTACATTGGTTCAGTTGTAACCTTTATTATTTACGGCTTAATTTTAGATGGGTTTAGATACTTTCTCAGACATATCTCTAATACCACAAAATGAGCATAATCTGTATTGAATTTATTGTAAAATTTTCTTATAAGATGTTAGCTACAAAAACTAATAAGTATTCTAAACATCGCATTATTCATTAATTGAATTCTGGGGTGTTTTTACGTCATGATTCATTTTTTGAAAAGAGGTAGTTTCTTTTCATATAATAGAACCTGGCGTTAATTCTATAAGAATTTATACTAAGTAACAAGTATGATATAATATATAAAAAGGCAAGTAAGAAAAAATATATGGTTTGAAAGATTTAATGAATGGCTAGTTTCTGAATGGTGGTTTATAGAAATGTGTATTAACGAAAGGTGTGGTTTAAATGAGTAGATTAAATTTTGAGAGATTAAAATACATATTTATAAAGAAAATAGACAGTTTTTATAATATAGGAGGTAAATAAAATGGCAGAAACACAAAATATTTTAACATGGACACTGATAGCTGAATGCCCAATTCCAAACGACGTTAACGATTTATTGGTGGAAGGAGAAGTAGCGGTTGCTGCTTATAAAACATTCCGTGATAGCGCAGTTTTTACGAATAAAAGATTAATTGTAAGAGACTCACAGGGGCTTACAGGTAAGAAAGTAGAGATTTATTCTTTGCCCTATTCTTCTATAAATATGTGGTCTACTGAAAATGCAGGCAAGTTATTTGATCTTAATGCTGAAGTTGAATTATGGACTAGAGCAGGTCATATCAAAATCAACCTACAAAAGGGAGTAGATATACGTAAATTCGATAAGTTAATAGCTAATGCACTTCTAAGATAAAACAAGTAACAGCAGCAATTATTATGTGAAGTAAATTGTATAAATAAAAACTTTAAATGGGGTAGTATAGTGATTGAAACGGATAGATGTATATTAAGATGTTTTGAAGAAGAAGATTTAGATTCATTTATGACTTATAGAAACAATGAAGAGTGGATGAGGTATCAAAGTTTTAAGAATTTAACAAAAGACGAATATAGAAAAGCATTATTAGTTCCTTTAAATATGGAAAAGGGAATGCAAGTTGCTATTGCTGATAAAACCAAAGATAACCTTTTAGGGGATTTATATCTTTCAAAAAAAGAAAAAACTATTACAATTGGATATTCTATTAATCCAACTTATTGCCGAAAAGGATATATAACCGAAGTTTTAAAAGCCTTATTACCAAAACTTAAAATTGACTATCCTAATTGTGAAATAATAGCCATGACTGAGAAAGAAAACATACCTTCAAAAAACTTGTTACTTAAGCTAGGTTTTATATATGATAGATGGATAGAGGAGTGGCAGACAGAAGTTTATGTTTTTTCAAATTGATTGAAATGTTAGGATTATGAGTATAATCTATAGTAAATTTACTATTTGCCAAAAATAATTATCTATGGTAGACTTACTTGGTAAAATTGAATACGCAAAAATTAGGTTTAATAGATATTTAATCTATTAATTAAAAGGGAAGTGGGTTAGAATCCCACGCGGTCCCGCCGCTGTAATAGAGGAGTTCCTGCATTATACCACTGGGAAACTGGGAAGGTTGTAGGAATGTTGATGCTTAAGCCAGAACATCTGCCTAATTTTATTCACAGAAAACTCTACGAGCGATAGGGGGTGTAATAACTATGGAAATTTTCATGGATAAATAGCCCTTTAACTATATGTTAAGGGGCTATTATTGTTATGAATAAAATTTATAGTAAGGAGTTAGAAAATGAAAATAGCTATTGGAGTATGCGAAAAAATAAATGGAGTGTGTTCAACTATGGGGTGTTTTAGAGCTTTTAATAATAGAGAAAAACACTTTAGTATTTATGAAAATCATAGTGTAGAACTTATGTCATTTTTTTCTTGCAATATGTGTACAAGCAATTCAGATGAAAATTTAATAAAGATCGCGGAAAGACTAGAAGGAGAAGGAGTTACAAAACTTCACCTAGGTGCTTGCGTTGTTAAATGTAAAGCGGAAAGAACTAAGGAAATAAAGGGCATATTTGAGAAACATAATATATCAGCAGTAGAAGGTACCCATTAAAATTATTAAACTTAAGAGGGAGAGATATTGAAATGAAAAAAGTAATAAGTATTGTTTTATCAGCAATGATGGTATTAGGAGTAAGTGGATGTGACAACAAAAATGTAGCAAACTCATCCAAAACAGAAAATAAAGTAGAGGATATCAATAAGAACACATCACAGTATCCTCTTACAATTACAACCTATAATTATGAAAAGAAACCTGTTAATATTACATTTGAAAAGGCACCAGAAAAGGTAGTGGCAGTATACCAAAACTCGATAGAAACATTACTAGCATTGGGGTTAGAAGATAAAATCCTATTAGCATCAGGGTTAGATCATGAGGTTAAAGATGAATATAAAGATGCTTTTAGCAAGGTAAAATATCAGGAAAAGGTACCTACAAAAGAAGAGGTTATTGGATTACAGCCTGATTTTATATTGAGCTGGTATTCCTTATTTGGAGAAAAAAGATTAGGGGATGTAGGTTTTTGGCATGAAAGAAGTATAAATACATACATGTCACAAAATAGTGGTGTTATTAAACCAAATACTTTACAAAATGAATATGATGATATTTTAAATGTGGGTAAAATTTTTAATGTAGAAGATAAAGCTGAAAAAATCGTAAATAATATGAAAAATGAAATTGAGAAAGCAAAAGAATTTGTTAAAGGAAAAGAGCCTGTTAAAGCAGTGATTTTGGAAGTAAAGAAAGAGGGAGTATATAGAATTTACGGAGAAGATAGCATCGGGGGAGATATTGCAAAACAGGTTGGAGCAGACTTAGTAGCAAAATCAAACGGCGAAATAGGAAATGAAGATTTAGTAAAACTTAACCCTGAAGTAATTTTTACTGTTTATTACGGCAAGGAAATTGATAGGGATTCGGCATTGAAAAAAGTTATGGATAATCCAGCGTTTGGGAGTATTTCAGCGGTAAAGTCAAAGCGTGTTAATTCTATAATGTTAAGCGAAGTTTATGCAAGTGGTATAAGAACTTTAGATGGTATAAAGACAATTTCAAAAGGATTATATCCTGAATTATATAGGAATAAATAGTAATGAAAAGTATTGTTAAAAAAGATAGGGAAAGTGGTTTATTCAAAGGAACACCTACATACATAGGCATGGGGATTTTACTTATAATAATCTTAGCTTTTTCTATTGTAATAACAGTAACCATGGGCTCTTTTGATATCTCGATAAAAGATGTATACGGAATAATATTCTACAAGCTCTTTGGTATGGGCGATGGAGAACTTTTATCAAAGGGTCCCGTACACGATATTGTTTATTTTGTAAGACTTCCAAGAATTATATTGGCAGTTGCTGTAGGTATGGGACTTTCAGTATGTGGAGTGGTTATGCAGGCTATTGTAAAAAATCCTTTGGCAGACCCATATATACTAGGAATATCTTCAGGGGCCTCTCTTGGAGCCACTTTAGCTATTATGCTAGGTATAGGGATTGTTTTTGGAAGCAATTATGTAGGTATATGTGCTTTTATAGGAGCTTTTGTGATATCAATACTAGTGTTAATCCTTGCTAATGTAAAGGGGAGAGCTAATTCTTCAAAGCTTTTGCTATCGGGTATGGCATTAAGCACTGTATGCTCAGCATTTTCAAGCTTTATTATATATTTTGTTAATGACAGGGAGGGTATACAAACTATAGCCTATTGGTTATTGGGAAGCCTTGCAGGGGCAAAATGGGAAAATATTAGAGTGATTTTTCCTATTGTAATAATAGCTACATTATTTTTTATCACTCAGTGTAGAACTCTTAATTTGATGCTCCTTGGTGAGGAGGTTTCCATAACTTTAGGGACAGACCTTCATAAATATAGACAAGTTTATCTCGTAATTACGTCTATTGTAATTGGTTTTGTGGTGTACTCATCAGGGATGATTGGTTTTGTGGGACTCATTATTCCTCATCTTGCAAGAATGCTGTTTGGAACAGACCATAAAAAAATTATTCCTATATCAGCATTAATAGGAGCTATATTCATGGTCTGGGCAGATGTTTTGTCAAGGATTATGCTACCAGGAAGTGAGCTTCCTATAGGGATATTAATTTCCATGATAGGTGCTCCTAGCTTCATATATCTTATGGTAAGTAAATCTTATGGATTTGGAGGTAATTCTTGATGGAACTAAAAACTATAGGTTTAGAAACCTATTTGGGTGAAAATCACATATTAAAGGGATTAGACATAGATGTAGAAAAAAAGGAATTTGTAGGTATAATAGGGCCTAACGGAAGTGGAAAAAGTACGTTTTTAAAGTGTATATATCGTGTTTTAAAACCACATAAAGGAACAATATTCTTAGATGAGAAAAATATTAAGGATTTTTCTATTAAAGAAACCTCAAAGAAAATGGCTGTAGTATCACAGCATAATAACTATAATTTTGATTTTACTGTTGGCGAAATGGTTTTAATGGGAAGATCCCCTCATAAAAAAATTATAGAAAAAGATAATAAAAAAGACTATGAAATTATGGAAGAATCCTTAGAAAAGGTAGGAATGAAAGACTATGTTAAACGTAGTTTTTCAACTCTCTCTGGAGGGGAAAAGCAAAGGATAATTCTTGCCAGAGCATTGGCACAAAAAACAGAATTTCTTATTTTAGATGAACCTACAAATCATTTGGACATAAAGTATCAGCTTCAATTTATGTCTACAGTAAAAAGCCTTGGCATAACAGTGGTAGCTGCCATTCATGATTTGAATATGGCCGCTTTATACTGTGATAAGATTTACGCCATGAAATCAGGAGAAATTGTTAGATGTGGAACACCAAAAGAAGTTTTAACAAAAAACATAATAAGAACTTTGTATGAAGTTGAGGTTAAAGTTATTGAGGATGAGGAAACTGGTATTTTAAATATAGTTTATAAGCCAATTGTGAAATAGCTAGAAAACAACCATTGCACTTAGCAGTGGTTGTTTTGTTTTAAAGAAATAATATGGTAAAATTAATTAAAGGTTTAAATAGCTAAGGAGTGGGGCAAATGACTCGTGTAATCATAGCGGACGATGAAGTAAGAATATGCAAACTTATTATGAAACTCGTGGATTGGGACAAGATAGGCATGAATATTGTAGGAACTGCCCATGACGGAGTAGAAACTTTAGAAATTATTGAAAGAGAAAAGCCAGATATTGTAATTACTGATATTAGAATGCCTGGTTATGATGGCTTAGACATGATAGAAAAGGCTAAAATAATAAACAAGGATTTAGAATTTATTATAATAAGCGGATATAGTGACTTTGAATATGCCAAAAAAGCCATTGGATATGGAGTGAAAGATTATCTCTTAAAGCCCATTAATCAGGAAGAATTATTGAATGCACTTTTAAAAGTTAAAGAAGACATTATTAGAAAAAAAGATTATATACATTTAGAAAATGAGTATAAATCTTCTCTTAAAAATCACGGAGATATTATTAGAAAACCATTATTAGATAACCCCATGGCGGCAGGGGAAAATAATTTTGAAAATCATGTAGTGGAAGGTGTAAATTCATCACAAATGAATAGGGCAAAAAAATACGTACAGGATAATTACATGAATAGTATCACTTTAGAAGATGTAGGAGCATATATAGGCTTCAATCCAAGTTATTTTAGCAGTTTGTTTAAAAAGGAAACGGGATTTTCTTTTGTTGAATATCTTTCTAAGATAAGAGTGGAGAAGGCAAAGGAGCTTTTAAAAGAATCGGATTTAAGAGTTCAAGATATTTGCGTTATGGTGGGCTACAGTGATGTTAAGTATTTTTCTAAATTGTTTATTAAATATACAGGGCTTAAACCTAAAGAATATAGAAAAATATTTATATAGGAGATTATCATGAAGGATAGAAAAGTTGTTTATTTATTTCATAGGATTTTAATTATTTTTATAATGATGGTAATGATGTGTTTCATTACTTTCTTTTATATAATTTTTAGCCCCTTAAGAAGAAGTTCTTATATTTTTCTTTTTTTATATGCCAATTTTATTATGGGGGTTTTGTATCTTTTTTATAAGTGGGTATACAAGCCTAATAAAGAAATCAATAAGGTACTAAACCTTTTCCACCAGGGATATATTTTTAAAGGAGTTTTTCAAATGAGGGTGTTTTTTAATAAAGAAACCCACCTGGCTTTTGAAAAATTTAAGGAAATTATTGATACCAAGGAGCTAATTGAAGGATCTAAAAAACATGCTGAATATTTAGCTTTACAAAATCAAATTAACCCACATTTTCTATATAATACCTTAGAAGGAATACGGAGTGAAGCTTTAATTGAAGGAATAGATAGCATTGCCAATATGACAGAGGCCCTAGCAACCTTTTTTAGGTACACCATATCTAATGTGGATAAGCTTGTAAATTTAGAGGCGGAGATAAACAACGTTAAAAACTACTATAAAATACAGCAATTTAGATTTGGGGATAAATTAGAGCTTAATATGGAGTTTGAAGTTAAAGATTATGAGGAAATTTTGCAATGGAAAATACCTAAATTAACCTTACAGCCTATTTTTGAAAATGCTATTTTTCATGGGGTAGAAAGAAAGATAGGTAAGGGTATTTTAACCTTGAAGGTTTCTGCAACTAGTCAAAGGTTGATTGTTATAATATCTGATAATGGCGTGGGTATGGAAGAGGAAAGAGTTAAAAAGCTTAATCAAAAGCTTAGGGGAGCTACCCTTGAATATATGAAAGAGGACGGGGGAGAAAAAGGCATAGCTCTACTTAATGTTAATAATCGAATTAAACTTATTTTTGGAGATGAATATGGTATTTATATCTATAGCAAAATAGGAGCGGGGACCGATGTGGAAATAACCCTTCCCTTCATTAAAGATTAAACGAGAGGACAAAGCTATGAGAGAAGAAGTGTTAAGAATTCAAAATGTTATAAGGGAAATAGAAGGTATTATCTATCTTGATAATATAAACTTTAATATATTTAAGGGTGAAATCATGGGATTAATTCCACTGAATAATCATGGCAAAAGTGAGTTGATAGAATTAATATGCCAAAACATATCCATAGATTTTGGCAGAATATATTTTGATGAGAAATTAGTAAATAATTATGAACACAGTAACATGACTAACAATAAAGTTTATTTAATTGATAAAGAAAGACGGCTCATAGAAGACCTTAAAGTTATCGACAATATCCATGTGCTAAATCATAAATTTGATAACTATATTATAAGAGAGAAAGAATTAAAGGGTAAAACCCAGAAGCTGATAAAAGAGCTTAATATTAATATGGAAATCAACCAATTTGTATCAAAATTATCTCCCTTTGAAAAAATCCTAGTTGAAATGATTAAGGCAGTGACTAATGGGGCACAGTTAATTATTTTAAATGAATTATCAAATTTTTTAAGTATGGAGGAACTAAAGAGCTTTCAAAAATTAATTAAATATTATACACAGAAAGGGATATCGTTTTTGTATATGGTAAATCATCATGAGGAGGCCTTTGAGATATGCCATAGGGTAGCTCTTTTTGAAAATGGTAGAGTAATAAAAGTCATTGAAAAAAAAGATTTTTGTGATGAAATACTAAAACCCTATATTATATCCTTTGATAACAGTGTTGGATTAAAAGAAGTTAATGAGAATACAGGAAACTTTGAGTTTAGAAATTTTATTACAACGAATCTTAAAGATATTAGTTTTGACCTTAGGAGTGGGGAATGCATTACTATTCTGGATGTGAACAACAAAGGGATTCAGGATATTGCTGAAATTCTTAGTGGGAAGATTCAACCCATAGAAGGAAATATTATTTTGGATCATAAAAGGATTAATATGATAAATACTCATAGCTTATTATCAAATAAAATTATCTTTATGCCAGAAGATGCTGTTGATAAGATGCTGTTTTATGACATGTCCTATCTAGAAAATTTAACTTTTCTTATGGATTATAAGTTAAATAGGAGTTTAATTAAAAAGCAGGTATTAAAAAATATAAAGGAAGAATATAGATACATAGTAGGGGAAGACATAGAAGTAAAAGAGCTTAGAGGC
This sequence comes from Clostridium malenominatum, assembly GCF_039521365.1. Lineage (NCBI taxonomy): Bacteria > Bacillati > Bacillota > Clostridia > Eubacteriales > Clostridiaceae > Clostridium > Clostridium malenominatum. The sequence goes on from NZ_BAAACF010000001.1 coordinate 931,056, forward strand.
TTAGACAAAAAGGCTTTATACAATCTAGTCTATTTTCGTGTTCAATTATTTAATCCGAAAGTTGTTTTTATTATGCAGCCTTTTTCAAATGCAGATATGTATTTAAGGGGTAGAATTATTGAACTTATTAATACTTTGAAGAAAAAGGGTATAGCCATTGTTATTCTTGCAGTAAGTATATCGGATACACTAATGGTTTCTGATAGGCTATTAATCATGGAAGAGGGTAGAATTGTAAAAAATTACAAAGAAACATCTAACAAATGACCTACTTAATCAAAAGATTGCCCCACTTATTATTATTTAAATTATGGTATTATAGATGTAAAGGACTACAGTAAAGAAAAACTTCAGCTCTGTAGCCTAATTATTGAGTGTTAGGGGGCTATATATGGATACTTATATTGCTGAACTAGAAAACGTTTTCAAAAGTTTCCCTGGAGTAAAAGCTCTTGATAATGTTTCTTTTAAATTAAAAGCAGGAGAAGTTCTTGCGCTCCTTGGAGAAAATGGTGCAGGGAAGTCAACTTTAATGAAAATTTTATCTGGCGTATATACGAAAGATGCCGGCACAATAAAAATATTTGGTGAAACCATTAATGACATGAGCCCACTTAAAGCTCAGGAAGTTGGAATAGCAATTATTCATCAAGAATTAAATATGTGCGACCATCTTACCGTTGCACAAAACATTTTTTTAGGACGGGAAATTACTAAAAATGGTGTGTTATCCGATAAGGAAATGAATCAAAAGACCAGAGAAATCTTAAGTAAATTAAATATTGATATTCATCCAGATGATATAGTAGGAAGTTTATCTGTATCAAAACAACAAATGGTGGAAATTGCAAAGGCTTTGTCTACCAATGCAAAAATACTTATAATGGATGAACCTACCTCCGCTTTAACCTCTAAGGAAATTGAAGAGTTATTCACCATTATTAAAAAATTAAAAAGCGAAGGCTGCGGAATAGTATATATATCCCACAGACTAGAAGAACTTGAGCATATTGTGGACAGGGTCATGATTTTGCGTGATGGACAGTATATCACCACCATGAATTATCAGGATACAGACCTTAAGGAAATTATTTCTCACATGGTGGGGCGTGAAATCACTGAAAAATTCCCCCGTATAGAGAAAGCTATAGGGAAAAAAGTACTGGAAGTGAAAAACTTAAATGCAGGAAATCACGTGCGTGATGTTAGCTTTTCCCTTTATGAAGGAGAAATAGTAGGCATAGCTGGACTAATGGGAGCAGGAAGAACAGAAACCACTAGAGTATTATTTGGTGCAGACCCTAAGGAATCAGGACAAATTTTCGTTGATGGGGTAGAAGTGAAAATAAATAAACCATTGGATTCTATTAAAGCAGGAATAGTACTTGTACCTGAAGATAGAAAGAAAGATGGACTTTGCACAAAGTTGAGTATAAGAGATAATATTTCACTGCCCAATTTAAATTTTATTTCATCTAAATTAGGAGTTATAAATAGAAAAAAAGAAAAGGATATGAGCAAAACCGCTGTAGAAAACTTAAGAATTAAATTGGCCAGTATAGAAAGCAATGCAGAAAGCCTTTCAGGCGGAAATCAACAAAAGATTGTAGTTGGAAAATGGCTTGCAAGAAACTCTCGAGTGGTCATATTTGATGAGCCTACTAGAGGCATTGATGTGGCTGCTAAAGTTGAAATCTATAATCTCATGAATGAGCTAAAGGCACAAGGAATTGGCGTGTTATTTGTTTCTTCTGAAATGCCAGAGATACTTGGGATTAGCGATAGAATACTAGTTATGGCAGACGGAAAGATTACTAAAGAACTAGATATTAAAGAGGCTACCCAAGATATCATATTAGAACATGCCACTAAATTCGATAAAAAAATTGAAACGAAAAAAGAAGCTTAAACAAAGAGAGTTGGAGGAGATTGATATATGGAAAATGAAAAAATATCAAAAAAATTCATGAAGCTATTTTCTCAAAGGGGAATGGGACAAGTAATTACAGTATCCATTGGGCTTGTTGTTTTAATAATAGTATTTGGAATATTAAATCCTAACTTTTTTTCAAACAGAAATATTTCCAATTTACTTAGACAGATTGCCCCAACTATATTAACTGGTGTAGGACAATCCTATGTGCTGATTACAGGAAATATAGACTTATCCATAGGTTCCGTAGTAGGAATGAGCTGTATGGTTTCAGCAACACTTATGACAAAGGGTATGAACCCATGGCTGGCAGTGGCTGTTTCTTACTTATCTGCCATCCTTATAGGATATTTAAATGGACAGTTAATATCTAAGGCTAAACTTCCAGCTTTCATAGCTACCTTAGGTACAATGACCATAGCTAGAGGTATTGCACAGATTGTAAATAATAACTATAATACAGACTCCATAGGAGCTAAAGCAGAAGGATTTAGGGACTTTTTCTACTATGGAAAAACTTTTGGCCTATATAACACCATATGGATTGCTTTGGTAATTTGGTTGATATTTAATTTTATACTTAGCAAAACTAGAACTGGAAGACATATTTATGCAGTGGGCAGTAATATCCATGCGGCAAATCTTTCAGGAGTGAATATTTCAAGTACCATAACAAAAACTTATTTAGTAAGCTCCATATGTGCAGCCACAGTGGGACTTATAATAACTGCCACCAGTGGAATGGGTACTATGGACGCTGGAAACTCTTACGAACTTTATGCAGTGGCAGCTTCCGTTATAGGGGGGGTAAGTACCCTTGGAGGACAAGGGATACTACTGGGAACAATTGTAGGTGCGTCAATTTGGGGAGTGCTTCAAAATGGTCTACAATTTGCTGGAGCACCCGTTGCTATCAGAAATATAGTTATAGGAATTATTGTTATCATATCCGTTCTTTTAGATATTGTGGTAAGGGCAAATAAAAATAGAGCCAAAACTAAGACAAAATAGGGATGGTAATTTTGTATTTAAAGCAATTGCTTTAAAATAAAATAAAAAATGAGGGGGAATATTTTATGAAGAAAAAACTTATTGTTTCACTATTAAGCCTATCACTAATTTTTACAGCGGTGGGATGTGCATCAAAGCCAAAGAGTGATGCGGTAGATGGAAAAAAAGCCAACCATAAAGTTTTCTTAATTACCATGGACCAAATGGACCAACACTGGGTTACTGTAGACCAGGGAGCTAAAAAGGCAGCAGGTGAATTAGGTAATGTAGACTACAAATGGCTAGCACCAGATGTAAAAGATGATGCTAAACAAATTGAAAGTATTAACAATGCCATTGCAGGTGGAGCAAATGCAATACTTCTTGCAGCTAATGGTCCCAATGCTGTAACAGCATCTCTTAAAGAAGCGGAAAAAGCAGGAATTAAAATTGTTTATGTAGACTCACCAGCAGATTTCCCAGCAGTACAAACTCTAGCTACAGATAATGAAGCAGCAGGTAAAACTGCAGGAGAAGAAATGCTTAAGGCTTTAAAAGAAAAGAATATAACTTCTGGTAAAATTGGTATAGTAAGCGTAAATGCATCCACAGATTCAACAGTAAAAAGAGAAAAAGGATTTAGAGCTGCCTTTGCAGGAACACAATTTACAATTCTTGAAACTCAATATGGAGAAGGAGATGCAGCAAAATCTAAGGATATAGCAGCAAACTACATTACTGAAGGTGTTGTGGGAATCTTTGGAGGAAACGAAGGTTCTACAGTGGGAACAGGAAACGCTATAAAAGAAGCAGGTGGAAAAGTTATTGGCGTTGGATTTGATAAATCTGATACCATCATGCAATTAATCAAAGAAGGACACTTACTTGCAACTATGGCACAAAACCCAGATGTTATGGGATATGAAGGAATGAAGACAGCAGTTAATGCCTTAGAAGGAAAAGCTATAGACAAAACTAATGTAGATACAGGAGTTTCTGTTCTTAAGAAGTAATAATTATTAAAGAGCATTAAAGAGGTTACCTAGGTAGCCTCTTTACTATATAAATTAAGCTTTAGGAAGGTGAGGGAATTTGAAGAAAAATACGGAAGCAATAATTAAAGAATTTAAAGAAAATTACCCTAATATGGATTATCTAGAAAAAGAGCTTAAAAGACTTATAGAAGAAGTGGTAAAGAGAGCAAAGACAGGGGGTAAAATATTAGTTTGCGGCAACGGAGGAAGTGCCTCAGATAGTGAACACATTGTGGGAGAACTTTTAAAGGAATTTTATATTAAAAGACCTGTAGAAGAGGAATTTAAAGAAAAACTTAAGGGTATTTTTAAAGAAGAAGAACTTAGTCACGTTGCAAAAAGTCTTCAAGGGGGTATTCCTGCCATATCCTTAGTTTCTCAGTCAGGGTTTTTAACTGCTTACGGAAATGACGCTAGCTTTGATATGGCTTATGCTCAACAAGTATATGTCTATGGGGAGGAACAAGATGTATTTATTGGACTATCTACTTCGGGAAATTCACAAAATGTTTATTATGCCGCTAAGATAGCCAGGGCAAAGGGACTTTTTGTAATAGGCTTTACTGGTGAGACAGGGGGCAAACTTAAAGAGGTAAGCGATGTTTTGTTAAATGTGCCAGCAAAAGAAACCTTTAAAGTGCAGGAGTATCATCTACCTTTGTACCACCTTATATGTAGAGCGGTGGAATATGAAATTTTTGGTGAAGAGCTATGATGGTATTAGGTTTTGATATTGGCGGAACTAAGTGTGCAGTAATTTTGGCAGAGGAGAAAGATGGTGATATTTTCTTCTTACATAGAGTTGAAATAAAAACTGTTGGAACATGGAAAACAGTTCTAGATAAACTAATTAAAGAGGGAAAAAAGATGCTAGAACTTTTTAGTGTGGAGGATAAAAACTATAAGATTGGCATTTCCTGTGGAGGGCCTTTAGATGGTAAGAAAGGAATTATTAAGTCTCCTCCTAATCTTCCAGGATGGGATGAGGTGCCCATTGTAGATTATATTTATAAAGCTTTAGGGGTAAAACCAAAGCTTCAAAATGATGCAGATGCCTGTGCTCTAGCAGAATGGAAATATGGAGCGGGTAAAGGCTATGAAAATATTATTTTCTTAACCTTTGGAACGGGACTAGGAGCTGGACTTATATTAAATGGACAACTATATACGGGGGCTAGTAATATGGCTGGAGAAGTAGGTCATATAAGGCTAGAAGAAGAAGGACCCATGGGATACGGAAAACATGGAAGCTTTGAAGGATTTTGTAGTGGAGGCGGTATTGCTCAAATCGCCAAAGATAAGGCCTATGCTCTTAAAGAACAAGGAATTAAGGCATCTTTTGTTAAAAGAAGCATTGATGAGGTTGCTACAAGGGATGTGGTGGAAGCTGCTAAAGAAGGTCATGAAGATGCTTTAGAGGTTTTAAAAATCTCTGGAAAATACTTTGGCAAAGGCTTATCCATATTAATTGATATTTTAAATCCTGAATTGATAATAGCAGGTAGTGTATATGCTAGGGCAGGAAAGTTTTTAAATGATGAAATGTATAAGGAAATTGAAAAGGAAGCCTTAGAATATTCTAGAAAAGCAGTTCAAATAGTTCCAGCAAAGCTTGGGGAACAAATAGGAGATTATGCAGCAGTAGTCACTGCATTGGTGTAAACATAGAGTAATTTATTGGAGGTGTTATCATGATAGGTGCTATTGAAGCTGGAGGCACAAAATTTGTTTGTGCCGTTAGCGATGAAAACTTTAATATAGTGGAAAGGGTTTCCTTTAAAACCACTCATCCAGAGGAAACTATGAAAAATGTCTTTAGTTTTTTTGATTCATATAAAGAGTTAAAAGCTATAGGAATAGGATCTTTTGGCCCTATTGATATTAATAAAAGCTCAACTAAATACGGTTATATTACCTCCACGCCTAAACCAGGGTGGAGAGATTTTAATTTTCTTGGAGAAATTAAAAAGCATTACAATATCCCTATTGGATGGACAACAGATGTAAATGCAGCTTGCCTTGGAGAATACGAAATGGGAAGTGCCGCAGAAAATAAGAGCTGCATTTACTTAACCATAGGCACTGGAATAGGTGGAGGAGCAATCTTAAATGGTAATTTTGTAGAAGGCTTTGGACACCCTGAAATGGGACATATACTTGTAAAGCCACATCTAAAAGATAATTTCAAAGGTTGGTGTCCATACCATGGTAACTGTCTAGAAGGGTTGGCCGCTGGGCCTTCAGTTGAAAAAAGATATGGTACAAAGGCTCAAAACCTAGAGAACAATCATGAGATTTGGCAAATCCTTGCCTATTACATAGCACAAGCCCTAGTGAACTATAGTCTTATCTTAAGACCAGAAAAAATTATTTTAGGTGGCGGAGTAATGAAAGGACCTGGTATGTTAGAATTAATTAAAGAAGAATTCAACGTACTATTAGCAGATTATATTGAAATACCTCCTGTGGATGAATACATAGTTAAACCTTCATTAGGTGATAATGCTGGTATTATTGGTGGGTTAATTTTAGCAAGGAAGTTAGCATTTGAATCCATATGATGAAAAGGGTAAAATATAGTTAAAATATTACTACAAGGAGTGGAGATGGAATATGAAAAAAACACATAAATATATAATCAGAATACTTCTTGTAATGGGAGTTATTACTTTGTTTTTTTATGGTGCAGGAAATATAGGTGTATCTAAAACAAGAATAGAAAGAGATGCACGTAAATCCCATAGGATTGAAGAAAACTATGAAGTGGCAAAATCTGTATCAGATACCATGGCTGCAATGCTCTTTTATCATAAAGATTTAGATAAATTCACATATTCTTTATACTTAAATCCCAAAGGTCTTTCTTTTGGATATTATTATCGTAGTGGTGGCTCAAGAGGTGAAATTAAAGAAGGAATTTGTGAATTTCGCTATGATGAATATGGCAGAGCATTACTTTCTATGAATAAAGAGAAGGTTCAACGTGTTGAAATAAATAACGGACAAGAAATTAAAAGCATTGATATAGATAGTGAAAAGCCTTTCTCTATTGTGTTACCTGAAAATTGTGGCATAGTGAAAATTTATGATAAAGATAATAATATTGTTCCAATAACAAGTACATTGATAAACGATTAAGTAACTAACTAAAAATTGGAGGAATAATATCAGAGAAACAGATATTATAGGAAGATATGGTGGAGAGGAGTTCATGATTATATTTAGCAATACTACAAAAAGTGTTACACAAACTATAGCTGAACAAATAAGAGTGGCAGTTGAAAACCATTATTTCCAAGGCAATATTAATATAACTATTCTCTTAGTTAACGTCGTAGAAGTATAGAATTGTACATTAGCAAGAGCCTGATAGCTCTTGCTATTATTTTTACGGAATGTATTATTTTGTCCATTTTTCATGTAAAGACAGTATGTCTGTTCAGTGGAAAGTAGTGAGTTAAACAGGGAACACAATGCTTCCAAGAAAGATTGGCTTCCTAGTATGAATATAATCCCAAAGACTTACCTTTATGATTTGATTGTTTTCATAGGTTTTAAAGAAATACTCACATGTATTAGTGTTTATAAAAGCAACATATTTCGTGTAATCATCAGTTCCTCTATCAGTTAATACAATTCCCTTAGGAATAAAAACGCTATTCATAATATGAAAGCATGTCATAAGTGCTTCTGATCTATTTTCAGGAACTGGCACATGTGTTTTTAGAAATGCTGTGCGAACGAAACGCTCTGGAGATGTGAAGCCACCAGGGAGACCTAGGGTTCCTGCACCTTGACCAAAAGGAGTTAATGATACGTTTTCCCAGTAAACTTCATTTTGTTGACTAGTTGATACATTCATATAATTTCTTAGATTGGTCATATGCCAATTAAAATCAGGACTATTGGCCATAACTCCTATAGGATTATCAATTACTTCAAGACCTCGTTTTGTTTGCTCAATAACAACAGATTTCCCACTTCTATCCGTAGCAATCCAATGCAAAGGAGCAGCTGTTTTGGTAACGGGGTCTTCTATACCCATTATGCGAATGTTTTTTAATAAGTCTCTTAAATCATCCACGGAACCACAACGTCCTAAAATATAATGTAGAAAATCTAGAGAGGCAATCTGTTCCTTACCACTTGTCGGTAAATCATAATAAGCATAACCTGCGAAGTACAAGACGGCAGCAGCAAATCCACGTTCATTAACGCCATCAAAAAAACCCAGCATTCCATCGGTTTCTTGACCAATGGAGATAAAGCTATAGTTATCAATATATTTTTTTCTTGTTGCAAGGCTATACCATTCATAATTTTTTGGTATTACATAAACTCCAGGTTCAATGGGATGGGAAAAATCCATGGTTCTTCCAAAGAAGTTTTCCTCTTGCATAGTTTGAAATGTAATAGCAGTACACATACTATAAAGCCTCCAATATTATACATATTATAGTTATAATGTATGTTCTCGCAATAAATAAGGTGAGCTTTTCTTTTTTGTAATTAGCCTACACTATGGAAATCATTCCACCTAACTTTTCAATGGCAAATACTTATAGGAATTATCTCAAGGGCAGGCTCAGGAATGTCTATTATAAAGTCACTTGGTATTAAATTATATTTTCCTCCTTGTAATTTAACTTGGTTAGTGGTATAGTTAGTTATATAAGTAACTAACTAAAAATTGGAGGGAAAGTTATATGTATAAAGAAGTCTGGAAGGAATATAGGAAAGGATTCAAATTTCTGATACCATTTATTTTAGTACTGGTGTTATTTGAAAGTGTAACTGATAACTTTAGTTTTAGCCCAATTAACTTTTTCGGAGGAAGTTTCTCAGCCTTTAAGGATGCAGCGGTAAATAATTTGGGGCAGGTTTCCATTGGTTTATTACTAGGTTCATTATTTTACCCCTTTTTAATGGTGGTTATGAAAGTATTAGTAAATGAAGGAAAGGTAAACTATAGGGAAAGCTTAAAAGAAAGCACAGGCCTTTATTTAAGGTATTTAGCATTGAATATAGTTACTTCAGCTATATTAATAGGCATAATGCTTTTAGGATTTTTGCCTATAGTAATGCCCCTTGCCCTTATTTTATTAACCTTGGTTAATGCGCTTCTAATTCCATGTAGTGCATATTTAATATACTATCATGCAAGTATAAAAGAAGCTTTAAAAAAAGGAATGTTAATAGGTAAAAAATATTTTTCAGAAATATTTTTATTAAGTATTTCAATGATTATTATAGGAACTATTATATTAGGTATAATGTCAGGTATAATGTCATTAGCCAATATTGATATAAAAACTAATCCCGCAGGCAATGTGCTTATAAATCTTATAAATGTAATTATAATGACCTATTTATACATGTATATAGTGGCTATTTGTAAAAGAGAAGAGGAAATACAAGGGAAAATACTAAGCTATTAATTCCTTAAAACTATGGGAGGGATAGCCCTCCCAGTACATATGAAAATTCATAAAAAGAGGTGGGGATTGGTGAGGTTTAAGGCTCTAATAAGTATGGCGCTAGCTGATACTAAAATGATATTAGGAATTCTGTTCATGTTGATTAATATGTTCTTTCTTTCCACAACGTTGACAACTAAAGTAAGATTTGTAGGTCAAGATTCTATTTTTAGTGTTTTTAACTTGATATTTTTCTTTGTTATAACTGCCTATTTCAGCGGATGTTTTATTATAAACTTTCGTTATTACACTCCTTTAGGATTTACAAGAAAGGAATTAATAAACAATCTATATTTAATTTATGGAGTTATAGTTTTAATAATTTCCTTTTTCGCAATTATCCATTTAAACTCTACGGTGGGGAATGGAGAGAAATTTTTGTTTTTTTCAAAAGAGATGGAAAAGGTAGGGGTATTATCGTCACTATTAGTTTTTATAAATTCCTTTATAATGCTATATTTTATATGTTCTTTAACGATTATTTTCCATATACATTCTAATAAGAAAGTTGCCATTTTTATATTGATATTTAACGCAGCTATATATTTTGATAAGACAGGTATAGTAATTAAGATTTTTCAATTCTTAACTAAGAATATACTTATTAACTTACCAATGAATAGCTTTCTATTGCTTGTTATAAATTACTTTTCCTATAAAGTTTCTTTAAATAAAATTACGAAAATTGATATTTTATAAGATAGAGGTGGTAAGTATTTGAGAATTATTTTAGATGACTCAAAGCCTATATATATTCAAATAGCAGAAGCTATAGAGGATGATATTTTAAATGACTTTATTAAAGAGGATGAACAGGTTATGTCTACAAATCAATTTTCTCAAGTTTATGGAATAAATCCTGCTACCTCAAGAAAGGGCATAAGCATTTTAGCGGATGAAGGAGTACTCTATAAAAGAAGGGGAATTGGAATGTTCGTAAAACCTGGGGCTAAGGAATATATTAAAGAAAAGAGAAGGAAAACATATTTTGATGATTATATAATAAGCGCTATAAAGGAAGGGGAAAAAATTGGGGTTTCCACTGATGAAATAGTAAAAATGATACAGGCATGGGGAGGGGAAAATGAAAAATAAATTAGAAATTTTATTGTTTAAAATCAAGGTTGGTAGTAAAGTAAGTTTACCATTAGTGATTTTTGTCATACTCTATCCATTTCTTTTATTTTTAAGAAGTGGTCAGCCACCAGGACAGCAAAGTGTACCAGTAGGAACTATAACTTTATTAATGGCTGTACTATTTTTTCAAAACGTTAAATTTCTAGAAACCTTTTTAAGATTTGGGGGAAGTAGAATTAGATATTTTAAATACAGATTAAGTGAAGCTTTTATAACTTCCTTGGCTTTCATAGTGTTACTTTGGATATATTATTATTTTATTATGAGAGAAGATATAAATTTTAATATTATGATAAAGCTATCTATCTATTATTTTGTTTATATTTTTCTTTGTTTTAGCACGAAGATTTTTGCAGAGATAGTTAATAAAAGTCAGTATTTAGCTATTAGCTATTCAATGATATTCTTTTATGCAATACTTTTCCTAAGATATGGAATTTGGCTCCTTGTAAGTAGTATAGATACTATTATGTTGAATTTTAATCAGGCTATCCTGTGGGAGCTGATAATTATTATTTTCAATATATGGATGAGCTATATTGCACTAAAAACTATTGAAGTACATTAAGTTAGGGGGAATTAAGATGGATTTAGCAGTAAGAATTAGAGATTTAAATAAAAGTTTTGGTAGAAAGAAGATATTGAATAATTTTTCAGTAGATATAGAAGAAAATAAAATATACGGTTTGGTTGGAAAAAATGGAGCTGGTAAAACCACTCTTTTAAAAATAATTAGTTGTTTATACGTAAGAAGCTCTGGAGCAGTAGAAGTTTTTGGTGAAGATCCCTTTGAAAATGAAAATATTTTATCTAAAATGTGTATGGTAAGTGACGGAGACATATTTATGCCCGGAATGAGTAGCTTTGAAATATTTAAAATGGGAAAAATATTTTATCCTAACTGGGATGAGGATTTTAAAGAAGAGCTAGTAGAGGAGTTTGCTTTAGATATCTCAACACAATATTCCTCATTATCCAAAGGGATGAAAAATGTGGTAAATATCATAGTTGGTTTAGCATCAAGAGCTCCTTTAACTATTTTTGATGAACCCTATTCAGGCTTAGATCCTACTAATAGGGATATATTTTATAGGGTGTTACTAACGGATTACGAAGAGAATCCAAGAACTATAATATTTTCTACCCATTATTTAGAGGAGTTTGGAAAGCTCTTTGAAAAGCTAATTATAGTGGATAAGGGGAAACTTTTATTATGTGAAGAAGTGGATGAATTAAAAGAAAGAGCCTTATATTTAACGGGAGTAAAAGGAAGCTCTGATAAAATTATAGAAAGATTTAATGTTTTAAATGTAGAAAGAGTCGGAGGAGTGGAGGTAATATCCATATTTCAAAAGCTAAATAGTAAGGAAAAACAGGAGTTAATAAAAGAGGGCTTTTCCATTGATAATATGCCAATACAAAAATTATTCATTAATTTAACTTCTAGCAAGAGGGTGGAGAGCCATGGACAAGAAAATAAAAACATTATTTAAAACTATATATTTAAATGATAATTTAATAGCATTTTTATTAGTTATTTCACTGATGTCCTTTTTTACAGCTGCATTCTTTCCTTATAGCATGGAAGAAGAAGTTAATAAAAGAGCACTATATTTTGGTATGGCCTTTGCTAGCATATATTTTTGCTATCCTGCCGAAGAAATAAAATTTAAGGAAGCAGGCTATTTTGTAAGATTTGGAGTTAGGAGAAAGGATTATATTATCAATGCTCTTTTAATAGAAAACCTAATAAGTATTACATTTTCAGTCAGCACTTCCATATTCGCTTTCATACTATGTGATTATAGTACCTTTGGTTATATAGGTTTCGAAATAAACAAAAATATGGTTGGATTTATTAAATTAATATTAGTAAATCACATATACTTTAGTTTCGTAATGAGTATTGGGAAGATTGTATTTATTATCATATCTATCATTGTAGATAAGTATATTTCAAAATGGATTAAAGGTTTTTCAGGAACGGCAATTATATATCTTATGGGAAGTTTATTATTTAATATGAAAATTAATGTGGATATAATCCATGTTAGTCAAGTTTATAAAATAATACTAGCTCTAATTCTAGTGGTTGTAACTAATTACTTGAATTATAAGGCTTGGTTAAAAAGGGATGTTAACTGATTATAGAAAAAACAATTTGCAAGTATTTTTTATTTATGATATACTTAATAAGTTAGTCTTAAAATAAATAAAAAATACTTTTCATTTTATCTCTAGAACTTGTAAGAAATTATAAGTTTTCAAATTATCTAATCATGAAAGTAAATTTATTCGATTCTTGAATTTTCAATATAGATTATTAAAACGAACAGAGTTTTTGAAAATACTGATTATTTGCTAACATGCTACTATGTTAGCTTTTTTTATTGAGTAACAAATTAAAAATTAAAAATTAAAAGGAGGTGTCATAATGACACAAAACTTAATATTAACACTTTTGGGATTGTTTTTGGTAACGGCATTTACCAATGTTTTGGCAACGCTAAAGAGCATATTGATGGCAAAGAGAATTATGAATCCAGTATATGTTTTAGTATTTGCAGATTCTATCATTTTTGCAACGGTAGTGGGTAAGGTGACTAGTTCGGAAGGAATTACCTTTGGAATTGCATATGCTTTGGGAAAAACCTTGGGAGTTTACATGGGTAATAAAATCGAAGAACGACTTGCACTGGGTATTTTAGAAGTAGATGTGTTTTTAAATAATAAAGTTAAGATGATGGAAATATCAGAAAAACTTAGAGAAGAAGGTTACACAGTTAATGACTTTTTAGCAGGAGGAATAAATGGGGATAAAAGATACAAAATTGAGATTGTTATAGCGAGAAAAGAGTTTAAAGTACTTCTAGATATTATGGATAAATGTGGTGTAACAGATCCAACTTTAAAGATTAAAAATCTTAACAAAGTAGAAGGTAAAATCACTGCAACAAGAGATATCAGAAAAGGATCAGACTCTCCTGGAGGCTTGATACCAAATGTTAAATATAGCTAAAAATTTATTGTTAAAAAAAGAAAAATGTGATATTATTTATTAATAACTAATATTTGTAGATAAGTATTATTTGCTGATATTCACCTTAGTGGAGGGTGTATTCATATAAATTGAAAGGGGCAAATAAATATGATATTAAATCAATGGTATTCAATTTTACCTTCAAAGTCTATTAAAAAAAATCAAATTGTTGCGGTAAGAAGGTTAAACTTAGATCTTGCATTGTATAGAAGTGAAAATGGGGAGTTGGGCTGTGTTGTAGATCAATGTTCCCATAGAGGCGCTGCTCTTAGCTTGGGAAAGGTAAAGGGTGATTGTATTCAATGTCCATTCCATGCTCTGGAATTTGATAAAAATGGAAAATGCACTTTTATTCCCGCCAATGGCAAATCTTCAACTGCAGATATGACTAGATACAATGTAAAAAAATATTTGGTAAAAGAAGCAAATGGTATTATATATTTATGGTACGGTGATGAAGAAAAAGCCACAGAGTATCTACCGTTTTTCTATGATTATGTGGATAATTCTTATGCATATAGTGAAATTGAGGATCATTGGAATTCACATTACTCTAGATGTATAGAAAATCAGCTAGATGTTGTTCACGTACCTTTTGTTCATTATAATACAATAGGAAGAGGAAATAAAACACTTATAAACGGTCCTAAAGTGGAATATGAAAACAATATATTGAGAACCAGTGCAAACAATGAAGTAGATGAAGGACAAACTCCTAAGTCTCCTGAGGAATGCACCATAAAAAAGACCAACTTAAATTTTATGTTCCCTAATATATGGATGAATTATATTACGGAAAAAATAAAAGTTATTATATACTTTGCACCTGTAGATGATGAGAACACAATATTATACATTAGGTTTTATTGTAAAATTTCCAAGATGAGGTTTATAAATAACATAATTGCATTTTTCGGTAAGTTTGCAAATAAAATAATAGAAAGACAGGATAAAAAGGTAGTTATAACACAAAAACCAAAGGCATCTTCTCTAAAATCAGGTGAAAAGCTATTAGTTGGTGATGGACCAATTATTATGTATAGGAAGATAAGAGAAGAACTGAAAAGTAAAGTATAATAAATATAAATGCCATAGCAGATAGAATTAACATTCTTAAGCTATGGCATTTTTCTATAAAATTTAAGAAAATTAAAGGAATAAAAACTTTGATATAGAAATAAATAATAATGGTATAAATAATATAAAAAGGAGTACATCATGAGTATTTTAATAAGATTTAAAGAGATTATGTTAAGTAACATTAATGCATTATTAGATAAGGCTGAAGACCCAGAGAAAATGATAGACCAATGCTTAAGAAATCTTAATGGTGACCTAGGTAAAGTGAAATCAGAAACTGCTTCTGTTATGGCAGAAGAACAAAGGGCAAAAAGAGCCTTAGATGAATGTACATCAGAAATTGATAAAATGCAAAAATATGCAATAAAAGCATTAGAAGCTAATAACGAAGATGATGCTAGAAAATTCTTAGAGAAAAAGTCTGAATTAGCAAAAAAAGAAACGGAATTAGGAGAAGCATATAATATAGCTTCCGCTAATGCTGCTCAAATGAGACAACTACACGACAAACTTGTTTCTGATATTGGAGAGTTAGAAGGACGTAGAGCCATGCTTAAAGGCAAGATGGCAGTAGCAAAGACTCAAGAAAGAATTAATAAAATTGGTTCATCAATGAACAGTGCTAATAAATCTATATCCGCCTTTGATAGGATGGAGGAAAAAGTAAACAAAGCTTTTGACGAAGCAAATGCAATGGCAGAACTAAATGCAGGTCCTAAAGATGATATAAAAGACTTAACTGCTAAATATGACAATGATATAAACGTAGAGGATGAATTAGCTGCTCTTAAGGCAAAATTAAACAAGTAATTGTGCCTTATGCATAAAAGCTGTAGCCAAAGCTACAGCTTTTATGATAATAAAATATCTTCTTATCAATAATTAGAGGTGAAAAATTTATGGTAATACATTATAAATGTCCTAGCTGCGGTGGTGATATGGCATTTGATAGCGGATCAGGAAAGCTATCTTGCCAAAGTTGCGGAAGAAAAGATAACATAGAAGATTTTTCTGAAGAATTTATTACCACTACTTTTTCAGAAGATGAAGCAAAAGAATACCATTGTAAAAACTGCGGAGCAATAATTATGACAGATGCAGAAACTACAGCAACAACCTGTAGTTTTTGTGGTGCAGGAGTTGTCCTTGGAGATAGATTATCTGGAGCAATGACTCCAGCAAAAATCATTCCCTTTACCATTAGTAAAGAAGAGGCCATGAAAGCATTTACCTCTTGGTGTAAGAAAGGACGTCTCACTCCAAAGGGATTTATGACAGCAGATAGAGTAAAGGGTATAACAGGGATGTACGTTCCATTTTGGTTATACGACTTAAATAGCAGGGCTAAGGTAAGTGCTCACTGTACTAAGGTTTCAAAATACACCAGCGGTGATTATATATATACAGAGACGAAACATTACGAGGTGTATAGAGATATCAACATTGATTATGTAAAGGTACCTGTGGATGCTTCTCAAAAAATGAATGATGAAATCATGGATAAGTTAGAACCTTATAGCGGTTTTAAAGATTTTAAAACACCTTATCTTGCAGGTTATATTGCAGAAAAATACAATTTTAATGATAGAGATTTACTGCCAAGGGCTAAATCTAAAATAGGAAAATATATAGAGTCCTATATAAGCTCTACCATCACTGGATACACTTCAGTTAACTATAATAGTAAGCAAATAGATATCAGTCAAAAGAAAGCTTATTACACTTTGCTTCCTGTGTGGATGGTTTGCTATGATTATAATAAAGCGGAGCATACCTTTGCTATGAATGGACAAACAGGTAAGGTTGTAGGTAAACCACCTCTTTGTTTTAAGAAAGTATCCATGTGGTTTGGAGGAATTGCAGGGGTTACATTTATAATACTAAAAATAACATCATTGATTATGGGAGGTGGCCTTTGGTGAAAAATAAAATATTTATAAAAGCTATACTATTTTTCATTATCTTAATTGTGGTATCTCCTTTCTTCACAAATGTAACAGCAGCTGCTCCAAATGAAAAGCAAAGAATTTACGATTTTGCGGGTCTTTTAAGTGAAGAACAAGTAAAAGACCTTGAAGCCATAGCTAATAAATACTCTTCTAAAAGAAAGACAGATATGGTTATACTAACCTCCAATGATATGAAGGGGAAAGATGTAGTAAAATACATGGAAGACTTTTATGATGAAAAAGCCTTAGGATATGACAAGCCTCATGGTAATACTGCTATATTAACAATTGACATGGAAAATAGGGAAGTTTATTTAGCTGGTTTTTATCTAGGAAAGGAATATTTAGATGACAGCAGGCTTGATCTTATAAGAGATAAAATTACACCTGATTTATCAAAAGGAGATTATTATAACGCATTTAATGATTTTATTAAAACTTCCTATAAGTATATGGGAATAAGGCCAGGAGTTAATCCGGACAATATACTGTTCAATTTATGGTTTCAGATCATTGCGTCCCTTGCAACAGCTGGAATTGTAGTTGGCGTTATGGCTTATAATTCAGGGGGCAGGGTAACTGTTAAAGAAAGTACTTATAGAGATTTTGGTAATTCTAGAATAATTCAAAGAAGAGACGATTATATAAGAACATCAATTACAAAAGTCAGAAAACCACCTAAAAATACTTCTAGTGGAGGTCGTGTAGGAGGAGGCGGTGGTGGCGGAGGTGGAGTTTCATCTGGTGGCCACTCACATAGCGGTAGTAGAGGAAGTTTTTAGATTCTCGTAATAATAGGATGAAGTGAAAGGAATGATAATATATGGCGTTTTTTAAGAATCAATTTGCAAACGTAGTTGAATGGGAAGAATTTAGAGATGATATGATTTTCTGGAAATGGAGCAATCGTGAAATTAAAAGAGGGAGTAAATTAATTATCCGCCCTGGCCAAGATGCTATATTTTTAAATAATGGTAAAATAGAAGGTATCTTTAAAGATGATGGAGATTATGACATAGAATCTCAGATTATACCTTTCTTATCCACACTAAAAGGCTTTAAGTTTGGCTTCAACAGCGGTATGAGAGCGGAAGTATTATTTGTTAACACAAAGGAATTTACAGTTAAGTGGGGTACTAAAAATGCTATTAATATACCAACTCGCGAGCTTCCTGGAGGTATGCCTATCCGCGCCAATGGAACATTTAATTTTAAGGTCAACGACTATATTGCTTTAATTGATAAAATTGCAGGGGTAAAAAATAGCTACCTTGTGGAGGACGTTAAGCTAAGGATTACTTCTATTTTAGATCAACTTTTAATGAAGTGGATATCTAAGGAAGGGAAGGATATGTTTAACCTTCAAGCTAATGCCTTTGATATTTCAAAGGGAATTAGAGAAGACCTTGATATGGAAATCTTAGATAGCGGAATAACAATCACAGGTTTTAATGTTATGAGCTTTAGTTATCCAGAAGAAATTCAAGAGATGATTAATAAAAATGCTTCTCACAGTATGATTGGGGATTTAAATAAATACCAACAGGTATCTATGATTGATGCCATGGCTTCTGGTAATGTTAAGGGCGGAGGTGTTGCCTCAGATATGGCCAGTATGATGATGGGAATGAATTTAGCAAATCAAATGATGAAAAATATTGAGCAAAATCAAAGTACGCAAGGGCAGCCTAATAATATTGCTACTGGGAAGAGTGCAAAGCCTAATTTCTGCCCTAATTGTGGTGAAAAAACTGGACAGGCAAACTTTTGCCCTAATTGTGGGCAAAAGTTAGTATAAGGAGAGTATCATAGGACGTGTTAGGCATGGCACGTTCACTCTCTCATTAAGAAGTTATAAGGCTTCCACAAAAGTGGGAGCCTTATAAATAATGTTACTTTGAAGTTTGCGCTTTTTCTAATTGTTCAATATGAAGAGTTATAGCATTATGTTTCTGTTCCCTTAGTATTTGCGCAGCTTTTTCTCCATTTCTTTCTTTAATAGCTTCAAGCCAAGCCTTATGCTCCATAAGAGATTCTTCATTTCTAGATGCTAATAGTGTAAATACCTTGCGAGAATATTCTGAGCGATTCCAAAGGGTTTCAATTAGTTCGTATAAAATTTTATAAGGGCTGGCACCATAAATAGTCATGTGAAACTGTCTGTTTAATTTTCCATACTGAATATTATCCTTATTTTCAATACATATTTCCATTTCATTAATTAAATTTTCTAGTTTAGATATAGTAGGAGCATCAATATATTCTGTAGATAATTTAGCAGCTAATCCCTCTAATTCAACTCTAATCATCATCAATTCTTTATATTTCTCTATATTAAAAGTAGAAACACTAGCTCCTATATGAGGAATAACTTCAATAAAACCATCTTGTTGCAATCGGTTAATTGCTTCTCTGATTGGCATAGCGCTAACATTATATCTTTTAGCAACCTCAGATATGACAATTCTCTCACCGGGAATTAACTTTCCTTCTATGATCTCATCCTTTAAATTTTCATAAATATAATTATTTTTTGTACTAAACTCCATTGTATAATAGCATTCCTTTCTTATATATACTACAAACTATTATTAGCATACAATATTATACATCGTATATTATATATCATATCAAATATATAATGTATGAATATATTATATATTAATATAGAGATTTTGGCTAGGTGAAAAAAGATTATTTTGTTAAAAAATTCAAGTTAAATCCTACTAAAGCATTCACAAAATATTAATATTTAAGTTGACGCGGGAAAATATATTTGATATTATATATCATATCAAATATATTATATCAAATATCAAATATATTATATATTTGATATTGTTAAGAGTAACCGTATTGGGTATAATGTACTTATTTTATAGATTAGAATTGTGTGCTTTAGCGGAAGTAAAATTACATTTGAAACAAAGCAATGTATTTATACAATAATAGAGGTTACAAAATGTATATTCCAAAAAGAAGGGGGGATATTAAAGCAAATGTTTAAACGTTTGCAAAATACATGGAAAACTGTGTACTAATATATAGGTTGTGAAAATAATAGTAGGAGGTTATATAAAATGAAAAAGAGAGCAATATATCCTTTGTTGTTGTTATTAGTAGTGAGTTTGATTTTATCAGCATGCTCAAATAAGAAAAGTCTAACCACAAAAACTGAGCAAATTACGTTAACCTTAGGTGCTGCTGGACAAACTAGTCTGCCTGCCATTGGGGCTTCAGAAAGGTTTGCTGAACTTGTAGCAGAGAAGACAAACAATCGTATCAAAATTAAATTTTTTCCAAGCCGTCAGCTAGGAGATGATGATCAACTAATAGAACAGGTCATGATTGGAGCTGTTGACATAGCATCTATTTCCACCTCAAGCTTTAGTAAGTTTACCCCGCTTTTGCAAAGTCTACAGATGCCTTTTTTACTGAACTCTTATGAAAAAGAGTATAAGGCTATAACAAGCAAAGAAATGCAAGATATTTATAAAAAACTAGAAGAACTAAACATAAAAACATTATCAATTTATGATAACGGTATTAGACACTTTGCTAATGTGAAGAGGCCAATCAACAATACTTCTGATTTAAAAGGTTTAAAACTTAGAGTTCCCGGTAGTAAGCTTTTGTTAGATAGCGTAAAGGCATTAGGGGCCAATCCCACACCTATGGCTTATGGAGAAATATACACTGGGCTTCAAACAAAAGTAATAGATGGAGAAGAAATTAATTTAACATCTATATACTCAGAAAAGCACTACGAAGTTCTAGATTATGTATCTACTATAGGATTATGGCCATTCCCAGCATCTTTATGTATGAATCTAGAGGCATTTAATAAACTTAGTCCAGAAGATAGAAAAATAATTCAGGACTGTGCTGATGAAGGTTTAAAATATAACATGAATCTTTTTGAAGAAAAAGAAAAAACCGCCATAAAAGCAATGGAAGAAAAGGGTGTAAAGATTAATAAGATTGATAATACTAAGCCTTTTGTTGAAGCTACAGAACATATCTACGAGGAATATATGGCTAAGGATCCCCTAATTAGAAGTTTTGTAAATATGGCTCGTGAGATAAAGTAATAAATAATTAACTTATATATTATGAAGGGGGAGTATAATAATATGAATTTGTATAACAAAATTGAAGTTGTTTTAGAAAATTTGATTAAATTCATTGTAGTTCTTCTATTAGCTGTAATGACTATGGTTACAGTAATAGAAGTAGGACGTCGTTACATATTGGGACTATCTTTTCCTTGGGCTGAGGAACTAGTAAGATTCTCCTTAGTTTGGGTAACCTTTGTAGGAGCTAGCATGGCATTTAAAAAAGGAGATATGGTTGTGTTTGATATGTTTACGGGTAGCTTATCAGAAAGAAAAAGAAACATTCTCGCTGTGATAATGAATACCTTGTTAATAATATTTTTAGCTTTTCTATTTCATTATAGCTACAAATTTTCTTTTTCGCCAGTAATAGTAAAACAAATTAGTACAGGCCTTGGAATATCAATGGCAATTCCTTATAGTTCACTTCCTATTGGCTTTGCTTTAATGATTTTCTTTGGAGCAGGTAAATATCCTGCCTTGTTAAAGAATTGTAGAGGGGAAGGAGGAAATTAATATGGGATTAGTAGTAATAGTTTTTGTAGTATTTCTTTTACTGGGAATGCCTATAGCTTTCATGTTAGGTTTAACGGGAGTAGCTCATCTTTTCGCTATTGGTAATCCTACTTTTCTAAGCATTATTCCACAAAGAATGTTTGGAGGAGTTAATCAGTTTAGTTTATTGTGTATTCCATTCTTCGTATTGGCGGGAGACTTGATGAACAAGGGTGGAATTACGGAAAGAATTATGGGATTTGTTAGAGAGTGTGTAGGCTTTTTAAGAGGAGGTCTTGCATATGCCGCAGTAATCGTTGCTATGATTCTTTCAGCTATTTTGGGTTCTGCAAATGCAGTAGCAGCTATTCTCTGTGCGGTTTTAATAGCTGAAATGAAAAAAGATGGTTATGACGAGGATTTTAGCGCATCGCTAATCGCCAGTTCAGGTGTTTTAGGTCCTATCATTCCACCTAGCGTTACATTTATTCTTTATAGCGTTCTAACTGGAACTTCTGTAAATAAGATGTTCATTGCAGGTATTGTACCGGGAATTTTAATCGGATTAGGATATATATTAGTTATAAGATATTACACCAAAAAAAGAAATTATCCAAAAATAAAAGAAAAGTTTGAGCCTAAAGAAGTTTTTAAGGCATTCGTAAAAGCAGCGCCATCTTTAGTGGTACCAGTTGTTATTGTTGGAGGTGTTTTAGGTGGAGTATTTACACCTACTGAATCCGGAGCTGTAGCTGTAGCCATTGCTTTAATTAGTGGACTAGCCTATCGTACACTAAAGATTTCTGAACTACCTGAAATTTTACTTAATACAGGTATAACAACAGCAGCAATTATGTTTATCGTTGCCTTTGGAAATATCATAGGATGGACTTTAGCTATTGACCAATTACCTGCAAAAATGGCACAAGGAATATTAGGTGTTACTACAAATAAAAATTTAGTTATGCTTATGATTCTTTTAGCTTTAATTATTATTGGTTGTGTAATGGAAGCTTTTGCAGCATTATTAATCTTCGTTCCAGTTTTTGCTCCTATAGCTAAAGCGGTAGGCATTGACCCAATCCATTTCGGTATAATATTTAGCGTTATGATAAATATTGGACTTATTACGCCTCCGGTAGGCATGTTGCTCTTTGTAACCTCTAATATATCTAAGGTTCCTTTGGGTAAGATTAATAAAGCTATTCTGCCCTTTGTTGGTGTGGCCTTTGTTGTAACCTTTATTCTAGCCTTTGTGCCTGATTTAGTTATGTTTTTACCAAATTTGATTGCTAAATAAAAATACATATCCATATTAATAAATGAGAAAACGAGGAGGATAACTATGAAAGAAATTCTAAGAGGAGTTATTGATTTACATGTTCATGCTGGTCCTTCAGTAGCTAAAAGAGAAGTTGATGCTGCTGAGATGCTAAAAGAGGCTGTTGAACATGGCTATAGAGGATTTTTAATTAAGGATCATTACTTTCCAACAATGATGAGTGCACAGTTAGTTGAGAAACATTTAGGTAAGGATAATGTTAAGGTATTTGGAGCTATTGCGCTTAACAATTCTGTAGGCGGATTTAATCTTAAAGCTTTGGATGTTGCATATTCCATGGGAGCAAAAATTGTTTATATGCCAACAGTTTCTTCAAATCAGCATATTGAAGACCATAAAGGTCATAGCTTCCCAGGCTCTGGTAACGCTCAAGTGGAGGAAAAACCAATAATTTATGTTGATGAAAATGGAAATCTTCAAGAAGAGGTTAAGGATATATTAAAGTATGTTGCCAAAAGACCTGATTTAATTTTAGGTACAGGACATGGAAGTGCTAGGGAAGTTGATGCTTTGATTACTGAAGCTGTAAAGGCAGGAGTGAAAAAAATTCTTGTTAACCATCCTTTCTACTTAATAGGTGCTAGTATGGAACAAATAACAAAGTGGGGAAAAATGGGGGCATATATTGAATTAAATGCTTGTGTATTCCAACCATCAAACTTTGGAGTAACCCCTTTAGATATTGCTAGACAAGTATTAGAAAATGTGCCAATAGAGCAAATAGTTTTAGACTCAGATTATGGACAAAACAAGAATGGGTCACCAGTAGAAGGATTATATAAATTTATTCAGATATTAATGAATGAACTAAATGTTACTGAAGAACAAATTAATATTATGGCAAAAGAAACACCAGCGAAATTGCTTGGAATTTAAATATATTGATTATTTATTTATGAGGAGGAAAATATTATGAAAGCTGAATATGGAAATTGGAATGAATCAAAATGGCAACCAGTAAGAGAAGGTATTGATAGAGTGGTTTTAGGATTAACTGCTGAAACTATGAGCTGTACAGTGGCAGAATGCAAAAGCGGAAACGAAGTAAAACCTCACAGTCATCCTAATGAACAAATAGCTATTATTCTTCAAGGAACTTGTGATTATTATGTTGATGGGACACCTTATGCAATGAAACCAGGTTCATGGATAGTTGTACCAGCTAATGTAGAGCATTATATCCATGTATATGATTCAAAAGAGCCTGTATTAAATCTGGATATATTTGCTCCAAATAGACCGGAGTATACTGAATCTTTTAAGAAGTTTCTAAGCCAACAAGAGTAAAAATTATGAAATAAGAAGGTGAAAACAAGTATGCTTAAACCTGATTTGAAACAGAAACTTTCAAATGGAGAAGTGGTTTTTGGAACTTTCTTCAAGTTAAATTCAGCTAGTTTAGTAGAAATGCTTGGTTATGCAGGGTTTGACTTTGTAATTATTGATAACGAACATTCTAATTATAGTTTTTCGGAAATGGAAAATCTTATTAGAGCAGGAGACTGTGTTAATATGCATACTATCGTTAGAATACCAAGTGCTACAGAAGAAAATATTGCCCATGCTTTAGATTCAGGTGCCAGTGGTGTACAAGTCCCTGGGTTAACTACAGTAGAGCAAGTTAAAAAAGCAATGGTTCATACAAAATATTATCCCTTGGGAAGAAGAGGTTTAACAACTGTTCAAAGAGCTTGCAAATTTAGTTTTATGAATAAAAACGACTATATTAAAGCATCTAACGAGGATACTTTAGTAGTTGTTCACGTTGAAAATAAAGAAATGGTAGACCAAATTGAGGAATTATGCCAAATTTCTCAAATAGATGTTTTGTTTGCAGGACCTGCAGACTTAAGTCAATCCATAGGAAAGCCAGGAGAAGTAAATGATCCAGAGGTTATGGCTCTTATAGAAAAGATATTTACAGTAGCAGCAAAATACAAAAAGGCTGTTGGTATATATGTAGGAAATGCTGCCAGTGCAGAAAAATACATAAAGATGGGTGCTCAATTTATTGCATTCCAATCTGACGTGGCTATAATTTATGATGCAATTAAGAATTACAACAAGATTTTTAATGAGTTAAAAAATAAATAAGATTTTAATAGTAAGGATGTTGTCTTTAAGCCAGCATCCTTCCTATATAAGGGAACAAATATTAAAATAATTAGCTGGGAGGAAAGTGTGTGAATAAGTTAATTACTTTAGAAGAATCTGTTTCAAAGGTTAAGGATGGTATGTCAATAATGGTAGGAGGATTCCTTGCAGTAGGTAGCCCATGTAAAATCATTGACGGCCTAGTAGAAAAAGGAATTAAAGATTTGACAATTATCTGCAGTGATACCTCTTATGTAGATAGAGGGGTGGGCAAGTTAGTTGTAAATAATCAAGTTAAAAAAGTAATTACTAGCCATATTGGAACTAATGCTGAAACAGGAAGAAGGATGAATGCTGGAGAACTAGATGTAGAATTAGTTCCACAAGGAACTTTAGCTGAAAGAATTAGATGTGGTGGAGCTGGTCTTGGAGGATTTTTAACTCCTACTGGCATAGGGACAATAGTAGAAGAGGGAAAAGAAAAATTCACTGTGGATGGTAAAGAATATATTTTAGAAAAACCTCTTAAGGCGGATATAGCCATAATATTTGGTTCTAAAGTAGATACAAGAGGAAATGTTTACTATAATTATTCCACTAGAAACTTTAATCCTCTAATGGCTACAGCTGCTGATATGGTTATTGTGGAAGCTGAAAGTTTAGCAGAAGTAGGTGAAATTGATCCAAATCATGTGATGACTCCTGGAATTTTTGTTGATTATATTGTAAAGGAAGATAAGTAATATGGATAAGAAGAACTTAAAAGAAATAATTGCAAGAAGAGTAGCGAAAGAGCTTAAGGACGGGGATGTTGTAAATCTTGGAATTGGTCTTCCCACAATGGTTGCTAACTATATACCAGAAGGAATGGATGTTACACTTCAATCTGAAAATGGATTTGTAGGTATTGGGCCTGCACCTGAAGTAGGAAAAGAAAATAAAGATATAGCCAATGCTGGTGGGGGATTTGTAACTATTCATCCAGGAGCTGCTTTTTTTGATAGCTCAATGTCATTTACAATCATAAGAGGGGGTCATGTTGATATGACTGTTCTAGGGGCTTTACAGGTGGATGAGAAAGGTAATTTAGCAAACTGGACGATTCCAGGAAAAATGGTTCCAGGAATGGGGGGAGCTATGGATTTAGTCGTGGGAGCTAGAAAAGTTATAGTTGCTATGGAACATACTGCAAAGGGAAGTCCGAAGATATTAAAAGAGTGTACCCTTCCACTAACAGCAGCAGGTCAAGTAAATTTAATAATAACTGAAATGGGAGTTATGGAAGTAACTAATGAAGGATTAGTATTAAGAGAATTGGGAGAAGGATATACTGTGGAAGATATTAAAGCTGCTACAGGAGCAGAACTAATTATAAGATTATAAGGTGACAAGTAAAAGGACACAACCTTTGAAGGATACAATGGTTGGCCCTTTTATTTTGTTTTATAATATTATTTTATTCATATAGTAATTCTCAATATTTTCGTCATAAATAGTACACTGATTTTTGCCTTGAACCTTAGAATAATACATGGCTTTATCTGCATTATCAATTAAAATATTGATAGGGCTATCTCCTCCGCTTATACCTAAACTTAGAGTTAAATTTCTTTTATAGTTACATTCTTTTAGTGGCATTGAATTCACACTACTTTGAATCCTCTTAGCAATTAAATAGGCATCTTTAACACTAGTTTCTTCTAAGATTATTAAAAATTCGTCTCCGCCATAACGTATGACTTTTTCATTATCTCTAAGGCATTTTTTTATATTCTTACTAACCTGCCTTAAAATATCATCGCCAATTAAATGTCCTAAATTATCATTTATATTTTTAAAATCATCCACATCTATAAATATTAAAACAAGATGATTTTTTGTTAAGGGAGTTTTACCGGAAATTAAATCATTTAAATATCTTTTATTATAAAAACTTGTTAGTGGATCTATGCAAGACTGCTCCATTAATCTATCGTTTTCAGCTTTAATAGTTAATTTATCCTTTGTTATATCTATAATTTCTAATAATTTAATAGTTGATTTACTGCTTGTCTTAATAGGAAATTGCCATATATTCAAATAGCGTAATTCATCCTTTATTGTAATTGTAATCTCTTTTTTATAATAATCCTCATTAAATTGGTATTGTTCAATGAATTCACTAATTTTCATGCCTTTATTAATTTCGCTATTCCCTAAAATGCTCTTAGCAGCATTGTTAACACATATTATAGTTTTATATTTATCAATTAATAGTATACCTTTATTGGAATGTAAAAAAAGTTCTTCATATATATACTCCATTTCTACATTCAAAAACTTTTCCTTTGTTACGGCTACAACAAGAAATAAAACTAAAATTAAAATGGCAATATACATGAATGAATGTTCATCCAAAGCTGGTATAAAAACAGGAATTATATATTCGGAAAAATAACTAATTATACCTGCTAAGGTTATTCCAATTAAAACATACTTTAGCTGCTTTTTAACTCTTTTATTTTCAGTTAGCTTGTACTGTCTAAAGATTAAGTAGCTTCCCCAAATTAGAGGCAATGAAAAAACCGTTGACATAAATGTTGCAACTCCAACACTGCTTAGACGCCAAAAGTTAGGCTCGGAATAATTAATTGGATATAAAAAATATCTAGACAATATGGTAAGGGTATTTAACATAAAAACTATATAGTATATAAAATCATGTTTTCTTTCTAATAATTGATAAATGAAATTTAAAAAAACTATAGCTATATTAAGTAGGGATATCCAATATACGGATTGAATAATAAAATTTACTTTATAACTAAAATTATAAAAATTTATAAAACTCAATATCATCCATAATAATATAACACCTAAAAATAATAGAAAAGATGAATTAACTTTATCTTCTCGCTTTGAATTTGCAAAAACATAACTCCAAATAAACAGTAAAATAGTATAAATAATAATAAAGTATAAAGACTTTACCATGTAAAACTTATCCTTTCTAAAAATATTGATGTTACATTATAATATAACACTGATAAATACCATATCCAATACTAAATTTTAAAATTTTATAAAGTTTTTCATGAAAAATATTGACAAAATCACTTATACTTAGTAGAATAAAAGACGTCGCTGGAAATAATAGCGATGATAATTATATTGGGATGTCGCCAAGCGGTAAGGCACGGCACTTTGACTGCCGCATTCGTAGGTTCGAATCCTGCTATCCCAGCCAAAGTAAAAGCTCCATTTAGATATATTCTAAATGGAGCTTTTGTGTTATGAAGAAATTACAGATATATAAATGCGGTAGTTTATAGAATTAATATTCTTAGACTAACGCATTTTTCTATTGACATATACAGTCGAACTGTATATAGTTATATTATATAGTTCAACTGTATAGTATAACTGTATAAAATGAAAATGTTAGGAGAAAACAATGAGTTTAGATAAGTATTTACCATTAACTGAAACAACATTTTATATCATGCTGGCACTTACGGAGTGTGGGCACGGATATGTGATTATGCAAAGGGTAGAAGAACTAAGTGAGGGTAGAGTGAGAATTGCTGCAGGCACCATGTACGGTGCAATTGAAAATCTCACGAAACAGGAGCTAATAGAAGCGGTACCTACAGAGGATAAACGAAGAAAGGTTTACCAGTTAACTCATAAGGGTGGAGCTGTATTAAAACTGGAGATAGAGAGATTAAAAGGGTTAGTAAAAATAGCGGAACAAATAGGTTTTTAAAGAGGGGATAGAAATGAAAAAATTTAAAGTATTTGTAGACATGAATGAGGAAGAAAAGTATTTAAATGAAATGGCTAAGGGAGGACATATTTTAAAAAAATATTCAGCCTTTGGAAGATATCATTTTCAAGAGGGAATGCCTCAGGATTTGCGTTACAGAATAGACTACCGTGTCTTTAATAATAAGTCTGATTTTCAAGATTATGTTACATTGTTTGAAGATGCAGGGTGGAAACATGTATATGGAACAAGATATTCTGGGAGTCAGTACTTTTTGCCATTGTCAAAACAGCCATCAGAGGATATTTTTTCTGACAAAGAATCAAAGGCAAAAAGACATGAGAGATTACGAGAAAATTGTATGAACTCTGTGGCTATAATGATTATTTACTTTATCATAGTTTTAATAAGCATTAATTTTAATTTATCAAACTTGTTTTTCTTAACCCCTGGGTTATGGGGAATGCAGGGAGCACAGTTTTGGAAAGCCTTTTGGTTTGAGTTTCCCTTTATGCTGATGAGAGTTGTGCCACAAATAATTTTCATTATGATGGCTGTTATATATGGAGTTTGGGCTTCTAAAGCAAAAAAGGTTTATGAAGAATCAATGAAGAAGTAAAGGTGTTTTAATAAGAAGTTCTTAAAGTTAAGAATTTCTTTAGAATTGCTTTAGAAGATTTATAGATAATTAGTCTAGAATAAGATATAGGGAAAGCTTTCCTAGTTGATATTGAATAAAAGATAAGGAGATGTTAAAAATTGAAAATTAAAAAGAAAACCGCTATGGCCATAAGTTTTACCATGGGGATTTTAATGTTTGCAACAACTGCTATGGCTGAAATTTCATCAAAGAGCGGCTATGAGCAAGCAAAAGACGCATTAAAGTATTCTGCTGAAAGTTTTACAACCAAGCTTTCAAACTATACTCTTGATGTATCTATGATTATGAAGAGCAATGACAAGATTATTATATCGGAGAGTACATTAAATAAGTACGACTTAACAAAAAATGCTTCTGAAAATGTTTCAACAAGCGTTGAAGGAAGTAAAAAAACATCAGCATATTACTATTCAGATAATAACATTATGGTTAACAAAAATGACCAAGATGGTACCTACTATGTAACGGAATATGAAACTCCACGTAAAGGAAGATCCTTTACAAATCCATTTAAAGAAAAAGAAGCAGCAGATGTAGAAAAAATAATAGATGCTGTTGTAGGAAACTTAAAGGATTATGTTGTAGTAGATGAAAAAGCTGATGGAAGCAAAGAATTATCAGGTTCTATAAGTGAAGCTCAGATTCCTGCATTAATAAATGCAGTTGCATCCTATACTTTAAAAAATGAAACTGCTATAAATAGAATCAATGATGAAGAAAACATTATGCCTAAAATTACTAAGGATGTATATGTAAAAGAAGTTAAAGGTAAGATGACTGTAGACCAACATGGGTTAATGCAAAATTTCTTTGGTACAGGAATACTTGTGGGTAAGGACAATGAAGGTAAGGAACACAACCTAACTTTTGAACTACTTGGAAAAATATATGATATTAACTCCACTAATGTAAATAAGCCAAATCTTTCAGGTAAAAAGGTAGAAAAGCATATAGAAAAGAATAGAGATTCATTAGCAAATCTTGAAATGTATGTAGGTAAGTATAAAAATGATATCATTATAGAAAAGAACGGTAAGTTCCAAAAAATTGGGGAGAGAATTTTAGAGATTACACAATCTAATAATGAATCAATTGTTGGAAGATATCATGAAGAATATGTAAAGGGATATGAGAACTATTCAGAGAAGAAACAGGATATTAACTTCAATGCTAAATACACTGGAGAAGACAGACATGATGCAGAAATTGTTATTGAAGGTTATTCATCTAAGGGTAATATAAACCTTTATAGAGGGGACGCAAAGATTTATTTTGGAGTACCTACTTCATCAGACGGTAGAAGATGGTATAGTGGAGAGTTTTATAGAGTGTTTGAATAAAAAATTGTGAACAATTTTTATTAGTTGTTTAGATTTTTAGATTATTAGTTTTTTAGTTTTTGTGGAAATTCCCTTAAGGAATTTCTGCATTAACTAGGAAACTATTAACTATTTAACTAAAAAACTATAAAAATTGCTATGCAATTTTTAAGGAGGGTTACAATTGGAGACGGTTATTGAGATAAATAATTTAAGCAAAGTGTATAAAAACGGTAGAGGTATAACTGATATTAACCTTAAAATAGATAGGGGAGATATCTTTGGATTTTTAGGGCCAAATGGAGCGGGTAAAACTACGGCTATGAAAATTATGACAGGTCTTATTAAACCAGATAGTGGAGATGTTAAAATACTAGGGCATAGCGTATTAGAAGAATTTGAAAAAGCTATGGAAAAGGTAGGATGCATTATTGAAACTGCGGAGAGCTATCATTATTTAACCGCCTATGAAAATCTTAAACAGTTTTCAAGATATTATAAAGATGTAGATGATAAGAGAATTGAAGAGGTTTTGGAAATTGTAGGTCTTAGTAGGTTTAAAAATGAAAAGGCAAGGAAATTTTCCCTTGGAATGAAGCAGAGACTTGGCATTGCAGCGGCAATTATATCTAGACCAGAGGTTATTATTTTAGATGAGCCTTTAAACGGTTTAGATGTAGAGGGTATGATTGATATGAGAAACCTTATAAAAAAACTGGCTGACGAAGAAAAGACAACCTTCTTTATATCTAGCCATCTTATTCACGATGTAGAGCTTACTTGCAATAAGATAGGGGTTCTTTATAATGGAAGGCTACTTAATGTGGATACTACAAAAAATATATTAAATAATTATGCTTCACTGGAGAACTATTTTATAAGCGAGGTGGAACGAAATGGTAGAATTTAGAGCTGCTGTGATTAATGAAATTGAAAAGTTATATAAGAAGAAAAAGATTTTAGTGGCAGCCATAGTATCGTTGATTTTTATTGTCATGGGACAACTTGCTATTACAGGATTAAGAAGCGGCTTTGGATTAAGGGGAGCTTCTAGCATGGAGTTTCCAATAGTAGTGCTTTCTATGTTAGTTAATACTATATTACCTCTTTTTACTGCCCTTGTTACTATAGATAGTTTTTCGGGGGAATTTTCACAAAACACCATGAAGATTACCATTACAAGGCCAATCACAAGATTGAAGTTTTTTACCGCTAAAATAGGGGCTATAATGTTTTTTGTATTAGCTAATCTTTTATTTGTAATGATTCTTTCAACCCTTGTGGGAATTATATTTAATTCAAATTCTTTTAACCTACAAGGTATAACTAGAATACTTGTAAGTTATGCAGTTACCCTGCTTCCTATGACTGTTTTAGTATTATTAATAGTAATATTTACTAACCTTTTAAGAAGCGGAACTGGGGTGTTTTTTTTATCCGTTCTTTTTTTCATTGGGTTTAAAGCTATAGAGATTATTTTTTCAAAGTATTCAGGAATACTTTTTACATCCATGTTTGGATGGTATAATTTATGGATAATGAGTAGTTTCCCACTTTTAAAGATTTTCCGTCAGTTTATGATTATGGGTAGTTACGGAATATTATTCTTTACAATTGGTTATTATTTATTTGATAATAAAGAATTTTAAGGTGAAAAAATGGATATAAAAAAGAGGTTAATAATATCTAATACTATAACAGCTATACTTCCGCTCATTATAACAATCTTAGCTTTGTTTAGTTGTGTATTTATTTCTTCAAAAATTTTTAGAAAAAATGTTGATTATGATAAATTTAAAAATATAATATATGTAAGATCTGAACTAGTAAATGTTAAGAATGATATATTAAAACAAAATATTAAAAGTACTGAAGATGATAGTTTGCAAAAGGATTTAGAAGATAAGCTTTCGGGGTTAAATGGAAAATTTATTATTACTAAGGATAATAAGACTATAGCTAGTCCTAAAGAAATTAACAAAATAGATATAGAAAAAATTAAGGAAGTAGCTAGAGGAAACATCTTAGACAAGGGAATTATAGTTAATGGTATTTATTATATTATTGAGGGGATAGATTTAAATTTAGAAGGTGATAGGACACCAAATATAATACTGTTGGCTCCTATAGGAAAAAAGGTGCATATATTTAATAAACTTATGGTTTTAGCTATTGTGGTTTATATAATATCTTTTATAATAATAAACATAATTATGTCATATCTTTTTTCAAAGAGAATAATAAAACCTATTACCCACTTAAAGGAAGCCACAGATGAAATTAGTAGGGGAAATTTAAATTATGAGGTTATTGAAGAAGGAGATCGGGAGATTAAGGAGCTATGCCACGGCTTCGAAGCTATGAGAATACAACTAAAGGACTCTATAACGGAGAAGATGAAGTATGATGATAATAGAAAAGTTCTTGTTTCTAGCATATCTCATGATTTGAAAACTCCTATAACCTCTATAAAGGGATATGTGGAGGGAATTTTAGATGGAGTAGCAAATACAGCGGAAAAAAAGGAAAGCTACTTAAAGACCATATATTCAAAAGCGGAGCATGTTGACCATATGATTGATGATTTGCTTTTATATTCAAAGCTAGATTTAAACCAAATTCCTTTTAATTTTGATAAAGTTGATATTATTGAGTATTTAAATTTTTGTATAAGTGAAAGTGAACCAGAACTTATAAAGGACAATATAAAAATAAAGTTAAAAAACGATTTAAAAAATTTCAAATATGTTATCATGGATAGAGAGAGAATGAGAAGGGTTATTTTAAATATCATAGGAAACTCTCGTAAATACATGGATAAAAAAGAGGGAGAAATAATTTTAAATCTTAGAGAGACAAATTCAAGTATTATAATAGAGATAAGAGATAATGGGGCTGGAATTGACGATGCAGATGTAAATAAAATTTTTGATAGATTTTATAGAGGAGACCTAGCAAGAAGTGGAGCTAAGGGTAGTGGATTAGGCCTTGCTATTGCAAAACAAATTGTAGAAGGACATCAAGGGAGAATATGGGCCATTAGTCACGGAAATGAGGGCACAAGCATAATGATATCTCTTGGAAAAGTAAATTAACGTTTGGAGGTTGTTAGGTTTATGAAAAAAATATTAATAGTTGAAGATGACCCAAGCATTGCAGAACTTGAAAGAGATTATTTAGAGGTTGCGGGCTTTGAAGTAAAAATATGTATGGATGGGGTTTGTGCTTTAAATGAAATAAAACAAAATGAATATAATCTGATAATCTTAGATATTATGCTTCCTAAGATCGATGGTTTGGATATTCTGAGGACTATCAGTGAAAATAAGGATATCCCCGTTTTAATAGTTTCTGCTAAAAAAGAAGAAATCGATAAAATAAAAGGATTAAGCCTTGGGGCTGATGATTATATAACTAAGCCTTTTAGTCCTGGAGAGCTAGTGGCTAGGGTTAAGTCACACCTTCAAAATTATGAGAGAATGAGAAATAAGTTTTCCAACAAGCCAAGAGAGAAAAATATAGTTATCAGAGGACTTGAAATACTTAAAGACTCGAGACAGGTGTTTATAAATGGGAAAGAGGTTACTCTAACACAAAAGGAATTTGAATTGTTATATGTTATGGCTCAAAGCCCTAATAGGGTTTTTGGGAAAGATGAGCTATTTGAGAGAATTTGGGGTCTTGATTCCCTTGGAAATAGCGAGACCGTTACAGTGCACGTTAGAAAAATAAGAGAAAAAATTGAAGCAAACCCATCAGAACCACAGTATATTGAAACTCTATGGGGAGTTGGATATAGGGTTAAAGTATAGCGACAGGTTTTATATACCTGTCGCTTTTATTTTTCAAAAGTAGTTTTTATTTATTTATTCCAATTTTTTCATTTATTGCTTCATCTTTAATTTCGCTTCTCATACCCTCAAGGGCATCTAATCTTCTTTCGTTTTTTTCTTCTAAGGAATTTTTCATTTTGTTATCTTCAGTTTTTGCAATGGTTTCTTCTGTAAGTCTATAGTTTTCTATAGTATTGCTGATATTATATTGGATTTTCTCTACGTTATCTCTTCTATCATCTGGTTTGTTTTTGCTCATAATTCCACATCTCCTTATCTCTACAAAAGTTATATAAGGTATTAAGAAATACCTTCAGAATTATTATTCTACAAAAGATATTTATTATTCCACTCTATTTTTGCTAAATATCTGTATTAATAATATGAATTTTTCAAATAGTATATATTAAGTTGTTTACCTTGAAAAGGAGATATGGTACAATATAAATATAAATGATAATCATTATCAATTAATCCTAGATAAGAGAAAGGAGAATTTCTATGAAAAAAGATATAACTTATATAACTATAGATGGTAGAGGTGAGCATGACTCCTTTAGAGATTGTGTTACTAAAACCTTGGAGACTTTAAAACCTAATGAGGGAATACATGTGATTAAAGACTTCGAGCCCTTTCCAATGTATAAAATGATGGAGGCAAAGGGTTTTGATAAATATGTTGAAAAAATAAGTGACGAAGAATACCATGCTTACTTTTTTCCTTCCAATGACTTGGGGAATATTGAAATGAATAGTCACTTAAATAATATAGATAATTCAAAAATTAAAAAGATGCTGGATATAAAGCTTGATTATCTTAACAATGTGATTACCTTAGAAGAGGCTAAAAAGAAGATGTCTTCTTCTTTTCATAAGGTAACTGCAGAAGAGTTTGCTATAGCTGAACAACATATGCAATCCTTTGGAATATCAGATGATGTTTTGGCAGAAAGAATGGATGAAATATTAGAAATATATGAAGGTATATTAGTTTCAACAAAGTTAAATCTACCTAAAGGCCATCCTATAAGAACTTACCAGGATGAGAATTTAGAAATTACAAATGTTCTTAATGATATGGATGAGATGCTAAATAAAAAATTTATAAAGAATCAATGGCTAGAAATATATGATAAGCTTAGTGAATATAACATACATTTAAGTAGAAAACAAAATCAATTATTTTCTGCTTTAGAAAGAAAGGGTTTCGATAAACCTTCAAAGGTAATGTGGACTCTTGATAATAATATTAAATCTGCAATAAGCAAGTCAAAAGCTTTGCTTGAAGATAACAAAGATGAAGAGTTCTTGGAATTACAAAAAGAAGTTATAGAAATGATTAAGGATATGATAGTAAAAGAAAATGAGATACTTTTCCCTACTTCCATGGAACTTTTGACTGAAGAGGACTTTGTAAAAATGAGGATAGGGGATGATGAAATTGGGTACTGCCTTATAGATAGTCCCCCAGCTTTCAACAAGCCTGAGTCTGGAGTTGTGAATACCAGTGAGGTCAGCTCAGAATTATTAAAAGATTTAACAGAAGTTCTAAATAAGCATGGAATAATATCAAAATCTAAGGAAAGTGAAGAGTTAAATGTTAGCCAAGGGCTTCTAACCTTAGAGCGAATTAACCTTATTTTTAAGCATTTGCCAATGGACTTATCCTATGTGGATGAAAATGAAATTGTAAAGTTTTATAGTGACACAAAACATAGGATTTTCCCTAGAAGCGCAGGAGTTATAGGAAGAAAGGTTCAGAATTGTCACCCTCGTGAAAGTGTTGATACTGTAGAAAAAATAATTGAAGCTTTTAGAAATGGTGAACAAAGTGAGGCAGAATTTTGGCTTGAAATAGGAGGAAAGTTTATCTACATTATATATAATGCAGTTAGAGATGAAAATGGTAACTTTAAGGGCGTACTAGAAATGATGCAAGATGTGACTCACATAAGAAGTCTAACAGGAAGTCAGCGTTTATTAACTTGGGATAATAGTTCAAAATCAAAGCCCAAAGAAGAAATAGTATTAAAAGAAAATGAATTTGGAATTAATGCTGATACAAAAATTGGAGAGTTAATTGAAAAATATCCCTATTTAAAGGAACATATAGTTTCATTATCGCCAAAGTTTCAAAAACTAAACAATCCAGTATTATTTAAAACTATGACTAGCTTTGCTACTTTAGGCATGGTTAGCGACCGTGGCAATTTAAAAGTTGAAGAAATAATAGAAAGTTTGGTAAATATAATTAGAGATAAATCTAATTAAAACTTATAAAAGTTCATCTAATAGATGGGCTTTTTTATTTGTGGATAGTTACAATTGGGAATAATTACATAAAAAAATGTGCAGAATTTACTAAATAACCATTATATAGTTACGATAATAATGTATTATAATGTCATTATTTGACGAAATCTATTTAATGGGGTGGTAAAATGTCTATATCAAAATTTATTAAATTAACTAGTTCAATATTCATTACCTTGCTATTAATAATAGCGGTCAATACATATTTGTTAAACAAAAATTTTGCTAATGAGAGAGTTGCTGTTAAAAGGCAAGCAGAATTTAAACAATTAGGTATAGACTTGGTTAATTCATCAGACTACTTAACCAATGAAGTGAGAAGTTATGTTCAATTTGGGAATAAAAAACATTACGATAACTATTGGAGAGAGGTAAAAGAGACTAAAACACGAGATAGAGTAGTAGAAAAATTAAAGGAACTAAATGCACCTGAGGAAGAATTAGATTTAATTGAGGAGGCTAAGAAAAATTCTGACAATTTAGTAATTATTGAAGATGAAGCAATGAAGGCTGTAGAAAATAAGGACTTTGAAAAAGCGAGAACTTTATTGTTTGATGAAAGTTATGATAAGCATAAGAGTGAAATTATGCAACCTATTGATGAGTTTATAAATAAAATGAATACCAGAGCAGAAAATGAAACTAGTAAAATGAAAAAAGCTTTAGATATAAGTATAATTACCACTAATGCGTTATTGGGTGTATTGGGTGTATTTTTAATGATTACATTTTTGATATTAGGAAGAAAAATCTCTAATTTGAATGAGATATCAAAGAGATTAAGTGAATTAGCAGATAATGAGGGAGATTTGACTTCTAAAATAATGATTAATAGTAATGATGAAATTGGAATAATAGCTAATTCTTATAATAAAATGATAGAAAGTTTAAGAAATTTAATAAAAGAAATAACACATACAACGGACCAGGTATTAAGTGGCTCTGTTGAATTAAATTCTACTATAGAAGAAATAACCCTTGATATTAAAACTGTAAATGAACTTACTAAGCAAATATCCCAAGGTACAGAAGATTTAAGTTCTAGCACAGAAGAAATTAACGCCTCATCAGAAGAAATTAACTCTACTATGAATGAACTTGTAAATAGAGCTAAAGAAACAGATGATTCAGCAGAAATCATTAAAGAAAGAGCTATAAAAATAAAAGATAAGGCGGTAAAAGCTCTAGAAAATGGTAATAAGGTTTATAGTGAAAAAGAAGTAAACATAGTTAAAGCTATGGAAGAGGGCAAAATAGTTGGAGAAATTAGGATAATGGCTGACTCCATAGCAAGTATAGCAGAACAAACAAACTTATTAGCGCTAAATGCGGCCATTGAAGCTGCAAGAGCTGGGGAGGTAGGAAAGGGTTTTGCAGTAGTTGCTGATGAAATAAGAAAATTAGCAGAACAGTCCTCTGTATCAGTATCCAGCATACAAAATATAGTTAGTCGTATAGAGAAGGCATTTAAAAATATGTCAGATAGCGGAAAGGAATTGCTTGATTTTATGCTATATAATGTTAAGCCAGATTATGAGTTTTTGGCAGAAACAGGTGAACAGTATGAAAAAGATGCTGATTTAATAAAGGTAATGTCTAAAGAAACATCTACATCAATGACTTTAACCATGGAATCAATGATGCAGGTTAATAAAGCTATAGAAAATGTGTCAGCAACGGCAGAGGAAGCAGCGGCGGGCTCTGAAGAAATTTTAGCTAATGTAGAACAAACAACTATGCATATGAATAGTATAGTAAAATCATCACAATACCAGTCTGATATGGTAAAGAAACTTAGAGAAATGATAATAAAATTCAAGATTTAATATAAATAGTAACTATAAGTTTACCTCGTGGAGTGAATCTAGGGGTAGACTTTTTGATTTTAAAAATATTTTTTCAAAACCTATTATAAAATATGGAAATATAGTATATAATATAATATACGAACTAATGTTCTTGAGGTGATTTATTATGAGTAGATTAATTTTTCATATCGATGTTAATTCCGCTTATCTTTCTTGGGAAGCGGCATATAGGCTTCAACAAGGAGAAGAATTGGATTTAAGAACAATTCCATCAGTAGTAGGTGGTAATGAGGAAAGTAGGCATGGGATTGTATTGGCAAAATCAATGCCTGCTAAGAAGTTTAATATAAAGACAGGAGAAACTTTGTATAATGCTAGAATGAAGTGCCCAGATATAGTGGTTGTACCACCAAGGTACTCCCTTTACATGAAATGTAGTTCATCTATGCATCAGATATTACAAGAATATACTCCTCAAATTCAAAAATTCAGTGTAGATGAAAGTTTTTTAGATTTTTCTAATATGGAGCATTTATATCCAGACTATATGAAACTTGCTGAAACCATAAAAGAGAGAATAAAAAAGGAGTTAGGGTTTACAGTAAACATAGGAATATCAAGCAATAAACTCCTTGCGAAGGTGGCCTCGGATTTAAAGAAGCCTGATAAAATTATTACTTTATTCCCTCAGGAGATAAAGGATAAGATGTGGCCACTTCCCGTTGAAGATTTGTTCATGGTAGGTAGAGCCACAGCGCCCAAACTACATAAGATAAACATCAACACCATAGGCGATTTAGCCAACTATGATGTTAATATACTAAGGGACATTTTTAAGAGTCATGGTGAATTGATATGGAATTATGCCAATGGTATAGATGATTCAGAAGTGAGAAGGAGCAACTATATACAGATGAAGGGTATAGGAAATTCTACAACAACAGCTTTTGATGTTTTGGATAGAGAAATAGCGCATAAGATATTGTTATCTTTATGCGAAACGGTAAGTATGAGGCTAAGAGATTCCTGTAACTGCTGCACTGTAGTTTCCGTAAGCATAAGAGGTTCTGACCTAATTTCCTATTCGAGACAGAAGAAGTTAAATACAGCTACGGACTCTACTAGAAAAATATATGAAGTAGCTTCCTATTTATTTGATAATGTGTGGAAGGGTAATCCAATAAGGCATTTAGGGGTTCATATAACGGATTTTTGTAATAATGACTACCATCAATATTCTTTACTAGATACATTTAATTATGATAAGAATAGAAAGCTAGATAAGGTAGTTGATGAGATTAGGTTAAGATTTGGCAATAAATCCATTGTGAGGTCATGCTTTCTTCATTCTGGTTTAAGTTCCATGTGTGGAGGAATAGGAGAAGAAGACTATCCTTTAATGAGTTCTATGTTATAAGGGAAGGTGGTATTATAATGAAAATTGTAGCACGTCCAATTGAGGTAGTTTCTTATACTGATAACAAAGGTGATGTGAGGCCTTTGAAATTTAGGCTTCAAACAGAGAATGAAACAGAAATGGTAATAAAAGTAGATAAAATTATTAGTAGGGAAATTGAAAAATTAGCAGGAAATCCAATGCTCTTGTTTAGATGTCAAAGTTTAATAGATAATGTGCAAAAGCAGTTTGAGGTTAAATATGAACTACAAACTTGCAAATGGATGTTATATAAAATTTAGTAGGATGGGTATATTTATGTTGTTTTAGTTTTGCATATATTTAAAGTAAACTAAGGACAGTGAAAACCGTCTCTTAGTTTACTTTATAGTTATTAATAATAGTTTTTTTCGAAAATATCCTTTAGTTCACATATGCTATTGGTGTATCCAAGAGCAACCATAAGTTTAATTCTCGCTTTATGTCCATTAAGATTATCTCCGAGTATTACACCCTTTTGGGTAAGCTCTCGTCCAGCGCCTTCATAGCCGTAGTCATCAAGAACCTTTCCCATAAGACATCGTGAAACTAAAACTACGGGAATATTTTTACTTAAAGCATATTCCACGCCACTGACCATTTTAGGAGGAATATTTCCTCTTCCCATTCCCTCTATAACTATACCTTGCGTACCTGAATCTACACAAAATCTTATAAGACGGTCGTCCATACCGCAACCGCATTTTATTATATCCACCTGACTATTAATTTTTTCTACTGGAATGTATTGGCTTTTTGTATAACTGTAATAAAAGTATACTTTGTTGTTGTCCACAAAACCAATAGGGCCAAAATCCATGCTTTTAAACGTATCAAGGGTATGTGTATTGGTTTTGGTAACTTGAGAAGCGGCATGGATTTCATTATTCATAACTACCATAACCCCTCTATTATATGCTTCATCTGATGCGGCGGTATTTACTGCATCTATTAAGTTAGTAGGGCCGTCCCAACCAAATTGGGAGCTGTTTTTCATAGAACCCACGAAAACTACTGGGTTAGGATATTTATAAGTAAGATCCACTAAGTAGGCAGTTTCTTCTAGGGAGTCTGTCCCATGAGTAATTACCACCCCATCATAGCCCTCGGAGGTAACTTTGCTTTTTATTATTTTTGATAGTTCAAACATTTTTTCGGGAGTCATGTGAGGTCCCGGAAGCATGCCGTAGTTTAAGAAATCTATATTTGCGATTTTTTCAATACCAGGTGTAAGTTTTATAATGTCGTCCCCTGTAAGTCCGGGCACAGCTGCGTGAGTGGTTTCGCTTTCTTTCATAGCTATTGTTCCGCCAGTAAAAATAATAATAATTTTTTTCATTGTCCTATTCCTTTCTTCATATATAATATAAAAATATTATTATTAACCCTATTAGTTTAACATCCATAAATTCATGTGTACATGCCTTCTTAAAAAATAAATAAAAAAATGCGTTAGTGCAATGAATTGATATTTTAAAACTAACGCATTTTATTTTTTAAAATTATTTTGTAACTAAATTTACAACATGATTATCAATATATTTGATTTGCTCTTCTGTAAGACTTCCTTTTTCCTTAAGTATTTTTACAGCGGGTTCAAGAAGATAGGTATCCTCATTTAAATCATAGGGCAATCCTTTATATAGTGCTACAAATAGCCTTACAGAACCAGTTCCAATTTCATTAGGTAAATTTGCATACTTAGTTTCTAAATCTTTATTTTTAAAGGTTTGGGCTTCCTTTTCATCTACTACAAAGGCTTCTACTAAGGCATTAAGGGGGATATCAAAGGATTGGCTCACATTACTAAAACTATAAGAACCTCGTATATCAGCTGGATTAAATTCGCCTTTAAACGCCCCTTCTTTAAAGGCAACAGGGACTTTTGAGGATTCGGTTTGCCAAAGGTCTAAGGATTTTGAAACTTCTATACCACCGAAAAACAATACTATTAGTGTAAGTGCCATAAATTTTTTATTAATCTTAAATTCAACAGTATTTTTTACAGGACAACTTTCTTCAGAGGTACATTTCATGCAAGCTATACATTGATGTTCTTTGATTATTGAACTACTAGCCACATTGATATTCATTGGGCAAGATTTATTGCAAGCATTACATGATATACAAGTATTTTCATGTCTTCTTATTTTAAATATCCTAAATTTATTAGTAATTCCTAGGATTGCACCATAAGGGCAGAGATATTTACACCAAGGTCTTTCTATAAATAGTGAATCAATAAGTACTATTATAAGTATTATAATTCCTCCAAGGGCAACTTCATCAGTCCATAGATGAAATAGTGCTGAATAAGGATCTATGTCCGAAAAAGCAAGCTTTCCAGTTACAGCTGTGATGTATATTACCCATGCTAAAGCTAAATATCTTAAATATCTAAGGTATTTGTCATATTTATAAGGAATAAATGAATTATATTTTCTTCCAAGGAGCTTCCTACCTATTTTGCCAATCCATTCTTGTATGGAGCCAAAGGGGCATAGCCATCCGCAGAATACAGCACCAAAAAATGCTGCTACAACTAATCCAATAAACATAAGTACAAAGGATGACTCGTGAATTTTTTGAAGTAAGCTTCCTACTGTTATAAATCTATAAATAGATTCAACTCCTCCAAAAGGGCATATTGCGTGAAGAGATGCAGAAGGTATAAAAGAGAATCCTCCGCCTTTCTCCGCTAAGGTATGGTTTATTGTAATTAATAATACTACTATAAATAAGATAATT
This sequence comes from Clostridium malenominatum, assembly GCF_039521365.1. NCBI lineage: Bacteria > Bacillati > Bacillota > Clostridia > Eubacteriales > Clostridiaceae > Clostridium > Clostridium malenominatum. Next base: position 973,604 of record NZ_BAAACF010000001.1, read on the forward strand.
TGAGTAATAAGACGTATGTTTGATTTTTTCTTTAACTTCTTATTCAATTTGATTTCCTCCCTCATTAATTTATTGATAGATTAAGTTTATATTTTAAATGTGATAAGTTATTGGTGAAAATGTGAGGGATTTGTGAAAAGTAAAGTTTAATATGTTTTTTAAATTAATTTATTCCTATAATATACCTTATAGTAGCTAAATAAATATTGATATTACTATGCGGAAAATGTAAAATAATATTAAATGATGTAGAAATATGTAATAAAAATTCAAGGAGGGATAAATTGTGTTAAGCAAGTTTAAAGTAAGGACAAAAATATTTATGTTATTCCTTGTTATGTTAATTTTAGTTTCTATGATTGCAGGCATTGGATACATTAATATGCAGAAAGCAAACAATGACATGACAAATATGTATGAAAATTATTTAAAATCCATTGAAATAGGTTCGGATTTAAGAACTCAAACGCGTGCCAATAGTTCAAATTTGTTAAGCGTAATTTTAAGTAAAGATAAAAAGGAAAAAGAAGAAATATATGAAGATATTTCTATAAGAAAAAAAACAATAGAAGATAATATGGCAAAATTAGAAAGCTTGTCAAAGGATGATAAACAAAGGGAGCTATATAACTCGGTTAAAGATAATTTAGTTAAATGGAGAGATGTTTTGTTTCCAGCGGTGGATATGGTGAAAGCTGATAAACAAAATGAAGCATATGATTATTTTATTAAGAACAAAAATACATTAGAAGATTATCAAACAAGTGTTAGAGAGTTAAATAATTATAATATAAAAATGTCAGGAGAATTAAAGTTACAAAATGGCATGGAATATAGAAGAACGGTAAATTTATTTTTAATATTGATAGGTGTTTCTCTTATAATTGGAATAGCATTTACCTATGTAATATCAAAGAATATAGCGCAGCCTTTAGGGATTGTAGTAAATCATTTAGAGTTAATGGCTACAGGTGATTTTACAATGAATGTACCAGAGCATTTTTTAGAAAGAAAAGATGAAATAGGTGGAATTGCCAAGGGTTTACATATTATGGAGGGCTCTGTAAAAACCCTAGTTAAAAACGTAAAGGATGAAACGGATTTAATTTCAAATGTTGTAGATATTGTAAAAAATAACGTATCGGATTTAAATGAAAGTATAGAGGAAGCATCAGCAACTACAGAAGAATTATCTGCAAGTATGGAAGAGTCTGCGGCATCAGCAGAAGAAATGATGGCAACCTCCCAGGAAATTGAAAGAGCAGTTTATTCCATTGCAGAAAAATCACAAGAAGGTGCAGTCCAAGCAGGAGAAATAAATAAAAGAGCAGAAGGAACAAGGAAGAATGTACAAGCTTCTCAAAAAAAATCTAATGAAATATTTATAAATTCAAAAGCTGAGCTAGAAAAAGCAATCGAATCATCAAAGGTTGTGGAGCAAATAAATCTTCTTTCAGAATCTATAATGCAGATAACATCACAAACAAATCTTCTAGCTTTAAATGCTGCCATTGAAGCGGCAAGGGCTGGAGAAGCAGGAAGAGGATTTTCAGTGGTAGCTGAAGAGATAAGAAAGCTGGCAGAACAATCCAAGGATACAGTAATAGAAATTCAGAATACAACAGGTAAGGTAATAGAGTCAGTAAAAACCCTTTCAGAAAGCTCAAGTAAATTGTTAGCATTTATGAATACTGATGTACAAAATGATTATAAAGCTATGCTTGATGTGGCGGATAAATACAGCAAAGATGCAGAGTTTGTTGATAATCTTGTAGCGGAATTTAGTTCAACTTCAGAAGAACTTTTGGCTTCCATAAGTGATGTACTAAAAACTATAGATGGAGTGGCGCAAGCAGCTAGCGAAGGAGCGGGAGGAACTACAGACATCGCAAATAAAGTATCGGAGATAAATTCTAAATCAAACTATGTTTTAGAACAATCTTTAAAATCAAAGAAAAGTGCTGAGGTGCTAAAAGCAGGGGTATCAAAGTTTAAGGTTTAATTAAATCAATAGAGCATAGATAGATTTCTATAAATCTACCTATGCTCTATTTTTATGCTCATTTATGATAAGAATCAAAACCACAACCGTAGAATTTAAGTTTAATGGATTTTTAAATTTAATTTATTTTTTGATTATAATTATTGCTAAAAATATAGAATATTATTGTAGTTTATTATATAATAAAAATTAACTAACTTATTACGATGAAGATATAAGCAAGGTTTATAAAGGGAGATGAGTAAGTTTATTATATTAAAGCGAGGTTATTATATATGGGGAATAAAGATGCTCTTATAAGTATTAATGATTTAAGGGAAGGTATGATTGTAGCAAAGGAAATAGTAGTCAATAATAACGTTCTAGTAGTAAAAGGGACAAGAATTACTCAAAGTATAATAAAAAAATTAAGGGATGTCTATTTAGAAAATGCTTTAATAGTTGATGGTGAAGAAATAATTAAACAAAATAAAAAGCTAGATTATAATAAAGAATTAAAGGAAGTTAGAAAAACTCTTAGAAACTTTGCCTATCAACTAGAAAACATGTTTGAAAAAATAAAACTTAATGGTAAAACAGATATAAATGATCTTAGAAATTTTTCTCAAAGAATAATTGATGAGTTGATTTCTCCAAGGATGATAGTTAAAAATATAATTATGGAGGGAAGTAAAGAAGACTGCATATTTAAGCACTCTGTAAACGTATCATTACTTAGTTTATTTTTGGGAAAATGGTTGAGATTTTCTGGAGAAGAGTTAAATCTATTATTGTATACAGCGATTTTACACGACTTTGGGAAGACTAAAATAAATAATAAGTCAATATGCAGACCAGGGCAGCTTTCTAGCATAGATATGGAAAATATAAAAAATCATCCTGTGATAGCTTATAACTTGGTTAAAGATATAGCTTATTTAAGTAAATCTGTAAAATATGGCATAGTAATGCATCATGAAAGATTAGATGGTTCAGGATATCCACTGGGACTAAAGGATGATGAAATACATAAGTTTGCAAAAATTATAGCAATTGCAGATACCTTTGACGATATAATTTCAAATAGGGAGAAGGAGAAAGATGTGAATCCTTTTAAAGCTTTAGAAATTATCAAAGGTTATAGCTTAGGAAAACTTGATTATAATTATTGTAATATATTTATTGAAGGCATAATAAATTATTATTTTGGAGAGAATGTGGTACTTAATAATAATAAAGTATGTAAAATAATTAATATAGATATAAATAATTTATCACAGCCATTACTACAATGTGATGAGGATTTTATTGATTTTAGAAAACATAAAGAACTAAAAATAAAAGGCTTTGTAGTAAATTAAAAAAATGAGTTAGTTTAAGAAGATAAGTTCTTAAACTAACTCATTTTTATTTAGCTAACTTCCACTATATTAATTTACAGCATTCTGTAAAGGATGTATAATGGTACTATAAATACCATTATTTTTCCAAGGAAAAATAAAACAATGAGGGATAGGAAGGGGAAGTTTTATGTTTAAACAGTTTAAACTTAAGAAATGGACATCCTGGTTAATAACATTAGTCATGGTATTAAGCTTTGCTACACCGCTTACGGTATCTGCAGCAGGAGAAGACACTAAGATAGTAAATATTATATCTTTTAACGACTATCACGGTATAGTAAAAGAATCAGGAAAAGATGTGGGAATAGCTAAATTTGTAGGGGCTGTAAAAGAATTTAAAAAGGAAAACAAAAACACTATAGTTGTAGCAGGGGGAGACTTATATCAAGGTACAGCTCTTTCTAATTTAAATTATGGAGCACCTATAACTGATATGCTAAAAGAGCTAGGCTTAGTTGCTTCAGCATTAGGAAACCATGAATTTGACTGGGGTGCTGATAAAATAACTAACTGGTCAAAGGATGGAGGATTTGATTTCTTAGCATCAAATATATATGATAAGAAATCAGGAAAGCCAGTTGATTGGGCAAAACCATATAAAATAGTAGAAATGGATGGCTTAAAGGTAGGATTTATAGGACTTGCAACTCCAGAAACTACTTACAAAACTAAACCAACAATTGTAGAAGGTTTAGAGTTTAGAGATCCTGTAAAGGCAGCAAAGGAATGGAGCGAAAAATTAAGAAGTGGTGAATTAAAAGAAGGAAAAGCTGATGTAGTTATAGCTTTAACTCACTTAGGTTCAGAGCAAGATTCAAAAACTAAAGAAATCACAGGAGAAGCAGCAGACCTTGCTAAGGCAAATGTTGGAGTGGATGCTATAATTTCTGCTCATACACACATGCCTGTATCAGGAAAGGTTAATGAAATTCCAGTAGTTCAAGGAAATAAAAATGGTAGAGCATATGTAAAACTAGAAGTAGCTTTCAATACTAAGACTAATAAGGTAGTTATAGAACCAGCTTTCATCGATTTATCAGCAGCAGTTAAAACATTACCAGAGGATGAAGCAGGAAAGGCAATAGCTAGTAAATACGAAGAAGCTTCAAAAGCTAAGTTAGATGAAGTAGTAGGAACTACAGATAAGGATTTAACCCACGATAGATTCAACGGACCTTCATTGCTTGGCGAATGGGTTACTGAAGTAATGGCTAAGACTGCTAATTCACAAATTGCAATAACAAATGGTGGAGGACTTAGATGTCCAGTAGAAAAAGGCAACATCACTGTAGGAAAGCTATATGAGCTTATGCCTTTTGATAATACACTATTTACAATGGAATTAAAGGGATCAGACTTAAAGAGAGTTATAGAAAATGGTATAGATAACAAAACTATAGGATGGGTAGCTATTTCAGGAGTAAAGGTTAAGTACGACTTAAAGCAGCCTATGGGAGATAGAATATACGAAATGACTTTAAAAGATGGTTCAAAAGTTGATATGAACAAGTACTATACAGTTGTTACTAACGATTTTATGGCTACAGGTGGAGATAACTATGACTTTAAAGGGGCTAAAAACTTAAAGGATACTAATCTACCAATAAGAGATGCTTTAATAAATGACTTAAGACAGGTTAAAAATCTTTCAGTAGTTAAAGCCAGCTTCTTAGAATCAGGAGTTAAGCCAGCTACAACCCCTGAATTAAAGCCAGTAGATAAAAAGGTTGTATATACAGTAAAAGCAGGAGATTGCTTATACTTAATAGGACAAAAGTACAACATTCCTTATAAAAAAATAGCAGAAATAAACAATATTAAAAATGTTGATTTAATCCTTATAGGACAACAACTAGTAATACCTGTAAACTAAAAGTGTAATTTCAATTTTAAAATGCCAGATGCGTTTAAAACGTATCTGGCATAATTTATTTGATTGAACTGCAAAATAAAGAATTGATACTTTCTGATTTTATAATCGTAATATAGTTATGAATAATAATCCAAGGGAGGAAAAATAATGATTAAGAGGAAAGTAGTTTTAATATTAACTTGTATTACTTTAGCATTACCTATGGGAAGTGTTTCGGCGGCCAAGGATTTGAAAAATGATCTACCTATGATTTGTGAAGTAAAACCAATTAGTAACAGTGCTAGTGGAGAAATATTAAATATAATAGAAAATAAAAATGGTATAATGCTTTTCATGGAGGATATCAATATTTCTATCGATGATAAAAGTGAAATAGTTAATGAGTTTGATGGAAAAAAGCTAACTAAAAATGACTTGAAAAAGGGCATGAAAATTAAGGCTTATTACGGGCCAGCTGTTACTCTAAGCCTTCCACCTATATCCTATGGTGAAAAAATTATAGTTTCACAGGAAAATGACACTATAGGCATTGCAGAACAAAAGATAGGTAGCATAATTAATTTAAAAGATGAAAAAACTGCATATATAAAGTCAAAGGATGACTCCACCTTTACTTTTATTACAGAAAAAACTGAGATAGTAAATGAAGAAGGAAAAAAAGTATCTCTTAAGGATATAAAAGAGTGGAACAAAATAAGAATGTACTTTTATAAAAAAGATGGAGTTATAAATTTAAAAGGATTTTCAACTACTATATATATGGCTGAAAAAATAGTGATTTTAGGTAAAGTAGAGAAAGACTTATTAGCTACTCAAGGAAAAATAAGTGATTTAACCCATAATAAAAATGGAGGAGCTATTCTTTTAGAAGGTAAAAAAGTTACGGAGTTTGGATATGATGTAATAAGGCTTAACATCAACGAAAATACAAAAATAATAAATGCAAAAGATAAAAAACAATTATCCTATAAAGATTTAAAAAAAGGCGCTGAGATAGTAGCTTATTATGATGGAGCAGTTACACGAAGTATACCTCCTATAGGAAATTGCATGGAAATAATAGTTTTACAGTAACATAGCAAAAGCAGTAGGTTTTTCTACTGCTTTTGTTATGCTATATTTTATCTAAAAAATTATCATAGTATATTTTTTCTATTTCTTTCATATATAAAGGTTTACTGAAAATATAGCCTTGAATATAATCACACCCACTTAATCTAAGGTATCTATAGTGTTCTATTTTCTCTATTCCTTCCGCGGTGACTTCTAAATTTAAGCTATGTGCTAAAGAAATTAACTTTTCCATAACTTGTCTTTCAGTTAATTCTAAAAGTTTATCATTTAAAGATTTGTCTAGTTTAATCTTACTAACGGGTACAAAAGTTAAGTAAAATAAGGAGGAATAACCTGTGCCAAAATCATCTAAAGTAATTTTAACACCAGTTTCCTTTAGATTATTAAGAAACTCTATTGAGTCGGATGTTCTCTTTAACAATATACTCTCTGTTATTTCGATTTCCAAGTATTTGGAGTCTACATCATTTTCTTCTAAAGTTTTTCTGATAAAGGAGATGTAGCTTTTGTCATTTACTTGTTTTGCAGAAAGATTTATTGCTATTGGTTTTAATTGAAAACCTTTGTTCTTCAATTCTGCTAATTGATGTATCACCTCTCTTGCTACCCATCGTCCTATTTCTAGTACAAGTCCTGATTCTTCAGCGATAGGTATAAAAAGTGAAGGAGATATATTGTAATTTTTTAATCTAAGAAGAGCTTCAAAACTTGCTATTAAACCTGTTTCTAAAGAAATTTGTGGTTGATACACTAGTACAAATTCTTCTTTTATTAAGGCATCTCTTAACATTTTTTCGATTTTAATTTTTTCGTTTAGTTCCTCCACCATTTCTTTATTAAAGTAGGCATAATTGTTTTTGCCAGTAGTTTTTATTTTGTACATGGCGGTATCGGCATTCATAAGCAATTGATTTGTATCTTCTCCGTCACGTGGATATAGTGTAATACCCATACTAAAACTTAAATGGAATTCACTATCTTTAATTAAAAATATATTTTTAAACAAATCCATTATTTTATTAGCATATTTTTCTATGGTGCTTGTGCATTGTATATTAGGTAAAAGAATTAAAAATTCATCTCCACCAAATCTAAATACAAATATTTCTTCACCTGAAATCTTAATAAGAGATTCACCCACCTGTTTTAAGGTTATGTCTCCATATATATGTCCTAAGGAATCATTTATTGCTTTAAAATTATCAATATCTAAAAGCATTATAGCACCTTGTGTTTTTGCATTTAACTGTTCCTCTAATTTTTTTATAAAACTTCTTCTATTAGGTAGACCAGTTAAAACATCGTGGTTGGCTAGATATTCTATATGCTCTTCTTGTTTTTTTAGATTTGTTATATCAAGAGCAATTCCAGTAAGCTGCTTTATATTTCCTAGTGAATCAAATATACCTTTTCCGTTGATTAATATCCATCTAAAATTTTCATCAGTAGACTTTGTGCGTATTTTATAATAAATTTCTTGTGTCTTGTTACGTTTATATTTTAAATACTCTTCTATTAATAATTGTTTATCTTCTGAATAAAAAATTTTATCAAAGACTTTATGCAAATCTTCTTTTCCATGGAAAGAAACATCAGTAATATTTTTGAATTCATTAAAAAGACATATAGTATTAGACTCTAAGTCGATTTCCCATACTGCGCTATTTGTACCTTTAATGGCAATGTTATATTTTTCGGTTAGATTTTCTAATTTTTCTGTATAACTTTGTATTTCCTTATACTGAGCCCTTAATTCTTCCTCCGACGCAGACAATTGTTGATAGGTTGCAGATAACTCCTCGTTTGATACGTTTAATTCTACTTGATGTTCCATAAGCTTATGAAAATACATATAGGTTTCATTAAGTATTTTGTTTATGGAATAAGAAATTCCAAAGAAGGTGTCATTTTTAAATAAAGGTAATCTATAATCTAAATTGTTTTCTAAATCTATTTCCATAATATTTTCATTTAATTTATTTACTGGTTCAATAATGTTTTTGCGCATTATTATAAAAAGAATGGCACCCATAGAAATTGTAATAATTAAAGATATGAAAAAGTTTTTATATATTAACAAGTAAACCTGGTTCATAGAAAGTCCTATATTAATAGCTCCTGTGATTTTGCCTTCAAGGAAAACAGGAATTGCTATATCAAGAACCTTGGACTGAGTTTTATCATAATACCATTCTTTAGCAAAGGTATTTCCTTTAAGAGCCTCCTTTAAAGTTTCATCGTCTTTATAAATAATTCCTATATTTTCTTTATTACTGTCTGCTATAGCCTTTAAGTTATTGTCCACTAAAAGTGCATAGATAATATTCTCTTTTTTCATCAAACCTTCTATAAGATTTTGATAAGAAAACTTTTTAGTTAACGTTTCAATATTATTTGCTAAAATACCTACTTGTACGAAATTTCCATCTATATTCTTTACAGAACCATATTTCATAAAATTGCCAAACTTTGCATCCGGCCTTATAGCTTCCATTAGCTCTAGGTTATCACTTAATACAAAATCATATAGGGGATGACCTTTATATGGTATCCAATCTATGTATCCTTCCACTGTTGAATAAAGTATTTTTCCTTCTTTGTTCATCCAATGTAATTCATCCACCTTTAGTTTCTTTAATTGGTCTTTTAAAAATTCATTACTTAAATTATTTTGGTTTTTTATAAGTACATTTGAAGCTACTCTTATTTTATCTTCCAACATTTCATTAATTGTTTCTAAGGAATTGTGATTATCTGATAATTGATTTGCCACTTGTTTTACAAGGTTTATTCCATCTTCATTCATTTGTTTTAACAATGAGGTTTTGCTTATATAAAAAGTAGCGCTACTCACACTTAAAATAGAAATTAAGGCAACAATTAAAGGAATAAAAATTAATTTAGTTTTATTTACTATATTGTGTTTGGAATTTTTATTCTTCATAAGCACCATCCTATACCTTGCAAATTTTTATATTAATTTATCTGGACTACTGAGCATAATATTTTATGAAATAATTATTATACTCTAAATTATAACATATAAGGAACTATTTTGAGTAAATTAGACAGACAAAATTTTCGTATAATCTACATTTAAGATAATAATATAGAATATTAAAAATAGCTTGATTATTATTTCATAGTGTGTTAGAGTATACATGAAAATTAAATATTTGGAAAATAGGTTTAACAGAGTTTTTTATCTGTTAATTAAAAGGGAAGTGGGTTTGAATCCCACGCGGTCCCGCCGCTGTAATAGAGGAGTTTTTTGCAATATTCCACTGGGAAACTGGGAAGGATGCAAAAGGCTATGATACTTAAGCCAGAAGACCTGCCTGTTTATTACACTGAGAATTCTACGAGCGATAGATAGTGTTTGGAAATTTATTTCTATATCATTTTGTATTTACTATCCTCCTGATGCTTTGTCAGGAGGATTTTTATTTTAATTATTTAACTTACTTAATAACAAAATGTATGTATAAAAAAGATTCAGGATTTCAATAATCGTAGGGTTCGATATTGAAATCTTTTTTATTTTAAAGAGAGGATGAGGGATATGAAAAAAGTCTTAAGTTTAGTGTTAGTAGTTTTATTATTAACAAGCTTTACAGCTTGTGCTAAAACCTCTAATGTAGGTGGATTAAGTAATTCAAAAAGTGTGGACAAGGCAACAGATAAGGAGCTGTCAATAGATGTAAAAGGTGAAACTTACCCTTTAGCTATAAGGGATTATTTAAAAAATCACATTGTTTTAGATAAAAAACCTGAAAAAGTGGCTGTGTTATCAGGAACTCCTCTTAATATTTGGTACGATTTGGGTGGGAAATCTGTGTGTACTTCCGATGTTTCAGAAAATATAAAGCTTATACCTGAATACAAGGAAGAAATCATGAAGCTTCCTAAAGTAGGTGCCGTTTATTCTGTAGATATGGAAGCCATTATAGCTGAAAAACCAGATTTAATTATTGCCCAAGTAGGAACTCAATCAACCCAGGCAAAAAAACTTAAAGACATGGGGTTTAAAGTAATTACCACTCACATAAGAGGTTTTGATGATGTAATTTCAACCTATAAAGCCTTTGGAAAAATACTTGATAATACAAAAGAGGCTGAAAGAAAAATAGAGGAGCTTAAGAATGAAAAGGAAGCTTTTGTATCAAAGCTACCCTCTGAAAGTAAGTCAGTGGTGATTTTATATGTAACATCTAAATCCTTAGCAGTGAAGCTTGATAACAGCATAGCAGGAGATGTGGCTAAGATTTTAAAGCTTAAAAATATTGCATCAGATCTTCCAGCAGACACTATAGGCTCAGAAACAACACCTTTAGATATAGAGTACATAGTTGGAAAAAATCCAGATTATGTTCTAGTTACTAGCATGATTTCCAGCAATGAAGAAGCTAAAAAATCTATGGAAAATCACTTTAAATCCAACCCAGTATGGAAGGGAGTAAAGGGGATTTCGGAGGGAAGAGTAGTTTATTTGCCACAAGAGTATTTTCTCTATAATGCAGGGCCTTACTACAATGAAGCTATAGAATATATGGCAAGGAGTGTATACCCTGAAGTATACGGAGAGTTGACAGAGTGGTATGGAAAATAATATTTCAATTAAAGACAGTAAGAAATACAAAATAACAGTAATATTCATATTAGCGGTACTTCTCCTAGCAGGCTTCATATTAGGTAATTCAAAAGGCACTCTTCAGGTGGGAGCAAGGCGTATATTTGAAGTGATAATGAATGACGATGGAAGTGCTGAAAGGATGGTAATTTGGAATATAAGGCTACCTAGAATGATACTTGCAGCATTGGTAGGGGTAAATCTTGCATTGGCAGGTGCTATTTTACAGGGTGTAATGAATAATCCTTTAGCAGATCCAAGCATAATTGGCATAAGCAGCGGAGCAGGGCTTTTTGGAATCGTAATATTAGTTGTTTTACCACAGTATCAAGGATTGGTACCTATTGCGGCCTTTATAGGGGCCATGCTAGCAGCAAGTATTATATATATTCTGGCATGGAAGGGTGGAATACAGCCCACAAGAATAATACTAGCAGGGGTTGCAGTGTCTTCTTTATTCGGAGCGGGAATTTCGGGAACCTTAGTATTTTATAGTGATAGAGTCCATGGAGCTCTTACCTTTATGAATGGGAGTTTATCAGCTAGAAGCTGGCCAGAGGTAGGAACTATTTTGCCTTATACAATAATAGGAATAGCTTTAGCTATAATATTTTCTGAAAAGCTTAACATTTTGATTTTAGGAGATGATGTAGCAAGGGGACTTGGTCTAAATGTAGAGAGGACAAGACTTGGTTTTACAGCACTAGCTGCATTCCTTGCAGCTTCATCTGTAAGTGTGGTGGGACTTTTAGGCTTCGTAGGGCTTATTGTTCCTCATAGTATTAGGCTTATACTAGGCAATGATTATAAATACATGTTTCCTGCTTCAGCTCTTTTAGGGGCAGTGTTATTGATGTTTAGCGATGTTTTCGCAAGAACGGTATTAAGTCCAACGGAAATTCCAGTAGGCATTGTAATGGCAGTGCTGGGAGCACCATTCTTTTTATATTTGTTAAGAAGGTAGGGATTTCATATGAGGGATAATAGTGTATTAAAGATTGAAAATTTAACGGTAAGTTATAAAAACTACAAAGTTTTAGATGATATAAATCTTAATATAGAGAGAGGAAAAATCTACTCTATAATTGGTCCAAATGGCTCGGGAAAGACTACCTTAATTCGTGCTATAACAAGAAGTATAAAGGCTGATAAGGGGCAAGTACTTCTAGATGAATGCAATATATTTAAAATGAAAACAAAGAATATAGCTAAAAAAATGGCACTACTTTGCCAAAGCAATGAAACCATCAGCGATGTAACAGTAAGAGAGTTGGTTCAGTATGGAAGATTCACTCATAAAGAGTGGTGGAAGGGTATAGCTAATGAGGATAACAAAATAGTGGAATGGGCCATAGAAAAAACAGGTCTTAGTAATTTTAAAAACAGAAAGATAAATGCCCTTTCTGGTGGGGAAAGACAAAGGGCTTGGATAGCTATGGCCATAGCACAAAAACCAGAAATACTAATACTAGACGAGCCTACTACCTATCTTGATATATGCCATCAGCTTGAAATACTAGAGCTTATATCAAGGCTTAATAAGGAGGAAAACATAACTATAGTAATGGTTATTCATGATATAAATCATGCAGCTAGGTATTCTGATGAACTTATAGTTATAAAAGATAAAAAAATATTTAAAAAGGGAGACCCATGGACAGTGCTAGAAAGCAATGTATTGAAGGATGTGTTTAAGGTAGAGGCAGAAATAACACAAGATAAAGAAACTAATAAGCCAATTTTTTATGCCAAAAGAGTAGTTTAAATGGTAGAAAGGGGGATGTAAATGAAGATAACTTTTATAACTGTATCAGCACCTGCTATAAAAAATTTAATAAAAGCGGGGAAGGAAATAGAGTTAAACTATGAAAATGTTCTTGAACTTAAACTTTACTATGGAACTTCAGAGATGGACCATGTGAAAAGTGAAAATATGATTACGGACATAAAAACTAGTGATTTAGTATTTGTAGACCTTATGGGAAGTCCACCAACTGTTATAAATTCTGTATATGAGGGTCTTCAGAAGTGTTTGGGGGATATAATTCCCTATGGAAACTCTGGAAGGGAGTATTTAAGGCTTGGGAAATTTACTGCTGAGACCATGAAGTCAAGGGGCGAAAATACAAAAATGGATATGAGAAACTATTCTCATATAATGAAATATTTTAAGGTAGCGGATCAGCAAAATATTCAAAATATGCTGTATTTAATCCTTAGAGAATATGGTGGCTTTAAAAATATACCCAAACCTAAAGAGCCAAGGGAAGTTGAAGATGCAAGCATATGCCATCCATCAACTATGAAGTCTTATGAAAGCTTTGAAGTATACGAAAAAGACTATCCTTTTAAAGAAGATAAACCTATAGTAGCTATTTTGTTTTATAGTCACATATACCCTGTGGATACTTCAAGATGTATTGGTGAAATTAAGAATAAAATAGAGGAGTTTGCCAATGTATTACCTATTGCTGTTTCAGGCGCTTTCTCGAAAAATAAAGAAAAGCTTTCAAAATTTATTCTAAAATCCACCTCAAAACCCGTGGATTTAATACTAAACTTTATGTCCTTTAGACTTGGTGCAGGGCCCATGGGAGGAGATTTTCAAGGAGGAATAGATCTTCTTAAGGAGGCAAAAGTGCCCTATCTCCATCCTTATTTTATGTCACGAAGAACAAAAGAGGAATGGGAGAATTCTATTCAAGGCTGTAGCACATCAGAAGTGATGATATCTGTTATGCTGCCAGAATTAGATGGAGCCATTGAAACCTATCCTGTAGGGGCTATGGCACAGCCTAAATATAATGTAGAATTTGATGTTTTCACAGATGAACTAGAACTTATTTCTGAGAGAGTAGATAGGTTAATGTGTAGGATTAAAAGGCATATAGCCCTTAGAAAGAAAGATAATAAGGATAAAAGAGTAGCTATAATTTGTTATAACTATCCACCGGGAGAAAGTAACTTATTTGGAGGAGCTTTTTTAGATACCTTTGCATCCGTTGAAAATATATTAAAAAATTTAAAGACCAATAATTATAGTGTAAATAACCTTAAAAAAGAAGAGCTCATGGAGATATTTACCGCAGGTAAAGCTGTAAACTCAGGGAAATACGGTGATGATTGGGAAGATATGATAAGGTATCAGAATGGAAAATACAAAGAAGAATTAAAAAACAGTAATGATTATGAGGAAATGATAGAGCAGTGGGGGGACGTTCCAGGAAGGATTATGACCAATGAAAGTCATGAGTTTTTTATTCCTGGAACAATACAGGGTAACGTTTTTATAGGACTTCAACCAAGTCGAGGGGTTCATGAAGAAAGCGATAAAGTCTATCACGATAAAACTCTACTTCCCCATCATCAATATCAAGCTTTTTACAAATGGATAAGGGAAGAATTTAAAGCAGATGCAATAATTCATGTGGGAACCCATGGCACCTTAGAATTTTTAAAGGGTAAGGAGTGCGGCATGAGTGGGCAGTGTTATCCAGATATGCTCTTAGATGATATTCCTCACATGTATTTATACTATTGTGGAAATCCATCAGAAGGTATTATTGCTAAGAGAAGATCCCATGGAAATCTTATTAGTTATCAACCTCCTGTGTTTATTCAAGGAGAGCTATATGGAGAGTACTCAAAGCTTATGTCTTTAATTGATAATTATCACCAAGCAAGGGCCATATCCCCTCAAAATAGTAAAGACATACTTTTACATATATTAGACATGGCAAAATCCCTTAATCTTCCTGAGGAACTAGAAGAGATAGAAAGTGAACTTTATAGGATGAAGATGAGCCTTATACCTCATGGACTTCATGTATTTGGGAAGGGATTTAATGAGGAAGAAAGCAGGGAATACGTTAAAGGACTACTACGCTATAGTAGAAATGGAATTACCTCTCTTAGAAAACTTGTAGGAAAAGCAAAAGGCTATGATATAGAAGAGCTTATAGATAAGGGAGAATACAAACTTATAAAAAGTATAGATAAAGAAGCAGAGGAAGTTTTTTCTGAGTATATGGATAAGAACCAGTTAAAAGGCTGTGAATACTTAGAAGAAAAAAATAGAGCTGAAATTATAACTACTCTAGAATATGGAAAGAAGGTATGGAAGCTAGTGGAAGAAAACTATGAAATACAAGGGCTATTACATACTTTATCTGGAATATATAATCCTGCAAAATTAGCTGGGGATATATATAGAAATCCTGAAGTTTTGCCTACGGGGTATAATTTATACCAATTTGACCCAAGACTTATACCAACGAGGACGGCCTATGAAAGAGGAAATAAAATATGTGAGAATACTCTAGAAGCTTATAAAAAGGAAAATGGCTCATATCCATTGTCTACAGCTATTATTTTATGGGGACTTGAGACGTCAAGAACTCAGGGAGAAAGTTTTTCTCAAATACTATCTTACTTAGGGGTTAAAATGCTAGATAGTAGAAGTGAGTGGGAATCTAAATATGAGATTATACCTATAAAAGAGCTGGGGAGACCAAGAATAGACGTAACTATTAATATATGTGGGTTCTTTAGAGATATGTTTCCAAACCTCATTGAAACTTTAGACAATATATTTTCAGATATATATGATTTAGAGGAAAGCGATGAAGAAAACTATTTTAAGGCAAATTCTAAGAAAATGTATGAAAAGTTAATTAGTGAAGGATATAGTGAAAAGGAAGCAAAGGAGCTATGTATTTCAAGAATTTTTGGACCTAAAGAAGGAGAATATGGAACTGGTATAACAAAAATAATTGAAACGAAAAACTGGGAAAAAGAAGAGCAGCTAGGAAGTGTATTTATAAGTAGTCTTCAGCATGTTTATAATAGAAAATCACGAGGGAAAAGAGTAGAGGGACTTTATGAGGAAAATCTAAAAGCTGTGGAAATTGTATCTCAGATAAGAAGTAACCATGAATATGAGATTACAGACCTAGATCATTATTACGAGTATTTTGGAGGACTTGCAAAATCTGTAGAGATGGTCAAAGGTAAAAAGGTAAAAATGTATATAACAGATACCACGGGAGAAAGAGTTATTACTGAAAATGTTGAAAAATCCATAGAAAGAGGAGTAAGGACTAGACTTTTAAATCCAAAATGGATTGAGGGAATGCTAGAGCATAAATATCATGGAGTGCAAAAAATTGCACAAATATTTGAAAATATAATGGGCCTTGCAGCAACTACAAATAGAGTGGAAGAATGGATTTATAATGACATGTATAGCCGCTATTTGGAGGATGAAAAACTTAAAGAAAAAATCATAGAAAACAATCCTTATGCTTATGTAGATATCCTTGAACAAATGATGGAATATAACAATAGAGGATATTGGAAGGCAACAGAGGAGCAAATTCAAAAGATAAAAGATATATACCTTCAGGTTGAAGGAGATATAGAAGAAAAGGTATAAAATTATAAGGGAGAGATTTTAGATGAAAAAAGCGATAAAAAAATTATTGGTATTATCAATGGCATTAGGAATACTTGTAGGTTGCGGGGGTAAAACTGGAGAAACTGGTGATAAATCAGGTAAAAATGATACTGCTGTAACATCACAACAAGTAAAATTGGTAGAAAAAGATGGGCTATTAACTTATACAGATACAAAAAACAGCCCCTTCGAAGAAAGTGGATTAAAGATATCCATAAAGAAAGGTAATGAAGGATACGCTAAGTTTATTAAAACTGACCTAAATGGTGGGGAAACCGTTGAATATTATAACTTTGACTATGGTAAAAATATAGCTGGAAAATATTACTATGTGTCAGCTATGGGGACAGGCTTTTACTACTATTATGACCTAGAAAAAGGAGAGCTAGTAAAGGTAGAAGATAAGGAACATAATGATACTACTCAAAAGACAAAAGACTCAAAAAGATGGGATAAAGCAGCTGAGAGTATGGATGAAGAAGTAAAGGCCTTAGAGAAATATTTTAAAGAGCAGTTTAGTATGACAATAAAAGAAGCTGTAGGTAAATAAGGAGGAAATTTTAATGAATATGTTAAAGATAAGAAAAATTATATCAACAGTTGTGTTAGGAGTGGTTATGTTTACATTTGTGGGGTGTTCTGCAAAAACCAATACTGCACCAAAGTCTGATTCTAAAGGAGTTAAAGAAGAAAGTACTGTAAAAAATAAAGATAACAAAATCAAATATGCAACTAAATTTAATGTGGAGTATTTAGATAATGATGTTAAGGTGGTGACAGATGGTGCTGATAAAAAGTTATTATTAGTACCAAAGGGAGGAAAAAAACCAGAAGGGTATGACAATATTCCAGTTATCAATACTCCAATAAATAATGTTTTATTATGTTCGAGTATGCAAACTTCCTTAATAAGACCACTAGATGTATTTAATTCAGTAGGAGCCGTTACAACATACGATGTAGACAAAGGTCATATTGATGAAATAAATGATAGAATGAAAAGTGGTTCAATTACGTATGTAGGGAAAAATACTGCCTTAGACTATGAATTAATTAAATCTAAAAAGCCAGAAGTAGCATTTATTATATCTACAGATGTAGCGAAATTAGGAGCTAAGTTTGAAGAATTAGGAATCCCTTATGTGGTTGAATCTTCATCCTTAGAAAACCATCCTTTAGGAAGAATGGAATGGATAAAATTCATGTCTCTTTTCTATAATAAAGAAGGGGAAGCTGATAAACATTTAGAAAAGGCAGAAGATACTGTTAAGAGAGTAAGTGAAAAAGTTAAGGGAAAAGATAAGCCTATGGTAACAGCTGGAGTTATACACGATGGAAAGTTCTCTGTAAGAGTTGGGGGATCATATCAATCAAAGATGTATGATATAGCTGGTGGAGATTATACTTTTAAAGATTTTGAAATTAATAAAACTGGAGCTGCTTCAATAACTAATGAAGAGTTTTATGCAAAAAGTACTAATGCAGACATATATGTTTTTGAAGGCATGGGAAAAACAAGACCTGAAACTATAAGTGAATTTGTTAAACAAGCACCTATAATAGAAAATATGAAGTCTATTAAAAGTGGAGAATTATGGTCATCACAACCATGGTGGTCTCAGTCAGTGGACAAGCTCGATGAAATTATTGAAGATTTAGCAGCGATTTTTTATCCAGAAGAATTTAAGGGACATGAAGTAAGACATTACTTTAAGGTAGCAAATAGATAAGTATAAAAATGGGAGGGTAAAAAATTACCCTCCTTATAAAATGGAGGAAAGAAAATGGAAGCTATAGATAAAGCAAGGTTTAGACAGGTATTTCTTTTGGTATTTCTGTTGGTTTGTACTTTCTTTGTATTTGCCTTCTGTATTGGATTTGGTTCTGTAAAAATAGAATTAAAGGAAGTTATAAGTATTATTTTTAAAAAGGAAGCTTTTAACCCTACCCATAAAGATATTGTTATGGGTATAAGATTTCCAAGGGCTTTAGGAACATTAATTGGTGGAGCCGCTCTAGCACTTTCAGGACTATTACTTCAAATATTTTTCAAAAACCCTATAGTAGAGCCTTATGTACTGGGAATTTCATCAGGAGCTACCTTATTTGTAGCTTTAATAATGCTTGGAGGAATCACTTTAGGGTTTAAAACTCCATCCCCATATGTATTGGTCTTAGGCGCTTTTTTAGGGGCCTCATTAGTAATGATGTTAGTAGTAGCTTTCGCGGTAAAGGTAAGAGATGTAGTGACTCTTTTAGTTATTGGTATAATGGTTGGATATATTTGCAGTGCGGTGACAAATCTTTTAGTAGCCTTTGCAGATAGTGAGAGATTATATGGTTTTATTATGTGGACTAAAGGAAGTTTTTCAGGCTTTACATGGAAAAATATAAATGTGCTTTTGATTTTTGGTGTTCCCATAATATTTGCTTCATTCTTTGTAGTAAAACCTCTCAACGCATTTTTAATGGGCGAAGAGTATGCTAGGAGTATGGGAGTGGATATTAAGAAATTTAGATTAATAATTATATTAATTGCTAGCATATTAACTGCTGGTGTAACTGCCTTTACAGGCCCTATAGCTTTTGTTGGACTTGCTGTTCCGCATATTTCAAGGTTGATTTTTAGAACCTCAGATAACAGGATACTAATTCCGGGAACAGTTATTATGGGTGCTATAGTTACTTCACTATGCGATTTGATATGTAGAACAATTTTTGCGCCTACAGAACTACCAATTAGCTCTATAACATCCTTTATTGGGGCACCTATTGTAATATATCTCATACTTAAAAGGAGGGCATCTTTATGATAACTCTAAATACAGAAAATCTTTGTGTAGGATATGAAAATAAGGCTATTGTTGATGATATAAACATAAAACTTATAAAGGGAGAAAATCTATGCCTTCTAGGTCCCAATGGTGCAGGTAAAACCACTATTTTAAGAACCCTATCCAAACTTCTAAATCCTATAAAAGGAGCAGTTTATATAGAAGGGCAAAATATTAAGGATATACAAAATAAAGAGCTTTCAAAGAAGATGTCTGTAGTTTTAACTAATAAGTTTAATGGAGGATTAATGACGGTTTTCGATGTGGTATCCATGGGTAGATACCCTTATACAGGTTTTTTTGGATACCTAGGTAAAAAGGATAGGGAAAAAATTTCTGAAGCTTTAAAAACTGTAAATGCAGAAGATATAGCAAAATCTTATTTTGATGAACTAAGTGATGGTCAAAAACAAAAGGTTTTAGTGGCAAGGGCTCTGGTACAGGAACCAGATGTGATTGTTTTAGATGAACCTACAACACATTTAGATATAAAACATAGATTGGAACTTATTGAAATACTGAGAACACTTACAAAGGAAAAAGGAATTACGGTAATACTATCCCTTCATGAAATAGATATGGCGTTAAAAAGTTGTGACAAGGTAGCCCTTGTAAATAAGGGTAAAATAATTGCTTACGGCACACCAGAAGATGTAGTAGATGAAAAAACTATAGAGGAACTATATGAAATAAAAGAGGCTAATTTTAATAATTTACTGGGCTCTATAGAATTATCAAACAGCAATAAACCTAGGGCTTTCGTCATAGGTGGCAGCGGTTATGGAGCTTCTATATACAGGGTACTTACAAAATATAATATAGGCTTTTATACAGGTGTTTTACATGAAAATGATATAGATTATGAAATAGCTAGAACCATAGGATTACCTATATTAAAAGAAAATGCCTTTGAAGGAATAAAAGATGAAAATATAAAAAAGGCGCAAGAAATGATAGATGATGTGCCTTTTGTCATAGACTCAGCTTGCCCCATAGGAGATATTAATAAAAATAATTTACAATTAATTTCCTACGCTTTAAGTAAAGATAAAAAAGTTTTTAGCTTTAGAAAAAAAGAAGAGTGCATAAAACTATACGGTGAAGCGAGTAAAAACATTGAATGTATAGAGGGTATGTATACCTTAGCAGAAAAATTTCTTAGCTATATAGATGAAGAAAGTATAAGAAAAAGCGTAGAGGGGGAGTGTAAAAATTGCTAATTATTAAGAACCTTATAAAGAAATATGATAGTTTAACAGCAGTAAATGATTTAAATTTAGAAATAAAAAAAGGGGAGTTTTTTGGACTTTTAGGGCCAAATGGAGCGGGTAAAAGTACTACTATTAGAATGATAAGTACGCTGACTCCAAAGACGTCTGGAGATATTATTATAAATAATAAAAGCATGGATAGAAATCTTAGAGAAGTTAAGATGAAAATAGGAGTAGTTCCTCAAGGTAATAATTTAGAAATGGAAATGACAGCCTTTGAGAATCTAGAGCTTCATGGAAGGCTTTACAACATGCCTAAAGATATAAGAAGAAAAAAAATAGAGGAGATTTTAGAGTTTATAGAGCTTAAGGAAAGAGCTAATAATCTGGTTAAAGAATATTCAGGAGGTATGAAAAGAAAGCTTATGATTGGGATGGCTCTTATGCATAATCCTGATTTGCTTCTTTTAGATGAACCAACAGTAGGACTAGATGCCACTGCAAGAAGAAGAATGTGGGATTTACTTAAAAGATTAAAAGATGAAGGGCTTACAGTGCTATTAACCACTCATTATATTGAAGAAGCAGAAGTTTTATGTGATAGGGTTGGACTTATAGATGGGGGATGCTTAATTGAATTAGATTCTCCTAAAAACTTAATAGAGAAGGTAGGGAAATACACCGTAGAGTATTACCAAGATGGAGAAACAAAAGAAAGGTTTTTTGAGAAGAAGGAAGAGGCAGCCACCTTTGCCTCTAGCTTACAAGGAAGCGTAAATATTAGACCCTCTAATTTAGAGGATGTATTTATTAAACTAACCAATAAAAGGGTGGTGATATAATGTCAACTTTTCTAAGTGTTTTATGGCAGGAATATGTACTATTTAAAAGAAAGTTTTGGACCATAACTTTAGCCTCCATGATATCCCCTATTTTGTATTTAATAGCCTTTGGGTGGGGCATGGGATCACAAGTAACCATGGATGGAAAACCGTATATTGCTTTTATAATCCCTGGAATTGTTGCTTTAGCTACCATGACTACCAGCTATAACAATACGGCAACTTCTATAAATATATCAAGAATATTTTATAAAAGCTTCGAGGCTTTTATGATAGCACCTATTAGTACATATACCTATGTCCTTGGCAAAATAGTAGCAGGAGCATTAATGGGAATGTATTCTGCATTTTTGATAATAGTTTTATCTCTAGCTGGTGGTACAGGAATCACCATAAGTTTATATTCAGTTTTAATAATTATTCTTAATTGTTTAGTTTTTTCATCCGTAGGCTTTGTAGCAGGAGTATTTATAAATTCTCATAAGGAATTGTCCAAGATTTCCAGCTTTATTATTACTCCAATGTCATTTTTATGCGGTACATTTTTCTCTTTAGATAAAATGCCAAAACTAATAAAAAATATTATATGGATGCTACCGCTGACCCACACCAGTTTAGGACTTAGAAGCAGTGGGGAAGATTTAATAAATATGATTATTCACCCTATTATTTTAATTATCTATTTCATAGTTATATTTTTTATAGGAATTAAAGGGTGTAAAAGTGCAGAATAAGAGGGGACGGTTCGCGAATTTACTTAATGAAGGGAGCTCTATTAAATGAAAAATATAAAAAAGATTTATCCATTTACAGCAATTGTTGGACAAGAAAATATGAAAAAGGCATTGATACTTAATGCTATCAATCCATCTCTTGGAGGAGTTTTAATTAGAGGAGAAAAAGGAACAGCTAAATCCACTGCAGTTCGTGCCTTGGCGGAGCTTTTACCAGAAAGATTACAGGTTGAAGGGTGTGTGTTTGGATGTGATCCTATAGATAAAACCAGCATGTGTTTAAAATGCCGTGAAAAAGTAGAAAAAAGTGAAAAGATAAGTACAGTAAAGGAAAAAATGAAGGTAGTAGATTTACCTGTTAGTGCTACAGAAGACAGAGTAGTAGGTACTTTAGATATTGAGTATGCAATTAAAAAGGGAGAAAAGAAATTTGAACCAGGGATTTTAGCTCTAGCCAATAGAAATATACTTTATGTGGATGAAGTAAATCTTCTTGATGACCATGTGGTGGATGTTTTATTGGACTCTGCGGCTATGGGTGTAAATACAATAGAAAGAGAAGGGGTGTCCTTTTGCCATCCAGCTAAATTCATTCTTGTGGGCACTATGAATCCAGAGGAAGGTGATTTAAGACCTCAGCTTTTAGATAGATTTGGCATGGTAGTTGACGTAATAGGAGAAAGGGATACTGAAAAAAGAGTAGAAGTAATAAAAAGAAGGCTTCAATATGAAAATGATAATGATAATGAAGCATTTATATTAAGTTATGAGGAAGAACAGCAAAAGCTAAGGGATAAAATTTTAAAGGGGAAGGAAATTTTAAAAGAAGTAAATTTTGATGATAAAATACTTGAAATGGCAGCATCAATAAGTATAGAAATGGATGTAGATGGCCATAGAGCGGATATAAGCATAATTAAAACTGCCATGACTATAGCTGCCTTTAATGGTAGGGATAAGGTTGAAAGAGGGGATATGCTAGAAGCAGCACAGCTTGCTCTTCCACATAGAATGAGAAGAAAACCCTTTGAAGAAGGAGAAATGAATTTTTCTAAGGTTGAAGAAATAATTAATGAAATAGCAATGGCATAGTAAAGGAGTGTTTTCTAAGTGAAAAGGGATTATGTATATCCTTTTGCTGCGGTTATTGGACAGGAAAAAGTTAAAAAAGCTCTTATGTTAAATGTAATAAACCCATCTATTGGAGGATTATTAATAAGTGGGGAAAAAGGTACAGCAAAATCAACCTTGGTAAGAGGACTAGCTCAGCTTATAGAGGATATGAAGGTTATTGATGTACCTTTAAATGTAACTGAAGATAGACTAATTGGAACAATTGATATTGAAAAGGCAATTGCTTTAGGTGAGAGAAGTTTTGAAGCAGGATTATTAAAGGAAGCTCATGGCAATATTTTATATATAGATGAAGTTAATCTTTTAAGTAGTCATATTGTTAATTCTATTCTTGAAGCATCCTCCTCTGGGGTAAATCTTGTGGAAAGAGAGGGAATATCCTTTACTCATCCGTCAAAATTTATTTTGGTTGGCACTATGAATCCAGAGGAAGGAAATTTAAGATCCCAATTTTTAGATAGGTTTGGATTATATTTAGAGGTTAAGGGAAGCTCAGATTTAGGGGAAAGAAAAGAAATAATAAAAAGAATATTAAAATATGAAGAAAACCCAGAGGAATATATAAGTAACTGGAAAAAAGAAATGGATAAACTTTTAAGTAAAATTCTAATGGCTAAGAATTATTTATATAAAGTTGAAGTGTCAGAGAACGTAATGAACCTTGCAGTAGAAATTTCTAAGGAAGCAAATTGCTCAGGACACAGGGCAGAACTTGTAATAATTGAAACTGCAAAAGCAATAGCAGCTTTTGAAAATAGAAAAAATATTAAAGTTAGTGATATTAAGGAAGCAGCTGAAATGGCGCTTCCCCATAGAATGAGGGAGGTTCCTACTGAAAT
Organism: Clostridium malenominatum; assembly: GCF_039521365.1. NCBI lineage: Bacteria > Bacillati > Bacillota > Clostridia > Eubacteriales > Clostridiaceae > Clostridium > Clostridium malenominatum. The sequence goes on from NZ_BAAACF010000001.1 coordinate 997,614, forward strand.
AAATGAACCACAGGAAAATGATGAGAAGGCTCAAGAGGAAAATAAAGATAAGTCAAAAGAAGATAATATGGAAGATAACACTGAAGAAAATGATAACCCAATGGAAGAGGATAAATCTAGGGAAAAACCTGATGAAGAATCTGTTGATGATAGTTTAAAGGATGAAAATAAAAATGAAAACTGTGAGGATTCTATAGATGACATAGGCAAAATCTTTACAGTAAAATCTTTAAATATCCAGCCTATGGATAGGAAAAAACGTAAGGGTAGTGGAAAGAGAAGCAAAACAAAAACAGATTTAATTCAAGGAAGGTATGTGAGATACACCTTTCCTAGAGAAAGGATAAGAGATATTGCCTTTGATGCAACCCTTAGAGCTGCTGCGCCATATCAGAAATTAAGAGAGAAAAATGGATTAGCTATTGCTATAAATAAAGGGGATTTTAGAGAAAAGATAAGAGAAAAGAGAACAGGAAGCACCATTTTATTTATAGTAGACGCTAGTGGTTCTATGGGAGCTAAAAAAAGAATGAAAGCAGTTAAGGGAGCAATAGTTTCTCTTCTTGCAGATGCATACCAAAAACGAGATAAGATAGGTATGATAGCTTTTAGAAAGAATAAAGCAGAGGTTTTGTTAAACATTACTCGAAGTGTAGACCTTGCACAAAAGAGTCTTAAAACCCTTCCCACAGGTGGAAAAACTCCACTATCAGCAGGACTCTCTAAAGGATATGAAGTTTTAAAAGGGGCCAAAAGAAAAGATCCAGAAATGGTACCAGTTATAGTTCTTATATCCGATGGAAGAGCAAATTTATCATTTAATGGAGGAGATGCTTTTTCTGAGGCTATTTCTATGGCAAAGAAAATTTTATATGAAGATATTCAATCTATAGTTATAGATACGGAAAATGATTTTATAAAGCTTGGCCTTGCTAAAGAGTTAGCAGAGGCTATGAATGCTAAATACTATAAGCTAGAAGAACTTGAAGCAGGGGAAATTGCCAATACCGTAAGAAGATATCTTTAATTTTATATAAAATTGGAATATAAATGTATTTTTTAGGCATACTTAAGATTAGATTATCTTTAATTAGGAAGGAAAAGATTATGAGAGGTGCAAAGAAAATACTTTATATTACTCTAGGAATATTTTTTCTTGTTTTAGGTTCCATAGGAGCCCTTATTCCAGTACTTCCAACTACTCCCCTGCTTTTATTAGCCTCCCTTTGCTTTGTAAAGGGGTCTGAAAGAGTAGATAGGTGGTTTAAAGATACTAAGCTTTACAAAAGGCACTTGGAAAGATACATAGAGGCAAGAGGTATAACTATGAAGAAAAAAATAATAATACTATTAGTTTCAGATACTATAATAGTTATTTCTCTTATAAGCTCCAAGAGTATACATGTAAAGATTTTTCTAGTTTTATTAATGATGATAAAATGCTACTATTTTATATTTAGAATAAATACCATAAAGGAAGAATAGGAGTGATATTAAATGGGAGATAAAAATCCAAATAAGCCTAAGAAAAAGAAAAAAGTAGTTGAAAATACTACTGTAGATTCAGTAATTGGAACTGAAAAAGAATCAGGAAAGAAAAATAAAAAGTAAGAAAAGAAATGGGTAAATATATGATATATTTACCCATTTCTTTTCTTAGGAAACCATCCTCTATTAACCCTTTCCTTTTGTTCTATAATTTCATGAATACCCCATAAAAAGGTTATGCCAATAATTCCAAGAGAGCCTGATAGCAACATACTTTCAATAATAAAGGATAGGGAGATAGAAAGTATACCTACAATAAGAAATAGTGGCCATAGCTTAGTCCCAAAATGATATTCACCCTTAATTACAATAATGTGACCTATCCCCGTTGAGATTAGCATAACTATACCGATAATCAAACCATAAAAATTTAAAGACATTATTAGTTCACTCCAATTCAATTAATGAATAATATATTTATTACAATATATATTAATTATGACATTTCTAGAATAAATTATTCAAAGATCAATAAGATTTAGCTGTTAATACGTTGGTAACATTTTTCATATATAATGTTTAAAAGAATATTTTCCATAAAGAAATGTTAGAATGAAAGGAAAGAGTTATTTATGAATATTCTTGTTACGTTAAATTCAAATTATATTAAACAGTTGATTGTTATGATCAACTCCATATTAAAATCTAATTCTAATGATAATATTAACCTTTATATTGCCCATAAAGAATTAACAAAAGAGGATTTTAGTAAGATAGAAGCATATGTGGATAAAGAAAGATGTAGGGTTATTTCTGTAAAAGTTACTGATGAGATGTTAAAAAATGCGCCTGTTACTAAACGTTATCCAAGAGAAATGTATTTTAGAATATTTGCAGCACAGTTTCTTCCAAAGAGTTTAGATAGAATTTTATATTTGGATCCAGACTTAGTTGTTATAAATTCCCTTGATGAACTTTATAACATGGATTTTGAAGGCAATTACTACATTGCATCCTCTCATGTTAATAAGGGAATGCAGAAATTAAATGAGTTTCGCCTAGAGATGGACAAGGACTCTCCGTATATAAATTCAGGGGTAATGTTGATGAATTTAACACTTCTTAGAGAGGATCAAAACATAGAATGTGTTTTTGAATATATTGAAAAAAATAAAAATCGTCTATTACTTCCTGACCAAGATGTATTAAGTGGTTTATACGGAGGAAAAACTAAAACGGTAAATTCTCTTATTTATAATCTTAGTGATAGATATTTAAAACTACATAATATGAAGCCTAAAAATTTTAATAACAGAGTAGATTTAGAATGGGTAAAAGAAAATACCGTCATTATTCATTACTGTGGAAGAAACAAGCCTTGGAAGGATAATTACATTGGAGAGCTAGATATATTTTATAAAGAAGTTGAAGATGAAGTGTTTTTTCGTAGAAAAAGATATTTAATATAGATTATTAAGTCCAACGCTTTCTGTAAAAGAAGATTTTATAAAAATCTTGGAACAATGCTAAAGGATTGCTTTAGAAGATTTTAAAATAAGCTATAGGAAGGTTAGGTAGCTAAAATGATTAATTTTACTTCATTTCCTAATATTGAAACAAGAAATCTTCTATACTATCAGGGTAAAGGCTTAATGAAGGAAGCATTATTAAGTGTGATTGAGTATGGTCTTAAGGTGATGAATTTAAAGGCATTAGAGGCCTATACAGAAGAAAACAATATTAAATCAATAAAACTTCTAGAAAAATGCAATTTTACTCTGGCAAATAGAGTTGATGATGAAGGATATTTTAATAATAGAGTTTATCATATGCTGGTGTATAGATTAGAAAATAGTACACAATAGAGGGGTTAATTCTATGTTTAAAAAAGAATACATAATTAATAATTTGAAAAATCAAATACTTATTAATAAACATATAATTGGAGTTGCTGTTGGCTCTGGGCTATCCGCTAAGTACGCAGAGAAAGGTGGAGCAGATATTATATTGGCGCTAAGCTCTGGAAGGTTTAGGCAAATGGGCATAGGTTCTCTTGCTGGCTGGATGCCTTTCTCCAATTCAAATGAACTTGTTATGGAATTTGGTTCTCGAGAAATTATACCAATAGTTAAAAATATACCTGTGATTTTTGGTGTTAATGCAACGGATCCAACTATAAATTTAGAAGAGTATATTGATTTAATAAAAGATAATGGTTTTTCTGGAATTAACAATTTTCCAACAATAGGAATGCTTGAAGGAAAATTTCGTGAAGCATTAGAAGATGAGGGAATTAGTTTTGATAAAGAGGTTCAAGGGATAAAAATTGCCCATGAAAAAAATTTATTTACTATAGCTTTTGTTTTTAATGAAAAACAAGCAGTAGAAATGCTAGGGGCAGGTGCTGATATTATATGTGTACATCTAGGATTAACAGGTGGAGGGGAAGTAGGAGCTAAGAAAATGATTTCATTGGAATCGGCAAAAAATCTTACATCAAAAATATTTAAGACCTGTGATGATATTAGACCTGGAGTGCTAAAAATGATTTATGGAGGTCCTGTTAAAACACCAATAGATATTGATTATATGTACAAAAATACTGAAGCAATAGGGTATATTGGAGGGTCAGCCTTTGAAAGAACTCCCTTCGAGTCTACAATAACAAATACTACAAAATCCTTTAAATTTGCTGGAATTCATGAAAAAGATGAGCTGTTAATAAAAATGATCCAAGGCATAAAAAAGCATTATAGCTATGTTGATTTTGTTAAAGAATATATTTCAAATAACTATATGTATAAAATATTTTTAAGTGATTTAGCATCGGTGTTACATGTATCAAGGCCATATTTAAGTAGTCTTTTTAAAAATGAAGTGGGTTGTACTTTCCCAGAATACTTATCTCAGTTTAGATTAAATAAGGCCAAGGAAATTTTAGAAAAAGAAAATATTCAAATAAGCGAAATCGCCCATATTGTAGGATATAGTGATTATGCTCATTTTAGTAAATCCTTTAAGAAACAAACAGGTTTATCTCCAAAAGAGTATAGAGAAAAAACAAAACCTTTATAAATATTACAAAAACACATGAACATATTACAAAGTAACATGTATATTTTGGTTTTTTAGCTGTATTATTAGATTAGAGTGAAAATTCTACTTATTAAGGAGGTAAACTATGAAGACGATTGCAATTGCAGGAACCTTTGATTCTAAAGGTGAAGAATTTAGCTATGTTAAAGGCATAATTGAAGGCTTGGGGTTAAAAACTTTTATGATTCACACAGGGGTTTTTGAACCTAAGTTTACACCAGATGTATCTAATGATGAAGTTGTACAGGCTGTAGGTGGTGACATCAAAGAAATTGCAGCTAAAAAAGATAGAGCATTAGCCACCGATACTTTAGCACGAGGAATGGAAAAGCTATTGCCAAAGCTTTATTCAGAAGGAAAATTTGATGGAATTCTTTCCTTTGGAGGAAGTGGAGGTACTTCAATTGTTACTCCTGGAATGAGAGCCCTTCCAATAGGGGTGCCTAAGGTTATGGTATCTACTGTTGCAGCTGGAGATGTATCTATGTATGTAGGAACTAGTGATATATTTATGTATCCATCCATTGTGGACGTGGCAGGGTTAAATTCTATTTCCACAAAAATTTTTACTAATGCTGCCTTTGCAATAGCTGGTATGGTTAAGTTTGAAAATAAAACTACTTTAAACAAAAAGCCTCTAATTGCAGCAACTATGTTTGGTGTTACAACTCCATGTATAAATAAATCTAGAGAATATTTAGAAAAGCTTGGGTACGAGGTTTTAATATTCCACGCCACAGGAACTGGTGGAAGAGCTATGGAAAGCCTAATAAGGGACGGCTATATAGAAGGGGTTTTAGATATTACAACAACGGAATGGTGTGATCAATTATTTGGTGGAAATATGGCAGCAGGGGAAGATAGACTTGAAGCGGCTGTACTTAATAAAATACCTCAAGTTGTTTCCGTTGGGGCATTAGATATGGTTAACTTTGGCCCTATATCCTCTGTTCCAAGCAAATATACAGGACGTAATTTATATAAACATAATCCAACGGTGACATTAATGAGAACTACAGTAGAAGAAAATAGACAGTTAGGTTTAGTAATTGCTGAGAAGTTGAACATGGCTCAAAGAAAAACAGCCTTACTTTTACCACTGAAAGGGGTTTCTCTTTTAGATTCAGAAGGGCAGCAATTTTATGGAGCTAACGAAGACGCTATGTTATTTAAGACATTGAAAGAAAATATAACTAATCCATTAGTAGAGATTATAGAGATAAATACAAATATTAATGACGAAGAATTCTCGATTACTGCTGCGGAAAAATTAGTTCAATTATTAAATGAAAAATAGTTAGGAGGGATTTTAAATGGCAAAATCACGTAGTGAAGTTTTAAATAGATTGAAAGAGGAAATTAAATCAGGGAAAATAATTTTAGGAGCAGGTGCTGGGGCAGGTATTTCTGCTAAAAGTGCTGAAGCTGGTGGAGTAGATTTAATTATAATATATAACTCAGGAAAATATAGAATGGCAGGAAGAGGGTCCCTTGCAGGTTTATTATCCTACGGGGATGCTAACCAAATTGTAGTTGAAATGGGTAGAGAAGTGTTGCCTGTTGTTAAAGATACTCCTGTATTAGCAGGGGTTTGTGGAACAGATCCATTTAGAGTAATGGAAGTGTTTTTAAAAGAGCTTAAAGAACAGGGATTTGCAGGAGTGCAAAACTTCCCAACGGTTGGACTTATTGATGGAGTTTTTAGACAAAACCTTGAAGAAACGGGAATGGGATATGGTTTAGAAGTTGAAATGATAAGAAAAGCCCATGAATTAGATCTAGTAACTTCACCATATGTATTTGATAAAGAACAAGCTATTGCCATGGCAAAGGCCGGAGCAGATATATTAGTAGCACATATGGGGCTAACAACTAAAGGAACCATCGGTGCTAAAACAGCACTTACATTGGATGATTGTGTTGTAAAAGTACAGGAGATATGCGATGCTAGTAAGTCGGTAAATCCAGATATTATAGTTTTATGTCACGGTGGACCAATAGCAGAGCCTGAGGATGCTCAATATATAATGTCAAAAACTCATGGTGTTGAAGGCTTCTTTGGAGCATCTAGTATAGAAAGGTTTGCCACTGAGGTTGGTATAAAAAATCAAACTGAAGCATTTAAAAATATTAAGAAATAAATAGAGAAAAAGCGAAAGGTTTTAGAGACCTATCGCTTTTTCTATTTAAGGTTAAGATACTACTTAAACTTTAAATTCATTATGGAACTATCTTCTACAAAGGATAAAATATTATAAACTAGCAAAACTTCCTCTATATTATTTTCTTTCATGTAATTTCCTACACTCATATTAAAATACCTAAGATCCATGACGTGAATTTCACCATAGTTGTTAGTTAGGAAAGGTATAAGGCTGTGAGCATAGGAATCCTTAATAACAAGAAGCTTCTTATCTTTATTAATATCAGTTTTTATAACGGTAAGAGCGTGATTGCCATCAAGAAACAGGGAATACTTGTCCTTGCTATTTAGGTGTTTGAATTCATATAGACTATGGCTGGAGGTATTTGTATCTAGATATTCCACAGTATATGAAGGCTCTTTTTTCGGTTTAAATATATGAATGGAATCTGAACTGGCAGTCCTATAATTTCCTTTAGAATATAGTGTTCCATAAAACTCATCTGTTACCTTTTCCACGTTAAAATCCTCTATTGCCAAAGGGGTATATCCCATTTTACTACCTAAATAATTATAAGCATAGTAAGCGCCAAAAGAAGTCCAATGATGATCTGTTTTATAATATATATATTCATTTTTATGCTCTGAAAGAGCTTTATAGCCATCAATGAAACTAATAGAAGAATCTAGTTTATTCTGTACAGAATTTATTATATATAATTGATTCTCAGAACTTGCAAAGGGAGGGAGTTTATTCTTTAATATCTCTACTGAATTTGGAGCCAAAAGAAAATATATTTTATTCCCTGTATTGTTCTTCCCAAACATATTTATTGCCTGGAGGTTTTTATTTAAAATTTCTTCATCTACTTTATCTACCTTTTGAAGCAAATATCCGTCTTTCCCTAAATACACTCCATTATTATCTCTCTTTTGCAGCAATCTTTCTGAAGAGGCTTTAACTTCTACCCAAAAATCCCTAAAGGGAAATTGATCCGTAATATATGCTTCATATTCTTTGGTAAATTTACCGTTCTTTAAGGTTTCCCATGAAAAGGTTGGCTTTCCCTTAAGCATTCTATTTTCTTCCTCAGAAAACTCCCTATCAGGAAAGGTAAAGTTTATTATAGCCATAGTTCCTAAGAACAGCATAATTATGAAGCTTAAAATTATCCTATATACTTTCATTTAGCATACCTCCTTTTGCCTAGAATCTAAAGTATAAGAAAGGATTATAAGTGGCATCAACTAAATATGCTGTTGAAAGAAACATAATCATAGTAATAAAAGATATAGAAGCAAAATGGTAAAATCCTTCCCATTTAATTTTCAACCTATATATAAACTTATGTATAATAGGAGTTGATGCTAGGGCTGCAATAAATAAAATAATTGCATAATTATATAAAAGGTATATGCACCTTGAATTTATAAAGTCTATAGGTGATAGGCCAAACATAGCTTTTAAATAATTAATGCCCTTAGGTAAGCTTTCAAAATAAAATAATACCCAGCCCACTAAAATGAGTAGAAGGGAATAAATATGACATAGAGCTTTTGGCACTCTTTTTAAAACTTTAAGCAATAGGGTTTTTTCTAGAAGGATTATAATACCGAAATAAAGTCCCCATAATATAAAGTTCCAGCTTGCACCATGCCATAACCCTGTAAGAAACCATACTATAAATAAATTTCTATAAAACCTTGGCTTAGTGCAGCGGCTTCCACCTAAGGGGATGTATACATAATCCTTAAACCAAGTACCTAAAGATATATGCCATCTTCTCCAAAAATCAGTTATGCTTTTTGAGGTATAGGGGTACTTGAAGTTTTCAGGAAAATCAAAACCAAAGATCTTACCAAGGCCAATAGCCATATCTGAATATCCGCTAAAATCAAAATATATTTGGAAAGCAAAGGAGAGGATTCCTATCCATGCTGTCACAATAGTCAGTTCTTCTGGCATACTTTGAATCTCATTCCACAGAACTCCTATATTATTTGCTATTAAAACCTTTTTCCCAAGACCAATTATGAACCTTTCTAAGCCTTGTCCGAAGTCAGCTAGACTTTCCTTTCGGTTTTTCAACTGATATGCTATAGTATCATATAAAACAATTGGCCCTGCAACTAGCTGGGAGAATAGACTAACATAGGTTCCGTAGTCTATAATATTCTTTTGCGCAGGGAATTTTCCTCTATAAACGTCAATGGTATAGGACATGGTTTGAAAGGTATAAAAGGAAATACCTATAGGCATTGTAACATTGAAATTTCTTAAGGAAACACCAAATAAGTCATTAATGCTTCCTATAAGAAACCTATAGTACTTAAAAAAACCTAGAAGCCCTAAATTAATGAATATAGATAAAAGTAGCATGGTTTTAGCTATAGCCTTTTCCTCTCGACGACTATCTATGACAATTCCACAAGTATAATCTACCAGAGAGGAAAAAATCATAATTACTATATATACGGGTTCTCCCCAGGCGTAAAAAATAAGACTAGCTAGAAATAATATTAAATTTCGAAATCTTTTGGGTGCAACATAGTAAACTAAAATTACACTTGGTAAAAATAAAAATAGAAATAATAGGCTGCTAAATACCATAGTAAATCTCCTTGAGCAATAGCTTATTTACTAAAGAAACTATTAAAAATTTCCTCTGCTTTTTCTTGATTATCGGAAATACAGTACATTATATAGTTATCCTTCTCTAAGATAATATAATTTTGTACCTTTTCATACTGGTCAGGGAGATATTGTTTCCACACATTTGTTAATTGCTCCTGTCTTTTTAATATACCTTCTTTTACTTTTTCAATATTCTTTTTATCTTTTACCTTAAATACTGATACTTCGTCACTTTTTACATTCATCATAGCTTGATAAATTGCAAATTCAGAAACTAAGGTGGTGTCTAAAGCATAAAATTCTTTAGCACGTTCTTCATCCATTTCTAAAGTAGCTGGAAATTCCAAATCCTTTACTATCTTATCTGCAATGTCTTTCGTTGCTACGGACTTTTCTTCAGGCTTTGGAGTTGGTTTTTCTTCAGGTTTTGGAGCGGTTGGCTTTACCGTTTCCTGTTTTGGTGGTTGTGGTTTAGGGGTCTCAGGTTTAGCTACTTCAGGTTTAGAAGTTTCCGGCTTAGTAGTTTCAGGTTTAGTCACAGACTCTACGGGTTTTTCAGGTTTAGTAGTTTCATCTGCAGTAGAGTTATCTTCAGGTTTTGTATCCTCATCCTCTTTTTCAATGTTTTCTTCCACAACACTTTGATTATCGTTTACGTTACCTGCATCTTTTGATTTATTACCACAACCAACAGATGTAATAATTAAAATAGTTGAAAGAATTATTAGTATTTTTTTTCTTAGCATTTATATGCCCTCCTTATGATGTTTTATTTTTCCTATAAATTATTACGGAAATAAAATTCCATAGTTCAATTATTAAAAGATTAAATGGATTAAATAAGTAATATTTAAACTGCTAATTCAATATATATTAGTATAATATAAGGAGTAAATGCAAATCAATTGCATTTACTTTGTTTTTTAAATATAATAATTATGTGGAAAATTTTATATAAAGTGAGGTAAGAAAATGAAGACGAAGGTTGATATTATTTCTGGGTTCTTAGGCGCAGGAAAAACAATGCTTATTAAAAAGCTTATTAAAGAAAATTTTATTAAAGAAAACATTGTAATAATAGAAAATGAATTTGGTGAAGTAGGTATCGATGGAAGCATTTTAGCTAAGAGTAAAATAAATATAAAGGAAATAAATTCAGGGTGCATTTGTTGCAGTGTTTCAGGAAATTTTGTACAAGCAATAAAGGAGATGTGCATTAAATATAATCCAGAAAGAATTATAATAGAACCTTCTGGAGTTGGAAAGCTTTCAGAAATATTATCTGTTATAAACCAACCTGAAGTAAAAAATATTGTAACACTTAATATGGTTATTACCGTTGTAGACGTTAGTAGATTTCATATGTACATTAAAAATTTCAGTGAGTTTTACAAAAATCAAATAACTAATGGTAAAACTATTGTTTTAAGTAGAAGCCAAAACCTATCTAAAGAAGAATTAGCAGATATTATGGAAAAAATCAATAAGTTAAATAGGGAGGCTATTATAATATCAACACCTTGGGATGAAATAAAAGGGGATAAGATAATAAATGCTGCAGAAAAAGAAAAGATAGATTTAGAACTTGAAAAGGTTAATTTAAATAAAGGAAGATTTAAATTAGGAAATAATCACTCTGCCAGTGAAGTATTTCAAACCTTTGGCATGGAAACCCCAAAAATATATAACAAAGAAAAGTTGGCTAGTATTTTAAGAGAATTAAAGGATGAGGAGAAGTATGGAAAGGTATTGAGGGCAAAAGGAATATTACAGGAAAATAAGGTGGAATGGGTGCAGTTTGACTATGTTCCCAATGAAATACAAATACAAAAGATAGAAGCTGATTATACTGGGAGACTATGTGTGATTGGTAGTAATTTAAATAAAGAAAATCTAAAAAAATTATTCTTATAGTAGGTAGAGATTATGAATACAGATATTGAAATAGTAACAGGCTTTTTAGGTTCTGGTAAAACTTCATTTATAAATGCATTAGTAGAAAGTACTTTAGTAGATAATGAGAAGGTACTTATAATTCAATGTGAAAGAGGACTTAGGGAAATACAAAAGACCATAATAGAAGATAAAAGGGTGAAGATAAAATTATATGATGCAGAAAAACCTTTAACAGAAGAGTACCTTAAATATGCTCTAACTCTTTATAGACCACATAGAGTAATAATTGAACACAATGGAACAAGAAATCTTATTGAAACTTTAAATATATTTAACAGTAAAGCTTTAAAGAAACACTGCAAGATAACTACTATTTTCTATATTTCAGAAGCTTCGGTGTTTAATTTTTATTTAGATAATATGGGAGGCTTTTTACTTCCAGCAGTAGAGTATAGCAACTTAATTTTAATAAATAACATAAATGAGGTAGGAAAAGAAGAAATAGATAAAATCCATAAGAAGATTGATTCCATAAACCCATATGCCATTATTATAGGAGTTAAAAAAGGCGAATCAATAAAGGCTATGGTCCAAAAAGAAAAAATATTAGAGGAAGGCTTTTTAAAAAAACTGAGGATATTCTTTAAAAATATAGTTTATAGATAAATATTATGATAGGAGAAAAATATGGAAGGTATTAACTTAGGTTTTGAGTATTTTAAAAATTTTTCTGTTATATTTATAAGCATAATAATTGAAGCAATTCCATTTATATTATTAGGCTCCCTTGTATCTGCATTAATTCAAATCTTTGTATCACAAGAGTTTATAGAGAAAATTATTCCTAGAAATAAGATTTTAGGATATATTGGAGCTGGATTAATGGGAATGGTATTTCCAGTGTGTGAATGTGCTATTGTCCCTATTGCTAGAAGACTTATGAAAAAGGGAGTTCCTGCAGGTGCTACCACAACTTTTATGTTAGCGGTGCCAATAGTAAATCCAGTAGTTTTGATGTCCACTTATTATGCCTTCTATGATAAGCCTATTATAGTGTTATTAAGGGCTATGTTTGGGTTTTTAGTGGCAATTACCATAGGTTTTTTAATTGATTACGGAAGCTATAATAAAGAGAATCCAGCAAAAACAGAGAGCTTTGATAATGAAAGAGGATGTCTTTGTGGATGTGGTTTTGATAGAGTATATGGCAATTCTAAGTTCAAAAGTATACTAGAACACACAATAATAGAGTTTCAAGATATAAGTAAATATTTAATATTTGGAGCTTTTATATCCTCCATGTTTCAAATTACGGTACCACGAAACTCAATAAAATCCATAGGATTAAACAATGTGTATTCAGTGATAATTATGATAGCTTTGGCATTTTTACTATCTATTTGTTCAGAAGCAGATGCTTTTATAGCTAAAACTTTTTCAGCACAGTTTACAACGGGTTCCATTATAGCATTTCTAGTTTTAGGACCTATGCTTGATATAAAGAATACATTAATGCTTATGGGCAATTTTAAAAGGGGATATGTGGCTAAAATAATAATCTATACATTAGGTTTATCTTTTATTATTGGATGTATAGTAAATTTTATGAGTAGATTTGGAGTGATATAGATGAAGAGATTTAATTTTCATGAGTTAGTATGGTTCATTATACTGTCAGGTTTTACATTTTATTTTTACTATTTATTTTACACAGGGAAGATAGCTATGTATATTGCTCCAAGAATGATGCTTTATGTGAAATTTTCCGTGGGAGTATTTCTAATACTATCCCTATATCAGTTTACTAAAATCTTTACGGTGCAAACAAGAAATAAGATTAATAAAAGTTATATTTTACTTTGGACTACCCTTGTTATTGGAATGACTTCATCTCAAATGGAATTAACCTCAAGCATTGCAGATAAAAGAGGGGTAAATATAAATATCAATAGAAGTGTATCAATGGGTACATCTAATGAAGATATTTATGACGAAGTCTTAATTGAATTTAATGATGATAATTATTTAGAAAGATTATATTCCATAGAAGAGAATATAGAAAAGTATAAGGGTAAAAGGGTATGTATTTCTGGATTCGTATTTAAGGACAAGGGGTTAAACCAGGGAGAATTTGTTGTAGGAAGAATGGTTATGACATGTTGTGCGGCAGATTCTCAAATTATAGGTTTAGTAAGCAAGTGGGAGGAGAGTGAAAATTTAAAAACAGATGAATGGGTGAGAATAGAGGGGGTTATTGAATCAATTTTATATAAAGAGCCATCAGGCAAAGAAATTGAGTTGCCTGCAATTAAAGTTGAAAAGTTAGAAAAAATAGATAGGCCTGATAATGTATATATATACTTTTAATATTTATTAATAAAAGGGGTCAGAAGGGGGAAGTGGTAGTTAAACACTTCCTTCTTCTGCCTTTACTTTGATAAATTTTGACTTACCCACCTGAATAACAAAACTACTATTTGTATCTGATATTGTAAATGAATTAAACTTTTCTCCATCTATTTTTACAGCATTTTGTGTAATAAGTCTTCTGGCTTCCCCGTTACTTTTAGTAATTCCACTCTTAGAGATGATCTTTACAAGGTCAATTTTTCCATCCTGTGCAAAGCAATCAAGGGATAAGGTAAATTCATCTATATCCTCAGGAATAAGATTTTTTTGGAATACAGTCTTAAAATGTTCTTCAGCTATTTCTGCTTCCTTAGCACCACAATATAAAGTTGTTATCTCTTTTGCAAGGCGCATTTTAACATCACGAGGGTTAGTTTCTGGGTTTTCAAGTTCTAGCTTAATTAATTCAACTTCATCTGGGTGAATATCTGTTGCCAGTTCAAAGTATTTAATAATAAGGTTGTCTGGAATAGTCATAGTTTTTTCATAAATTGTAACTGCATTTTCATATATACCGATGTAATTTCCAAGGCTTTTGCTCATTTTTTCAATGCCATCGGTACCTTCAAGCAATGGCATAAATAGGGCTACTTGACTCTCTTGACCAAAATCCTTTTGTAGCGTACGTCCCATAAGAATATTAAAAGTTTGGTCTGTGCCTCCCATTTCAATATCAGCTTTTAGTTCCACAGAATCATAGGCTTGCATTAATGGATAGAAAAATTCGTGTAGTCCAATAGGTTCGCTATTTTTATATCTTTTTTCAAAATCATCTCTTTCAAGTATCCTAGCAACAGTAACTTTCCCTGCAAGTTTTATTACGTCTTCAAAATTCAGTTTTGACAACCACTGACTATTAAATTTAAGATCAGTCTTATTTCTATCAAGTATTTTAAAAATCTGTTCTTCATAGGTTTTTGCATTTTCCAGCACCTGCTCTGTAGTTAATGGTTTACGGGTTTTGCTTTTACCTGATGGGTCCCCAATTTTGCCTGTGAAATCTCCAATTATGATTACTGCACGATGCCCTAAGTCCTGCATTTGCTTGATTTTACGCAGTACAACAGCATGGCCTAGATGTATATCTGGTGCAGAAGGATCAAGTCCAAGCTTAACTACAAGAGGACTATTCGCTTCAATGCTTTTTTGGAGCTTTCCCATTAAATTTTCGTCACTAACAACTTGGTTTACCCCTTTCATAATAATCTTAAACTGTTCTTGTGCACTTTTCATTACTATCATCCTTTCTAAAAATTAATTTGAATATAAAAAAGACCCCTGTTCTCTGCTCTATGCAGAGGACGGGAGTCTTGTGCTCACGTGTTACCACCTCAAATTTATTTACACATCACTGTATAAACCTCATCAGGTACGGCACAAAAGTGCTTATACCCTAGCCATATAACGGTGGCACCCGGCAACAGCCTACTAAGATATAAATCCTTTCAGTGCGCCACTCAGAGATGTATTCAAAATCTGTTTTCTGCCCCTCTCATCAACCGGTAGCTTTCTGTTGAAAACGTATGATTTCTACTTCTTCTCATCGCAGTTTTGTTGTATGGTTGGTAGTTTAGCATTAACATGATGAAATGTCAATAGTAAATTTAAAGTATAAGCTTTTATTTTAAACTACTAATTTGAAAATAGGTCTACTAAAATAAATTTTTTCATATTATTTAAAGATAAGATTTTATAGGAGAATGAATACATGAATTTCAAGAGTTATAAAGAGTTGATAAATAGAATGGAGCAAAACATATATCAACTTAAAAAGATTAGCTTTATGAGCTTTAATATTTATGAAAAAATGTTTTATGACAGCTTGATTAAAGAGGAGCGGTATAGAATTAAGGTTCTAAAAAATTTTATGTATAACATTAATGAAATGGACAACATATATAGAAAAAATGAAAATATGAGGCAACAAAGCTTTACTTTAGAAGAGCTTTTAAAATATGACGGCAAGAATGGTAATAAAGCTTATGTGGCTATTGATGGTGTAGTTTACGATGTAACTTATAATGCGGCTTGGGCAGCTGGAACTCATTTTGGGCTTAAAGCTGGAAGGGATTTAACTAAAGAAATAAACGCTTGCCATAATAAAGAACAAATTCTAAAAGGGCTAGAGCAGGTTGGAATATTAAAAACTGAAGGGAGCAGTGAAAATGCTCAATAATATGTGTCCCGCAGTAAAGAATAAATACGCTACTGCTAAAGAATTAGTTAAGAGAGCAGTTTCTCAAATAGAGATGAAAAATAAGAAAAAGATGAATTTAGTATGGATTGAGGCTGCTGGATGCTCTGGAAATATAATTTCTTTACTAGATGGCTCTGGTCCAAATATGCAGTATTTTTTAACTGATATGGTGAACTTTAAATATAACAATAGCATTATGAAGGCTCAGGGAGAAGAGGCTCAGGAAGAGTTGCTAGCTACCCTTGATACGGAGTTTATTCTTATAGTGGATGGAGCTATATCAACTAAGGATAATGGAGTTTATAATATTGTAGCTAATTATAAAGGGGAAGGGATAACAGGAATGGAAGAAGTAAAAAGAGTTGCACTTAAAGCAAAGTATATACTTGCTGTAGGAACTTGTGCCTCCTATGGTGGAATTTCAGCAGCAAAGCCAAATCCTACTGGTTGCATAAGTGTTTTTGATTATTTAAAAAAAGAAATAAATCGTGAAGCTATAAGAGTGCCAGGCTGTCCAGCTCACCCAGACTGGATTATGGGAACTATAGCTCAATTAATATTATTTGGGGATATAGAACTTGATGAAGATAGAAGGCCTGTTGATTTTTATAGAACGACCATACACGATATTTGCCCTAGAAGATCTTACTTTGAAAAAAGAATATTTGCAAAGTCAGTGGGAGAAAGAACCTGCATGTTTAAATTAGGATGTAGGGGACCTGTTACAAAAACGGATTGCCCTACTAGACAGTGGAATGATTATGTTAATTGGCCTATTGGAGACAATACTCCATGCATAGGATGTGCGTCTAAAGGTTTTCCAGATGGTATGGAGCCATTTGTGAGTATTTAATTTGGAGGGGATGAGGTGGCAGATAAGGTAGTTATTAATCCAGTTACTAGAATAAGTGGATATTTGCAGATAACAGCTTATATAGAAAACAATAAGATTGTAGATGTAGAAAGCCAGGGTATGCTTTTTAGGGGATTTGAAAAGATGCTAAAAGGGAGATCTCCTCTTGATGCTATTTATTTTACAGAAAGAATTTGTGGTATATGTTCTACAGCTCATTCTATGGCTTCTGCTAAGGCTCTTGAAAATGCTTATAATATTGTCCCAGACAGAAATGAAGAAATGATTAGAGATGTACTCCATGGAAGTGAATTTTTGCAAAACCACTTAAGACATTTTTATCAATATGTTCTTCCTGATTATGTTAAGGGATTTAATATAAATCCGCTATATTCAATTACTCATGATGATTTTAGAATACCCAAAAAACAAAGTGAGAGGCTTATAGAAAACTATTTTTCCTCTTTAAATTATAGTAGAAAAGCTCACGAGGCATTAGCTGTTTTAGGGGGAAAGGCTCCTCATAATCACGGGGTTTTTCCTGGAGGGGTTACCGTTAATATAACGGCTCAAAAAATTGTTCAGGTAAAGGCTTTGGTTACAGAAATTAGAGATTTTATTGAAAATAATATGATGGAGGACGTTTTTATATTATCAACTTATTATAATGATTATTTTAATATAGGGAGAGGACCTGAAAATTTAATGACCTATGGACTATTTGACAATTATGGTGAAGATATTTATTATGTATCTCCCGGAGTTATCATAAATGGTAAGAGAGAGGTTTTGGATATTAAAAATATAAATGAAAATATATATAAAGCTTGGTATAAGGCAAAGGAGAATACATTAAATATACAGGATAATAATTGGGAGGTAGATCCTTTTAAAGAGGGGGCATATAGCTTTATAAAAGCTCCAAGGTATAAAGGATATGCAATGCAAGTGGGACCCTTGGCCAGAATGTATATAAGTGGAGAGTATAGAGAAGGAATTTCAACTATGAATAGAATTGTATCAAGAGTATTAGAAGCTAAAAAAATTGCAAACAGTATGTTACAGCTTTTAGATAAAATAATACCTAAAGATAGTACTAATAAGGCCTATACATTGACTAAAAATGCCGTAGGATATGCCTTTATAGATACCACAAGGGGTTCTCTTGGACATTATGTAAATATTGAAGAAAATCAGATTAAAAATTATACAATAATAACGCCTAGTACTTGGAATTTATCCCCTAGGGATTCTAATGGAATTTTTGGTGCTTTAGAGGAAGCACTTATTGGTACCCATGTGGATAATCCTAAGAATACTACTGAAATAGGAAGAATTGTTAGATCCTTTGATCCCTGTGTTTCCTGTGCAACTCATGTTTTAACCAAGGATTCTTCTACAATGAATATAAGGTTGGTGTAGGTATGGGCAAGAAGATTTTAGCTATAGGAAATAGGATAATGAAAGATGATGCTATTGGAGTGTTAATTGGCCAAGAACTAAGAAGTGATTTGGAGAGATTAGGATTTGAGGTTATATTAGGGGAAACTGATACGGACTACTCTTTAAGTTTTATAGAGAATGGAGATTTTATATTTATTTTAGATTGTACGTTGTATGGCATTGAACCAGGCAAAATTTCTATTTTAGATATTAATAATAAGGAAATTTTTTTTGAAAAGGGTTATTCTCAACATCAATTAAGCTTAATAAAACTTTTAAATAGCTATAATTTTCAAAATGTAACTGGCTATATTATTGGCATAGAGGGTGTTGATGTTGATTATGGAGAGGAGTTAAGCAAGGAGCTTTTAGAGAAATTTAATCATATAAAAAGTCAGGTATATCAGAATATAGTTTTAAAGGATTCTATACATAAGGGGGAGTAAAGAGTGCATGACTCATTTTTAATGCAAAATATTTCTTGTGAAATCAAAAAAATTTGTGACGAAAATAATTTAACTAGAGTGGATATAATAGAAATTTCATTTGGACATCAAAGTCACATCACTGAAAAACATCTTTTAGAACATCTTTTAGATTTAAATAAGGATGTTTTACATGAAAATACTCAGGTGAAAGTAAGTTACGAAGATATGGATGAACTTACTGCTGTTATTAAAAAAATTCAGGGAGAAAAAGTATAGATATGAATATTATGAACAATGAAGTGGGTTATACAGTAAAAATACATGGAATTGTTCAGGGAATAGGCTTTAGGCCTTATATTTATAAAAAGGCAAGGGAATTAGATATTAAAGGTTGGGTTAGCAATTGTGATTCTTCTGTAATTATTAATGCTGAAGGCATGAGAAAGAAAATAGAACAATTCCTCATAGAGATTGTAAAGAATCCTCCTAAGCTTGCCAAAATTCAAAAGGTAGAATTAACTGAAAAAGATATAGAGAAATATAAAGACTTTGTCATAAGAAAAAGTATAACTTCAAATATAAAAGCAAAGTTTATTCTTCCTGATATTGCAACATGTGATCAGTGCATAGAAGATATATTTAATAAAAATTCCAAAAGATATAGATATGCTTTTACCAACTGTACTTTGTGTGGCCCAAGATATTCCATAATAAAGCTTCTTCCTTATGATAGGTGTAATACAACTATGAATAATTTTCAAATGTGTTTAGTATGTAATGATGAATACAAAAATCCTGACACAAGAAGATTTCATACTCAACCTACATGTTGTATAGAATGTGGTCCCCAGCTTATTTTAACTGATAGTAAAGGAGAAAACATAAAGTGTTTAGATGAAATAAAAGAATGTGCAAGGCTTTTAAATGATGGAAAAATTTTAGGAATTAAAGGCATAGGGGGATTTCATATAATATGTAATGCCTTCGATAAAGAAGCTGTTTTAGAAATTAGGAATAGAAAGAAAAGAGAACACAAGCCTTTAGCCCTAATGATGAGGGATATTGACCAAGTTAAAGAATATTGTGAAGTTAGCAAAAGAGAAGAAGAAATTCTCCTTAGCAATAAAAGACCTATAGTGCTTTTAACAAAAAAGAAGGGTAATGATATATGCCAAGAGGTTGCACCAGGGATGAATAAATATGGTGTAATGCTTCCCTACACTCCGTTGCATCATTTGCTCTTTAAAGAAGAACTACCACCTCTTGTTATGACCAGTGGTAATATTAGTGGATGTCCAACAGAATACACCAATGAAGGAGCTTTAAAAAATATCTCTAATGCAGTAGACTTTTTTTTATTTAATAATAGAGATATAAACACACCAATTGATGATTCTGTAGTTAAAATAGTAGAAGAAAAAGTCATGATAAGTAGAATGGGAAGGGGATATTCTCCTTACTATGTTGATAGAAAAATAAAAAACAATATATTAGCCTGTGGCGCAGAAGGGAAAAGCAACTTTTCCTTTGCGTTAGATGGAATTGTTTATATGAGTCAATATCTTGGAGATTTAAAAGAGTTAAATGCCTATAAGGAATATATAAAATCTATAACTAATATGAAAAATATTTTCGGGTTTCAGCCAAAGGTTATAGCTTTTGACATGCATCCTAGTTATATGTCTACCTTGTATGGGAAAAGTTTGAATGATGTTGAAGCAAAACTACCTGTTCAGCATCATCATGCTCACATGGCAAGTTGTATGCTAGAGCATCGTATAGTAGATAATGCTATAGGGATAATATACGATGGTACTGGATTAGGACTTGACGGAAATATTTGGGGAGGAGAATTTTTTATTGGAAGTATAAGGGAGTTTAAAAGAGTAGCTCATTTTAAATATACAAAAATTCAAGGAGCAGATTCTGCGAATAGAGATATATGGAAAATAGGGGTAAGTTATTTAAAAAATCTTAAAGATGAAGATGTGCTACGTTTTGGATTAAAGAGAATTGAAAGAGCTTCTGGAAATGATATAAGCAATGTGCTTTCTGCACTAGACCATAATTTAAACTGCTATAAAACCTCCAGTGTAGGTAGATTATTTGATGCTGTATCCTCTATTTTAGGAGTAAGAGAGAGTACAAGTTATGATGGGCAAGGTGCTATTGAACTTGAATGCATTACAGAAGAAAATGTTGAGGAAAGCTATACTTATTTAATAGAGAAAAAAGACAAAACTCATATATTAGATTACTCTTTCATGCTTAAGGATATATTAAATGACATCCAAAAGGAAGTAAATATTTCAAAGATAAGCGCTAGATTTCATAATACCATTGTAAATATGACAGTTGAAATGGCTTGCACAATAAGGGAAGAATTTAAAATAGATAAAGTTATTTTAAGCGGAGGAGTTTTTGAAAATGTATATCTTTTAAAAAATATTTATAAATGTTTGGTTAACAAAGGATTTCAAGTATTTTTTAATGAAAATATACCTATTAATGACAGCGGAATTTCTTTTGGACAAGTTGCTGTGGCGGATGAGATATTAAATGAAAAGGGGATATAATATGTGTCTTGGTATTTGTGGAAGAATAAATAGTGTGAATTTACCTTTTGCATCTATTGATATTAAAGGAATAGAGACCATTGTTAATGTAGAACTTGTAAACAATCCAGCAAAAGGGGATTATATATTAGTTCATGCTGGATTTGCTATTGAAAAAATAGATGAAGAGTATTTTCATTATTTAGATGGGGTTCTAGAAGAAATGTTAAAGGAAGATGATGGACATTAAAGATAATAATAAATTACAAAGAGTAATAAAGAATATAAATAAATATGCAGAGGAAATAGAAATAGATAATATAAACATCATGGAGGTGTGCGGCACCCATACAAATTCAGTAGCTAAGTATGGAATAAGAAGTGTTATTTCCAGCAAAATAAATTTATTATCAGGGCCAGGTTGTCCTGTGTGTGTTACTAGTGAGGACTATATAGATGCTGCTGTATATTTGGCTTCAAAAGACATAACTATACTTACTTTTGGAGATTTGATGAAGGTAAAAGGGAATAACTCTAGTCTTTCTATTGAAAAATCGAAGGGACGAGATATAAGAATACTTTATTCTGTTAATGAAGTTACTAAAATAGCAGAAGAATTATATCCTAAAAATGTTGTGTTTTTAGGAGTAGGTTTTGAAACCACTGCTCCTTTAGTTGCATCTCTAATAAAACAAACTTACTTAAGAAAAATTGAAAACTTATTCTTTTTAACTTCTATAAAAATAATGCCCCCTATACTAGAAAAAATTCTTAGCATTAAAAATAAAAATATTCATGGAATGATTTTGCCAGGAAATGTAGCTATAATAACTGGGGAGAAAAATTTTAAATTTATCCAAGAAAAATATGAAATACCTTCAGTAATATGTGGGTTTAAAGGGGAGGACATATTAGGTGGAATATATTTTTTAGTTAGAGATATTTATAGAAAAAATAAAGGTGAAGGTTACAATGGATTTGAAAATCTATATAGGAAATGGGTAAGTCAACAAGGAAACATGGTGGCTAAGGAGTTAATTAAAGATGTCTTTAAAGTAGAAGATGTAGTATGGAGGGGCATTGGAAAGGTTGAAAATTCAGCATTAGCCATAAATGACAAATACTCATGTACTGATGCGGTGAAAAAGTTTAATTTACAAGATTATTTTCATAAAAACAGTTATATTAAAGACAATTCTAGCTGTAGATGTACAGATGTTCTGCTTGGAAATATAGCTCCTTTTCAATGTAGTCTTTTTACAAAGATATGTAAGCCTGAAAATCCTTATGGGCCATGCATGATATCATCAGAAGGCGCTTGTGCTTCATATTTTAAATACAATTTCATAGGGGAGAGGTTAGGAAAATGAATATAAATACCATTGAGCTTATCCATGGAGAAGGAGGAAAGCATACACAAAAATTAATAGAAGATATATTTTATAAAAATTTTAAAAATGATGTTTTAATACAAAATACAGATTCTGCATTAGTAAACCTTCCTGAAGGGAAGATTGCATTTACAACGGATTCCTTTGTTGTAAATCCTATATTTTTTAAAGGTGGAGATATAGGTAAACTGGCTATCTCTGGAACTATAAATGATTTAACTGCTTGTGGAGCGGAACCAGTATGTTTAAGTGTGGCTTTTATTATAGAAGAAGGTTTTCCTATGGAAGATTTAATTAAAATTGTAACTTCTATGAAGGAAACATGTGAAAAGGCTAATGTAAACATAGTTACAGGAGATACCAAGGTGGTTCCTAAAGGTAAGGTTGATAAGATTTTCATAAATACAACAGGAATGGGAGTTGTTAATGAGTATGAACCTAAACGTATAATATGTGGGGATAAAGTAATAGTAACTGGAACAATTGGAGAGCACGGCACAGCAATAGCTGTAGATAGATATAATTTGAAGGTTAAAGGAAATATAGAAAGCGATTGCGAACCACTGAATTATCTTTTAAACTATTTAAAAAATTATTATAAACATATAAAATTTATGAGAGATCCAACTAGAGGAGGGGTGGCACAAGTACTAAATGAAATATCTAAGCAATGTGATTTAGGGATACATATTTTTGAAAAAAACATTCCTATAAGAGAAGAAGTAAAAGCTATAAATGAAATGTTGGGAATTAATCCACTTTATTTAGCCTGCGAAGGAAGAATGATAATTGTAGTGGATAAAGAGGTTTATATAGATATACTAGATGGATTAGTAAGAGAATGTAACTGTAAGGCTAGGGTTATAGGAGAATTTACAAGTGAATATGAATTTGTATATATTGAGAATGACTTTGGTGGAAAAAGAGTATTGGGAGAACTAGATACTCAAATATTGCCTAGGATATGTTGAAAAATAATATTATACATATAAATTTCTTACACAGAGTTCCATAGCGAGCATATTATGCAATATACATTAAATTATAGAAAGGTTGTTTGCAGTATGGATATGAATGATTTGTTAAAAAATTTGGGCAGTAGTGGCATTCTTGATAATCCAGGAACAAGTGAATTCCTTGGTAGTATGTTAAAATCAGGTGGAGCTGGAGGACTTGGAAGTATAGCATTAATTGCACTGGCAGCAATATTTTTATTAGGCTCAGGTGGGAATGATCAATGCTCATGTTCTTGCAAAAGATGCAGAAGACATAAACATCATCACAAAAGAAGATGTTGTTAAATATAATATAGAATGTATTGGGGTGGCTTGCACCCCAATTTTTATTTTATAATATATGACACATTTACAAATTACATTATACATATTATACTTTGAAATAAATAAAGCTAATTTAAAAGGAGATAATTTATGTTTAAAATAGAGGATTTACTCTCGGAAAACTTTTCGGAATATCCAGAAGAGGTTAGAGAATACTTACAAAGATTCTCAGAAGATTTAAGAGAAGCTTTAAAAGAAGAACTGGTTAAGCACATGGCTGAGGAAATGTTAACAAATATAGATAAGCTTAGTAGTATATTAAATAACGGGCATAAAGGGTATAATAATATGACTACTAGAACATTATTAGATTTATATTTAGAGATTAAAAAAGAAGAGGATTTTATAATGTTACTAGAAAGTTTAAGCAAATAACAAAAAGCACACTTTAAAATAGAAAGGTAAATTACAATGATGAAATTTAAAGAACTGGGACTTAGCGATGATTTAATAAAAATACTAAAAAATCAAGGAATAAGTAATCCAACTCCAATTCAAGAGGAAAGTATAATGTTTATAAAGGATGGCCATGATGTTATAGCAGAGGCACAAACAGGCACAGGGAAAACCTTGGCATTTCTACTTCCTATGTTTCAAAATATGTCTCCTAGTATTGATAAAATTCAAGGGTTAATATTAACTCCTACAAGGGAACTTGCAATTCAAATAACTGAGGAAGCTATGAAGCTTACGGAAGCTAAAGATTTAAATATATTAGCTGCATACGGTGGTAAGGATATAGGATCTCAGCTAAAAAAGCTAAAAAGTAATATTCATTTAATTATTGCAACTCCAGGCAGGCTTTTGGATCACCTTCAGAGAAAAACCATAAATCTTGAAAATTTAAAAACACTAGTATTAGATGAGGCAGATCAAATGCTTCTTATGGGATTTAAAAATGAAGTTGAAACTATTATAAAATATACAGGTAAAAAACGTCAAACCCTTTGTTTTTCAGCAACCATGAATTCAGATGTTAAAAAACTAGCTTATAAATATATGAAAGACCCTAAGGTAGTAGCAATACAAAAGAAAGAAGTAACTCTTGAAAACATAGAACAATTCTTAGTAGAAACCACGGATAGAAGAAAACTAGATGATTTGTGTAAGGTTTTAGATAAGGATAATGCTTTCATGGCTATAATATTTTGTAGAACCAAAAGAAGAGTTGATGAGCTTGAAGTGAAGCTTTATCAAAGAGGGTATAATTGCAAAAAGATACATAGTGATTTAACTCAATCAAAGCGTGAAAGAGTAATGAAAGATTTTAAAAATACAGATATTCAATATTTAATAGCCACGGATGTAGCAGCTAGAGGGCTAGACATAACTGGAGTTAGCCATATATATAATTATGATATTCCAGAAAGTGCTGAAGCTTACATACATCGCATAGGAAGAACTGGGAGAGCAAATGAAAAAGGATATACTTATTTATTTGTAGATCCAAAGGATAAAAGAGGTTTAGATATGATAGAAAAAGGAATTAAGTTTAAAATTCCTATCCAAAGGGATTAAATAGTGTAAACCCCATAGAAGTTAATAGGCTTATATGGGGTTTAACTTTCGCTATGTTTGATAAAATGTTAAATTATTTTTTGCAAAGAAGCTTTGATATTTTCAGTATATACACCACCGTGATAGCAAATTATTTTCTCTATATCATAATCAAGTAGTTTTTTAATGGACATTTTTGCTTTTGCCATATCTAAAGTATAATTTGGGTTTGCAATACAAAGCTTCCCATTTTCTACTACCAGAGCATCTCCAGCAATCAAGGTTTTTGATTCTTTCAAATAAAGGGAAATGTGTCCTGGCATATGTCCAGGAGTAGAAATAATTTCAGTTCCTCCGCACCAAGGAAATACATCCCCATCTTTTACACAAAAACCAACACTTACAGGGATTATTGATTTTAGCAAATTATGAAAGTTTTCAGCATCTGCCTTTTGTTCCTCAGGTAAAGAATCATATAAGGCTTCTGCTTGTTGCAATCTCAAGGATTTTTCTTTTCCACTAATGTATTTTTCATCATCATAAGATGAGATAATTGATACATTTGGATATGTACTCTTAAATTCCGCTAATGCTCCCATGTGGTCAAAATCATGGTGAGTTATAATTATTTTTGTTAATTTATCAAGGTTAAGGCCCCTTGCTTCTGCTGCCATTTTTATCAGGGGGAGAAATTGTGGATACCCGCAATCAATTAAAATCATATCATCTTCATCTTTTAATATGACAGGATAAATCTTATTTATAGCATTGCCAAAATTAAAAGCAACCTCTAAGGTTAAAACTTCATTCATTAAATCACCTCGTTCATTAAATCATGTATTAATTATTATAATACAATAATTACATTGTAGCATTATCAATTATACTTGTAAATTTATTATACATATCTTAAATAAACCATAAAAATGCATAAATATTATTTTATGATTTTTTAAATGATGTATACTAACAATGGAGGGATGATTTAATGAAGTTAATTACACATATTTTAAAACTAATTGTAGTAATTATTTTAGCATTAGGAACTATCGTAGGTTTTTCTTATACAAATTTGCTTCTATCAGGATATAAGGATTATATATTTTATATAATTCCAAGTAGCAGTATGTTTGTAGTCATTGGGATTATAGCTATAGTCATAGCTACCTTTATTAATAGAAAAACATTTTTAAAGTGGGTAAAGATCTTAGCTTCTACACTATGTTTGTTAGGTTTATTTTATAGCTACACAACCTACAAAGTTATAACAGAGGAGAATATAATAGTTCACGATGTTTTAAATTTTAAAGGAAAATTCTACTCATATTCGAATATAGAAGAGATAAATACAGGTATTTTTAGTAAAAGAAAAGATGCAAATTTATATTATCAGTTAAAACTAAAAGATGGTACAAAAGTGGATGTTTTAGATGCAAGTATGTACAGCAAAAGTGAAAATGCAGAAGAAGATCTATATAACTTAGATAGAAAGTTAGTTAAAAGTGGAGTAAATAAAAATATAGAATTAAAAAATCTACAAAAATTCTTGGATCAAAACTATAGTGAAAATTATGTAAAAGATGTTATGAAAATATTAGAACAATAGACTTTTATTTCTATATGTAGTATTGTGGTATAATAATTTCAAAGAATAATATTTTACGGAGGTAGCTATGAAAGTACTATTTATACAATACCCAAAGTGTACCACTTGCATTAAGGCTAAAAAGTGGCTTCAAGAAAATAATGTAGATTTTGAGGATAGACATATAGTTGAAAACAATCCTAAAAAAGAAGAGTTAAAGGCGTGGTTTGAGAAAAGTGGATTGCCTATAAATAAGTTTTTTAATACCAGTGGAAAGCTATATAAAGAAATGAATCTTAAGGATAAAGTTAAAACTTCCAGTGAAGAGGAGCTTTTAGAGATTTTATCTTCTAATGGAATGATTGTTAAAAGACCTATAGTTGTTGGAGAGGATTTTGTTTTAGTAGGATTTAAAGAGGAACAGTGGGAAGAAAAGCTTAAATAATTAAATATTACTGTGTTTTTTATTCCCTTGGACGTAAGTTCGAGGGATTTTTTTGTGCAGGGTGGTGTACAATTAGTTTAATATTTTATTTCATATTCTTAACAATTAAAATAAAAATAGTGTAACCTAAATCTTGGTATATCGTTTATTAAGTGAAGGGGGTGTCTCTATGATAAACAACCAACTGGAGAAGCTATACATTAAATACCATAGGGAACTTTATCTTTATGCATTTTCATTATGTAGAGACCATCACCTGGCACAGGATTTGACTAGTGAAACTTTCTTTAAAGCCATTTTATATATTGATGATAGTGTACAATACATTAAATATTGGCTTTTTAGAGTTTGTAAAAATCTATTCTTGGATTATGCTAGAAAAGATAAAGAGTTCAGCAATGCTGATGGATTAGAAGATATATTGACCATAGAAGAAACACCCTTAGACAAGATAATCAAAAACGATGAAAAAAGGCATCTCTACAACCTGGTTATTAGTCTTCGTCCAGCCTATAAAGAAATTTTAATACTTTATTATTATTGTGACTTTACCCTTAAAGAAATAAGTGAAACAACAGGAATGACAGAGGGGGCTGCTAAGACATTGCTTTTCAGAGCCAGGAAAAAATTAAAAACTGAATTGGAGGGTAAAAATGAAATATAGAGAATTATTGGAAAGGTATAAAAAGGGGTTAGTATCCGAAGAAGAAAGGCAAATGATAGAAGAAGATATAGAAAAATATGAAGCAATAGAAGAACATCTATCGGAAATCATGGATATGGATTTAATTAACCTTACTATATCGAAAGAAAGTGAACAGCATAATGAGGAGACTATAAAAATCAAAAAAAGTGTAAATAGTCGCTTAAGAAAAGTGATATTGACCTCCGTAGCCATAATGATAACTTTGTTAATAGGAATATTTTTTGTAATATCTCCTTTAGTAGATAGCTATTTTTATGACCCAGCAAAGGTTAGTGTAGGTGAAATTAACAGTGATATTAATTTTGATCTATATGCATTAACGGAATTAAATATGCCAGGATATTCCTTAACAAGCGATGTGTATGTTGAAAGACAAGGTTTTGGTGATTATGATATTGGTTTTTTCCTAACAAACCTTTTCACTCAGGAGAAGAATTATATTACTACTAAAATAAAACGTGGTGAAAAAATTAAAAACTATACAGAAATTATTGAAGATACTGGCGTTAATTTTATGTATGTCAAATATCCTATTGGAAATTCAAATCAAATTAATGAGAAAAAACAGCGGGTAATGAACCATGTTATGCAGTTAAATCCTGTTTCCTACGTTTCAGCAAATCTCACCTTTGAAAAAGATTTAACTATGGACGAATTGCGCCAATTGGAAATAAAGTATCCTAACATAGATTTTATTTGGGCAGGTATCAGAACAGCTCCTCATAATGATATGCCTAAAGATTTAATTGGTATTAATCTTATTAGAAGCAATAAGATAATAATAAGGGAAGAAATTGTTGAAGAAAAGTATCCTGCTTTTCATATTTTTGAATGGCTTGTTAATCCAA
Source organism: Clostridium malenominatum (assembly GCF_039521365.1). Classification (NCBI taxonomy): domain Bacteria; kingdom Bacillati; phylum Bacillota; class Clostridia; order Eubacteriales; family Clostridiaceae; genus Clostridium; species Clostridium malenominatum. The sequence goes on from NZ_BAAACF010000001.1 coordinate 1,026,569, forward strand.
CAGGCTACGAAAGTAGCGAAATGTCTCTTGAAGCAAAAGCCTATGAGCTTCATTATAAAAGTCTACTGCAATATAAGATTGATAGAAAGGAAGCTACAAAGGTACTCGATCTCAATCCTAGGAGGCTGGAGCATTATAAATCAGCCTTAGATTATACCAAAGATAATGGGATAAAAACATTTGGGGTGCTTGTTTATGCTAATGCTAAGGACTTAATTGAATTAGTAGAAAATGAATCTATAAAATCATTGGAGCTGAATCAGGTTTTGGCTTCTAAAGGATATATTAACTAAAAAGATAATTGAAAAACTCTAGAGGAAATTGTTTGCGGGGATAAATATAAATAATAACTCTCAATATAGCAATATGACTCTTGGACAGGTAGATTTGATGTGTAACTATGTGGAAAATGATGGTACAATGTATATATGAGTTCTTTTAATAGGTGGTGGATATAATGAACAGCAAGCAATATAAATATTTACCAGTAGTAAATTATGGAGAAGAAGCAAAGAACAGGACGGATATTGAGATTGATATAATTGGTAACTCATCATGTCCTTGTTGTAGATTTATCACAATTCCCAATAATGGTGATGCACTTGCCTACATCTGTCCAATATGTTTTTGGGAGATAGATTTGTTTATTAAAAGTGATGACGAGACAAGTGATCAAAATCATGGATTAACACTAATTAAAGCAAGAAAAAACTATCAGCAGTTTGGGGCAGTATTGCCTAATTTGAAGAAATATTGCAGACAACCAAAAGAATATGAGTATCCAACAAAATGAGGGAATCTGCATATATAATAAGACGCAGGATTCATTAATAAGCACAGTGAGAGTAACTAAGTAATTTTAGCGTGTCAAAATGACACGCTAAAATTTTATTCTAAAGGGTGTAACATTTCCGGGGAAATTGTGACTAATTAATTGAAGGGGGGATTTTGTGAAGCAAATAGAAAATTTGTATATCTTATATAAAGAAGATGTCTATAAATATTTGATATCTCTTACGCACAATGAAACCCTTTCAGAGGATTTACTTTCAGAAACCTTTGTAAATGCAATACGAAGCATTGGAAATTTTAAAGGAGAGTCTTCCATAAAAACTTGGCTATTTTCTATTGCTCGTCATTTATGGCTTCAAAGTCTTCGAAAGGAAAAGCCTACAGTGGAATATAATGATTTATTAGGGCTCTATGTATGGGAAAGCTTGGAGGATAAATTTATTACAACTGAAATCATGAGTAGGATTTCAGAACTTTTAGAAGAAAAGGACGAGCGTACACAAACTATAGTGAATATGAGAATAAAAGGATATAGCTATGGTGAAATAGGAAAGGAAGTTGGAATTTCAGAAAGTTCTGCAAGAGTTATTGATTTTCGCACGAAAAAGTGGATAAAAACTTCTTTAGAAAAGGAGGAATTAGTTTGAAAATATCCTGTGAAGTAGTACTTGATTTAATACCCCTTGTAAAGGATGGGGTTGGGAGTAGTGATAGTAGTAGCCTTGTAAATGATCATATAAAAACTTGTGAAAGTTGTAGGAGTGAATTTGAAGCTTTTGAAGGAGTTAAAAATGAACAGCCTGATATTAAAGATGAAAAAATTATTTTTGATATAAAACGCAGTATTTTTATAACACAGCTTATTATTTTACTTGCTGGGGCTATTGTTGGAGTAGCTCTATCAAATTCTATGGGGATGTTTTATAACTTTTTAATTATGCCCATAATTGGGGGACTTGGATATGTCACTTTTAAGAAAAAGTGGTGGTTAGTTCCTGCTCTAGTGTTTGTATTATCCTACTTGTGGCAATTTATAAGCGGAATAGTTGAGGGGGGATTTGCCCTAGAGGCCTTATATTATCCCGTATTTATAAGTAGCATATATACTTTCCTTGTGTTTTTAGGAATTGTTATTAGTGAACTATTACACTTTACTTTTAAGAAAGAGAGGTAAATTATTATGAATAAAATAAAGCCACTAAAAATTGTGGCGGGTTTATCAGCACTGGTTCTTATTTTTGGAATACTTTTCGTCACTAATGCTTTTGTGGGAAATCCAATTTCTAAGGCCTTTGCCAATAAAAGTATTAAGAAATATGTGGAACAAAACTATTCTTTTTTAGATCTTGAAGTAGAAAAACCCGTTTATAACTTTAAATTTAGTTCATATATGGCAAGAGCGAAATCTAAAACCAGTATAGATACAAAGTTTTCAATTTATTATAAGAAGGGCAAGGTTCAAAGAGATGATTATGATAGCTATGTGTTAGGCATGTTTAATACAATACAAAGGCTTTCAGATGAATATTCTGCTCTTGCAAAATCTCTTATTGCCAAAGAGCTGGGTTTTGAAAAAAACACCACAATGGTTATGTATGATAAGGGTGAATATGAGAAGGGTAATAAAAAGTTAAAGCTTGACATGAAGTTTGATAGGAATCTTCCCATGGATGCAGAGGTTATACTGAGAGTAGATTTAAAGGATAATTCTATAGAAAGTATTGAGAAGGTTTTGAGGGATGCCCATAAGGTTTTTTTAGATAATGGGTGCAAATTTACTAAATACGGACTATATACTGAAGAAAATGATGGTATGCATGTAATGGTAAACGATGTTACTCCTGCTCATATAGAAAGCGGTGAATTTGAAAGTCTTCTTAAAAAGGCTAAAAATGGTGAGGATGCAGATGGAATAAGGGTTTTTATTAAAGGAGAAGAGAAGAAGTAGTTAGGCAACTTGACTTAATAACCGTACTGTACTTTTTTGTTTATGGGCGTTTTACGCCCTTTTTTATTTGGTGAAACTTCAAATTAAATGTTCTTAATATTATTCAAGAAGAAACTTTAACCTGCTATAATGGAATAAAAAGTAATAGATATTTAGAACTTTTAGGAGGTTGATTATGGACAAACAGTTAAATTTACTTTATTTTACTGCTACTGATAGCACAGCTAAAGTGGTTAAAGAAGTAGCCAGTGGTATTAATGAAAAATTTAAAGAATACAATATTACTTTACCTTTAAACAGAGAAAAAGAACTAGTTTTTAGTTCAGAGGATTTGGTCGTAATAGGGGTACCCGTATATGGTGGTAGGGTACCAGAATTTTTAGTGAATTACTTTGGGAAAATAAAAGGAAATAATACACCTGCAATATTCATTGTGGTTTACGGCAATCGTGATTATGAGGATGCACTTTTAGAGCTAAAAAATACCTTTGAAGAAAATGGTTTCATTGGTATTGCTGGAGCTTCATTTATTGGAGAACATTCATATACTACAGAATTGGGAACTCATAGACCAGATAAGGGAGACTTAGAAATTGCTAAAAGTTTTGGAGAAAAAATCTTAGAAAAATTGAACAATACTGAAGCTACCCTTAAAGAAACTCAACTAGTCGTTAAAGGAAATTTACATTATAAAGAGAGAAAAAGTGCTATGGGACCAATGGCACCTGAGACTAATGAGGATTGTATAAATTGTGGAGTTTGTGCAAACTATTGTCCAATGAGTGCTATCAACTTTAATGACTATAGTGATATAGACATTGCAAAATGTATAAAATGTTGCAGCTGTATTAAAAGATGTCCTGTAAATGCCAAATCTTTTAATGATGAAATGTTCAAAATTTTTACTCAGAGATTAATTGACAATTTTAGTTCAACTAGAAAAGAGCCTGAACTTTTTTTATGTAATTTGTTTTAGGGATAGTGCTATAAATGTAATTCATATTATTACCATACGTACCTCTTTTATAGTAATATGGAGTTGAAGAAATCAATTTGGTTTCTGTGGCTGTTTGACTTTGTATTTTCATAGTAATATTTAGTTATTTATATTTATCTAAATATTATATTCTTAAATAATTTGAGAATATGTAATAACAAATAATCCCCATCAGGAAAAGTAGTGGTTGGAAATGATGTCAGTTGGAAATAATACAGAAGATATTAGAAATAGTAAAAAATGTGAATATAAGGAGGAATTAATATGGCAATTGTTACTTTTCTCATTATTGGCTGGATTCTAAGTTGGTTTAAATTTGAACGATTAATTATCCAAGCATTCAAGGAGTTGTTTAATAAAGATATAACAAAGGCAACCTACTATTTTATGTTTTTTTGTTTGGGTGTTTTAGGTGAAATAGTTTTAATCTTTCAAGGTGCTTATTATGAATATTTCTTACATAGATAAGATTACAGCTTAAGGTAAAGTTATTTCATATTCTTCGTATTTAACGTCGCAGAGGTAAACTGTTCTAAATTAAGGAGGTGAATAATAATGTTAATGTGTCCTAACTGTAAAAGTAAAATACCTTTTTGGAAACCTTGGTTTCTAACAAATTTTAATGGGATTAATTGCTCGACATGTGGAAAGAAACTTTCCGGTAATAAGAAAATTAATTCATTGATAGGAGGAATTGGAGGTGGATTAGGGACATTAGTTTTGCTAAATTTATATAAATCAAATTTTAGTTTTGGGTCTGTTGGGATAACGGTATTATGGATTTTAAGTGTATGTTTTGCATCCTCATTGTTTACGAAATTGGAGATTAAAGAATAAAAAATTTAATTTTAGTATTAATTAAAATGCTATTGAATTAACAAATTTTATATTGGTGATTAATGCAATATTTCATAATAGTACTAAACTTCATATAAGTAGTATAATAGTATACAATAAGAATGAGGGGTCTAATATATGAAGAAATACATAGCTTTGCAAGGGAAAATCAAATTGAACTACTTAGTAGTGTAGCAAAAGATGACGGTTATATAGTAATTTATGAAAAAAAAACGAATATGGCATTATGAAGTTTTATCGTGATGAAGCTTCTGATGAAATTAGATATATTAAGGATAGTATTGATATTAGCAACAAGCCTAATGACATAATGTATATACAAATTAGTGATAGTAAAGAAAACTATATTGCTTTATTTATTTACAATGAAGAATTAAGGCAAAGATCAGAAGATATTGCAGTGGAATTTAAAGATAAAGATTCTACAAATAATCCATTTATGATATCGCAAACAACTAATCAAAGAAACCCAATAGTGATTTCATATGAAAATCAAGGAACAGTAAGAGAAATTAAAAGGATAATTGTTCGGGATAAGAATTATAATGATATTTATACTCAATAGAATTAATATATAAGTAACAATATTCTTAAAGGTCGTTCTAAACAATAAGTTTTTACCTTGTTATTAAAGTAATAAAAATATTTATTACTTTAATAACAAGGTTATAATTAAATCCCTTTAAGTATTTTACAAGGGTTTCCAGCAGCTATTACGTTGTCAGGTATATCTTTAGTAACTACACTTCCTGCACCAATAGTTACATTATTTCCTATGGTTACTCCAGGACATATTATGGTTCCTCCACCAACCCAAACATTATTCCCTATAACTATTGATTTGGCAAATTCTATACCAGTTGACCTTTCTATAGGGTCAATGGGGTGAGTAGCAGTATATATTTGAACGTTAGGAGCTAAAAGTACATTATTCCCAATTTGCACCGCATTAACGTCAAGTATAGTGCACCCATAATTTGCATAAAAATTTTCTCCAACTTGAATATTATATCCATAATCGCAATAAAAGGGCGTTTCAATATGAAAAGAACCCTTTGCCACAATCAATCTCTTTAAGAGTTCTTGTTTCTTCTCCTTGTCACTTGGCTTTGTATGATTAAGCTCAAAGATTAAATCTCTAGCATAATCCCTCTCTTTTACCAGTTCTTCATGGGAAGCATTGTAAAATTCCCCAGCTAACATTTTTTCTTTTTCACTTTTCACTAAACATTCACTCCTCTATTTAGTTTAATACTAATGTTGTTTTCACTATGGTTTTTACTAATTTTTTTAGCATATCATAAAGTTCTTCATTATATGATTGTTCCTTATAAAATTTTTCATAAGTTTTAGCAGAGTTTAGGATTTCTTCTGCTAATTTATAATATTCCTCTTCTGTATAACATCCATTCTTTATATCCATTAAAGTTTTTTTCATAGAATCATTATCATCATACCATAGAGCTTTTTTAAAATCATTAAAACTACTTTCTCCAAATCTTCTTAAAAAGTCTAAAACCCTTATACTATGCATGGCTTCTTTAGTATTATATCCATACTTATGAACTAGATGAATTGTACCTTCAGTTCCCCTATGTATCAATTTCTTCTTGTTTATGTGGCTGCCAATGCAGGCATCGTAAAGAGAAGATAAATTCATTTTTGCGATATCATCCTTCATGGAAATTATATGGTTTATTAATGAAGAGTCTATGTTTATTTCTATTGAAAATAGAATTTCTAAGAAATTTATATTACCTTTCCACCATAAGCCAGGTAGCTTTCTAATATCATGTATGTCAAAATCCTCTAATTTTCCTATTTGTGACATGGAAAATTGTCTATTATAATACAAATCTTCAAAGGTAGGTGATACAAAAATCTTATAGTCTCTGTCGCTGTCAATTGTATTTAGATTATAGTTGTGACTTCCCACTAATGCTTTTAATAGTTCTTTTCTTCCCTGAAATTCCATAGTTATCTCCTATTATTAAAGTTTCTTTGATTATAGCATAAATTATATTACGCAAAAGTAGAAGGTACTATTCATTATTATATGTAATATTGTGGTATAATTAGATTTAATAATATATTAATGGGAAATAGAGGAATTAAATAAAAAGTAAATTTAAAGTAAATTAGGAGTTGTATAATGGAGAAAAAATTTAAAAGCTTTATAAATAAAGATAAGATGTTTGAAATTAGATTTGATGAAAATATACAAACCTATACTAATAAAGATGGATATATTGCCATAGGACTATATTTATACAATATAATTTTAATAACAATAACAACGATATTTAGCCTTCAAAAGCAGTTGTTTTTCTACTTTTCACCATACTTTAAAAGCATAGAGTTAGTTAGACTTGTAGCGTATCTTCCCATTCCACTACTTCAATTAATACCATTATTTATACTGTTAAAATACAAAAAACAATCAGTAAGAAGTGTCGGGCTAAAGCCTGAGAAGATTTTTAAGCAAATAATAATAGGAGTGTTATTTTCTATTCCTTTTATGCTAATAATCATGTTTTTTAGTAGATTACATGGAAGAAGACTAGTTTATAATAATCATTTAATTTGGATTTTTATAAGACAATTTATAGCAGTAGCATTAGTAGAAGAGGTGATATTTCGCGGATATATTCAAACAAGAATTCAGGGGCTTATAAAGGGAAAGTGGAAAAGCATAATCATTGTAGCCTTGATGTTTTCCTTTGCACACATATCTTCTAGAATGATTAGAGATAATATAGGATTTTTTAAATATATATCTTCGAATATTGCCTATTTAAAAAACCTATGCATATTTCATGTATATTTCGTTTATCTATACACTAGGAATAACAATGTAATTTCATCTACAGTATTTCATGGATTGAATAATTTTATTATTTATAGCTATGCTTATGCTCCCTTAATCTAGTTTAGATTTTTAGACATAAAAAGGAGGGGAAAAAATGAAGGTTTTGAAAAAATATCGGTACTGTTATGTATTTTTGCAATAGGGTGTGCTGCATTAAAACCTGAAGTAACAGTTGAATTTTCTAAAGAATATAGAGATCAAACAGACTCAGTAAATTGTCTTTTAAACTTTCAAGAGGAATTTAACATTATAGGAAATGGAGCAGGGTTAAAGTTTAAAGGTGAAGATAAAGTTATAGATATTTCTTATGAATTATTCAAAGACGACAAATTATTTAAAGCTGAGAATATTATTGATTTAACTATGAAAAAAGATTTTGATGGCAGAGTAGCTGTACTAGTTTTGTATAATCCTAATAAAGAGCAAGAAGAAATTAAGTTGTTTGTTGACGTGACAGGTAGATATGCTGGGGGAGGAGCTAGGTATATAAATTTACCCAATTTTTTATATGGTGGACAAAAAGGTGGATATGATGAAAGTGAAAAAAAGGAGATATCCTTTAATGAAGAAATTACAATATATAATTTAGTTTCTCAAAAGAGGGATGGAGATGAAATAAAAGGACCTATGTGGAAACTTAATGTAAAGCTAAAAATAAGGGATAAATAATTGAAAAGGTCAATGAATCTTCCTTATTGCCAAGCTTATTTATATATGATATTATAAAATGACTTTAAAAACTTCCATGCGTAAAACAAGGAGGATTTAATATGACAAAAGGACAATTAGAATCAAAGATAAGTGAGGCTGTAAGCAAGTTTGAAATTGAATTTATGGGACGAGGTCCTAAGGAAATAAAGACAATAATATATGGAGATATGATAATAGTAAGACTTAAAGGATTTTTAAGTCAATCAGAAAAGAAGCTTGCAGAAAACACTCAAGGGGTAAAGCTTATAAAAGAAGTAAGAACGGCTTTATTTGAAAATGAAAGAGGATATTTTGATAACCTTGTAAAAGAAATTGCTAATGTGAATGTGGTAAGTGCCCATTCTGATGTAAGTACAAGAACTGGAGAAAAGATAATCATTCTTACGGTGGATGAGGACTTGGAATCCAGATTTAATAATAAGTAATAACTTGGAAGACTAAATAAAGGGTTAAAAAACCAGTTGTGAAGTAGGCCAATATTTATTAGCTTGTTGCTAGTAAGTATTGGCTTTTTTGTTGTATAGCAAATTATAAAGCTATAAATTGATGACTAAATTGGGAACTCTATATAATATTAGGTAAAATGAAGGGGGAAAATATTTGAATAAGAGAAAAAACAGAAATGATATATTAACAGAGGAATTAATCAGCTATAATCCTAAAAAAAATGGATGTAACATTCCAACAAAAGATTATACTGTAAGAATAGAAGATATTATTCCAGCCTTATCTGGAACTATAGGTAAAATTGCACTAGTAGCGGCTTTTGCTATAGCTTGGGCAAAAGGCTTTGGCATTTCTAACGAAGCCTTCGTTACGGAAAATGTAAGGTTGGAGCTAATAGTTGGAAGTATTATCACTATAATATTTTCCGCTATATTAAATCCATATGCTGCACCACCTGGAACCTTAGCACCACTAATTCCACTAATACCCCTTATGTCTTCTCTAGGTGTTCATCCACTTGTACTGGGAATTTTAATCGGAGTTTTAGGACTTTTCATAGCAAGGTTTAAGTTTTTTGATAAAATAATGGAGCTAAATGGAGTTGCGGCTAGAGGAGGAATTATATTGCTCTTTGGTATCATGGGCATAATGAGTTCTGTTGATAGTTTAAGTAAATGGACATCTGCAAAGAATAATTCAATATTCATTGTATTAATTATGCTAGGAGTTATTGCTTATCTAGCGTTAAATAAAATGAATTTGAAATGGCTTATGATTCCCGTAGCAGCAGCTATTGGTATACTTATTCCTGCATTTTATGGAATTTATCCAGAGGTAAAGGCAGTACCTGCTTTCCCTATACTTAATCCAAAGGTATGGTGGTTTGACATATGGGGATTGGGCTTTGGGTTTACAGTTATTAATTTTATAAAGGCATTTCCATTTGCATTACTTGCTGTAGTTATGTGGCCTACAGATGGCATAGCAATTAAAACTATTCAAGAGAGCAATTATGGGCCAAAAGCAGAAAAATCTATATTTCACATGAATTCTACCTTTGCTTTGGCCTCTATAAGAAATATAATAGGGTGCTTTTTAGGTGGTTCTCAAACTGCTGCAGTGTGGCGTAGTTTTATGATACCCCTTAGTATAGTAAGAAGGCCAATTGGAGGAAGTGCCTTTCTTCTTGGAATTTCTGGCATAATCTTTAGCCTATTAGGTTTTCCAATAGATATTGCAATATTTCCTCCTTTAATATGGCTTGTACTGCTATTTGGCGTATATATTCCATTAGTAGAAATAGGATTAAATACATTAAAGACATCAGCACAAAAACAAATAGCTGCCATAAGTCTTTTAACAGGGCTAGCAATAAATCCTGTTATAGGATGGGTAGCAGCTATAGTAATTGAAAATTTCAATATAATTAAAGAGGATGACATGAAAACAGAGTTATCCTCCAAAAATATTAAAATAACAGTAGTTGTAGCTATTATTGCAACATTGACCTATTTAATTTCAATTAACATATAGAAAAAAATTACCACATCGAAGTTCGGTGTGGTTTATTTGTCTTTGTAGCAATATGAAAAATATGGTAATATATAGTTGTGTTTAGTGTGAATAATTAACAAAATAAGATACTTAAAAAATCGTAAAATATCGTAATATATGAAGAGGAGGTGTAGGGGTGACCAAGCTTCTCAATATTTTTAAGAAAAAAAAGACCCTAGAGGAACGAGTTAAGGATATACAAAAAGGGGATGAAAGGGACAAAAATAATTTAATTGAAGAGTATATTCCTTTTATAAAAAAAGTAGTGAGCAATCAATTGGGACAATATATAGAAATAGAAAATAATGACGGTTTTAGCATAGGGTTAATGGCATTTAATGAGGCTATAGAAAAATACGATGAAAAAAGAGGTAACTTTTTAACCTTTGCTTCTGTGGTGATAAAAAGTAGATTAATTGATCAATTTAGAAGTGGAGCTAAAAGGCCAAGTGAGGTTTATATCAGCGAGTTAGAATGTGAAAATACTATGGCTACAGAAAGCTTTGAAAAAAGAGTTGAAACTAGGCTTGATATTGCTACCCTGGTTGAAAATATGAAAGAATACGGTGTTTCTTTAGAGGACTTGATAAAGGAAGCGCCAAAACATAAGGATACTAGAATTATAGCGATTAACATTGGGAAATACATATTTGAAAATAATTATCTAAAAGAAAAGTTTTTGAAAACTAAAAATTTACCAACAATTGATATAATGAAGGAATTGTGTGTATCTAAAAAAGTGATTCAAAGGAGTAGAAAGTTTATTATAGCTATAATATTGATATTAAACAGCGATTTAGACACATTAAAGGAGTATATTTCCTATAGTGAAAGGAGGGAGCTAAATGATTTACAGGGGCAGTATAATAGAGATTTGTCACGATAGTATAATTGTCATCACCGAAGATTGTACTTTTGAAAAGATAAAAAAGAGTGCGGGATTAAAAGAAGGTATGGAAGTATATTTTGAAGAAGGGGATATTATTAAAAAACCAAGTTTTGTTAATAAAAATATTCCAGCGGTAGCAGCTGCTATATTTGTATTTATAGTGGCCTCTTTATATACTGTAGGGTTTTGGAATAGAAATTATAGGGCAGTAGCGCTACTATCTATAGATATAAATCCAAGCGTAGAAATAGAAGTTAACAAAAGCTATCATGTTATTAAAGCAACACCACTTAATGAAGATGCTTCAAAACTTCCCCTTAAAAATTTGAAGAATTACTCGCTAGTGGAGGCTCTAGAGGAGCTTGTTGAAATGGCTGGTGCAGGAGGATATCTTAAGGAAAGGGAAACAAACTATGTATTGGTAACCTCAGTAGAATTAAAAGATCATAAAAAAGAGGATAAGGTCTTAGAAGAAATACTCATAGAAGGAAAGAAAAAAATAGAAACTTTATATATTGAGAAGGGACAAAAAATTGAAGTTGTCACTATGGAATCTGATAAAGAAACATTAAGCAAAGCAAAGGAAGAACATATCTCAGTAGGTAAGATGGAAGTTTATGAAAAAACTAAGGAGAACTATAGAAATAAGGATAAAAATAAGGATGAAGATGAAGATAGAGAAAAAGATGAAGATAAGGATAAGAAAGAAATAAAGGAATTAAAAGATAAAAAGGTAAAAGAGATTATAAAGGAAATTGAGAAAAATAAAGACCAAAAGGTTAACAACGGTAAAGTAGATAAAAAGGAAAAACCTACAAAAGAAGACAAGGAAGATAGTAAGGATAAAGAAAAGAATTCTAATAAAGAAAATAAATACAAAGAAAAGGATAAAGAAAAAGACAAAAATAAAAATAAGAATAAGGATAAGAAGCCAAAGAAGCCCTAATTTTAGGGCTTTTTTTAATAGTAAATATAAATTTCCCATAAGGGTTCCCTAAAAATTTAGAATAGTCGTAATAATATAATATAAATAACAGGAGGTATGGTAAAATGAAAAAATTGATAAGCAAATTAACTATCTTATGTTTAGCATTTATACTAGGGAGCTCTACTGTAAGTGCTTCTACCCCACCAGGATTGGATAAAAAGGGAGGATTGCCCCCAGGAATACAAAAACGATTTATTCAACAAGAAAAAAACACAAAGGAATATTACACAGTTGTGAAGGACATATATGCAGAGCAAAGAAGAATAGTTATTGAGGACGGAACAGCAATTCTTAATTTGCTTGTAGCTGACAAAGCTAAAATAGAGATAAATAAGAAATCGGCAAAGTTTGAGGATATTAGGAAAAATGACGAAGTTTACTTTAAGCTAGATAAAAACAATACCATTACTGAGCTTAAGATTACTAGAGAAAAAGAAACCCTATATACTGTGGAAGGAACGTTGTTACTTGTTAATAAGGAGCAAAATCAATTATATATTTATGAAAACAATAAATTAGTTACCTATCAATTAAAATCTGATGTTGTTGTAAGAATTAATGGGGAAAGAAGAAAGCTTAGTGATTTAACTCCAGGAATGAAATTAAAACTTACCATAGAAGGAAATAAGGTAAAGTTAATTGAAGGAATTAAGGATGTTGAAACAAAAGTAAAAGGAACTATAATAGGAATTGACTATAATCGCTTAGAATTTGTACTTCAAGAAGGTACAAAGGTAACTTTATATAAGGCTAAAAGTAGCACACCTATAAAAATAGATGGTAAAATAAAAACCTTTAATGACCTAGTAGTTGGAATGGAAATAGAGGCATATACAATAGAGCAAAATATAGTGAGTCTAGAAGGCAAAGCTTTAGCCACAGAGATTCAAAAGGGTATTGTTCAATATATTAACGTAGATAGAAAAGAAATAATTTTAACACAAGGTAGTAAGGAAACTTTATTTAAAATAAATAACAATGTTACTGTTAAGATTAATGGTGTTTTAAAGACATTAAGAGATATTACAGTCAATATGGAAGCTCAATTAACTGTTCAAAGTGGAGAGGTTATTGAAATAAATATTAACCCATCAGTAACATCAGTTGAAGGAAGAATTATTGCAAAGGATGTAAGCAGTAAACCTTCAATAACAATTCAAATAGGAAATGAAATTAAAGTATTTACAGTTAGAAATGATGTAAATATTGTTGCGGTTCAAGTCGGTAAAGAGGCTATCATTAATATAAAAGACAACCAAGTTATATCTATCGTAATTAAATAAATAAAAACCAGGTAAGGAAATGGGGCCCTTACCTGGTTTTTATTTGTTTTAAAAAAGTTTATCAAAAAATATCTGATATTGGTGATATTATATAAATAACAGATAATTTATATTGGATAGAGGAGGAATTAATATGGCTTCAGTAAAGGATATTTTAAAAATACCTAAGTTCAGAAACTCAAAAGTAGTAGCAGGACATAAAGGATTGGATAAAAACATAAGGTATGTAACTGTTATGGAGGTTCCAAATATAGTTAAGTGGCTTAAAGGAGACGATCTTTTAATTACTAGCTTATACTCCATAAAAGATGATATAGAAAAACAATGCAACCTTATAAGAGAATTATCAAAATCGTCCTGTTCATGTGTGGCTATAAAAGTAGGAGAGTATGTAGACAAAATTCCAGAGGAGTTAAAACGCATTGCAGATGAATGTGAACTACCACTAATAGAAATACCATATGATCTGATATATATAGATATTATAATGAGTGTTATGAATTTAATATTTGAAGAAAGAGACTCTGACTCCATAGCCCAAAAGTATATAAAAGATATAATATTTGATATTTATGAAGATGAAAAAATCATGATGGAAAAAGGTAAATTATTAGGTATAGATGTGAATAGAGACTGGTTTTTAGCAATAACATTAAGTTTTAATGAGGATGAAGAAATAGATGAAAATCAAGTGGGTTCTTTAAAAAGGGTAGCTAAAGGAATTTCAAAATATGCTACGAATAATAATGAATTTGAATTAAATCCATATATTAGTACAGATAAAAGTGTATCAATAATTTTTCAATCACAATCAAAGGACAGTATTGAAAAAATGTTACCATACATAGAAAAAGAATGTTTAATACAAGTGGACAAGTATTTAAAGAATAAAAAAGTATTTATAGGTATTGGAACTATAGAAACTAATATAAATGGAATAAAAAATTCTTATTTTAATTCCGTAAAAGCTATAGAATCAGGGCAAATATTTAAGGAAGAAAACAAAATATTTTATTATAAGGACATGGAGATGTTTTGTATTTTAAATGAGGTCATTGGTGAGTCTAGGGAAAGTTTAAACAATATAGTATTAAAAAATGTAAATGATAAAGAACTATTAAATACTCTAATAAAATACTATGAATGTAATGCTAACTTAGATGAAACTGCAGCTAAGTTATTTGTACATAAAAACACTGTTAAGTATAGACTACAAAAGATAAAAGAGATAACAGGATTGGATGTAAAGGTTCATGAAGATAGCTTTAAGTTATATTTAGCCGTGATCGCAAATAAAATGTTGTTAAATTCAACAAAAAAATGAGTGAATATTTAATCAATAGGACATTGGAAAGTATTTTTTTGATTGTTAAAATATAGATAATACAAACTTAAAAAAAGAAAAGAGGTGATAAAAGTGACTTCGAAAAGAAAAGACATAAAGTATTTGGAATACGTATTCAATAAGTTTTATGAAATTGGATCTACTAATTCTGGGGGAGTAACTAGATTAGGGTATTCTAAAGAAGAAGATGAAATGCATAATATTTTTAAGTGTTTTGGACAAGAGGAAAATTTTGAAATCTATGTAGATGAAGTTGGAAATACCTATGTTGCTAATGATATTACATGCAAAGAGCATTATTTAATTGGCTCTCACTTAGATTCTGTAGTTAATGGTGGAAGATATGATGGGGTTGCAGGAATAATAGCGGGGCTTATGATTTTAAAATGGGCAAAGGAAGACAAGGTAAAAATTCCTATAAGAGTAGTTGCGTTCAGATGCGAAGAATCTAGTAACTTTGGATTATGCACCATAGGAAGTGGACTTATTACAAAGAAAATAGACAAAAAAGATATTGAAAATTTAGTAGCTAAAAATGGAGAAGAATTAAAAGAAGTTTTTAAAGAAAAAGGATATAATCTAAGTCCTAAAAAAATATCTAATGTAAAGCAATATTTAGAACTTCATATTGAACAGGGCAAAGTACTTGAAGAATTTGATGTGAAAGTAGGTATAGTGTCAGATATAGCAGGACCAAGAAGATTTAATATATACATACAAGGAGAAGCAGAACACTCAGGTGCAACACCTATGAATATGAGATTTGATGCTTTATGTGCAGCTTCTGAATTTATATTAGAACTAGAGAAAATAGGTCAGCACGAAGGGGATAAAAAGTCTGTTGCTACAGTTGGGGTTGTGAATAATTTACCAAATGTTATAAATGTTATACCAGGGGAAGTTAAGTTGGGAGTGGATATAAGGGGAATAGATACAAATAGCTTAGATACTATGGAAAAAAGAATGAAAGAAGTAATAGAATATATATCTAAAACAAGAAGTGTAAAGATATTTATCGAAAAAACTAGCCAGTTACCCCCAGTAAAAATGAGTTTACATATGCAAAAAAAATTATCGGAATGTTCTGAAAAGTTAAAAATATCGCATAAAGTAATGCCTAGTGGGGCAGGGCATGATGCTATGGCTTTTCCAGAAATATGTGATACAGCCTTAGTGTTTATACCATGTTATAAAGGAATAAGTCATAATAAAAATGAGTTTGCATCATTAGATAGCATTTTTGATGGTGCTAGAGTTATGTATGAATATCTGAAAGGAGAAGTATAAATGATACTGATCAAAGATGGTAGGTTATTAGATCCAAAAAGTAAAAGAGATGAAATTTTAGATATAGTTATAAAAGAGAATAAAATTTATAAAATAGGTAAATTTCAAGTCAGTGATGAGTATGAAACTATTATAGATGCAAATGGAAAAATAGTAGCACCAGGATTGATTGATATACATGTACACTTCAGAGATCCAGGATTTACCTACAAAGAAGATATACAAACAGGTTCACACTCAGCTGCAAGAGGGGGATTTACTACAGTTGTTTGTATGGCAAATACTAATCCCATAGTGGATAACGAAGAAACTCTTAGTTATATAAATGAAGAAGCTAAAAAAGCTAATATAAATGTATTACAAGTGGCAGCGATAACAAAAGGGTTTAAGGGAAAAGAATTAGTAGATATGGAGTACTTGAAATCAATAGGCGCTGTTGGATTTAGTGATGATGGAATTCCAATAATGGATAGCAAATTAGTTATGGAAGCCATGGTTAAAGCTAAAGAACTTGATGTACCAGTAAGTTTCCATGAAGAAGATCCTTCTTTAATAGGTAGTTTTGGGGTAAACCAAGGAAAAATATCAGATGAACTTGGTGTAGCTGGAGCACCTAATGTGGCCGAAGATGTTATGGTAGCTAGAGATTGTATGCTGGCTATTAAAACAGGAGCAAAGGTTAATATACAACATATAAGTTCTGGAAATTCTGTCGACATGGTAAGACTTGCGAAATCTTTGGGGGCTAACGTGGTAGCGGAAGCATCACCACACCACTTCTCCTTAACTGAAGAAGCAGTATTAAAATACAAGGCTTATGCTAAAATGAACCCTCCTCTTAGAACTGAAGATGACAAATATAAAATAATTGAGGGATTAAAGGATGATACTATTGAGATAATAGCAACGGACCATGCACCTCATAGTAGTGAAGAAAAGGATAAGAATTTAATGCAAGCTCCTAGTGGAATAATTGGGCTTGAGACATCTTTGGCTTTAGGTATAACAAACTTAGTTAGAAAAGGTCATCTTACTACTATGAAGCTATTAGAAAAAATGACTATAAACCCGTCTAACCTATACAATCTAGATGTAGGCTTTATAGAAGAAGGGAGAAAAGCAGATTTAGTAATCTTCGACGAAGGGGAAAAATGGGTTGTTTCGGAATTCTCTTCAAAATCCTCAAACTCTCCTTTTAAAGGACAAGGCCTCTATGGGAAAGTTAAATACACTATATGCAATGGGAATATAGTGTATAAAGATTAAAACAATAAATTTAAGGGGGAAAAAATATGAATAACAAATTAATATTAACCATATTTGCAGTTTTATTGGGCGCAGCAATAATTCCATTTGGTTTCACATCAGTACAAGGACCATATATATTTGGATGGTTACCTTTTACATTATTATATTGGTGGATATTGATGTTTTTGAATCTTATTTTTATATTTTGGGTATGTAATGCATTTGTAAAAAACGCTGAGAAAAATAAAGAGGGGGAAATAAAATAATGAATACAGGATTATTAAGTTTTCTTATAATAATTGGATATTTGGCATTAATGCTTGGAATATCAATATATGATTCAAGAAAAACTAAAACTGATAATGCAGAAGGATTTTTCCTTGCGAATAGAGGAGTAAACTCAGTACTGCTACCACTTACTATGATAGCTGCTATGCAAAGTACCTTTGCATTTCTAGGAGCTCCAGGAATGTATTATACTCATGGTATTTCATACATGGTACTAGTTTTGAGTCAGGTATGGGTTGCCTTAATGGTAATTTATTTTGGAAATAAAATATCTAAATTAGGTAGAAAATATGGATATTTATCAATAGGTGATTTTTTTCAAGATAGGTATGAAAGCGATTACTTAAAAGTATTGTCATCTTGTATATCAGTGCTTATGACTATTGTATTTTTAGCTATGCAATATGTTGGAAACTCAAGAGCTATATCTGTTATAAGCGGTGGTATTGTGTCTTATAAAACCGCTATATTAATTTCGGCGTTATTCTCATTACTTTACGTTATAATTGGGGGAGCAGGTGGATTAATTTTAATAGATGCTATACAAGCCGTAATACTTTTAACAGGTATAGTACTAGCAGCTGCAGTTGCTATAATTCCTAGTGGTGGAATAGTAAATTTATTTAAAACAGCCATAGAAACTACTCCAGAATTATTATCTAGACCTGGGCCCAAAGGACTATACAACGCAAAGTATTGGGTAATGCAATTTATAGTATTACCATTTGGTATATGGTTATGTCCGCATGTTTGGATGAAATCTCTAATGGCGAAGGATGAAAAAGCTTTATCAAGATCAGCTTTAAGTATACCAGTATCTCAAGTGCTAATATATGGATTCTCTACATTGTTTATTGGAATTGCAGGACATCGATTACTAGGAAAAGTTGATGCAGCAGATAATGTATTACCATTATTGATGAATAATTACGCCAATTGGTTCTTGGCAGCTCTTATAATGGCAGCGGCAGTAGCGGCTGGAATGTCTACTATAAATTCAATGATACTTGTTTCATCGCAAATAGTATCTCAAGATTTAATACTTATGAAGAGAAAGGTAACAGACAAGCAAAATCTAATACTATCAAGAACTATAATATTAACAATAGTTATCATAGGAGCAATAATAGCTTTAAGACCGCCTAAAACCTTAGTTCAAGTTGTACAAGACGTTGCTTACACTGGTCTTGCTCAAATGGCACCAGCTTTTGTTTTAGGATTGTACTGGAAAGATGCAAGAAAAGAAGGGGCAATAGTTGGTATGACAGCAGGAACAGTGATACTTTTTGCTACAAGAATATTAAAAGTATCCCCATTAGGATATCCAGGATTCATATGGGCATTCATCATTAATATAATTTGTATGGTTGGAATTTCTATGGCACTTAAATCAAAAGATAACACTAGGGCAATAGAAAGATTCTTTGTTTAACATAAAAAACTATATTTTAAAGTGACGGAGGGGAATAGCTTGTCAAAAATAATTTATAATAAACAATTATCAAAAGACTTTTATATTATGAAGGTGGATGGAAAGTTTGATTGCGAAATAGGGCAATTTTGCATGCTAAGAGCGTGGGATAAGTACCCAACACTATCAAGGCCAATAAGTATATATGATGCAGATAAGGAAGGAATAACTTTTTTATATAAAGTAGTAGGTGAGGGAACTGAAATTTTTTCAAACCTTGAAAAGGGAGACGAAATAAAGGTAGATGGTCCCTATGGAAATGGCTTCCCTAAGGTTCATGGAAAAGTAGCTCTTGTTGGAGGAGGAGTGGGAATAGCTCCGTTTTACTTAACTTCTAAAGTGCTAAAAAAAATAGATAAAGATACTACAGTAGACATATTCCTTGGTTTTAGTGACGAAGCTTTATTAGAAGAAGAATTTAAAAAGGTAGCGGACAAGGTTGTTATTAATGTAGGGGGATATATAACTGATAATATAAATCCAGAGGACTATGATTATATATTTACTTGTGGTCCAGAGATAATGATGAAGGTTTTGTACAACAAGGTTAAAGGTTCAAAAGCTAAATTATATGTATCTATGGAAAATAGAATGGCCTGCGGAGTTGGAGTTTGCTTAGTCTGTACTTGTAAAACTAAAAATGGAAATAGGAGAGCTTGTAAAGAAGGCCCAGTATTTTTAGGAGAAGAGGTGTTTTAAATGAGTAAACTAGGTGTAGAATTCGCTGGAGTGAAATTTAAAAATCCTGTAGTATTAGCTTCTGGAACTTGTGGATTTGGTAGAGAATATAGTGAGATGTTTTCAATAGAAAAACTAGGGGGATTGTCTTCGAAAGGTCTTACATTAAATCCAAGGGGAGGGAATGATGGAATAAGAATATGGGAAACTTCTAGTGGAATAATGAACAGTGTGGGCCTTGAAAATCCAGGAGTAAAAGCTTTTATAGAAAGAGATTTACATTGGGTAAATAGCTTAGAACTTGTAAACATAGTTAATTTAGGTGGACATTCTATGGAGGATTATTTACAAGGAGTAGAACTATTAAACAAGGAAAAAATAGATTTATTAGAGTTAAATATATCCTGTCCTAATGTAAAGCAAGGTGGAATGAACTTTGGTGTTAAAACAGAGTTTGCTAGAGAAGTTGTAAGAGAAATAAGAAAGGTTTGTAAACATAAATTAGTAGTGAAGCTATCTCCAAATGCTGAAGATATAGTAGGAATAGCTAAAGCTTGCGAGGAAGAAGGGGCAGATGGAGTATCACTTGTAAATACTTTCTTAGGACTTGCTATAGATATAAATAAGAAAAAACCAGTATTTAATAATGGTTATGCTGGGCTTTCAGGTCCTGCTATAAAGCCTATAGCTCTTAGAATGGTAAATCAAGTAGCTAAAGAATTATCTATACCTATTATGGGACTGGGAGGAATAACCACATGGCAAGATGCTATAGAATTTATAATGGCAGGCGCTACTGTTGTTCAAGTAGGTACCGCATCCTTTATGAAACCTGATATTTCATTAGATATAATAGAGGGTATGGAAAAATATATGATAGATAACAATATTGAAAGTTTAGATGAAATAAGAGGTGTTATAAAATGAATTATAGATTAGAAAGTGATTCAATTGGAGAAAAACAGGTGGCAAAGGATGCTTATTATGGGGTGCAATCCTTAAGAGCAGCAGAAAACTTTAAAATAACAGGACTTACAATCCACAAAGAATTTATAAAAAGTCTTGCAGAAATAAAAAAAGCAACAGCTATAACCAATAATGAAGTTGAGCTTTTAGATAAAAATATTGAACAGGCAATTATAAAGGCTTGCGATGAAATAATAGAGGGCAAACTCCATGGTGAATTTATAGTTGATCCTATACAAGGTGGAGCTGGTACCTCTATGAACATGAATGCCAACGAAGTCATTGCTAACAGGGCTATAGAAATTCTAGGTGGAGAAAAGGGGGACTATGGCATAGTGCATCCTAATGATCATGTAAATTATGGACAATCTACAAATGATGTTATTCCAACAGCAGGTAAAATGACTTCATTAAGACTTCTTACAAAGGCTATAGGAGAGTTAACAAAACTTTATGAAGCATTAGAAGAAAAGTCCAAGGAATTTGATAATGTTATAAAAATGGGAAGAACTCAAATGCAAGATGCAGTTCCTATTAGATTAGGGCAAGAGTTTAAAGCATATAGTGCAGTAATAAAGAGAGATATTTTAAGACTTAAAAAGGTAACAGAGGAACTAAAAGTTGTAAATATGGGTGGCACTGCCATAGGGACAGGTATAAATGCTGATAAAGAATACCTAGATAAGATAGTCCCTAATCTTTCAGATGTATCAGGATTAGAATTAAAACAAGCATCAGATTTAATAGATGCTACACAAAATTTAGATGGTTTTGTAGCAGTATCTTCAGTAATTAAGACCTGTGCAGTTAACTTATCAAAAATAGCAAATGATCTAAGACTTATGTCATCAGGACCAAGAACAGGATTTGGGGAAATAAATTTACCAGAAAAGCAAAATGGTTCTTCTATAATGCCAGGAAAGATTAATCCTGTAATACCAGAAGTAATCAACCAAGTAGCTTTTAATATTATAGGAAATGATATAACCATAACTATGGCAGCAGAAGCTGGGCAGTTAGAGTTAAATGCCTTTGAACCTGTTATATTTTACAATTTATTTCAGTCTATGGAGACACTAGCTAATGGAGTAAGCACCTTTGTGGAAAATTGCGTTTTAGGAATAACTGCTAATGAAGAAAGATGTAAGCATTTAGTAGATAATAGTGTTGGAATTATTACAGCAATTTGTCCTCATGTAGGATATAAAAAGGCTGCTAAAGTTGCTAAAACTGCTATAAAAACTGGAGAGTCAGTGAAGGAACTTATATTAAAAGATGGAGTTTTACAAGAAAAAGAACTTGATGAGATATTAAATACAGTATCAATGACAGAACCAGGGATATCAGCAAAGCATTTACTTCATAAATAATGAAAAGGCGAGGGGAAAATTATGAACTACTTTGAAGAAGCGTTAAAAGTCCATAAGGAAAAAAAGGGGAAAATCGAAGTTGTAAGCAAAGTGAATATTGAAAATAGAGATGATTTAAGCGTTGCTTATAGCCCAGGAGTAGCAGAGCCTTGTAAAGAAATTTACAAGAATAAAGAAGAGGTTTATAATTATACAGCTAAGGGAAACCTAGTTGCAGTTATAAGCGATGGCACAGCGGTTTTAGGTCTCGGCAATATAGGGCCAGAAGCAGCAATTCCTGTAATGGAAGGAAAGGCAGTATTATTAAAGAAATTTGGTAATGTAGATGCTATCCCAATATGCTTAGATACTAAAGACACTGAGGAAATAATTAAAACAGTTAAATATTTAGCACCTAATTTTGGTGGAATAAATTTAGAAGATATAAATTCACCAAAATGTTTTGAAATAGAAAGAAGATTGGAAGAAGAGTTAGATATACCTGTTTTCCATGATGACCAGCATGGAACAGCAATAGTTGTAACAGCAGCATTAATTAATGCTTTGAAAATAGTAAATAAGTCTATTGAAAGTATAAAGGTAGTTTTAAATGGACCTGGAGCAGCAGGAACTGCCATAATTAAAATGCTTTTACACTTAGGTGTTAAAAATATAATAGCTTGTGATGAATATGGAATTTTATATAAAGACAGAGGAGTAGGTATTGTAGACCACAAAAAAGAATTATGTGAAATAACTAATAAAGAAAACTTGGTTGGAGATTTAAGCGAAGCAGTTAAAAATGCTGATGTGTTTATTGGGGTTTCTATTGGAAATGCTTTAACTAAAAACATGGCAAAAACTATGAATAAGGATTCTATAGTTTTCGCTATGGCTAACCCTATTCCGGAAATAATGTACGAGGATGCCATAGAAGCTGGAGTTAAAGTAATGGGAACAGGAAGATCTGATTATCCTAACCAAATAAATAACGTGTTAGCTTTTCCAGGAATATTTAGAGGTGCTTTAGATGTTAGAGCAAGAAATATTAATTATGATATGAAGCTTGCAGCAGCCTATGCCATAGCAGAGCTAGTAAGTGAAGAAGAATTAAAACCTGAGTATATAATACCTAATGTTTTTGACAATAGAGTAGCATCGAAGGTAGCTTCTGCGGTAGCAAAAGTTGCCATAGATACTGGAGTTGGAAAAAAATAGAATAAAGATATTAATAATCTAAAAACCAGGTAAGGAAATGGGGCCCTTACCTGGTTTTTATTTGTTTTAATGTATTCTAATCTTCTGTTTTTTTATTTAAGAAGTTTGTCCCAATTATACCGAGAAGAATCATTATTGCTCCAATAATATGAAAGTACTCTAACTTTTCGTTTAGAAATATTACACCAGCTACCATAGTTATTAATGTGGAAAGATTGCTAAAAACACTCATCTTAGAGGCCTCTATTTTAGATAGTGCATAGTTTGATAATAGTGATGTAATAAGTGAAGATAATACACCAAGATAAATTATTGAAATCACAAATAATGGACTTGTGAAGGGTTTAAAGTAATACTTAACAGTGCCTTTCAAGCTATGATTAATAAGAGACATGAGATTAAAAGCTAAAAATCCTATAGCAGTCATTATATAAGTTAAGTCTATGAGAGCATATTTCTTTGTCATTTTTCTTGCTAATACATTATAGCTAGCAAAGGAAAGAGAAGACAAAAAAATAAATAATATTCCAATGAAAGTATTGTTTTTAAAGCTTATACCTTTCATGAAAAAAATATATATAACTCCTATTAC
Source organism: Clostridium malenominatum (assembly GCF_039521365.1). NCBI lineage: Bacteria > Bacillati > Bacillota > Clostridia > Eubacteriales > Clostridiaceae > Clostridium > Clostridium malenominatum. Next base: position 1,050,347 of record NZ_BAAACF010000001.1, read on the forward strand.
AGATAAAAATAGTGATGCTTTTTGCAATCCACTGGAACGTTCCTTCAGAAAAAACGTTGCAAGTATCATTGTAAAAATAGGAGTTGTTGCTTGAATAATTCCAGCTTCAGAAGAGGACACATAAACTAGTCCCAAAATTTGAAAAGCAAAAAACATAGCGGGATAAAAGAGTGCTAACGGTAAAATATTAGCTATATCTTTTTTGGATATATCTAGCCTTATCCATTTAAATAAAACAGGAATGGAAGCAAAAACAAAGGAGATTGTAAAGCGATGAGCAAGTGTATCAAGGGGTGTGGCTACAGTAAGAGTTAGTTTTATGAATAAAAATGAGAACCCTATTATGAAGGCATACAATATAGCAGCAAAGTAGGGTTTGCTTTTATCAGAAATCTCCATTTACATATTCCTCCTAAAGATAATGTTTTAAACTTATCATTTATTATATATACTTATATGTTAATATACTGGAAGAGATTATACAATACAAATAAATATTATGAATTTTAACTATTTTATGAAATTCATAGAACAATAAAATCCGTACAATAAATATAGATTATTGAAAAATATTTGATTTAATACGAATATTTATATTGATTTATATAAAAATGTTGGTGTATAATATACATATAAAATATTCCGCCAAAATTTTATATGATAGGGAGTGGATTTCATGAAACTTATTTATACTGGTAAAACAAAAAATGTATATGCTTTGGAGGATGGAAATTATCTACTTAAATTTAAAGATGATGTGACAGGAGAGAATGGTGTTTTTGACCCAGGTGCAAATACCGTTGGATTAACAATTGAAGGAGCAGGTAGAGCAGGACTTAGATTGACAAAGTTATTCTTTGAAATATTAAAAGAAAAAGGAATACCTACTCATTATGTAGATGCAAATATCGAAGAGGCAACAATGACAGTAAAACCTGCTACATTGTTTGGAAATGGATTAGAAGTAATATGTCGTCATAGAGCCGTAGGAAGTTTCATGCGCCGTTATGGAATGTATGCAAAAGAAGGACAAGAATTAGATGCTTTTGTAGAAGTTACTTTAAAAGATGATGGACGTGAAGATCCACCAATTAATGAAGATGCTTTAGATATGTTAGGAATATTAAACTTAGATGAATATAAAATATTAAAAGAGCTTACTAAGAAAATAAGCTATGTAGTAAAAGAAGAATTAGCTAAAAAAGATATAGAACTCTACGACATTAAATTCGAATTTGGTAGAGTTGGAGAAGATAAACATATTGCGTTGATAGACGAAATTTCTGGCGGAAACATGAGAGCTTATAAAAATGGTGAGTATATAGAGCCATTAAAATTAGAGAAATTAATGTTAGAATAATAATTTGATTTTTGAGAAAGCTCTATGCACAGTTTTGCATAGAGCTTTTATTAAATTTATTGTGTAACTCCAAAGTCATAATGCTTATTAGTGTTTATTTTAACAGGGGTATTTTTAAGATTTGGAGTTTGTACTCTTAATGCATCGTATAAAGCTGAGCCAACAATTTCTCCAGCCTGCTGCAATCTATCTAAGCTGAGATTTGTATTAATTGTATCATCAGGTGTATGGTACCAAGGTTCTAGCTTGCCATTTTCATCTCCCCAGATGAAACATGCTGCGGGAATACCTAAGTCGCCAAAAGGAGCGTGATCGGATGAGCTTCCTGGGCTTATGCTTAAAATGTTATTTCCTAGTCTTGCACCAGCGGCAACTGCATAATCAGTTACTAAGTTAGGTTCTCCAGTAACTGTGTCTGCATACAATATGTTGCAAGCTTCATAACTAGTAGCGATCATATCCATGTTAAAGTTAGCAAAACTTCTAGAAAGTTCATCTTCAGATAATTTGCTAACATAATATCTTGAGCCTAATAAGCCAATTTCTTCTGCTCCGCAAGCTATAAATCTAACTTCTTTATCAATTGGGTATGCTTTTAATATTCTAGCAAATTCAAGAAGCATAGCTGTACCAGAGGCATTATCATTTGCTCCAGGAGCATAAGGAACGCTGTCGTAGTGAGCTGTTACATAAATAATCTTATCAGTAGCCTTATTCTTATTTTTGGGCTCTCTTTTGGCAATAACATTCCATGATTTTGTGTAAAGAGGTGCTTTTATTGTAGCTTGTATTTCTTTATCAGCTACTTCGTTAGCTAATAAATCACCATCAGCTTTTGAGATTGCTAATACAGGAATTGGGCTAACATATGTGCCTAATGTAGGATTTAATATTCCATCTACATTATTGTAAAGAATAACGCCAACTGCTCCAGCAGCAACTGCATTAATGGCCTTGTCAGAAAAGGATATTGCTCCTCTTTGTATTAATGCTATATTACCTTTAACTTCTTCAGGAAAGTTAGAGGAATCTAAGCCTAATCCACAGTTTATAATATTAGCTGTAACCCCATTTTCACCAGTATTTCCTGAGCCAGTTGCAGCATTGGATTTCAATTCTTTATTATTTAAAGAATCTATTGTTAATTTTGGTATTACATTTTTAATATCAAATTCTTGAATTTCAGCATCATATCCATACCTATTTAGTTCCCTTTTTACATATTCAGCAGCTTGCCTTTCTTCCTTTGTACCTGCTATTCTAGGACCTATTCCTTCGCTTAGATTCTCAATGTGTTTAAGTGCTCTTTCAGCATCAATTCTAGCTAGAACTTTTTTGTCAAAAGCCGTTGAAGAATTTTCATTAGGTGCGGCAAAGGTAACAGTAGAAGAGAACACCATTAAAGCTAGTACCAACACCAGAAATCTTAGTCTTTTGAATTTCATTATTCTTTTCATAAATAAACCTCCTATTAATAATAGTCATAGTATTAAATTTATTATGATATAAGTAAATTTATGACATAAACTAATATTATGCTATTATTTTGTAAATTAAGAAGGTATAGGAGATATAAAGGTATAAATAAAAAACATGTAGTCAGCAATGGCTACATGTTTTTTTCTAAAGCTTTTCTAAGTATAATCATAAACCATATTAAGGATGCTCCTAATACAGCATGTCCTAATCCCGCTATATGATTAAGTCCTTTAAAGTTTAATCCTTGTACTTGTAAAATCCCTCTCCATAAAAAAGTAATACCTGTAAATAGCAGCCCAAGGTTATAAGTTATATACCATTTGTTAAAGCCTTTAATTTGAGATAAATTTAAATTAAAGGATGCTAAAGTTAATATAAGAAAAAATAAAAAACCTAAAATCAAGAAATGGGGATGAAGTGCTTTTAAGGTTGTAACTCCATTAAAGTTATTAAATTTTGTGAACTCCCTATAAAAAACACCTCCAATTAAGCCTAATATTAAGTAGAAAAATGAAGTTTGATAAAGTTTTTTCATAATTACCTCCAAATGATATAATTAATAAATTATATTAGTTAATATTTATTATTAATTATATCATTAAATTTCCATTTGTTCAATAAATATATTACTTGCTTCCATTTATTATTTGGATAGTAAATAAATATATTATATAATTTGATTGTTATACAATTAAACTATATAACTAATAAATCACATCAGCTTTTGAAATTGCTAATACAGGAATTGGGCTAACAATAGAGACTATTACTCTGTAAATATAAAGAAATTATAAAGTTTTATAAAAGCACTCTAGATATGATTTATAATTAGAAGCGTAGGAGGGACCTTTCTATGAATGAGAAGATATTAATTGTTGAGGATGATGAAGAAATTGCTTTATGTATAAAAGAGTATATTGAGAAGAATGGTTATTTAGCCATATGGTCATCTACAGGGAAAGAGGGGAATGAAGAATTTAAAAGAGATGAATTTCAACTTTTAATAATAGATATTATGATGCCTGAAATGGATGGATTAACCCTTTGTAAGAATGTAAGACTCACAAGTGATGTGCCTATAATCATTCTTAGCGCAAAGAGTGAAGATTATGATAAGGTTAGGGGGTTAAATTTAGGAGCTGATGATTATATTACAAAGCCCTTTAGTTTGATTGAACTTCATGCAAGAATAGAGTCTAATTTAAGAAGGTATAGGAAGTATATGGGGATAACTGAAAATACTAATCTTTTAACATACGAAAATGGACTTGCTATAAATGAAAGAGATAAATATGTAGAAATTAATGACAGGAATGTTCACTTAACTTCTAAGGAGTTTGAATTACTTATATTGATGGCTCAAAATCCAAAGAAAGCTTTTAGTAAAAAAGAACTCTATGAAATTATATGGGGAGAAGAAGACGTAGATGGAAATAATACGGTAACTGTCCATATAAAACAAATTAGAGAAAAGTTAAAGGATGACCTGAAAAAGCCAAAGTTCATTGAAACAGTATGGGGTACTGGATATAGGTTTGTAGGAGATAGGATGATATGAAGATAAAAAAATGGCTTACTCTATCTTATATAACAGTAATGCTTATTCCTATAGTAACTAGTCTCATGCTTTTCTTTTGGATGCAACATTACAACAAGCAAAGAGAAATGGATGATTATGTAAGTAGCATAAAAAAGTTTGAAAAATACGATAAACTATTAAGTGATAAAGAGTTGTTTAATAATTATCCTTTTAAGAAGATTGATTTGATTGAAGAAGAGGATAGAAATAGTACTAAGATAGAGATATATGATAAAAATGGAGTTAGATTATATGCATCTATTAATGATAATGCATCCTACATCTACCCAATTTCTAGAGAACAGCTTTATTCAAAGCTTTATGAAATAAATCATGGGTTTAGAGTAGATACCTTAAAAAAACCTGTTTTTCACGAAGGAGATTTAATTGGATTTTATCAAATAACCATAGTAAGAAGCAAATTAATTCAAGGAATAAACAAAGGTACTATTATAGCTATGAGCATATTTATTACTGTGTTTATTGTAGTGCTAATGATTATAATTAAATTAATGGACAGAAAGTTTAATAAACCCCTTTTATTGTTAATAGATTCTATAAAGGATTTTGCAAAAGGAGAAGAAACTTCTATAAATTATAAATCAAAGGATGAAATTGGGGAACTTATAAATCATTTTAATAATATGAAGATGGCAATTAAAGAAAAAGACTATGAAATAGAAAAAGAGCAAAAGTCAAAGGAATATATGACAGCGGCAATTTCACACGATTTAAAAACACCTTTAACCTCCATAAGAGCTTATGCAGAATTAATTAGTTCTCAAAGGGAAGAGGATAATGAAAGATATGTTTTAGGAATATTGAATAAATGTGACTACATGAGCAATATGCTAGAAGATTTGCTAATGTATACAATACTTTCTTCAAGCTATACTATGAATTTCGTAGATGTAGATGGAGAAGAGTTCTTTCAAATGCTTCTTTCTGGTTATGAGGAAATTTGTGAAAAAAGCAATATCAATTATAAGACAGAGATAAAGGTTAAGGGAAACTACGGGGTTGATGTTAAGCAATTGATAAGGGTAATTGATAATCTTATGAGCAATGCTATTACACATACAGAAGAAGGACAGTCAATTTACATGGGGGCTTTTTCTGAGGAATTCTCCCTTCCACATTGGATAAGTGGAGAGGAAGAAAACAGGCTTAAAGAACTTAGAAAAAACAATGTAGTATTATTAGTTAAAAATCAAGGAGAAGAAATACCAAAGGAAGATATGGAGAGAATCATGGAGCCTTTTTATAAGGTGGATAATTCAAGAAATAAAAAGATTGGAACTGGTCTTGGATTAAGTATAGTAAAGTTAATTATGGACAAGCATAATGGAAAAATCGTCATTTCATCAAGTAAGGAAAGAGGTACATTAATTGCTTGTTTTATTAAGAAAGGAAAGTGAAAAGTTATTATGATTAAAAGAAAAATTGTTTCTATAATTATGGGAGGAATACTAAGCGTTATTGCATTTTCAGGGTGTGGAACAGAAAAGAGTATTTTACCAGAGACAATAGTAGCTCACGCTATGGAATCAGAAGACAATGTTAAATCCTATTATGGAGAGTCAAGAATTCGTATATATGATAAAGATAATAAGGTTGTTGAAGATAATATTATGAAGGAATGGCAGGACCTTACCCAAGGGAAGATAAAGGTTAGAATGGAGTCTTATTCTAATAAGAATGAGCTTGAAACTGTATCTACAAACGATGGAAATAATGTTGTATCCTATATGATTAAAGATAAAAAAGCCTTCACTATGAAAAGTTTAAATGAGTCAGATATACCAATAAGAACCCAAAGAGAACAAACTAAAATATTTTTAGAAAGTATAAGAAAAAGCCATGATATAAGCACTGTAGGAGAAGAAAAGATAAATGGTATTGACACCTATCATATAAAAGCAGTACCGAAAGAAAAGAATAGTATACTTTCAGAACAGGACATGTGGATAGATAAAAAGAATTGGTTTGTAATTAAGAGTATTTCTCATGCTGCAGACTCAAGAATAGAATACGAATATACAAAAATTGATTTTTCACCTAAAATCCAGGAGGAAATATTTACTCAAAAAATTCCAGAAGGTGTAAAAATAGAAAATCTTAATAATGCTGGTCCTAAGACAAAAACTATGACTTTAAAAGAAGTAAAAGATTATTTGGGAAAGCCTTTCGCATACTTTTTAGAATCATCTTCTTATAAAATTAAAAGTATTCAGCTTCTACAATATGGAAGTAAAGTAGTTGATGATGAAATAATTATGGAGTATCAAAAGGATAATAAATCTTATTTTAAAATGAGCCTTAGGAAAGGAAACGAAGTTGATTCAAAATCTAGTAAAATTCCAGGTAAAGAAGAGATTACTATAAGAGGACAAAGGGGAACTATTCTTAAAGATGTCATTTCCATTATTGCTTGGTCAGAAGGAGATGTAAGATATAGCATAATTCCTCATGAAAATGTTGAAAAAGTAGAGGATTTTATAAAAGAATTAGATAAGATGGTATTGTTTAAATAATATAGGTTTCAAGAGAATCTCGAATTGGGATTCTCTTATTTCTTACAGCCATTTACCATAAAATGGTTGAATAGTAAATAAATATATTATATAATATAATTGTTAAACAATTAAACTATATAACTAATAAAATTAGAGTTTTAGAGGTGAAATTATGCAGTTTAAAGCTATAAAACCTGTGAAATTATATGATCAGGTAGCTCAAGATATAATTGCCATGATAGAAAAGGGAGAGCTCAAACCTGGTGATAAATTACCTACAGAAATGGTTTTAGCTAGTAAGCTAGGTATAAGTAGAGGAATGTTAAGGGAAGCTTTAACTATTCTACAATATAAAGGCTATATAAGTAGAAAACCCAAGGATGGTACATATATAAGAGAGCTTTCAGAAATTAATTCTATAAATGATTCTCTAATCAATTCATTTAAGAAAGCTTCTTACAGAGAGTTATTAGAAATGAGAGAAGCCCTTGAACAAAAAATTGTGGAATTAGCTATAAAAAATTCAAGTGACGAAGAAATTCAACAGCTGTTAGATAGTTTGAATACTAGTGATGAAAAAGAATCACTGCTAGACTATGATTTTCATTTAAGGCTTGCAGAGCTTTCAAAAAATATACTTTTGATTAATTTTATTGATATCTATTATGACCTTATCCGTGAATTGGGAGAGAACAGCTCTAAAAATAAAAATAGGAAAATAAAAGTGTTAGAAGAGCACAAAAGAATAGTACTTGCCATTCTGTTGAGAAATGAGGAAATGGCAAAAGAAGAAATTTTAAATCACTTAAATATGGTTAGGAAATCTATAGATTCAATTACTATGAATAAAAATATTGATTTAAAGTAGGAGTGGGTTTATTTGGAGAAGGAGATTAAAATACTTTCACCCTGTGGAATGCTTGGATATGGATTCCCTAAAGAATCCTTTATGAGAGGAATTTTAGAGAAGCCAAATGCTATTGTTGTGGATGCTGGTTCTACAGATGCGGGGCCCCATAAACTTGGAGAAGGTGTGGCTATAGTAAGCAGAAGAGCGGCAAAAAAAGATATAGAATTAATAATAACAGAAGGACTAAAAAATAAAATACCTGTAATAATAGGATCTGCTGGAGGCGCTGGAGCTAAGCCTCATGTGGAATGGACCCTAAATATTATTGACGAAATATTAGAAGAAAGAAATTTAAAGGTGAAAATAGCAGTTATATGGGCAGATTTTTCTCATGAAGAAGTAGGAAAGGCTTTAAAAGAAGGAAAGGTTATACCTTTAGGAAAAGGAGTTCCTCCTCTTATTGAAGATATACTTTATGAAACCAATAGTATAGTAGCTCAAATGGGACATGAACCCATAGTAGAAGCTCTTAGAAATGAAAGCCAAATCATTGTATGTGGACGAGCATATGATCCATCTCCCTTTGCAGCAGTGGGAATATATAATGGCATGGACATAGGATTATCCTATCATCTAGGAAAAATCTTAGAATGTGGTGCACTATGTGCAGAGCCAGGAACCACAAAGGATTGTATTATGGGAATACTTACTGAAAGTTCCTTTAAAGTAAAATCCCTAAATTCCATAAGAAAATGTAGTGAAATTAGTGTTGCAGCTCATACTTTTTATGAAAAGGACCATCCATACATCCTTCATGGGCCAGGATTTATTTTAGACTTGAGTAAGTGTAGTTTTGTAGAGATAGAACCTGGAGTAATTGAAGTTAAGAACAGTAAATTAATAAAGAATAGCGATTATTTTATAAAGCTAGAAGGAGCAAGAAAGGTAAGTTATAGAACCTTTGTTATAGCTGGAGTTAGAGATCCTTTATTACTTCAGAATATAGAAGAGGTAGAAAGCCTTGTATCAAATCAAGTATATGAATACTATAAAGAAATTCCTAGAGAAAAGTATAAAATTAATTTTTATAATTATGGTAAAAACGGAGTTTTAGGAGAGAAAGAAAAAGAAGCTTTTACAGGACACGAAATAGGGGTATTGTTTGAAGTTATAGCAGAAACTCAGGAACTGGCTAATAGTCTATGTTCTACGGTAAGATCAACTTTTCTTCATTATGGATACGAAGGAAGAAAATCTACCGCTGGTAATTTAGCTTTTCCCTTTGCTCCAAGCGATGTGGAATTTGGCCCAGTTTATGAATTTTCTATATATCATCTCATGAAGGTGGAGGATGGATTAAAACCCTTTAAAATAGAGTACTTATGGAGGTAGCTATGGCATATTTATTTGAATTATCAAAGGTTTTAAGAAGTAAAAATTCAGGTCCTTTTGAAATTACTTTGGATGTTTTATTTGATAGTGAAGAAAACTATTATAAAGTGAAAAATTCAGGAAAGATAAATGAAAACACTATTTGTAGTTTGTATAATATTACACCTGAGAAGATATGTAGCATAGTATTTTTCGATCCAGCCTTAGGATTTAAAATTACAATTTTAAGGGAAGTGTCTTCGGGAACTAGTGGCGATAGAGATGTATACGGTGCACAGCAACATGCTCCTTTAATAAATTTAGAGATATAGGGGGAGTTATAAAATGGAGAATAGAAGTAGTCTCAAAAAAATCAAAGACAACTGGATTTTATACCTTATGATAATGCCTGCACTAATATATTTTATAGTGTTTCACATAATACCTCTCTTTGGTATGATACTTGCTTTTCAGGATTATAGGATTCTTGAAGATAATATATTTGTAGGGTTAAAACATTTTAGACTGCTATTTAGCTCTCCAGCGTTTTATACCGTTCTTAAAAATACTATTATCATAAGTGCTATGAAAATATTAATTTGCTTTCCTATACCTATTATATTATCGCTAATGATAAATGAAGTAAGAAGCATAGGATATAGAAAATATGTACAATCCGTTGTTTATTTACCACACTTTTTATCTTGGGTAGTAATTGCAGGTATTTGGATTAGTTTATTAAATCCTGCAGGGGGAGGAATAAATAATATATTAAGTTTCTTTAAAATTCCCTCAGTGGACTTTTTAACGAGTAAACAGCATATAAGATGGGTATTGGTTTTTTCGGAAATGTGGAGAAGTGCTGGTTGGGACTCTATTATATACTTGGCAGCTATTATGAAAATAAATCCATTCTTATACGAAGCTGCACATATCGATGGTGCTAATAGGTTTCAGCAGATGAAATATATTACTTTTCCAGAACTTAAGACAACCATAGTAACAGTTTTTATTTTAAATTTAGGATTTTTTATGAATGCAGGTTTTGATCAGGTTTTGAATCTAATGAATGATTCAGTGATTAGCGTTGTTGACATATTAGATACCTATGTTTATAGAATTGGATTGCTAAATGGCCAATATTCCTATGCCACTGCAGCAAGTTTATTTAAAGGAGTTATTGGAATGGTATTGATACTGGGTACTCACTTTGCATCGAAAAAGATTACTGGAAAAGGATTATGGTAGGGTGATTAATATGAAAAAAATAAGATTTTCTTCAATTGTCATATATGGGATTTTGTTTATTATTACACTTACAATGTTAATACCTATACTGAATCTAGTGGCAATATCTTTAACTAATCCTTCAAATGTACACAAAATGAATGGGTTAAGCATAATACCAAAGGGATTTTCTATGATTAATTATAAAGTGCTATTATCCAATCCCCAAATAGGTAAAAGCATTCTAAATTCTATATTTATTACTGTAGTAGGCACATCTCTAAATTTGATTTTCACAGCATTAGCAGCCTATACATTAACTAGACCTAAGTTTGTAGGGAAAAATTTCTTTATGATACTTTTAATTATTATCATGGTATTCGAACCAGGATTGATACAGGAATATTTAGTGGTTATGAAACTAGGGTTACTGGATTCCTATGCTTCAGTCATACTATATAAATGCGTAAACGTTTATTATTTAATTATATTGATGAGATTTTTTGAAGATGTTCCAGATAGCATTTTAGAAGCCGCAAGGGTGGATGGAGCAGGGCATTTTACAATATTCACTAAAATTATGCTTCCTTTATCTAAACCAGCTTTAGCAACATTGGGTTTATTTTATGGAGTTTTTCACTGGAATGAATTTTTTAGATCTTCTATTTATCTTAGTAGTCAATGGAAATGGCCACTACAGCTAGTTCTAAGACAATTTGTGGTGGTAAAAGATACGACTTCAATGCTTGGTGTAAACAGTTTGCTTTCTTATAGCGAAATATCAAATTTGGACTATGGCTCACTTCAAGCAGGGACAATAATAATTGCTATTATTCCACTCCTAGCGCTATATCCTATAATACTTAAGTATTATGTAAAAGGTAATTTAGAGGGAGGGGTTAAGGAGTAAAACTATGTTCTCTAATAATATTTCATATAAATTAATTTTAAAGTTAAAGGGGGAGAATTATGAAAAAGACATTAATTAGTGTTATTACTTCTGTTGCTCTCGTGACTAGCTTGATAGGATGCAAAAAGGATACAAAGCCAGTGGATGTTAAGCCAGGAGGACCAGTAACGTTGCGACTCGTTATGAAGGATGAAGGGAATTCAAATCCAGTTGCAGTTAACTACTTTAAGGCTTTAGAAAAGGGATTGAAGGAAGATGAAGGATTAGACGTAAAGATTGAGCTGGTAGATATGCCAGAAGGAAACTATGCTGAGAAATTAAATTTAATGATTCTAGGAGGAACTATTCCAGACATTATATACTTCCAGGGAGGAGACCAGCAAATTTCTCAACAAGGATTGCTAGAAGATTTAAAGCCTTATATTGAGAAATCAAAGAATTTAAAAAGCAGCATGTTCGCACATAATACAGAAAGAATAAATAACTATCCTTATTTATTATGGGTAAAACCTCTTTCACAAAAGGCTCCTGTTATAAGACAGGATTGGTTTGATAAAATGAAAACCTCTAAAGCTTTAGCTGAAAATCCTACTATTGAAAATTACTACAATTTCTTGAAGGAATTAAAAGACAACCCTCCAGGAGGAGCGGGAAAGCCAGCTTATGGAATAACTGTAGCGGGGAGTATACTAGAAATTGATAATATATTTGACATGGCTTTTGGTAATACTTCAACTTGGCTTAAGGATGGAAGCGGTAAATATGTATATTCAAAAATAACTTCCAATGAAAAAGAAAAATTAGAGTTTTATAGCAAATTATATAAAGAAGGGATTTTAGATCCTCAGTTTGCAACAAAGAAATGGGATACTAAGGAGAAAGCTTTCTTCAGTGGTGAAGCTGGAGTAATTTCAGGAACAGCAGGTAAGGTTATAGATATTTATGAAGGAAAAATGAAGAAAGCTGATGAAGGAAGTAAAGGACTTGTAGTTCTACCTCCAGCTAAAGGAAAGGGACAAGGTCTTGGAGCTACAGATGTAACAAAGGAAACAAGAGGTGTAGCTATTTATTCGAAATCTCAAAACAAAGAAACTGCATTTAAAGTATTAGATTACCTTGCAAGTCCAAAAGGACAAATGCTTGATAGATTAGGGTTTGAAAATGAGCATTATAAGGTTGTTGATGGAAAAATTGAATTAACAGATAAATCTCAAGAATGGTATGCACGATTCTGGGAACCAAGTGAATTCAAACCTTCAACTCCATTGAAATCTTCTCTTTTAGGTGCTCCAGGAGAAAAATCTTTAAAAATGACAGAAGAATATTACGCTAAAGATATAAATATTTTAATTCCAGAACAGTTTACAGCTAAATGGGATGCTATGCAAAATCTCTATAAAGAATATTCAGCGGATATAATTACTGGAAAGAAACCTATAAGTTCCTTTGATGACTTTGTTAAGGAATGGAATAAAGCTGGGGGCGAAGAAATAACTAAATATGCAAATGAAAATATAAAATAAAATATTTAGGGAGGACGAATAATGGTTACTTTTCAAGAAAGGGTAAGAGGTGTGGTTTTAGCTACTGCCCTAGGTGATGCTATGGGAGCTCCCATAGAAAAGCTTAGCTACGATGAAATTAAAGCTAAATATGGTAGGGTAGAAGGATTAAATACAAAGTGGTATAAGGAAGATTATCCACCAGAACAAAGGCTTAATAGAATGAGAGGAAGAGGGATTATAACAGATGATACATTGATGACCTTGGCTCTCATGAGGGTATATAATGCAAAGAAAAGACATTTAGATGCCTATGATATGGGGGAGGAATTCCTTAAAGAGATTGCATTTAGAACCACCTTTATACCTGAGTTTGCAAAAGAAGCTTTGATAATTGATAGACTTTTTTATCCTGAAAAGTACATCTTTATGCGTCACACACTTTCCAATTGTGATCCAAGGGAAGGAGGCATTGGCAACATGGTAAACTGCGGTGCAGCAATGTATATTGCACCAATAGGGGTTGTCAATGCCTGCAACCCTAAGGCTGCATATGATGAAGCCATAGCTTTTGCTATGGGTCATCAATGTAGTTATGGATTGGAGGCAGCGGGGGTTTTAGCAGCCTGTGTGGCAAAAGCCTTTGAACCAGGTGTACTTATTGAGGATATAGTTAACACTGCTATAAAACTTGCAAAGGATGGAACGAAAAATGCCATAAGGGATTTAGTTAATATAGCAAATAACTTAAAGGAATATAAAGAGGATAAGGATAGAATAGTCAATGCTTTCCACGAAGCATTATTAAAATATTCTCCTATGGGAAATGATGTAGGAAGACATATAGACAAGGTTGGAAAACCCTCAAATCATTATACCCCAAGCAGATTATTTAGCATAGAAGAGTTGCCACTTGCTCTGGCCTATATTTTATTAAATGAAGGGGAGTTTTATGAATCGCTGCTTGATGGAATAAACTCTGGAAGAGATACAGACTCCATAGGGGTAATGATAGGGGTAATACTATGTGCTATGAAAGGTTACAAGGTTATTAAAGAAAGTGACATAGAATTGTTAGAAGGAGTAAATAAACTCAATCTCATGGAAAGTGCAGATGGGTTTTACATTACTGCTAAAGAAATAATAAATAAAGATTTAGAGAAATATGAGAAAAGAAAAGAGTTATTAAAAAGTATAAGTTAAGGAGGAAAGTATGATACCAATAGACTATTTACAAAAAGTTTATGCTGGTTTTCTAGGGATGAATGTAGGAATAAGGCTAGGGGCATGTGTGGAACCTTCCTCCTGGACTTATGAAAGAATAAAATTAATGTATGGTGACATTAAGGGATATGTAAAAGACTATAAAAATTTTGCCGCAGATGATGATGCCAATGGTCCAGTTTTTTTTATAAGAGCTCTCTACGACGATGCAATCCATAGGGAACTTACACCAGAGGATGTGGGAAGGGCTTGGCTTAATTATACAAGAGAAGGCATTGGAATGTTTTGGTGGGGAGGGGAAGGTGTTAGTACTGAGCATACTGCATTTTTGAATTTGAAAAAAGGAATTAAAGCCCCTCAATCAGGGTCTATTGAAGAAAATGGAATTGTACTAGCAGAGCAAATTGGAGGTCAAATATTTATCGACACTTGGGGACTACTTTTCCCGAGTAGCATTGAAAAGGCTGCTAAATATGCTGAGGTAGCTGCTAGTGTATCTCATGATAAAAATGGCCTATATGGAGCAAGGTTTATATCAGCTTGTATTTCTAAAGCGTTCTCTGCTAAAAATATAGAGGAAATAATAGAAGTAGGTTTGTCTGTTATACCAAAGGACAGTACCTATGCCCAAGTAGTAAATGGGGTTTTAAATTTTTATAAAGAATCCCCAGAGGATTTTGCATCTTGCAGAAAATACTTAGAAGATTATTGGGGATATGATAGATATCCAGGAATATGTCATATAATACCTAATGCTGGAGTATGTGTATTAGCTCTAATTTATGGACAAGGTAATTTTGCAAGAACTGTTGAAATAGCTACTATGTGTGGTTGGGATACAGATTGTAATGCAGGAAATGTAGGGACTATTTTAGGGGTGTTTAATGGTATAGAAGGAATAGAGGAACATTATAGAGGGCCAATTAATGATTTTATTGTAGCATCTAGTGTTTCAGGGTATCTTAATATAATTGATATACCAACCTTTTCAAAGGAGCTAGCTTTATTAGGGTATAGATTATCAAATAATGAAGCACCTAAAGATTTAATAGATAGCTATAAAGAAGGAGAGTTATATTTCGATTTTGAACTAGCTGGAACTACCCACGGTTTTAGAGTATCCAATGGTTTTAAGACTAGAATAAGGCATAGCTATGAAAAGGGATATAATAGTAAGGGTTCCCTTGAAGTATTGTTTGATAGAATGGTAGAAAATGATAGTAGCAAAATATTTTATAAGCCCTTTTATAGAAGAAGTGATTTTGAGGATGAGCGTTATAAGCCTACCCTAGCAACTAAAGCCTATTCAGGTCAAAAGGTTTCCTTAGAAGTATTCTTAGATAAATGGGAGGGTGAGGATATGATAGTGACTCCCTATGTTAGAAATACTTTTAATCAAGAAGAAATTCTTTTGAAGAAGCATGTACTTGAAAATAATCTATGGCAACATATTGAGTTTATAATTCCAGATGTGGATGGAGCTCTTATTGATGAAGTAGGGATAATTTTAGAAAGTCCTTCAAAGCTAGCTAACAGAGCTCTAGGTAGGTTATTTATTGATAATTTCCATGTTAGTGGTAAAAGCAAATATACCATAGACTTTTCTAAACAAGCCATAGAATTTCTATGTGTTACCCCATTTTCTCATAATAGAGGGGAATGGAGTATAGAAGATAAGGCTATGAAATGTATTTCTAAGGATGGCACTTCTGCCTATACTGGAAACTATTACTCTAAAGATATAAGTTTAAAAGCAGAGATAAAGCCTCTAAAGGGATATGAGCATAGTTTAATAGTTAGGGGTAAAGGAATTTATAGAAATTATTCAGCTGGGTTTTATAGAGAAGATAAGGTAGCCATAATTTTAAATGACTTTGAATATAAAATCTTATCTTCTACTGAATTTAAGTGGGAATTTGGAAGGGGATATGATTTTCAAGTAGAAGCAATAGGGGATAATATTACATTATATATTGATGGTTCTAAGATTTTAGAAGCAAAGGATGATAGTATTGAAAATGGGATGATTGGTTTTGCGTGTGGCAAAGAAGGAGAAAGTATCTTATATTACTTTGAAGTAGAAGAAAAATAAAGTTTAACTCACAATTGAACTAAAAGTCTCATACTCATCAGAAGGGAAAAGTATATTTTTGTAGAATATAAACTAAAGAAGTAAAATGTTGCAGAAAGGTAGATGGGACACATGAAAAAGGAATTTGAGTTTAAATACGGAGATTTGGAACAAATCATAGAATATAATTCAGGAGATGAAATGTATTTTAATTTTCCGACAGGAGCGGTTTTCTTTGTGGGAAGTAATGAGGGTATGGTTTTGTGTAATAAAATAAGTGTATTTAAAGAAGAAATTAGCCATCAAGTGCATACTAAAATTTCTTTATTTAATGATGAAGCATTAATAGGAGTTTTCTTTGCTGATGTTGAAAAGAATCTTCAAATAATATTGTCCTCCGACGACACGTTATTTAAAGCAGTATTTATTTATAATGCATTTTAAATTTAATAATTAAGGATTGCCTATGGTTATTTAATTAGCCATAGGCAATTTTATTAGCTAATTATTTTTATTTAAATTTAAAAGTTTGGATATAAGGCGGTGGCATTAAATTGGCATCTTTATGATTAGTATAAACTTTATCTATTATAGAGCCATAAATGTCCTTAGAATTTTTAATTTCATTCAATATTCTATTGCCAACATCTACTCCTAGATTATATCCTTCTGATAAGTCAAGAGGATAATGGACTCCAGCATAAAGTCTAGAAATACTACATTCATGAGCAAGGTCGGTTAATTTTTCTTTTTCTGTAGGGAAAAAGTGAGATAATACCGTTGCAAAGCATGCTGCACAAACAGAGTGACCAGCAGGATAACTTGGGTGCTCAGGAGTTTTTAAATAGGGAGTAAAATTAGGATCATATTGAACAGGTCTTGGTATTTGATAGGCATATTTATAATACCAGCATATAACCATAGCATCATTAATAACAGAGGAAACAATGCTATAAAGTCTTGAAGCTGATACTGCTGGAACACCGTATACATTAATAAGAGTTTGGAGAATTGGTATAAGCTGATTATGAGGTACTCCAGCTCCCCAATAACTAGCAATGGTTTTTTCAATATCTGTCAAATTATAATAGGTTTCAATTACTGTATCTAATTCACTATTAGGAAAGTCCATTGAGATGTCAGGGGTTTTTATATTAAAGGCAATATCATTGCCATTCAAATCTGTAAAGCCACCTTCAGAAGAACGTTTGAAATAATACAAAGGGCAACTGCCTCCTGAAGGGGTTTCGCCTAAAGAAGTAAACTTATTTTTAGGATAAGAAATTTCGGACCAGTTGTTTTCTATACTGCAGTGAGACATATAATTCTCCTCCTAATATTGAGAATTTAATAAGGGAAAACTCCCTTATCTATATACTATGTGAATTGAGTAATAGTGCTATTTAATTAATACCTTTTAGTTTCTTCAATATATATATAATTTTATAAAAATAACTCTTGCATATGTATTATTAGTATGATATGATTATCCATGTTGTAGTAATAATATTACAGCATTCAGAGTATAACAGTGATTAAAACATTCCCTTTTTAGGTTATAGAGTAGATCAGTTGTAAATCTGAAAAAAATATATAAATAAAAAGGAGAAATGTTTAAATGGATAAGAATTTAACATGTAAAGATTGCGGAAAAGAGTTTGTATTCACAGAAGGAGAACAAGCTTTTTACAAAGAAAAAGGATTCGAAAACGAACCACAAAGATGTGCTGATTGCAGAAGAGCTAAGAAGCAACAAAACAACAGCAACAGAGGATTCAGAAGATAATACTTACTGAAATAACCAACCTATAGGAGAGAAATTTCCTATAGGTTTTTTGTTTTTTTTGAAAACTTAAGCATTCTCTTAAATCATTCTTAATTATGGATAAACAATTAACAATTTAATCCACCATATGATACAATAATAGATAATATATGATTTAGGAGGCAGTTTGAATGAAGAAATATATAAAAATTATTACACTGCTTTTGATATTTACTTTTATATTTACTGGGAAGGTAGAGGCCAAAGATAATATAGAAATTACAAATTGGAATGTAAAGGCCGATGTTTTAGATGAGGGATCTATTGTTATAAGTGAATATATAACCTTTAAGTTTTCAGGAAGCTATAATGGAGTTTTTAGAGAAATAAAAACCCAGGATACTGATGGCATTGAAAATCTAATTGTATCAGAGCAAGGGTCTATTAGTAATTTTAAAGAAGTTAAGAAGGGCAAAAATGGGGATGAAGGTATTTATGAAGTTGATAAGAGCAAAGATGGAGTAAATATAAAAATATATTCTCCTTCTAAGAATACAGAAAAAACCTTTATATTATCCTATAAAGTTAAGAATGTATGCAAAAAATACAACGATGCAGGAGAGCTTTATTATAGCTTTTTAGGAAAGGAAAATAAAACATTAATTCATAGCTTCAATGTAAATATAAATTTCCCCTATAATTTCCATAAAGATGAGGTCAGCATATTTGCTCATGGTCCATTAAATGGAGAAATAAAATTTGTAAATAATAGTACAATAAATTTAAATGTAAAAAATGTAAGTGAGGGAAATCTAGTTGCAGGAAGAATAGTATTTCCTAAAGAGTATATAAAAAACTCTACCAATATAGTTAATAAAAATGGCTATAATGATATTGTTGAAGAAGAAAAGGGTTATGCTAGAAAGATTGAAGAAAACAAAGTAAAAAAAGAGAAAAATAAGATTTTTGGAAAATATATATCACAATTTTTAAGTTTATTAGCTTTTTTTATATTTGTAATCTCAAAATTAAAGTATAGAAGGGAAAAGTTCTCAGAGGACTATATAAGCTACGGGTTGCCAGAAGAATGTACTCCAGCGGTATTAGGGTATTTTTATAATTTTGCTGTAAACTCTAATACTATACTAGCTACTATACTGGACTTAAATAGAAAAGGATATTTAAACTTAGAAGAAATAGGTGGAGAAGAAAATTCTAAAGGTAGAAAAAAATCAAAGACAAAAATTTATAAAATAAGTAGGATTAGGCAAGATGCAGAACTTTTAGAACATGAAAGATTTTTTATGAATTGGATAATAGATGAAGTAGGAGACGGATATTACGCCACTACAGAGGGGATAAAAAAATATAGTGAAAAGCATGTTTCAGAGTTTATTAATAAAAATACTGAATGGACTAAACTTATAAAGGAAGAAGTTAATAATAGAGGTTACTACGATTTATCTGCAAGAAAATATTCTATAAAACTTATGATAATATCTGCGGTAATGTTTGCTTTAAGTATTCCATTAATAGTAATTAGTGGGGGCTATGGGGTTTTATCCTTTGCGTTATTTTTAGTGCTTTTCTTATGGAGCGCTATAGGTTTATACAATAAAAAAACCCCTCGTGGAGAAAGACAATACGAAAAATGGAAGAGATTTAAAGAGAGTATTGAAAAAGAAAGAAAGAGCGAGTTGTTTTCAGATTATCCTATGGATAAGTATTTTATATATTCTTTGGTATTAGGCATAGATGATAGAAAAATTAATGGATACAAGGATTATATAGAAAACAATAGTAATTATAATAATGGCTATTACAATACAAATAGTTTTTTATGGTTTTATTTTTATGCAGGTATGTTCAACAACAAAACTGGTAAAAATGAATTCAGCAGCTCTATAGGTTCTGCCTTTAGCTCATCAACACCATCCACAGGCTCTGGAGGAGGATTCTCAGGAGGCGGTGGCTTTGGCGGCGGAGCTGGAGGAGGAGGAGCAGGAGGCTTCTAAGTTAATATTAAAAGGACAGGTGAATGCCTGTCCTTTTATACTTAGTTCTGAGAATAAATTAATTGATTATTGTTATCTTCATTATCTTTTACTTTTAATAGCTTTAGAGCTAAAACTATATAAACAATGGTTATAATAAACTTTAAAAATTTAAAATATGGAATTGGTAAAGCAAAGCCTGAGGCTAATATCCCAAGTATAGTTGGCAGGGTAAGGGCATATACACATATAGTCCATAGCTTATCAAAAATTAAATCTACTTTCATAATTTTGCCAATCACAAAAGATACTATTGCATAAAAAATTGATAGGAATAAAAGGCTTATGGCTTTATAAATAAAGTAAACTATAAAAATTATTACATATAAATAAGCTTTAATCTTTTCAAACATAGGGAAAAGGTCTTTTAAATCCTCTTTTGTAAAATAATTATATCCTATACTAGAATTAAATTCATTATAGTTATAGGTTGAAATCGTACGCCCATTATCTTTTATTGCTATAGCCTGCTCTTTGAAGATAAACAATCCACTATTATATTCCTCTACAATGGTTTTGTCAGCACCATCTCTAGTATCAATAAATAAAATCTCGCCTGTTTCTTCATCTTGAAGAATATATGGCATATTTACATCTACATTTAAAGTACCATAATTAAATTGAAATTCTGGGAAATCATTATTATAAAGGGTTACAAGATAGTTGTAGCCTTTATTTAAAGACAATCCAGTTTTTATGGCAATAAAAGTAGAGAATATGAGAGATAATATAGTAAGATACAATAAAGATTTACCAAACTTTTCGTTAACAAGTTCCTTGTAGGAATTAATAGAAAAAATACTGTTTTTAAAGGTTTTGAAAAAATTCATAACTGCCCTCGCTTATATTTTGATTTACAATTTAAGTATATCAGAATATTAATTTCTGCTCTATAGTATATTTAAGGTTTGTAATGATTTCTAATATTGTATACAATAAGTATATAATATAGAACGAAATAATATAAAAACTAAAAATGGAGGGTTTTTAATGTTAGAGTTAGTAAAAAAGAGAAGAAGCATAAGAAAGTATAAGGACATAAAAATTGAAAAGGATAAGATTGAAAAATTAATAGAATGTGCGTTACTTTCTCCTACATCAAAGAATTCTATGCCTTGGGAATTTATAATTGTAGATGACAAAAATATTTTAGAAGAGTTATCTAAAGCTAAGCAAGCTGGAGGAGCATTTTTAAAAGATGCAGCACTGGCAATTGTTATTCTTGGGGATCCAAGCAAGAGCAATGTTTGGATAGAAGATACAGCCATTGCTACTACAGTTCTTCACTTAGCTTCAGAGGATATGGGACTTGGCTCCTGCTGGATTCAAATTAGAGAAAGAAACCATGATGAAAATACTAAATCAGAAGACTTTGTACGTAAGGTTTTAAATATTCCAGAAAATATTATGGTGGAAGCTATTGTGGCCATAGGATATCCGGATGAAGTAAAGGCTCCTCATGATGAAGAGACATTAAAATATGAAAAGGTGTTTTTAAACGGTTATAATAACAAATATTATACTAAATAGAACTTATAAAATAACGGTTACTTTTGTAAGTGTTATTTTTATTTAAATAAAGAAGAAGGTAATATTTTCATGGTTAATGATTTTAAAATAGTCACATAATAAAGCAATAAATAAATTATTTCATGGAGGGAAAAAAATGAGAAAACTTTCAGAAGGAGAATTATTAACCTTAAAAGCTTTATTGGAAATGGAAAGAGATGGCTTAGTTGTTCAAAGAACTATAAATGGGCTAATATCAGATGAGGATTTAAAAAGGCAAGGTGAGTCCAGTGAATTAGCTACAGAGGGTAGAATAAAAGGAATACAACAATTTATCAGCGAAAATAATATTATGAATACAAAGGAGGTATAAAATATGGCAAATATAATTACAAATATGATTAAAAGTAGTACAGAATTAAATGATGAAACTTTGTCTACAAATATGCTTGCTTCAGGAATGATGGCAGCTGATGCCTATTTAAAAGCTACATTGACAGCTCCTACTCCTGAATTAAGAGCTGTGTATTCTGGTTCTTTAAATGCAATAATTGGAGGGCATACAGCACTTACTGAGCTATCTATAAAGCGTGGTTGGATCAACCCTTATAATCCACCTATACAACAATTAAGTAAAATTTATAATGAAGCGAAAACTGTTGTGGAAGAAGTGAGGGAATAATACTTAAAAGTGAGGCGTTATGAAGTGCACCTTAGATATCAGAGATGAATCTGGTATTTAGAGGTGCATTTTATTATGGATAAACAAATTGAAGAAGATTATATACATTACTATAGCAACAAACGTATAAAGAACAAATTAAAAGGACTAAGCCCTGTCTAATACGGTATTCAGTCCTTAGGACTCTTTTTTAACATTTATTTTGTAGGTTTAAAACCTTTAACGCTATAATCTCGGTAAATATTTCATAGGGAGTTTTTATACATAGCTTTCTTAATGGAGCTACAGGAGGACACCATCCTTGTATTGAGTGTTGTAATAGGAATGCTCCTGCCAAAGCAGAAATCAAAAAGAATTTTTTATTTATCCACGTTCCAAAAATTAATCCAACTAAAATTATTATAGATGCATTTAATTCTAATATTCTTTCAATATCCCACTCCACACTTAACTCATTTAATCTTCTTTCTATGGCTTCTTCATCTTTATCCTTATAGTAATTAATTTTAGTTATAATATCATTTGCTATTTTTAAGTTGTCTTTATAATTAGTATTTTTCTTAACTCTTTCAACACTGCTGGGTATAAAGCCATTGCTACTAGTATCTTTTAAAAGTAATTCTCTTATTATATCCACTGAATCTATTTGCATAAAAAATCCTCCAATCATTTATTTACTAAATATTATTTGCAAAAATAATTAATAAATTCTTCAAAGATTTCTGTATCTATAAAATAAACATATGGATTGTCACAATCATAGCAATGTTCAATATAATGGTAAAAGAGTTAAAAATGTTATAGGAGGATACTTATGTATCGTAATTGTCCATACTATGCTCCCATAGTAAATTACCCATTGAAAATAGGGTGTAGGCAGGGACCGCCAACAACTCCACCGCCTAATATCACACCACAATTGACACAAACTCCTGATGTAGAGCTACAAGCAGTTGATCCAGGAGCAATAAAACCTTGTGTGTACAGGTTCTCATATATATGGATGAAAAATGGTAAATCCTTTTGGGCTTATCTTATTTATGTAGGAAGGACTTCTGCTTCAGGATGGAGATACCAAGGTAATCGATGGGTGTATTTTGGTGTAGATTTAAAGGACATCAAGAGCTTTACTTGTTACTAAAGGAAGGTAAATATAAAGCATGGTATGCAATTGAATTGCATACCATGCTTTTATTTATTTCAAAATATGCACATTTACATATTTTACTCCCCAGTTACAAGCCTCTTTATAAGTGTTGAAGAAAACATCTATAAACTTTCCTTTTACAGCAGAGCCTGTATCTGCAGCTATGGCATAACCATAACCTTCTACATACATTTTAGTTCCCATAGGAATAACTCGAGGGTCTACAGCGATGGTACTATATCCTTCGGGGTTTCTTACGGCTTTTTTCCCAGAAGCAGTATAGGTGCTTCCTACTCCATAAACTGCCCAGTAAGCAGTGGCCTTAACTTTTAGTACCTGTGAGCTTCCGTTGATATCTCCTCTAGAAGCGGATAGGGTTTGTAAGGTACCTTGAGCTACAATTTTATCCCTAGGCTTTTTAGTTACAATTTCTTTAATTACTTTTTTAGAAACTTCAGCGCCATTTTCGTAAATTGTTTCTAAAGTAACTTCCTTTTGGCCGGTTTGTCCCTCTTGCAAAACCTTTGTCTTTGATTTCAATAAATTATCATCCTTTTGGGTTATGGTTTTAAATTGTATTGGTGCTGATTCTGTGGTTAATTTCTTCTCAACCTTTATAATCTCTACTTCCATACCTTCAGATAATTCTGAACTTAATGATGGTAAAATTTTGTCTTCAGGCCTAAAAGTTATTTTTTCTGCATTTAACATATCATTTACATTGTCTTCAGCAGATTTTACTGTAAAGTCTTCATCATACATTGTAATTTTAACATCTACGGCTCGTTTAATGGCTATACTTTCATTTTTAGCTATTTTTGAATTTAAATCCTTATTAATCTTATCTTTTTCATGAAGCTCTATATTTGCACTTTTTAATGCTTTTCCAAGGGTAGTTTGATAGGTGGTAAATTTTTTTTCTTCACCATCTACAGTTACTGTAATATCTTTTTTTGCTGAGTATACAAATATGAGTGATATAAAGATTGTCGCAATTATTATTAATTTCGCTAAAGATCTTTCCTTTTTCATATTTCCTCCTATATTTTGGATGTTAGTCCAATAGTTATACTATGATATTATATCATATGTTAAGTGGGGTTGAGAAGTTTAATAAAATATGTTGACTTTAACCTTATAAAATATATTATAAAACACTTGTAATAAAATAAGTGGTGTAATATATTGAAATTAAGAAAGGCTTTGGGGGCGAATAGTTGTGAGGGTTATTGTTAATGGAAAGATTATTACAAAGGATTGCGTATTAAAAGGAAAAGGACTACTATTTGATGAGAAAATTAGAGAAATAATAGATGCAAATGAGTTTAGGGATATTGCGGAAAAAAACGTAAATGAAAAAATAGAAATAATTGATGCTAAAGAAAATTATATTTCACCAGGTTTTATAGATTTACATATTCATGGGTCTGGCGGAAGTGATACCATGGATGGCTCCATTGAAGACTTAAAAGTTATAAGCAAGGTAATATCTAAAAATGGTGTTACGGGCTTTCTGCCAACCACTATGACTATGAGTAGAGAAAAAATCTATAGAGCATTGGATATTATTAAAGAAGGAATGAATATGGAGCTCGGCGGGGCAAAGATATTTGGAACCCACTTGGAAGGGCCTTTTATAAATGAAAAATTTAAGGGGGCACAAAAGGAAGAGTACATAATATCCCCTGATATTGATTTTGTAAAGGGATACGAAGATGTAATAAAAATTATAACCTTAGCTCCAGAAAAAGATAATAATTTTAATTTTATAAGTAAGGTGAAAGAAGAAACCAATATTGTATTATCTATAGGTCATTCAAATGCAACTTACGAAGAAGCAATGAAAGCTGTAGATATGGGAATAAGCTATGGTACGCATACTTTTAATGCAATGACCCCACTAAATCATAGAAAACCTGGAGTTGTTGGCGCTATTTTTAGCAGTAAAATAAGTTGTGAGCTTATAGCTGATAAAATACATGTTCATCCAGGCATATTTCAAATGTTTGTTGATATAAAGGGAAAAGAGAAAGTTATACTAATCACTGATTCCATGAGAGCTGGATGTATGAAAGATGGTATATCTGAATTAGGAGAACAAAAGGTTATAGTTAAAGATAATTCAGCTAGATTAGAGGATGGTACACTGGCGGGAAGTATTTTAACTTTAAACAAGGCAGTAAGAAATGTGTTAGAAAATACAAAGCTTCAGCTTCACGAGGTCATAGCTATGGCAACATTAAACCCTGCGAGAGTTATACACATGGATAGCAAAAAAGGAAGCATAGAAGTTGGAAAAGATGCGGATATTATTATATTTGATGATGAGCTTAATATAAAGCATACTATTATTGAAGGTAAAACTATATTTCAGCTTTAAACTTGACTATTATCTTGTATATGATATAATTATTTAAAAATTTATTAAAACTTCGTATAACTCCAATGATACGGTTTGGGGGTCTCTACCAGGAACCAATAATTTCTGATTACGAAGAGGATACCTTACGGGTATTTTCTTCGTAATCAGAAATTTTTTGCTTTTGGAAATCATAAAATATAAAAAGGAGGAATGTTATGGATTTCGTAAAGTTGCCTAAAATTGAGTTGCATTGCCACTTAGATGGAAGTTTAAGACCTGAAACAGTAATTGATATTGCAAAAATGGAAAAAGTAGATATTCCAAGCTATGATATAGAAACTATTAAAAATATAATGATTGCACCATTAGAATGTAATTCTCTTGTGGAATATTTAAAAACCTTTGCAATACCTGTAGATATTATGCAATCTAAGGAAAGCTTAAGAAGAGTTGCTTACGAACTTTTAGAAGATGCAGCAAAAGAAAATGTAAAGTATATTGAGGTGAGATTTGCACCATTACTTCACATAAAAAAGGGATTAACTGTTGAAGAAGTGATTCAAAGTGTACTCCTTGGAATTAAAGATGCAGAAAAGAAACATGATATAAAAGGGAATTTAATAATAGGTTGTTTAAGAAGCACGTCTTTGGATAATGTTTACCATGTAATAGAATCAGGAAGAAAGTTTCTTCAAAAGGGGGTAGTGGCCATAGACCTATGTGGAAGTGAAGGAGAAGGTTTTTCTAAAAAATTTATAGAGCCTATTGCCTTAGCTAGAGAATATGGTTATAGGGTAACTATTCATGCAGGTGAAACAGGTATTGGTAAAAATGTATTAGAAGCTGTGGAAATGCTTAAAGCTGAAAGGATTGGTCATGGAGTTTTTATAAAAGATTGCATAGAGGCCTATCATATTGTAAAAAGCAAAAAAATTATCCTTGAAATGTGCCCAACAAGTAATGTGCAAACTAAAGCTGTAAATAATTATAAAGAGCACCCAATTTATGATTTTTATAAGGATGGAATTAAAGTAACAGTTAATACGGATAATAGAACGGTATCGAATACGAATTTAAATAATGAATATGATATTATTTTCAAGGAGTTTAATTTAACTTACGAAGATTATAAAGAGATTTATTTTAATAGTATACATGCCTCCTTTGCCACTGAAGAGGAAAAAGAAAGATTAAGATCCTACTTTATATAATATACTTTGAATTCCTGGTTATATAGAGAATACAATTTGTATTTTCTTTATAACTAGGAACTTTTTTATTTTTGGAAATTAATAGGCGTGGACAGCTAGTCCTATAGAAAAATTGAGAGTTTAAGAGGTTTTGATGGTTAAAATGAGATTAAATTCCATAGTACATGGATTATGACGAAATATATTGACATTTAGCCGATTTTGCCGTATTATTTCGATTAGATATTTATTTATGAAAGGATCGTGATGTTTGAATTGAACGAAAAGCTGAAACTTTATGGCTTTAATAACCTCACAAAAACACTTAGTTTTAACATTTATGATGTTTGCTACGCGAAAAGCGAGCGTGAGCAAAAGGATTATATTGAATATATCGATGAGCAGTATAACTCTGAAAGGCTTACGAAAATTTTATGTGATGTTACAGAAATGATTGGAGCACATGTGCTTAATATTTCAAAGCAGGATTATGACCCTCAAGGTGCAAGTGTTACCTTGCTTATAAGTGAAGAGGCTTTACCTGAGCATTTGATTGATAAGTCCTGTAGTAAAAGTGGGCTTACGGTTTTAGAAACTCGTGAAACCGTTGTGGCACATCTTGATAAAAGTCATGTTACGGTGCACACATATCCAGAATTTCACCCGGAAAATGCAATAACAACTTTTAGAGTGGATATCGATGTTTCTACCTGTGGACGAATATCACCCCTAAATGCTTTAAATTATTTAATAGGAAGTTTTGATTCTGACATTATTACAATTGATTATCGTGTAAGAGGATTCACTCGAGATGTTGATGGTAAGAAATGTTTTATAGATCATGATATAAATTCAATACAAAATTATATAGAACCTGAGACGCTAACAAAATATGATGCAATTGATGTGAATGTTTATCAATCTAATATTTTTCACACTAAAATGCTGATAAAAGAGATAGATCTTCAAAATTATCTTTTTAATACAGATACCTATGAGCTTTCGCCAAAAGAAAGACGTGCAATAAAAGATAGTTTAAGTAAAGAAATGATAGAAATATTTAGTGGAATGAACATCTATTAATTTACAAGGGTTGGAAGTATAAAATTATTGGAGGGAAAGTAATGGAATTATGGTTTACAGAAAAGCACACAGAGGATGTGCATTTTTCTATAAAGGTTGACAAACAAATATATAGTGGTAAAAGTGATTTTCAAAGAATTGATGTGTTTGAGACAAAGGAATTTGGTAGGGTTTTAACCATTGATGGATTTATAATGTTAACGGAAAAAGATGAATTTATTTATCACGACATGATAGTACATGTTCCAATGGCAACAAATCCAAATATAAAAAATGTCCTTGTAATTGGAGCAGGTGACGGGGGGACGGTTCGCGAACTTACACGATATGAAACCATAGAGAAAATAGATATGGTAGAAATCGATAAGCTAGTGGTGGATGTGTGTAAAGAGTATTTACCACAAACAGCATGCAAATTCGATGATAGCCGTGTTAATCTATATTTTGAAGATGGGATTAAGTTCGTTAAAGCTACTGAAAATCAATATGATTTAATCATTGTTGACTCTACGGATCCTATTGGTCCAGGAGAGGGACTTTTCACAAGAGATTTTTATAGAGATTGTTTTAAAGCCTTAAAAGAAGATGGTATACTTGTTAACCAACATGAAAGTCCTTATTATGATTATAATGCAAATGCAATGAAAAGGGCTCATTCAAGAATTAAAGAGCTTTTCCCTATAGCTAAAGTGTATCAGGCATTTATTCCAACATATGCATCAGGACACTGGCTATTTGGGTATGCGTCTAAGAAATATGATGCTAGTGAAGATTTAAATGAAAAGGCTTGGAATGATTTGGGATTAAAAACACGTTATTATAATACAGAATTGCACAAGGCATCTTTTGTATTACCTAATTACGTGAAGGAACTTCTAAAAAATATTAATGAATAGAGCAAAAAGAGTCTACTTTAATAAGTAGGCTCTTTTAAATTTCTGGTTATAAAAGCTTTTTTATTCTAAAATTATCAGCCAGTAGAACCCAGTTTTGCGGGAAGGGGAAACCTAGTGCCCAATAACTTATTCCAGGTAATTTATAGGCTTTTACCATATCAAATTTTGCTTGAGCACTTCTAGCATCCTCAAACCATACCTCATGTCTTACTCCTTTTTCATCTGTATATCTAAAGAATGGTGATTGAGTTCTAGTATCATATTGAATTACTGCATTGTATTGTGTTGCTCGTCGTATTGCTTCTTGCATACTAAAGGTTTCTGCTTGTTGTCCTTGAACATGGGGAATGACCCAATCTCTAGCATAGAGTTGGAATCCGAAGTAAATTTTATCTCTAGGGATAACAGTTACAGCATAATCTAGCACTCTTTTAATTTGATCTATTGGAGAAATTGCTTGAGGGGAACCAAATCTATATCCCCATTCATAGGTCATTAAGATTACAAAATCAACTATTCTACCGTGAGCTGCGTAATCATGCGCTTCATAAAGAGTTCCTGGTTGTTCTGCGCTTACCTTTGGTGCTACAGCGGTGGAAACAAAAAATCCCTGTGGGTGCAATCTGTCTACAGTAAGCTGAAGGAAACGATTATAATTTTCGCGGTCAGCAGGAAGAACATTTTCAAAGTCTATATTTACTCCCTTATAATCTTTTTCTCTCATTATAGCAAGTATATTGTCTATTACTTTATTACTAATTTCCAGGCTGCTAAGAACAGTATGTGCAAGATTTCCTCCAAGTTCAGTGGAAGTAAAATTAGTTACAGACATCATTGGAACTACGTTGTGAGCATAGGCAGCTTTTATTGCAGGTACATCATCAATAGGTTCTAGGCCTCCATCTTCTTTAATCCTGTAAGCAAATGGGGCTAGATAGGTTAAAAAAGGACCATCTTCATTAACAATAGGAACTGCATCTTGTCCATATTCGTATATATATCCATTTACGCTAACTTCAGGTCTAGGCTTAGGGGCAGAAATTAATAATCTTTGACCAACAGAAATGGATGATGGATTAGGAATATCATTATTCATCAAAATAGCTTGAACAGTAGTATTATAGGTTTGAGCAATCTTCCAAAGTGATTCCCCAGGACGTACTATGTGATAAGTTCCTTCAACGGGAACTAGAATTGCCTGTCCGATCAATAGTTTACTTGGATTAGGCAACTGGTTAACTTCTAATGTTCTTTGAAAGGATGCCCCATAAGAACTTGCTATCTTCCAAAGGGTATCACCTGGCTTTACAACATGTATAATCATGTATAACCTCCTAAAAAAGTATATATAGTTAGTTTATGAAAAAAAACTAAATAAGGGAGGGATTGTTCAACGCAATTTCTGTCATTTTTCTTAGGAGATTTTGCTCCTGTATTCCAGGGGAGTCATATTAGTAATTTTTTTAAAAACTGTATTGTAGTAATTTTGATTATTAAAACCAACAGAAAGGGATACCTCTAATATAGATAAAGTCTCCTTTAGTAAAAGAGATTTGCTTTTTTCTATTCTTACTTCATTCAAAAAGTGAGAAAAAGATTTTCCAGTTTCTTTTTTAAACATACTACAAAAATAACATCTGTTAATATTTAAATAATGAGAAATATTTGATAGTGTTATAGGTTGGCTATAGCGCTCATTTATATAATCTATAGCTTTTGTTATATGTAAACTATAGGACGTATTATAGCTATTATCTTTTATCATACTGTAGAGCAATGAAACTAAATGAGGTATACAAGCTGCAGGCTTATATAAAATATTTATTCCATTTGCCATATTTATATTATTGGAAGTATAAGGTCCCATCATAAATATTCCTTTTTTAATATTTTTAGGACAAATATTGAAAGCTGTAAAATTAATATTATTTAAATAGGTTGTGTTTGCTATGGAAGTAAAATCTTTTTTATTTAACTCATCTCTTGAAAATTTATAAACATCATTATTAATAAATAGATCCTCAAAATCTTTACTATATCCTTCGGAATGAATTAAAGTTCCATCATAATCAAAGGCTTTTATTGGAATATGAGTACATAGAAAAAAGTTCCTTACAGTGTCGCAAATATGTTTTTTATTGAAACAGATAAAACATCACTCCTTAAAATTATATAAATATATTTACAAAGATATAAATATATTTAAAGACTAAACTAATAAAAAGTTATATAATAACCATAGACAAATGAATATGATAATCATTATCAATTAATCCATAGTGTTAATTATATCATCATAAAATACAGGGTGTCAAACTATAGAAAAAAGTTATTCATATGGAGGAGGGAACATGAAGAAACGATACTTGTTTTTAACGTTAATGATTTTATCATTAATTTCAATATTTATTGGAGTAAAAGAAATATCTCCATTGGATATACTTCGATTTAATGAAGAGAAGGTTCAAATAGTATTGATTAGTAGAATACCGCGAGTAATCAGTATTGTCATAGCAGGGGCAAGCATGAGTATAAGTGGCCTAATCATGCAGCAGATAAGTCGTAATAAGTTTATATCACCAACTACAGCGGCAACAGTAGATTGTGCTAAATTAGGAATTTTAGTTTCTTTAATAGTATTTACAGAAGCTAGTTCTTTGCAAAAAATGTTAATTTCTTTTGCATTTTCCTTAGCAGGGACAGTTCTATTCATGAAAATAGTTAAAAGAGTAAAACTGAAAAATACTATATTCATACCCCTTGTTGGTATAATGCTTGGAAATATCATTGATTCTGTAACAACTTTTTTAGCATATAAGTACAATCTTGTTCAAAATGTTTCTTCTTGGTTACAAGGAAATTTTTCTATGGTAATCAAAGGCAGATATGAACTTTTATACTTAAGTGTTCCTCTTTTAATTATTGCTTTTTTATATGCAAATAAGTTTACCGTTGCAGGAATGGGAGAGGATTTTTCTACAAACTTAGGACTCAACTATAATAAGGTAGTAAATATGGGAATTGCTATTGTTGCTTTAGTATCATCCTTGGTTGTAATTACGGTAGGTAAAATACCATTTTTAGGTCTTATTATTCCTAATATAGTGACCATTTATCTAGGTGATAATATGAAAAAGGGAATTTCTCATGTGGGATTATTAGGAGCAGTATTTGTTTTATTTTGTGATATATTAGGACGAGTAATTATATACCCTTACGAAATATCCATTGGACTTACTGTTGGGATAATAGGTAGTATATTATTTCTTTATTTGCTGATGAGGAGGAATGCATATGAAATGTAAAAGAAAAATAATTTTCCTTTCAGCCATATCAATAGTTCTAGTTATGCTGTTTATATGCCTTGGTATAAATTCAAATAACTGGCAGTATATACTTTCCAGGCGAGTACCAACGGTAATTGCAATGATTTTAACGGGAGGAACTATAGCTTTTTCCTCAATGATATTTCAAACAATCACTAATAATCGTATACTGACGCCTAATGTATTAGGATTAGATTTTCTTTATATGTTTATTCAGACCGCTGTAGTTTTTCTATTAGGCTCTACTAATATAAATATTACGAACAATAATATTAATTTTGTAATATCTGTAAGTTTAATGGTGATTTTTTCAATAGTTTTATTTAAAGTATTGTTTAAGAGAGAAAGTAATAATATTTTCTTTTTACTTTTGGTAGGTTTGATATTTGGAACTTTATTTCAAAGTTTATCTTCTTTTATGCAGATGTTAATAGATCCTAATGAATTTGCCATTGTGCAAGGTAAAATGTTTGCTAGTTTTAATAATATTAATACAGAGATATTGCTTATATCTATAGTAATTGTACTTCTAATAATAGTTTATGCCTATGATTATATGAAAATTTTAGATGTACTATCTTTAGGAAGAGAACAAGCTATAAATCTAGGAGTAGATTATGACAAAGTTACCCAAAAGATGTTAATTATAATATCTATATTGGTTTCAGTATCTACGGCATTAGTTGGTCCCATAACCTTTTTAGGATTACTAGTAGTAAATCTTGCTCGAGAATTTATAAATACATATAAGCATAGATACTTGATTATAGCTTCTGTGTTAATAAGTATAATTGCTCTAATTGGAGGGCAGTTAGTTATTGAAAGAGTTATAAATTTCAACACAACTTTAAGCGTTATTATAAATTTTGTTGGTGGAGTGTATTTTATATATTTGCTTTTAAAGGAGAATAGAACATGATTGAAATAAAAAATGTAGTAAAAAAATATGGGAACAAAAATGTTGTAGATAATGTATCTATGAAAATATTAGATGGGAAAATTACTTCTTTTATTGGTCCTAATGGAGCGGGAAAGAGTACTTTATTATCCATGATAAGTCGCCTAGTTAAAAGAGATGGAGGAGAAATTTTTATTGATGGTAAGGAGGTTTCTAACTGGGACAATGATAATTTAGCAAAAAAATTATCTATATTAAAGCAATCAAATCACATAAACATAAGATTAACTATTAGAGAACTGGTGAGCTTTGGAAGGTTCCCTTATTCTCAAGGGAAGCTTACTAAAGAGGATTTAAAATATATAGATGAAGCCATAGAATACATGAAGCTTTCAGATATAGAAAATAAATATCTTGATCAATTAAGTGGTGGACAAAGGCAAAGGGCTTATATTGCAATGGTTATTGCTCAAAATACAGATTATATTCTTTTAGATGAGCCTCTTAACAATTTGGATATGAAGCATTCAGTCCAGATTATGAAAATTTTAAGATCCCTAGTAGATGATCTTGGAAAGACCATTATCTTAGTTATACATGATATTAATTTTGCATCCTGCTATTCAGATTATATAGTAGCCTTAAAGGACGGAAAACTAATAAGCCATGGTGATGCTGATGAAATTATTGACAAGCCAGTACTAGAGAAAATATATAACATGGACTTTGAAATAAAAAACATAGATAACAATAAAATATGTGTTTATTACAATTAATTAAAAAATATAGAGGTGGTAAAAAATGAATAAAAAAGTAAGTATGATGATAACAATTTTAATAATAGCAGCTATTTCAGCCTTTGGGTTAGTAAAGTTTAAAGAGAGTAATTCCAATAAGGGGAGTGGAGAACTTACCATTACCCATGAACTAGGAGAAACTATATTAAATAAGAATCCTAAAAAAGTAGTGGTTTTTGACTATGGTATATTAGATTCCCTTGATAAAATAGGTATAGACGTAATTGCGCTACCAAAATCAAACATTCCTTCTCATCTTGAAAAATATAAGGATGATAAATATATTAATGTAGGAACTTTACAGGAGCCGAATTTTGAAAAAATAAATGAACTTAAGCCTGATTTAGTTATTATTTCTGCAAGACAAGCTAAATTATATGAGGAATTTAAAAAGATTTCTCCAACTGTTTATCTTACTATAAGCAATGAAAACTACATTGATTCATTTAATAGTAATATGAGAGTACTGGGCAAAATATTTGATAAAGAAGCGTTTGTAGATAAAGAACTTAAAAAAACTCATGATAATATTAAAATGCTAAAAGAAGATATAGAATCCAGTGGAAAAAATGCGTTAATTCTTATGGTGAATGAAGGATCATTAAGTGCCTATGGGGAAGACTCAAGGTTTGGTATTATACACAAGGGATTTGGATTTACTCCTGCCGATAAGAATATAAAAACATCTACTCATGGACAAAATGTTTCCTTTGAATATGTAGTAGAAAAGAATCCAGATTATATATTTGTTATAGATAGAGGTGCTGTTGTAGGTAATAACACTACTGCTAAACAGGTTTTGGAAAATGATTTAATTAAGACTACATCAGCCTATAAGAATAATAAAATTATATATCTTAATTCTCATATTTGGTATGTATCTGTAGGTGGCTTTAACTCGACTAATATGATGGCGGATGAAATACAAGGAGCTATTAAATAATATATTAGTTAATAAAATTAAAAATACCTTTATTTTATAACCTATTAGTGATACAATAACTTAGAAAGATTTTAATTTTAAATTTAATATCTAGTGCTGGGGGTGCCTTATGGCTGAGAGAAGTTTAAAACTTTAACCCTTCGAACCTGATGCGGATAAAACCGACGTAGGAAAGCGAACATAATTAAAAGGTATACCTAAGCACTGTTTTATAGCAGTGCTTTTTATTTTTTAATATGCTCAGAGGAGATGTATAAATGTATGTTGATGCTCATAACCATTTAGAACTTTATGGAGATAAATTAAATGAAGCTTTAAAGGATATAAGAGAAAATCATATTATAACTTTAGCTTGTTCTATGGATGAGGAAAGTTATTTATTTGCAAGAAGCCTTAGCAAAGACAATCAAATTATAATTCCATGCTTTGGAGTTCACCCTTGGAGAGCTCATAATAATTATAAGGATTTGGACAGGTTTGAAAAATATATAAAGGAAACTCCTATAATCGGGGAGATTGGCCTTGATTTTCATTGGGTTCTAGAAAGAGAAAGATATCCTAATCAATTAAAGGTGTTGAAATATTTTTTAGAAAAAGCTAGGGAGTATAATAAAGTAACAAATTTACATACTAAGGGTGCTGAAAGAGAAATACTAGATTTAATAAAACAGTACAATTTAAGAACGCCAATAATCCACTGGTACAGTGGCCCCGTGGACTTAATATCAAAATTCATAGAATATGGATGCTATTTTACTATTAGTGTAGATATTGGGTATTCAAAACTTACGGAGGAAATAGTGAAAACAATTCCTATAGATAGGATTTTAACGGAAACAGATGGTCCCACTGCCCTAGAATGGGTAAATGGAGAATATGGTTATCCAAGCTACATTAAAAATATAGTCAATAAAATTTCAACAATAAAAAACCTTCCTGAAAAGGAAGTTAAAAAAGCTATAGAAGATAATTTAAAAACATTAATTAATATTTAAAATGAAGAAAGAAGGTGAAACATATGGCTAATGTTAATTTAAGTATTCAAGTTATACCAAGCGTTCCAGAGGAAAAAATTTATCCGGTAGTGGATAAGGTTATAGAATATATAGCTTCTATGGGAGTAAAATACGAAGTTGGACCTATGGAGACAACTATGGAGGGTGAGCTAGACACTTTACTACAAATTGTTAAAAGGGCACAGGAAATATGTGTAGAAGAAGGAGCAGCAAGGGTTTGCTCTGTAGTAAAGATTGACTACAAAAGTGAAGGGGTAACTATGGATGAAAAAATCTACAAATATAGATAGTAAGTTATATCCTATAGGCACTATACTACTCATAACTTTACTTTGGCAGATTATAGTGGAAGTAAATAAAGTTCCAAACTATATTGTTCCATCGCCTACGGATATAGTAGAAGCTTTAAAGGGCGATTTTAATTTAATTATAACCCACACAAAGGTAACTTTATATGAGGCCTTTGTAGGGTTTGGATTATCATTAGTATTTGCCTTTATACTTGCTATTTTAATGGATAGTTTTCAAATTATTAAAAAGTCCTTCTATCCAATACTGGTTATATCACAAACTATTCCAACCATTGCCATAGCGCCTTTATTTATAATATGGTTTGGTTTTGGCACTTTGCCTAAAATAGTTATGGTAATTATGGTGTGCTTTTTCCCCATAGTAATAAGTTTAATAGACGGTCTTGATAAGATAGATGAAGATTATTTAAGGCTATTTAAAACAATGAAAGCTTCAAAGCTACAAGTCTTTTGTCATCTAAAACTACCTTATGCCATGGTAAATTTATTATCGGGAGTAAAAATTGCAGGAACCTACATGATTATGTCTGCAGTAGTTGGCGAATGGCTTGCAGGGGACAAGGGTATTGGAGTTTACATGGTAAGGGCTAAAAATGCCTATGCATTAGATAAGGTATTTGCTTCAATATTAGTAATTATTTTAGTTAGCATATTAATAATTTATTTAATTGATTTAATAGGAAATAAGTTAATTCATTGGAAGTAAAAGAGAGGAGTTTTAAATTATGAGAAGAAAGAAAATATTATCATTAATAAGCATTGTAAGTACAGTGGTATTAGCCTTTTCAGGTTGCGCTACACAAAAAAGTGAGGATAAGGGGAAAACAGAATTAGAAAAAACAAAGGTAATACTTGATTGGACACCTAATACAAATCACACAGGATTATATGTAGCTCTAGAAAAAGGATACTTTAAAGAAGAGGGATTAGATGTAGAAATTATTCAACCTTCAGAGGGGTCATCCGCAACTTTAATTGCAACAGGTCAAGGAGACTTTGGAGTTAGTTATCAAGAGGATGTAACCTATGCACTAACAAGTAAAGACCCACTACCAATTAAAGCTATAGCTACAATTATACAAGACAACACTTCAGGTTTTGCTTCACCAAAAAGCAAAAATATAGCTAAGGTTAAAGATTTCGAAGGAAAAATTTATGGAGGATGGGGTTCACCTTCAGAAGAAGCAGTACTTAAGGCTGTTATGAGCAAAAATGGTGCAGATTATACCAAGATTAGAAATGTAAGTATTGGTAACGATGATTTCTTTGCTGCTACTGAAAAAAATATAGATATTGCTTGGATATTTGAAGGTTGGACAGGAATTGAAGCAAAGCTAAGAGGAGTTGAATTAAACTATATAGCAGTTAAGGATTTAGACCCTGCTTTAAATTACTATACTCCAATACTTATTGCTGGAAATAAAACAATTAAGGAAAACCCTGAAAAGGTTAAAAAGTTCTTAAAAGCTACAGAAAAAGGTTATAAATTTGCTATTGAAAATCCAGAAGAAAGTGCTAAAATACTTTTAAAGTATGCTCCGGAGCTGGAAGAAAAGCTTGTAGTGGAAAGTCAAAAGTTTTTAGCCCCTAAATATACAGGAAATGCTGCAAAGTGGGGAGTAATGAAATCAGAGGTTTGGAGCAACTATGCTAAATTTATGAAGGACAATGGATTGATAGATAAGGAGTTAATGGTTGATGATGCATTTACCAACAGTTTCTTACCATAAGGAAGAGGAGAACCCTCTTATAACACTAAATAGAATAGAGAAAAAATATGGTAATGTGGAAGTTTTAAAGGATATTTCAATTCACATAAATAAAGGTGAATTTGTATCCATATTGGGACCTAGTGGTTGTGGTAAAAGTACCTTGTTTAATATAGTTACGGGACTAATTCCTCAAGATGGAGGAGAGATTAAGGTAAATGGAACCATAGGGTATATGCAACAAAAGGATCTGCTACTTCCTTGGAAAACTATCATGGAAAATGTGGCACTTCCTTTAATACTAAAGAGAGTAGATAAGAAGATATGGGAAGAAAAGGTTAGAAAATACCTTCCTATAGTAGGTCTTGAAGGATATGAAGATAAATATCCTTCAGAGCTTTCCGGAGGTATGAAGCAAAGGGCAAGTTTTTTAAGAACTCTTATGGCCTCAGAGGATATAATGCTACTGGATGAACCTTTTGCATCACTAGACTCCATCACAAAGGGAAATATGCAAAAATGGCTTTTAGAAATGAAAAGTAAACTAAACAACACCATACTTTTAATAACCCATGATATAGATGAAGCTTTGTTTTTATCTGATAGAATTTATGTGTTGTCTTCAAAGCCTGCTGAAATTAAGACAGAAATGTTTGTGGGTTTTCATCAGCATAGTAAGTTAGAAAGACTGCTGTCACCGGAGCTTTTAAAATTGAAAGAAAAAATAATTAAACTACTGTAGATGGTTAAAAAGGTAACAAATTGGAAATTTTATGGTATAATGTTAATGGAGTGAAAACAAGGGGGGATTATATTGTTAAGTGAGATGTTAGGTACTGTAGGTAAAGGACTATATGTTGTTTTTCCTATAGTTGTTGTGATTCTAATTATTATAGTTTGTTGGAAAAGGGTTCCGGCGGATAAAGCTATGGTTATTACAGGATTAAAGAAGAGGGTTTTATCAGGTCGAGGAGGTATAATGATACCTTTCTTAGAAACATCCTGTTCTATTTCTTTAGAAAACATATCCATGACTACAGATGTTAATGAAGCGCCTTCAAAGCAAGGGATTTTTGTTAATATTGTTGGTACTGCAGTAGTAAAGGTTGAAAATGAAACTGATAGTATACTAAAAGCTGTAGAGCAGTTTTGTAGTGGAAATTCCACTAACACTGTTAAAGTTATAAGAGATATTGTAGAGCAGATACTTGAGGGGAAATTAAGAGGTATTATTTCTACATTAACTGTTGAGCAAATCAACGAAGATAGAGCTACTTTTGAGGAAAGAATTGAAGATGATATAAGAAAAGAGTTAGATTCTATGGGATTACTTCTTATATCCTATAGTATATTAAAAATTTCAACTCAAGGTGGATACTTAGAAAGTCGTGCCACTCCTCAAATTGCTCAAGCAAAGTCTGATGCAGATGTAGCTACAGCAGAAAGAAAAAGAGATACAGACATTAAGACCGCTAATGCCAACAGAGAAGGTCAAAAGGCGAAACTAAATGCTGAGGCAGAAATTGCTGAAAGCGAAAGAGATAAAGAGATAAAATTACAAGGTTATCGTGCAGAGCAAGATAAAGCAAAGGCTAATGCAGACGTTGCATACAAGCTTCAGGAAATAGAGAATAATGGTAAGGTAGCAGACCAAAATGCTGCACTAGCTGAGAAAAATGCCTTAGTTGTTGAAAAAGAATTAATTGCTAAGATTAAAAAACCTGCTGATGCAAGGAAATATGAAACAGAGGTAAATGCAGAAGCTGATAAGATTAAGGCTATTAAAGAGGCTGAAGCTGAGGCTGAGGCAATTAAAATTAAGGCTATTGCAGAGGCTGAAGCTAAGAAGATTGAAGCGCAAGCAGAAGCAGAGGCTATAAGGTTAAAAGGTATGGCAGAAGCAGACACCATTAAAGCTAAAGGTCTTGCAGAAGCAGAAACAAAAGATAAGATTGCAGAGGCTATGGCTAAATATGGTGAAGCTGCAGTAGTGGAATTAATTGTAAGTAAATTACCTGAAATTATGAGTTCAGTTGCTAAGCCTATGGAACAAGTGGACAAAATTACTATTATAGATAATGGAGGAACGCAAGGTGCTTCAAAGGTATCAAAAATAGTAACAGATGTAGCTGCTAATGGTTTTGAAGTGTTAAAGGATTTAACTGGCTTAAATATATCCGAATTAATAGGAAGTCTTGGTAATAAAGAGACTGTTAAAAAACCAGAGAGTGAACCTTTAGAAGACTTAGAGTCTGAGGAAGTTGAAATTTCTCATAAAGAGTAAAAGAAGAATAGCGTTGCAAAATTTGCAGCGCTATTTTAGTATTAAAGATTATTTCTACTTTAGATTGCAACAGTGAAATAATGTGATACATGAATTATTTATAGATAATGGTACAAATAGTAATTTGACTACTCGTAGATAGAGAGGAGAGAAAGAAACTATGAAGATTAACAAGGGAGCAAAGGTTGGAATCATGATTGAGATTATAGTACTTGTCATCATGATTCTTCTTGCGCTGTTTAATAAGACTATTCCGTCTGTACTGAGTTGGATTTTCGTCGTAGGTTTAGTGATTGCATTGGCTGGAACATTAGTCGCCTTATCAAAAAGGAATAATTAAAGATGAAAGTGATATAAATCCCAAACTGTGAGGTGGGGAAAATGGATAAATTTCAAAGAGGTATTGTTGTAATTACTTTTGCTTCATTGGCAATATATATAGTTCTTTCAATAGTAAATGTTGAAAAATCCTCTAAGTGGATAAAGTGGTATTGGCAAATGGATGTGGATGAACAGAGAAAATATGACCCTAGAATTGCTATATGCCGTTTGAAAAAAATGCTTGTTATAATGTTAGCAGTGGGTATGTGTGGATTTTTGTTCTCTTGGTTTATTAAACCTGTAATTTCAATTATAACGTTGGGAGTGATTATGGTTATACTTGTTTTTTCTATTAGTTATATTGGACCAAAGAATTGCTTACTATCAGAAAAAAATAAGATTATAATCACGAAATTTCATATTTAGAAATTATAATAAAAATAGGATAATCTTAATTTATCATTAAAAACAAAAGTGTAAAAAAGACTTAGTAAAGAAAATCAGATATAAGATTAACTGTCTTATATCTGATTTTCTATGAACTATAAATCTTTTATCATATCTACATGAGGAATGGTCTTATAATCACGGGGCTCACTAATAGTCTTATATCCTAACTTTTTATAGAAGTCTTCCACTGAAACTCTACCCATAAGGACGGCTTTAGTATATCCTCTTTCTATGGCAATGTTTTCTATAAAGTCCATTAAGTATCTTCCCAGTCCCGTTCCTCTATATTCTTTTAATATAGCTACATTTTTAATTCTAGCTTTTTCTTTATCATCTTCTGTTAAGAAAACTGTAGCAATCAATTTACCCTCTAAGAAGGCACCGTACATATCCATGTCCTTGTCAGGGCTTAAATCATCATTTTTAATATCAAGGCCCCAAGGCTTACGAAAGACTTCATTTCTAAGATCAACAGAATCTTCATATTCTTTTGAACCATAAGCAATATTTTTCATAATTATATTCATCACTTGTCCCATCTCCTTCATAAATATCGTTATTATTTTA
The DNA here is from genome assembly GCF_039521365.1 of Clostridium malenominatum. Classification (NCBI taxonomy): domain Bacteria; kingdom Bacillati; phylum Bacillota; class Clostridia; order Eubacteriales; family Clostridiaceae; genus Clostridium; species Clostridium malenominatum. The sequence goes on from NZ_BAAACF010000001.1 coordinate 1,091,746, forward strand.
ATTATATCAGCCTTAAGCTCAACTATACAAGGAAGTAAATAGTTTTTTATTTTGTTTTTTAAAATTGTAATATCAACAGTACAGGAAAGGCTATATGCTCAATTAAGTAAAATTGCTCCAGTAGTAATGATTAAATATTTCCCTAACAACATTGCAAGCTAATATCAATAAAGGGTAATGAAATATAATTAATTATAATAAAATGCAATAAAATGATTGACGGAGGAAAAGAAGTTTATTATACTTTAGGAATAAAGCAATTAAGAAAGGATAGAACTTTATGGAGAATAAGTTTTATACAATAGATCAAATCGCGGAACTATTAGGCATGCATCATAAAACTATAAGAAAATTTATAAATGAAGGTACACTTGGAGCAAGTAAAGTTGGAAAGCAGTGGAGAATTTCAAGACATGATTTAAACGTCTTTATGGAAAAAAATAATGTTAGAATGGGCAATGAAAAAGTAGAGGAAGAGTTAAAGATTGAGTACTCCACTGTAACAGAAGAGGCGGCAGCTATATCACAGCGAATAAATGTATCAACTGTAATAGATATTAATGAAGTCGAAAAGGATGAATATTTAAGAATATCAAATACAATTATAGCTATAGCGAACTGCAAGAATGAAGAAATAGGAAAATCAACCACTCATGTAAAATATGATGAGAAGTATAAAAGATTAAGAGTAATTCTTTGGGGAAGTGTGAAATTTATAGAGAACATGTTAAATGTAATTACAGTGCTAATTGAGCAGAAATAATAATAAATTGGAGGACGAATATGAAAATAACTACCATAAAACAAAAAGATATAGAGATTGCTATTGTCAGTAGTAGCGAGATGATTATAACTGATCTTCAGTCAGCGTTGGATTTTATTGCAACAGTAAGCTTTGAAGCGGGTTGCAACAGTATAGTTTTAAATAAATCCGCAATTTGTGAAGAGTTTTTTCAATTAAAAACACAACTTGCAGGAGAAATATTACAAAAGTTCATTAATTATCGCGTTAAAATTGCTATAGTTGGTGATTTTTCAGTGTATTCAAGCAAGAGTTTGAAAGATTTTATTTATGAGTGTAACAAAGGAAAGGATATATTTTTCTTAGAAAATGAAAAAGAGGCTGTTGAAAAATTAATATTGGCTAACTCATAATATTTAGAAAGTGTAAAGAAAATCAGAACCCTTGGCAGAAGTTCTACTAAAGAAATTTCCACCAAGGGGTATTTTATTCTTCCTCTGTCTCTAAACTTATATTTTCTAAATTAGCTTTTCTATTATCTAAGGTGTTGAGATTTATATGGTTAGTAATCATGTCCTCAGGAGTATCCATGATAAATCTATTTAAAAAGATTCTTCCAAAAGGGGTGTTTGCTACAGCGTAAGGCTTTGTTCCGATTTTATAAGGAACCCAAGCATAACCAAAGCTCATAACTTTATTTAAGTCTTCCTTATCAACTATAGTTTTACCATTTTCTCTGCCATAATTATCTCTTAATATTAAAGCAACGGTTTTATTATCTAGTTCTCTATAATCATTAGGGGTATTTTTATCATATATTTCTATGTTAGATTTTCTGTTATCTAAGGTATCCCCATTTATGTGTCTTATAGGAACTTTAGAATGGCTACTTAAAATAAATGAGTGTAGAGTTTGCTTTTCTCTACCCTTAGGTCCCTTGATATAATGCTGAACTAAATAACTATTAAAATCTTTATGCCATTCTGCAAACCAAAGACCATTATCTAATACATTTTGCAAGTCATCAATGTCTATTTTACAATCAATAGTTGAGCCGTCTTTTTTCTTTAATGCTACATAAGCTACATTTTCTTTAATTTTATATTCATTCAAGTTTTTTTCTATAATAATCAACCTCTTTCTTTTGTAATAGCAGTATATATTATAACACATAGTAAACTCATCTATGACAGAGAAAGTAAAAAAATTACTTCTTATTTTTTTACTATAAAGTATAATTATATATATAAAAAATGTGGGGAGAGTTCATAATGGGAGAGAAAAGAGTATTAATAGTTTACTACAGCAGGTCAGGAAATACAAAGAAAATTGCCAGTGAATTAGCTAAAAAGTTATCTGGTGATTTAGAAGAACTTATAGAAAATAAAAATAGGAATGGAGTAGTAGGATATATTAAATCAGGTTTAGATGCAGTTAAAAAAGTAAATACAAAAATCAACTCATCAAAGTTTGATGCCAAAGAATATGATATTGTAATTATTGCTACACCAATTTGGGCAGGCACTATGGCAAGTGCAGTTAGAACATATATAAGTGAAAATAAAGAAAAATTTTCAAAGGTTACATTTCTTTGTACCCATGGAGGAGGTGGAGGAGAAAAAGCTTTTAATGAGATGAGAGAACTTTCTAAAGCTTACCCAGTAGCAATATGTGATATTAGTAATAGTGAAATTAAAAAAGGGTCATGGATAGAAAAGATTGATAAATTGGTTAATGAAATAGATAAATAAAAAAAGTGATTAAGGATATTACAAGACAGAGTAACATACAATTACTAAAAAGTATATGGCGTGGAGTTATATTATAAATTTACTTAACATCCATATATGTGTAAACACATATATGGATGTTTTTATTTTAAAGGAATAGTTAAATTACAGTTAAAGTTTATATCTATCTATTTGGTAAATGTTTAAAAAAGATAATTTATTTTACAAAAATGTAATATGAGATTTGTATATAAAATATAAATATAGAAACTTATAATTACGGAGATATGTATGAAGATTAAGATTAAAATTTTTTTTGTTTTAATTATGGCTATTTTAGCCTGGAGCCTAAATAGAGTAATAATTTCAATGGATTCAGCAGAGATAAATGAGAATGAGGTATCGGAAAAGGTGAATATACAGAATAACACAGAAAACATTGATAAAAGCAATGTATTATGGACAGCTATTGAAAGAAAAGAAAGCTACAACAACGAACTTCAATATTATTGTAAAGAAAACGTAACTATCAATGATAATGAGATAATCATCATATCTAAGAAAGAAGAAAAGGAAAACAAAAGTTACACCTCAGGCCTTGTTGAGAGCACTTATGGATATTTGTATGGCTATTTTGAATTTGATATTTGGATAAAGGAAGGTAAAGGACTATTTCCAGCTATATGGCTAATGCCTGTAGAAGATGCAAGCTTACCTGAAATAGATATCTTTGAAATGGTTGGCAGTGCACCTCAAGATTTTTCAGGAGTTTTCCACTATTTAGATGATAAAGGTATAAAACAGAAGACCTACTTTCAAAAAAAAGTGATAAAAAAAGATACATATAAAGTGGCACTTAGCTGGAGTGAAAATGAGCTTGCTTGGTATATTGACGGGGAACTAGTACATGTGTCAAAATCCTCTCCAAGTGAATATATGTATATTATTATAAATCAAGCGGTAGGTGGTAATTGGCCAGGTAGCCCTGATGATAAAACCTTATTTCCGTCAAGTTTTATTGTTAAAGCTTCTAAAATTAACCCAATAAATAAAAAAAGAAGGTAGTAGCCTATGTTATTTGCAGTAATAACATTTTTAAGTACATTTTTTTCGCTTTTTCACATGATTTGTGCAATAAAATATAAAATTCCTACCTATAACTACAAAAAGCCTGAAAAAGGAATAACAATACTTATACCTTGTTATAACGAAGCCCCTATTTTAAAGTATACAATAGAGGGCCTTAAAAAACTCCATTATGAAAATTATGAGGTAATATTTATTAATGATGGCTCAAGTGACAATACACTAGAAGTTTTAAATGATCAACTGCACCTAGAGGAGTTAAATGAAGATAATTCTACTGAATTATTAGGTGGAATCATAGGAATGTACAAGTCAAGCGTATACAACAACATGTATGTAATTGATAAAGAAAACAACGGTAAGGCAGAAAGCCTGAATGCAGGAGTTAGGTTCAGTAAAAATGAACTGGTTTTGACACTCGATGCAGACTGCATATTAAAGCAGGATGCACTAAAGATTATGAATAACACCTTTGCTGATAAAAAGGTAATAGCATCAGGTGGAGCGGTGCATACTATGCAAATGTTTAAGCTAAATAATCCTGCAAAACTCTTGATACTTTTACAAAGCCTTGACTATATAAAGGGGTTTTATATTTATAAAGCTTCCTTGGCATATAATAAAGCATTAGCAATTATTTCTGGAGCATTCGGTATTTTTAAAAGAGATGTTCTTTTAGAAATTGGTGGTTTTAGAGCTGGATTAGGAGAAGACATAGATATAACTATAAGACTCCAGGAGTATGCAATTAAGTATGACAAGAAAGTAATTTTCAATGAAAATGCAATTTGTTTTACTGAGTGTCCTGAGAGTTTTAAGAATTTGGTAATACAACGAATTAGATGGCAAAAAGGATTTATTGATTCAATAATAAAAAACAGAAGGTTTATTTTTAAAAATTTCTTTAAACACAATTTATGCTTTTTTTTATTAATAGATGCAGTATTAATTAACACAATCTCTATAGGAGTTCTGTTAATAAACATTTTAATTGCTTCAATAAATATAAAAAATAATATAAATAATCATTTGATTTCTTATCTTGTGATAACTGTTATTTTTAATTACCTCTACTCGGTAACAGCTATAATTAAGTCTAATCGTTATGTAGAGGGGCTGCAAAAAAAGTGGTTATACGCTGTTATAGTTATTGACATGTTTGTATTTAGATTCCTATATATATTCTTTTATATATTTGGTACTTTTCAGTATTATTTTAATAATAAGAGTTGGAATAAATTCACAAGAACAAACAATGTATATGACACATAAATAGGAATAATATTAAAGTAAAGGTGGGAATAAATATTGACAGAGTACAAAAGGATATCCAAGTATATCGACATGAAGAAAAATATTATATAAGAAAAGTGAGGGCTTTTGAGCTTTCAGGTCTTTTAAAAGCCTATATGAAAAAAGATGAACATGGGGATGGAGATGGTTCTTATTGGATACGAAGCTTATATTTTGATGATTATAGAAATAGTGACTATGTAAACAAGCAAGATGGCATAGCGGATAGGAAAAAGCTGCGTTTGCGTATTTATAATTTGGAATCAAATTCAGTTAAACTTGAGCTGAAGAATAGATATGGCATTTATATGATGAAAGAGAGTGCTACTATATCAAATTGTGATGCAAAACTTATGATATCAGGGGAAAGTTCTAATTTGTTAAACTATAATTCTGTTGTGGCTACAAAAGTCTATTACTTAATGCATAAAGCTTTATATAGACCTAAAGTCATTATAGATTATGAAAGAGAGGCCTACACATATCCCTTTGAAAACATACGTGTAACTATTGATAAAAATATTAGGGCCTCTAATAGTGACTTCAATATTTTTAACGACAAAATAAATATGCTGCCGGTTATAGAAGATGATGTATATGTATTGGAAATAAAATACGATAATATGTTTCCTGAATTTCTTCAAAAAGTAATATCTACTTATACAGTTAGTAGATCATCAGTGAGTAAGTACTGTTTAGGTAGACAAACTATCAATAGATAGGAGAGTGAACTTATGCGTAATGAAAATTTATTAAATCTTTTATTGAATGGTGCTTCAACCTTTACCATTGAAATCATATTGATAAACATGTCAATGTCCATACTCTTCTCACTTTTTATTTATTTTATATATAAAATAAGTTTTAATGGAGTAGTATATTCACAAAGTTTCAATGTTACAATTGTTATGATTTCTTTAATTACTTCTGTAATAATGATGCTTATCGGAAGCAATCTGGCTATATCCCTTGGTATGGTAGGAGCGCTTTCTATTGTAAGATTCAGAGCGGCAATAAAGGAACCAAGAGATATAGCATTCTTATTTTGGGCCATTGCTGTTGGCCTTGCAGCCGGTATAGGAGCTTTTTTGATAGCAATAATTGGTAGTATAGCCATAGCTGCTGTGTTGTTACTCTTTGGAAATAGGTTGTACAAGGATTATAACTATCTTCTGGTAGTAAAGGGAGAGGATATAAAATGCGAGGATATAAATCATATTCTAAAAGAATATAAAGCCCCCTTCAAACTTCGCATGAAAAATACAACAAAACTTTATTCAGAACTGACATATGAAATTACCCTAAAGCATGTTAATGCGGATAATCTTACGGAGCATTTTTATACTTTGGAAAATATCAGAGAAGTGCATATTGTCTCCTATAATGGTGAAGTAAGTGTTTAAAGAAGTTTTGTGAGTGGTGAAATAATGAAAAGTTTATTATATAAAAGATATGCCTTTGTACTTATTTTAGTGGTGTTTTGCGGGTTTTGTTTTTTAAAACATCCAAATAACCCCTCTGTAAGTTTTAATAACAGTAGTTTATGTATTAATGAAATAATGACTTCAAACCGAAGTAGTTTTAAGGATTCCGATGGGGATTATGAAAGTTGGGTTGAGATATACAACAAATCAGAAACTGCTATTAACTTAAAAGGCTTTGGATTGACAGATGACAGAAATAATCTTCGTAAATGGGTATTTCCTGATGTGACCATTGAAGGGAAATCATATCTCCTTATATGGACATCTAATAAAAACAGGTATGAAGGCCTCCGTGACCTCCATACCAATTTTAAATTGAAAGCCTCTGATGAGGTTTTAATATTATCCTCTTCCGATGGTAAGTGGAATAACATTGTGAAGCTAGAGAATATTTCTGATAATATTTCATATGGAAGAACCCATGATGGAGAAACTGTTTTTTCAACATTTGACAATGGAACTCCTGGAAGCAGCAATAATGTTTCGGTTCCATTAAAAGACGGCTTAAAGGCAAGTAAGCTTGATGAACCTGTATTTTCTGTGAAAGGGGGAATCTACTCAGAAGAATTTTATCTAACTTTAAGGAAAACTATGGAAGGAGTAGATATTTACTATACAACGGACGGATCCGTTCCAACAGAAAAATCCTTTTTATATAAAGAACCCATAAAAATACTTGAGAGAGATAAGGGAGGGACCATTATTAGGGCAATTGCCTGTAAGAGGGGACATAAGAAAAGCAACACAATTACCCAAAGCTATTTTATTAACAATGCTTATACCAAATATAATTTGCCAATAGTTTCTCTTGTATCTGACCCAGTCAATCTTTTTGATTATGATGAAGGTATTCTTGTACCTGGAAAAATTTACGAACGTTGGGCTAAAACCCAGACACAGGAAACTATTAATACCAGAAAAATTGAAGGCAACTTTACTCAAAAAGGCAGTAAATGGGAAAGGGAATCAAATGTGGAAGTCTTTGAATCAGGTAAAGAAATTATAAATCAAGGAATCGGTATAAGAGTATTTGGAGGATATTCAAGGAACAATCTCATAAAATCTCTGGCACTTTTTGCAAGACATGCTTACGATGATAAGGATGTATTTAATATTGCACTTACAGATAACACAAATCATCAAACAGATACGGCTTCAAGTAAACTAATGCTCAGAACACCTGCAACGGATCATTTAGGTGCTTTTTTTAGAGATGAAATGATCCAAAGCCTTGTACCCAAAACAATTAAGTTGGATACACAACGAAATAGAACCTGTATTGTATTTGTAAATGGAGAATATTATGGAATACAAAATATTAAGGAACCTTATAATAAAGATTATTTTTATAATCACTATAAAATAGATTTAGAAGATATTGTTGTACTAGAAAACCCAACAGGTGAGGCAGGTATAAACGTAAGCGAAGGGTTTGTGGGGGATGAAATGCTTTTCGATAGGATGAAGGCTTTTATAACCTCTAATGATATGAAATTAAAGGACAACTATGAATATGTTAAAACTATGATGGACATGGACAATTTTATAGAGTATAACATCTTACAGCTTTACAGTGCAAACAGGGACTGGCCTGGTAATAATATTAAGGTGTGGAGAAAAAGAACAGAAAAATACGAACCCAATGCAGCATATGGACAGGATGGCAGATGGAGATGGCTTATTTTTGATATGGATTATGGTTTTGGATTGTTTAAGACAAAAGGGGGATATGAATTTGATATGATAAGCTTTGCCACAGAAGCAAATGGACCTGTATGGCCAAATCCTCCTTGGTCAACGGCTATATTAAGGTCACTTTTAGAAAATGATGAATTCAGGTCTCAATTTATAAAGACTTTTGAGGATAGACTTAACACTATTTATAAGACTGAGGAAGTTTTAAAACAAATTGAATATTATAAGCAGTTATACTACCCCTATGTTGAGGAGCATATAAAAAGGTGGAACGAGGGTATGAATATCTCCAACTGGGAGAAAGAAATTGATTCTCTTAAAGTATTTGCTGAGAAAAGACCTGATTTTATTAGGCAACATATTGTAAACTATTTTAACCTTTCAGGCATGACAGAGATTAATATTGATGTAGGTGAAGGGGGAAAAGTAAAAGTCAATGCACTTACGATAGATAGTAACAGTTCAACCTGGAAAGGAACATACTTTAAGGGATTATATATTACTTTTCAGGCCATACCTGAGAAAGGCTATGTGTTTAAGGGGTGGACAGGAGATATAGAATCAAAGGATGAGAAAATTAGCATAGAACTTAAGGGTAATACTAACTTAAAGGCACTATTTTCTAAGAAAAGTAGTATGTAATGGGGGCTTTGTAGTGAAGGGGATAAATAAGGGTATAGCTCTATTAACAATAATTTTAGTAATCTTCATGTATCCGAGTACTTATATTTTTATGAATAGACATATAAGCAGTATAAAGAGTACTTTTAAAATTCTTACAGCAAAAGAATCTAAACAGAAAGAACTTTCTACTAAAGCTAATACTACTAGTAAAAGAGATACAAAGATAGTATTCATCTTTGATAGTGGGTATGAGTGTGTGTATGAAAAGGCCTATCCTATATTTAAAAAATATAATATGAAAGGAAATGTGGGAGTAATACCTTCCCTGACAACAGAAAAAGAATATATGGATGTTACAAAACTGACAACTCTATACCTTGAAGGATGGGACATAATTAACCAGTCATTTCCTTATGAATATGACTGGTATGATAATTCAACCAGAGTGTTAGAGGATATACAGAAAACAAAAAAGTGGATGGATAACAAATTTTTCACCCGTTCAAGCGATTCTGTAATTATGACCTATGGTGAAGTAAACCCATACCTTATAAAGCTTTTAAAAGAGAAAGGGTATAAGAGCCTTCGAACTTCAGACAATATTATTGATTTGAGCAAGTATCAAATTGAATACACGCCAATAAAGTCTATGGACCTGACTAAAAATCCTGATATAAATACTATAGAAAAATTTATAGCTGATGCACATAAAGCAAAAGCAACTATAGTTTTTATATTGAACAAAATCGATGAAACTAATGGCCATGAGGAGAAAGTTTTTAACCAATCCACACTCCTCAAGCTGCTTGAGTATATATATTTGAATAAAAATGAGCTTGAAGTAATACCCTATTCTTACTTATTCACCGAGTAGGCTTGTATCTCTAGGTGATGATAAATTAAGTCGCTTCAAGAAAAAGGCTTTGGGGTAACAATATATTTTGAAGATGATTCATTAAAGAAAAAAATGAGCTATGCTAGTAAACTAAGAGTAGAATATGTAATATTAATAGGTGAAGATGAGGTATTACGAGAAAAAGATAATTGAAGAAATTAAAAAGGTAAGCAACCTTCTTAAAAAACCAATAAAAGCAGTAAGAATATATAAAAATCTTACTGCTTTTATTGTTACATTTTTTATTGACAATTTCACATTTCATAACTATAATCTATGCACCTTAAGAAATAGTATTAAATGATTAACTAATTATCTAATTTGTAATTAGATAAGGGTTGCTATTATGAATTTAAAAACATTAAAAGGAATTTTATTATACAATTGAGAACGTATTCCAAAGAATTTTTTATGACAGAAATTACATAGATTATTAACAAAGAATCATTATAAATTATATTGACACTTTATTTATAAGAGAGTAAAATAGTTTGCATAGAAACCATTTATTTATTGATAAGGATGTGAAATCATGAAAGTATTAGAAAAAATTACGATTAAAGCGAATAAAAGAACACTTTTTATACTGGGAGGAGCTTTATGGAGTTTTTCTGGAGGCAGGATATTAACTCTTGGTTATAGAGACTTATTTAAAAATGTAAAAAATCCAATTGGTTTTTTGATTATTTCTTCGATTGTATTCTTTGTTTTTTATAAGTTTGTATTTAGCAAAATGGTAGACAAGCATAAGAAGAGAGTTATTAATAGTGATTTAGTTAAACACTGTATTTTTTCATTCTTTGATTTAAAAGGATATTTAATTATGGCATTTATGATAACAGGGGGAATATCTTTAAAAAATTCTGGCATAGTAAATCCCGTATATCTTGGAAGTTTTTACTTAGGTTTAGGGCTCGCATTATTTATTTCAGGGATATTATTTTTAGTATCTGGAGTGAACTTTAAGAAAGTAAAGCTACAATACACAAAATAAAGTGGCAATTATGAAGGTTGAGGAAGCATTAAAAAGACTTAGAAATAGAACAAAGGATGGAGATAAAAATGGATAGAAAATTATTACTTGCAATTATTACAATTACTTTTGCACTTATATTTTATACCGTAGGTGTATGGGCTGAAAGAAAGTCAAATACATTAAAAAAGTGGCATGTTATAATCTTTTGGTTAGGACTTATATGTGACACTACTGGTACCTTGATTATGGAGATAATATCAAGAACTGGTAATTTATCAATTACTACAACTCAGTCAGTTATTCATGGGACAACAGGGGCTTTAGCTATTATATTAATGATACTTCACGCTACTTGGGCAACTTGGGTACTTTATAAAAATAATGAGCAACAGAAGAGAACCTTCCATAAGTTTAGTATAGCAGTATGGATAATTTGGTTAATACCATATTTCATTGGAATGATTATAGGAATGATGACAGGAGTAAATTAATATATTAATTTAATTTATATTGTTCTTAAAATACGAAAAAGCAGTAAATAATAAAAGTTTTACTGCTTTTATTTTTGGTATTAAAAGTAATGACCTCCGAGGCAATGGAAAAAATATCTTTATTTCTGAAACTAAATGTCTTACTATTAAGTCTAATGAGTAAAGTAAGGAAAATCGCTAACTTTATTTAGGGGGAGGGGATAATTTGTGTGTGATGAGGATTTAATTAAAGCTGCTAAAAGGGGAGATGATGAAGCTTTCTATAAACTTATATCTGCCCATAAAGATAAATTATATAATATTGCCTATTGTTATTTAAAAAATGAGCAGGATGCTTTAGAAGCCATTCAAGAGGTAACCTGTAGAGCCTATGTGACACTAAATAGGCTAAAGGAACCAAAATATTTTACCACATGGCTCACAAGGATAATTATAAATTACTGTATCGATGAACAAAAAAGGAAGAATAGAGTAGTTTTTATCCATGAAGAAAGCGCTACGCATTGTAATAATATTTATGAGGATAACCTGGTGCTTCAAAGTGCTATAGAAGAATTAGAGCCTAAGTATAAAAAGGTTATAATTTTAAAATACTTTCAGGACATGACCTTAGCTGCCATTGCAAAGGTGATGGATTGTCCAGAAGGCACAATAAAGACTTGGAATTATAGGGCTTTAAAGCAGCTAAGAGAATTATTAGATAAAGGAGGGAATGGCAGTGTTTGAAAGGGAAGAGAAGGAGCTAATGGAGCTAGGAGAGAAGATCAATAATACTACTAAACCAGACTCCATAGATGAATATATAAAAAAGGGTATAGAGGAAGGTCAGATGAAAAAGAAAAGGATGAGAGCAAAAAAACTTGCTAATATAGTAGCTTTTGTAACTTTAATTACCTCTATCCGTGTTTCCCCTGCCATTGCGGTAGTTTTAAGTAAGGTGCCGGGTCTTGAGTATATTGTTAATTTAATAAACTATGACAAAGGAATTAAAGATATTGTAGATAATAATTTTGTTCAGCCTATAAATCTATCTGAGGAACATGAAGATTTAGTGTTCAGTATAAAGGATATTATCATAGATAGCTCAAAGTGCATAGTGTTTTACTCCATTGAAAATAAGGGAAATCATAGATTTGTAAACTTAAATGAGATGAAGTTTACAGATGAACTTGGTGAAGGATTAAAAGCTGCCATAACTTGGGGTTCATTTATTGATAAAGATATGAATATTGAAAAAAAACTTGAAGGAAAAGTGGAGCTAAATTTTGGCGAAGAAACCATAATACCAGATAAGCTTTTCATAGCTGTAACCTTAAGAGAAAGTGATGAAGGCAATGATTCAAGGGATAAACAAAAGATATTATCCTCTATATGGAAATTTGAAATTCCCGTAGATAAGGAAAAATTTGAAGAAATGCATAAGGTTTATGATATAAATGAAAAGTTTGAAATTGAGGGGCAAAAAATATCTTTTAAAACCTTAACTATTACCCCTACTAGAATTGCTTTAGAAGTGGAATACGATAAAAATAATAGTAAAAAAATATTAGGCTTTGACGATCTTGCCATTTTAAATGAGAAGGGTGAGGAATGGGCTAGAATAAGTAATGGAGTAATTGGAAGTAGCAAAGATGATTACAATGAAACCCTATATTTTCAGAGCAACTATTTTGCAAATCCAAAGGAACTTCATATAAAGGGAAGTAGTATAAGGGCAGTGGATAAGGATAAATTAGAAGTTATTGTAGATATGGATAAAAATGAGCTCATAAAAGCGCCAGATCATAGATTAACTCTCAAATCCATAAGTAAGGGTAATGAAGAAATTACCTTAGAATTTTCATTAATAACAGATAAGATTATGGATGAAAAACATGCTTATAATGTATTCAGCCATGAATTTAAGGATGGTAGTGGTAAAGTCTACAATAATAAGAGTAGTGGTACCCATGCTGGTGAATCTAATGAACAAGGTATTTTATACCATATTTCTAGTGAAATTAAATATAAAAATCCTATTTATTTAAAAGTATATAATTATCCAGAAAGAATTAAGGGAGAGTTTGATATTAAAGTGAAAAATTGATATTATAAAGTGAAATTAAAATACGGAGGAGTTAAAATGGAGAGAGATTTACAGGATTATAAAGGAAAAATATTTAGACATTTTAAAGGCGATTTATATTTATTATTAGATATTGCTATTCATTCAGAGACAAGAGAAGAATTGGTTATATATAAAGCACTTTACGGTTCCTGCGGAGTTTTTGCAAGACCATACCATATGTTTAATGAAGAGGTTCCAGCGGAAAAGGAAAATCCTACTGGTCAAAAATATAGATTTGAATCTGTGGAAATAGAAAGCTTGAAGAAGTAAAGGAAAGGACAATTTATATGTCAGAGAGGTTAAATATAAAAAACATAGGAATATTAGCACATGTTGATGCAGGAAAAACTACTTTAACAGAACAAATTTTATATAAAAGTGGAGTTATAAGAGAGCCTGGAAGTGTAGATAAAGGAACAGCCCATACGGACAATTTAGAAGTTGAACAGCAAAGGGGTATTTCTGTTAAGGCTTCAGAAGCAAATTTTTGCTGGAAAGATGTAGAGGTAAATATAATCGATACTCCTGGTCATGTAGATTTTTCTGCAGAAGTGGAAAGAGTGCTCAGTGTTTTAGATGGTGCTATCCTTGTAATTTCTGCGGTGGAGGGAGTTCAACCTCAAACAGAGGTTTACTTTAAAGCTTTAAAAACCATGAAAATACCTACTATAATTTTTATAAATAAAATTGATAGGATAGGATCTGATGTGAGAAGGGTACTAGGAGAGATTAAAAAACTCCTAACTGAATTTCCATTATTTTTAGAAGAGGAGAATCTCACAGAAGCTTTAGCAGAAAAAGATGAATTCCTTTTGGAAAAGTATTTAGAAGGAGAAGAAATAAGTTCTGAATTACTGGAAGAAAGGCTAGCTTTATTAATCAAAGAATGTAGTATTTATCCAGTAATCTCTGGAGCTGTCATAAAAGGAATTGGGGTTACAGAGGTTTTAGATTTATTAGTAAAGTTTATACCATCTTTAGAAGACTACAAGGAGGATGAGCTTTCTGCTATAGTTTTTAAAGTTAAACGTAACAAAAACTTAGGAAAGTTAGCCTACCTTCGCCTATATGGAGGGGAAATTCAAAGTAGGGATTCCGTTCATAATTATACTAAAGATGCAGATGAAAAGATAACACAAATTAAGAAACTTAGGGGACAAAAGGAAGTAGATTTTGGAGAAGTTAAGGCAGGAGAGATTGCTTGTGTTTCAGGATTATCAAAGGCAAGCATAGGAGATATTCTGGGAAATCCAGAAAGAATACCTGTAGTTCCAAGCATAGCCAAGCCCCTCTTAACTCTTCAAGTATTTCCTAAATTTAAGGAAGACTATATAAAGTTAGTGGAAGCTTTTCAGGAATTAGAGGAAGAAGACCCACTGCTTAATGTCCAATGGATAAAAGAAAAAAATGAACTACACCTTCAAATCATGGGAATGATACAACTAGAGATATTAGAGAGCATATTAAGGAGTAGATTTGCAATAGAAGTTGCCTTTGGAAAACCATCTATAATATATAAGGAAACTCCAAAGGCGTGGACCCTAGGCTTCGAAGCTTATACCATGCCTAAACCTTGCTGGGCTGTAGTAAAGTTTGAAATAGAACCACTTAAAGCTGGAGGGGGCTTAATATATGAATCTAAGGTAAGAACTGAAGACATAAAACTTAGATATCAAAGGGAAGTAGAAACCCAGCTTCCTATAGCCCTTAAACAAGGACTTTATGGTTGGGAAGTTGTGGATTTAAAGGTTACCCTAATAGCAGGTGAGGATCATGTAATGCATAGTAACCCAGGGGACTTTCTTATAGCAACAACCTTAGGAATAATGAATGGGTTAGCTAGTGTAGGAACCACATTATTAGAACCTATAATTAAGTTTAGAATCTCCGTTCCAGAAGAAGTTGGAGGGAAAGTTTTAAATGACATTATACAGATGAGGGGAACCTTTGATAGCCCTATGATTATAAATGGAAGCTTCACTGTTGAAGGAGAAATGCCCATTGCTACTTCAATAGATTACCCTGTAAGATTGGGAGTTATCTCTAGCGGAAAAGGGGTAATGACTACTAAGTTTTCAGGTTATAGTCCAGTGCCAATTGAACTTGGAGCAACGAGAGAAAGAACTGGAGTTAACCCATTAGATAGAGCAAAATATATATTATATGCAAGAAATGCCATTGGTTAAAAATAGTAGTAATTTTTTCGTAACTCCTCTCATAAGATTAACTATATTTAATTAAGAGGGGTGTTTATAAAATGGGTGACAAAGGTAAAAGTAAAAGCAGTTCAACTAAAAATAGTGACAAGAAAAAAGATACAAACAAAAACAAGGACAAAAATTCTAAGAAAAAATAATTAAAATGGAGAAACCGTATTAAAGAAATTTAATGCGGTTTTTATTTTTAAGTTATAAAGAAATTTATGGACTATTTCTAGACATCTAGTAAAATATAATAAAGATATGAAATATTTAATGGGGGAAGACATATGGGGATTAATAGAAAAAAATCGTTCCTAATAGTATTTATTTTTGGGGTTGCCTATTTTTTTACATATTTTCATAGACTATCACTGGCAGTAATATCAAATAATTTAATATCAGATTTAAAGATAACTATAGCAGGTTTAGGGATTTTAGGATCAGCCTATTTTTATCCCTATGCCATAATGCAGATTCCTTGTGGTTATATTACTGATAAATATGGTACAAGGAAGATTGTAGCTTTATCTTTAATAATTACAGCTATTGGTTCAATTCTATTTTCATACTCTGTAAATTTATGGATTGCTTTTGCTTCTAGAATATTGATAGGGCTAGGAGTTGCGTGCATTTATGTGCCTGCTTTAAATACCTTTTATGAATTATTCGGAAAAGAAAAATTTAGCTTCTATACGGGAATTTTATTATCCATAGGTATTTTAGGGGCCCTAGCTTCTTCTAAACCTTTATTGTTAGTTACAAACCTAATAGGATGGAGAAATATTTTTTTCATGTCGGGAATCATTTCAGCTATTGTAGCACTGGCAGCTTGGTTCATTTTAGTAGATAAAAAGAAAGAGAAAAATGATACGCAGTCAATAAAAGAATCCTTTGAATTTTCATCAGGATTAAAATCCCTAGCTTTATGGTTTTGTATTTATTCAGGTATTCAACTTTCATTTCAATCTCTCTGGGCAGCGCCATTTTTAAATAGTGTCTTTGGTTTTGGCAGCGAAACTATAGGAAACATGTTGATGTTTTTTAGTATTGGAATCGCTTTAGGAAATAATCTCTCTGGATTAATAATTAAAAAAATAGGTACAATTAAAACGCTGTTTTTTTGCGCTTTGTCCTTTTCTTTCTGCTGGCTTGTATTAGCTATGTTGCCAAAAGAAAGTAATGTGATTTCTATAACCTTATTTCTTATTTTAACGGGAGCTATTATAGGAGGACATCTTACAAGTTTATATTCCTCTGTTAGAGAAGTAGCAGGTGAGGGTAAAAGCGGGATAGCACTTGGAATTGTAAACTTTGCAGGTTTTATGGGTGGAGCGATATTTACTCAATTTACAGGGAATATAATTGGTGGACTAGCTCACTTAGGTGAAGTGAAAGTGTATAGACTGCTTTATTTATGTTATTTTATAATATCACTTTTATTAGTGATTTTGCTCCTAAGAAAACTACAGAGAGATATATAGATAGCATAAATTTAAATTTAGTAGGGACTGAAAATAGGGAGAATGAAACTTAGGCTTCATTCTCCCTTTAAAAATTTTCGTGTAAAACAATTTTAGTAAAGCCAAAATCCTTTCTTCTACGTCTAATAAATAGAAAGGGGGATAAATGTGAATAAGAATTTTAATTTAGACAAACTTGTTAAGAAAGCTCAAAAGGGAGATGATGAAGCTTACATACAGCTATTTACTAAGTATGAAGAGGAAATTTATCGTATGGCATACATTTATGTAAAAAATGAAGAGGATGCCTTAGATGTGGTTCAAGAAACAGCATATCGATCTTTTAAATCAATAGGTAGCTTAAAGAAAAGTGAGTATTTTAAAACCTGGCTTATAAAAATTGCAATATCTTGTTCTATAGATATTTTAAGAAAAAATAAAAAGGTAATTTATCTAGAAGATGTTGTAACGGAAGAAATAGAAGATGAAAATAATTCGATATTGTGCAGCGAATCCTTGATAGATATAATTAAATCTCTCCAAACAGATGAAAAAACCGTAGTTATTTTGAAGTATTATCACGATTATACATTTACAATGATTTCAGAGACATTGAACATGCCTTTAGGAACGGTAAAAACTATCCTATACAGAGCATTGAAAAAGATGCGCATGGAAAGAGAGGAGGATATAATCTATGGATAATAATATAAAAAATGAAGTGGGTAAAATAAACATACCTAGTAGCATAAGAAGTAAAAGTTTAGAGGGGATAAAAATAGCTAAAAAAGAACTAGAAAATAAAAAAGGAAAAAATAAAGGAATGGTAAAAAGAAAAGGTACCTTTGTTGCTGCCGTAATAGCAATTATATTAATTACTGGAGTAGGGGGAAGTTATACAGCATTAGGGAAAAAAATTGGCGGATACTTTAAAGATATAACCAATTGGAAGGGTGCAGTAACGGGGATAGAATATAAGGATGCGACAGATGAAATAAAAATTAAAGGAGAATGGGCAAATATTGATTCAAGGAATAATATGATAAAGCTAGAAGTAGAGTTATTAAAAAATGATGAAATTTCTTATAAACTAACTGGAGCAATGACTTTAGGAAAATATAAAATAATAACTAGCTCTGGTAGGACAATAAAAGAAAGTGAGATTATCGTAAAAGCTGAAAAAGAAGAAAAATTCACTTTTGAGATAGAGGATAGTCATAAGTTATTATCTAAATCAAAAGATGATAGTAAAAGTAATATTTACGAAGGAAAATTAATAATAGACTACAGTTTAATTAAATCAGAAGAATATATTACTGTAGTTATAGAGTCCTTATACAGTCATGCAAAGGGAGAGGCACCCTTAGAAATAAAGGGTGAGTGGAAAGTTCTGCTTAAGCTATAATTTAATTAAAGCTTACTTTTATTAAATGAACCGTACTAAATTTAACTAGTACGGTTCATTTATATAGGTATATAGTTTTTGGAAATGAACATAGTGAAAAAACGTAATTGCTTATTGCTTATTGTTGCTTATAGATTGTAAACTTTGCTCTTGAGCGGCTATAGTTAACATGAGACTGCCTATGGCTACGATAAGATTTCCAAGCACGTTTATTTCATCGGGAGTTTTGCCTTCGCTTAATGATATTGAAACTAAGGATGCTATGGCAACTAATTCTTTAGAACTTATATTATCTAAACAATCCACAATATACACTCCTTTTAGGTGCTTACTATATTAGATGCATTTATGTGATGAGTTGTTAATAAATATTATTAATCAAAGGAAATTGGGGCCAAATATTTTGAAGTACTTTCTCAGTATTTCCTTTTATTATTCATAATACTAAGTTCATATGAATATAATGTATGGTAAAAATTTCTAAGGGGATAGGACATGATAAAATTAGAGCACATTAACATTGTTGTATTTTGGGGTGCAGTTTGGGGGATAGTAGAGACTATGATAGGTCACTTAATACATTTGATATCCTTTGACATTGGCAGGCATATATGGTTTCCACTAGCTTTTTACTTTCTATATAAGGTTTATACCCAAACTAAAAGGAAAGAAGCTGTGCTATACGTAGCTTTTATAGTTTCAGGAATTAAACTGATGAATTTATTCATGGAGACAAGTCTAGATAGGGCTTTGAATCCTATAGCCACTATTATATCTGAAGCTTTGGCTATGATTGTGATATGTAAAATATTAGAGAAGGCAGAAAATGACTTTAATCTCTTTGGAATTTTAGCTGTAAACTGTATATGGAGAATAATTTACACTACTTATTTACTCCTTATGCCTGTAAGTTATATATTTTCATCCCATTTAAGAGACATAGGGCCTTCTGTTAAATTCTTTTTCATTGACAATTTAGCCAGTACTTTAGTAGCATTTATTAGCTTAGTTATAGTGAAAAAGCTATGTGAGAATAAAGAGGAAAAAAATCTAAATATACCTCCAACGCCAATAGTTTCTTTCTCTATATTAGTTTTAGCATTTATAATAAAGTGGTTCATATAATGGTTAAAGGTAAACCGTACTAAGGTTAGTTAGTACGGTTTATTCATTATTGTTATCATTATTATTTTGAGCTTCTAGGTATTCCCTTTGAGCCGCTATAAGGGAAAGTGAATCGCCTACTGTTGAAAAAAGTTGCCCTAATACTTCTAAATCGTCAGGATCTAAGTCATCAGCTATGATTATAGAAGAAATGGTGGCTAAGACTAATAATTCCTCAGGACATATATTTTTAAAAGTACCCATAAATTACCCCTCTTTAAATTCTTAATATATTAAATGCTGTATAAGTAAAAAATGTTAACAATCTTAAAAAAATACCAGTTTTAAATATGGCTGTTTGTTTTTGTATAAAACAAAGAAATAAGGAAAAACTTTACATAAGGTAAGCATATAGTTGTATTAATGGAGAGAAAAAATAGGAGTGATTAAATGTCTCATATAGTTGGTAAAGAAGCATATAAAAGCTTAGAAGAAAGATTAAATAAATTTCCCCAAGGAGCACCCCCTTCAAAGACCCTTTATAAAATACTTCAAGTACTCTTTAGTGAAAGAGAGGCTGCATTGGTTGCTCAATTGCCTATAAGGCCTTTTACGGCTAAAAAAGCTAGCAAGGTGTGGAATATGGACGAAATTTCTGCAAGGAAAGTGTTAGATGAACTTGCAAGTAGAGCAATACTCTTAGATGTAGATAATAATGGAACTAAAGAATACGTACTACCTCCACCTATGGCTGGTTTCTTTGAGTTTTCATTGATGAGAGTTAGAGGAGATATTAATCAAAAGGTACTGGGGGAATTGTTTTATCAATATCTAAATGAAGAAGAAGATTTCGTAAAAGAATTATTCTTTAGTACAGAAACAAGGCTTGGGCGAGTTTTTGTTCAAGAGAAGGTATTGACTAAAGACAATGAAATTCATATTTTAGACTTTGAAAGAGCTAGCCATATAATTAAAACCTCAACCCACATAGGAATTAGTACTTGTTATTGCAGGCATAAAATGGAGCATGTAGGGAAAGCCTGTAATGCCCCTATGGATATATGTATGACCTTTAACGGAGTGGCAGATTCTTTAATTAGGCATGGTCATGCAAGAAGAGTAGATGCTTCAGAGTGTCTTGAACTTTTGCATGAAGCTTATGAAAACAACTTAGTTCAATGTGGAGAAAACGTAAAAAAGGGTGTAACCTTTATATGTAATTGTTGTGGATGCTGCTGTGAAGCACTTGTGGCAGCGCGTAAATTTGGTATGTTAAATCCAGTGAACACCACCAGTTATATTCCTAGAGTTTTAAATGATAGCTGTGTTAATTGCGGTAAATGTGTAAAGGCTTGTCCTATCGAGGGGATTGAGAGGCTTCCAAAAGGAGTTAAAGTAAATGAAGATATATGTTTAGGTTGTGGGGTTTGCGTTAGAAGTTGTGCTTTTAATAGTATTTTATTGGAAAGGCGAAAGGAAAAAATTATTACTCCAGTGAATTCAGTACATAGGGTTGTAATGATGGCAATAGAAAAGGGAATGCTTCAAAATTTAATTTTTGATAACAACGCATTGAGCAGTCATAGAGCAATGGCAGCAGTTTTATCTTCTGTATTAAAATTACCCCCAATAAAAAGAGCTATGGCAAGTAAGCAGATGAAATCTATTTATTTAGAAAGAATAATAGAAAAACTAGGAATGTAGAGAAATATTCCATTTTTAATTAACTAAATCCTTCAAATAAAGTATAATTATATGTAATAATCATTAAAAAGGGGATTTTTTTATGAAGTTTATAGGATTTAGAACTTTGAAAACTGGCATAGGAGCGGCTCTTGCAATAATAATTGCAAAAGAACTTGGCTTAGAATATGCTGCTTCTGCCGGTATAATTACAATTTTAAGTATTCAAAAAACAAGAAAAAAGTCCTTTAAAATTGCTTTAAGAAGGATAGGAATATGTATATTAGCATTAACCATTGCTATAATTCTCTTTGGAATATTTAGCTATAATGAAATAATATTTGGAGCTTTTTTGTTAATATTTATACCTCTAGCGGTTAAATTTAATGGAGAAGACAGCATTGTAGTTAGTTCAGTGCTAGTTTCTCATTTGTTAGTAGAAAAGTCTATAGAACTCCCTTTGATTTGGAATGAACTAGCTCTTATGTTTGTAGGAGTTTCAGTTGCTTTAATTTTGAATTTTTATATGCCAAACCTTGAAGAAAGAATAAAAGAAGAGCAAGTTTTTATTGAAAATGCCATAAAAGAAATTTTGCTTAGAATGGCTGAGGTGATGAGAGGGGAAAATATCTGTGAAGAAGGAGATGTAGTATTTACAAGCCTTGAGGATAGATTGCGTGCAGCTCGTAAGCTTTCATATATAAATTTAAATAATAATTTTATAGCAGACGAAAGTTATTACGTGAAATATATGGAGATGAGAATGAGGCAACTAGCTGTATTAAAAGATATGAGAGAGCATTTTAGAGATGATTTTGCTAACTATGAGCAAGCAATAATTATGGGGAATTTTACTGATAAGGTAGCCAGTTCTATATATGAGGAAAATTCAGCAGAAGGCTTGCTTAGTGATTTGTATAAATTAAGGGAAACCTATAGAAATATGGAATTACCAAAGTCTCGTGAAGAATTTGAAAGCAGGGCTTCTCTATTTCAATTTTTGAATGATATAGAACAGTTTTTAAAAATAAAAAATGAGTTTATAAGAGAAATTAGGTGAGTTTAATGATAGATATAACACTGTTAGGATGTGGAGGAGGTATGCCCATGCCAAAAAGGTATTTATCTTCCCTACTTATAAATTATAGGGGAAGTAAAATACTTATAGATTGTGGTGAAGGCACTCAAGTATCAATGAAGATACTAGGCACAGGATTTAAAACTATAGATATTATATGTATAACCCATGGTCATGGAGATCATACAGTGGGACTACCAGGGCTTTTAGCTACCATTGGTAACAGTGGAAGAACAGAACCTTTAACAATTATAGGACCTGAGGGGATAAGAGAAATAATAAAGGGTATTAGAGTTATAATTCCTTATCTTCCTTACGAAATAAATATAATAGAGAATCCTAAAGAAATAGTTGAAGTAGGTGATATAGCAATTTCCGCTATGGAGCTTGAACACTCAATATCTTGCCTAGGATATAGCTTTTATGTAAAAAGAAAGGCTAAATTTAATGTGGAAAAAGCTATAGAAAATAATATTCCTAAGATTTTGTGGAGTAAGCTACAAAAGAATGAGAAGGTTATCTACGAAGGTAAAACCTATGAGGCGAATATGGTTTTAGGAGATGAAAGAAAAGGAATTAAAATAAGTTATATCACAGACACAAGACCAATTCTTCCTATAGTAGATTTTATTAAAGAAAGTGATCTATTTATATGTGAAGGAACCTATGGAGATGAAGAAGATTTACATAAGGCAATAAAAAATAAGCACATGACTTTCAGTGAAGCGGCAAAGCTTGCAAAAGAGGGGGAGGTTTTAGAACTTCTACTTACCCACTTTAGTCCTGCCATGATAAATGCTGAAGAATATAAGAAAAATGCTACAGAAATTTTTAGAAATACTATAATTGGTGAAGATAGGCTTGTAAAAAGACTTAACTTCAAGGAGTAAAAACACATTCTTAATTCTTGCTTAAACTTTATTTTAATATAATATATCATATATTATAAATGATATACTAGAATAAAAACTATTAACGAGGTTAGGGATGGGAAGTTATTTAGAAAATATAAAAAATAAAATTATAAGTAATTATGGAATTAGATTTTTTCCAAAGCAAAAGAAAAAGTTTAGAGAATTTATAATGAATGAATTAAATAGTTTAGATCTTGAGTGTGAAGAAATAAATGGAAACATGGTAGCTGGAAATGTGGAGGAAGCAGAATATATTATTACTGCCCACTACGATACCCCAGGCATTATGCCTCATTGGATGAACTATATTATAAAATATTTCGGACATACTAGACAGTTAAGCTTTAGTATTTTAATTGTTATTATGTTTTTTTTATTACATTATTTCCGCTTATACATAATAAATAATATACTTTTTCTATGGATTTTATTTATATTTATACCTAATAAAAATAATTATAATGATAATACATCAGGGGTGCTTACTCTATTAAATATAGCTCATCAAATATCTATGAGCAGTGAAAAGGAGTATTTAAAGGGGAAGATAGCTCTAGTATTTTTTAATAATGAAGAATGGGGATTATTAGGTTCCGCTGCCATGAAAAAGTATTGGTTAAAGAATAAAATATCCTTAGAAGGAAAGAAAATTATAAATGTTGACTGTGTTGGAGTTGGCGACATGATAATGCTTACTCATGGGGAAAAAAGCAATTTGGTAGAAATATTACAAAACACATTGAAAGATTCATCTAAAGGAAAAGAGATTGTAAAATATAAGTATAAAGTTATACCTCTCTCAGATGAATATAACTTCAAAGAGCATAATATAACAGGTATAATCTTTTGCAATAAAACAAAAGTTCCAGGAGGATATTATATCCCTTATGTACACTCATCAAAGGATAAAATAGTAGAACTTGAAAATATAAATTGGCTTACTAGAGAAATAATTAAATTAATTTAATAAGGTGAAAAGCTAGGATTATTCTTAGCTTTTTTATGTTTATGTTTAGGTGGCTAATTAAAAATAAATATAGAATCATGTTAACAAATTGTTATCATATCATATACATTAAAGTTATTGACTATGAAAAAAGAAAGTGATATTATTATAAATGCTTAGTCGACTAATTAATTTGGAGGTGAGTTCATGGAAAGTTTTAAGCCCGATTCTTTATATCATATTTTTGCGCAAGTTATAAAACTTCATTTTAATCGCACTCATCAATTACTTGAGAAAATCGGAGTATATCCAGGGCAACCACCTTTACTCATTGCCCTTCATATAAAAGATGGTAGAAGCCAAAAGGAGTTGGCTGAAAGACTTAAAATAAAACCAGCCACAATAAACATTATGGTGAAACGAATGGAAAAGGCAAACATTGTAAGGCGTTGTCAAGATGAAGAAGACCAGCGCATTATAAGAGTGTACTTAACAGAAGAAGGTAAAAAAACTTGTAGAGAAGTTTTTGAAATCATGAAAGGCTTAGAGTCTGAATGTTTTAGTAATTTTACAGCAGAAGAGGAAGTTTTGCTTCGTAGATTATTTATGCAAATGAAAGATAACCTAACTAAGGTAGTTGACAAAAAAGATGGAGATGATTGTTTATGATTAAATTGTTCAAGTTTTTAAAGCCATATACAGCATCAATAATAGCTGTACTTGTACTAGTGTTTTTCCAATCCTTATCTGAATTATATCTTCCTACGTTAATGTCAAATATAGTTGATACAGGCATAGTTAAAGGAGATACAAATTACATTCTAAAAGTAGGAGGGATAATGTTACTTGTTGCAGCTGCAGGTACTATATGCACAGTTTTTGCAAGCTTTTTATCATCAAAAATTGCAACAGGTTTTGGTAAAATTTTAAGAAATAATGTTTTTTCAAGAGTTGAAAGTTACTCACTAGAGGAGTTTGATAAAATAGGAACCTCTTCTCTTATAACAAGAACTACCAATGATATTAACCAAGTTCAGCAAGTCATAATCATAATACTTCGTATGATGGTTAGTGCACCTATGATGTGTATAGGTGGTATTATTATGGCAGTATCAAAGGAACCTAAATTATCATTAATAATTGTTGCTGTAATTCCAATTCTTGCAATTTCCATTTTTATGGTAGTAAGAAAAGGAATACCGCTATTTAAAATAATGCAGACAAAACTTGATAAGTTGAATCTTGTTTTACGTGAAGGACTTACAGGGATAAGAGTAATTCGCGCATTTAATCGTGATGATCATGAAAAGAAGCGTTTTAATGAGGCGAACTTAGATCTTACAAGTACTGCTATTAAAGTAAATAAAATAATGGCAGCTCTAATGCCTGTAATGATGTTAGTTTTAAACCTTACAACAGTAGCAATAATTTGGTTTGGTGGTAAAAGAATAGAACTAGGTTACATGCAAGTTGGAGACTTAATGGCATTTATTCAATATGTTATGCAAATAATGTTCTCCTTAATTATGGTTTCTATGATGTTTGTGCTAGTACCACGTGCTTCAGCTTCAGCTATTAGAATTAATGAAGTATTAAATATCGTTCCTCAAATAAATGATCCTGAAGAAGGTAAAGTTTCAAAAGGCAAAAGAGGTTATGTAGAATTTAGAAATGTTACATTTAGTTATCCAGGAGCAGGCGAACCAGCAATTAAGAATATTTCTTTCAGTGCAGGACCAGGAGAGGTAACTGCTATCATAGGGGGAACAGGTTCGGGAAAATCAACAATGATTAACCTTATTCCAAGATTCTATGATGTAGATAGTGGAAATGTTTTAGTCGATGATATAGATGTTAGGGAAGTATCTCAAGAAGATTTAAGGGAGAAAATTGGCTTTGTTCCTCAAAAAGCAGTTTTATTTAGTGGAACCATTGAAGAAAATATAAGATATGGGAAAGAAGATGCTTCAAAAGAAGAAATTATACATGCTTCAGAAATAGCTCAGGCAACAGAATTTATAGGAAATATGCAAGATGGATTTAATTCTGTAATTGCTCAGGGAGGTACTAACGTATCTGGAGGACAAAAGCAACGTTTATCTATTGCCCGCGCACTGGTTAGAAAACCAGAAATATATATATTTGATGATAGCTTCTCAGCTCTCGATTTTAAAACCGATGCAAAATTACGTGCAGCATTGAAAGAAGAAACAAAAAACTCCACTATGATTGTAGTTGCACAAAGAGTAAGTACTGTTATGAATGCAGATAGGATTATAGTTTTAGATGAAGGTGAAATTGTAGGAATGGGTACGCATAGAGAGCTTTTAAATAACTGTGGTATATATCGTGAGATTGTATCATCACAGCTTTCAGAGGAGGAGTTAGTATGAGCGAAGAGCAAAAACAAAATAAAGCCTCTAAAGGATTTGGAAGAGGCCATGGACCTGCAATGGGGATGCCTGTAGAAAAGGCAAAGGATTTTAAGGGAACATTAAAAAGATTGCTAGGATATTTAAGACCGCGTTCACTTCAAATAGTGACAGTGTTTTTAATGGCAATCCTTAGTACTACCTTTAGTATTCTTGCACCTAAAATAATGGGTAAAGCAACCACTAAATTGTTTATGGGAATTATGATGAAGCTAAAGGGAGTACCAGGAGCGAGCATTGATTTTGACTATATACTTAATATTCTATTAGTATTGGTAGGGCTTTATATTGTAAGTGCATTGTTTAGCTATATTCAACAGCTTATAATGGCTGGAGTTGCTCAAAAAACTGTTTTTGATATGCGTAAAGATGTAAGAGATAAACTTTCGCGTCTACCACTAAAGTTTTTTGATTCTCGCACTCATGGGGAAATATTAAGTCGTGTTACAAATGATGTAGATAATATAAGTACTACACTGCAACAAAGCATTACGCAACTTATTACATCTATCGTTACTATAATTGGAATTCTAATAATGATGTTTACTATAAGTCCTTTAATGACTTTAATTGCTTTAGTTACCTTGCCTTTATCGGTTATAGTAACTAAAGGAATAGCATCTCGTTCACAAAAGTTTTTTAAGGCCCAACAAAAGTCTCTAGGAGAACTTAATGGCCATGTGGAAGAAATGTATACTGGTCATAAAATTATAAAATCTTTTGGACATGAAGAAAAGTCTATAAGAGAATTTAAAGAAATCAACGAAAAACTCTATGATGCAGGTTGGAAGGCTCAATTTGTTTCAGGCATTATAATGCCACTAATAACTTTTGTAAATAATATTGGATATGTAGCTATATCAGTGGTTGGAGGAATACTGGTAACTAAAAGATCCATTGAAATAGGAGATATTCAAGCTTTTATTCAATACTCAAAACAATTCACTCAACCAATAGTTCAAACTGCCAATATTGCAAATATCATTCAATCTACAGTAGCATCAGCAGAACGTGTTTTTGAATTGTTAGATGAAGTTGAAGAGATTGAAGATAGTCCATATGCACAAGTTATAGAGGAGGCTAAAGGAAATGTAAGATTTGCCAATGTAGATTTTAGTTACAAAGCAGATACTCCGCTTATTGAAAACATGGATATAAACGTAAAAGAAGGGCAAACCATAGCTATTGTAGGACCAACGGGAGCGGGTAAAACTACCCTTGTAAATCTACTTATGCGCTTTTATGAAATAAATGATGGAGTAATTACCATAGATGGTATAGACATAAGGGAGTTAAAGCGTGAAGATTTGCGTAGCATGTTTGGTATGGTGCTTCAAGATACTTGGTTATTTAATGGTACAATTAAAGATAATATAGCTTATGGACGTAAAGATGCTAGTGAGGAAGAGATAATTGGAGCTTCTAAGGCAGCTCACTCACATCATTTTATTAGAACTCTTCCAGAAGGCTACGATACAGTGTTAAATGAAGAAGCTTCTAATATTTCACAAGGGCAAAAACAGTTATTGACTATTGCCCGTGCAATACTGGCAGATCCTAGAATATTAATTCTAGATGAAGCCACAAGTAGTGTGGATACCAGAACAGAGGTGTTAATTCAAAAGGCCATGACAGAACTTATGAAAGGCAGAACAAGTTTTGTTATAGCTCATAGATTATCAACTATACGTGACGCTGATTTAATTCTTGTTATGAATGAAGGAAGAATTATTGAGCAAGGTAACCATGAAGAACTATTAGAAAAAGGTGGTTTCTATGCAGATTTGTATAATAGCCAATTTACAGGAGAAGCTGTTTAATTAGGAATAAAAAAGGGAATTTTCTTTAGAGGGAAATTCCCTTTTTCTATGATATAATCTATGATATAACATTAAAAAGAGAGGAAATTATAGTGGAGTTTTTAAATAAATATATTAAATTATATTGGAAAAAGTATGTTGTCGTATTAATATTTTTAATATTTGATGCTACCTGTGATCTGCTACAACCTACTATAATGTCTAAAATTATTGATAAGGGAGTAGCGGCAAAAGATATAAATTATGTTTTTAAAATGGGAGGGGTAATGCTTTTAATCACAGCTCTAGGAGCTCTATCTGCCATTGCTCGCAATATTATATCCAGCAATGTATCTCAAAGTTTTGGAACGAAACTTAGAGGGGACCTTTTTAAAAAAATACAGAGTTTTTCCTTCCAAAATATTGATAAATTTCAGGACGCATCTCTTATGACTAGGCTCACTAGCGATGTAAATGGAGTGCAAAATTTTGCTCATGGAATGATGAGGATATTTGTGAAGGCTCCAATTTTGTGTATTGGAAGTATAATTA
This sequence comes from Clostridium malenominatum, assembly GCF_039521365.1. NCBI lineage: Bacteria > Bacillati > Bacillota > Clostridia > Eubacteriales > Clostridiaceae > Clostridium > Clostridium malenominatum. The sequence goes on from NZ_BAAACF010000001.1 coordinate 1,120,443, forward strand.
TGGCCACCATGTTAAATCCTTCTATGGCTTTGATACTCATTGGAGTAGTGCCTGTCATAGGGATAATAATACTTATAAACATGAAGTTAAGCTATCCTTTTTTCGTGAAAATACAAAAGTCCTTAGATAGGGTAAATGGTGTAATGAGAGAATATTTATCTGGTATAAGAGTGGTTAAAGCTTTTAATAGATTTCACCATGAAAAAAATCGTTTTTCAGAGGTGAATGAAGAATTAACTTCAGTATCTATTAAAGGTATGAGGGTAATGGCAATTTTTAATCCAGCTATAGCGCTAACGGTAAATATGGGAATAATACTACTTCTTTGGTTTGGTGGATTAAGAGTAAATAGCGGTGAAATGCAAGTAGGACAGATAATTGCTTTTACCAATTACATGACACAAATTTTATTTTCTCTTACTATGATGTCCTATGTGTTTACAATGTTCATTAAGGCCAAGGCCTCGGCAGAACGCATTGGAGAGGTTTTTTCTGAGGAAAATAATATAAAAAATAAAGAAGGAGCTAGAATTCTTAAGGAAGCTGTAGGAGACATTGATTTTCAGGATGTTACCTTTTCATATTATGGTTTAAAGAGTGAACCGTTACTTAAAAATATCACTTTTAAGGCACTTCAAGGAGAAACTCTAGGAATTATAGGATCTACAGGTTCAGGGAAGAGTACCTTAGTCAATTTAATTCCTAGATTTTATGATATAAATTCAGGAGTTATAAAGATAGATGGTATAGATGTTAAAGATATAAATATAAAAGATTTGCGAGAAACCATAGCTATAGTTCCTCAAAAGACAATGCTATTTACAGGAAGTATTTTAGACAATATAAAATGGGGAGACGAAAAAGCTAATTTGGAAGAGGTGGAGGAAGCAGCTAAAATTTCTGAGGCCCACGATTTTATATCCTCTTTTAAAGAAGGGTATAATACCATATTAGGACAAGGTGGAGTAAACCTTTCCGGGGGACAAAAACAAAGAATTTCTATAGCCAGAGCATTGATAAAGAAGCCTAGAATTCTGATTTTAGATGACTGTACCAGTGCTGTAGATGTAGTTACAGAAGGAAAAATAAGAATGGGACTTAAAAGATATTTAAAGAAAACTACCTGTATATTAATTGCTCAACGTATAACTTCTGTCATGGGGGCTGATAGAATAATAGTTTTGGAAAATGGTTCTATAGTGGGAATGGGCACTCATGAAGAATTAATGAGTAAGTGTGAAATTTATAAAGATATATTTCGGTCTCAAATAGGAAAGGAGGAGATTTAAATGCAAAATAGAAGAATTTCTCGTCCTAGTAACAAACCTATTATTAAGCCTAAAAACTTTAAAGAAACCCTCCTTAGATTATGGTATTACTTTGGGAAAGAAAAGACATTACTTCTAATAACCTTTTTTCTTACAATAATAAGTTCTGCTCTTGGTCTTGCAGTACCTTATTTAATTGGAAAGGCAGTAGATACTATTTCCTTTGGAAAAGGCCTTGTTCATATTAAAAATTTGAAAATAATTGTAGGGATTTTAATTTTTACATATTTAGTAGATAACCTTATAATCCTTCTCCAAGGATGGTTCATGGCGGGAATATCTCAGAGAATAGTTTTAAGTTTAAGAGAAACCCTCTTTGGAAAATTGCAGAAACTTCCCATAGTATTTTTTGATAGTAATACTCATGGTGAAATTATGAGTAGATTATCCAATGATATTGAAAATGTCAGCACCACCATATCACAATCCACTGTTCAGCTAATGAGTAGCTCTATAAATATAATAGGAGCCTTTTTTATGATGGTCTTTTTAAGTCCACTACTCACTTTGGCTAGTATAATTACCATGCCTTTAGTTATTTTAGTAACTAGCAACATAGCTAAAAAAACTAAGGTTTTATTTAAAGAGCAACAGGTAATCTTAGGGAAACTAAATGGACATATTGAGGAATCTATATCGGGTATACATGTAGTAAAAGCTTTTAATCGTGAGGAAAAAATTAATGAAGAGTTTGATGAAATAAATAAAAAGTTATTTGAAGTAGGATTAAAGGCACAAATTTGGACTGGATTTATTATGCCTTTAATGAATGTAATTAACAATATTGGTTTCGCAGTAATAGCATTAATTGGGGGTGTTTTAGGAGTAAAGGGGCTAATTAGCGTAGGAATAATAGCAAGTTTCTTAAGCTATTCAAGACAATTTACAAGACCTTTAAATGATTTAGCCAATATATTTAACACACTACAATCCGCTGTAGCAGGGGCTGAAAGGGTATTTGAAACCTTAGATGAAAAAGAAGAAGATAAAGATTTATTAGGTGCAAAAAAATTAGAAAATGTAAAAGGAGAAGTGGCTTTTGACAATGTAACCTTTGGCTACAGAAAAGATGTACCTGTAATAAAAAATATAAATTTTACCGTACAGCCAGGGAGTAATATTGCTTTGGTGGGTCCCACAGGAGCAGGAAAAACCACCATCGTTAATTTACTTACTAGATTCTATGAGGTATCAGAGGGGGGGATTTTAATAGATGGAGAAAATATTAAAAATTATACAAGAGATAGCTTGAGAAAATGTTTTGGAATGGTACTTCAAGATACCTACCTTTTTTCAGGTACAATTAAGGAAAATATTAAATATGGGAAAGTAGATGCAACAGATAGTGAAATAGAGGAAGCTGCAATGATGGCCAATGCTCATGATTTTATAAAAAGATTATCCCAAGGTTATGATACTTTACTTGTGGAAGGAGGAGTGAATTTAAGCCAGGGTCAAAGACAGCTTTTAGCTATTTCCAGGGCAATACTTTCCAATCCTTCAATATTGATATTAGACGAAGCCACCAGTAGCGTAGACACTCGTACAGAACTAAAGATACAAGAAGCTCTCTTAAAACTTATGAATGGAAGAACAAGCTTTATAATTGCTCATAGACTTAGCACCATTAAGGACGCAGATGTGATTATGGTGATTGATAATGGGGTAATCGTTGAGAGTGGAAGTCATAGTGAACTTATAGACAAAAAAGGGGCTTATTATAGTCTCTATGAGAGTCAATTTAATCAGATAAGGACATGGGATATTTAACCATGCCCTTTTATTTTTCAAGGCTTTTAATATAGGACACTAAGGGTTCTATTGTATTTATATCTGTAAAGTCAACCTTAGCTCCATATGTTGATAACATCTCTTTATCTTCTTCTGATAATTCTTCTGGTTTCTTCTTAGATACCATTGTTTTAAGCATTGCCATCATAGATTTATGAAGAAAATTTAATTCCTTGTAATCAATTCCTCCGCGAAGGTGGAAAAACTGTATTTTTTTACGCATTTCTTTAGTGCAGTTCTTTTCAATAATTGGATTAAAAATGGATTTATCACCGGTAGAAGCAAGTCCTACAGTAAAAATAATGAGGTTCTTATTTTTAAGAGTTTCAAAGTTTTTAGTAATAAGAGATACTCCATTAATGCCACTGGCATATAGCCCTCCGCCAAAGACTATTGTGTTATATGAGGATAGATTTTCGATTTTCACGTCTGAATGCTCAAGCAAGTCCCCGCTCAGTTCTGCAGTTATCCACTCTGCATATTTTTTTGTACTACCATATTTTGACTTATATATAATTGCTACATTGTTCATAAATATCCCCCCTAGTTAATTATATTATAATGCCATTAAATGGTTAAGTAAATTATTTGTTGTATTGTACAAAAGAAAAAAATAATGAATAATTGGTATACTTTTATCAACATTTGAAAATAATAGGTTTAGTTACGTATCTAAGGAGTTGATATTAATGACGGTAGGTTCAAAAGTAAAGGGAACATTAGCTAGTCTAAAGGGAATTGAAAGTACGCTAAGAATTTATTCTCTTCAAAGCAGAAATGAAGAAGAAAGACTAGTTTATAAAGAAGAGTTACAAACAGTAGAATCAGTTATAAAGAATATAGAGGATAGACTAAAAACATTAGAGTTTGAAGAACCGCAATATAAAGGAAATTAGGGAGGAATAACATATGCAGAGCTGGATTATAGTGCTTTTAAGAACTGTAATTTTATTTTTTTTAACCTTAATTATAATTAGAATTATTGGCAAAAGTAGCTTATGGAAGACAACACCCTTCAAATTTGTAAGCTATATTGTCATTGCTATTATTGCCTCCGTAGTTTCCTTAGGATTAATACCAAATATAACATTTGGTTTTATTTCTTTAGCAGTGTGGATTCTATTTTCCATAGCGCTGGATTATTTATCGCTAAAAAGCAAATGGATTCATGATTTTATAAATGGAAGGGAAACGGTATTAATAAAAGACGGCAAGATTATGGAAGAGAATCTAATGGAAATAAGATACTCCGGTGAAGAGCTACTAAGAGAACTACGATCAAAAAATGCATTCAATTTGGCGGACGTCGAGTTTGCAGTAATGGAAACAACAGGAGAGATTAATGTTTTATTAAAATCAGATAAGAAACCAATCACTCCCCATGATTTGCAAAGGAAAGTTGCTCCGGTATCTGAACCACGAACTGTAATATTGGATGGAAATATTTTGGATGAGTCTTTAACCTCTGTAGGATTAAATAGAGAATGGCTTAAAGTTCAACTATCGAATTCTGGAGTATCACTAGATAACGTATTTATTGGTCAAGTAGATTCTTCTGGAGATTTATATATAGACTTATTTGATGACTCAATAGAAGTTACACAACCTCAAGTTAAAGAAATGCTTTATGCAACTATCTCAAAGGTTCAGGCGGATCTTATTACTTTTTCCTTAGAAACAGATAATTCAAAAGCTAAGAAAATGTATTCAGAAAATGCTCATAGAATGAAGAAAGTTATGGATAAATTAGAACCATATTTATTACGATAGAAGGTGTTTAAATTATGTCTAATAAAAAAAAGAAAAAGCTAACTCCCCTTCAGCAAGAGTATCAAGACTTTGCTAAGGATAGAGAACCTAAGCGTCCAGTAATTAAAAATTGTATAAGAGCTTTTTTTGCTGGTGGTATTATATGCACAATAGGTCAAATATTACAGTGGGTTTTTATTACGTATTTTAATTTTGATGAAAAAACTGCCGGTAATCCTGTATCTGCTGTTTTGATAATAACTTCTATTTTGCTTACAGGATTTGGAGTTTACGACCATATTGCGCAATGGGCTGGAGCAGGTACTGCTGTTCCTGTTACTGGATTTGCAAACACTATGGCCTCTGCTGCCATAGAACATAGAACTGAGGGATATGTTTTAGGAGTTGGAGGAAATATGTTCAAACTCTCAGGTTCAGTAATAGTTTTTGGAGTTTTTTCCGCTTTTATTGTTGCTATAGTGAAATTAACTATAAAATGGTTAGGTGGGATGTAAATGCTGAAAGGTCATCAAACATGGGTTTTTGAATCAAAGCCAGTAATAATTTCATCAGCGGCTGTTGGAGGTCCCTTTGAAGCTCAAGGAGCTTTAGCAGAGGATTTTGACATTCTTCATGAAGACGTATGGTTAGGACAGGATAGCTTTGAGAAGGCAGAAAAAAAGCTATTAGAGCAGGCTTGTGAAACGGCAATTAATAAGGGGAAAATGAAAAAAGAAGATGTTCAATTTTTTATAAGCGGAGATTTGATGAATCAAATTATATCTAGTACTTTTACTGCTCGTACACTAGGTGTGCCATTCTTGGGTATTTTTGGTGCCTGCTCAAGTGCTATGGAAGGCTTAGCATTGGCTTCATTGTTAGTTGATAGCAAAGCGGCTAAATATGTTGTAGCAGGTGCGTCTAGTCATAATGTAGCAGCGGAAAAACAATTTCGATATCCTACAGAATATGGGGGGCAAAAGCCACCTACTGCTCAGTGGACGGTAACAGGGGCAGGAGCGGGGCTAGTAGCTCAAGATGGTGATGGACCAAGAGTAACTTCTGCTACTATTGGTCGAGTAGTTGATATGGGACTTACAGACCCATTTAATATGGGAGCAGCTATGGCGCCAGCAGCAGTGGACACTATAGAAGCTCATTTCAGAGATTTAGATATAAAACCATCTTATTATGATTTAATTGCGACAGGAGATTTAGGAAGTGTTGGTCATAGGATTGCCGGTGATTTATTAGATAAGCATGGGTTGAAAATTCCAAGGGAAATATTTACTGATTGTGGATTGTTGATATATAAAAAGGATCAGCCTGTTATGGCTGGAGGAAGTGGATGTGGTTGTTCTGCTACAGTTACTTACGGACATTTACTTAATCGTATGAAAAAAGGTGAACTAAAAAGAATATTGGTTATAGCTACGGGAGCGTTATTATCTCCACTATCTTATCAACAAAAGGAAAGCATTCCTTGTATTGCACATGCAGTATCCATAGAGATGTAAAGGGAGGTGTGTGTTTAAATTGGCAACTTTTTTTTGGGCATTTATAATAGGTGGGGTTATATGTGTTATTGGGCAAATAATGATGGATGTTTTTAAGCTTACACCTGCTCATACAATGAGTACATTGGTTGTAGTAGGGGCAATACTCGGAGGGTTAGGTTTATATGATCCACTAGTAAAGCTTGCGGGTGCAGGTGCTTCCGTACCAATAAGTAGCTTTGGTAATTCATTAGTTAAAGGAGCTTTAGCAGAAGCTGAGCAAACAGGCATTATTGGAGTGCTTACTGGTATATTCGAGATTACAAGTTCGGGAATGTCAGCAGCAATAATTTTTGCATTTTTAGCATCCTTAATATTTAAACCTAAAGGTTAATACAAATACATATGAAATCTTTGAAGGAGGTGATATTTATGACAGTAGGAACACAAATGCAACAGGCTATAGCTGGAATTCAATCAGCATCAGCTACTATGAAAACTTTTGCATTAGAAACAGAGGATAAAGCAGCTAAAAAAGACTTTCAACAGCTAGCTCAAACCTTTGACGACGCACTAGAAGTGTTAAAGGGAAGACAAGAATATATTGAACAACAAGAACCACAATATAAAAATCAATAATTAAAAGAAAGAAGTTTATATAGGATAAACTTCTTTCTTTTAATTATGATATAAATTAAAACTTTAAGTGAACTAAGTTTTAATTTATGTTATAATTTACCGTGTGGATATAGTATAAAAATTAATATAAATCAATATAATTGAAAAAAATTAGCAGGGAGTGGTAATAATGAATCCGATTTTACAATCGTTAATTGATTCAGCCCCATATATTAACAAGATGAGAGAAAATGGATATATGGTTGGAATAACTGATAGAGAGAAGTCTTTAGTTTTTATACCAAATAAAGTAATTGATATTCATATGAAACCTAATCAATTATTACCTAATGACGATCCTATGATTCATGCAATGAATACAGGAAAACCCTTTGAAGTAAAGGTTTCAAAAGAATTATATGGAGTACCATTTAAAGCTTATTATTGTCCTGTAAGAGATGAAAACAATAATATTATAGGGGGATTTGCTTTAGGGCGTGAATTAGAAATAGAAGAAAAGGTACTTGAACTATCTGAAGCATTATCTCAATCTATAGGACAAATAACCAGTGGTTTAAATCATATAGCCAAAGGTTCGCAAAATCAAGAAGAAATCAGTGAAAAGATGGTAGAAACTGTTGAAAAGGCTACAGAAAAATATGAAGAAACGGATAATATAATAAATTTTATAAAAACTGTTTCTAATCAAACAAACTTATTATCTTTAAATGCTCAAATAGAAGCAGCTAGAGTAGGAGTGGCAGGTAAAGGTTTTGCAGTAGTTGCTAATGAAATGAAAAAACTAGGCAATAGTAGTGGACAAGCAGTAAGTAATATAGGAAATATAATTACAGAAATAAGAAAATCTAATGATACAGTAAACGAATTAGTTGATCAAAATAGCATTATTGCTAGTGAACAAGCTGCAGCAATGGAGCAAATATTAGCAAATATTCAAGAGTTAAATACTAGTATAATATCTTTAAAAAAAATATTAGCGAAATTATAATATAAATATAAAGAAAGGTGACAATCAATATATTGGCACCTTTTTTCAATAACTACAAACTAATTGTTAACAATATTTTTTCTATATAAATTAACAGCTTCTGTTAATTTATAATTATCTTTTTCTAATACTTCCATGAAATCTTTTAAAGTTTTTATGAATATACTGTCACTATCTTTTTTTATGGCATTTAAATAAGCTTCCTTTGCTTCGGGAACTATAATGTTTGTGTCATAGTTAAAAAGAGGAGTGTTATTAGCTCCGATTAGGGCAAAAGTTAAGTAATTTTTATATAGACCTTTTATATCATTAACTTTTGTAGACTCTTTATAAGTATTAATAAACTTTTCTTGATTTAAAGCTCTAGCTATTATTTCCTCCCAACCAATCATAAGTGCTGCATCCTTTGCAGGAACATTGTTGGATTCCACAGCCATTATGTCTATATATTCTTTTATATCTGAAGATACATAAGAAGAATATTTTTTATAAAATTCATAATTTATAATTGGAAAAAACACTCCCTCAGCAGCTTCTACTCTATACCCACTGTCTCGTGTTTCTACTAAAAGCTCTTTTAACTCTTTACCTTCTATAGAATCAATTTTACGAATGTCAAAGTCGGCTTCATAAACTTTTCTCATTTCTTCTTGTATTCCCTTGGTTTTATAGAACTTATCTTCTATTATAGGTAAATTCTTTTTAAGATTTTCTTCAAGGGAAATAATCATTGAAGAAGCATCTTCTTTTGACAGATCTGCAATATTATCATCGATGAATTTAATAACTTCTTGAGGTTTTGAATCCTTTGAAGTTAGGGTTTTAAATTCACTTATTATTTTTTCTTGGGAAGTCTTAGTATTATCAATATTCTTGGAGTTGGTTTGTACTCCGCATCCCGTTTGAAATACTACTAATCCAATTGTTAAAGATAATAAAATTTTCTTTAAAGATTTCATTATATTCATCACCTTCCATTAAGTTGTATAAATAGTAATACGGCATTTGTTTAAAATAGTATTAAAATAAGTAGTTAAAAATTCCAATAAATACAATAAGAATAATGATAAAGTTTATGCTACAATAAATAGGATACTTAAAATGAGGAGGTAAATTGATGCTCTTAAGAAAAAAAGTTTTACTATTTATTTGTTGCTTTATATCTGTATTGTTTATGCAGGGCTTTAAAGTATCAGCAGAGGCTGAAATCCAAAGATTTGGAGGTGCTGATAGGTATGAAACCTCCATAAAAATATCTCAAAATAACTTTGAAACTACGGATTACATTATATTAGTTTCAGGTGGAGATTTTCCAGATGCTCTAAGTGCAGCTCCTCTATCTAAAAAGTATAGTGCCCCTATTTTACTTACTAAAAAAGATGAACTAAGTGAAGAAAGTATTGAAGAAATAAAAAGATTAAATGCGAAAAAAGCCTTTATATTAGGGGGAGACTTAATTATATCAGAGAGAGTAGAAAAACAATTAGCGGATATCAATGTAAGTCCTACTAGAATATATGGAAAAGATAGATATGAGACAAGTTTAAAGGTGGCACAGGTTTTAGGGTCATGGAAAGAAGCCTTTATAGCATCAGGAGAAAACTTTCCCGATGCGGTTTCAGCAGCACCAATTGCGGCACTAAAGGGCATGCCTATAATTTTAACTAAAGGAAAAGAACTACCCAAAAGTGTCAAAGAGTTTGTTCGTGAAAATTCTTCTCCTATGTACTATATTGTAGGAGGGCAAGGTGCTGTCAGTGAAGCTGCTGTAATTAATGATATTGCTCATTATAAAAGGTTAGAAGGTAAGGATAGATATAAAACCAATGAAGCGGTAATTAATGAGTTTATTAATGAAGTAGTTTTTGAAAATACATATATAGCAAGTGGACAGGCATTCCCAGATGCATTATCTGGAGCAGCGGCAGCGGTTAAAACTTCTTCTCCTATAGTTTTGGTAAGCAAGAATTACGACGTAAGAAATTCAATAATTAAAGAAAATTTGGATAAAATACTTACGTTAACTATACTAGGGCAAAAGGGAGTCATTTCAGACCTGTTGGCCAACAATATATTGAGCGGTGGAAAAATCAAAATCGTAATAGACCCGGGGCATGGAGGATCAGATCCAGGAGCCATAGGGCCTACAGGAAAGCGTGAAAAGGATGCAAATCTTGCAATATCATTGAAACTTGGAGAAATACTAAAAGAGAATGGCATAGAAGTGGTATACACTAGAGATAGCGATAATGTCACTTGGTCCTCTGATACTAGGGAAAACTTGCAAGCGCGCGTGGATATTGCAAAAAATGAAAATGCACATTATTTTGTATCAATACATAATAATAGCGCAAGTAGCTATGCTTATGGAACAGAAACATATTATTATGGAGGAAATGAGGAGAGTAAAAAATTAGCTCAAGGCATACAAAGTGAATTGATAAAATCTACAGGTTTGTATGATAGAAAGGTAAAAACAGCTAATTTTTATGTGCTTAAAAACTCAGACATTCCAGCAGTTCTAGTAGAAGTAGCCTTCATAAGTAATGCAAAAGAAGAAAAGTTGTTATTTAGTGATGATTTCCAAAGAAAAGCTGCACAAGCAATAGCTGATGGAATACTAAATACTATTAATTAAAATACTCCTAACTAATAATTATATGATTATTAGTTAGGAGTATTTTGTTTTGCTTTGAAAGATCTCAGAGGATTATTTACATCATCCCAGGGAATAATAATTTAAAATAATATATGTAGGAGGAAAGATATGAGCAAACTTTTATATATTAAAGCTAATCCGAAGAGGGATGAGGACTCCAATACCTTTAAGATCTCTGAAAGCTTTACTGAAGCTTATAAAAAGGCTAATCCTAATGATGAAATTATTACATTAGACTTGTACAAAGAGGGAATTAAATTTTTAGATGAAGAAATGCTAAAGGATATGTTTAGTGGCAAAGACACAATAATGTTAAAGTATGCAAAAGAGTTTTTGCAAGTAGACAAATATGTTATAGCTGCTCCGATGTGGAATTTAGGTAGTCCAGCAATTTTAAAGGCATATTTTGATTATGTAACTTATGTAGGAATAACCTTTAAATATACAGAGCAAGGAGCAGTTGGATTATTACAAAATAAAAAGGCTCTATTTATTACAACAACAGGAGGAAATTATACAGAAGCTCCTATGAAAGATTATGAAATGGGGGAACGGTATTTAAAAACTATTCTAGGTTTCATGGGTGTAACAGATTTTACTACAATTTCATCAGAGTTAACTAATGTATTACAAGGAGAAGAACTCGATAAATCCATTAATGAATCTATTGAGGAAGCTAAAAAATTTGCAAGTAGGTTTTAATAAACATAAGGTTGTTGAGGATTTGTATTTATCAACAGCCTTAATAGTTTTAGGGATATTTTAAGCATTAAAGGTATTATTTACTATAAAAATCAACTTCCAAATATATCATAAGTCCTTTATAATAATTTTAGGTGAACACTATCGTAAATAAAATACGTATTATAAATAAAATGGACTTGCTTAAGATAAAAATATGGGAGGAAGATATGAAGAAGTATTTAATTTTAGTTGTAATTTTTATAACCATGTTAGGAAATAATTTTAAAGTTTATGGTAAAGAAGAAAATAAAGAGGTGAGGGCGGTATGGTTAACTACTGTATACAATATAGATTGGCCTGCCAGCAAGGACTATAATAATATAGAAGAGCAAAAATCCTCCCTATCTCAAAACATGCAATTTGTTAAAGAACAAAATTTAAACACCGTGTTTTTTCAGGTAAGAGGCATGGGAGATGCTCTTTTTCCATCCAGTTATGCTCCATGGTCAAGATATTTAACAGGAGTTTTTGGAAAAAACCCAGGATATGATCCTTTAAAACTAGCTTTATATCAAGCACATAGAAGAGGATTAGAATTTCATGCTTGGTTTAACCCATTTAGAATTGATGCTAATGACAAAACATTCAATAAAGAAGCTTACATAAGTAGTTTGCCTACAGGAAGTCCTTTAAAAAATAATCCCAATTGGATAGTAAAGTACGGTCAATATCACTGGCTAGATATAGGTATACCAGAAGTTAGGGATTATGTAATGAATATAATACTTGAAGTGGTCAAGAATTATGATGTAGATGGAGTTCATATAGATGACTATTTTTACCCTTACCCTATAAAAGGAATAGAGTTTCCGGATAACAATACCTATGCAAAATATGGTAAGGGGTATTCTAATATAGGAGATTTTAGGCGCGACAACGTTAATAAATTTATAAAAGAACTTAATAACAAAATTAAGTCCATAAAACCAGGGGTGAAATTTGGAGTGAGTCCTTTCGGGGTGTGGAGAAATGGAACAGCCTTAGGGGGAACTCCCACCAATAGTTTAAGTAGCTATGATTCTCTATATGCAGACTCAAAAAAATGGGTAGAGGAAGAGTGGATTGACTATATAGTTCCTCAGATATACTGGGAATTTGAAAATAAAACTTCACCCTATGGAATTTTAGTAGATTGGTGGTCAAGGATAGTTCAGGGGAAAAGTGTAAAGTTATATATAGGTCATGCTGCCTATAAGGTAGGAGAGAGCGCTACCTATGGAGCGGCCTGGGGAAAAGGCTCAGAGATGGAAAATCAAATTAAATATGCAAGAGATAAAAAGAACGTTAATGGAAGTAGTTTTTTCTCTCTAAGGGATTTAAAAAATAATAAGTTAGGAATGACTACTACATTAAAAAACATATATTCCTCTCCATTGAATATTAATAAGAATAGTTGGGTTATAGAAAATACTAAGGTCAAACTATATTTTAAAAAAATAAATTGGGGCTTTTAAACCTTAAATAAAAAACTGGTACCTAAATTTATAGGTGCCAGTTTTGTTTTATCTTGTCTATTTGGGTTTACTTACAAACATTTGTGTAAACATGTTGCCGTAAGGTCCTCCACCTTTAATGCCTATACCGATATGAGTATAATCAGGACTTAGAATATTTTTTCTATGACCTGGAGAATTCATTAACGCATTATGAGCGTTTTGAACGTTCTGATTACCAGCGATATTTTCTCCAGCTTGAGTGTATTTAATTCCAAAGGACTTCATCATATCAAAAGGACTTCCATATTTAGGGGAGTTATGGCTAAAATAATTATTATCTATCATATCTTGAGATTTTAGTCTAGCTACATTAGTTACTTGCATATCAATTGATAAAGCGGGTACATTATTTTGAGCTCTAGCTTCGTTTATTAGTTTAAGCATTTCTTGTTCTGCATCTGTTAATGTAGTAGCATTATTTTGTGCAGTGGGTGTCTTTGGTGATGTTGTACCTTGGGATGGTGTAACGGCGTTTTCAGCAGGAATGTCTGCTTTTTTATCATCCACTACTATAGGTTTGCATTGTTCCTTAGGTACAAAACCAATATTATTATTTGGAAGTTTTACTGCAAACCAATCTGCAACTTGACCTGTTACGTCAAAGGTACTATCCTTGCCAGGACTTTGAAGCACAGGAGCATTATCATTACATCCAGCTTTAATATTTGCTCCGTTTCCGGTAATCTTTATCTTTTCAATATTTCCCATTCTATTTACAGAAGATTCTACACCTCCTATAGGTTGCTGCTGTTGTTGCTTTTGACTTTGATTATTAACTCCGCAAGAAGTCATAAAAACACAAGAAAGTGCTAATGTTAAAGTAATAATTTTTTTATTCACAAAAATACCTCCTTAAATATAATAATTTAATTCCCTTATTATTATTAGGAGAATAGAAATTTTTATTAGTAATTTTAAAGGTTTAATTAATGGGTAGGCTATAAAGAAATTCTATATTTCATAATAGTTGGAAAATTGCAATTTCAAAAGACTGATATTTAGAGGAAATTTAAAGATAATATAGAATATAAAACAATAAATGGTATATTTTCTTAAAAGAATTAATTGCAATTGTTATACTTACTGAATTCATTAATTAGAGGGGTGAATAATATGTTAATGTATAATTTAAAAGATATATTTGATATTAGTATATTACAAGAAATTCAGGATAGATTTTGTGAATCAACTGGGTTTTCGGCAGTTACAGTGGATTATACAGGAAGGCCAATAACCCGATATAGCAACTTTTCTTCATTTTGTAAGCTTGTAAGAAAGAACGAAAAACATCTTCAATTATGTCATAGGTCCGATGCTTATGGAGGAATTGAAGCTGTAAGGAAGGGCGAGTCACATATTTATATATGCCACGCTGGGCTTGTAGATATGGCAGTGCCTATTGTTTTAAACGGTCAATATCTTGGAGCAATAATGGCTGGTCAAGTGAAAATGAAAGAAAATGAATTAAGTGAATTAGATAATATAATGGAATTTACTAAGGGGATATTAGAAGATGAAGAAATAAGGAAAGCCTATGAAGACATTCCAGTAGTCACTCGTGAGAAGGTCGTTGCTGCAGCAAAGCTTATGTATGTTGTCTCAAACTACATAGTTGAAAAAGGCGCCATTAGCTTAATGCAAGAGAAGCTAAGTAGTAAAAATAGAGAACTCATAGAGGAGATAAAGGCGCGAGAAAATCTGGAGAAAGCTTTGAAGGATAGCGAGATGAAAGCACTCCAGCTTCAAATTAAGCCTCACTTCATGTTTAATGTTCTTGATAATATAGCTAGTCTTGCCATGATAGAAAATGCTGAAAGAACAAGAGAATTAGTATATTTATTTGCGGAAATAATGAGATATATAGTAAAGAACGCAGATAAAATAGTTAAAGTTAATGAAGAAATAGACGAAATTGAAAAATACTTAAAAATACAAGCTATTAGATTTGGCGGTAAAATAAATTATAATATTGATATAGATGAAAATATAAAAGACATAGGTATACCTTCAATGATAATTCAGCCCTTTGTTGAAAACTCTGTAATTCATGGAATAGAGAAAAAGGAAGGCAACGGTTCAATAGAAGTTTTAGGATATTCTTTTGAGGAGAATATAATATTTGAAGTTAGGGATGATGGCGTTGGAATGACAAAGCACCGACTAAAGGAAGTTATGGAATCATTTGAAGCAAAGACTATTGTAGGAAAATCTACGGGATTAGGGATAGCAAACGTTAATAAAAGAATTATGTATACGTATGGAAGTGAATATAAGGTTAGTATTAAAAGCAGTCCAAATATAGGAACAACGGTTATAATAAAAATACCAAGAATTTTTACATAAGGGAGCGAGGATGTGTGTAGAATTGTTTTGGTTGAAAATGAATGTTTGACAAGGGAAGTGCTAAAAATAATTATTTCAAAAAATATAAGAGGAGCATCTATAGTAGGAGAAACTGACAATGGAAAAGCTGCAGTACATATGTGTGAAAAACTTAAGCCAGATATAATTTTTATAGATGTGAAAATTTCTGGAATTAATGGATTAGATGCTTCAAAGATTATTAGAAACAAAAATAAAGATATAATTATAATATTTCTTACGGCATATGAAGAGGAGGAAATTATACAAAACTATATAAATTCAGGAGGGAATGATTATATTTTAAAGCCATCTAGACCAGAGAAAATTATAAGCATGGTAAACAAATATATGGACAAACTTAAAAATAATGAGTTGATGACAACAGCTATGAGAAAAGAACTTATTGGATTTATTATAGATCAAGACTATAGCTCATCGAAGAAAATATTGAATGAAATTTTAGACAATCTTCAGGTTATATATAGTGAAGAAATTTATGAGTTTAAATTATCTTGTAAAGAAGTTGTTGGTGACATAATTGGAGCCTTTGATACATTGAATCTAAAAGCTGATAAATTAAAACTTGACCATATTAAGTTTTTTAGTCAAGTACCACCACTTGTAGATTATTATTTAATAAGGAGGTGGGCCTTTAAGGTGTTAGATGCGGTGTTTGAAATAATTATAGATAACAAAAAAACAAATGATGATAACAAATTGAAGGTAGCACTTAACTATATTGAAAAGAATTATTTGAAAAAAATAAATTTGTATGAGGTAGCTGAATATATAAATTTTAGTCCATTTTATTTAAGTAAACAATTTAAAAAAGAAATAGGTATTAACTTTATTGAATATGTTACAAAACTAAAAATGGAGAAAGCTAAGGAATTATTGGCTAACACCAACATGCCTATTATAAATATAGCATTGGAACTTTCTTATAATGAGCAAAACTATTTCAGTAGAGTTTTTAGGAAGCATTTTAAAATGACACCATCAGAATATAGAGATAAGATACATAGATAGAAGAGCCTGCATTTATTGCAGGCTTTTTGTTTTGAAAATTATAGATAGGTAAAGTTAATGATAATTTTTTGTCCTTTTGAATTGAAATGAAAAATTCATTAATTAAAAACAAGACATATTTTTATCCTTAGAGGACAAGTATGTGTAAAGTAAAAAACTGTAAGTGTTAGTATTATATACTATATAAACGATTTACACAGTTATAAAAATAATATTAAGTATAAGGGGGAAAGATTATGACAAATGAAGCATTGGGAATGATTGAAACAAAAGGCTTAGTTGGCGCTATTGAAGCTGCTGACGCTATGGTAAAATCAGCAAACGTTAACCTTATTGGCTATGAAAAAATTGGTTCAGGACTTGTTACAGTGATGGTAAGAGGAGACGTAGGCGCTGTAAAAGCAGCGACAGATGCAGGGGCAGCAGCAGCTGGTAAAGTTGGAGAGGTTATATCAATTCATGTAATTCCAAGACCACATAAAGAAGTTGAAAGTATATTGCCTAAAACTGTTTAAATAGTAAGGAGGTATAAAAAATGTCAGAGTTATTAGTAGAAAAAATTATGGAACAAGTAATGAAAAAGGTGGGAGAGAGCAAAGTAGAAGAAAAAGTTTGCTCAGCACCAGTAAAGAATTTTACAGCAGCAGGACTTACTGAATTTGTTGGAACAGCAATTGGTGATACTATAGGACTTGTAATAGCTAATGTAGATTATAACCTTCATGAAGCTATGGGCATTGATAAAAAATATCGCTCAATAGGTATACTTGGTGCTAGAACAGGGGCAGGACCACATATATTTGCCGCTGATGAAGCAGTTAAGGCTACAAATACAGAAATTATATCTATCGAGCTTCCAAGAGATACAAAGGGTGGAGCGGGTCATGGATCTTTAATAATATTTGGTGCAGAAGATGTGTCCGACGTAAGAAGAGCTATTGAGGTAGCATTAAAAGAATTGGACAGAACCTTTGGAGATGTTTATTCTAACGAAGCAGGACATTTAGAGTTTCAATATACAGCAAGAGCAAGTTATGCTTGCAATAAGGCTTTTAATGCTCCAATTGGAAAGTCCTTTGGAATTATTGTTGGAGCACCAGCTGCAATAGGAGTTGTTATAGCAGATACAGCTGTAAAAGCAGCTAGTGTAGAAGTAATTTCCTATTCTTCACCAAGCGGGGGCACAAGCCATAGCAACGAGTCTATTTTAGCTATCTCTGGTGATTCAGGTGCAGTAAGACAAGCTTTGATTGCAGCTAGAGAAGTTGGAATTACCTTACTTGAAGCACTTGGAGGTGCAAGTGCGCCATCATCTACAAAACCATATATTTAATGAAATAATTCCTAGAGGGAGGGAGCAAAATGAAATCAAAAAGATTTGAAGTACTTGCTAAACGTTCTGTCAATCAAGATGGATTTGTAAAGGAGTGGGCTGATGTTGGTCTTATAGCAATGAATAGCCCTAATGATCCAAAACCAAGTGTTAAAATTACAAATGGTAAGATTGTTGAACTAGACGGTAAAAAGAGAGAAGAATTTGATTTTATAGATAGATTTATTGCTGATTACGCTATAAATATTGATAGGGCTGAAGAAGTTGCTAATATAGATTCGGTTAAACTTGCAAAAATGTTATGCGATGTTAATGTTCCACGAAATGAAATTATTAAGCTTACAACTGCAATGACACCAGCAAAAGTAGTTGATGTTTTAGAGAATATGAACGTTGTAGAAATGATGATGGCTCTTCAAAAAATGAGAGCAAGAAAAACTCCATCGAATCAATGCCACGTTACAAACTTAAAAGATAACTGTGTTCAAATTGCAGCAGATGCGGCAGAAGCTGCAATAAGAGGATTTGATGAGATGGAGACTACAGTTGGTATAGCTCGTTATGCTCCTTTTAACGCAGTAGGACTTCTTGTTGGCTCTCAGACAGGTAGAGGCGGCATACTTACTCAATGTGCAGTAGAAGAAGCAACAGAGCTAATACTAGGGATGAGAGGATTAACTTGTTACGCTGAAACAGTTTCTGTTTACGGTACAGAACAAGTATTTACAGATGGAGACGATACTCCATGGTCAAAGGCATTTTTAGCATCTGCATATGCTTCAAGAGGACTGAAGATGAGATTCACATCTGGTACAGGCTCTGAAGTTCTTATGGGAAATGCCGAAGGAAAATCCATGCTTTACTTGGAAGCTAAATGTGTTTTTGTTACAAAGGGTGCAGGAGCTCAAGGACTACAAAATGGTTCAATAAGCTGTATTGGCGTACCAGGTGCAGTACCTTCTGGTATTAGAGCTGTCCTAGCTGAAAACTTAATTACCACTATGCTAGATATGGAAGTAGCATCTGGAAATGATCAAACTTTCTCTCATTCAGATATAAGAAGAACAGCAAGAACATTAATGCAAATGCTTCCAGGAACTGACTTCATATTCTCGGGTTATAGCGCAACTCCAAATTACGATAACATGTTTGCAGGCTCTAACTTTGATGCAGAAGACTTTGATGACTACAATATACTTCAAAGAGATCTTATGGTTGATGGTGGATTAAGACCTGTTTCAGAAAGTGAAGTTGTGAAAGTTAGAAATAAGGCAGCAAGAGCCCTTCAAGCTGTATTTGAAGAATTGGGCTTACCAGCAATAACAGACGAAGAGGTTGAAGCAGCTACCTATGCTCATGGAAGTAAGGATATGCCAGATAGAAATGTAGTTGAGGATTTAAAAGCTACACAGGAAATGATGAATAGAGGAATAACAGGACTTGATGTAGTAAAAGCTCTTTCAAAACATGGATTTGAGGATGTGGCTGAAAACGTTCTTAATATGTTAAAACAAAGAGTTTCCGGTGACTATTTGCATACATCATCAATTATAGATAAAGACTTTAATGTAATAAGCGCAGTAAATAATCTTAATGATTATGCAGGGCCTGGAACTGGATATAGAATTAGCAAGGAAAGATGGGAAGAAATTAAAAATATACCAAATGCTAAAGGGCCAGCAGATTTTCAATAATTAGTGTGAAGAAAGGAGATAAAATTATGGATATGAGCGAAAAAGCAATTCGTGAGATAGTGGAAGAAGTATTGAGGAATTTCAATCTTGAAAATAGTCAAGTTCAAATAGATAAAAATGAAGTCATCAAGAAGGCTGCAAGTAACGGGAAAATGAAGTTAGCTGAAAAATGTGATGCTGCCTTAGGTACTAGAAAAGACGAAGTAGTTATTGGTATAGCTCCAGCTTTTTCTGTACATCAGCATAAAACAATAATTGACTTACCTCATCACAAGGTATTAAGAGAAATAATTGCAGGTATAGAAGAAGAGGGATTAAAGTGCAGAGTTATTAGAGTATATAGAACATCTGACGTATCAATCATAGCTCACGAAGCTGCGAAACTTAGTGGTTCTGGTATAGGTATTGGGATACAATCAAAAGGCACTATCCTAATACATCAAAAGGATTTATTCCAACTAAGTAATCTAGAATTATTTCCACAAGCACCAGTATTGGATTTAAATGTGTACAGACTTATAGGAAAAAATGCAGCTAAATATGCAAAGGGTGAGTCGCCAAAGCCTGTAGAAACAAGAAATGATCAAATGGCTAGACCAAAGTTTCAAGCACTAGCAGCACTTTTACATATAAAAGAGACTGAGAGTGTAGATGAAAATAAAAAAAGTCAGGAAGTAGAAGTTAGTTTTAACTAATGGGGGTGGATTTAATGGACGAAAAAATGTTGATAGAAAAAGTAATTAGGGAAGTTATGGCGTCAATGGCAGGTAATGCTACTGAGGTTTCTCAAAATAATTGTTGTGAAAAAGCAACGTGCAAGGTTTCACTTCAGGATTATCCATTAGCATCAAAGAAACCTGAACTTGTTAAGACACCTACTAATAAGAGCCTAAATGATATAACTCTTAAAGGGGTACTTAATGGAGAAATTACTGCAAAGGATATAAAAATATCACCTGAAACTCTTGAGATGCAAGCTCAAATTGCTGAAGCGGCTGGAAGAGACGCCTTCGCAAGAAATCTTAGAAGAGCTGCAGAGCTTATAGCGGTGCCAGATGAGAGAATACTTGAAATTTATAATTCTTTAAGACCTTATCGCTCAACAAAACAAGAGCTTTTAGATATAGCCGAAGAGTTAGATAAAAAGTATAATGCAAAAATAAATAGTGCCTTTGTAACAGAGGCTGCAGAGGTTTACGAACAGAGAAACAGATTAAAGAGAGGATAAAAGCATGAAATTAGTGGCTGGTGTTGATATTGGAAATGCTACTACAGAGACTTCTATTGCAAAATTTTATAATGATAAAAAAATTGAGTTTATCTCTAGTGGCATAGTTAAAACCACTGGCATGAAAGGTACTAGACAAAACATTCATGGTATATTTTCCTCTGTAAAACAGGCATTAGATAAGGTTGGATTATCAATTGAAGATTTGAATTTAATTAGGATAAATGAAGCTGCACCTGTAATTGGTGATGTAGCTATGGAAACTATAACTGAAACTATAATAACGGAATCCACAATGATTGGTCATAACCCTTCCACTCCTGGTGGGCTAGGCCTTGGAGTTGGAACCACTATAAATATTAATAATTTACATGAAATAAGTAATAAGGACCCACTGATAGTTATTATTCCCTCTACAGTTGATTTTATGGAAGCATCAGAAAAGATAAATAGGGAATTTAATAATGGACGGAATATTGTGGGGGCAATAGTTCAACGTGATGATGGGGTGCTTATAAATAATAGAATTTTTAAAAAAATACCTATAGTGGATGAGGTAACTTTAAGCGAGAAAGTACCTTTAGGTATGAGGGCAGCTGTTGAGGTGGCTCCAGTAGGTGGTGTGGTAGAGGTGCTATCAAATCCTTTTGGAATAGCAACTGCCTTTGAACTTACACCAGAGGAAACAAAAATGATAGTTCCAATAGCTAGAGCCCTTATAGGAAATAGATCTGCTGTAGTGATAAAGACACCTAAGGGGGATGTTCAAGAAAGAATTATACCAGCGGGGAAAATTAATGTAACTGGGGAAAAGAGAAGGAAATCCATAGACGTTGATGAGGGTGCAGAAGAGATAATGAAAACATTAGAATTCTGCTCCCCTATTAAGGATATTAGTGGAGAGCCTGGCACCAACGCAGGGGGAATGCTTGAGAGAGTAAGGCAGGTAATGGCAAACCTTACTGGTCAAAATCCAGGTGCTATTAAGATACAAGATATTCTCGCTGTGGATACCTTTGTTCCACAAAAGGTTAAGGGCGGTTTAGCTAATGAATTTTCTATGGAAAATGCTGTAGGAATAGCTACTATGGTAAAGGCAGATAAGCTTCAAATGCAGGCCATAGCAAATGAACTAGAAAAACAGCTAGGAGTTTTAGTTGAAGTAGGTGGAGTGGAGGCCGATATGGCAATTAGGGGTGCCTTAACCACTCCAGGAACCAATGTACCCCTTGCAATAATTGACATGGGGGCTGGATCTACAGATGCATCCTTCATGTCAAAAGAAAAAAGAAATAAGTCCATTCATTTGGCCGGTGCTGGGAATATGGTTACTCTGATGATAAATACGGAACTCGGTCTTGATGACATTGATTTAGCAGAGGACATTAAAAAATATCCTTTAGCTAAAGTAGAAAGTCTTTTCCATGTAAGGCATGAAGATGGTACAGTGCAGTTTTTCGAAAATCCACTAGATCCTAAGGTATTTGGCAAAATAGTAATACTGAAAGAGGGGAATATGGTTCCCATTCCAGGGGATAATACCTTAGAAAGAATAAAGACTGTTAGAAGGTTTGCTAAGGAGAAGATATTTGTTACAAATGCATTAAGGGCATTAACCACAGTATCTGCCACAGGGAATATTAGAGATATTGAATATGTAGTCTTAGTAGGAGGCTCTGCTCTTGACTTTGAAATTCCTCAACTTATAACAGATGCCTTATCAAAGTATGGTGTTGTAGCAGGTAGAGCAAATATTCGAGGTACAGAGGGGCCAAGAAATGCTGTGGCATCAGGCCTTATACTATCTTATAGGAAAGAGGATGATAAAAATGAATGATCCTAAACCTTCAATAAAGATATACATTTATTCAAATAGATCTCTTTCCAACGGATTAAACAATATACTTTGGGGAATTGAAGAAGAAGGATTACTATATGAAATAAATATATTTCACATGGAGTCAGCTATAAATCTTGCCTATAAAGCAGCCTTAGACTCTAGGTTAGATGTAGGTATTGGAGTTGGAGAGGATGGAGAAGTTGTGCTTCACTATGCCAAGCTTAATGAAGAATCCCCTCTATTTATCTGCAATTTACAAAGGGGAAATGTTGTCCTTAGGACAATTGGGGCAAATGCAGCTAGATTGGTAAAAGGCATTCCTTTCAAGTTAGTGGGAGATATAGGATGAGACTTAAGCTTTTAGTAGGAGGTGAACTATTTGTCAAGACTTGCGCTAGGATTGATCGAAACAGTAGGTTTAGCAGCTGCCGTTGAAGCTGCAGACACGGCAGTGAAGTCGGCCAATGTAAAGCTTATAGGGTATGAACTTACAAAAGGTGGAGGCCTTGTCACTATAAAACTTGAAGGAGATGTAGGGGCTATAAATGCGGCAGTACAAGCTGCATCTATGGCAGCATCCAAAGTTAGTAGTGTTTATAGTAGGTTGGTTATTCCTAGGCCTCATGATGAATTATCAGCCATTGTAGTGTCAAAGGAAACTATAGGAATTGAAAAAAAATGTGTTAAAGCAGAAGATATTAAAGCTGAAGAAATTAAAATTGATAATATCAAAGTTGATGACATCAAAATCGAGGATGATAAAACTATAAAAGCATCTTGCAATTTATGCAATGATCCTCAGTGTACAAGAAAAAAAGGTGAGCCAAGAAATAGTTGTATTCATTATAGTGAAAAGAAAAGTTTAGAAGGAGGTCAAATCGATGGGTGAGGCATTAGGAATGATAGAAACAAAAGGTATGGTGGGAGCCATTGAAGCAGCAGATGCTATGGTAAAATCAGCAAATGTAAGCATCGTAGGATATGAAAAGATAGGCTCTGGTCTTATAACTGTAATGGTAAGAGGAGACGTAGGAGCTGTAAAAGCGGCTACTGATGCAGGAGCTGCAGCTGCTCAAAAGGTTGGAGAAGTTATATCTGTTCATGTAATTCCAAGACCCCATGTAGACACAGAAAAAATACTTCCAAAAGCTAATGCTTAATACGTAAAGTATACAACTAGTATTAATAAAGAAATTATATTAATACTAGTTGTATTTTAAAATTTAACTAATAGTGTATGGAGGTTTATTTTAATGGGGAACATAGACGAAGTTTTAATGGTGAAGATTGTAACGGAAGTTATGAACAGGCTTAATGAGCAGGATAATAATGAAATAAAAATAGGTGTCTCAAATCGCCATATACATCTCTCAAAGGAAGATTTAGAAATATTGTTTGGTATAGGATATGAACTAAAAAAAAGTAAGGCTTTGAATCAGCCAGGAGAATTTGCGGCAGAAGAGGCTGTTACCATAACCGGTCCTAAAGGGAGCATAAAGAATGTAAGAATACTTGGGCCTTTAAGGAAAGACACTCAGGTGGAGATATCCTTAACGGATAGCTATATATTAGGTATAAAAACCCCTATAAGAGAATCCGGCAAGATAGAAGGAACTCCTGGAATAATAATAACTGGGCCTAAAGGTTCATTAAAAAAAGATAAGGGCCTTATTGTGGCACTAAGGCATTTACACATGGGATGTGATTATGCCAAAAACCATGGAATTAAAGACGGAGATATGTTAAGTGTAAAGGTTAAGGGAATAAGAAGTTTAATATTTGATAATGTATTGGCCAGGGTGTCAGATAGATATAGCTTAGAAATGCATATTGATACTGATGAAGCTAACTCAAGTGGACTAAAGTCTGGAGATAGTGTCCAGCTTATGAAACCCTAAAGGAGAATTTATATGGATATGCTAAAGGTTAATAATTATATAAAGTCTTTTAAACATCTTATTCAAGAAAATGCTGTTAATAGCTTCACTGGAGAATTAAAAGTTGGAGTAGATTTAGGCACAGCCAATATTGTAATTTCAGTTTTGGACAAGGAGAATAACCCAATTGCTGCTGCATCAACTGGAGCATCGGTAGTTAGAGATGGACTAGTTTTAGATTATGTGGGGGCAGTGGAAATTGTAAAAAAGCTTAAAGAAGATATTGAAGAGAGATTAGGAAAGAAGCTAACTTATACAGCGGCTGCAGTGCCACCAGGTACAATTGGAGGAAATAGGAGGATCATAGCTAATATTTGTGAATCTGCCTACATGGAAGTTGTAAACATAATTGACGAACCTTCCGCCGCCGCATCTGTGCTACATATTGATGAAGGGGCAGTAGTTGATGTTGGAGGGGGTACTACAGGTATAAGTATATTGAAAGATGGAAAGGTGATATATACCGCTGATGAGCCCACGGGAGGAACTCACATGAGCTTAGTTTTGGCGGGATATTATAAAATTTCTTTTGAAGAGGCAGAAAAGTTGAAAAGAGATAATAAAAGAGAGCAAGAAGTATTTCCTATAATAAAGCCTGTGGTAGAAAGAATGGCATCTATTGTGAAAAATCATATCTCAGGTTACGAAGTAAATAAAATTTACTTAGTGGGAGGAGCTTGTAGTTTTAATGATTTTGAAAAGACCTTTGAAAGGGAATTAGGAATAGCCACATTAAAGCCTGTAGATCCTTTGCTTGTAACCCCTTTAGGAATAGCAATGAATTGCTGTAAGTGAGGTGTAGTGAATTGGAATATGATGAGCTCATTGATATTTTAGCAAATGAAGTTTTAAAGAGGCTTGGCCAATCTAAAAGAGATGTTTTGATTTTATTAAGCGAAGGCAAAGTAGATGTAGACGGTATAGTTAATGAGGTAAAAAAAATTAAAGAGGACGGCCACAATGTAAAGATACTCCTGCCAAAGAATGACGGAGGAGTCTGGAGTAATAAGCTTTTAAAGGCTGGTTTTAAAGAAGAAGAAATTTATACAGAAAATGAAGTAGTGGATGAGGATGTACTTCTGAGAAATGTTGAAATGGTCCTAATTCCAGTTTTTACAATGAATACATTGGCAAAGGTAGCCTTAGGAATATCAGATAGTGTTCTTACACTAACTATATCAAAAGCAATAATGACAGGGATTCCTATGGTAGCAGCTAGAGATAGTTGTGATATTGAAATGTTAAAAAGTATAAACATAAGCTATGCTAATATTCCCAGTGCGTATGAAAAGAAAATTAAAGATTATTTCACTCAGGTTCGGGAATATGGGATTAAATTTGTTAATTTAAATTTCCTCCACAAAACTATATGCAATAAATCAGACCATGAAATTGAACCTGATCAGGTTATAGATAAAAAACTAATAACAGAAGAAGATATTCGCCTTGCAGATAAAAGAAGTTCTAAAAAAGTTCGCATAAATAGTAGCTCAATTGTCACAGCACTTGCAAGGGATACTGCAAGAGAGTTAGGAGTTGAGATTGAATGTATATAGCTAAGGTTATAGGTAATGTTGTAACTACGCAAAAAAATGAAAATCTTATGGGTAAAAAACTATTAATTGTACAACCTTTGGACATAAAATATTTGCCTCAAGGGGAGTGTGAAGTAGCTGTAGATTCTGTTGGAGCTGGAGAAGGGGAAATAGTACTGGTGGTATCAGGAAGTTCAGCAAAGGGTGTTTTTGACAGTCCAAACTCTCCAATAGATAGGGCAATAGTGGCAATAGTAGATAGCATAGGAACTAGTTTGTAAAGGAAGTGAGGTTATGGGTAATATTTATACCCAAAAAGGTGATAGAGGCGAAACGGGACTCTTTGGAGGAAGTAAGATATGGAAGGACGACCTTAGAGTCCAGTGCTATGGAAGTATAGATGAAACCAATTCAAATATAGGGCTCGCTTATTCGTTAATAAAAGATCATGATATGCGCAGCATTCTCAACCATATACAAAAAAAACTTTTTATCCTAGGAGCAGAGCTTGCTAGTGATGACAAAGGACTTGCCTTGCTATCAGACAGAATAATGGAGAAGGATGTAGCTTATCTAGAGGAAGTAATAGATAAGTATCAAAGGGAATTAGGTGAACAAAAGGGGTTTATAGTACCAGGTAGCACCACAGCTTCCGCTATGCTTCATGTCGCAAGAACCGTGGCTCGCCGAACAGAAAGAAATCTTGTGAATTTAAATAAAAAGGAAAAGGTAACTGATTCTATAATGAAGTTCATGAATAGACTTTCAGATGCTCTATTTATAATAGCTAGAGCTGAAGAAGAAAATAGTTTAGTAAGAGAGGTAAAAAATAGGGTGCTTGAAAAGTTACAGGAAGGTAGTAGAAATAGTATAATCACTTTAGAGATTGCAAAAGAAATGGCTAAAATGGCAGAAAAAAGAGCCAATGAGCTTAGATTACCCGTAGTGGTTTCCGTAGTTGACATGGGAGGTAACTTAATGCTTATGCACAGAATGGATAATTCACTTCTTGGGAGTATAGATATTTCTATAAATAAGGCATACACAGCGGTAGCTCTTAAAACCTCCACAGATAAATTAGCTTCATTAGCTTCATCTGGGGGAAGTTTACATGGAATTCAAAACACTAATGATAACAGAATAGTAACCTTTGGTGGAGGATATCCCATAGAGTGTAACGGGGAAGTTGTTGGAGGAATAGGCATAAGCGGTGGAACAGTAGAGCAGGATATGGATATTGCTCTTTATTCGTTACAGGGATTCTACAAATAGAGGAGGTATCAAATGGGGATGAATAAAAATAATATAGAAAAGATAGTTCAATTAGTAATTGCTGAGTTAAAAAACAAATCAGAAACTGAAGTGGAAAATAAAATGGAACTTGGCATTTTTGAGGAAGTTGATGATGCCATTGAAGCAGCGGTAATAGCTCAAAAGGAACTTGTAAAATTAAGTTTGGAAAATAGGGAAAAATTATTGAAAGCCATGAGAGAGGAAATAACTAAGAATATTGAGATGTTATCAAGAATGGCTTTTGAAGAAACAGGTATGGGTAGATATGAGGATAAAATCAAAAAAAATACTTTAGTCGTAGAAAAAACACCGGGTACTGAGGATTTAAAGTCTGAAGCTTACTCTGGAGACAATGGATTAACTCTAATAGAGCTTTCACCTTTTGGAGTAATTGGAGCCATAACTCCATCCACCAACCCAACAGAAACAACTATATGTAATGCTATAGGAATGGTAGCAGCAGGTAATTCCGTAGTATTTGCCCCACATCCAAGTGCAAAAAACGTAACAATAAAAACCATAGAAATATTAAACACTGCAATTATCAATGCAGGAGGGCCTAAAAATCTTCTTACCACTATTAAAAAGCCAACCATAGAAAGCGTCAATAAAATGATGACTCATCCAAAGATAAACTTAATCTCTGCCACAGGAGGACCAGGGGTTGTAAAGGCTGCCCTTTCCTCAGGAAAAAAAGCAATTGGAGCAGGAGCAGGAAATCCTCCCGTTGTAGTTGATGAAACAGCAGACATAGAAAAAGCTGCTAAAGACATAATCGACGGCTCAAGTTTTGATAATAATCTGCCTTGTATTGCTGAAAAGGAAGTAATAGTGGTTGATAGCGTAGCGGATTACCTAATATTTAATATGAAAAAGCACGGAGTTTATGAAATAAAAGATAATGAGCTAATTAAAAAATTAGAAAAGCTCCTTTTAATAGATGGAAAAACTCCTAATAAAGATTATGTAGGAAAAAATGCCGACTATATATTGAGTAAGATTGGTGTAGAGGTTGATAGTTCTATAAGGGCAATCATTGCCGAGGTAGAAGAAGATCATCCTTTTGTTTTAGAAGAACTTATGATGCCTATACTTCCTATCGTAAGGGTTAAAAATATAGATGAAGGGATTGAACTTGCGGTTAAAGTGGAAAATGGCAATAGGCATACGGCTATAATGCATTCAAAGAACGTGGACAATCTAACGAGATGTGCAAAAGCATTACAGACAACAATATTTGTAAAAAATGCTCCTTCCTTTGCAGGTATTGGTTTTGGAGGAGAAGGTTATACCACATTTACTATTGCAGGTCCTACTGGAGAGGGGTTAACATCAGCAAGATCATTTACTAGAAAAAGAAGATGTGTCCTCGCCGAAGGACTTTCAATTAGATAGGATTGAGGATGTTTTATGGAGAATAATTTAATACAATGGATCGAAAATGCAGGAATAGTAGGAGCTGGTGGAGCTGGCTTCCCGACCCACGTTAAATTAAATGCAAGGGCTGAGTATGTAATAGTAAATGGGGCTGAATGTGAGCCATTACTTAGGGTAGATCAGCAATTAATGGATGTTTATTCTAGTGAAATAGTCATGGCTTTATCTGAGGTGGTAAAGGCTGTTGGGGCACGTCAGGGGATAATTGCCTTAAAGAAAAAGTATAAAAATGCAGTAAATAAACTTTTAAATGCAGTAAAAAGTAATAGTGAACTAGATATATTTCTTTTAGAGGATTTTTATCCAGCAGGGGATGAACAAGTAACTGTATATGAGGTTTTAAAAAGAATAGTACCAGAAGGAGGAATACCCCTTAATGTAGAAACGGTAGTGATAAATCCAGAAACCCTCCTCAATGTGTACAATGCATTAAAGAATGAACCTGTTACTGAAAAGTTCCTTACAGTGACTGGAGCGGTGAGAAATCCAATAACAGTTAAGGTGCCTATTGGTACAGCTATAAGTGAAATTATTGAAATTGCAGGAGGAGCAACCTGTGACGAGTATGCTGTAATTGAGGGCGGACCTATGATGGGAGGAATAATTAACCCAGAGCAGGCAGTGGTTAGGAAGAATACAAAAGGAATTATAGTAATTCCCAAAAATCATTCCTTGGTTATGGCTAAGAAAAAAGCCATAGAAACAATGATAAGGGAATCGAGAATTTCCTGTTGCCATTGCTCTTTATGTACAGATATATGTCCTAGAAATTTATTAGGACATAAGCTTCATCCAGATAAGTTAATGAGAATAGCGGGATACAACAGCACATGCGATGCAAATTCAAAGGTAACGGAAGCTTTTTTATGCTGCGAGTGTGGTCTTTGTGAGCAGGTTTGTGTTATGGAGCTTCAACCCTGGAAACTTAATAAGTTTTTAAAGAGAAGGTTAAGTGATAATGGAGTTAAAAATCCAAATAGTAGGAAACCTGAAAAAGTATCACAATTTAGAGAGTATAGAAAGTTTCCTGTTAAAAAGCTCATAGGAAGGCTTGGACTTGAGAAATACAACGTAGATGCTCCTTTAGTGGAAGTTAAAAAGGATATATCAAACAGGGTTAAAATAGAACTTCGTCAGCACATTGGTGTATGTGCCGAACCAGTAGTGAGCTTAGGAGATGTCATTATAAAGGGACAGCTTATAGGTGATATTCCTGAGGGCAAGATGGGAGCTAAAATACATGCTAGTATAGACGGTATAGTCACATGGGTTAGTGAAAATTCAATAGTTATAGAGAGATAATCAAGTAACGCATGAAAGAAGGGATATATTTGAAGAAATCCATTGGATTAGTTGAACTAAGAAGTATAGCTAAGGGCATAGAAGCGACGGATGAAATGCTAAAAGCGGCAAATGTGGAAATAGTATTATCTACAGCAATATGCCCAGGAAAATATATAACTATTATAAAGGGTGAAGTGGGTGCTGTAAAAAGTTCCATAGCCGTTGGAAAAGAAGTAGGGGATACCTTCCTTTTAGAGAGCTTCATAATACCTAATGTGAGCGAAGATATTTTCCCCGCATTAAGTGGAACAACAGCTATTGAACATATAGCCTCTTTAGGGGTGGTTGAGACAATGTCAGCAACGGCATCCATCATAGCAGGAGATATTCTTGTAAAATCTGCAAATGTAAAGTTAATAGAAATAAGACTTGCAAGAGGCCTTGGAGGCAAGGGATTTGTTTTAATAACAGGAGATGTATCCTCTATTAAAACCGCTATTAAATCCTGTGAAGAGGGATTAAAAGAAACTGGAAGTATAGTAAGTACTGTAGTTATACCATCACCATCAAAGGAGCTTGTTTCATCTATATTTCAAATTTGATAAGAATAAGAAATTATATGATAAGAGATATATCAGAAAGAAGGTAGACATAGAATTCTCGAATATATACTTTTAAGATTTAAATATTTTTGCTTAAATAATAGAAATACCTTAAAGGTAGATGATGAATCTCCCTTTAAGGTTTATTTTTTTAAATTAACTATTACAGTGGAATTTATATTATAATATAGTATAATAATGTATTTAAAAATAGGAGATATTTATATGAAAAAAATAATTTCAACGTTCACTAGATTATTCATAGGGCTTTTTTTATTTGCAGTAGGGATAGTTATGACAATTAATGCAAATTTAGGTCTAGCACCATGGGATGTCTTTCATCAAGGGATTACTAATGTGATTAATATTACTATAGGAAGAGCAAATATTATTGTAGGATTTATTTTACTAATATTAAATAGCTTTCTAGGAGAAAAAATAGGCTGGGGAACCATATGTAATATGATTTTCATAGGAAGCTTTATGGATTTACTAATGTTAAACCACTTAATACCCACATTTAACAGTGTATTTCCTAGTGTTATTATGATGCTAATGGGCATGTTTGTAATAGGGGTGGCAAGTTTTTACTATATCAGCGCTGGGCTGGGATCAGGTCCAAGGGATGGTTTAATGGTTGCCCTTACTAAAAAGACTGGAAAATCTGTTAGATTTATAAGAAATTCCATTGAATTAACCGCATTATTTATAGGATACTTCTTAGGAGGACACGTGGGAGTGGGCACGGTAATTATGTCCCTTGGTATAGGTTACTTTATGCAGTTTTCATTTAAAATATTTAAATTTGATGTAGCAGCAGTTGAACATAGATTTATAGATGAGGATATAAAGTTTTTAAAAGACAAGTTAATAAGAAGAAAAGCATGTAAAGATACTTCTGAAGATATAAATGAAATAAATATATAAAAAATTAGATATAGAATCCCAAATATATTTAACATATTGAAAAAACTTACGAATAATTATCATATATGATTACTTATTACTAGGAGGATAACTATGATAATTTATGGTTGGGGACGTAAAACAGTTAAAAACTATGGAGAAAAGGGGACGTACCGTTGTAACAACTGCAATAATACATCGAATTGGAGGCTAGTTAGAGTTTCAACATGGTTTACATTATTCTTTATACCTATAATTCCTTATAGCAGGAAGTTTGCATTGACATGTCCTGTTTGTGGTTCCTACATTGAGGTGCCAAAAGAAGAATTTAAAAGTTTATTGAATGAAGAGGGTATTAGTGTGGAAAGATATTCTAGAGATGATTCAGGAATACCCAAAACAGAAGTTCAAGTTAATTTTCTTAAACAAATGGAAGAGTATAAATCAGAAGAAAATAACAGTTCTGTACAAAGTATTAGTTATGATACTATAAGCTCAGAGTATAGTTCTACGTCAGATAAAAAGAACTCTACTATAACAGCATCTACTGGAGCAAGGATATTTGCAGGAATCATAGATTATTTACTAATTTTTCTCCCTTGGTTCATCATACCAGATGATGATGTTTTAATCACAATAGCTTTTTTATTTAATATTGTTATTTTAGTTATACAATCAACTTTAGTATGCATTTTAGGTCAAAGCATAGGTAAAAAACTTTTAAAAATTAAAGTTGTAAAAGTAAATTCAGATACTAAGGCAGGGTTTGTTACAAACTTTCTAATGAGAGGTTTAGTAAATCATCTTCTTTGGATCACAATAATATATCCAGTAGTAGATTTTATATTTTTAATAAGAAAAGATAAAAGGTGTATTCATGATTTTATCGCAGGAACAAAAGTTGTAAAAGAAATTCAATAAATAATAAGACAAATGAATATATAAATACTTTTATTAATGCTATAATGTATACTATGTATTTCTATAATTGTGAAAATAGAGGTGGATGACATGAAAATACCAAAGCATATAGGAATAATTCCAGATGGAAACAGAAGATGGGCTGAAGGGAAAGGATTATCTAAAGATAAGGGATACGAACAGGGGGTTGATCCAGGGCTTGAAGTTTTTAAACTATGTGAAAAAGCAGGAGTTGAAGAGGTAACCTATTACGGATTTACAGTAGACAATACTAAAAGACCCATGGAACAAAGGCTTGCATTTACTCAGGCTTGTATAGATGCAGTAAAAACCATTTCAAAAGAAAATGTAGATCTTTTAGTAGTAGGAAACACAAAATCTCCCATGTTTCCTGAAGAACTACTGCCCTATACTAAAAGGCAAACTTGCAATAAGGGAGGAGTAAAGGTTAATATTTTGGTTAACTATAACTGGAAATGGGATTTATATGAACTTAAAGGTTCCAAGTCCTCAAGTAATAATATTAATAATGAAATTCAATCTAGCGAAATATCTAGAATGGATCTAATTATACGCTGGGGAGGAAGAAGAAGATTAAGTGGATTTTTGCCAGTTCAATCCGTATATTCAGATTTTTATGTAGTAGACGAACTTTGGCCAGATTTTAGGTCCGAGCATTTTTATGATGCGCTAAATTGGTATGAAGAACAAGATGTTACTCTTGGAGGTTAAATTTGTTGTCAATATTATACTATGTGTAGTATAATAAAATAAAGTAAAGTAAGTTTTGGAGGAAGTTTAAAATGATATTTTGTTGCTGTTGTTGTTTTAATAGTTCAATATATAAAAATAAATAGCAACACACCTGCGTCCAATTTTAAATAACCTTATATGATATAAGTTTATAGTTATTAAAAATGTTTGAACATATATAACTGCAGGTTACTCCTGTGGTTTTTCTATTTCAGAGAAACTACAGGTAGGCTGCAGTTTTTTATTTAAAAAATAAGGAGTGATAAAATGAATTTCAAGGTGTACAATACGTTAACAAGAAAAAAGGAAGAGTTAATACCAGTAGAAGAAGGAAAAGTGGGACTTTATACCTGTGGACCCACGGTTTATAATTATGCTCATATTGGAAATCTAAGAACTTATGTATTTGAAGATATATTAAAAAAATCTTTGAACTACTTAGGATACGATGTAAATCACGTTATGAACATTACAGATGTAGGTCATCTTCAATCTGATGGAGATGAGGGAGAAGACAAAATGGCTCTAGGAGCCAGTAGAGAAAAGAAAACAGTTTGGGAAATTGCAAAGTTTTATGAAGAGGCATTTTTAAGGGACTGTGAAAAATTAAATATAGAGCGTCCATCAATAATTTGTAGAGCAACTGAGCATATTCAGGATATGATAGATTTTATTAAAGATTTAGAAGAAAAGGGATATACCTATATAGCTAACGGCAATGTGTATTTTTCCATCGACAAATTTGAAGACTACAATAAACTAGCAGGACTTACTTTAGAAGAATTAGAGGCTGGAAGCAGAATAGAAGTAGATCCTCATAAAAAGAATCCTTTAGACTTTGTATTATGGTTTACTAATTCAAAATTTACAAATCAAATAATGCAATGGGAATCCCCTTGGGGAAAAGGATTTCCAGGGTGGCATATAGAATGCTCAGCTATGTCAGTTAAGTATTTAGGAGATAGAATTGATATACACTGTGGTGGAGTAGACCACATTCCTGTACATCACACTAATGAAATTGCTCAATCTGAAGCTTCACTCGGACATAAATGGGTAAATTATTGGATGCATGGTGAGTTTTTAGTATTAAATAAAGGTAAGATGTCTAAATCCAGTGGAGACTTTTTAACTCTTACAAGGCTTGTTGAAGAAGGTTTCGATCCATTAGATTATAGATATTTTTGCTTACAATCTAGATATAGGAAACAACTATTGTTTAGTTTTGAAAGTCTAGAAGAAGCTCAAAAGGCATTAAAGAAGTTAAAGGGTAAAGTAAGCTCTATTATTAAGGATGAATCTATTGAGGGTGAAATTAGAGCAGAAAAAGTAGAAAACTATAAAGAAAAGTTTTCAACTCAAATAGGAGATGATTTGAATCTACCAAATGCTTTTACAGTGCTTGAAGAAGTAATAAAAGATGGTGATTTAAATGGGCGTGAAAAAGCATACCTCATAGAGGATTTTGATAAGGTGTTTTCCTTAGATTTAATGAAAGAAGAAGTAGTAGAAAGCCATATTGATAATTCTTGGATTAAGGAGTTAATAAAAGACAGAAATAAGGCCAGAAGAGAAAAAAACTGGGGAAGAGCAGATGAAATAAGAAATGCTTTGCTCCAAAAAGGTATTGAATTGCTCGATTCAAAGGAAGGAACTACGTGGAAACTTAAATAGTCTTGACAATTATATAAGACTTTAATAAACTATATACGATAGGTTTGAAAAAAGAAGAAGAGGTGCTTTATGAGCGGGGTAGTATCTAAGTAGATAATTTATATTGAATAAATCGCGAAAAAAGGGTATATAAATACCTTTATTTCTCATGGGTTTATTCAAGATTACTATGAAGATACAAAATCCACTTATAATTTACTTTATCTTTAGATAGTTTTAATATAAACGCTATCTTTATTAAGGTATGAATTTTAAGCTGTGGAAGTATCCACGGCTTTTTTATATTACTACAAACCTATCTTTGGAGGGTATCTTCATTGATATTTACAAAATAAAGATTAATGAAGGAGAAATTAAAGTGAATAATAATACGTTTGAAAAACTGCAATATAATGAATTAAAAGAAATAGTTAAATCCTATTGTGTAAGCGGATTAGGTAGAGAATTAATAGATAAGTTAGAACCAAGTATTAATATAAAAACTGTTCAAAGAAGATTAAAGGAAACTAGTGAAGCTAAGACTTTACTTAATATTACTAGTCACATACCTTTAGAAGGACTGTTTAATATAAAAGATAATATAGAAAAAATAGAAAAGGGTGGCATTCTAGAAGGAGAAGAACTTACAATAGTTTCTAATTTTTTAAGAGGATGCAGAAGAATTAAGCAATATATGATGGATAAAGAAGGCTATGCTCCTATGCTAAGCTCTTATAGTAAAAATATTTCTGAACTTAAAAGTGTAGAAGAGGAAATAAATAATTCCATAAAGGGAAATACAGTAGATTCTTCTGCTAGTAAAGAATTAAGAAGGATAAGAAGACTTATAGAAAGTACTGAAGGTAAAATTGAAGAAAAATTAAACAAGTTTTTAACTTCCAGTGGAAATAAAAAATATATACAAGAGTTTTATATAAGCAAGAGAAATGATAGATATGTTATTCCAATAAAAGCTACCTATAAAAATGAAGTAGCAGGAACCATTGTAGATACATCATCAAAAGGATCTACTGTGTTTATAGAACCTAGCTCTATATCAAAGTTAAATATTGAATTAATATGCTTAAAATCTGAGGAAGCTGCAGAAGTATATCAAATATTATCTTACCTGACAGGGTTAGTCTATGAAAGTTTAAGGGACATAAAGATTAATTTAGAGCTTATGGCTGAGTATGACATGGTCTTTGCTAAAGGTAAATACAGTAAAGCTATTGATGGCATGGAACCTAAAATAAACCATTATGGATATACAAAAATTCTAAAAGGAAAGCACCCTTTGTTAACGGGAAATATAGTGCCCTTAGATATAGAAATAGGGGACAGTTATAGAAGTTTAATAATAACAGGGCCTAATGCAGGAGGGAAAACTGTGGTGTTAAAAACGTTAGGATTATTAACGTTGGCACTTCAGTCAGGTTTTCATGTTAGTTGCCAAGAGGGAACAGAAATCTCGATTTTTGAAAAAATATTTGTAGACATTGGAGATAATCAAAGCTTAGAAAATTCTTTAAGTACATTTTCTTCACATGTAAATAATATAGCAAAGATATTAAAAGAATCAAATAAGTCTACTATGTTACTATTTGATGAAATTGGTACTGGAACAGAGCCCAATGAAGGGGCTGGCCTTGCCATATCTATACTAGAGGAGTTTTATCATATGGGATGCATAACCACAGCAAGCACTCATTATGGTGAAATAAAGAAATTTGGAGAAAATCATCCTCATTTTCAAAATGCATGTATGAAGTTTAATCAAGAAACCCTTGAACCATTATATAAATTAATTATAGGCAAGTCTGGAGAAAGCAATGCTTTATGGATTGCTAAAAAAATGGGGATAAAGAATTCTGTGATAAACAGAGCTAAAGAATATA
This sequence comes from Clostridium malenominatum, assembly GCF_039521365.1. NCBI lineage: Bacteria > Bacillati > Bacillota > Clostridia > Eubacteriales > Clostridiaceae > Clostridium > Clostridium malenominatum. The sequence continues at coordinate 1,157,040 of NZ_BAAACF010000001.1, forward strand.
TAGACAAAAAAGACTACAATTATAATCTAATAAGTGAAAGCAAAATTAAAGTAGAAAAAGTTTATGAAGAAGAAAATAATGCAGAGAAAGATTACGAGTATAAAATAGGAGATAAGGTAAGACTTTTAGATCATAAGGATTTTGGTATAATATATAAGGAAAAGGATGAGTTTAATAATGTTAAAGTACTATTTGAAAATAAAATAATGGTGGTAAATTCAAAGAGGTTAGAACTAAGCATAAAAGCCCAGGAGTTATATCCTAAAGATTATGATTTAAATAGCTTATTTACAAGCTATAAAGAAAGAAAATTAGAAAAAGATATAGAGAGAGGATCGAAAAAAGCTTTGAAGAAAATTCAAAAGGAAATAAGAAAAAAATAAAATTGAAAGCTCAAATCTTAGCTTAAATGAGATTTGAGCTTTTAAGCTTATTTATTGAAATTAGTTTTTGATTTTACCAACAATTCCTGTAAAATATGATAAAATAGAAGAAATTTGACTTGTTAAAGGGGGACTATTTATGAATCCGGATTTGAGAATAATAATATCAATGGCCATTTTTGGGAGCGTTGGCTTATTTGTAAAAAATATTGATTTACCTTCTATTGAGATGGTGTTTTTAAGAGCACTCATTGCTACTGTTTTCTTATTAATTGTGAAGAATGTAGGTAAAAAGAAGAAAACAAAAGAGGAAGATAAAGGGGAGAATAAAAAAGACGATAAAAAAAATATAGCTTTATTAATAATTTCTGGAGTTGTAATGGTATTTAATTGGCTATTCTTATTTCAAGCTTATAAATACACTACTGTGGCAAACGGTACTTTAAGTTATTATGCTGCACCAATTTTTATAGTACTTCTTTCTCCTATAGTGCTAAAAGAAAAAATTACATTTAAAAAGATAGTTTCAGTGGGGATAGCTATGGGAGGACTAGCTCTTATTGTTTTAAATCAACCCCAAGTTCCTGGTGGAAATTATATTCACAGTAAGGGGATTTTTTATGGAATTTTAGCTGCTACTTTTTATGCAACGGTAATTTTGCTTAATAAGAGTATTGAAGGATTTTCAGGTTATTATAGAACATATATTCAAATGACTATAAGTACATTAACATTACTTCCTATTGTAATTTATAGAGGGAATCTTCATATATTAGATTTTAAAAGTATGGCAAATATTTTAATTTTAGGAGTGATTCATACAGGAGTAGCATATGTTCTGTACTTTTCAAGTATTGAGCATGTAACTGCTCAGAGGGCTTCTCTATTAAGTTATATAGATCCAATTTCAGCGGTAGTTTATGGAACTATATTTTTAGGAGAGCCTTTAAGTATCTACCATGTTATTGGAGGAATAATGATTATCTTTTCTACCTTAGAAAAAAAGACTACGGAAATAGTCCATGATGAAGCTATAGCTAAAGACTGTGTATAGTAAAGAAATATTGGATATAATCATAATTAGCAATATCAAGAGGAGGAATTGTTTTTTTGTTTCATATAGATAAAGAATTTATAAAGAAAATGACTGGAGACCTTATATATGCTAGAGGGGTTAGAGTTTATAAAAATAATTCCATTTTAAACGTAAAAGGGGAAGTAGTTAAAAGATGGGATAATGATATTTTAAAGATTGTTTCTAAAATTCGTTCATATAATGGAGTCGAGGTATATAATACAAATTTGCAAATTATAAGTGAAAGTAATTATTTTACTAGTGATTGCGATTGTTTATATGGTGGAAGAGTTTGCAAGCACGTAGTAGCTCTTTATCTATATTTTGCTGAAAATAAAGAAGATATACTTAAAGGTTATGAACTAAGAAAAAATGAAGAAATATTAAAAAATATGAAAAGTAGTCTTTTAAGAGAAATGCCCAGTGTAAATAAAAAGTACTTAAATACCAGCTATAAGTTAGATTTTTATAGAGGATATGGAGAGTATGTCACCTTTGAAATGAAGATAGGAGAAGGAAAAGAATATGTTGTAAAAAATATGAGAGAATTTATGGAGGCATTAAAGGGACGTAATGAAATTTACTTTGGAAAAGGCTTTACCTTAAATCCTAATATTCATAGCTTTAGAGAAGAAGATGAAGACATAATAAAGCTTTTGATGGATATATATGAAAGCGATAAATTAGTTCAGGAAATAACTCACGATATATATGACAGCGGAAAGATAATGAAGGGTAAAAAAGTATATCTTACAGAAAACAATTTAGGTAAGATATTTAAAATACTCAAAAATAGAAATATAGGTTTAATCATTAATGAAAATGATTTAGGGGAAACACCTATAGTAAAGGAAGATTTTTATATAGACTTTAGTTTAAGAACAGAAAGAGATAAGGTATATATAAAGCAACTATCAGAAATGCCCATACCTTTAATTAAAAATGGTAAGTATTTTTTGTATGAAGGGAAGATATATGAAACTTCTGAAGAATGGATTAATAACTATAAAGTGTTATTTAATGTTTTTTTAGAAGAAAAAACTACAGAGATTACTTTCAGTGATAATTATAGTGAGGAGATAGCTTCCTATGTGCTGCCTATGTTAAAAAAAGTGGGAAGAAAGGTGGAAGTAGAAGAAGCCTTTAAAGAAAGATTCTATGAAGAGCCTTTGAAAATATCTCTATATTTTGATAAAAATGAAGGTGTGATTCTATGTACTGTTATTTTCAAATATGGGGATGTGGAGATAAATCCTTTAGAAGTAGAGGAAAAAGAGAAGGGAAAAATACTAGTTAGAAATATAGAAGAGGAAAATAAAGTTATAAATATTTTAGAAGGTTTTTCTTTTAAAAAGGAAGAGGGGAGTTACAATTTAGAAGGAGAAGAGGAAACCTTAGATTTTATTCTAAAGGGAATGGAGCTCCTTCAAGATTTGGGAGATGTTTACTACTCAGAGGAGTTTAAAAACATGAAAATATATCCTTCCTCCAGTTATAAGTCTACTATAAGATTAAATGATGAAAACCTATTAGAGTTTACATTTGATATTGAAGGGGTAGATAGGGGTGAATTAAAGGATATATTCCAATCCTTAAAAGAAAAGAAAAAATATCATAGATTAAAAAAAGGTGGATTTATTTCTTTGATGGATAATAATCTTGGTGTAATGTTAAGCCTCATGGATAATCTAGATATAAAAGCTTCCCAATTAGAAAAGGATAGAATTTTACTTTCTAAATACCAAACTCTATATTTAGATTCCTCTATTAAAGATAATAAATTAGATTTTGTAGAAAGAAATAAACCCTTTAAAGAATTAGTAAATTCTATGAAGGAGATTGAAGACATAGATATTGAAATACCAAAGGGCTTAAAAGGAATAATGAGACCTTATCAAAAGTTTGGATATAAATGGTTTAAGACCTTAAGTGCCTGTGGCTTTGGTGGTATTCTTGCAGATGAAATGGGACTTGGTAAAACCCTTCAAACCTTAGCTTTTATAAAAGCTGAAGGGGGACCATCTATAGTAATATGTCCTACTTCTTTAGTTTATAATTGGGCAGATGAGGTTGAAAAATTTGTTCCAGAACTAAAGTATGTAGTAGTATCTGGAAGCAAGGAAGAAAGAGAGAAAAACATACAAAGCATTAAAGAAGCGGATTTAGTTATCACCTCTTATGCTCTTATAAGAAGGGACTTTGAGGACTATAAAGATATAAAATTTAAGTATTGTTTTTTAGATGAGGCTCAAAACATAAAAAATCCTCAATCTTTAAATGCTCAAGCTGTTAAAACCATAAAAGCAGACCATCGTTTTGCCTTAACAGGAACTCCTATAGAAAATTCATTAACGGAGTTATGGTCTATATTTGATTTCATTATGCCAGGGTATTTATTTAACCATAGAAAGTTTTCTCAAAAATATGAAATACCTATAGTAAAAAATAAAGAGGAAAATTCATTAATTGAATTAAATAGAAGAATAAAACCTTTCATCTTAAGAAGACTAAAAAAAGATGTGGTAAAGGAGTTACCGCCTAAGATTGAACACAATGTAATAGTAGATATGGAAGAGGAGCAAAAGAAGATTTATGCATCCTTTATAGCAGATGCTCAAAAAGAGTTTGAAGAGGAAGTAAAGGCTAATGGCTTTAATAAGAGTAGAATAAAAATACTATCTTTAATAACAAGGCTAAGGCAGATATGTTGTGACCCTTCTACTTTCATAGAAAACTATACTGGAGGTAATGGTAAGATGGAGACTCTTTTAAATATAGTAGAAAGCTCCATTAATGAAGGTCATAAAATATTAATATTTTCTCAGTTTACCTCTGTTTTAAAGAACATATCAGAAAAGTTTAAAGAAAATGAAATTAATCATCTATATTTAGATGGCAGTACCAAAAGCGAATTTAGGCGAGTTTTAGTAAAAGACTTTAATGAGGGAAAGGTTCCTATCTTTCTAATATCCCTAAAGGCTGGAGGAACAGGCTTAAATCTTACTTCTGCTGATATAGTAATTCATTATGACCCATGGTGGAACCCAGCTGTAGAGGAGCAAGCCTCTGATAGAGCCCATAGAATAGGTCAGAAGAAAACTGTAGAGGTAATAAGACTCATTGCCAAGGGCAGTATAGAAGAAAAAATTTATAAAATACAAGAAAAGAAAAGACAAATAATAGAACAAGTAATGGATGAAAATTCAAGAGAAGAAGTTTTAATATCTGACATGAAGCAGGAAGAGATTGAAGAACTGTTTACTAGTTGATTAGTTTTTAGTTTCTTAGTTAGCGGTTAATGTGAAAATTCCTGTGGAATTTTATAATTTTAAAAATTCCACGGGAATTTTATTCATAACTAAAGAACTATTTAAAATGCCCAATTCCCATTGGTAAACACAGGAATTTCTTTTCCATCGTGAGTAATTCCTATGATTTCTAGATCTTTAGTTCCTACCATAAAGTCTTCATGAACTAGGGAGGTATTAACTCCTAGTTTTTCTAATTCCTCTTCCTTTAAGTTTTCTCCATCCTTTATACATACTGGATAGGCTTTGCCTATAGCAAAGTGACAGGAAGCATTTTCATCATAAAGGGTATTGAAGAATAGTATATTTGAATTTGAAATTGGAGAGTCATAAGGCACTAATGCCACTTCTCCTAAGTAGTGAGAGCCTTCGTCAATTTCTATAAGATTTTTTAAGGCTTCATAACCTTTTTCAGCTTTAAAGTCCACAATTCTTCCCTCTTTAAGAGTAAGGGAGAAGTTTTCTACTAGATTGCCATTGCAATTTAGTGGCTTTGAGCTTACTATAATTCCATTTACTCCAGTTCTTAAAGGAAGAGTAAATACCTCTTCTGTTGGCATATTTGCAATAAATTCTACCCCCTTAGGAGTATAGTCTCCACCACCAAGCCATAGGTGACCTTCAGGTAATTCTACTTTTAGATCTGTTCCTATGGAGTTTTTGTAATGAAGATATTTAAATTTATGGGAATTTAAAAAATCTAAGCTTTTCGCTAAGTTTTCCTTATGCTCATCCCAAGCAGCAACAGGATCTTCCTTATCAACTCTTACAATTTTAAATATAGCATCCCATAGTTTTTCCATGGCTACTTCGTCAGAAACTCCAGGAAATACTTTTTTAGCCCAGGATTTTGTTGGAATGGAAACTATGGACCAAGGGTTTTTATTGCTCATAAGTTTTGCACTATGTGCTTTAAGGGCAGTACTTCTTGTTTTGTGGAAGGTAGATATTCTTTTCGGTTCCACATCTTTTAATAGTTCTGGGTCAGAAGCAGATATACTTAAGTAAGCTGCTCCTATGCTATCATAGTGGTCAAAAAGTTCCTTTTGCCAATTAGGAAATTCACTAAATACTTCCTCTGGAGCCTTTAAAAATCTTATTTTAGTAAATAATTCATCATTCCAATTTATAAATACATCCTTTGCTCCCTCATCATAAGCAACTTCAGCAATTAATCTTGTAAATTCTGCACATTCAATAGGAGAAGATACTACTAAAGTTTGCCCCTGTTGTATATTTACACCGGTTTTTACTGCTAGGCGTGCATATTTTTTTAACATTTCGTTATGTAACATATTGTACCTCCTTGTATAATTAAAAATGAAGAATTAAAAATTAATAATAAATGTTAATTTTTAATTTGTATAGATAAATATTACCATAAAACAAATAAAATATGAACCAATTATTAGTTTTCACAGTCTTAGTATGTGTAATTAATTTTAAATAGTGCACTATTTTTAAATTTTTAATTTGCTTTTGAAGAAATGAGGGAGATATTTGAATATTGATAAGAATAAAATATAGTGACAAATTTATATTTACATGATATAATGCATAAATAAATGAATAATTGGACTATGAAAGAACTAAGTAGCAGCTTTGTGTTTTATAAAGAGAGCATAGTGGGTGGTGGAAACTATGTGTGGCAAGAGCTTGTGAAATACACTCTAGAGTCTTAATGTGAAAGCATTACGTAATCACGCGATATAGTGACTTAAGACACAATATGTGTAAATTAAGGTGGTACCACGGGTTTTCTCGTCCTTATAGGATTGAGAGAGCCCTTTTTATATTTATAAATAACTAATAATAGGAGGATGGTAGTATGGTAGAAAGAGAAAGTTTTTCAAGTAAATTAGGTTTTGTGTTATCTTGCTTGGGATCAGCAGTAGGATTAGGAAATATTTGGTTGTTTCCTTGGAAGATAGGTAAGTATGGAGGGGCAGCATTTTTAATTCCATATTTTATTTGTGTATTTGTATTAGGTATTACAGGTATGATAGGTGAATTCGCCTTTGGAAGAGCTAGAAAAAGTGGTTCCTTTAAAAGTATAAATGATATATTTAATGAAAAAGGTAAGAAGGGTGGAAAGATACTCAGTTTAATGCCAACTTTAGCAGTAGGTGGAACTTTAATATTTTATGGTATAGTAGTAGGATGGGTGTTAAGATATTTTTTTGCTTCTTTAAAAGGAGATTTTTATAAGGTAGATATTTCTAACTATTTTAATAGTTTTGCTGGGACAAATAGTAGTATATTTTGGCATCTTTTAGCCATGATATTTACACTACTCATAGTAACCTTAGGGGTTATAAATGGTATTGAAAGAATGAACAAAATAATGATGCCTGCTATATTTATTATATTTGCAGTTATTGTTGTTAGAGTTGTAACTTTGCCTAACGCTATAGAGGGAGTTAAATATCTTTTAATTCCAAGATGGGAGTATTTATTTAAGCCTGTTACCTGGGTAATGGCGCTTGGACAAGCGTTTTTTACAGTATCTTTAAATGGTGCAGGGATGGTTGTTTATGGCAGTTACTTAAAGGATGATGTAGATATTCCTAAAGCAGCAGTACAAGTTGCAATATTTGATACAATTTCAGCATTGCTTGCAGCATTTATAGTTATTCCAGCAGTCTTTGCATTCGGTTTAGATTTAGAAGCGGGGCCATCATTGCTATTTATAACACTTCCTCATATATTTAAATCTATGCCTTTTGGTTATTACTTTGGAGTATTATTCTTTTTAAGTGTTATTTTTGCGGCGGTATCTTCTATAATTAATATGCTTGAAGCCACTTCAGAAGCCTATACTAGTGAGTTTAAAGTGTCTAGAATTAAAAGTTCACTTATTATAACTATTATGGCTTTTATTATAGGATTACCCCTAGATTTAAGTATGGCAAGATTTGGAGCTTGGGCTGATTTTATAACAATTTATCTAGCACCATTAGGTTCTATCATTGCATCCATTGCTTTCTTCTGGATTTATGGCATAAAGGATGCTATGGGAGATATAAATTTAGGAGCTAAGAACCCTCTAGGGAAATGGTTTGAGCCTTTGGCAAAATACATGCTTCCAGCGGCAGGAATATTAGTACTAGTTTTTGGTGTAATATATAATGGGATAGGATAAACATAAGAAATTGTTTATTGTAGATAAAATATACTTTCTATGGTATAATAGCGAAGTATGTGTCGATTTTTAAAAAGAATTAAAATAAAAAAATGCTTTGCATTTTAAATGGAGGAATATAGAAAGAATGATATCAGTAAACAATTTAAGCTTAAGATACGGCGGACGTGTCTTATTTGAAGATGTAAATGTTAAATTTACTAATGGAAATTGCTATGGACTTATAGGAGCCAATGGAGCAGGTAAATCTACTTTTATTAAAATACTTGCAGGAGAAGTAGAGGCAAATAAAGGTGATGTATCCATGGGCCCAGGAGAAAGACTTGCAGTATTAAAGCAGGACCACTTTGAGTTTGATGAGCACCCAGTATTAGAAACAGTAATAATGGGTCATGAAAGACTTTACTCAATAATGAAGGAAAAAGATGCTATATATGCAAAGGAAAACTTCAGCGACGAAGATGGTATTAAAGCAGCTGAACTTGAAGGAGAATTTGCTGAGCTTAACGGTTGGGAAGCAGAATCAGAAGCGGCTTCACTTTTAACAGGACTTGGAATAGAAACTTCTGAGCATTACAAATTGATGAAAGAATTAGACGGAAGTCAAAAGGTAAGAGTACTTTTAGCGCAGGCTCTATTTGGAAAACCAGATACCCTATTGTTAGACGAACCTACAAACCACTTGGATTTAAAATCAATAAAGTGGCTTGAAAACTTCCTTATGGATTTTGAAAATACAGTAATAGTTGTATCCCACGATAGACACTTTTTAAATAAAGTTTGTACACACATAGCAGACCTTGATTTTGGAAAGCTTCAACTATATGTTGGTAACTATGACTTCTGGTATGAATCAAGTCAACTTGCTCAACAAATGGCAAAGGACCAAAATAAGAAAAAAGAAGAAAAAATTAAGCAGCTGCAAGAGTTTATTGCAAGATTTAGTGCCAATGCTTCTAAGTCAAAGCAAGCAACTTCTCGTAAGAAAATGCTTGATAAAATAAGCTTAGATGATATAAGACCTTCTTCAAGAAAATATCCTTTTGTTGGATTTAAATCAGAAAGAGAAGCGGGAAATGATTTAATAAATATTGAAGGATTAACTAAGACTATTGATGGAGTAAAGGTGTTAGATAATGTAAGCTTCATGGTTAACAAAGGAGATAAAATTGCCTTTGTTGGAAGTAATGAAATAGCTAAAACTACTTTATTCCAAATTATTACTGGAGAAATTGCAGCAGATAGCGGAGAATATAAATGGGGAGTAACTACAACTCAAGCATATTTTCCAAAGGACAACACTGAGTATTTTGAAGGTGTAGATTTAAACTTAGTTGATTGGCTTCGTCAATTCTCAGACGAAAAAAGTGAGACCTTTATAAGAGGTTTCCTTGGAAGAATGCTATTTTCAGGAGAAGAAGCTTTAAAGAGTGCAAAGGTATTATCTGGGGGAGAAAAGGTTAGATGTATGTTATCTAGAATGATGCTTAGCGGCGCTAATGTACTTATTTTAGATGAACCTACAAACCACTTAGACCTTGAATCTATTACAGCAGTAAATAATGGTTTAATTAACTTTGATGGCACAGTGCTATTTACTTCTCATGACCATCAATTTGTTCAAACTATTGCAAATAGAATTATAGAAATCACTCCTGAAGGAACTATAATTGATAGAAAGACTACCTATGACGAATATTTAGAGTTAAATGATTAAGTAGAAAAATTTTAATGTAATTTCTTAGGCTGATGGTAAATATAAATGACCATCAGCCTTTAGTTTTTCTATGATACGATTAAAAATTAATTGCGTAATATATGATATAGAGGAAAAGATAACTAATAGATAAAGGAGAAGGAATTATGAAAAGGAAGTTTATAATTGGATTAATAGCTTTACTTTTAAGTTCAAATATAGGTTCTATGGCATCCCCTGTAAAAGCAAAAAGCCCAATAGAAGGTGTAAGATTAATTTATGCACTTGAGGAAAAGAAGGAAATAGAATTTGAAGTAGTTGAAGATGCAATTCCAGAAAAGTTTAGAGATGCTATAGAAGCTTGTAAATATAATAAAGGATATTTGCAATATGAAGACAAAGAAACAAAGAATAGATATATTGCAATTTTAGCGGGAGAAAGGCCTAATCCAGCTTATGGAATAAAGGTAACGAGAGTGGAAAAACACAATGATAAATTAATTATTAATGTTAAAGATGTACTACCATCACCAGATATGATGGTTATACAGGTAATAGCTTATCCATATACGGTAATTAAGGTGAAAGATAATGCTGATTTTGTAGCAGTAGACGAGGAAGGTAAAATTTACGAAGATAGTAGGTTAAGAAGACTTCCAGAAATAAAAACAGAGAGTATCACTAATTGGAAAAACTCAGCCCTAAATAAATTTGCTAGCAAGATAACCTCATACAAATAGATGAAAGAGCTTCACCTAAAATTTTAGGGAAGCTCTTTTAATTCTTTAATGTTCAGATTTAAGACCAGAACCGCAAAGTGGAAGTATTACTTTGCCTTTAGGTTCGAAGCCTGTTTCTCGTACATATTTAAAATATCCAGCAAAGGTTGCCGCAGTAGTAGGTTCTATATAAAAACCTTTTAAAGCGAGCTTATCACGAACCTCTAATATTTCATCTTCTGGAGCCAAAATTACTTCTCCCCCTGTTTCTTTTATTGCTTGAAGTAATTGATGACCACGTTTAGGATCTGCAATAGCAATGCCCTCTGCTAGAGTACCAGTATTTTTAACTTCTTGGGTATAATCATTATTATTTTTAAAAGCTTCATAAATTGGAGCGCAATTCTGGGATTGAACAGCAATTATTTTAGGAAGTTTTTCTATAAGGCCAAGTTTTAGTAAATCTTTAAATCCATAGTAAACACCGAAGACTAAAGTTCCGTTTCCTACAGGAACTACTAAAACTTCTGGTAATTCACCCTTTAATTGTTCATATATTTCATAAGCGTAAGTCTTGGTTCCCTGATAAAAGAAGGGGTTGTATACATGGCTTGCGTAAAATCCTTCTCCTCTTTCTACTGCGTCTAAGGCCGCCTTGGCTGTATCTTCACGGCTTCCAGGCACCACATGAACCTTAGCACCATGGGAGGCAATTTGTTTTATTTTTTTAGGTGAAGTGTTTTCTGGAACATAAATATCACAGGCAATGCCAGCGCGGTTAGCGTAGGCAGCCACAGAGGTTCCAGCGTTTCCGCTGCTATCTTGAATAACCTTTTTAACTCCAAGCTCTTTAGCCTTGGCAATTAATATGGCAGCTCCTCTATCCTTAAAGGACATAGTAGGCATTAGGTAATCCATTTTTACTAGAAGGCTTGGAACTTTTGCATCTAACGGAACTAAAGGAGTTAACCCTTCACCCATGGTTACTTCTTTCCAAAGATCAAAAGCTTCTCCAAAGGGAAGAGCCTTTATGTATTTAAATAAACTCCACTCCTCTGAGTTTATACTAGACTTAGAAAATTCCAGAGGGAAATCCTCTAAATCTAACATTCCACCACAATCACATCTAAAGACCATGGTCTTAGGGTCATGTACTTTAAAGCATTTACTACATACATAGTTTATTGACATAACATCATCTCCCATAATCATAAATTAATCTAAAGCAGCTATAGCTTCTATTTCTATTTTAAAGCCATAATGAAGTTCTCTTGTAGGAACAACACTGCGAGCTGGTTTATGTTGGCCAAAAAATTCGCTATATACTTTATTTACCTTGTCCCAAAGTTTTATATCAGGAATGTATAAAGTAACCTTTAATACTTTTTCCTTGCAGGTTCCAGCAGCCAAAAGTATAGATTCCATATTTTCTAAAACCTGTAGAGTTTCTTCTTCAATGGAGCCAAATTTCTTTTCGCCAGAGTTTGGATCTACAGATAATTGGCCTGAGATATAAAGCGTGTTTCCATGGGCAATAGCTTGAGAATAATGTCCTCCAGGTTTTAATCCGTTATTTGTGCTTATAACTTTCATACTTATTCCCCCTCTTTTTTTATTATATCTAAGTAACTATATACGGTTACTTTAGAAATCCCAAGTTTTTCGGCTACCTTATCGATAGCTCCCTTCATTAAAAATATGCCTTTTTTCTCCATAAATCTAATTAGTTCTATTTTGTCTTTTCTTTTAAGTTCATCTACACCATCCATTTCAATAATTTTATCTATTAAATCATCTACGATTTCAGCTACATTTGGAAAAGGTTCTACCTCTTCATCTATGACCTGTTCTTCTACATATAAAAGATCTTCAAAAACTTCCTTAAAGTTTAAATATACATCTAAATCATAATTTACACATAAAGCACCTATGACTTTCCCCTTAGAATCTCTTATAAGAGCTGTGGAGGATTTGATTTTTTTACCATCTTTTGTTTTAGTCATGTAATTTACTGAACAATCGTCTTTAAATTTTTTAGATAGGAGAACTTGCTTAACTAAGTGATCAAATCCTTGCCCAACTTCACGTCCAGTAACTATGTTGTTCACCGTATATACTACTGAACTCTGTGGATGGGATAGGTCATGTATAACCACCTCACAATGTTTTCCGAAGGTTTTTGCTATTAGATTTGCTACAGGAATTAATCTTTCTAGTTCTTTATTAATTAGTGCCAATGTCATCAACTCCATATAATTTTTTATATAATACTAATTTATTTCCATATTCTTAATTAATATTATATAATAATTTATATAATATTGCTAGGAGATATGCGGATGATTAATTATATTTTAATAAGAAAAAAAGTAAAGAATATTAATTTAAGAATTAAAAGGGATGGATCTGTGGTAGTATCTGCAAATCCTAAAGTGCCTTTAGAATACATAAATAGCTTTGTAGAAAGCAAAGAGGGATGGATAATTAAACATAGAGAAAGGATTAAGGAAATTGAGAATAGAAGAAAAGTACAGGAAGATGAGATAAGAATACTAGGACATACCTATAATCTAAGGGATTTAAACCTAGAGGAAGGAGACTTAGAAAAATATATTAGAGAACTGGCTAAAAAAGAGTTTAACATGTCTATAGAGAGAATACTTCCATTACTTAAAGATTATAAAATTAAAAAACCTAGTTTAAAAATTAGAAAAATGAAAACTAGATGGGGTAGTTGCAATAAGACTAAAAAATCAATAACACTTAACTTAGAATTGTTAAAATACACTAGAGAAATTATTGATTACGTAGTTCTACATGAATTAGTACATTTAGTGTATTTTGATCATAGTAAAAATTTCTATGGACTTTTAGAGGAGCTTATGCCAGATTTCAATATAAGAAGAAAAATATTAAAGGAAAAATAACCTATACATTAAATAAATTTATTTAGAAAAACTAGTATATAGAAGGGAGTGATTTTATGAATAACAACGAAATAAAACAATTGAATATGGCTCTTAAAGGAGAACATATGGCTATCGAAAGTTTTGACCATTTTATAAAAGATGCACAAGATGAAAATGTGAAGCTGAAACTCCAAATGGCTCAAAGGCAACATAAGATGCAGGCCGTTGAGATTTCTGAAAGAATCCAAAAGCTGGGTGGTAATCCTGTAAATACGTCAGGTGTAGTAGGGGCCATGGCTGAAATGAAATTTAGAGTGGATCCTAGAAAATATACCAATGAGGAAATTGTAAAAAATGCCATAGAAGGAGAAAAACTTGGAGCTGACGCCTTCAGAAATATATTATCAAATTTAAATGATAATTCTAATAAGCAGTTAATTGAAAACATGCTCTTTGCTAACAACGGAATAATTGAGGATTTAAATAAAGGAATGTAGAATCTTTTTTAACTGTCAGTGTAGAAATCATACCCAAATTATACAATAAGTTAATAATAATAAGAGACTTGAACGGTTCAAGTCTCTTATGTATTAAAACAATATATGTGCTATTAAAGTTACTACTGGTAATGTTATTAATGTTCTCTGTAAGAAGATTATAATTAAGTCTTTTAAACTAACAGGAATTTTTGAACCTAAAAGTAATCCCCCTACTTCAGACATATATATAAGTTGAGTTACAGATACAGAGGCTATTATAAAACGAGTCATTTCGCTTTGAATAGTAGCTCCAATAACTGAGGGTAAAAACATATCTGCGAAACCAACAACTAAAGTTTGAGAAGCTTGTTTTGCTTCAGGGATTTTAAGTAGTTCCAGTAAAGGTATAAATGGCATACCTAACCATTGGAAAATAGGTGTATACTCTGCAAGCATAAGAGCGGTTGTTCCCATAGCCATAACTATTGGAGTAACCCCTAAAATCATGTCTAGAACATTCTTAAAACCTGAAGACATAAACTCACCAAAACCAAGACTATTACGAGATTTATCTACTGCTTTCTTTAGTCCCCATTGAAAAGGAGTAAATTCTTTAGGAATTGTTTCTTCGTTATCTTTATTAACATTATTTACATATAAATTAGATTTTTTAGATAGCGGAGGTATACGTGGTGTTATTATTGCAGCCACAACCCCAGCAAAGGTAACGGTTAAATAAAATGGAACAAACATATGACCAAGGCCAACTTGAGATATTACAACCAAGCTAAAGGTTATGGACACAGCAGAGAAAGTTGTACCAATCACTGCAGCTTCTCTTTGAGTGTAGTATCCATCTTCATACTGTTTGCTTGTAAGTAATACTCCTATAGTTCCATCACCTAGCCATGAAGCTATGCAGTCTATAGAAGAACGTCCAGGTAAATTAAAAACAGGACGCATAAATTTAGTTAGTAGTACTCCAAAAAATTCTAATAGACCATAATCTAATAACAAAGGCAATAGTAATCCAGCAAATAAAAACACTGAGAATAAAATAGGCAATAAACTATATAATAATAAGGCTCCAGTAGTTTCTGACCAAATCCAAACTGGTCCAATCTTAAAGAATACTGAAACTGCAAATATTGCTCCTAAAATTCTTGCTCCAAACCAAAAGGGGCTGACATTAAAAAGAGAGTTGAAAAATTTATTTTCTAATATAAACTTTGGTTTAAGAAGCTTTGTCGTAGTTGTACATAAAAATGTTATCACTATAATAATTGTCATAAGTCCAGGTAAAATTGCCTCTAGTCCGTTTTGTACGAGCTTTGAAAAAATAGCAATAGGAATTGTAATTTCACCATTATAGGATATTGGAGTCATAAAAAGAAAAACACCAATTATAGAAGGAACTAAAAATTGGAATAACTCCTTTAGTGAATAGTTTAAGTTTAAGTCTTTTTTCATTCGTAGCATTTCTCCTTAATATATATTATCCATAAATAATTATGCAACATTACTGATTATAATGTATAATTATTACCTTAGCAACACCTAATTCATGAAAAAGAAAAGGAATTTTGTTTTCACAAAATTCCAAAGTTTCTTAGTTCTTAAAGCTATGTATAGGAGCGGGTATTCTTCCGCCTCTTTCAATGAATAATTTGCTTGAAAATTTACTCACTTCCATTACAGGAGCTCTTCCAAGTAACCCTCCAAATTCAACCATATCTCCAACTTTTTTGCCAGGGACAGGTATAATTCTTACAGCGGTGGTTTTGTTATTTATAACTCCAATGGCTGCTTCATCTGCTATAATGGCAGAAATGGTTTCCTCTGGGGTGTCTCCAGGAATGGCAATCATATCTAACCCAACAGAGCATACGCAGGTCATGGCCTCTAATTTTTCAAGATTAAGAGAGTTATTATTAACAGCGTCAATCATTCCTATATCTTCGCTCACAGGTATGAAGGCGCCACTAAGTCCTCCTACGTGACTACAAGCCATAACTCCGCCTTTTTTAACTGCGTCATTTAATAGAGCCAGTGCTGCTGTAGTTCCAGGAGCTCCACAGCTTTCAATGCCCATTTCCTCCAAAATATGAGCTACGCTATCTCCAACAAAAGGAGTAGGAGCTAAAGATAAATCTATTATTCCGAAAGGAACTCCAAGTCTTTTAGAAGCTTCACGAGCAACCAATTCCCCCATTCTAGTTATTTTAAAAGCAGTTTTTTTAATAGTTTCTGCAACTACATCAAAGGGCTCTCCTTTAATATTTTCAAGAGCAGCCTTAACTACACCAGGACCACTAACTCCAACATTTATTACGCAATCTCCTTCACCAACTCCATGAAAGGCTCCAGCCATAAATGGATTATCTTCCACTGCGTTAGCAAAAACTACAAGTTTGGCACTTCCAAGGCCATCTTGATCCTTTGTAAGTTCAGCCGTTCTTTTAATTATTCCACCCATTTGCCTTACTGCATCCATGTTTATTCCTGATTTTGTGCAACCTATGTTTACAGATGAGCAAACTAATTTTGTTACTGCAAGAGCTTCAGGGATAGATTCTATAAGGATTTTATCTCCTTTATTATATCCTTTTTGAACTAAAGCAGAAAACCCTCCGATGAAATTAACTCCAACATTTTGAGCGGCTCTATCTAAAGCCTTAGCATAGTTTACATAGCTAGTTGCCTCAGATGCCCCTGCTATAAGTGAAATAGGAGTTACGGAAATTCTTTTATTTATTATAGGAATTCCATACTCATCCTCTAAGTCTTCCCCAACTTTAACCAAGTGTTCTGCATTTCTACATATTTTATCATAGATTTTTTGTATAGCTTTTTCTGAACTAGAATCTATACAATCTAGCAATGAAATTCCCATGGTTATGGTTCTTATATCTAATTTCTCTTTTTCAATCATTCTTATGGTTTCAAATATATCATATGAATTAAGCATGAAAAGTCCTCCTTATATCCTGTGCATTGAATTGAATATATCTTCATGTTGAATTTTAATAGATACAGCTAGTTCTTCTCCTTTAGCTTTTAAGGAGTCTTTTAAGTCTTTGAAGGTTATTGTTGATTTTTCTAAGTCGATTAACATAATCATAGTAAAATATTCTTGTATAATTGTTTGGCTAATATCAAGTATGTTTATATTATATTTACTTAGCTCTGTGCTAACCCCTGCGATTATTCCCATCATATCTTTCCCTATAACTGTTACAATTGCTTTCATAAATTTTACCTCCTGTAAATAATTCTTACCAATGATTTTAGCACATTGCTCCATTAAAATGTAAGCCTTTTTTTGAGAATTATGAATATAATTGTGAAGTCATAAACATAATATTGATAGTATTTAATTTAGAAGGAGTGTTACTATGGATAAAACTGTAATTATGGGAATAAGTATTGAGCCAAGAAATACTCATGCGCCAGAGGTTCAAGAAATATTAACTAGACATGGATGTATTATAAAAACTAGAATAGGAATGCACGAGACCTCAGAAAAGGACTGTTCTCACAAAGGAATTATTTTATTGAACTTATGTGGTAAAGATGAGGATGTGAAAACCTTAGGGAAAGACCTAGAAGATATACAAGGGGTAACAGTAAAAACTATGGAAATGTAAATCAACTAGCTAGTTATTTAGTTAAATAACTAGCTAGTCCTACTAACTGAACTACCATTATAAAAGGTATTCCAAAGACAAAGCTATTATGTTTTGTTTTATGGCGAAAGGCTCTCATGCCTAAAAAAATTCCCAAGCTACCAAAGGCTACGGCTGTTATAAATAGGTTCTTTTCTGGAATTCTCCAACGGCCCTTCATGGATTTTCTTTTATCTATATACATTAATATAAAACCAAATAGATTAATTAATAATAAATAATACAAAAATATTTTCATAATATACCTCTTTAAAATTATTCTCTATAATTTATTATATCTTTTTATTATTTGATTTCCAATATGTTTGATTATATTATTTATTTAAGAATATTTTAGTAATTTCTATTTATAAAGAGGAGGAATTATCAATGAATGCAATTTTTAAAAGAAGAAGTATAAGAAAATATACAGGAGAAAAGGTAAGTGAAGAATTATTAAAAAAGCTATTAGAGGCAGCTATGGCGGCTCCTTCTGCAGGAAACCAGCAGGTGTGGGAATTTATAGTTGTAAGAGATAGAAAGGTATTAGAGGATATCACTAAAGTTCATCCTTATGCTCAAATGCTAAAAGAGGCTGGTGCAGCTATAGTAGTTTGTGCGGATATATCTAGAGAGAAATACAAAAATTACTGGGTTCAAGATTGTGCTGCAGCTACGGAAAATATATTAATAGAGGCAGAATATTTAGGGCTAGGAGCAGTATGGTTAGGTGTACATCCAGTAGAGGAAAGAGTTAGAGGCATTAAAGATTTATTTAAGCTACCTAAAGATGTATATCCTCTATCTATAATTTCAATAGGTCACCCAGCAGAGAAAAAAGAGCCTGCCAATAGATTTGACGAAAATAAAATACATTACGATAGATGGTAAAGAGTAGTGAGAGCTACTCTTTTTCTTATGGCTTCTTCCATAATAGTAAATAACATTGTATAATGAAAGTGTTTTACTTTAATAGTAGGGGGACTAGAAATTGAACAAAATAATAATGTACATAATAGGAATTTGTTTTATATTAGGCGGTTTAGATTATATGATCGGAAATAAATTTGCCTTAGGAGACAAGTTTTGTGAAGGTATAAAATCAATGGGAGTGCTTGCCCTAGGAATGATAGGTATATATTCTTTAGCGCCTATCATTGGTGAGGGAATTTCAAAAATCATTATTCCTTTATCAAGTGTTTTAAAAATAGATCCTTCCATAATTCCTACGTCTTTTTTGGCAGTAGACATGGGAGGATGGCAAATAGCCAACTTAGTAGCATTAAACAAGGAGATGGCTTTGTTCAGCGGAATTATACTAGCTTCAAACCTTGGAGCTACTGTTAGCTTTTCAATACCACTAGCCTTGGGAATGATTCATAAAAAGGATTATGAAGAGTTTTCTAAAGGTACAATGATAGGGTTTATATCAATACCCATAGGTGCTTTAGCTGGAGGGTTATCCATGGGGATTAATATTTCATATCTAACTTGGAACATGTTACCTATAGCAATATTTTCAATTTTATTAAGTATTGGTTTAATAAAGACTCCAGGACTTTTAGTTAATGCATTCAATATCTTCGGTAAAGTTATGATAATTTTAGGCATGATAGGTCTTGTTTTAGTAGGAGGAGAAATTCTACTTAATATTAAAATTTTAAATAACGTAGCTCCTTTTACAGAATCTATATATGTAGTAGGGAAAATTGCCTTTGTACTAGGAGGAGCGTATCCAATGCTGGCTATAATAAATAAACTATTTAAAAATACATTTGACAAGATAGGGGAGAAGATAGGTATAAATAGCTACTCTATAAGCGGATTGATAGGAAATCTTGCTAGTAATTTATTGATTTTTGGAACTTTTAATGATATGGATAAAAGGGGTAAGGTGATGTGTGCTGCTTTTGCTGTAAGTGGATCCTTTGTTTTTGGAGGACAACTAGGCTTTGTTTCAGGAGTGAGTAGTGAAATGGTTCCACCCTTTATTATATCCAAATTTGTTGGAGGAATTTTTAGTTTGTTTTTAAGTAAATTTATTGTAGACAAATTGTAAAATAATTTTAAAATATCTAGTTTTATGTATATTTTTTAGTATAATATTCCTTGTGGAATACTTAACAACAGAGGGGATGATTAAAATAAATACAGATAAAAAAGCTAAGAAAAGTAGTATAAAACAACAATGGACAAAGAGTATGATGGGGCTAATAATTTGTATATACTTATTTTTGGGGGGAGCAGCCTTTTGGGGGATAGGAAAAATAACTAATGCATTGGTATTAAATGCAGGTCCAGCGATAAGTCACATAATTTCTACGGAACTGGAAGGAAGAGACTTAAACGAAATAGTGGCTGGAGGAGAAAGCAACAAGTTATATGGTGAAGTGAAAAATGTATTAAACACATTACAAACTAAAGGAGCTAATATTTTTAATAATATATACATTGCTAGTGATTATTTAAATGGTAACTGGGAATATATAATTCATAATTCAGGAGATAAAGAATGGAAACTTGGAGATGATGTCCAATCTAAATTTTACACAGAAAATTACCATAAGGCTATTAATCAAAACAAAACTATAGTAGACTCTGAAGATAACTCTAGCGTATCTATATTTATGCCTATACGTATGAAAGGTGATCAGAAGGTAATACTGGGAATTGACTTTAATTTAAATACTATTAAGAAAGCACAAATGATGGGGCTTGGAGCATTACTATTGATTCTTTTAATTAATATATTTATCATAAGAATCATTGTAGGAAGAATAGCCACTAAACAAACCAGATCTATTACTCAGCTAGTAGATAAAATGAAGGAAATGGCATCTTTAGAAGGAGACTTAACTAAAAGAATTGAAATTATCAGAAATGATGAAATAGGAGAATTAGCTTTTTATACAAATCAGATGCTAGATACAATACAGGAAACTTTAAAAACTGTAGACGAGCTATCCCGTGAACTAGACAGAACTACGGATAATGTTGCAAATTCATTTAATAGAACTAAAGATGGCTTTGGGGTTATGAAACAATCTGTTAAGAGTATATCGGAAAGAATTGAAAATCAAAGTGAAGAATTAACGGAAACATCTCATGGGGTAAGTCAAATAAACAATGCTATAAACACTATAGCCGAAAACTCTCAAACTGTTACAACCCAGGCTATATCTACTAGTGATAATGCCTTAGAGGGCAATAAGGTAATGGAGAAATTGGAAGGTAGCTCAAAAGAAATTACTGAGGTTGTAAACAAGACTTCGCACTTGGTTAAATATCTAGGGGAAAAATCAAAGGAAATAAATGGTATAGCCGATGCTATAGGAGCAATAGCGGCACAAACTAACTTGCTAGCGCTAAATGCTTCCATTGAAGCGGCTAGAGCAGGGGAGCAAGGAAGAGGATTTGCAGTAGTAGCTGAAGAGGTTAGAAAGCTGGCAGAAGAATCCGCTAGCTCTGCAAAAACTATATTTAGCCTAATTGCGGAGGTGAGTACAGGGATAGAAGATGCTGTGAAATCCATGGATTTAGTTAATAAAAGTAATGATGAACAAAATAAATATGTTGAAAATGTAATACTTAAATTTAATCACATAGCCACCGCTATAAATGAAGTATCACAAAATGTTGAACAGGTTTCAGCTTCAACAGAAGAAATGTCATCAAATATAAATGTAATAACAACAAGATTTGAGAATTTAGCCAATGTTTCAGAGGAAAACAGTAGAACAGCGGAAGAAGTGTCTTTATTTATAGATAATCAGTCAGGAGTAATTGATGATCTATCAAATGAGATTAAGGAGTTGAACAATAAATCTAATGAGCTTAAATTAAAATTATCAAAATTGAAATTAGAATAAAATAGTTAAAAGGCCCTGTGCAGTTTGTATGCATAGGGCTTTAATATGATATAATATAGCTAGAAAAGGGGGACTTTGGACATGAATATTCTTATAGTAGAGGATGAACAAGATATAAGAGAACTTTTAAAACTGCATTTAATTGAAGAAGGATACAGTGTTTTTCAGGCAGAAGATGGAGAGCAAGCTATTGATGTTTTTAAAAACAATAAAATAGATTTAATACTTTTAGATATAATGCTTCCTAAAATTGATGGGTTTAAGGTAATAAATAAAGTAAGAGAGATAAGTGAGGTTCCGGTAATTTTTTTAACAGCAAGAGAAGATCATAAAATCTTAGGCCTAGCCCTTGGAGGAGATGATTATATTGTAAAGCCTTTTAATACTAATGAAGTTATTGCTAGAGTTCAGGCTTTGCTTAGAAGAACCTATAAATATGCTAATATAACTAAAAATGAAGGAATTAATGGCAAATTAAGATTAGATAAGGAGAGTTGTACCTTTTATGTACATAACAAACCTATAGATTTAAATGCTAAAGAATATAAAATTCTCGAAATGTTTATGGATAATGTAGGAAAGGTTCATACTAAAAAACAAATATATGAAAATGTATGGGGGGAACCTTATTATGAAGATGATAATACTATAATGGTACATATAAGCCATATAAGAGATAAAATAGAGGAAAATCCAAAGGAACCTAAGTATTTAAAAACTATAAGAGGAATTGGATATAAAATGGAGAAAATGGAAAATGAAGAGTAGAAGAAAGCTATCTAATCTACTTTTAAGAAATTATTTAATAGCTAGCATAATAATGTTCTTTATTTTCTTAGTATTCTTTTTTGGCACTATAGCCACTTGGGTTACATTATATTTTCCTATTAATATGATGGTTAGAAAAGAAAATTCTCAATTAGTAGCAAAAAATATTATAACTAGTGATTATAGAGCTACATATGTTAAAGAAATACTAAACATTGATGGATGGATAGAGGTACTAGATAAAGATTTAAAGGTTGTGTATTCTAAAGGCCATAGGAAGATAAATAGAGTAGTATATGGTAAAGAAGAACTTTACAATATGTTAGTAAATATGGAATTTCAAGACGTATTTACTGAAGGAACTTATATTTATTCAATTGCTTACGATGAAGACAGGGACTTCTATCTTTTAGTTTATTTACCTAATAATAGGAACTTAAATAAAATAGGAAAGCCATTTAAATTTGTATCAGTAAGAGTGTTTTTTGCTATGGCAATAGTGTTTTATATAATAATATTTATAATAATAATGATTACCTATTCAAAACTAACCTCTAGAAATTTAACTAAGCCTTTAAAAGAACTTATGAAGGGAGTAAAAGCTCTTGAAAAAGGAGATTATTCAACGAGAATAAATGTAAAATCTCAAAATGAGTTTGGAGAGCTTTCAGAAGCCTTTAACTTAATGGTGCAAAAGATTGAAGAGGAAAGAAGGCTAAAAGAAAAGTCTGAAGAAAATAGAAGACGACTTATACTAGATGTTTCTCATGATTTGAAAAATCCATTGGTGAGTATTAGAGGGTATTCAAATTTAATGTTAAAAAATCCAAAAATGAATGAAGAAGAGAGAGCAAAATATTTAGAAACCATAGAAAAAAATAGTATAAGACTTAATGATTTAATTACAGATTTGTTTCAGTTGTCTAAATTTGAAAGTACAGATTTTAAGTTGGATATTAAAAAGGAAAATATATGTGAGTTTTTAAGAGAAGTAATAGCAATGTATATCCCTAACATGGAGGAAAAGGGTGTAGAATATAATTTTTATATCCCCGAAAAACCAATATGGGTTAATTTTGACTATTATAGCATGGATAGGGCTATAGGGAATTTGATTTTAAATAGTATAAGATATAATTCATCAGGAACAACCATAAAAATATTTTTAGAAGAATTAGAAAACATTATTAAAATAATTATAGAAGATGATGGTGTAGGGATACCTAAAAACCTAGTAGACGATATTTTTAGTCCTTTTGTGAGAGTAGACTCTTCGAGAAATTCTAAAAGTGGCGGAACAGGATTGGGACTTACCATAACGAAAACAATAATTAATAAACATGGAGGAAATATTTTTTTAGATAGTGATATAAATAAAGGGGTTAAATTTACTATAATACTAAATAAGTAAAAAATAAATGAGGACTTTCTAGCAGAAAGTCCTCGTTTATTCATTTTCAAAAACCTCAATACAAACTTGTAGCAAGTCAGGATCAAATTGAGTTCCAGAATTTTTTTTCAATTCATTAATTGCCATAGCTTGCGATAGAGCTTTTTTATAAGGTCTATCATGAGTCATTACATCATAAGCATCAACTATGCATAGCAACCTTGCAAGGAAAGGTATTTCTTCACCTTTTAATCTATTTGGATAGCCCGTCCCGTCATACTTTTCATGATGGGAAAGTATTGCATATGCTATGGGCCTTAAATCCGGAGCGGAAGTTGCTATTCTATAACCAATTTCAGTGTGAGTTTTCATTATATCCCACTCTTCCCTTGTTAAAGGAGAAACCTTATTTAAGATATCATCTGAAATGGCAAGATTTCCAATGTCATGAAGCTTGGCTAAAATCCATAATTCATCTAATTGAGAGGAGGTAAGATTTAACTTGTCCCCCACTTTTGTGCAAAGATTAAATATCCTTTGCGAATGTTCTTCACTTTCAAAACTTTTCTCCCAAAGAGTTTTAGTTAGTGAAGAAATTATACTGTTTCTAGAACTTGCATGTTCTAAAAGTTTATTTCTGTACATCTTCTCTTCTGCATCTGCAATTACGGAGTCTATGGTTTCATCAAAGGATTTTTTTGTGCTATATCCAAGGGCTATGTTTATCTTTACGTTTTTTTCGTCATTACATTTTTCCTTTATTTTTGCACATATTTTTTCTCCTTCATTTTCGTCAGTATTAGGTATTAATATTGTAAACTCATCTCCACCCCATCTACATATTATAGCATTGTTACTACAGCTGATTTTAAATATTTCAGCAGCTTTTTTCAGTAATTTATCTCCTTCAGAATGACCAAAGGTATCGTTTGTGATTTTTAAGCCATTTAAGTCACCAATAATTATAGTTAAAGGAAGATTAGCTTCAGAATCAATCTTGGATATAATATATTCATAATATCCTCTGTTGTAGACATTTGTTAGTTTATCGTAATAGGTCAAATAATTTAATTCATATTCAGTCTGTTTTTTACTATCGATATCCGTTATAATGCCTGCAAGTTTTATAGGCTTGTTTTTTTCATCATAATCAACTACTCTTCCTTGAGTAAGTATCCATTTATAGTTGCCGTTATTTGTTAAAACTCTATGCTCAATAATAGCAGTTTCATTTAGAGCAAAAACATTTTTTCTGAAAACATCTAGTACATACTGTATATCTCCTTTGTGAACCAGTTTTATCAAACTTTTCATATTGCAAGTATCCTTAATTTCACTGTTCTCAATAATAGAAATGAATTTGGAGTTATAAGTAAGTTTATCTAAGGAAATATCATAAACCCAATAGCCAGCATTTGCACCGTCCAATACAATGGATAACTGCTTGTTATAATCTTGTATTTTCATTAACATATTATTAATTGAAGAGGATAGTTGTCCAATTTCATCATTGGAATAGAGGGTTATACTACTAAAATTATTGGATTGAAAATCTACTTTGCTAACACCACCACTGATTATTTCAATAGGGGTAGTGATATATTTTTGTAATAAATGATTAAAGACTGCAAATATTAGCATTATTGCAATTAACACCATTAGTGCAAAAAATTTAATCATTTCGGTACTTCGCTGATATTGATCTCTATTGGTTGTTATTTTTAAAATGAAAATGGGTTTGCCGTCTACGCCATTAATAATAGAATACCCTTCTATTTTATTATCATTTATTCTACTAATCTTATATGGATTAGTATTAGGAGAAGTAATGAAATCTCCGCTCTTCAATATATTCATGGTTCTATCATATTGTAAAAAATTTAATTCTAGTATTGAGTCTTTAATATTTAATATATCACTTATACTTTTTAAGTAAGAATTAGAGATATATCTTCCCATTATTAAGGTTCCGTTCTGAATAGAGGTATGGGTACTATTTGTAATAGGCATACATGATATTAAAGCAGGGTAATCGTTAACAGAAATTATTCTGCTAATAGAGCTTTCTATATCTTCATGATTTGTTATGATTTTCTTATTGGCGTCTATGTAATCAATCCAGTCTTTTGAATTGTATATAAATTTCTCCCAAAGAGTATCAAAATGACGAGAAATAATTAAGTTTCCTTCCTTATCAAGAATTGCAAAAAAATTAATATTAATATTTGAAAAATTATAAGGAGTTAAATTATTTGATACATATTCAGGAGTTCTACTTTCAATATAATTAAATGTTTCATTCCAGGTTGCCCAGTCTCTATTAACAATACTTAAATTATTTAAGTCGTTTTTCAATAAAGTATGGAAAGCTTGCAATTTATTAAGGGTTTCAATTTCTTCTCTTTTAGAAATAGATTTGATTAAATAGTTATTAACTGGAAAAAAAACAGCTAACAATATAAAAAACACTAAAGATGCAGTTATTAAAAACACCTTTTTTCTTAGCTTCAATCAAAAACACCTACTTTAAACAAATAAAATCAACTAACTATATATTATACCATATATATAATTTTTTGATAATTATATATAATAAAAAATCAAAAAACAAAACCATGTTGAGCAGGTAATCAACATGGTTTATCATACTAAATTTTATCAATGGATACTTCCTTTTCAGGTAGAGCAGAATTAGTTTTTAATCCATCAATTTCTCTTTGAAGTTCTGATACTTTATTGTTTAAGATTTTATTATTATGTTTTAGACTTAATTCTCTTCTAAGGCCTAAGAAAGTTACAATTATTGCTCCAACTATGGTTGAAATAAATATTATTAGAGCAAGAGAAATTTCTAGTTTAGTAAAAAGAAAATTAACAGTTATAACTGCGGAATTTTGTATAGCAAAAATAGTTACTATTATGGCAAAAACTAATGAAAGAATAAAACCTATACGCATAATACTACCTCCCGATTTATCTTTAAGCTTATGCTATAATTATATCATAATATTAACAATATATATAATAAAATGAAACTTCTCACTAAGATAAGAATATCGTATACGGTATAAAATTAAATAGAAGGAGTTATGATAATTCTCCATAACTCCTTCTATGATTATTTATTATGTGATAGCTTTGAACGCTTTGTAAATTTTTTGCCATTTGCATGAGAGCCGATTTTTTCTCCGTTTATTATTCCTATATCCGCTCCATCTTTAGGAAACATTTTTCTTAATTTTGCATTGCTTATGTCATCGGTTTTTGAAAGGTTTCTATTATTATCCATAAAAAGTACCTCCTTATTTAAAGTATCCATATTATTTTGTCCAATAATAAATAAAATATAATTTTGCTTTGTTACTTATTTGTCACCAAATGATGTTTTATAAGTATTATTATATAATTAGGTACTCTACAAGGGGGATTATTATGTTTGAAGATATAATTTTAGTTAAAGGAATATTAGACGGACATGTAGAAAAGTTTAATAATCTAATAGAGAAGTATGAAAAAATAGTATTTATGATAGTATATAGATTTGTATGTGATAAAAAATTATGTGAAGAAATATGCAAAGAAATATTTGTGGAAGTATACAATAATTTATATAAATATAATAATAACTGTAAATTTTCAAATTGGGTTTTTAGAATTACTCTTTGTAAGTGCAAAAGATATATAGAAAAAGATTTTATAAAAAATAATAAAATTTTATCTTCTTTAGATTGTAATGACAAGTGTATAATTCTACTTAAAAGTATAAATGAAAATTTTACATGTAAAGATATAAGTGAAGTTTTAGAAATAAATGAAACAAGTATAAAAGAAAGATATAGAAAAACTATGATTGCGTACAAAAATGCTTTAAAGGGAGTGGCCCTTTAAAGCATTTTTTTATTGACAACGTAATATAGTAAGTGTATTGTTAACTATATAATTAAAATTAGTTGACAATAGAAAGGGGTAAATATGAAAATTAGCATTAAAAACATAATTAACATATCACTATTTGTAGCACTTACAGCTATAGGAGCTTTCATTAAAATTCCTATAGCTCCAGCTCCAATAACATTACAGTTTTTATTTACAGCATTATCAGGCATATTACTAGGGAGTAAGTATGGAGCATTATCACAATTACTATATATGCTTATAGGATTATTTGGTGTACCTATATTTACAAAAGGAGGAGGATTTAATTATATTTTTGAACCTTCTTTTGGTTATATTATAGGATTTGTGTTTGCATCATATGCAATTGGAAAAATAGTTGAGAAAAATATAAATTCAAGCTTTAAAAACATAGCTATGGCATCTTTTGTAGGAATAATGGTAACCTATCTTATAGGAGTTCCTTATCTATATATTATTTTAAAACATGTAAACGGAGTAAACATAACCATAAATAAAGTTTTAAATATAGGGCTCATAATTTTCTTGCCAGGAGACATTTTGAAATGCATAATAACTGGGATATTAGGAGAAAGAATTTTAAAATATAGGAGAATGTTTTAGATTAATGTTATATTTATAGTATGAAATTTGAATTTTAGGAAGTATTGAACGAACATTACAAAGTCTTTATTTCTGACTTTAAAGCACCGTATAGAGCCTTCTATGTTTGAGCAAAGCGAGTTTAGAAGGCTTAGGTGTTTTAAACAAAAGAAATATTAGACTTTTTTTGTGCAGTGAACACTTCCCTAAAATTCAAATTTCATAATCTATATATACCCATTTAAACCCCTAATAGATATTTCTCCGGAAATAATTGGATATATGTTTCCGTCTTTATTTTCTATAATTAATCTGCCTTGGTCATCTATGTCAACTGCTTTGGCTATGTATTCTTCATTTCTATTTATAATTCGAACTTCTCTATCTAGAACTATAGAATATTTCCTACAAATATCTAAGCTTTTAGATATATCTCCTTTTGACAAAAAATCATCGTAGAGCTCTTC
This sequence comes from Clostridium malenominatum, assembly GCF_039521365.1. NCBI lineage: Bacteria > Bacillati > Bacillota > Clostridia > Eubacteriales > Clostridiaceae > Clostridium > Clostridium malenominatum. The sequence continues at coordinate 1,185,407 of NZ_BAAACF010000001.1, forward strand.
AAAATTATTTAACACTCTAGCAGTTAAGGTTTTTCTACATATATTCTTATTCAATTGAATTTTAAGTGATGTAGCCGTATTTTTTATATCCTCACTAAAATCGTCAATGTCTAAATTTGCATTAATACCTATTCCAACCACTACATAATTTACTCTGTTTAATTCGCCGCTCATTTCTGTAAGTATTCCACAGACTTTTTTGCTTTCAACAATTATATCATTAGGCCATTTTATAAAACCTTCTACATCCATTTCTCTTAGGGCGCTACAAACTGCAGCCGCTGCAATTTGAGTAGTTTTTGGAACCTCTAGTGGTTCTATATCTGGAGTAAGTATTATAGAAAGCCATATTCCTTTATACTTAGGAGATATCCAACTTCTACCTAAGCGGCCTTTACCACCTATTTGTTCTTCACTAATTATTACAGTTCCATTATCTTCCCCTAATGAAGCCAGCTCTTTAGCTTTTTTATTTGTAGAATCTATTGAATGAAAATGAATTATTTTATTTCCTATATACTTTGTATGCAAATATTCTTTTACTTCTTTGAAGGTTAAAACATCGGGAGAAGATAAAAGTTTATATCCTCTTTTAGATATGGACTCTATAATATATCCATCTTCTTTTAAAGCATTTATATATTTCCATATAGCCGTTCTAGAAACACCTAATTTTTCACTTATATATTGACCAGAAATATATTCGTCACCGCTTGATTTAATCAAGTCAAGAATTTTCTCTTTCATGCTATCACTCCTTAGTAACAATTATAACATTTATTTTAATTTATAAAATTATTTATAGAAAATATATTGACTGACTTAAAGTATTAGTGTACTATACAATTAATACACTAGAACAATCGGTGAGGAGGTAAATATGAATATTAAATTTGATGAAAAAACTCCAATATATATTCAGATTATGGATTATATAAAAGAAAATATAATTTCAGGTAAGATAAAACCTGGAGATAAACTCCCTTCTGTAAGGGAAATGGCAACATTATTAAAAGTAAATCCAAACACGTTACAAAGGGCTTATGGAGAGTTAGAAAGGGAGGACATTACCTATACGCAAAGGGGAATGGGAACTTTTGTTAAGGAGGATATGAAAATGATAGAGGTATTAAGAAGGGATATGGCAAAAGAAGTTATAAACATGTTCGTTGAAAGAATGAAAAACATAGGATTTGATGAAGAGGATATAGTAAAAGTGGTAGTTGAAAAATTGAAGGGGGAGGAAAAATAATGAATACTATATTAAAAACAGATAATTTAGGTAAAAGCTATTCAAGTAAAAAAGCGTTAAATGGAATAAATATAGGTATACCAAAGGGAAAAATAATAGGATTACTAGGCCCTAATGGTAGTGGGAAAACCACATTTCTAAAAATAGCTGCAGGGCTTTTGAAATCTTCTGAAGGGGAAATAATTATTGACAATAATAAACCAGGGGTGTATACAAAATCTATAGTTTCATATCTGCCTGATAAAGATTATTTATACAAATGGATGAAGATAAAAGATGCTATAGAATTTTATAAAGATTTTTATGAGGATTTTCAATTGGATAAATGCAAAGAACTATTAAAGTTTATGAACTTAGATGAAGATATGAAAGTATCTACCCTTTCAAAGGGAATGAGCGAAAAGCTATATTTGACTTTGACACTATCGAGAAAAGCAAAACTATATGTATTAGATGAGCCATTAGGAGGGGTAGATCCTACCACCAGAGAAAAAATATTAGATGCAATACTCAATAACTATAGTGAAGAAAGTTCAATGATAATTACAACTCATTTGGTGAATGACATTGAAAGATTATTTGATTATGTATATTTCATTTCCGATGGAAGCATTGTTCTCTCTGGTGACGCTGAAGAATTAAGAATTAAAGAGAATAAATCCATTGATGAAATTTATAGGGGGGTATTTGCATAATGAGAAATCTTATAAAATACGAAGTAAAGGGTTATTTAAAAGAAACCTTAGGATTGATTTTAGTAACACTATTTTTCCAAGTGTTGTTATTAGTAAAAGGAATGGATTTTTTTGATGAAAGAATTATAGTTCTTGTGTTCGTTAACTTGGTTGCCTTTGGTAGTGGGATTGTTACATTTATATGGAATATAAAATTATTCAGTAAAGATTTATACGAGGACACATCCTATTTAATATATACAGTGCCAGAGTCAATGAATACTATATTAGCTTCTAAATTTATATCCTCTCTAGTTCAGACTTTTATTGTTGTTATTATTAACTTAGCTTTTGTGTTTAATTATTTAAATATTACTTTTGGCGTATTTAAGTATATTAAAGAGATGCCAGGAAATTTTATATTAACCTTTGTTTTAAATGGGGTGATTACCTATTTAAGCACTTTAGCTATGATATACTTTTCTATAACATTAAGTAAAATTAGTATTAGGAAAAAATCCGCTGGAAAGTTTGGGGCATGGGTGATATTTTTAATAATCTCATCAGCTTTTAAATATATTCAATTCTTAATACTTGATAATACTCCTGGATTCCAAATGGAACACATGATTAATAATGCAATGTATAGTGGTAGAAATTTTACAATAAGCTATGGATTTGTAAATGATAATATTATAGACGGGATTTTTAACTTAATAATTTTTGTTATCTTATTTTTTACCACATCATATTTATTAAGAGATAAGTTGGATATTTAAAAATAAAGAGGATATAAGAGAGTTGCTTATATCCTCTTTACATTTACCCGTTGATAATAAAATTTACTACTGAATATATTCCGTAAAATAGAGCTTCATCTGAAGCAGAGAAGCTTGGCGAGTGAAGAGGGTAAATTCCTTTTTCCCCCTCCATTATGCCAATTCTAAAGTGCACTGAAGGAACCTCCTTTGCAAAAAATGAAAAGTCCTCAGATGCAAAAGTAGGCTCTAGAGGCAATATACTTTCTTCTCCTAACAAATTAATACAACTAGCATTAAACTTTTTGCATAAACTTTCATCGTTAATTAAAGGAGGAAAAGAAGTTTCGAAGTTTACCCTATAATCACAATTATATTTTTTAGCTGTAAGTTCAGCTATGCTTTCTAAATCTTGCTTCATTTTGTTTATGAAGTCATTATCAAAGGTTCTTAAAGTACCTAAAACTTCAATCTCCTCGGGAATTACATTAGTAGCCTTGCTTCCATTAATTGAAGTAAAGGTTAATACATGAAGGTTAAGAGGATTACTTTCAATTCTAGACTTTAAGGTCATAGTATTCACAAATTCCATAGCTGGATATAAAGGATTAATGCAAAGATGGGGAAGTGCAGCATGACCACCTTTACCCTTAAAGTAAATCTTAAAGTCATCTATAGAAGCCATAGAAGGACCTTTTGGTATCTCAAGCTTGCCAACTTGGAGACTTGGCCATACATGGTAGCCCATGATGTATTTTACTTTAGGATTAGATAAGACACCTTCTTTAATCATAGGAAGGGCACCGCCGGTAGCTTCTTCCGCTGGTTGAAATATAAGTTTTATACATTTATCAATATTTAGTTCTTTTAATATAATGGCTACTCCAATAAGCATGGCAGTATGATAATCGTGACCACATCCATGAAAGGGTTTGTCATTTACTAGAATTGCATCCATATCTGCTCTAATTCCAATACAGCTTTCTCCTTCGTTTAATAATCCAACTACCCCAGTGTTAAACATGGAACGGCATGGTATGTTTAACTTATTAAGCTCATCCATTATGATTCTTTGGGTATCATACTCTTTAGTAGAAAGCTCTGCGTTGTTATGTAATTCCTGTCGTAATCTTTTTATATAATTCAAATTATTGAGTATCGAATTTTTCAAGTCCATACTATCAACTCCTTGTAATATTTTAAAATTAATTAAATATTAATACTTTATTAAGCCTTATTTAAAGAATATATCACTCTTTCGTGGTATAATCAAAGTAAAAATAAACTATTTGTATAAAAGAGGGATAACATGGATTTTATAAGAACTTTAATGGTTATAGCTATAGTTGTGGTGGTATTTCAATTTTTTATTTGGTTACTTCCCTATATAGCCGTAATAGTTTTACTATATTGGGGTGCTAAATATTTTAATAATAAATTAAGTGCCTATAAAGAGAAAAGAGGAAATAAGTCTTCTAGTGAAGTATATTATATAAATAATGACAATATATTGGAAAAGGAAATTGTTGATGTAGAATATGAAGATGTTCAATAAAGGAGAGGTTTTTGTGAGATATGAAGGAGTAGTATATAGACCACCCAGCGAAGCGAATAGCTTAATTGTGCAGGTGACCATAGGATGTGCCCATAATAAATGTACCTTTTGTGGAATGTATAAGCATAAACAATTTCGAATTAGAAGTAAAGAAGAAATATTTCAGGACTTAGAATTAGGAAGAAGATATTATGGCAAGGTGGAGAAAATTTTCTTAGCAGACGGTGATGCTTTATGTTTAAACACAAAGGATTTAAAGGATATTTTAGTGAAAATAAAAGAAGTATTTCCAGAGTGTAACAGGATTGGTATATATGCTACTCCTAAGGATATCTTAAAAAAACCCGCAGAAGAATTAGTGGAATTAAGGGAACTAGGCATAGGAATTATTTATATGGGATTAGAAAGCGGAAGCGAGGAAATATTAAAAGATATAAATAAAGGTGTAACTAAAGAAGAGATGATAAGAGCAGGTAAAAAAGTAAAAGAAAGTGGAATTCCATTATCTATAACTTTGATATCGGGTTTAGGTGGAAAAGTTCACTGGAAGAGCCACGCAATTGAATCGGGAGAAGTTATATCAAAAATAAGCCCTGACTACTTAGGATTATTAACACTCATGGTGGAACAGGGAACTGAACTTTATCAAAAAATTAATAGAGAAGAGTTTAAATTGTTAAGTCCACAGGAAATAATGATGGAGACTAAAGTTTTGCTAAATAACATAGAGGTAAGCCAGTGCATATTTAGAAGTAATCATGCATCAAATTATGTGTCATTAAAAGGGATTCTTCCTAACGATAAAGAGGCTTTAATGAGTAAAATAAATGGAATATTGAGCCAAGAATATAATTATAAAAATGAAGATTTCAGAATTTTGTAATATATAAATTTTAATCTTCATATAGACAAATATAAAAAAAGATTATATAATAAAAGTGGAATTGAAAATGATTACATTACAATAAGTGGCATATATTTATTAAAAATCGAATAATATATATAAGGAAATAATAAGTTAAATAGTATTTCCTTTTTCTTTAAAAAATAAGAAAAGGTTTTCTAATATAAATTATAACTAAATTAACATTATTTGGAAAAGCTTAGAAACATTAAATTAATGTTTCTATTGTTTAATAAATACATAAAATTATTGGGGGGTATAAAAATGAAAAAAATTATTTCATTGGTTGCTGCGGCAATTTTATCATTAGGGATGCTTACTGGTTGTGGAAGTAAACCTACAGATGCAGGAAAAGATGCTGGAAAGGATACGCCTAAGGAAATAAAAATTGGTGTAGCACTTTACAAATTTGACGATACTTTTATTTCTACAGTTCGTCAAGCAATTGAAAAGAATGCTGAAGAAAAGGGAAAGGCTTCAGGAGAAAAAATTACGTTAAATTTCGCTGATGGACAAGGTCAGCAAGCAAACCAAAATGACCAAGTGGATACTTTTATAGCTCAAAAATATGACGTTATTGCTGTTAATATGGTTGACCGTACTGCAGCTTCTGTAATAATTGATAAGGCTAAGGCAGCGGGAATACCTGTAGTATTCTTTAATCGTGAGCCAGTAGCAGAAGACATGGCTAAATGGGACAAGATGTTCTATGTTGGTGCAAAGGCTGAGGAATCAGGAGCAATGCAAGGACAAATAATTGCTGACTATTTCAAGGCTAATCCAGGCATGGATAAGAATAAAGATGGAAAACTTCAATACGTAATGTTAGAAGGAGAACCAGGACATCAAGACGCAATATTACGTACTGAACATTCAATAAAAGCTTTAGAAGCAGCTGGAGTTAAAACTGAAAAACTTGCTAATGATACAGGAATGTGGCAGAGAGCAATGGGACAAGAAAAAATGGCTGCTTGGTTATCCGCTTATGGCGATAAAATAGAAGTTGTATTTGGAAATAACGACGATATGGCGTTAGGTGCTATCGAAGCTCTTAAAGCAGCAGGATATTTCCAGGGAGACAAAAAGTTGCCAGTAGTTGGTGTTGACGCAACTGCACCAGCAATTGACTCTCTAGAAGGTGGACAATTATTAGGTACAGTATTAAACGATGCTAAAGGCCAAGGAAAAGCTATACTTGATATATCTTATTCTTTAGCAAAGAAAGAAGATCCATCAAAATCCGTTGAAGGAATAACTGATGTTAAATACAAATGGGTTCCATATCAACCTGTAACAAAGGAAAATGTTAGCCAATTTAAATAATAAAAAAACTAGGGAGTGTTTTACACTCCCTAATATTAAATATTTTGCTGAAAGAGGTGTTGCCTATGTCACAGGAGTATGTTTTGGAAATGCATAATATTTCCAAAAGCTTTCCCGGTGTAAAGGCGCTTGATAATGTTAGTTTGAAGCTAAGGCCTGGAAGTGTACATGCACTCATGGGTGAAAATGGAGCGGGTAAATCTACATTGATGAAGTGTCTTTTTGGAATCTATGTTGAAGATGAAGGGGAAGTTATTCTTGATGGTAAAAAAGTTCAATTTAAAAATGCAAAGGATGCATTAGAAAATGGAATTTCTATGATACACCAAGAGCTTCACCCAGTGCCACATCGTAGTGTAATGGAAAATATATGGTTAGGAAGATTCCCTGTTAAAAGCTATATGGGAATAAAATTAGTAGACCATAAAAAAATGTATGATGATACATTATCACTTTTAAGAGATGAACTTCAATTGGATATAAAACCAGAAACTGAAGTTGCAAAACTCTCTGTATCACAAATTCAAGGAGTAGAAATAGCAAAGGCTGTTTCCTATAGAGCAAAGGTAGTAGTGATGGACGAGCCTACCTCCTCTCTTACAGAAACTGAAGTTTCTCATTTGTTTAATATTATCAGAAAGCTTAAAGCCGAAGGGGTTTCGATTATATATATATCTCATAAAATGGAAGAAATTTTAGAAATATCTGATGAAATAACCATAATGAGAGACGGTAAGTATATCGGTACTTGGGATTCTAAGGATATGACTACGGATATGATTATTTCTAAAATGGTTGGAAGGGATTTAACAAATAGATTCCCACCTCGTGAAAATATACCAGGGGAAGTATTCATGAAAGTAGAAAATTTAACATCTACCAATTCAAAGTCCTTTAAAGATATAACCTTTGAACTAAGAAAGGGTGAAATATTGGGAATAGGGGGATTAGTTGGAGCTCAAAGAACAGAGCTAGTTGAGGCAATATTTGGACTTAGAGGAATATCCAAAGGAAAGATATATATAAAAGATAATGAGGTGAAAATAAAAAATCCAATAGATGCAAAGAAGCATGGAATTGCGCTTCTTACTGAAGAAAGAAGATCTACGGGGATTTTTCCGGTACTTTCTGTGGCAGACAATACCATAGTAGCTAACTTAAACAGATACATGGATTTTAATTTTATTATAAACAGCAGAAAGGGTATGGCGGAAGTAAATAAGAGCATAAATATGCTTAACATAAAAACTCCTTCTGGAAAAACATTAATAAGAAATTTGTCTGGAGGAAATCAACAAAAGGTTATTTTTTCTCGTTGGTTACTAACAGAACCGGATGTTTTAATATTGGACGAGCCTACTAGAGGAATCGACGTAGGGGCAAAGTATGAAATATATTCAATAATTGCTGAACTTGCAAAGGCTGGGAAAAGTATTATTATGATTAGTTCAGAAATGCCTGAGCTTATAGGAATGTCTGATAGAATTATGGTAATGTGTTCAGGAAAATTAAGTGGAATCATAGATGGCAGGGAAGCAAATCAGGAGCTTATTATGAAGTATGCCACAAAGTTTGCTTAGCAGAGGGAGGTTAAAAACATGGCAGAAGAAAGTAAAAAGTTAAATGGAAAAAATTTAAAAGAGTTTGGTAGTAAAAATGCAATATATTTAGTTCTTGTAGTATTATGTATATCTATAGGGGCACTAAATAGTAATTTCCTATCTCTTAATAACCTAGGAAATGTTTTGGTTATTGCCTCAGTACGTATAATAATTGCCTTAGGAGTTGGTGGAGCGCTAATTACTAAAGGTACAGACCTTTCCTCAGGTAGAATAGTAGGTCTTACAGCTTGTATTTCTGCAAGTTTGTTGCAGCGCCCTGACTATGCATATAAATTATTTAAAAATGCTCCGCAGTTAAATATTTTCGTAGTTATACTATTAGTTATGGTAGTAGGGATGTCAATTGGAGCAATTAATGGAGTGGTTATATCTTATCTTAAGGTACCGCCTTTTATAGCTACCTTAGGAATGATGGTTATAGTATATGGTGCTGCATGTATATATACTAATGCTCAACCTATTGGGGGGTTAAGGAATGACTTCACAGGACTCGCTTCTGGAAGAGTTTTTGGAGTTATACCTAACTTAGTAATTATAGCTGCAGTAGTTGGAATTATTATATGGATTATTCTTAATAAAACTCGTTTTGGAAAATACATTTATGCCATAGGTGGAAATTCAAATGCAGCAGAAGTTTCAGGAGTAAATGTTGAGCTTACTTTAATAAAAGTTTATGCTTTAGCTGGAGCTTTATATGGGCTAGCAGGAGCACTACTTGCTGCTAGAACAGGAGGGGCTACTAACAACTATGGTAATATGTATGAGCTTGATGCTATAGCAGCAGCAACCATAGGGGGAGTTTCTACCTCTGGTGGTATTGGAACAGTATCTGGAATAATTACAGGAGTTTTAATATTTGAAGTATTAAACAATGGTTTAGTAATTTTAAATGTATCTGCCTATTGGCAACAGGTAGTTAAAGGTATTATAATAATTGGAGCGGTTGCTTTTGACATACGTAAATATTTAGCAAAAAGATAGTAACAAAAGACTTTCCGTCCTAGCTAGATGGAAGGTCTTTTAAACAATGATATATTATATTTTAAAAATTAGAAGGTGAAATTATGACTATAACCATAAAAGAAGTAGCAAAAGAAGCAGGGGTATCTATTACTACAGTATCGAGAGTATTAAATAATAACTATCCCGTAAAAATGGAAACTAGAATTAGAATAGAAGAGGCTATAGAAAAGTTGAAATATAAGCCCAATGCTATGGCAAGAGGTTTAATAACTAATAAATCTTCTATGATAGGTGTGGTAGTTCCTGGTATAACAAATCTATTTTTCCCAACAATTGTAGAAGCTATTGAAAATTTAACTAACAAAGAGGGTTATAGCATATCACTTTGTAATACTTACGGAGAACCAGAAAAAGAAAAGAAATTAATTGAAGATTTAATTTCTAAAAGAGTGGATGGAATTATAATAATAGATCCAAGTATTGAAAATCTAAGTTCAGGATATTTAGAAGAGATGTCTAGAGCTTTACCATTAGTTGTGGTTAATGGGTGTAGTGATAAATTTGAGTGCAATTTTGTAACCTATGATGAAAAAGCTGGAATGGCAGAAGCATTAAAGTATTTAAGAAATTTAGGGCATGAAAAAATTGCTTTTATAAGAGGAACTAGAAGTTATTCCTATGATATAAAAGAGAAAATATATTTAGATATGATTAAAGAAGAGAAATTAAAATATAAAAAGGTATTAAATGTAGGTATGGGTAACACCATAGAAGTTGTAGAAAAAACAAGGGAAAAAGTGGAAAATTTAATACTTAGTAAAAATCGTCCTACTGCGATATTTGCGTGTAATGACTTAATGGCAGTAGGGGTTATAAATGCGTGCAATAAGTTAAAGTTAAATATACCTAAGGAATTATCTGTAATGGGTTTTGATAATACCTTACTTGCTCATGTAAGTCATCCAAGGCTTACTACAGTAGATTTAAATATGAAAGAAATAGGCAAAAAAGCGGCCTTAGAAATTTTAGATATAATTGATAAAGAAAATAAAACTAAAAAGAAAATTATAATAGGCACAAATTTAATTATTAGGGAAAGTTGTGATAAGTTATAATTCGATTATTTGCGTGGTAGACACGCATTTTCTTAAAAAAATTAGAAAAGGTTTTCTATAAGGGAGGAGATCTTTATGAAAGAATTCAACATTTCAAAAGAAATAGAAATTTTACTTAAATATGCATTAAAGCATAATTTAATAGAAAAATGGGACGTTGTTCAAAGTCGGAATTCTCTTTTAGATTTATTAAGAATAGATGAGCCCTACTATGGAGAGATTGAGGAGATTACCTCTGAGAATCCTGTTTCTATATTGGAAAATATATTAGATTATGCTGGAGAAACGGAGATATTGCCAATAGATACAATTACCTATAGAGATTTATTAGATGCTAAAATAATGGGTATTTTGATGCCTAGATCATCGGAGATTATCAATAATTTTAATAATATATATAATACTAAAGGATCAAAAGCTGCAACCACATATTATTATAATCTTTCAACTCATTCAAATTACATAAGGCTAGATAGAACAAATAAAAATTTATATTGGAAGGAAGATACTCCTTATGGGGAAATGGAAATAACAATAAATTTGTCTAAACCTGAAAAGGATCCAAGAGATATTGCTGCATCAAAATTAAAATCAAGTTCTAATTATCCTAAATGCCTATTGTGCTTAGAAAACGTAGGATATGCTGGTAATATAAATCATCCAGGAAGGGGAAATCATAGAGTTATTCCAATAGAACTTCTTCATGAACAATGGTATCTACAATATTCCCCTTATTTATATTATAATGAACATTGCATATTATTTCATGAAAGCCACATACCTATGAGTATTAACGAAAATACCTTTCGAAGAATAATAGATTTTGTAGAGAAGTTTCCTCACTATTTTATTGGCTCAAATGCTGATTTGCCTATAGTTGGGGGTTCTATATTAACGCATGAACACTATCAAGGGGGAAATCATGTATTTCCTATGGTAAAGGCCCCCATTGAGCATTTCTTTAAAAGTGAAGAGTTTCAGACAATTAAAGGTGGAATAGTAAAATGGCCTTTATCCGTCATAAGGCTTTCTTCAAAAGACAAAGAGGAATTAATAGCTGCTTCCTCTAAGATATTAGATGTTTGGAGAGGTTATATAGATGAAAGTGTAGATATTCTGCCTCATAGCATTATTAAAGGAGAGAAGGTTTTGCATAATACTATAACACCTATAGCTAGAATTAATAAATATGGAGAATATGAAATTGATTTAGTACTGAGAAATAATAGAACAAGTGAGGAACATCCCTTAGGAATTTTCCATCCTCACCAGCACTTACACCATATTAAAAAAGAAAACATTGGATTAATTGAGGTTATGGGATTGGCAGTTCTGCCTGGAAGGTTAAAAGAGGAGCTAAATGAGATAAGAAATATCCTTTCTGGACAGGAACAGGTTAATGATTTTAACTTATGTAATCATCTTAAATGGATTGATGAAATGATTTTAGAGTATGGTACAGATAACACAACAGAAGAGGCTTTGAGAATAATAAAAAGAGAGATTGGCAAGAAATTTACTGAAATATTAACTAATTCAGGAGTTTTTAAAAGGGATAAAGTAGGAAGAGAAGGTTTTATTAAATTTATAAATAAAATAGGTTTCAGAGATTAGGGGTGAGAATAATGAGGATTGAAGATTTGAAAAAAGAATTTATAAAAATCTACGGGGAAGGGGAGATTAGGGTATTTCATTCCCCAGGAAGGGTAAATTTAATTGGGGAGCATATTGATTATAATGGAGGATATGTATTTCCTTGTGCTTTAGATTTTGGAACCTATGGACTTGTCAGAAAAAGAAAAGATAATATAATTAACTTAGCATCTACTAATTTTTCTAAAAGAGTTTCTGCTAAGCTATATAATATAGAATATAAAGAAGAGGATGATTGGGGAAATTATTTAAAAGGTGTTATAGCATTTCTTTTAAATGAAGGATATAAGGTAGAAGGAATGGACATTTTAATTAGCGGCAATATACCCAATGGTGCAGGGCTATCTTCTTCAGCTTCTATAGAAGTTTTAATGGGAGTTATTATTGATGAATTGTTTAACCAAGGAAGAATAAATAGAGTACAGCTAATTAAGCTTTGTCAAAGGGCAGAAAATGAATTTATAGGGGTAAATTGCGGCATAATGGATCAATTTTCTATTGGAATGGGAAAAAAAGACAAAGCTATATTGCTAAATTGTGATACTTTAGAGTTTAAATATGCAGATTTTAAATTAGCTGAGCATACACTAATTATTATGAACACAAACAAAAGAAGAGCTTTAAGTGAATCAAAATATAATGAGAGAAGAATGGAATGTGAAGAAGGATTACAAGAAATTAAGGTTCATAAGGAAATAGACAATCTCTGTAGTCTTAGTGAAGAAGATTATAAAACTGTTGAAGTTTTACTAAAGAAAGAAAATGTTAGAAATAGAGTCAAACATGTAGTATATGAAAATGAAAGAGTAAAAAAAGCTTTTATTTTTTTAAATGAAGGAAATATGGAAGGGTTTGGAGAATTATTAACTGAGTCTCATATTTCATTAAGAGATTTATATGAGGTAACGGGAATAGAGCTAGACACAATGGTGGAATTATCTTTAAATTGTAAGGGATGCATTGGAGCAAGAATGACTGGTGCAGGTTTTGGGGGATGTGTTATAGCTTTAGTAGAGAAGGATAAGGCAGAGGAATTTATGAAATATGTAAAAGAAAAATATGAAGATAGAATAGGATATGAGCCAAGCTTTTATCTTAGTGGCGTAGGTGATGGCACAAAAGAATGTTAATTTTATCTGATAAATAAAGGAGGGCTTTTTATGGCAGTACTTGTTTGTGGTGGAGCGGGTTATATTGGGAGTCACATGGTGGCTGCATTAATAGAAAAAGGTGAAGAGGTAATAGTTCTAGACAATTTTCAAAAGGGTCATAGAAATGCAATATTAGGAGGAACGGTTTACGAAGGAGATGTAAGAGATAAGAATATTTTAAATAAAATATTCAGCGAAAATACCATTGACTCTGTTATTGACTTTGCTGCGGATTCTCTGGTTGGCGAAAGTGTTCATGAACCTTTAAAGTATTTTAATAACAATATAGGTGGTACAATAAATCTACTTGAAGTAATGAAGGAATATGGTGTTAAGCATATTGTTTTTTCATCCACGGCAGCAACCTATGGAGAACCTAAGAATATTCCAATTAAAGAAGAGGACGACACCATTCCTACAAATCCTTATGGAGAATCTAAGCTTGCAGTAGAGAAAATATTAAAATGGTGTGATAAAGCCTATGGTATAAAATATACTGTGCTGAGATATTTCAATGCTGCGGGCGCACATGTAAATGGTAGAATAGGTGAAGATCATAGACCTGAAACGCACTTAATTCCAATTATATTAGAGGTTGCCTTAGGAAAAAGAGAATTTATAACAATATTTGGAAATAATTATGAAACTAAAGATGGAACCTGTGTAAGAGACTATATTCATGTTATGGACTTAGTAAATGCTCATTCCCTTGCTTTAGAAAGATTAAGAATGGGTGGAGAAAGCAGAATTTATAATTTAGGGAATGGACAAGGTTTTTCTGTAAAAGAGGTAATAGAAGTAGCGAGAAAGGTAACAGGAAAAGAAATAAAAGATGTAGTAGCAGATAGAAGGGCAGGTGACCCTGCAGTTTTAGTTGCCTCATCTAATAAAGCTATGGATGAATTGAGCTGGGTACTTGAATATAATTCCTTAGAAACCATAATAAAAACCGCTTGGGATTGGTATAAAAATCACCCTAATGGATATAATTACTAATAAGTATAATAAAACTGTAGCAAGTTATGGAAAGCTACAGTTTTTTATTGTATTAAAAAAATTGTTGTATAAAAGTTGAATAAATTGTTACAAATTCTTTAATTTTATTTAATTAAGAAGGATAAAGAGAAGATGTATTGAAGTAATAGATATAGAGTGGCAAATCATAATGATGTAAGGGTGATATTATTGAATACTGAAGAAATAACTAATGTTGAAGATTATATTAATATATATTTAAAAGAAATCGGTAAGGGAGAACTTCTAACTGCTGAAGAAGAAGTTCAATTAGCCAAACAAATAGAAGCGGGTAATGAAAGAGCAAAAGATAAATTAATTGAAAGTAATTTAAGATTGGTGGTAAGTATTGCCAAGAAGTATGTTGGTAAAGGGTTAAGTTTTTTAGATTTAGTTCAAGAGGGCAATATAGGGCTTATGAAAGCAGTTGAGAAATTTGATTATACCAAAGGATATAGGTTCAGCACCTATGCTACCTGGTGGATTAAACAGGCTGTTACAAGGGCCATTGCGGATCAATCTAGAACCATAAGAATACCAGTACATATGAATGAAATAGCAAGTAAAGTATTAAAAACCCAAAAAGAACTATATCAAAAATTAGATAGAACTCCTACAGAAGAAGAAGTGGCAGAAGAGTTAAAATTGCCAGTTCAAAAGGTAAAACAAATCTATGCTATATGTATGGAGCCAATTTCACTAGAAACACCAGTAGGAACTAACGAAGATACTTTCTTAGAAGATTTTATTCCAGATGAAAGCTATTCCCCAGAGCAAAAAGTTATGACTTCCATGCTAGGAGAGGTTTTAGGTAGTGCATTAAGAACCCTATCGCCAAGAGAGGAAAGGGTTGTAAGACTAAGATATGGATTATTAGAAGATGGAGAGATTAGAACCTTAGAGGAAATAGGTAAAGAATTTAATTTAACAAGAGAAAGAATCAGACAAATTGAAGCCAGTGCATTAAGAAAGCTAAGGCATCCCAATAGATTGAAATTTTTGCAAGGATATATGGATTAAAGGGGAGTTTGATTTGCAAACTCCCCTTTAATCAAATGCTTAGATTTCTAGATGTAATAGATAATGTAAAAACTCCGCAGGGATTATATCCAAATCTAAATATCTGGATATAATAAAGTAGCTAGCAAGCTAGCTACTTTATTATATCCTTAACTACTTCACCAGCCAGAATCATTCCCGCTACTGGAGGAACAAAGGCGATACTGCCAGGAATCTGCCTTTTAACAGTGCATTTTTTACTTCCATTAGAGCAAACGCATCCCTCTTTACAAGTTATAATCTCATCCAATTTAGGCTTTGAAGGAGCTTCTTCTGAGTAAAGTACCTTTACTCCATCCACATTACGTTTTCTTAATTCATATCTCATAACTTTAGCTAAAGGACATATCTTAGTTTTGTAAATATCTTCTATCTTGAATTTTGTTGGATCAAGCTTATTACCTGTACCCATGGAACTAATAATTGAAATATTATTGTTTTTACACCACAGAATCAAAGAAATTTTAGAGGACACAGTATCTATGGCATCTATAACATAATCTGCATTTAAAGGTATTATTTCTGATATATTATCTTCTTTAACAAAGGTTTGATGTATTGTAACCTTGCATTTAGGATTTATTTTTTCAATTCTTTCTTTCATAACTTCCACTTTAGGTTTTCCTAAAGTACTATAATCAGCAAGTATTTGTCTATTTATATTTGTTAAACACACTGTATCATCATCGATTAAAATTAAATGTCCTACACCACTTCTAACTAGTGCTTCTGTAGCAAAACTTCCTACACCGCCTATTCCAAAAACCACCACGGTACTATCCTTAAGCTTAGATAAAGCTTCTTTACCAATAAGTAGCTCTGTTCTTGAAAACAAATGTTGAACCATTGCATTTTACCTCACTTTATTTAATATCGTAATATATCATAGAATGAAATATGCTATAAAGTCAATAATAATTATATAAATAAATAAGAGTGAGGTGTTTTTTGTGGAAAAAGGTTACATGAAAGAACTTTTAGAGAAAGTTAAAAAAGCAAATATAGCAGTTTTTCATACAGATAAAAAATTAGACTATAGAATAGTCCATCAAGAAAGAATAGAGAGAGCTAAAGAGGATAGATGGCCCTTAAACTAAAAGTGGATAGAATTACTAGAAATTTGAAACATACAATGTTATAATTTTAAGCATTGTATGTTTTTATAAAGTTTTAGGAGTGATTAAATGGAGGTTTATTTAGATAATAGTGCTACGACAAAACCCTATGAAACAGTTATAGAAAAAATGAACGACGTTATGAGGAGCTATTATGGAAATCCATCTTCTGCTCATAGTTTTGGAATAAAAGCTGAAAAAATACTAAATGATAGCAGAGATACGGTGGCAAGAACCATAAATTGTGGCAAAGAGGAAATAATTTTTACTTCTGGAGGAAGTGAAAGTAATAATTTTATAATAAAGGGCTTTGCAAAAGAGGGTGGAAATATAATTACCACTCCAATTGAACACCCTAGTGTGTTAAATACATTTAAGGAATTAGAGTCTCAAGGTGTGGAGATAAAAATTTTAAGTGTATTTAAAGATGGAAGAATAAACTTAGAAGAATTAGAAAAAGCTATTAATAAAAATACTTTATTAGTAAGTATTATGCATGTAAATAATGAAATTGGAACGGTACAAGACATTAAGAGCATAGGGAGAATCATAAAAGAAAAAGGTGGAAGAACAAAATTCCATATCGATGGTGTACAAAGTTACGGTAAATTTAATATAGATGTTAAAGAACTTAATATCGATGCTTTCTCGGCCAGTGCCCATAAAATCCATGGACCTAGAGGAGTGGGATTTGTCTATGTGAAAAAAGGATTAATACCTAAACCATTAATTTCTGGTGGAGGGCAAGAAAGAAGCTTTAGATCTGGAACTGAAAACTTACCGGGAGTAGTAGGTTTTAGTGAAGCAGCAAGAATAATTCACCAGTCAATGAATGAAAACTATAATAAGGTTTTTAATCTTAAAGAATATTTTATAGAAAGGCTTAGAGATTTTGAGGATGTAAAGATTAATAGTCCTCTTAATGAAAAATTTTCTCCATATATATTAAATGTTTCTTTTATAGGAATTAAAGGTGAAGTTTTATTAAGAGCCTTAGATGGGAATGGAATTTATGTGTCTACAGGCTCTGCTTGTTCTGCTAAGGATACAAAAGATAGTCATGTATTAAGAGCTATTTGTTTGAAAGACAGTGAAATAAAGGGAGCAATTAGATTTAGTTTTTCAGAAGATAATACGAAAGAAGAAATTGACTATGTACTCCATTCATTATATAGTTCACTAAAATTTTTAAGGAGAGGTAAATAATGAGAAAGTTATTATTAATAAAATATAGTGCTGAAATCTTTTTGAAGGGTTTAAACAGAAATAAATTTGAAAAAACATTGAAAGATAATATAAGAAGAGTAATAAATGGCATGGATTATGAATTTATTTTGGATAGTGGAAGATGGTTTTTACATTCTAACGATATGGAAGAGTTATCAAAGAGAGTAAGAAAGGTTTTTGGTGTGCAAGAAATTTGCATAGTAAGTGAAGTAAGTCTTTCTTTTGATGATATTTGCTTACAAGCTTTAAGAGAATTAGAAGAAGGAGAATATAAAACATTTAAAGTAGAGACTAATAGAGCAAATAAAAAGTTCCCTAAAAACTCTATGGAGATAAGTAGAGAAGTGGGAGCCTTTATCTTAAATAATAAACAAGATATAAGAGTTGATGTAAAAAATCCAGAAGTGGTTGTAAATATAGAAGTAAGAGAAAAGGGAGCCTATATTTACTCAAAAAAAATAAAAGCCGTTGGTGGAATGCCGTATGGAACTAATGGAGCTACTTTACTTATGCTATCTGGAGGTATAGATTCTCCTGTTGCAGGATATATGATGGGTAGACGTGGGGTAGAGCTTCATAGTATATATTTCCATAGCCACCCATATACCAGTGAAAGAGCTAAGGAAAAGGTTATAGAGCTAAATAATATTTTAAAAAAATATACAGGAAATACTAAATTATATGTAGTACCTTTCACCAAAATTCAAATGGAAATAATGGATAAGTGTAGAGAAGATGAATTAACAATAATAATGAGAAGATTTATGATGCGAATTTCATGTGCCTTAGCGGAGGCTTTGAATATCCAATCTGTAACTACAGGAGAAAGCATAGGGCAAGTAGCTAGTCAAACCATGGATAGTCTAGTTGTAACAAATGCTGTCTCAGATAGGCCAGTATTTAGACCGTTAATATCTATGGATAAAGAAGATATTATGAATATCTCAAGACAAATAGGTACTTATGAAACCTCAATACTTCCCTATGAGGATTGTTGCACAATATTTGTACCAAAGCATCCAAAAACAAAACCAATATTAAGAATGATAGAAAACTCTGAAAGCCTGTTAAACGTAGAAGAGTTAGTTAAAGATGCAGTAGAAAATATAGAAATTATATAGAAAATCAAAAAAAATAGTTGAAATTTATCTTCAACTATTTTATAATAACAATATAACCCCCCACCCAGGGGGGAGGATAGGAGGTAATTATGAACGCAGAGCAAAAAAAAGCATTACAGTCTTTAAAAACTGCTAGAGGACAAGTAGATGGAATTATTAAAATGATAGAGGATGGTAGATATTGTATAGATATATCGAATCAAATAATTGCAGTACAGTCCCTTTTAAAAAAGTCTAATATGCACATACTAAAACAACATTTAAATCATTGTGTGAAAGACGCATTTCTTCATGAATCAGGTGAAGAAAAGATAGATGAAATTATGGGGGTTTTGCAAAAACTAATTGATAAATAGGAGGTAGTGATTTTGAAAAATGAAATTTTAAATATAGAAGGCATGACTTGTGCGGCTTGTGCGAAGGCTGTAGAAAGATCTGCTAAAAAAGTTCCTGGTGTTCTTGATGCAAACGTAAATTTTGCTTCAGAAAAACTTAGTATTTCCTTTAATGAAGAGGAGGCAAAGCTCGAGGATATTCAAAGGGCTATAGAAAAATCAGGATATAAAGCTCTTGTAGAAACTTCAACTAAAACCCTTTCAATAGAAGGAATGACCTGCTCAGCATGTGCTAAAGCTGTAGAAAGAGCATCCAAGAAAATAGAAGGAGTTATTGAAGCTAATGTAAACTTTGCAACAGAAAAGCTAACAATTACATTTCAACCTTCAAAAGTTAGAATGTCAGAAATTAAAGCAGCAGTAGAAAAGAGTGGCTATAAATTAGTGGAAGAGGCCACTGTAGATTTGCATAAAGAGAAGAAGGAACAGGAAAGAAAATCTCTTTGGAGAAAATTTGTAATTTCAGCGGTGTTTACTATTCCTCTTCTTATTATTTCCATGGGACATATGATGGGATTAATGCTTCCTGAAATTATCGATCCTATGCACAATCCTTTAAACTTTGCATTAGTACAGTTGGTTTTAACATTGCCTGTAGTTATAGTTGGAAATAGATTTTATAAGGTAGGATTTAAAACTTTATATAGAAGAGAGCCAAATATGGATTCCTTAATAGCAATTGGAACTTTAGCTGCTACATTATATGGAGTATTTGCAGTATATAAAATATCTCTTGGAGAGACAGACTATGTAATGCAGTTGTATTTTGAGTCCGCAGCGGTTATTTTGACCCTTATAACCTTAGGTAAATATTTAGAGACCGTTACTAAGGGTAAAACATCAGAGGCTATAAAAAAGCTTATGGGTCTTGCACCGAAAACTGCAACAATATTAAAAGACGGTAAGGAAATAGAAATATCTATAGATGATGTTGAAGTAGATGATATAATTCTTGTAAAACCAGGGGAAAAGTTACCTGTGGATGGTTTAGTAATAGAAGGTTTCACATCTATTGATGAATCAATGCTTACAGGAGAAAGTATTCCTGTAGAAAAAAATATAGGAGACAAAGTAACTGGAGGAAGCATAAATAAAAATGGATCCATAAAATATAAAGCTACTAGAGTAGGAAAAGATACAGCTCTTGCTCAAATTATTAAACTTGTAGAAGAAGCTCAAGGAACTAAAGCGCCTATTGCAAAAATGGCAGATATAATTTCAGGATATTTTGTTCCTATAGTAATTGTTTTAGCCATAGTATCATCCCTTGCCTGGAGGCTTACTGGTCATAGTACCACTTTTGCTTTAACCATTTTTATATCAATACTTGTAATTGCATGCCCTTGTGCATTAGGACTTGCCACACCGACAGCTATTATGGTAGGAACAGGAAAAGGAGCAGAATACGGCGTTCTTATAAAAAGTGGAGAGGCCTTAGAAGCGGCTCATAAAATACAAACTGTAGTATTCGATAAAACAGGAACTATTACAGAAGGAAAACCAAAGGTAACGGATATACTAACAGTAAATAATTTTAATGAAGAGTATTTATTACAAATTGCAGCCAGTGGAGAAAAGGGATCAGAGCATCCACTCGGAGAAGCTATAGTAAAATCCGCTGAGGAAAGAGGACTAGATTTTAAAGCTGTAGAGAGCTTTAACTCTATACCAGGTCATGGCATTCATGTAAATATTGATGGCCATGAAGTACTTCTAGGTAATAAGAAGCTAATGGAAGAAAATAATATTTCTTTAGAGAATATGGAGGATGCATCAAATAAGTTAGCCGAAGAAGGTAAAACTCCTATGTATGTATCCATAGATAGTAAATTATCAGGTATCATTGCTGTGGCAGATACTGTTAAAGAAAGCAGTAGGAGAGCCATAGAAAAACTCCACAAGATGGGTATAGAAGTTGCTATGATTACTGGAGATAATAGAAGGACAGCAGAAGCTATAGGAAGACAAGTAGGAATAGATAGAGTCCTTGCAGAAGTGCTTCCTGAAGATAAGGCAAAGGAAGTTAAAAAGCTTCAAGAAGAAGGTAAAAAAGTAGCCATGGTTGGAGATGGAGTAAATGATGCCCCAGCATTAGTGGTAGCAGATATTGGTATTGCTATAGGTTCAGGTACTGATGTAGCTATTGAATCAGCGGATATAGTACTTATGAGAAGTGACTTAATGGATGTACCAACAGCTATACAATTGAGCAAGAAAACTATAACTAATATAAAAGAAAATTTATTTTGGGCTTTTGCTTACAATACAATAGGTATTCCAGTAGCCATGGGTATACTACCTTTACTTGGCATAGATATACTATTAAATCCAATGATAGCTGGAGCAGCTATGAGCTTTAGTTCAGTATCAGTTTTATTAAATGCATTAAGGTTAAAAACCTTTAAGCCATATAATTAAAATACGAGAGGAGATAACATTTATGAAAAAGAAAATTTTAATCGAAGGAATGAGTTGTGGTCACTGTGTAAATCACGTTAAGGTAGCCCTAGAAGATATAGGGGGACAAAATATAGAAGTAGATTTAAAGGGAAAAACGGCAGAGGTAGACTTTGTTAATCACCCTAGTGATGAAGAAATAAAAGCTGCCATAGAAGATGCTGGTTATGATGTAGTAAAAATAGAAAACATGTAATAAAAAAACTGGTAAGAGAGATTTCTCTCTTACCAGTTTTTTTATTCATGAATAAATATTTTATTTTAACAAAAAATAACTCAGAAATTAATCAAGAGGAGAGATAGAAATGATAAAAGGCTTAGTAACAAGTATGGTAGATAACTTATCTGATGATTTAATGGTAAATATGCTTACAAAAGACTACCCAGAAAACTTTTTCGTAATGGCAACGGCAGCAGAAAAATTAAGTCTTGTAGCTATAGTAGAGGCCTGTATGAGGGGAGAAAGTGGCAAAGCTCTTCAACGAACCTATGGAAGTCCTAATGTACAATCTCAGTGGAAGAAGTTGTTTTTAAACCCTAGACAGTTATTTGAAATGCCCACGGAAAAATTAGAGGATATTAGCACTGAAGTCATTATAGGAAAGAGAGCTATAAAGCCTTTGAGAATATCTATGCCGGTAATGATAACAGGAATGTCTTATGGAGGTTCTTTGAGTGTAGAAGCAAAAATGGCTTTAGGAAAAGGAGCTGCAATAGCAGGAACAGCAACAAATACGGGAGAATCAAGCGTTTGTAGAGAGGAAAGAAGTTCAACTAATCTTTTAATAGGACAATATAATAGAGGAGGATGGCTTAGAAAACATGAAGATTTAGCACAGTTAGATGCTATAGAAATACAATTAGGACAGGGAGCATGGGGAGGAGCTGTGCCTACCAGTATTCCTTCAAATGAAATTGGGGATCATTTAAGAGAATGTTGGGGTCTGCGTGAAGGGGAAGATGCTAAAAAAGGAGCTAGAATGGAAGGAGTAGGGAATACTGAAGACTTAATAAATTTAGTTAAAAGCTTAAGAGATACTTATGGTGTTCCAGTAGGAATAAAAATAGCAGCTACTCATTTCTTAGAAAAAGAGCTAGATATTATAACACAAACAGAAGCAGACTTTATAACCATTGACGGTGCAGAAGGAGGAACTTCTAGTGCTCCTCCAACTCTAGAGGATGATATGGGATTACCAACCTTATTGGCTTTAAATAGAGCAGCAAAATATTTAGAGAATAAAGGGATTAAAGATAAATATGATTTAATAATTGCAGGAGGACTAAAAACTCCAGGAGAGTTTTTAAAGGCTATAGCTTTAGGGGCGAGGGCGGTATATATAGGTTCTATTGCTCTTATTGCAACGATACAAAGTCAAATAGTTAAGACATTAACGGATGAAACCACACCTCAACTAGTTATTTATGGAGGGAAGTTAACTAAAGATTTAGACGTAGAAAAAGGAGCTACCACCCTATCAAATTTCTTGATATCTTGTAAAGAAGAAATGAAATTATCACTATCTGCTATGGCAAAAACCGATGTAAGTCAGCTTACTAAAGAAGACCTTGTATGTGTAGATAGAGAATTAAGTGGAGTCCTTGGAGTGGGATTTGGAGGAGATGCGTGTAATTAATTAGTGGAACAAAAGGTAAGACAAAGAGGAGATATAAAAGAAATCCCTTCACGAGATTTCTTTTATATCTAAAAAACTAATTCATTAAAAGATTCCGTTTAAACTATCTTGTCTATTTACTTGAGCCCTTTTCATATTTTCTAATTTTTCATCATTTGACACGTCATCATCGAATACTAATTTATTTTTTAAACTAGTAATAGTTTCCTCAGTAGGATTTTCATTATGTCTAGCATTTTCTTTGTTTTCTGTTCCATGGGTATTCATAAAAATTCCCTCCTTTAATGTATCCCATTAAAATTGTCATGTTTGCCACATTTGCAGTTTTTAAAATTTTGAAAGCTATTTACTTCTATATTATTATTGGAGATTTCTTTTTCATTAAAATTAAAGGTGTTTTCCTTTGTAACATTTTGAAATTCTTTAAGGCTTTTTATATTTTTCATCTCATGTTTATTCATTGTCAGTCCTCCTTGATTAATTTATATATTATTATTTTCTCCTATAAAGAACATATAATCCTATAAAGATTATGGAATATAATATTACTAAAGTCATATAATTTAGTGACTTTTAATACTGCAAGAAGGATGTAGAGATGTATATAATATAAATATAGATATTTTTGAATTGGGAGTGAAGTAAATGAAAGGGAAAATGGCTTTAGGGATATTATTTATATTATTCGGTATAGTAACATTATTGCAGCAGCTAAATATAGTTTATTTTGGAAATATATTTTCCACTTGGTGGCCACTTATTATAATTGGCGTAGGTATTAATAAATTAATTAGCAAAAATGAATCTAAAACGTCAGGGACAATATTTTTAGTTGTAGGTATTTTTCTTCAGTTAAGAGTTTTAGATATTATTACAGTAAGTATATGGAAGTTTTTCTGGCCTATAATATTTATTTTAATTGGTTTTAATATACTTTTTCCAAAGAGTGAACTTGATAAGGGACATTATTCAAACTCAGTAAATGATGATGTGGTAGATTATGTAAATATATTTTCGGGGTTGGAAAATAAAAATTTATCTAAAAACTTTAAAGGTGGAAGTATTATAGCAATCTTTGGAGGAGCTTCTTTAGATTTAAGAGGATCAGAATTGGCTGCAGAAGGAGCCATAATTGATGCAACAGCAGCTTTTGGTGGAATTGACATAATAGTGCCAACACATTGGAAAGTAATAGTTACAGGAGTTCCGATTTTTGGTGGATGGAGCAATAAAACACAAAGTGAACAATTAGGAAATAATGATGATTTTATTTCCGTACAACCTGTATTAAGAGTTAAATGTGTTGCAGCTTTTGGCGGAATAGATATTAAAAATTATAGTAACAATTAAATTGAGGATAAATTTAGAAAAGTTGGTTAATATATAATAGATATTAACCAACTTTTTCAATGTTAAATCTATGTTAATTAAGGTTAAAAAAACTTTATTTTTATTTTAAATAATGTATTATTTATTATGTAGAAATTTATATTATTTTGGAAGGAGTTAACGAATGAATACTTCGCAAATGTTAATAGGTCTTTTTGGAGGGCTAGGTTTATTTCTTTATGGAATGAAGCTTATGGGAGATGGCCTTGAAAATGCAGCTGGGGATAGATTAAAAGGATTTTTCGAAAAGGTTGTTTCTAATCCCTATAAAGGAATATTAATAGGAACTATCGTAACTGCAATAATACAAAGTAGTAGTGCTACTACAGTAATGGTAATAGGTTTTGTTAATGCGGGGCTTATGAACTTATACCAAGCTGCTGGAGTTATTATGGGGGCAAATATTGGTACTACCGTTACTGGACAACTAGTAGCCCTGGATCTTGCAGCAATTGCTCCTGTTTTTGTAGGTATAGGAGCTTTGATTGTTTTATTTTCTAAAGGGGATAAAAGAAGAGAAATTGGAAATATAATCTTAGGATTTGGTATTTTGTTCATAGGCATGCAATCAATGTCAGGTGCTATGAAACCACTTGCTAAATCAGAGGGCTTCGTAAGTTTAATTGCTACTTTATCATTTAATCCAATATTAGGAGTTTTAGTAGGCTTAGTTCTTACAGCTATAATTCAAAGTTCATCAGCAACAATGGCTATACTTATAACTTTAGCAAATACTGGATTAATACCACTGGTTGTTGCTTTACCTGTTTTATTTGGTAATAACATAGGAACTTGTGCAACTGCATTATTATCAAGTATTGGTACTAATAAAAATGCTAGAAAAGCAGCTCTTATACATATGATTTTTAATTTAGTTGGTACCGTAATTTTCTTAATAATATTAAAGCCTGTATCAAATTTAATATTAACAATAAGTCCAAGCGATGTTGGTAAGCAGATAGCTAACGCTCACACTTTATTTAATGTTACAAATGTTATAATTCAAGCACCATTTATTAAATATTTAGTTGCTCTTGTTAATAAATTAATACCAAGTGATATAGAAGAGGAAAATCCAGCTATATTATATTTGGATGACAGATTGCTAGAAACCCCTGTAATTGCAGTAGGACAGTGTAGTAAAGAAATTGGTAGAATGGGTGAAAAAGCAAGAGAAATATTAGTTTTAGCAGTTGAGTCAATTGAAACAGGAGATGAAAATTTAATTAAGAAAGTTGGGGAAGGCGAAGATCTAGTAGATTTACTTGAAGAAGAGATAACAAAATTTCTTGTTAAGCTTTCAAATACCGAGCTTTCAAAGCAACAGGTAGATAAGGTAACCTCCATGTTCCATGTAGTTAACGATATAGAAAGAATTGGAGATCATGCTAAAAATATTGCAAACTTATCTACAGAAAAGATTGCAAAAAAATTAACCTTTTCAGAGGAAGCTCAAACTGAGCTAAATGAAATGTATAAATATACTCTTAAAGCATTGGATACATCTATAGAAAGCTTTGAGAAAAATGATGTAAAATTAGCTAGTACTGTAATAGATATTGAAGATAAAATAGATGCATTCCAAGAGAAACTAAGAGATAATGATATCAAGAGATTGAATACATCTAGATGTGAGGCAAGAGTAAGTGCTATTTATTTAGATATAATATCAAATTTTGAGAGAGTAGGAGATCATTCATTAAACGTTGCAGAAGCAGTTATAAGAGTAAATAAATTGTTTGTTAGTGAAGCAGCGGCAACGCAAGTAAAAAATATTAAAGATAATGAATAAAAGGATGCTTTAGCATCCTTTTATTCATTATTTTTGTCTTCAGTTTCTATTTCCATAGTAGAAGTTTCATCGTCTAATTTAATTTCAAAGTTTGAATTCATATCTTCTTCGTTAAAAGATTCGTGATCACAAGCACATGGGATATTATCTTCAAATTCTTCTATTTCAATTACGCCTTCTCCTTCAGACATGTCATACTGTTCTTTTTTACGTTGATTATATTTTTTGTATATGAATGTTCCTACGCCAACAGCAGCTGTTGTTAAGGCCGCTTTTAATAAAAAATCATTTCTTCTTTTCATAATTTAAACTACCTCCTTAGTATTTTTAAGTTTTGATTAAAGTATTAATTAAATTATTCTTTATATTTTACCATTATGTGATATTTTTTACAATGAAAAAACAATAGTTGATTTAATATTCTATGAATTTTCTTATGTTTTTCGCAGGTAAATTATAAGGTGGATATTTAATTTTTAAATCTAAAAGAAAGCTTCTTTTCATCACAGACTTATGGTGAGTAAAGGTTTCGTAACTCCATTTTCCATGATATTTTCCCATACCACTAGTTCCAACTCCTCCAAAAGGAAGATAATGAGTGTTAATTTGGGATAGGGTTTCGTTAATACAAACACTACCTGAAGAAGTTTCTTTTATAATTTTACTTATGTTATTTTCATTTTTAGAAAAATAATATAAAGCTAATGGTTTAGGTCTGTTATTAATAAAATATATAATTTCATTTAAATTAGAAAACTGAAGTATAGGTAGTATAGGGCCAAATATTTCTTCACTCATTAAGGGAGAATTTGTTTTTGTTCCTACTATTAGTGTAGGCGATATATATAAATTCTCTTTACTTGTTTCCCCACCATAAATTATATTTCCATCTTTAAAATATGAAGTTAGTCTATCAAAATGTTTATCATTTATTATTCTTCCATAATGAGAACTATTTATTGCATTTTCTCCATAGAAGTTTTTAATATATTTGATAAGAAGTGGAATAAATTTTTTAACGATGTCTTTATGTATAAATAGATAATCTGGAGCAATGCAGGTTTGCCCTGTATTGAAAAATTTACCCCAAACAATACGCTTAGCTGATACTAGTAAATCTGAATCCTTATCTACTATGCAAGGACTTTTCCCACCAAGTTCAAGAGTTAAAGGTGTAAGATTTTTACTAGCAGCTTCCATTACTACCTTTCCTACATTAACACTACCAGTAAAAAAGATATAATCCCACTTTAAGGATAAAAGGGAAGTGGTTTCTTCAATTCCTCCTTCTGCTGAATAAATATAGCATGGGTTAAAATTTTTGTTAATTATATTTGTTATTAATGCAGATATATTAGGAGAAAGCTCAGAAGGCTTAACAACAACGCAATTGCCGGCTGCAATAGCACCTATAATAGGACTGAATATTAAATGAAAGGGATAATTCCAAGGACCTATAACTAGCACAGAGCCGTAGGGTTCTTTTACTATGTAACTTTTTCCGGGAAGGCTTGTGATTGGAGTTTTTACTTTATTATCCTTGCACCATGTTCTTAAATTATTTATAATATAATTTAATTCAGATATAACAAAACTAATTTCACTAACATAGCTTTCAAATTCACACTTTCCCAAATCTTTCATAAGTGCGTTGCAAATATTACTTTCGTTCTTTTCTATTAAATATTTTAATTTTCTTAATTGGTTTATTCTAAAATCTATAGAGTATGTAGCTCTAGTTAAAAAGTACTTTTTTTGGTTATTTATAATTTTTTTATAGTCAATCATAGTATTCACCTCTTAATATAAAATATATCACAATTATTTAGTATTTCAAATAAGGAGGAATTTATGTTTAAATTTATATGGTTAGAAGGTAATGATGATTTAAAAGATGCTTATGAAATAAGAAATCAAGTTTTTGTAATAGAACAAAATGTACCAAAGGAAATAGAAAAGGATAGTAAGGATAAAATATCGAAGCATATAGTTATATATGAAGAAAATTTTCCTATAGCTACAGGAAGAATTGTAGTTGAAAATAGTAGCTGTTCTTTTGGAAGAATATCTATAATTAAAAAATATAGAGGAAAGGGAATAGGGTTATACTTAGTAGAAAATATGATAAAAGAAGCTACTAAGATAGGAATAAAAGAAATTTATATCCATGCTCAAAAATACGCTGAAGAATTTTATAAAAAACTTAATTTTAAATCCTTTGGCGAAGTTTTTTATGAAGGTGGCATAGAACATATAAACATGGTATTAAAACTATGAACCTTGTGTAAACTCCTTGTAAACAATACCCTAAAAGTGCATAAATATTCCAGATGTATGCTATACTTAAATTTAACTGCAATACAAAAATATTATAATTACTGAGGAGGTTTTACAATGGAAGGGATATTAAATGCACAAGTAAGAATGGAGAAGCCAAAAGTATCCAGAAGGGAAGGGTTTATACCGGGAGTTATATATGGAAAGGATTTGGAGAATATTTTTGTTAAATTCGAAAAGACCAAATTAATAGGTTTGCTTAAAGAAAAGGGAGAAAAATCAAGAATATCCTTTTTATTAAATAATAAAAAGCAGGAAGGCATTATAAAGGATGTAGCTAGAGATGATTCTACAAATGAAATAATACATATAGATATTCAAGCTGTAAAGGGAACGGAAGTTGTTAAATGGACGGTGCCTGTGAACTTCACTGGAAAAGAGTTATTAAATGGAAGAGGACTTTATCTTCAAGTTTATTCAAATGAAATTGAAGTAGAAGGTGAAAGTTCATTAATTCCAAACAGTGTTGAAATAGAAGTAAGTAAGATGGAATTTGGACAGGAAATTAAAATTAAAGATTTAAAGCTAACAGGGGAAATTAGAATATTAAAAGATTTAGACACGGTTATAGGTGTGATAGCTAATTCTTAGTTTTTTAGTTAATAGTTTTTTAGTGAATAGTTATGGTAGGGATTTTGAGTGTTCTCAAAATCCCTTTAAATTAAAAGAATTCTGTATAAACAGAATTCCCTCATAAACTAAAAAACTAAAAAACTATTAACTATTTATCTAAATTAAGGTCTTCATAGGCCATAATACCATAGCGTGAAGATGCATTTTTTACTGCATTTATAACGGCTTTTTCAACAACTCTGGCAGCTAGCATTCCAATAAGATTTATATCAGCTTCTACTTTGCCTGTAGCCATGGTGAAAATTGTATCTCCATCAAACATTGTATGAGCGGGTCGCATGGTTCTACCGTAGCCATTGTGTGCCATGGATGCAATTTTATTAGCTTGAGATTTTGACAAAGTTCCATTAGTAACTACTACTCCAATGGTTGTATTGCCTTGAAAAACATTGTTGTATTTATGGTAATTATCAATCATCCAACTCTCGGTGTCTACAAATTTACCATCCATAAATGCACCAGCAAGGATTTCGCCTGTACTTGGGTCTATTACATCTCCTAAGCAGTTTACTGCAATAAGAGCTCCAACCTTAAGCTCACCTACTTGAAGACAATAACTCCCTAGTCCACCCTTCATTGAATATTCAGGCCCTAGCATTTTCCCAACAGTAGCACCGGTACCAGCGCCAATGTTACCTTGTAGGTTTTCTTTATTTTCTTCTGAATTAAGGGCGGCTTCATAGCCCATATTTTTATCTGGCCTAATTTGACTATTGCCTACTGTTAAATCAAAAAGTACTGCTGAACAAACTATTGGAACTTTAGTTACACCTACATCGAAGCCCACCCCTTGATCTTCCAAGTATTTCATAACTCCACTGGCTGAGTCTAAACCAAAGGCACTCCCGCCAGATAATACTACAGCGTGGATTTTTTCAATCATATTTACTGGATTTAAAAGGTCTGTTTCACGAGTGCCAGGGGCACCTCCACGAACATCTACGCCACCTGTAGCACCTTCAGTGCAGATTATGGCAGAACATCCCGTTCCACTTTCGTAGTTTTGTGCATGACCAAGACATATTCCCTCTATATCAAACAAACTTATCTCTCTCATGTTAATATCTCCTTTTACAAAAATCTCCTGACTTAAAGCCAGGAGATTATAATTACTTTCTAGTTTTTCTAACTGCCATAACCACTGGAATAGTGATTAAAACTGATAATATAGCTTCAGGAATTCCATTTGTAAAAGCTACAGCAATTATGCCTTTTCTAGCAGCAGATACACTAATATTGTACACTGCAGCATATTTTTCAATATAAATTAAGTAAATAAGCCCTAATACACCAAAGGTATTAGTCAAGGAACCTATTGCAGCCCCTATTGCCATTTTTAATGTACCAAATTTTGATGATAGTGCTGAATAGCAATAGTAAGCAGTAAGTCCTATAATAACCCTAGGAACTACTGAAACTAGTGGATTCATAAACACAAAGGATAGTGGCATTGGATTTGCAATAGCATTAATTACGCTAAATAAGCCAAAGATTAATCCTATCATAGCTCCAACCAAAGGTCCTTCTAGAATAGCTCCAATAATTACAGGTACATGCATTATAGTAGCTTTCACCGGTGGAATAGGGATAAAACCTAAACCAGATACTCCAAGAAAAATTGAGATTGCTGACAACATACCAATAACGGCAATTTGTCTTGTGTTAAGACTGATTGATGATTTTAACTTTTTTTCCATTTAATTACCTCCGTTCTTATTCCCTTTAGGGATATAATTCGGAAATTTCTTATTAAACTTATAGTGTTCAGTTTCATAAGAATACCGACAAAGACATTCTATCACGTTTTTCTATAAAGTTAAATAGAGTCGTTAAAATTTTATCAATAAAGAGTATTCTCAATATTTCTATAATATCTCATGAAAACTTATTTTGATAAATGGAGAATGTTGTATTGTGTTGAAAATACAAAAATTAGTTTCATATTTTTTAAAAGTTGACTTATAATAGTAATAATAGAAAGGCAGGAGATATTTAGATGAAATACTTAAAGAAAAAGTGGTTTAAAAGTGGATTACTTGCATTTGTTTTTTTGTTTAATTTATTGTTTTTAAGTGATACTTCTTATGCATATAGCGATAATGAACAAAGTTTATGGGAAGTAAAGTATTTAATACAAAATAACTCTATTTATAATCTTTCGGAAGAAGGAATAAATTCTCAGGATATAAGTGAAGTTATTAAAAATTTAAAAGATCCTTATAGTGAGTATTACACAAAAGAAGAATTTAATGAATTTGTAAGAGCTATAAATCAAAATTTTTATGGAATAGGCATTTATAATGAGTTGGTAACAGAAGGAATAAAGATAAATTCCTTCCTTAAAGGTTCTTCTGCAGAAGAGGCAGGGTTAAAAGTTGGAGATATAATTACAAGTGTAGATGGCAAGGGGATTAAAGGGTTAACCGCATCAGAAGCTGTAAAGTATATTAAAGGTGGAAAAGGTACCTTTGTTAATTTATCCGTGAAAAGAGGAGAGCAAGTATTAAATTTTTCTGTGGAGAGAAGAGAAATAAACATACCTACCATAGAAGGAGAATTATTAGATAATAAAGTCGCATATATTATAATTTCATCCTTTGGAGAAGATACTCCTAGTCTTTTGAAGGAAAAATTGATTGATATGAATAAAAAGGGTGCTGAAAAGTACATCATAGACTTGAGAAATAATACAGGGGGCTATACAAATTCAGCATATGACATATTAGGCTATTTCATAGAAGATAATATTGCAACAGTAATGAAAGACAAGGATAAAAATGAATACAAATATAAAGCCTTTAAACATGATTATGTAATTAATAAAGATATTATTTTATTAGTAAATGAATATACGGCTTCTGCATCGGAAATACTTTCTGCTGCACTAAGAGATTATAATAAGGCATTGATAGTTGGAATCAAAACTTATGGAAAAGGGGTACAGCAAACCATATTTTCTTTAAGCAATGGAGATGTATTAAAATTAACTACTCATAGTTTTTATTCTCCTCTAGGAAAAGAGATAAACAATGTAGGCATAATGCCCAACGTTAATACAAATAAAATAGATCCCTTAAAGGTGGCTAAGTTATTATTTTCAGGAAATAAGTCTATTGATAATAAGAAGTTACTAAAATTACTTCAAAATAATAAAGAGTATTATATAGACTTAGAAAAAGGAAGAAGTAAAGAATATTGGGATGCTTTAAAATACATTGTAAATACATCTACAGAAGGAAGTTTGTTTTTAGGAAAGGGAATTAACTGGACTAAGCTAACAGAAGAAGATATTAAGGAGAATTTCAATGTTTACTTTAATGACTATACGAAGATGCCTAAATTAGTAAAATCTAAGGAAAAAGCAGTGTTTAAAATAAAACTAAATAAAAATGTAGATATTAACACTGTAGGAGCGAATTCAATAAAGTTGATTCAAGAAGAAACCTTTGAAGAAGTAAAAATAAATTATGACGTAGAAAACAAAGATGAAATAATATTATATCCTGTAGAAGCAGCTAAACTTCAGGGAGATTATTTCTTAATAATAGAAGGATTGAAGGGAGAAGAAGGTGGGAAACTTAAAAATAAAGTTGCTCTACCTGTACACTTTGAATAATTCATATAAATAGAGTAAAAAGTTTATAAATCTTTAATAAAATTATTAGAAAAAATATGATAATATATATATAATGACTTTAATTACTTCAGGGAGGTAATTATTTATATGAATTATTATAGAAATGTATTTAATAATGATAAAACTATTAGATTTCTTTTGATATTTGGTTTAGTTTTGTCCATTTCAAAAGGAACAAGAGTTTTAGGGTTGGCTTTAATAATTTATGCAGTAGGCAGAAGAGGCACCTATATTAATATAAAAAGTGAAATAGAGCAAACAATAAGAAGAATTAAAAATAAGCTAGGAGAGAGAAAGAACTTTTTGATAACTAGATGCCCCAATTGCTCTCAAAAGGTAAGGTTACCTAGAAGAAAGGGCAATATATTAGTAACTTGCCCAAGGTGCGGATATAAATTTAAATTAAAAACATAATTTATAAAAAAGGAATCTTTGTTATAAGCAAGGATTCCTTTTTTATATGGTATTAATTGTGCATATCAGTATTGATGTATCCATATGAATAGTGATATAATTTTTACATAGTGTGGAATAATATATAAATATTACGAATTTAGGGAGGAAGTTAAATTGGAAAAAATTGCTTTGATTACTGATACCACAGCAGATTTAACAGAGGAAATTATTCGTGAGTATAATGTACATGTACTACCGTTTAGAATAATTTATAAAGACAAGGAATATAAGGATAAGATTGAAATTACGCCACAAGAGGTGTATGACAATTTTAAGGTAGAAGTTCCAACATCCTCTCTTCCATCCATGCAAGATATGGAGGATTTATTTTCTAAACTAGAAGAGGAAGGATATACTCATGCTATTGCAATAACGTTATCTACTGGGTTATCTGGAATATATAATGGAGTTAAGTTAGTTAGCGAAAATCATTCAAAAATAACTTCGCATGTAATGGATTCTAAAGCAATATCTGGGGGGGAAGGAGCTCTTGTTCAGAAATGTGGCCAACTTATAAAAGAAGGAAAGGCCTTTGATGATATAATAAAGGAAGTTTATGAGTTTAGAAAAAGGGTACATATATACTTTGTTGTAGGAACCTTAGAATATTTAAAAAGAGGTGGAAGAATAGGAAAGGTTTCTGGAACCATAGGGGAACTATTAAATGTTAAGCCTATAATTTCTATAGATATTAATGATGGTAAGTATATTACCTCGGATAAGGTAAGAGGTAGAAAGCAATCTCTAAATAGAATGTTTGAAATAATTGAAGATATGTTGAAAGAAAAAAAATATAGAATTCAAATTGTTCATGGAGATGGCTTAGAGGAAGCTACAAAGTTATATGAAAGAGTTAAAACTTTAGAAAATGCAACGGAAGTTGTACTGGGGGGAGCTATTAGCCCTGTATCTGGAGTACATAGTGGCCCAGGACTTGTAGGGGTTATATTAATAGAAGAGTAATTAGAAAATTGCGAAGCAAATTTAGAGTTAATTAGTTTTCTAGATTTTTAGTATTTTAGTTAATTGGAAAATTCTTGACGAATTTTAACAGTAACTAGCTAACTATCAACCAAAATACTAGGAAACTGTAAAATTTTGCTCCGCAATTTTTATTTAGTATGATATAATTGATTATGAGGGAATATGTCACCTTTTTTATTTTCAGAAATTTTATAATATTAAAGGAATGGTGAGCTAATGATAAAGAAAATTATTCTATCAGGCTTTGGTAATGTGGGAAAAGAATTTGTTAAGCTCTTAAATGAAAAAAAATCATATATTAAAGAAAAATATGACTTAACTTTAGTCTTATGTGGAATTTTAGAAAAGGATGGATGTATTTATGAAGATAGAGGTCTTGATATGTCCTATCTATACGATTGTCCATTAGGTTCTAGAGGAATACTAAAATATAGTGACTTTAATAGAGAGGCTTTTTATAACTATCCCGTTTTAGAGGGAGATATATTAGTTGAATGTACTCCAAGCAATATAGAAACTGGAGGACCTTCTTTAAATTATATTATAAATTCTATAAATAGAGGTATGGATATAGTTATGCTTTCTAAGGGAGCATTAGTAACAAACTTTAATCAATTAATAGAACTTGCTAATAAAAAGGATGTTAAGATTAAATATAGTGGTGCAACGGCTGCAGCACTACCTACTTTAGATTTAGGCACATATAGCTTGGCAGCTTCTCAAATTAAAAATATAACAGGAATTTTAAATGGGACAACTAATTATATATTGAATAGAATGTTTGAAGATGACATATCCTTTGAAGAGGCTTTACAAGAGGCAGTAGAAAAAGGTATAGCTGAAAGAGAAAATTCCATGGATATAGATGGAATTGATAGTGCTTCTAAATTATTAATTTTAAGCAATAGTTTAATGGATACAACTTATTCCTTAGAAGATGTATCTATTACAGGAATTAGAGATATAAAAAAACAGCATATTCTTCAAGCTAAGGAAGAAAATAAAGTTATAAAATTATTATGCAAAGCGTATGCTAAAGATGGCAAATGGATGTTAGAAGTTACGCCTGAAAAAATAGATACAAATAGTCTTTTAGGGAATATAAAGGGTAGCAATAAGGGAATATTATTTAATACAGATACCATGGGAGAAATATATTTAATAGGTGGAGCTTCAAATCCAAGAGGGGCAGCAGCGGCTGCATTAAAAGATATCATAAATATATATATTTAATAAAAAGGGGAGAAGATTGTGTTCATATATATAATGATTTTCGTTGCTAAAATAGTTGAAGTAGCTCTTATGACTATAAGGACTGTATTAATCACTAGAGGAGAAAAGGTATATGGATCAATTATTGGTTTCTTTGAAATATCAATATGGTTATATCTTATCAATAAGGTTTTAGTTGGAATCAGTGAAGATCCTATAAGAATGGTTACTTATGCTTTAGGATATGCCTGTGGTAATTACGTAGGGTGTATAATGGAGGAAAAATTAGCATTAGGACTACTTACTATAAGTGTAATAATTCCCGAGATGGAAGGAGAGGAACTTATAGAAATCCTAAGAAAAGAAAATGTTGGAGTAACAAAGGTAAAAGCAGAAGGTATAAATAAAGATAAAAGTTTACTATTGCTTCATATAAAAAGAAAAAGAAAAAATGAAGTTATTAAACTTATAGAGGAGAATGGTAGAAATTGCGTTATATCCATAAGCGATACTAAGACTGTTATGGGTGGTTACGGTATAAAAAAATAAGCTTTCCAATTAAGGAGAGCTTTTCTTTAATTTTACTATAATGTATAATTATAATAAAAAAAGTATTAAATACATTGAAATTTATCAAAAAATGTTATATTATACAATATATAAGACATGTAATTATAAGTAATTATTTCAATATTTTTTTAGGAGGGGATTAAAATAAAATCGATAAAACATAAACTAATTGCTGCCGCAATAGTACTTGTGGCTGTACCAATTTTAATTGTTACAATTATGTCTTCGTTAATAACAAGTAAAAACCTTACAACTCATTTTCACGAAGACCATAAAACCCTGTCTAACACTATAGCTAATGGAGTAACAGATTATATGACAAAGGCATATGTGTTGACAGAAGAACTTATAAGTAATCATTATGTAAGACAAATGGATGGAAAGATGCAAGATATAGCTGTAAAGGATACCATGAAAAGAAATCCCTATTTTGATTTGTTTTGTATTCAGGATATGAAGGGTGACCAAACAGCTAGAACTACAGGAAAATTAGCTAATAGAGCAGATAGATGGTGGTTTAAGCAAAGTGTTGAGATGAAAAAACCCTTTGTTAGTAAATCTTATCTTACTGTAAATGATGATAGTGACGCTATAAACTCAATTATATTCCCAATTTTCGATGTGGAAAATAAGATGGTAGGCGTAATGGATGCAGATCTAAAGTTGGACGAGCTTCAAAAGATGGTTGAAAAGTATAGTACAGAATCAGTTTACGCTTATGTAATAGACGGAGAAGGAGCAGTAATTGCCCATCCAGAACAAAATCAAGTTCAAGAAATATATAACTACAAGAACTTAACAAAGACTGTTAGACAAAGAGATGCTTCAGGAAAAGTAATTAAGGATGAAAAGGGTGCTCCTAAAACTGAAACTGGAGAAATAAAAGTACCAGATAGGCTAAAGGAAGTCACATTAGAAGCGTTAGCAGGTAAGTCTGGTGTTGTAGAATATAAGGATTTAAATGGTGATGTTATTATTAGTGCATATCAAACTATAAAATTACCAGGAGAGTCTGATAACTGGGCTGTTATAACAGTAGAAAAGAAAAGCCATGCATTAGCTTTGGTTAACTACATACAAAAAGCAAGTTATGTAATTGGAGCTGTAATATTATTAATAGTAATAGTAATTACTTATTTATTCTCAAGTAACTTTGTAAAACCATTAGTAGGTTTGGTACATGTTACAGAAAAAGCTTCTTCTGGGGACTTAACGGTTTATAGTGATTATAAATCTAAAGATGAAGTGGGAGTATTAAGCAATAGTTTTAATGCTATGCTAGATAATATGAAGAATCTTATTAAAAATATTAATGATGCTTCTGGTGTTGTATCTCATTCGTCAGAATCCTTAATGGCATCCACTCAGCAAACATCAAGTTCTATTAGTGAGGTAGCAGAGACAATAACGGAGATAGCTTCAAGTATGGAAAGAGGAGCGGAAAATTCAAGAGAGGGTGTACTTGCAGCTAATGAACTTTCAAAAGAATTAGATTTAGTTGTAAAGAGAATTTCCGAAAGTATAGAAACAACTAATAAAGTTCATCAAGTTTCAACCATGGGCTTCCAAACAATTAATAAGTTAGAAGCTAAAAATATGGAAAGCAGTGATGTGGTTAAGGCGGTATCTAAGGTTATTAACGACTTAAGCTACAAAGCAAATAATATAGGTGGAATTGTTGAAACTATTACTTCTATTTCAGAGCAAACTAATTTACTTGCTCTAAATGCAGCTATTGAAGCGGCTAGAGCAGGTGAAGCTGGAAGAGGTTTCTCAGTGGTAGCGGAAGAAGTTAGAAAGCTTTCTGAAAACACTGCTCAATCAACTAACAATGTTAAATCTATTATTACTAGTATTCAAAAAGATATAGAGATAGCTTTAGACACAATTAAAGTTTCTGATGCTGTAATCAAAGATCAAAATGAAGCAGTAGATAATACTCGTGACACCTTTAATGAAATAAATACTTCTATAGTAAATG
Organism: Clostridium malenominatum; assembly: GCF_039521365.1. Classification (NCBI taxonomy): domain Bacteria; kingdom Bacillati; phylum Bacillota; class Clostridia; order Eubacteriales; family Clostridiaceae; genus Clostridium; species Clostridium malenominatum. The sequence goes on from NZ_BAAACF010000001.1 coordinate 1,223,393, forward strand.
TAGTAGAAAAAATCAACAACATTTCTGAAAGTTTAAAGAGTGTTGACCAATGTAGAAATAAACTTTTAACAGTGGTAGAGGATGTTTCAAGAATATCAAATACTATTGCTGATGCGGCACAAAATGTTAGTGGAGCAACAGAAGAGCAGAATGCAGAGATGGAAGAAATAAATGCATTATCTGAAGAGCTAAATAGAATGGCTCAAACCCTTGAAAAAGATATAAGAACATTTAAAATAAAATAATTTTACAAAAAGAAGAGCTACATCTTAATTAGGATGTAGCTTTCTTTTTATATTCTTCAATTCTAGCTTTTCTATCTAAAGATTTAGGTTCAAGATTTACTCTTTGATTTTCTAAAAGAGAGGAAACGCCAGTAGAGGAAATGTTTTTATTATCAGTGCAACCTGGGCATTTACAATCTATTTCTTCGAAGGAAGCTGGTTCTGTATAAGTGGTAATTACTCCCTCATAATTTCTTAATACTACCTTGGATGGAGATTGAGAAATTACATATTGAGGCATTACAGGTATCTTTCCTCCTCCACCTGGAGCATCTACCACAAAAGTAGGAACGCAGTAACCAGAAGTGTGTCCTCTTAGGCCTTCAATTATTTCAATTCCCTTAGAAACTTTTGTTCTAAAATGCTCAATTCCTTGAGATAAATCGCATTGATATAAATAATAAGGTCTAACCCTCATCTTTACTAATTTATTAACTAAATCCTTTTGTATATTAACGCAATCATTTACTCCTCTTAAAAGAACTGACTGGTTTCCTAGCGGGATTCCTGCATTAGCAAGTTTTTCGCAGGCTTTTATTGAAGCTTCAGTAATTTCATTTGGATGATTAAAGTGAGTATTTAACCAAATAGGATGGTATTTTTTTAGCATGTTCACTAAATCATCTGTTATTCTCATTGGATTAACCACCGGAATTCTAGAACCAATTCTTATAATCTCTACATGAGGAATTTCTCGTAAGTTTTTTATAATATATTCAAGCTTATCATCACTAACCATTAGTCCATCTCCACCAGAAAGAAGAACGTCTCTAACAACAGGAGTATTTCTGATGTAATCTAGAGCCATTTCAATACGCTCATTTGGCATAAAGGAATCGGTGTGGCCAGCAAATCTTCTTCTAGTGCAATGTCTACAATACATGGAACACATATCAGTAATTAAAAACAATACTCTATCTGGATAAGCATGAGTAAGTCCTGGCACTGGCGAGGTAGCATCTTCATGTAATGGATCATTCATATCTGCCTCTGAGAAACATAACTCTTGAATAGTAGGAACAGCTTGTTTTCTAATAGGATCATTTAAATCATTAGGGTTTATTAAAGTAGCATAATAAGGGGATATACCCATTCTTAAGCTTTCTAAACATTTATCAATAGCGCCTTCTTCTTCAGGTAATAAATTAATAACTTTCTTTAGCTGTTCAACGGTAGTAATTCTATTTCTAACTTGCCATTTCCAATCGTTCCATTCTTCTTCAGTAACATCTTTCCACAACTCAATTTCTCTATAATTTCTCATACACTTTCCTCCTGTATTAATTTACTTTGTATTTGATGAATATCTTCTTTTAAACCATCTCTTTCATAATGAAAATCCAAAGGATCTAGTAGATAACTATGAGTAACCCCTATAGCATACCTATCTTTTTCCTTAGCTTCGTTTAGGAGCTCAATTAATTTATCAGAAGAAAAATATTCTAATCTTAACTCTTCTTTTTCGTCTTTAGCATACACAGGTAATGACGTAAGAAGACCGTTATTTACACTATATTGCTCTCTGTAAATATTATGGGATTCAAATCTTATATCTGTAAGCTCCCATAATGCTTTTGCGGTGTCATTATTCATGGAGAAATATCCACCTCTATATATCTGAATAGGTTCAATACCTTTTTCTTTCAAGTAATCCATGGAATGTTTGATTATAATTTTTTGCTCGTCAAAATTATAGGAAGCTAATAAATGCTCCTCCGGCTTTAGAAAACTACATTTTAAATTTAGTTCCTCAGGAAGGTTTTCGGGGTGTATATGCAATCCAAAAATTACATTATACTCTTTAATTTTTTCCGTTAAATTTAGCTTATGAAGCATGTCTGCAAAAAATGGAGTTATAAATAAAATGGTAGTAATACCATTATCAGAATTCAATTTTAAAAATCTCTCTAGATTTAAAACATTATTTTCTAAATTTTTATCAAAATTAGTTCCTTCACAATCTATTGAAATAATGTATTTAAAATTATCCGTATTCATCAATTCTAATATATCTTTCATAAGTAAAATCCCCCTTTAAGCTCTTGAAAAATTACAACTTTAATTATATAATGAGGTTGTAACTAAATAACAACTTTATTATACTATACAGGTTTTTGGTTGTCAAAAACTTTCATATAAAAAATAATTAATAATTTGTTAAGAATAGGGGGATAAAAATGATTACATTAGGATTTCCAAGAATGCACAAGGAAGAGAATGAAAAGAGGGATTTTTTGCCTGACTTTTTTCAAAGATTAAAGGTAGAAAAGGGAGAATTTTATTTAGAAAAAGGTTATGGCTCTAAAATGGGAATAAGTGAAGAAGAGTATTTAAAGGCCAACGAAAATATTAAATTCGTATCAAAAGAAGAATGTTATAAACAAAAGATAGTTGTGGTTTTAAGATCTCCAGAATTTGATGAAATAGATATAATGGAAGATGGAAGTACATTAGTTAGCATGCTTCACTATCCTACAAGACCTACTAGAGTGGAAAGGCTAAAGAGTAAAAATATATTTGGAGTATCCATGGATTCTCTAAGAAATGATTTTTCAGAGAGAATAGTAGTAAATTATAATGGCACTTCTGGCAATGGCATAGAAATGGCCTTTGAAGAATTAAGCAAAAGTATGAAGGATTTCTATTCTAAAGACCGAGAGGTTATAAATGTAACAATAATGGGAATGGGAATGGTAGGGCTTTATGCTGCAAGAGCTGCAGGAAAGTATGGTAATAAGGATTTAAATAATAAAATGGCGGGTTTTGGAACAAAAGGAATAAAAGTAACCATGCTTCCAAGAACTATTACAGGAGATAAAGAAGAAATAATAAAAGAATTAAAGAAAGCAGATATTTTAGTGGATGCTACCACAAGGGATGATGCATCAAAATTTATTATCGAAAATGAGCTGATTGCACATTTAAAACCACATGCTATAATTCTTGATTTAACAGCAGATCCATATTTAGTGGATACAAATCCAATTGGAGTTAAAGCTATAGAGGGAATTCCTACAGGAACTTTAGATAAACCAGTAATATATCCTGAGGATGAAATATATAATACAATTCCTAAGGAAGTAAAAACACATAACAGAAGAACAGTAGTAGGTTGCAACGCATGGCCAGGAATTAAACCAGAGGAGTGTATGTATTTATATGGAATGCAGTTATTCCCAATAGTGCAGCAACTTATACGATTGGATAGAAATGACTTTTCTTTAGAAAATGATGATTTCTTTAATAGAGCAATTTATAGAGCTACAATAGAATACTTTGAAAAGCATGAAAAATAGTAGAAAAAAAGAGATTTTTGTTGTAATATATATATGAGATTAATAAATTGTGAATTAAATATATAATACTGGAGGAATAACAATGAAAGTCCATCAAGGTGGGGCGGTATACAAAAATATAGCTTTAGATGTTGCTAATAAAATAGTTTTGGGTGACTTTAAAATAGATGAAAAAATTAGTGGAAGATCTACCTTAGCCAGCATGTATAACGTATCCCCTGAAACCATAAGAAGGGCAATTGCTCTTCTTGAAGAAATGAATGTAGTTTCATCTACAAGAGGAAGCGGCATAGAAATTTTATCAATGTCTGCTGCAGAAAAGTTCATAGAAAAATATAAGGACACGGAATATGTGTCTACGGTAAAAGAGAACATATTTAAATTAATTGAAAAAAAGAAACAATTAGATGACGAAATACAACTTAATTTTGAAAAAATATTAGATTTTATTGATAGGTTTAAAAACATTACTCCTTTTACTTTAATTGAAATTGAAATTACTAAAGAGTGCAAGGTAATTGACAAAAACATTAATGAAGTTAGATTTTGGCAAGCAACAGGGGCTACAATTGTTGCATATAGAAGAGGAGAAGAAATTGTAATATCTCCTGGACCTAATTATAAATTTAAATCTGGAGATATTATTGTAGTTATAGGAAGTAGCAATGTATATGACAGCGTATATAATTATATATACAATAGTTTTTGTGAAGAGTAAGATTAAAAGTTTAAAACGCATCAAGCAGCCTTGTTTGATGTGTTTTCCTTATTAGTTTGACAAGGATAAAGGCGAAATATATACTATATTTATGCAATTAATTAAAGTATATAAATGGAGGAAAGTTTAGTGTATTTAATATTGATTAAAATTTTACTAATATTATTTTTCATATCTGTTTTCATACTATTATACTTTTATAACAAGAAAGATGATTTTCCTATGGATGTAAGGGCTATTAATTATGTAAAGTCTATAGAAAATATAAGATTAAATAGATTTTTTAAAATAGTGACTACCATAGGAGACCCAACTTCTATAGTACTCCTCACCTTGATAATATCAATAATATTTTATAGAAACAATCTCCATAAAGATGCATTATTTTTTTCTTTAAATGTAATTATAGTTTGGTTATTCAATGAAATTTTAAAGCTTATATTTAAAAGAGAAAGACCTCATATAAAGGTTTTAAAGGTAAGAGGATATAGCTTGCCTAGTGGTCATGCAATGGTATTTATGGCATATTCAATTATAAGTATATATTTTTTAATATTAAAATTTAACCATAGCTGGATAATATATGTGGTTAGTTTAATAATATTTTTCTTGAATATATCAGTAGGATTAAGCCGAGTGTATTTTAGAGTTCATTATCTAAGCGATGTAATTGCAGGTTGGTATGCAGGATTTATATTTACTATTTTGTCTATAGCTTTTCATATATTATATTATTAAGGATATTCTTGATTTAAAGAATATCTTTTTTTATTTTTTGTAAATATAAATTTTGCAATGAAGATTTTCCATAGAGTAACCAGTGTAGATTTAATCTTATAGGAAATACTAATTAAGAAATAATCAAAGGAGTTGTTATAATTATGAAGTTTTTTTTGAAGAGATTCATTAAAGTAACTAAAGAGCAAGTAGCTATGGTTGTTATTATGCTTTCCTTAATAGTATATTTTAAACATGCTAATGTTTACGCTATGACTCCAGAAGATAAAGAAAAGGTAAAAAGTTCTATAGAAGAAATTTTTAAAAATAGAAACAAAGCAATATTAGAAGGAAACATAGAAATAATTGAATCCCTCTATGACTTAAAAACTAAATATGGAGTTTGGGCTTGTGAGCATGAAAAAAGAAAAATGAAATATATACAAAATTGGGGGGAAAGGCAAGGGGTAAAGTTTATTGAAATTAATCCTAACATAGTAATTAGAAGATTGAGCGGCAGCGACAATAAGTATTCTGCTAACTTAATATGTTCTACTGAATATAAATACATTTATGAAGATGAGCCTGATAAAATTAATATTTCAAGAATTGGAACTTATCATAGTTTGCAATTAGCCAATAAAAATGATGTGTGGATAATTACTAAGGAGTGGTATAAAGATCCTTTTGCTGATTCCTTAAATATAAATAACTTAAAGGTTAATACCATAAAAGAGTTTATATTAAGCCAAAAGGAAAGAGACTTTACAAATTTAAATGAAAGAAGAATTAAGGCTATAGAATATGCGGATATGTATTGTGGAGCGGCGTCAGAAGAGAAATATGGATTTAAATATAATAAAAAATATAGAGATTTTAATGGATTAGGAGGAGATTGTGCAAACTTTGCTTCTCAAATTCTTCATGAAGGCGGTAAGTTTAGAAAAAATTCTATTTGGAACTACGATAAAGGTGCAGCCTCAAGAGCTTGGGTAAATGCCGATGGGTTTAAAAGTTATATGTTAAATAGCGGCAGAGCATCACTGATTGCTCAGGGAAGTTATGAAAAAGTGTATAAAGCTTCTTACAAGCTTTTGCCAGGAGACTTTGTAGCTTATGAAAAAAAGGGAGATATTGTTCATATTTCAGTAGTTACTGGAGCAGATTCAAGAGGATATTCCCTTGTAACTTGCCATAACACAGATAGAAACAAAGTTCCTTGGGATCTTGGGTGGAGCGACAAAAATATAAAGTTTTGGTTGGTTAGAGTTCATTTTTAAAGAAGGTGAATTAATTGAAAAAGAAAATATGGATTTTAATTTTAACATTTATATTAATAAGAAAATCGTCATTAGTAGAGGCCTTAGAAAATGATAAATATGAAAGAATAATGAAGCAAGATATTTTATCTTTAATGATGGCTTATCCAGAATATATATGTGAATTGAATAAGGAGAGTAATGGAAAAGTATACGTAATAATGAAATCTGGAAGAAAAATTCTATATGATGATAAAAAAGAAAAGTCTTTTGAAGAAAAAATAGCTAATCCTGATTTACAAGATATGATGGAGCAAATATATCCGCTCTGCATTAGTGAAAAGCTAATGGATAAAAATTTTGATCCAGGAAGAGGGCGAGTATATCCACTATTAATGGAGGTTTATGGTAGCTCTAATAAAGAAGTGGAGGGAAATTTAGTTTCTGTGAAAGGACTTAGATTTAATAATAAAAATAAAGCAGGAGAATCCTTAAGAAAAGTTATGGAAGAGCTTATTCCTCTAGCAAAAAATAGTGGTAAAATAAGTTCATGTGTATTTCCTTATAGTGGGACTTTTAACTATAGATATATAGCAGGAACAAACAGGTTAAGTCCTCATGCCTTTGGAATTGCCATAGATTTAGCAAGGGATAAGAGAGATTATTGGAAATGGGCTACAAGGGAAGAGGGAGAAAAAAGAATAGGCTCCTATCCAAAGGAAATAGTAGAAATCTTTGAAAAAAACAATTTTATTTGGGGTGGAAAATGGGGGCACTTTGATATTTTGCATTTTGAGTATAGACCAGAAATTATTATGAAAGCTAAGTATTTTGGTGGACATCACAAAGAGGACGTTCTTTGGTATGAAGGATTAAATAGTGAAGACGATAATATAAAATATTTAATTGAAAAAATAGACGCTTCATTATAAAAATATGAAAATAAGATGGGATTCAGTAAGGATAAACCTTAACGCTGAATCCTATTTGATATTTTATTTAGTTCTATCTAATATTAATTTGTTTTAAATCATATTTTTATTTGTATATTACATGAAGTTAATGTAAATAATATAAACAGTTTTGTTTATTGGGAGGTAATTTATGATAAAAAAAGTAGGTATTCCCAGGGCGCTGTTATATTATCAGTATTATCCCTTGTGGATGCGTTTTTTTAAGGAATTAGGAGTGGAGGTAATTATATCAAATCCTACAAATAAAGAAATTTTAAATGAAGGCATTAGGAATGCTGTAGACGAGGCTTGTATTCCTGTTAAATTATTTCACGGTCATGTACTTAGTTTAAGAAATAAGGTTGATTATATATTTATTCCTAGGCTAAAAAGTGTTAATAATGGAGAATTTATATGTCCTAAGTTTTGTGGACTTCCAGAAATGATAAAGTGTTCTCTTAAGGATCTACCACCTATAATTGACATAGAAATAGACTTTCTTAAATCTAAAAGAAGCTTAAACAATATAATTTTACAAGTAGGAAAATATTTTTGTAGTGATGAAAAGCAAATTATGAAGGCTTATCATAAAGCACTAACGGAATATAAAAATCACAAAGAACTATTTAAAATACGTGAAAATTTAAAAGATAAAAAGAAAAATATTCTTATATTAGGTCACCCTTATCATTTGTACGATACGTATCTTAATATGGGAATTATAGAGAAAATAAAAGATACAGGAATTCATATACTTACTCCTGAGATGATTGATGAGGGAGATATAAATGAACAAGCTAATAGCTTTGAAGATAAGCTCTACTGGACCTTTGCAAGAAAGCTCGTAGGAAGTACTCTACATGCCATAAATACAAAAGGAGTGGATGGAATAATATATATATCTACCTTTGCCTGCGGTATAGATTCAGTTGTAGTAGAAATTGTTGAAAAAGTTATAAGGAATGGAAGCAATATTCCCTTTATGCTCTTAACATTAGATGAACACAGCGGTGAAGCGGGAGTAAATACAAGAATTGAAGCTTTTGTTGATATGATTAAATGGAGGGATAACTATGAAAATAACCTTTCCGCACATGGGTAATTTATATGTAGGATTAAAAGGAGTTTTTGAAGACTTAGGAGTAGAAGTTATTTGTCCACCAAAATGCAGTAAAACCACATTAGAAATTGGTGCTAGATATTCCCCAGAGCAAATATGTATTCCTTTTAAAATAACTCTAGGAAATTACTTAGAAAGTATTAAATTAGGAGCGGACACTTTATTTATGTGGGGTGGATGTGATGCTTGCAGAATAGGTTTTTACAATACTTTGCATAAACTTATATTAAAAGATTTAGGCTATGATATTGAGCTAATTTGTGTAAAGCAACTAAACTCTCCAGAAAGAATAAAAACCTTTTTAGAACAACTAAAGAGTGTTTCTGGAAATGCTAGTTATTTTAAGTTAATATCTTTGTTTAAAAAGGGTGTTGAGCTAATATATAAAATTGAGGCATTAGATGAGCTTGCGCTTAAAGTAAGACCTAGAGAAATTAAAAAAGGTTCTGTAGATAGTCTATATGATAGATTTGAAAAAGAAATTTATAAAGTAAAGGGTTGTGCTGAAACTTCAGAGCTTATTGAAAAATATATTAAGGAGTTAAAAAGCATCCCTATTGATAAGAATAAAGCATGTTTAAAGATAGGAATTGTTGGAGAAATTTATACCGTAGTTGAACCATTTATTAATTTAAATATAGTAAAGAAGCTTGGAAATATGGGAGTAGAAGTAGATATGGCTGTAACTACTGGTAGATTCTTAAAAGAGCAAATTGATTTTTTGCCCTTTGTGAAATCTAAAAAGAAGGAAATTCACAAAGCAGCAGCTCCTTATATCAATCTAGAAATTGGAGGCCATGCAAGACATACAGTAGGAGAAACAATCTTATACGGTGAAAGTAACTATAATGGAGTAATTCATCTACTTCCTTTTACCTGTATGCCAGAAATAGTAGCTCAAAGTATTTTACCTACAGTAGAAAAAAATCTTAACATACCTATACTTAAACTAGTATTAGATGAAATGACTGGGGAAGCGGGATATCTAACTAGGCTTGAAGCCTTTGTAGATTTACTCAATAGAAGAAAGGAGATAATTTAAAATGAAAAAGGTATATCTTGGTGTTGACGTAGGTTCTGTCAGTACCAACGTAGTAATAATGGATGAAGATAATAATGTTATTGATACTCTCTATATAAAAACTCAAGGCAGACCTATACAGGCTATGAAGGAATGCTTAGAAACTATGAAAAACAGATTAGATGAAGATGTTGAAGTGATGGGTCTTGGTACAACTGGAAGTGGAAGAGAACTTGCAGCTATAATGCTTCGTGCTGATATAGTGAAAAATGAAATTACAGCTCATGGAATTGCAGCCTTACACTTTGTTCCCAATGTAAACACTATTATTGAAATAGGTGGTCAAGACTCTAAGCTTATATTACTTAGAGATGGAATAATATACGATTTTGCAATGAATACCGTTTGCGCTGCAGGTACAGGATCTTTTTTAGATAGGCAAGCTGAAAGATTAAATATTTCAATTGAAGATTTTGGAACCCTTGCTTTAAAAGCTCAATCTTCTGTAAGAATAGCTGGTAGATGTGCAGTATTTGCTGAATCTGATATGATTCACAAACAACAACTTGGTCATAATCAAGAGGATATTATTAATGGACTCTGTGAAGCTTTAGTAAGAAATTATTTAAATAACGTAGGAAAAGGAAAGGAAATAAAAAGCCCTATCCTATTCCAAGGTGGCGTAGCTGCTAATATAGGAATAAAGAAAGCTTTTGAAAAAATGCTTGGATGCCAGGTTATAGTTCCTAAGTATGCAAATGTAATGGGAGCAGTAGGAGCTTGTCTTTTAGCAAAGGAAGAAGTAAAAAGAACTAAGAAAACAAACTTTCTAGGCTTCGATGTAGCAGAAAGTGACTACAAGGTAAAGAGCTTTGAATGTAATAATTGTTCTAATTTATGCGAAGTTGTAGAGTTTAATAGAGATGGAAAATTGGCTGCAAGATGGGGAGATAAGTGTGGACGATGGAGTAATATGACAGTTGCGTCAGAGGAAAATTTAGCATAAAACATATAGAGATTACCCTATGTTGAAATTTAGTTCATATACAGAAGAGAAGTGTGTTTAGGGAGATGCACTTCTCTTTGTCATTTGGACTTTACACAAAATTATTTATCGACTTTTTTTAAAATATTTTATGTTTAATAATTTCTAACACACCATTTTCTCTATTGCTTTTAGCGTAAAACCTAGCATGTTTTTTAACTTCCTCAGGAGCATTTTCCATGGCATAGCTGAAATAAGCAGAATTGAGCATTTCTATATCATTAAAATAGTCTCCAAATACCATGGTTTCTTCAGGTTTTATATTAAATTTTTCTTGTAGAAGTTTTATGGCGACACCTTTATTTGAATCTTTATTCATTATATCTAGCCAAACTTTTCCTGAAACAGTAACTTTAAGCTTATCTTTCCAAAGGGGATGAAGAATTTTATTAGAATTCTCAGCAGCACCTTTAAAATCACATATTGTAAACTTTAAAATATCATCATTTACTTCGTTAAGGTTGTCTACTATCTCATATTTTAAATAGTACTTTTTAACTTCATTAACAAATGTCTCATGGCCTTTTTCAATATACGCACCTTTTTTACCGCATAGTATAATTTCACATTCCTGAAGTCTTCTTCCTTGTTCTAATAATTGTTCAGTTGTAGCTTTATCTAATATGCTAGAGGACATCTCTTTGTTTTTAAATACCACATAGCTACCATTCTCCGCAATATAAGGAATATCATGTTCTAGTTTAGAAAATTTATTTTTAAGATTGTAGTATTGTCTTCCACTGGCCACTACAAATAATATATCTTTTTCTTTTAGTTTATGTATAATAGGGAAAATTTCTTCATTTAATTTGCCATGCTCGTTTAATAGAGTACCATCCATATCGCTGGCAATAAGCTTAATCATAAGAAGCCTCCTCTCTAATTTTCTATGTTAGAGTTTATCATACATTGAGATTTAGTTCAAATTTAGATTTAATAGTTTATATTATTAAAGGTTATTATCGTATTATTCTCATAGTAAACCATATAAGCTTTTGGTAATAATGGTATTGTAAGGTATAATAAAATATATATAACCATTTTAGTATATGCTTTGGCTGAAAGCTGAGTAACGAAGACATGAATATACATTTAAAGATCAGTGGATGGTAGCGGAGGGATAAAATGACAGAGAAAGTGAATAATATTAAAGTATTAAAACCGAATATTTCTGATGATTTATGTATTTTTAATTTATCACAGGATAATATATCAGACTATGATTCAATATCAACAGCATTAGTGAAAGATTGCTTGCTAGAAAACCATGAAGCAGAGAAAGTGTCTTTTAAAGAAACATTATTTAAAAATGTAATATTTAAAAATGTCTCTTTTAGATATTGTGACCTTGAAGATGTAAGATTTGAAAACTGTGATTTATCGAATGTTGATTTTATAGATTCTTCAATCCATAGAGTTGAATTTATAAATTGTAAAATTGTTGGTATTAATTTAAGTGAGGCAACTATAAGAAATGTTGTTTTTAGTGAATGTGGCGGACAGTATGCGCTCTTTAGATATGCAAACTGCAAGCAAGTAATATTTACCAACTGTCAGCTTCGTTTTTCTGATTTCCAAGAGAGTAAATTTTCTAAAGTTGAATTTAAAGATACAGATATGACTCAATGTCAAATGTTCGGTATCAAGCTAAAAGCAATGGATTTCACTAGCTGTGAGATTGAAGGAATGGGAGCAAGGATTGAAGATGTATACGGAGCTATAGTCTCACCAGCTCAGGCTATTTCACTTTCTAGGTTACTAGGAATTGTAATTAAAGAATAAAAGGAATACTATATTTTAAGTGTGAGGAGGATTAATATGAAAATTGGGCTGATTGGATTAGGAAGAATGGGATATAACTTAGCATTGAATGCAAGGGATAAGGGGCACGATGTGGTAGTTTTTAATAGGACATTAGAAAAAGTTCACCAGGCAGAAAAAGATGGTTTAATTGGAGCGTATAGCATAGAAGATTTAGTTCAGAAGATTGAGGGCAGAAGAGTTATATGGCTCATGGTTTCAGCTGGTAATACTGTTGATGAAATGATTACAAAGCTTATACCGCTTTTAAATGAACATGACATTATAATAGATGGGGGAAACTCTAATTATAAGGATACATTAAGAAGATATACTGAACTTAAGAGCAAAGGAATAGATTTTGTTGACATAGGCACTAGTGGAGGCATTGAAGGGGCAAGGAATGGGGCATGCACAATGATTGGGGCAGAAAGAGATGTATTTGAATTTATAGAACCTTTTATTAAGGATATTAGTATTGAAAATGGATATCTATATACAGGTTCAAATGGCTCTGGCCACTTTGTAAAAATGGTTCATAATGGCATAGAATATGGTATGATGCAGGCCATAGCGGAAGGATTTGAGATACTTGAAAAATCTCAATTTAATTTGGATTTTGAAAAGGTTGCAAAAGTATGGAATAACGGTTCAGTAATAAGAGGGTGGCTTATGGAACTTTCAGAAAATGCGTTTAAAAAAGATCCACATCTTGATGAAATTAAAGGGGTTATGTATTCATCAGGGGAAGGATTATGGACTGTCCAGGAGGCCTTAGAGTTAAAAGTTTCTGCAACTGTTATAACTCAATCGCTGCTTATGAGATATAGGTCAGAGCAGGAGGATACCTTTAGTGGCAAGGTTGTAGCTGCATTAAGAAATGAATTTGGAGGGCATGCAACCAAGAAGAGTGAATAATGCCTTTCTATAGAGAGGAGTAGTTAATATGGAGATAAACGTTGACTTGTCGTGCATAATGGTTATTTTTGGAGGAACAGGAGATCTTACACATAGAAAGCTTATGTCTGCTATATATAACCTAGCGTTTCAAGATATGCTCCCCAAAAATTTTGCTATTGTTTCTATAGGAAGAAGAATCTTCACTAATGATCAATATAGGAATCAGATAAGGGAATCTGTAGGTAAATATTCAAGGTTTGCTATGGAGGATGAAAAGTGGAATAAGCTTAGAAATAAAATATATTATTTAGATTTTGATTTTCGAGATAATGATGGCTATGTAACATTGAAGAAACTTTTAGATAGCCTTGATAATAAATATAATACTAATGGAAATAGGATGTACTATCTTGCAGTAGCTCCAGAGTATTTTGAACCAATAGTTGAAAAATTAAAGTTTCATAGTATGAATACCCATGAAAATAGCAACAGGAGAATAGTAATAGAGAAACCTTTTGGAAGAGATCTTAAATCAGCCATGTATCTTAACGAAAAAATAAAATCAGCCTTTAGTGAAGAAAATATTTATAGAATAGATCATTATCTTGGAAAAGAAATGATACAGAACATAATGGTAATAAGATTTGCAAATGTATTATTTGAATCCCTGTGGAATAACAAATATATAGATAACATACAAATTTCGTCAAGTGAAAGGGTGGGTGTTGAAACTAGGGGAGGATATTATGAATCTTCTGGAGCTCTTAAGGATATGATTCAAAATCACATATTTCAGCTTCTTTCTCTGGTAGCCATGGAGCCCCCTATAAGTCTTCATACTGAAGATATCAGAGATGAGAAGGTAAAGTTATTTAAATCCATAGAGAAAGTAACACCGGAATATATAATGGAGAATATGGTAAGAGGTCAGTATGGAAGGGGAAAAATAGGAAGCAAAGAGGTTTTAGCATATAGAGAAGAAAATAAGGTATCGCCTACTTCAAATATTGAAACTTTTGCAGCTATGAAGCTATATATCCAAAACTACAGATGGGCAGGGGTTCCGTTCTACATTAGAACTGGAAAGAGGCTTGCCAGTAAATCCACAGAAATAGTTATTCAATTTAAGTCTGCGGAAAAATTATTATATTTTAAAGAATTTGATAATTTAGAGCCTAATCTTTTAGTCATAAGGATTCAACCCCAGGAAGGGATTTTCTTTCAAATAAACGGAAAAAAACCAGGAGTAGAAAGTGCGATAATACCTATCCAAATGAACTTTTGCCAAAACTGCCCTCTTGAAAATAATTCGCCAGAAGCATATGAAAGACTTCTTTTCGATGTTATGAAAGGAGATTCAACGCTGTTTACCAGATGGGATGAGGTTGAATATTCATGGAAATTTGCTGATACAATATTAGAGGTATGGAGAAATAATCATCCAAACTATCCTAATTATGATTCAGGAAGCTGGGGGCCAAAAGAATCAGATGAACTGCTAAAAAGAGACGGAAGATTTTGGTGGAATGTATAGGAGGGAAGCATATGAAAGTTTATGATATATCAATGAGTATACATCATGGAATGCCTGTATATAAAAATAAAGATGAAAAAAGGCCAATCATTCAAGTTATGCAGGATTTTTCAACGGGGAGTAGTTATGGATCTAGAATAAGTATGGATATGCATACTGGCACTCATATTGATGCTCCACTCCATATGATAGAAAACGGTTCTACCATGGATGAGTTTAATATTGAAAAGGTAGTGACAGAGTGCAAAGTTATAGATTTAACAGAAGTTAAGGACAAAATTACTGAGAAGGATTTTAAGAATAAAGAAATAAACCAAGGTGATTTTATTTTATTAAAAACTAGAAATTCCTTTGAAGAGGATTTTGACTTTAACTTTGTATTCCTTGATGAAAGTGGAGCAACATATTTAAAACAGCGAGGAATAAAGGGTGTAGGAATAGATTCTCTCGGTATAGAGAGAAGTCAAGAGGGACACGAAACCCATAAGGTTTTGTTAGGAAATGATATAACCATAATTGAAGGACTTAGGCTTAAAGAGGTAAATGAGGGAAAATATTTATTATGTGCTCTGCCCCTTAAGATTATGGGAGTAGAGGCTGCGCCAGCAAGAGCTATTTTAATAGAAGGAAAATAAATTTAGTTAACAAGAGACCGCATAGTTTAATAAATTACTATGTGGTTTTTTATTTATCCTGTAACATTTTTATAAAACAAAAAACTTTTTTAATTATTTTAGGGTATATATTATAAAAGAACTAAAAAGGGGGAACCTATATGAAGAAAAAGATAATAATTGGAGTTACTATATGTGCAGTATTATCAATGGGGATAATTCCAGCAAGCTATGTATATGCCACAGGAAATAACTGGAGTAATGTT
Organism: Clostridium malenominatum; assembly: GCF_039521365.1. Lineage (NCBI taxonomy): Bacteria > Bacillati > Bacillota > Clostridia > Eubacteriales > Clostridiaceae > Clostridium > Clostridium malenominatum. The sequence goes on from NZ_BAAACF010000001.1 coordinate 1,238,920, forward strand.
ATTTATCCAGAAGTTTATATAGAAGATATAAATGTAGGAGGGAAGCAGTTTGGTGAGGCAGAAGAATTAATACAGAAAAAGTATGGTGAGTCATTACTCAACAAAAAAATTCAAATTGAAGTAAATGATAATATTTATACATTAGACTATAGTAAGATTGAGGCTAGATATAATATTGGGGAAGTTGTAAATAAAGCACTTAGCTATGGAAAGCAAGGAAATATGATTCAAAAGTATAAACTTATCAAAGGTGAAGAAAAGAAAGAATTTAAGCTAAATTTTGAGTATAATTCTACACCAATAGATGAATTGATTGATAGGATAGAGCAGCAGGCAAATAAAGATCCTCAAAATGCAAAGATATTTATAACAAAGGGGGATATAAAAATTACTCCTGAAATAGACGGAGTAAAGCTTCAAAGGAATAAACTAAAAGGAGCTATTTTAGAGAACATTAATGGAGAACTTTCTAAGGAAGGTACTAAAATTAAAGCATCTTTAGAAATTATAAAGCCAGAGATTAATAAGGAAAAATTAGCTTCTATCAACAGCCCTATTTCTTCCTTTAGTACAAGCTTTTTTACATCCTCAGCAAATAGAATCAATAATATTGATTTAGCTACTAAAGCCATTAATGGAACTGTTCTTATGCCAGGAGAAAGCTTTAGTTTTAATGAAGCAGTAGGTGAACGCACAAGAGTAAGAGGATATAAGGAAGCGGGAGTTATCATAGGTGATAGAATAGAATCGGGCCTTGGAGGAGGTATTTGCCAAGTGTCAAGCACATTATATAATACTATGTTAAATGCTAATATTAAAGCTGATGAGAGAAGAAACCATTCACTGCCTCTAGCCTACATTGGTAAGGGATTAGATGCTACCGTTGATTGGGGAAATATCGATTTAAAGTTTACGAACACTTTAAATACACCTATTTATATAGAAGGTTATATAGAAAATAAAAATGTATACTTCAATATATATTCTAGTAAAACATTAACAAAAAGAACTTACGAAATGGTTACGGATATTTCTACAATACAGCCTACAATAAAATATATTGATGATGCTACTCGCTTAGAAGGTGAAAAGATAGTGACAAAGAGTGCTACAAGTGGGTATAAAGTAAAAGTATATAGAAAAACCTTTGAAGGTGGAAAGCTAATTAATACAGAATTAATTTCAAATGATTATTATACACCAGTAAATGGAGAAGTAATTAGGGGTATCAAAAAACCTTTATAGTAATTTAAGGGTATATATTAGTGTGTTACAGATAGGAGTGATAAATTTGGATAGAGAATTGTTGCAGAATATTAGAAAGGGGGATAATGAGGCCTTTAAAGAATTGTATAATAAATATGCAGAATATGCATTAAGAGTTGCGGTGGCAGTTACAAGGAATAAAATGAATGCCGCAGATGCAGTTCAAGAAAGCTTTATAAGGGTTTATAAAAATATTAATAGTTTTGATATAGACAAACCTTTTGAACCATGGTTTTACAGAATCTTAATCAATGAGTGTAATAGAATACTTGGAAAAAACTCAAATATAGTACTTATAGATGATTTTGTAGGAAGTAGTATCCAAGGGGCTGAAGAGGATGAACGCAAATTTGAAGAATATGAATATCTCTATAAAGCCATTGAAAGTTTAGATGATAATATTAAGATTCCTATAATATTAAAATATTTAAAGGGTTTTAAGGAAAATGAAATAGCTGAAATATTAGATATTAATGTAAATACAATAAAGTCTAGACTCTTTAAAGGTAGGCAAAAGCTTAAAAAGTTAATAGAAAAGTTTGAAGGAGGAAATGGTAATTATGAATCAAAGGGAAGATAAAAAAATAAAAGATACTATTCTGGAGGGAACGGAAGAGGTTACAGAACTAAAAAATATGGTATGGAACAACATTGAAAAGGAACTAAATTTAAATAAGAAAAAGAAAGTATCAAGCTTAGGCAAATATGGAGGCATAGCAGCAGCTATTGCTGTTGTCATAGGATTAAATACAGGGTATGGCCAGGCGGCAGTAGACAAAATAAAGGAATTATTTGCTCCAAATAAGGTTATTAATCAGCAAATGGAAGGCATGAATGAAAAGAGCAATGTATCCTTAAAAGAAGGGTCAATGAAATATATTATTTATATTGATGAAGAAAGATATACAATGGAAAAGCTAGAAGGTAAAGACAAAATTACTGCAAAGGCTAAGGGTGATAATATACCAGAGGTATTTATGGAAATTGAACAAGTAAAGGGAAAGAAACCTGAAACTATAGCCTCTGAGCTTGAAAACCAGCTTAAAGTAAACTATGAAAAAGTTGAGAATAGAGGACAGGTTAATGAACCTATAAAAGCTACATTGATATATGCAAATAATGGCTCAAAATGGAATAGCACAGTTATAAAATACTATTTAGTTGATAATACAAAGGAAGGAACATTTATAATTAAACAGCAGCTATTTATCGAGGCTGAAGAGGGCCATGGGGTAAGACTTAATAATATGCTTAAGGAATTTAAGATTATAAATGAATAAAATCGTGGCTTTATTAATTCATTGCTCCTTGAAAGTGAAAATTGATAAAGGTATAATAATTCAAAAGTGATTTTTCAAAGGGGGCATAAGAAATGAATTTATTAAAAGACGAAGCAAATAGATGTTTATTGTGTAAAAATCCAAGATGTAAAACACATTGTCCTATAAATACTCCAATACCTGAGGTAATAGAACTATTTAAGGATAATCAAATTGATAAAGCAGGAGAGGTATTATTTAATAATAACCCATTATCAGTTATATGTTCAATAGTATGCCCTCATGAAGAGCAGTGCAAAGGGAATTGTATTAAAGGAATAAGAGGAGAGCCTATTGAGTTTCATGAAATTGAAAAGTATGTTTCTATGAACTTTTTAGAATCTACAAAATTTAAACCAAATAATTTTCTAAAGGATAGAGTTGCTATTATAGGCTCTGGGCCTGCAGGTATCACAATTGCCTTTATACTTGCTTCGAAAGGATATAAGATTACTATATTTGAAAGTAAGGAAAAAATTGGGGGAGTATTAAGATATGGCATACCAGAATTTAGACTTCCTAAGGGTATTCTAGACAAAATTCACGAAAAGCTTATAGAGTTAGGGGTTAAAATAAGACCTAATACTCTTATTGGACCAGTACTTACAATAGATAAACTTTTTGAGGATGGGTATAAGGCTATATTCATTGGAACTGGTGTATGGAACCCTAAGACTTTAAATATTAAAGGGGAAAGTTTAGGAAATGCTCACTATGCCATAGATTATCTAAAATCGCCTAATGTTTATGATTTAGGTAAAATAGTATGCGTAATTGGTGCGGGAAATGTAGCTATGGATGCGGCAAGGACTGCAAAGAGAAATGGTGCTGAAGAAGTATGCATTATGTATAGAAAAGATTTTGAAGATATGACTGCTACAAAAGTTGAAATTGAAGAAGCAAAAAAAGAGGGAGTTAAATTTGAATTATTTAAAGCTCCTCTTGAGATAGTTGAAGAAGGGGTAAAATATATAGAAACTAAAAAAGTTGCTGATGATAATGGTAAAGTTAATACAATTCTAATTGAAGATGCTAAAGGTTTTTATCTATGTGATTCTGTGATAATCGCAGTTAGTCAATCACCAAGGAACAATATTGTTGCAAATAATAAAGGAATAGAAACCAATAAGTATGGGCTAGTAGTAACAGATGAACTTGGCAATACTACTCGTGAAGGGATTTTTGCATCAGGTGATGTGGTTACAGGAGCTGCAACTGTAGTTGAAGCTGTTAATTATGCTAAGACTGTAGCTCAGTCCATTGATGAATATTGTACACAACTTAGAAAAAACAATTGAATAAAAGTGGTAGTTGAAACCTTCAACTACCACTTTTAAGAGAAAAGGAATATATTTTCAAGCAGAAATTTGTTCATTTTGGTATATATATACCTTAGCAATGCGATAGCTGAGTAAGGTCATTACTTCATAGGGGATTGTATTAAGTTCTTTAGCTATTCTTGTAATAGGCATGTTAGAGCCCATTAATTCAACTATAGTTCCTAAGGGATAATACTTAGGGACGCGAATCATAGACTGATCCATGCAAATCCTACCAATAAATTGGCATTCTGTGTTGTCAATTACGCAATGTTTTCCTTGATGAGCTCGCAACCATCCGTCTGCGTAACCGATTGGGAGTGTAGCAATCCACTCGTCGGCTTTTGCAATGTAAGTGGCTCCATAACCTACCGTTTCACCTTTATGGATTTTCTTAATATTAACTATTTTAGAATAAAGAGAAAGTGCAGGCTGTAAATTTGTTTGATAGCTTGAAATACCTAGCATTGCGATTCCGCAACGAACAGCATTGCTAATATTCTCATGAAAATGGAAACTTGCATCTGAATTAGAGCAGTGAATCCATATAAATTTGTGATTTAAAAAAGAAAGAGCTTCTTTAAATTTGTCTAGTTGACTTTTGCACATTATATTATCATAGCTATCTGCACATGCAAAATGAGTATAAATGCCTTCAACATTTACGGAGTTGTTTAATAATGTTTTTAATCCTAATTGCAAATCGTGAAGATTTGTAAATCCTATTCTGTTCATACCACTATCAAATTTCAAGTGTACTTTTAATCCTGAGATACCTTCCTTTATAGCTTGCTGTACCCATTCAAGAGAAGATGCAGTAGCTGTAATATTATTTCTCTTAGCTATTTGAAGGGATTTTGGAGAAATATATTGGAGAACTAAAATATTTTGTTCGATACCTTTATTTCTAAGCGAAAGAGCCTCATCTAAGCTGGAAACTGCTAAATACGCTGCGCCAGCATCTACTGCAATATTAGCTAAATAGGAATCTCCACAACCATATCCGTTTGCCTTTATTACAGCAAAAAAATCCTTGTTTACCGTTTTCTTAATTAAGAGTATATTTTCTTTTATTCTATCTAAATTTATTTCTGCCCAAGTATCTCTATAAAACACATTATCACCTTCAATAATTTAAATTTTATGATTTATTTGTATTAGCTATTTGTGATTTATTATAGTTGGAAAATGGTTCTATTAAAAGCACCACTATTGAAATAAAAATAAGGTAAAGTGGATTTATGTGAAAATAATTTTCTGAAATTACAAAGCTATATTTCGAAAGACAGAAACCAGTGAATGAAGTAAAATATATTATATATGGATGAGAAATAAGGAGGTAAAGATATGAATAGTGCATTTTGCTACGAAACGAATATTGGCAAAATAGGAATTGTTGAAAATGGTAGTTTTATTACTCATGTGTATTTTGGTGAAAGCACTCCTCAAGATGCAAATATTACTGAAACGCCTTTACTGAAAAAAGCTAGTAAACAGCTTCAAGAATATTTAGAGGGAAAAAGAAAAATATTTAATCTACCACTTGCACCAAAAGGAACAGAATTTCAAGAAAAGGTGTGGAGAGCATTACAAGAAATTCCTTATGGTAAAACCTATAGTTACAAAGATATAGCAAAGAGTATTGGAAATATAAAAGCTTCTCGCGCAGTAGGTATGGCAAATAACAAAAATCCAATACTTATCTTTATTCCTTGTCATCGCATCATTGGTACTAGCGGCAAATTAGTAGGTTATGCAGGGGGTTTAGATGTAAAAGAAAAACTTTTAGAAATGGAAGCTATCTTTTGAATAAGGAGTGGAAAAGTTGAAAATGACAATAAGAGAACAAATTTTTCAATTAGCAGATGAAGAATATCAAAAATTCCAAAGCGGGTTATGTCCAGGTAAGGATAATATTGTAGGAGTGAGATTACCGCTATTAAGAAAACTTGCAAAAGAATTAGCCAAGGGAGATTGGCGAGAGTATATGAAGGTAGCGCAAGATGAATATTATGAAGAAGTTATGCTACAAGGTATGGTGCTTGGATATGTAAAAGATGATATTGAGGAAGTATTAAGTTATATTGAGGATTTTATTCCTAAAATTGATAACTGGTCTGTTTGTGATAGTTTTTGTATTGGTTTAAAATTTACGAAACTAAATAGATCTAGAGTTTGGAATTTTCTACAACCATATCTTTCTTCTAAACAAGAATTTGAAATGCGGTTTGGCATTGTAATGCTCCTTAATTTTTATTTGGAAGAAAATTATATTGATAGAGTATTCATTTTATTAGATAGAGCAAAGCATGAAGGCTATTATGTGAAAATGGCTGTTGCATGGGCTATTTCTATTTGCTACATTAAATTTCCAGAAAAAACAATGGAGTATTTAAAAAATAACACCTTAGACGACTTTACATATAACAAAGGATTGCAAAAGATTACTGAATCATTGCGAGTAGATAAAGAAACAAAAGCTCTCATTCGTAGTATGAAACGTAGAAAGTGGTAGTTGAAATCTTCAAACTACCACTTTTACTTATAAAAATAGCCTTAATATAGTTGGAAAGTATATTACAAGTATTGAAATTATAGCTGAAATCCAAAATGTTATTTTAGTTTTTCTATTAGATTTTTCCCTTTCTATTATTGTATAAGACCAATACAACATTATTGCAGTAATAAAAACAAATACAGGCTTATATTTTGTTAAATTAGAAAAATAAGCTGAACTTAATGCCCCTAAACCTAGGGACGTTAATATTATCCCACCACCTCAGCAGAAGGCAGCAAGCATAGCCGGTATAATTGAGAATATGCTAAGTAGTTTTTCTTTCATATATTATCCCCCAAAAAATTCTGATTGTTAGATTAATTTTAATACTAACAGATATTTTTTATAATTAGTAACCATGGTTACTTTCAATGTGGTATAAAAATTATATTATAAAGGTATAGATTTTGAAAGGAGAATTTTATGATAGAAAAGATTTATGAATTTAAAACAGTAGATGAAAAGGTAGTTGAAAAGCTTGTTGACGATGATAATTTAGCATTAAATCATATGATTTTTACTAAGGGAACAGGTCTTCCAGAGCATTATTCAAATTCCAATGTGTATATGGTGATAACAAGAGGAGTGCTAACATTAAAACTAGATGATCAAGAACCTCATAAATATGATAAGGGACAAATTATAAATATTCCTTATAATACAAGGATGAATGTAAATAATTTTCATGAAGAAATATTAGAAATTTTTGTAATTAAATCTCCTAATCCAAGATACTATGAAGATAAGTAATAGGATTTAAGGATTAAGAAGTGACAAGAGAATATGTATCTTGTCACTTCCTAACTTTGTACTACAGGGATTTTACCCATATATGTGATTTCTAATTCATGGAGCTTAAGAAATATATAAAATAAAGATTTAGCTAATTATAAAGACTATCCGTTGCCTGTTTTTCATTCTGAAACTTATGCAGATAAGCAAAAATAAATGTAATCATGGGGGACAGGTAGCATAACACCGTATAAGGTGCATATGACATAGTTGGAATTCCCGTTGTTATAAAAATAAATAATGAATTTACATTCCAAGGAATAAGTGGTGCAATAATTGTTCCAGTATCTGCTATAGTTCTAGCCAAAGTAGTATTTTCAATTCCAAATTCTCTATATTTATCCCTTAAGAGCTTTCCAGGCAGTATTATACCAACACTTTGATCACTTATAGCTGTTAATGCACTACTTATAAATCCTGTCTTCAAAATAAGTTCTTCTCTTGATTTAATTCTTAGTGTTATTCTCTTAATTATAGGTATTATAAGACCTGTTTCTTGAAATATGGTGCTTAGGGTGATTGCACCTCCTATTATAAGCAATACCTCTATCATAGACATCATACCACCGCTAACTAATATTGCATTTAATTCAACACTGTTAGTATTTATTCTATAACCATTAAATACGGCAACAATAATATGAATGAAGTTTGCTTTTTGCAGACCAATAGAAACAATTATCCCACCAATTAATGCTAAAAATACTGATTTTACCATTGTCATTCCCCAAAATGACATAATTATAATGCTTAAAGGCAAGAGTAATAATAATGGTGATACAACAAAGTTTCTGCTAATAGCTGAAGTAAAATTATCTATATTTGAGTTTACAAGAACCAAGCTATAGTTTTTTCCTATAAAATAATATAGTAATCCTGATACAAAATAAGTTGGAAGTAATGTCTTTAATATAGACATTAAAGCTTCTTTATAACTTATCTTTACGGTTTCAAGTGTAAGATTAAAAAGGCTTGATATTGGAGAAGTCTTATCTGCTATAAAAGACCCTGAAATTATAGCCCCCAAAAGAATATAGTCAGGGATTTGAAATATCTTTGCTAATCCTAATAATGCAATTCCTATACTACTTATAGTCCCAAAGGCTGTCCCCATAAATATTGAAACTATAGATGTAAGAACAAAAGCAGAAAATAGAAAATTCCTCCCTTGCATATATTTAAGGCCATAGTATAACATAGTTGGTACAACTCCTGAAGCCATCCATATAGAAATCATAGCACCAATTAATGCCATTAAAATGAACAGTGATTTACAGTCACAAAGACCTTTCTTTATCATAGTAAAAAGTTCAGTTGAGGAAAATCCGCTTTTTATAAATAAGCATGAAGCAACAACTATGCTTACAACAAAACCGTAAAATAAAAATATTTTTAATATAATACAACTAATAATTGAAATAAGTGTAAGTATTAAAATAATATAAGTATATTTTTCAGAAACTGTATTTCCTTTCATATATCATTCCGTCCTATCTATTGATAAATTATATGGTTAATACTGGTAATTACATGGTATAGCAAGTATTTTTGAAAGTCAAGCTTAAATACAATATATTTTAGCCCTAGTTATCTTCATTAAATTTTCATAGACATAAGGCACAATAATTTAGGAAGATTATAAATATATATATCATGCAAAATCCAGAAAGTGTCTATACAAATTAGTATTTCGCAAACATCATTGATAAAAAAACAAACCCACAATACCTGTTAAAATGATAATTAATATTGGATTCATTTTATACTTTCTTAGTGAAAATAAAGAAATAGTAAATACAATTATAGCAGTAATGTTAAATCTAGCAGCTTTAACATTGAGTAGTGGTGAGTCAAAAAAGGCAATCAAAACGATAGTAGATGCAGAAGCTGCAATAAGTCCAACCGAAGTAGAACGTAGTCCTTTCAATATATTAGAAAGGCTATCTATATCTTTATGTTTTCTGAAAAACCTGTATAAAAGAATGGAAAGAATAAATCCAGATAGAATACATCCTAATGTGGCTACTATAGCTCCCAATATCCCTGCAATACGTATCCCAACAAAAGTTGAAGTGTTAACCGCTAAAGGTCCAGGGGTCATTTGGGAGATTGTAATAATATCAGAGAATTCTTGCAAAGTAAGCCAATGGTAGAAATCGACTACTTGTTCCTGTATTAATGGTATTGTAGCATAACCGCCACCAATACTAAATAAACCAATCTGTAAAAAACTTACTAATAAAATAAGGATATTTTTAGTCATACCTTGCCACTCCTTTCCTTCTTTTCAAATAAGTTTGTACAAAACATAGGAATGAGCAGAAAATAATAATTAAAACAACATTAATATTTAAAAAGAAACTAGCGAAGAATGAAGCGGGAACCATTAATGTTAACAACCAATTTTTTTCATTTAAAATTCCTTTACTCATATCAATGACTAAATCTACGATAGTAGCGGCGACACCTGCCTCCATCCCTTTTAGTATTGAAGAAATAACTCTATTATCCCGAAATACACTATAACAAGAAGATATAACAGATAAAATAAGCAAAGGGGGAAGTACTGTTCCGATACAACAAATGATTGCGCCTATTAGTCCAGCAATACGATAACCTACTAATACAGAAATATTAACTGCAATAGCACCAGGTGTTGACTGCGAAATTGCTGCCATATCCAGTAGCTCCTGTTCATTGATCAACTTTAGATTATTTACGAAGTATTTCTGTATCATAGGTATAACAACGTATCCACCTCCAAAGGTAAATGCGCTTATAGAAAACATTATTCTAAATAGGGAAAAATAAAGCTTTAATTTATTAGATTTCATAATGATAAAATCCTCCTTTACATACAAAGTATAAACTTTTTATATTATACCCATAGAAATATTATAAGTAAAATAGTATAATATTATAATAAACATAACTAACTAGTAATGAGAGGGAGCCATATGAACTTGAGGCATTTGCGTATTTTTAAAACTGTATGTGAAGAAGAGAGTATTACCAAGGCATCTGAAAAGCTGTTTATGACACAGCCAGCAGTTTCTCATGCAATCAATGAACTAGAATGTCATTTAGGTATTTGTTTATTCGATAGAATTTCAAGAAGACTTTATTTAAATGAAACAGGAAAACTATTTCTAGGAAAAACAATAAAGCTTTTAGAATTATATGATGATTTGGAACAAAACTCCAAAGAATTAGAGGACAATGCAACTATCAAAATTGGATCAAGCATAACTATTGCAAATTTTATTTTACCTAAAGCAATAGCAAAATTTGAAACGGTTTGCAAGAATACTCCCACCAAAGTTATAATTGATAATGCCAGAAATATTGAAAATATGATACTCAACAATGAAATTGATCTAGGGCTCATTGAAGGAGTTATTTATAAGGAAGAGTTAATAAAATTTCCATTTTCCAGCTATGAATTGACAGTACTTTGTTCGCCTGAACATAAATTTGTGTTAGAAAAGTCCGTAGATGTTAATGAGTTAATAAAGGAAAGGTTATTATTGAGAGAAGAAGGCAGTGCCATTCGTGATATTTTTGACAGTGCATTATTATTACACAATATAACTATAAATCCAGAGTGGATAAGTGTAAATTCACAAGCTTTAATATATGCAGTAAAGCAAAATTTAGGAATTAGTGTGTTACCAAAAATATTAGTAGAGAACGAGCTTAGCAGTGGAGAACTTTGTGAGGTAAAAGTAAATGATTTTGAATTAAACAGTGTAAATCATATTGTCTTTCATAAAGATAAGATTCAAACTAAGAATTATAAAACGCTAATTGAAATAATCAAGAGTAAAGCAAGTGATAAATAAATCACCTCTATTAAAAAGAAGCAAAAGAGTTCGTCTAAGATTACTATTAAATTAATTATAGTAATCTTTTTTAATTAGGGAATAATATTTAAAAATGTAATATGAAAGACGGTGGTGTTATGCCTAATAATAAAGTACCTAATCGATTGATTAATGAAAAGTCTCCTTATTTACTGCAACATGCATATAACCCTGTAGAATGGTTTCCTTGGGGAGAAGAGGCTTTCTCAAAAGCTAAGGAAGAAGATAAGCCAATATTCTTAAGTATAGGTTATAGTACTTGCCATTGGTGTCATGTCATGGAAAGGGAATCCTTTGAGGACGAAGAAGTAGCAAAGGTATTAAACAAAGATTATATATGTATAAAGGTAGATAGAGAAGAGAGGCCTGATGTAGACAGTATATATATGAGTTATTGTCAGGCTATGACTGGAAGTGGTGGGTGGCCTCTTACCATAATTATGACTCCCGATAAAAAACCATTTTTTGCAGGGACGTATTTTCCTAAAGAGAGTAAGTATGGAAGACCTGGTGTAATGAATCTTTTAAAGGAAGTAACTTCTCAATGGAATAATAAAAGAGAAAAAATATTAAATTACTCTTCAAATTTATTGAAGGAGATTAAAAAAACATCCATAGCAGAGGGAAAAGAAGAGCTAAATGAAGAGGTGCTGATAGGTGTATTTAATAGGTTGAAGAAAGCCTTTGATAGTAACTATGGAGGGTTTTATACCGCACCTAAATTTCCAACTCCTCATAAGTTAATGTACTTATTAAGAATGTGGAAAGTACATGGTTATAAAGAAGCACTGCATATGTTTGAAAAAACCTTAGATGCAATGTATAAGGGTGGTATATTTGACCATATAGGCTTTGGGTTTTCAAGGTATTCCACAGATAAAATGTGGCTTGCACCTCACTTTGAGAAAATGCTTTACGATAATGCATTATTAGCCTTAGTTTATGCAGAGGCTTATGCCGAAACTAAAAATGCTAGATATAAAGAGGTATGTGAAAAGATATTTTGGTATTTAGAAGATAAGATGATATCAAAGGAAGGTGGACTTTTCTCTGCTGAGGATGCGGATTCAGAAGGTGTGGAAGGCAAATTTTATCTTTGGACTCCTAAAGAAATTAAAGAGGTTCTTGGAGAAGAAGATGGAGAATACTTCTGTCAATATTTTGATGTTACGGAAAAGGGTAACTTCGAGGGCAAAAATATAGCAAACTTAATAGAAAAGGATTTAGAGGAAATAGAAGAAGTGGATTTAAAGAAATTAAATAATTTAAGAGAAAAGCTATACTCTTACAGAGAAAAAAGAATACACCCTCATAAAGATGATAAAATTCTAACCTCATGGAATGGATTGGCTATAGTAGCTTTTGCTTATGCAGGAAGAATATTTAATAATAAGCGTTATATAGAACTAGGAGAAAAAGCTTTAAACTTTATTTTGATTAATTTAACTAGAAAGGATGGAAGACTTTTAGCTAGATATAGAGAAGGTGAAGCGGCATATCTGGCTTATCTAGATGACTATGCATTTTTAATCTGGGCATTAATAGAGCTCTATGAAGCTACCTTCAAGGAAGTGTATTTGAAAAAAGCCACTCATTTCAATAAAGAAATGATAAATTTGTTTTGGGATGAAGAAGGCTCAGGCTTTTACATGTATGGAAAAGATGGAGAGGAACTATTAATGAGACCAAAGGAAAGCTTTGATAATGCGATACCTTCAGGGAACTCTGTTGGCATATATAATATGTTAAGGCTTTCAAATATTAACGAGGACATGGAGCTTAAAGAAAAGGCGGAAGCTGCATTAAATACCTTCTCTTATAATATAAACCATTATCCCGATGCTCATTTGTTTATGTGTATTAATTTGATTTATACCATAAAGGAAAACAATAAGATTGTAATCGAAGGTAAATTTGGAGAAGAAACTTTAAATAATATGATTAGTGAAATAAATAATAGATTTACTCCTTTTACTGATGTTAAATTAGATATGATAGAAGAAAATAAAACTACTGCCTATGTATGTAAAAACTATGCTTGTAGTAATCCAGTTAACACAATAGAAGAGTTTATAAAACTTCTCTAAGAAGAAATAATTAAAAGGTGAGATTTTTATAAATTTCACCTTTTAGTTTATAAGATTTATTAAAATAGGGGCTAAAATTGCAGTTATAAGCCCAGCAATACCTATAGCAAGTCCACTCATGGCTCCTTCAGTTTCACCCATTTCCATAGCTTTTGTAGTTCCAATGGCATGAGTTGAGGTTCCGATGGCAATACCAATAGCAACCTTATCAGTGATTTTAAACACTTTGCAAATAATAGGAGCAATAATAGCACCCATTATTCCAGTAATTACAATTGCCGAAACGGTAATGGCAGGAATACCACCTATAATTTTAGATACTTCAATGCCTATTGGTGTAGTTATTGCCTTAGGCACTAAAGACAGAGTGAGTTCCTTATCTATTTTAAACAGCTTGCATAAATATATAACACTGATTATGGCAGTAAAGGAGCCTACTGTTATACCTAAAAGTATAGGAGTTAGATATTTTTTTACTAGTGAAAGCTGTCTATATAAAGGAACAGCAAGAACTACTGTAGCAGGTCCTAAGAAAAAGGAAATTAATTTTCCACCTATATTAAAATCATCTAAACTTATGTTAAATTTAATCAATATAAACACTATTATTAAAACACATATTAACAAAGGATTGAATATGGGGAATTTCGTCTTTCTATAAATAGTTAGAGCAATTTCAAAACATATTATTGAAAGCAGTATCCCAAATAAAGGGGATTGTATTATGGTATTCATTTATAATGTTTCCTCCTTACATATAATTGTATTGTCCAACCTGTCACCACCATAGTTATAATGGAGGAAATAAAGATTACGGATAAAAAAGCTACCCATTTTCCATTTAGTATGGGTAACGCAGAAATTATGCCTACACCAGCTGGAATAAAGAAAAAAGAAAGATGATCTAATAAAAAGTCGCTTAATTTATCAACCATATTAATTTTTATTATATTTAAAGATAATGCTAAAAATAATAGAAGCATACCTAAAACATTTCCAGGTATAGGAGTATGAAAGATAAGGTTTATTAATTCTCCTAAAAGGCATAATACTAATATAATACCTAATTGTCTTAAAAGCTTCACAAAAAACACCTCCTATATCATTTTATTACTATTAAGATAAAAATACTAGAATTTGAGGGAGAAAATTTTATGGAAGATTTTATAAAAAGTATTTTTGCTCCTTATAAGGGATTGCCTAGAGAAATTTATATTATGTTTTTTTCAAGGATGATAAATAGTCTAGGAAGCTTTGTATATCCTCTTTTGACTTTAATATTAACTCAAAAGATAGGTGTATCAAAAAGTGAAGCTGGTGTTTTTATGACTTTAATAGCTATTTTTTCAGCTCCAGGAATGCTTATCGGGGGAAGACTAGTAGATACCATAGGAAGAAAAACCACCATACTAATATTTCAAACTTTAGCTCTAGTTGTTTTTATAATATGTTCATTTTTAAAACCATCTTTAAAAATGGCATATATTCTTATGTTAGCGCCAGTTTTTTATTCTTTTTGCATGCCAGCGCAGGACGCAATAACAGCAGACTTGACTAACGAAAATAATAGAAAAGAAGCTTTTTCGTTGCTATATATGGGGCATAATTTGGGTTTTGCCATTGGACCTATAGTCGGTGGAATACTATATAAAAACTACTTACCTTTAGTGTTTTTGGGAGATGCTTTTACCACATCCATATCTCTTATTTTAATTATGATTTTTATTAAAGAAACTTTAAACAAAGATAATAAAAAAAGTGAAGAACATAAAGAATCTTCATTTACTATATTGAGAAAAAGAAAAAAGCTAATATTGTTTTCTTTAATACTTTTTATATATCAATTCTCCTATTCTCAATGGGGATTTTTGTTACCCTTACAGTTAGGCGGAATTCATGGAGAAGATGGTGGAAGATATTTTGGGTTAATGGCTGGAATTAATGGCGTTATAATAGTAATATTTACTTCTATTATATCTAGGATTACTATGAAGATAAGGGGATTAAAAATTATTGCTATAGGCGGGTTATTATATGCCCTGTCATTTTTAATATTTTCTATGAAGAGTACATTAGCATATTTTTATATAGCTGTAGCTATAATGACCTTTGGAGAAATCATGGTGTCGGTAAATACTCCAGTATATATTTCAAATAATACTCCACCAAGCCACAGAGGAAGAATAAATGCTATTTTGCCGACAATATATGGATCGGGATGGGCATTAGGACCTGTCTTTATGGGGATGTATTTATCTCAAAATGAAATAGAAAAGGGCTGGCTTTTAGTTTTTTTACTTATGTTTATTGCTTCATTACTCATGATGATTTTAAATATTTATAAAAATAAGTAGTTCATATTGACAAAGTATAAAGTAAAATACTATAATTACTAAAGATTAGTAGATTATTATTAATAGTTAAATTCTTAGAAGAGGAAAGTACTTTTTAACAATTCTTTAAGCGAGCAGGAAAGGGTGGAAGCCTGTAAGAAATTAAAAAGGAAGAGAACCTTGGAGAAGCTTATTTAGACGCTAACCCCGTTAAGGTTTTAAGTGGACTATTGTCAATTAGAGTGGTACCGCGGGTTTATAGCCGTCTCTTTTATTTTAAGAGAGGGCTTTTTTGTATATAATTTTAAATTTGAGGAGGAAAAGTAATGGATTTTAAAAAGTTAGTAGCAGAAAGAATAGCTGAAAACATAGAGTTACCTATTGAAAAGGTTGAAGAGCTTATAGAAATACCACCAAAGTCTGATATGGGAGACTTTGCATTTCCTTGTTTCCAGCTTTCTAAAACACTAAGAAAGGCTCCAGTTGCTATAGCTAGTGAGTTAAATGAGAAGATTAATAAAGAGGGCTTTGAAAAGGTTGAAAATTTAGGGCCATATTTAAACTTTTTCATAGATAAAGAGGTTTTTGCAAAGAGTACTTTAGAAAAAATCATATCAGAGGGCGATAAGTATGGTAATTCAAACATTGGAGAAGGTAAAAATGTAGCAGTAGAATATTCTTCTCCAAATATCGCTAAGCCTTTCCATGTGGGACATTTATTTAGTACAGCTATAGGAAATTCCCTATATAAAATAATGAACTCTCAAGGATATAACTGTGTGAGATTAAATCACTTAGGGGATTGGGGAACACAATTTGGTAAGCTAATATCAGCTTATAAAAAATGGGTAGATGAAGAAGCTTTAGAAAAAGAACCTATTAAAGAGCTTCTAAGAATATATGTTAAATTCCACGACGAAGCGGAAAAGGATCCTTCCCTAGAAGATGAAGGAAGAATGTATTTTAAAAGACTTGAAGAAGGCCGAGAAGAAGAAACAAAATTATGGGAAAGATTCAAGGAATTAAGCCTAAAAGAATTTAATAAAGTATACAAAATGCTTAATGTTGAGTTTGATTCTTATAATGGTGAAAGCTTCTATGGAGATAAGATGGATGCAGTAGTAGAAGAAATTCAACAAAAAGGATTATTAACGGATAGCAACGGAGCTAAGGTTGTTATGCTTGAGGAATATAATATGCCACCATGTATTATAAAAAAATCTGATGGTGCTACTATCTATGCCACTCGTGACTTGGCAGCGGCTATGTATAGAAAAAAGACCTATGACTTTTATAAGAGCATATATGTTGTTGGACTTGAGCAAAGCCTACACTTTAAGCAGGTATTTACTACATTAAAACTTATGGGACATGAGTGGGCAGAGGATTGCAAACACATAGGATTTGGACTTGTAAGATTTTCTGATAAAAAACTTTCTACAAGAAAAGGAGAAGTTATTTTCCTTGAAGATTTATTAAAAGAATCCATAGATAAAACCATGGAAGTTATAAAAGAAAAAAATAATGATTTAGAAAATAAAGAGGAAGTAGCTAAAAAAGTTGGAATAGGGGCAGTAATATTTACTTACCTTAAGAATAATAGAGAAAGAGATATTGTATTTAGCTGGGACGAGATGTTAAGTTTCGATGGAGAAACTGGACCATATGTGCAATATAGCTATGCTAGAGCAAAAAGTATATTAAGAAAACTAGGAGATGTATCAGGAGAAGTTGACTATAGTAAATTAAGTTCTAAGGAAGAGTTTGAACTAATAAAAACCTTAGAAGGCTTTAACAACAGCATAATTTATGCAATTGATAAATTAGAGCCATCAATAATTACAAGATATGTTATAGATGTAGCTAAAGGATTTAATAAATTTTACAATCAATATAGCATTATAAATGCTGAAGATGAAGAAACAAAGAAAGCTAGATTAAAATTAGTCCAAAGTACTTGCGTAGTAATTAAAAATGCTTTAGACTTACTAGGTATAGAAGTTGTAGAGGAAATGTAAAGTAAATGGCTTGCAATCTTGTGCAAGCCATTTTAAATTTAGGCATTATATTGTATAATTATAATCGTTTGTAAAATATTTTTTGGAGGATAACTATGATAATTCATGAAAAAAGCATTGATATAAGTGTACCTAGCGAGATATTCATAAAATATAATTTAAATAATATAGCTTTTTTTGATATAGAGACAACGGGTTTTAGTAAAGAAGAGGACAAGATTATACTTATATCTTTAGGTAAATATTTAGAGAACGATATATATAGTATAAAACAATATTTTGCAGAAAACATTGAGGATGAAAAAAATATTTTGCTGGAATTCGGTAAGGATATAGCTAGATTTGATAAATGGTGTTCTTTTAATGGCATTGCTTTTGATGAACCTTTTATAAAGAACAAGCTGTATAAAAATAAACTTGAGGTAAACTTGCCAGAAGAACATATAGATTTATACAGGCGAATTAGGCCTTATCATAAGCAATTGGGATTACAAAGATGTAATTTAAAATCTGTAGAAAAATATCTTGGAATTAAAAGAAAAGACACCATAGATGGTGGGCTTAGTGTAATTCTATATAATGAATATATTAGAACCAGAGATGAAGAAATAAAAGAGAAAATACTTCTTCATAATTATGAGGATGTGCTTTATCTTCCTAAAATATTTCATTTAATATATAAGATGGATAATAAAAGTGATTTAACTATAGAAAATCCATTGACGGACAAGCAAGAAAAATATTTGATATTTTTGTTAAAGAAGAATAATATAAATATAGAAGTTGATTTAAATAAAATATCTAAGAGAGCAGCTTGTAGACTAATTGATAGTATTATTAAAGGGGAGAGGGATTCAAATTCTTTAAAGGAAATTATTAATAATAGCTATTGATTTATTATTATGGAGGTGTTTATTATGCCAATTAAAGACATAATGGTATCTAAATTAATAACTTTAAAACCAGAGGATGAGGTAAAATATGCTTTAGACTTAATGAGTGCTAATAACATAAATGGAGCACCAGTTGTAGATGATTCTGAAGTACTGGTAGGAATGATTGTTAAAGCAGATATTTACAGATTTTTAATGGAGGAAGGTCATTATGATACTTGTCCTGTAGATTGGGTTATGACAAAGAAAGTAATAACAGCTTCACCAGAGGATGATTTAATTGAGGTAGCAGATAAGCTAAGGAAATATAATATTATAGCAATTCCTATAGTAGATGAAAAGGAAAAATTAAAAGGAATTGTAAGCATTGAAGACGTAGTAGATTATTTTTTGCATAATAATTAAAAATCAATTTAATAATATGCTATGGTAAAGCGAAAAACAGAGTAAATTAGTGAAGAATTCAAGCTAATTTATTCTGTTTTATTTATTTGTTGTTTTATTACGAATATTAAAGATTAAAAATATAATAATATATGTTATAATATGAACAAGAGATTATAAATAATAATTAATATACGCATTAATCGTAATAAAGGAGGAATTACATGAACAATCAATGGAGAAATTTTGAAACTGGTGAATGGATGAATAAGATTGATTTAAGAGATTTTATTCAAAAAAATTATACACCTTACTATAGGGATGATAGTTTTCTTCAGAAACCAAGTGAAAAAACAAAAAGAGTATGGGAAATAAGTAATAATTTAATCATAGAAGAATTAAAAAAAGGTATATTAGATGTGGATGTAAGGAGCGTATCAGGTATAGATTCTTATAAGGCAGGATATATAACAAAAGAGAATGAAGTAATTGTAGGGCTACAAACGGATACTCCTTTAAAGAGAGGTGTAAATCCTTTTGGTGGAGTTAGAATGGTAAAACAAGCACTAGAAGAGTATGGATATGCCATAGATCCTTTTATGGAAGAAGTGTTTTCCAAGTATAGAAAAACCCATAATCAGGGAGTTTTTGATGCCTATACTGATGAAATGAGAAAAGCTAGAAGTGCAGGAGTTTTAACAGGGTTACCAGATGCCTATGGAAGAGGTAGAATAATAGGCGATTATAGAAGAGTGGCTCTTTATGGAATAGATTTTTTGATTGAAGAAAAGAAAAATGATTTAAATGAAATTAAAGGAAAACTTTTAGATGAGAAAATTAGATTAAGAGAAGAAATTAATGAACAAATTAAGGCATTAAAAAAGATGAAGAATATGGCTTACAGTTATGGAATAGATATATCAAAACCTGCAAGGGATGGAAGAGAAGCGGTTCAATTTTTATATTTTGGATACTTAGCTGGGGCAAAAGAAAATAATGGTGCTGCAATGTCACTAGGTAGGACAAGTACCTTTATAGATATATATATAGAAAGAGACTTAAAAGAGGGAGCTATAACAGAAGAAGAGGCACAAGAGATAATAGATCAATTCGTTATAAAACTAAGATTGATAAGACATTTGAGAACACCTGAATACAATGAGCTCTTTGGAGGAGACCCAACTTGGATCACTGAATCTATAGGAGGAGTAGGACTAGATGGAAGACCTCTAGTGACTAAAACATCTTTTAGATTTTTACATACCCTTATAAACTTAAATCCTGCTCCAGAGCCTAATATGACTGTTTTATGGGCTCAGGGACTACCAGATAGTTTTAAAAAGTTTTGCGCTAAAATGTCAGTTTTAACGGATTCTATACAGTATGAAAATGATGACGTTATGAGACCTATATATGGTGACGACTATGGAATTGCCTGTTGTGTTTCAGCCATGAGAATGGGAAAGGATATGCAGCTTTTTGGAGCTAGATGCAATATAGCCAAGGCTTTGTTATTAGCTATTAATGGAGGAGTAGATGAAAGAAAAGGAGAACTTATTGTTACAGGCGTAGAAAAGATTCAAGATGAAGTATTAGAATATGACAAGGTATATTCTAACTATGGTAAGGTATTAGAGTATTTGGCTGGACTTTATGTTAATACTATGAATACTATACACTATATGCATGATAAATATGCTTATGAAGCCTCACAGATGGCATTACACGATACTTACGTTGAAAGACTTATGGCTTTTGGAGTAGCCGGACTATCTGTGGCAATAGATTCTCTTAGCGCAATTAAATATGCAAAAGTTACTCCTATAAGAAAAAATGGATTGGCAGTAGATTTTGAAATAAAAGGTGAATTCCCTAAATACGGGAATGATGATGATAGAGTAGATAATATTGGAGTAGAATTAGTTAAAAGGTTCTTAGAAGAACTTAAAAAGCATGAAGCTTATAGAAATGCTAGACACACCCTTTCTGTATTAACAATAACATCAAATGTTATGTATGGAAATAAGACAGGCTCCACACCAGATGGTAGAAAAATTGGAGATCCTCTTTCCCCTGGAGCTAATCCTATGCATGGAAGAGATAAGGAAGGGGCACTAGCGTCTTTAAACTCTGTAGCTAAGATACCTTATTGTTATTGTGAAGATGGGGTTTCTAATACATTTTCCATAACTCCTAAGTCGTTAGGAATGAGCTTAGAGGACAGGATAAGTAATTTAGTGTGTATTATGGATGGATATTTTATTCAAGGAGCCCACCATCTTAATGTAAATGTAATGAATAGAGAAACTTTAATAGAGGCTATGAAATGTCCAGAAAAATACCCTACTTTAACTGTTAGGGTGTCTGGGTATGCGGTAAATTTTAATAGACTTTCTAAAGAACAACAAGAGGAAGTTGTAAGGAGAACCTTCCATGATAGAATGTAGGAGAGGAAGAATACATTCTATTGAAAGTATGGGCCTGGTAGATGGTCCAGGAATAAGAACTGTCATTTTTTTTCAAGGATGTAGTCTAAGGTGCATATATTGCCATAATCCTGATACTTGGGATAGAAAACTAGGGTATGAGGTAAACTCTGTGGAGCTTATAAAAAAGATAATAAGATATAAACCATATTTTGAAAAATCTGGAGGAGGAGTTACTTTCTCGGGGGGAGAATGTCTAGACCAAGAAGAATTTCTTTTAGAACTTTTAAAAAGATGTAAAGAGGAAGGAATTCATACGGCTATAGATACATCAGGATATGGAAGAGGGAACTATGAAGAAATACTTAAATATACAGATTTAGTTCTATTAGATATTAAACATATTAATGATAAGGGGTACAGAAGGATCACAAATTGTGGAATAAGTGGTTTGGAAAAGTTTATAGAGGCTTTAAACAACAGTAATTCAAAAGTTTGGATGAGACATGTTGTTATTCCAGGAATTACAGATAATGAAGAGCATATGGAAAGCTTTAGAGAAATATTATATAAAATAAAAAATCTAGATAAGGTTCAGTTGTTGCCATACCATTCTATGGGAGTAGAAAAGTATAAAAAATTACACATTTCTTATCCTTTAAAAGGTGTTAAAGACATGGATGAGGAAAGGCTAGATAAATTAAATAGTATAATAAAAAAGGTGAGTAGTTTTTAAAACTACTCACCTTTTTTGTCCGATGACTACCCGCTCCAATACTCCTATCTTATCTAAAGTGGGTGATAGGAGCGGCTACGTCCCTGGATAACGATTTCTAAGAATCAGATGGAGCAAAAACTCCACCTGGTTCAAGAATTCTGTTTGTAACTAGGACAATGAGAAGAACAACTATCGCAGTGGCAACCGCCAGAGGATTTCTTTTTTATATTTTTATATAGTATATAAACAGCTGCAAAGGCTATAATTCCAGTTATTATTATTTGAACTACCATAAAATCAACCTCCTAAAAAAATATACTGCCTAAGTTGTAAACTAAGAAGGATGCTATCCATGCTAAGGCAATTTGGTAAAAAACTGAGCCTATAGCCATTTTAGTACCATATTCCTTTTTCATAGCAGCTATTACTGACACACAAGGAGTGTAGAGCAATACGAATACTAAGAAGGAAGCAGCAGATAACTGGTTGAAAAAAGTAGGTAAAACCTCTACTAAATTACCACCGTAGATAACTCCCATGGAACCAATAATAACTTCTTTAGCCATAAGGCCTGTAAGTAATGCAACGGAATTTTCCCAAGTTGCAAAGCCTAGTGGAATAAATATAGGATTTATAAACTGCCCAATCTTAGCTAATAGGCTGTGGTTCATGTCCACCATGCCACTAAAGTTAAAGTTTGATAAAAACCATACTATAACGGATATTGAAAAAATTATAGTTCCTGCTTTCTTTAAGAAACCCTTTCCTTTATCCCAAGTGTGTAATAAAAGATTTCTTAGCTCAGGCATTTTATATTCAGAGAGTTCAATAATAAAAGGCTCTTCATCTTTTTTAAATATTGTATTTTTAAATATTATACCAACAATAAAGGCTATCAATACTCCTAATAAGTATAATGCCATAACTACTATAGATTCCTTGCCAGGGAAAAATACGGAAGCAAATAATGCGTAAACTGGCAGTCTTGCATTACAAGACATTAAAGGTACTAATAGGGCTGTAAGTTTTCTATCCTTTTCACTTTCTAAGGTTCTAGCTGCCATTATACCAGGCACTGAGCATCCAAATCCCACTATAAGAGGAATAAAGGCTTTGCCGGATAATCCCATGCCTCTCATTATTTTATCCATAATAAAAGCCGCTCTAGACATATAACCGCTATCCTCTAAAAATGAAATTCCAAGGAATAGGGCTAGTATTATTGGTAAAAACACAATTACGGAACCAACACCACCGATAATTCCATCTAGAATTAAAGATTGAAACCAATCACTAGAACCTTGTAGATAAATTTCTACTATAGGGATAAGTTTTTCATTTAATAAAGCATCTAGTAAGTCTGAAAGAGGTTGTCCTACCCAAGAGAAGGTAAATTGAAATATTAAGTACAATATGCCCAAAAACAATGGATAAGCTAAATACTTGTTCAGCAATATGTTATCTATTTTATTGGTAACGGTTATGTGATTATCTTTATTATAAGTTAAAACTTCACCTAAAACATTTTCTATATAAGAATAGGCTTCTTCCTCGTTACGAAAGTGATAATCATTATCAGTAGTAGGGTTTAAAAATTTACCGTCTAAAAGAAGCTCTTCAATTTTGTCAACTCCTATTCCTTTAGATGCGGATATTGGTATTATAGATACATTCAATTTTTTTTCTAATAGTTCATAATCAATTTTCATATTTCGATTTTGAACTATATCTATCATATTTAATAAAAGCACTATGGGCTTATTAAATTCTTTTAATTGAAGTGTCAAATAAAGGTTTCTCTCTAAATTTGACGCATCCACAATATTTAATATTACGTCAACATTACCTTTAGATAGAAACTCTTTTGAAATTTTTTCTTCGTTAGAATAAGTGTCCATGGCATAAATTCCAGGAAGGTCTACAATTTTTATGTCTTTATTGATAAACCCTTCTTTCTTTTCAACGGTTACACCAGCCCAGTTACCAACATATTGATTTGAGCCTGTTAACGCATTGAAAAGAGATGTCTTACCCACATTTGGGTTACCTAGAAGCGCAGCAGTTATCATAAATAGCCTCCAATCTCTCGTTCAAGTTAACATGTATATTCTTAGCATCTTTTTTTCTAATAGCTAAATCAAAGCCTCTAAAATTTATTATTAGGGGGTCACCAAAGGGTGCAGTTTTTTTTACTTCCACTTCAGTTCCCTTTATACATCCTAAAGCCAATAATCTTTTACAAAGTTTTTCATCTCCACAAATATCTTTAATATATGCTCTGTCGCCAGGCTTTAATTCATTAATACTCATAATAACACTCCTTATTGAAAACCATTATCATTCTCAAATAAAATATATCATCTTTTTCTCACAAAGTCAATAATATTTTGCTGGTGTTTTCTTATAATAAATAATATAATAAGATTAAAAAAAACATAATAGACTTATACGTGCAGAGGTGGTAAATTGGACTCAAAGATATATAGAAATGGAGAATATGTTTATATTAATAGTAGTGAAAAGAATGAAAAAAGAGATGTTGAATTAGATATATATTATCCTAGGGTTAACAATAAGAGTATTTATGAGAATTATAAGTCATCAGAGCCAGTAATGAAAGGTATAA
Organism: Clostridium malenominatum; assembly: GCF_039521365.1. Classification (NCBI taxonomy): domain Bacteria; kingdom Bacillati; phylum Bacillota; class Clostridia; order Eubacteriales; family Clostridiaceae; genus Clostridium; species Clostridium malenominatum. The sequence goes on from NZ_BAAACF010000001.1 coordinate 1,263,521, forward strand.
AAATTGACTCAGAAGGTATAACATTAATAAGTAAGACTCCTTTAATTGTAGGTGATTTTGTTAACTTTTCTATAGCTTTAGGAGAGTACCCTTCCTTTTGGTGTCTTTGTGAGGTGAAATATGTGCAATATGAAGATACAAATTGTAAGGCACAATGCGAATTTTATTCTCTAACTATGGAACAAATAAATATGATCAAAGAATATATGAATGGCATATAACTATTTATAATGAGTAGAATATAATATTAATAAGGTGTATAATAATGGTAGAATTTAGAGAGAATTCTACCATTTGTTTAATATACATAATGCTTTATGGAGGAAATGATATGAAGAATATTGTTGCATTTTTTGATATAGATGGAACTCTATATCGCGAGGGACTAATAGCAGAGGTATTTAAAAAATTAATAAAATATGAGATAATAAGTGGAGAAAGATGGCATAATGAAGTTAGGCCAGAGTATGAAAGATGGGACAAAAGGCAAGGGAATTACGATAACTACCTTTTGAAAATGGCGGGCATATATTTAGAAGCAATAAAAGGTCTTCATAAATATCAAGTAGAGTTTATTGCTAAAAACGTAATAGACCAAAAGGGTGATAGGGTGTATACTTACACAAGAGACAGAATAAAGTGGCATAAGGAACAAGGACATAAGGTTATTACTATATCAGGAAGCCCTATAGAGCTAGTAAAGGAAATGAGCTTAAAGCATGGTTTTGATGATTATAGGGGAACCATATATTCTATGAATGAAAGTGAAATTTATACTGGAGAAGTAATACCTATGTGGGATAGCGTTAATAAGCAAAAGGCTATAGAAGAGCTAGTTTTAAAGTATAATATTGATTTAAATAATAGCTATGCTTATGGTGATACTTCCGGAGATTTTTCTATGTTTCAAATGATAAAATATCCTGTTTGTGTAAATCCCACTAGAGAATTAATTAATAAAGTTATTGAAGATGAGGAAGTTAGAAAAAAGATTAATGTTATAGTTGAAAGAAAAGATGTAATATACAATATTTCACCAGAGAATTTAAATTTAATGATGTGGTAATTTATTAGAAAAGAGTGGTACTATTGATTATAAGAGAAAAGAGTTTTTTAGTTGAGGATATTTTAGAAGAGCATTGCTTGAAAATTTCAGATGAAATGATTTATAAAGAATCTATTTTCTTTGATTTAGAACACTATGTTTATAGAAAACCAATATGCATTGGAGTGTTTGGAAGTTGTTATTATGATAGCAATACAAATAAAATAAACATAACTCAGTATATGATCGAAAATAAAGAGGACTCAAAAGAAATACTAAAATTAGCTAAAGAATACTTTGAACATGTTATCAAAGATAAAAAATATATTGTAACATTTTCAGGTAATAATGATTTTACAGTAATAAAGTATTTATTCCAAAAGTATAAAATTGACTTTGACATTAGCAGTAGATTCATTCATATAGATATTCAAAAAGAATATGAGAAATGTAAAAAAACAAGTATAGGTCTTAAGGCTCTTGAAAAAGAATTTGATATACAAAGAGAAAGTGAATTAATAAGTGGTCAAAATTTGGCCAAGACCTTTAGTAAGCTAGTTAAAGATGAAGAATACATTAATAGAATGCCAAATGAAAAAAAAGAAAAAATACTATTATATAATGAACAAGATGTAGTTAGCCTTTTTTATATGAGCGTTGATTGGAATAAGATTGCCGTAGTCGAAGAGAGTGAAATAGTATAAAAAACTGTAGGGACCTTTATATAAGTCCCTACAGTTTTTTATATTTTATTGAAGTTCTTTTAATTTTTCAATACCAAATTTAATTCTTCTTAAGGATTCTTCCTTGCCAAGGATTTCAGCTATTTCAAAAGCGCCACCTGGAGTGAATTGCTTTCCTGAAAGAGCAGTTCTAAGAGGCCATAAAACTACACCATTTTTTACCCCAAGCTCAGAAACTAAAGTCATCATACTATCGTGAAGTACATCGAAAGTCCATTCTTCTATACTCTCTAATATTGGAAGAGCTTTCTCTAAGCTTACCAATGAATTTTCATAAGTAGTCTTCATCTTTTTGTGAAGATATAATTCTGGAGAATAGTCGGTCATTTCTTCGAAGAAGTCTATGTTATTAGGAATTTCTCCAAGTACTTCTGTTCTTGTATGAAGAAGTTGACTTAACTTTATTAAATCAATATCTTTAGTTAATGACTTTTCATAGTATGGTAAAGCCATTTTATGAAATTCATCAAGAGATAACATTCTTATATATTCACCATTCATCCATTTTAATTTAGTTAAATCAAATATAGCTGGTGCTTTATTTATATTCATATAGTTAAAAGTTTCTTTTAATTGTTCTAAGGTGAAGATTTCTTGTGTAGTTCCTGGATTCCAACCAAGCAATGCTATGTAGTTTAATATAGCATCTTTAAGATATCCCATGGATATTAAATCCTCAAAGGAAGCGTCACCTTTTCTTTTGCTTAGTTTATTTTGCGCGTCTCTCATTATAGGAGGACAGTGAATATATTTTGGTACATCCCAACCAAAAGCATCGTATAATCTGTTGTATTTTGGAGAGGAGGATAGGTATTCGCTTCCTCTAACCACGTGGGTAATTTTCATTAGGTGGTCATCAACAACGTTTGCAAAATTATATGTTGGAAAACCATCGGATTTTAGAAGTACCATATCATCTAATTCGCTATTATCTACAGTTATTCTTCCAAAGATTTCATCATCAAAAGAAGTAGAACCTGTAGAAGGATTATTTTGTCTAATAACATAAGGAATACCTGCAGCTATCTTTTCTTCAATTTCTTCTTTAGATAGTCCTAGGCAGTGCTTATCATATTTATGTGGTCTATTTAATGCCTCTGAATTTGCTCTTATCATATCTAGTCTTTCTTTGTTACAGAAACAATAATAAGCTTCACCTTTATCAATAAGTTTTTTTGCATATTCTAAATAAATAGGTTTTCTTTCGCTTTGAACATAAGGGCCAACAGAACCTCCTACGTCTGGACCTTCATCATGGTGAAGACCTGTCATTTTAAGAGTGTTATATATTATATCAACAGCTCCCTCCACTTCTCTCTCTTGGTCTGTATCCTCAATTCTTAATAGAAAATCTCCATCATCATGTTTTGCAATTAAATAGGCATAAAGTGCTGTTCTTAAGTTACCAACATGCATATATCCAGTTGGACTTGGAGCAAACCTCGTTCTAATCTTTGTGTTTTCCATTTTTTCCACTCCCTATTATAAATATTTTAACCCTAAAAAGGGGATATTGTAGTAGGATAAAACAAAAACCTCTCATCCGTATAATGGACGAAAGGTAAGATTACCAGATAATTCTATGATATAATAAGGGGAATTACCTGTCAAGCATATTATTTGTTAGTTATTCATTAAAATATTTTCTATATTCTTTAATAAGGTTTCTTTATCTAGTGAGTTTATATCATCTAAAGAATTTAAAAGATCAAATAACTTCTCTTTAATTTCGCTCTTTTCCTTTTCCATGCCAGGTACAAAACTATCTCCAGAATTCATTATATAGGATTTATAACCTTTACTATCTAGCAGAGCTTTAAAACTTTCTCTTGATTCCGATTCTCCGTGAACCAATAAAATAGCTTTAGGCTTTCTTTTAAAGGATTCAATCCAATGAATTAAGCCATTTCTGTCGGCATGACCAGAAAGTCCTGGCAAGTTATAAACCTTAGCATTTACTGCAATATCTTCTCCAAATAGCTTTACTTTTTTAGCCCCATCTAATATTTTTCTGCCTAAGGTTCCTTCAGCTTGATATCCAACAAATACTATGGAACTTTCCTTTCTCCATAAATTATGTTTTAGATGATGCTTAATTCTGCCGGCTTCACACATGCCGCTGGCGGAGATTATTACGGCATTACTCTGAATTTTATTTATTTTAGCAGATTCTTCTGGCGCCTTTGTAAAGGTTAAGCCTTCAAATTGAAAAGGATTATCTCCAGAATCAATTAAACTTGTGGCTTCCGCATCAAAGTACTTAGTATATTTATTAAATACTCTTGTAGATTCAATAGCGAGAGGACTATCAACAAAAACTTTTATATTTTTCAAAATATCATTTTCTACGAATTTATTTAAAGCGTACACAACTTCTTGAGTTCTACCAACAGCAAAGGAGGGAATAACTACGTTACCTCCTCTTTTAAAGGTACTTTTAATTATATCTACTAATTGATTTAAATTAGCATCAAAATTTTCATGAATTCTGTTGCCGTAGGTGGTTTCCAATATAACATAATCACCGTCTTCAATTAAAGTTGGATCCTTTAAAATTGGTAAGCCTTTATTTCCTAAGTCGCCAGAATAAACTAATTTTGTATCCACTCCATCTTCAGTTATCATCATTTCAACTATGGATGAGCCTAGTAAGTGCCCTGCATCTCTGAATCTAACTTTGAAGCCATCAAATAGTTCTATCCATTGATTGTACGGAAATCCTCTAAAAAGATACATTGAAAGCTGGGCTAGCTTAACGGTATATAAGGGTTCTACAGGAGACAAACCCATTCTTATTCTTTTTCTACTAAGCCATTCCGCCTCCATTTCGTGTATGCTACCGCTATCTTCTAGCATTATATCGCATAAGTCTTTTGTACCCTCTGTACATATTATGTCCCCTTTAAAGCCTTGCTTGTAAAGCAGAGGAATCCTTCCGCTGTGGTCTATATGTGAGTGAGATAGAATAAGATAATCTATATTTTTAGGGTTAAAATTAAAAGTTTCATTTCCTCTTTCTTTTTCATCTTTTCCTTGATAAAGGCCACAATCTAATAAAATAGTTTTATCTTTTACTTTGAGTAAATGACTTGAACCAGTAATACATCCAGCTGCTCCGTAAAATTCGATTTTCATAACTATCCCTCCTTGTAATGACTATATATTAATTATAACACTTGTAATAAAAGAAATGAAATTAATGTGGTATAATTTTACTAGATATTTTAAAGGAAAGGGAAGAACTTTATGAGCAGTGATTTTACATTTATTCATTCAGCGGATATTCATCTTGGCAAAGTTATGAGCATTTCTGGTGAAGTGAATGATAACTATAATAATGAAATATTTGAAAGCTTTAAATATATGTGTACTTATGCTAAGGAGAATAAAGTAGATTTTATTTTAATTTCAGGAGATTTGTTTCATAGTAGGGGAAGAGATATTAGAGTGGACAAGTTCTTCTATGAGCAATGCGAAAATATACATCCAATCAAGATATATGTTATATTTGGAAATCACGATCCTATGAAAGAATATAAAGAAATATTTAAAAGACCTTCTAATGTGATAATTTTAAGCAGTGAAGAACCACAAGTAGAGGACATATATAAAGAGGGAAATTTTATATGCAGAGTTATTGGGCAATCGTACTATAGTAACTATGAAAAAAGAAAAATACATAAAAACTATGATAAATATTTAAATGAGAATAAAATTTTTACCATAGGAATGTTGCACACTGGACTAGCCCAAGATAATTATCTTCCTTGTGCATTAACGGAGCTCAAAGATATCAGTAAAATAAATTATTGGGCTTTAGGTCATATACATAAAAACCAAATATTAAATATGAGAGAGCCTTTTATAGCATATCCAGGAAATATTCAAGGTTCTGACTTTGGAGAAGAGGGCGTAGGCGGGTTTTATAGTGTTAAAGTAAAGAACAATAAAATAGATGATATAGAATTTATACATGCATCTAAAATAATTTGGGAAAAAATTACTGTAAATATTGACGAAAAAAACAATGTTGAAACCTTAGAAGAGTTAATAGGGTTAATTACTTTAGCAGGTGAGGAATTTCTAGAGAAATATAATATAAGTAACATAGAGAACAAAACTTTTATAATTAGGTGGGTAGTTGAAGGAAGAGGAGAAATACATAATCTATTAAAAGAAAAAGAAGATTCTATACTAACTTTTATGAAGGAAGAACTAAACTATAGAATATTTAAGAAAGGCATTCCAATTTGGACTGAGGAAGTTGTAATTAGAACTAAGCCAATATTAAATTATGGAGACTTAGAAAATAACTATTTTTACAAAGAAGTTAAAGAAATAGTTAGATTATCCTTAACTAATGATGAGTTGAAAAATGAAGTTTTAAAATCTTTAGGGCAAGTTTGGAGCTATGGTTATGATGAATTGTCTAAGGATTATGAGTTTAATTTAAGTGAAGAGGATTATTGTGAGTTAATAAGAGATGCCATGAATTTAATAGAAGAAAAGATTTTAGAAGGTGGTGATTAATTTGCATATAAAAAGATTATATATTGGGGATTTTGGAATATATCAAAACGAAACTCTAGAAGATTTAAATAACGGTTTAGTAGTAATCGGTGGATTAAATAGAGCGGGTAAATCTACCTTATTAAAAGTATTAAAAAATTTATCCTATGGATTTGTAAAAGGAGAAACTCTTCCTCCTCCAAGGATTCAATACAATGTGGAAGGAACTTTAGAAAATGATGATATGATATATAATTTAAAACTAGAAGGGTATAAAAAACCTTTAATAGTTCCAAATTTTGAGGGGCTTTTGTATCCTATTGACAAAAACTCCTACAGTGAGCTCTTTACTATAGATTTGGATGTTTTAAAGGGAATTGATACCTTACTATTGGGTGCCGGTTTTAAAGATGTGATAAAGATTCCTGCAATAATTAAAGAACTAAAAAGAGAAAGTGAAAAAATAGGAGGAAAGGTTGGAAATCCAAATACAAAGCAGTTTAAACCTTTTTTCAATTCTATAAGCAAAGGATTAAAAGAGAGGGAAGTAGCTTTAAAAGAGAAGGATATTTATTTAGAGAAAAATGAAAAACTAATGGAGATTGACAAGAAAATTAATGAGAGTAGTATTGGTAGAGTAAATATAGAAAAAGATTTAAGCAAGCTAGAGCTGGTTTTTAATAATTATAAAGATTATATAAAACTTTTAAATTTGGAAGAACAAATAAAAAATAAAGAGGGAATTCTTGAAAAGTACGGCAATTTTTCCTTAGAAAGAGTTGAATTATTTAAAAGGGAATATGGAAGCCTAAAAGAAAATTTAAAAGAAAAAGCACTTTTGTATGAAAATCTATTAAAGGGAGAAAAAATACATAAAAAAGGTTTGTTAAATAATCTAGAGGATTTAGAGCGCTTAAACAAGGAAATGTATGGTATTAAAGAGAAATACGTATCCTTAGAAGAATTGCAGGGAGAAAATATTAAGGAAAGAGAAAATATAATAGGAGTAATAAAGGGACTAAATGAAGATCTTAATGGAGATCTAAACTTAATATTAGGCTTAAAGTGTGATTATTTAGGACTAAGCGAAATAGAAAATTTACTTCAAAGGCATGAGGAGCTTTATGATAGTGAGAAAAAAGGACTCAATATAAAAAGTAGAAACTTATGGTATACACTGTTAGGTGGGGTTACATTGTTGTCGTCCTTAATGGTTATAACTAATGTAACAAATCTTATATATAGATGTATATTTCTTTTATTTCAATTGGGCATCTTAGGAGGCTTTGTCTATTTAATTGGAAGGTTAAAAGAGCAAAACTTTGTTGGAAATAAAGAATTAGAGGATATAGAGAGTAAAATTGAAGATTTTAAGAATAGAATTAAGCTTCAAAGGGATGTAGCAGGAGAAGGAATTATATTATATGCTAGAACTTTGCTAGGAATTAAAGAAAGAATAAATAATCTTTATATTAAGGAAGAGAAGGCTTTGTTTATAAAAAAGGAATTGGAGGGTAAAAAGAATATAGCCTTAGAAAAAATCAATGAGTGCTATGAAATTCCTATAGCTCCCCAAGGGGAAGCTAGCTCCATAAATTATATAATAGAAAAAATTGAAAAGCTAATAGACATTGGTAATAGCATTAAAGAAGGCCAAAGAGCTTTTACTAGGGTCAGGGACTATGAAAAGGATATATTAAAATATTTTCACTTAGAAGAGTATGGTGAAAATCTAGTTGAACTTTTGGAAAGCTATTGTAAAAACATAAAAAATTGTGAGGAACTTATGACCATAATCAATGAAAAAGAAAAAATAATTTATAGGCTTAAGTACTCATTGCTTCAGGAAAATTCAGGAGAAGAAGGAATAGATAAAATTAAAGAGTTCTTTGGAGAATATATAAAAAGCTACTCTACTCTAGAGGACATAGAAAAAGAAATTAAAAGACTGCACAAAGAAATATTAGAATTAGAAAATGCTTTGGAAAATTTAAAAGAAGAAAGAGCTAAAACTCTACTTATATTAGAGAATTTAGGCAAATCTAATAGTTTAGAAAAGATAGAAATGGATATTTTAAAGAGTAAAGCTGAAATGAAACCATTAGCGGATAAATATGCAATATATAATTGTGCGTCATATATATTAGAAAATGCCTATAATAACTTTATAAATAAATCAAAGGATAATGTGTTAAGTGAGGCTAGTAATATATTTAATAAGGTTACGGGTGGAGAATATAATAAAATCCTTCCCGGGGAAAATTTTTTAAATATGGATTTTAAAGCAGTTTCAGGAGAAAATACTATTAACAATAGTGCTGAAACTTTAAGCAGAGGAACTAAAGAGCAGTTATTTTTTTCTATAAGGCTAAGTAGAATATTGAATATTTCACCTTTGCCAGTGATAATTGATGATTCATTAGTAAACTTCGATGCTCAAAGTTTAAAATCCACCCTTTCCTTTGTAAAAGAGCTAAGTAAGAGAAATCAAGTGTTTTTATTAACTTGCCATTCTAAAGTAGTGGAAACCTTAAGCGCATTAAATATAGATGGGCAGTATTTTATTTTAAATAAAGGAAAATTAATGAAATCGAGGAAAGAAAGCTTAATAGAATATTTAAAATAATTGAAGTAAGTGGTATAGTATTAATATATTTAATTTAGGAGGAATAGAAATGGCAGATATGAGATTAAATAAGTTAGCTAAATTACTGGTTAACTATTCAACAGAAGTAAAACCGGGGGATTTTGTCCTAGTTCAATGTGATTCAGTTTGTGTACCTTGGATGAAAGAAGTGGTTAAAGAGGCATTAAAAGCAGGAGCGCATGTAGAGACTTTAATAGATTCTGAAGAAGTTAGTAATATTAAATTGAAGTATGCTTCAAAGGAGCAATTAGAACAGGAAAAGCTTATTCAAAAGCATGCTATGGAAAAAGCAGATGTTTGGCTTACTGCCTGGGGAGGGGTAAATACCAAAATAAATTCCAATATAGATTCTGATAAGATAAAGTCCTCATCGAAAGGATCTGCTAGCTGGAGAAAAATATACTCAGAAAAAATGGGAGATGGCTCTTTAAGATGGTGTGGAACACAATTCCCAACCCATTCCGATGCTCAAGAGGGTTCTATGAGTTTAGAAGAATATGAAGACTTTGTGTATGGAGCAGGGCTTTTAGATTTTGATGATCCAGTAAAGGAATGGAAAAGAGTTAGTAAAGAGCAGGAAAGATGGATAAATTATTTAGATACAAAAAAAGAACTACACATAATATCAGAAGGAACGGATATTAAAGTAAATATAGAGGGAAGAAAATGGATTAACTGTGATGGAAAAGTAAACTTCCCAGATGGAGAAATATTCACTTCCCCTGTAGAGGATGGAATTAATGGACACATAACTTTTAGTTTCCCAGGAATTTATGCAGGTAAAGAGATTGAAGGAATAAAGTTGATAGTAGAAAAAGGTAAAGTAGTAGAAGCTACAGCGGAAAAGGGAGAAGATTTATTAAAAACTATACTTTCTACCGATGAAGGAGCATGCTATTTTGGAGAGGTAGCTATTGGTACAAATTATGGAATACAAAAATTTACAAGAAATATGCTCTTTGATGAAAAAATTGGAGGAACAATTCATATGGCTATAGGTGATTCTATGCCTGAAGCTGGTGGTAAAAATAGAAGTACCATTCATTGGGATATGCTATGCAATATGAGAAATGGCGGAAAAATATTTGCAGATGGAGAATTGTTCTATGAAAATGGAGAGTTTATAAAAGAAATATTAGAAAAGTATAGCCTATAAAATATAAAAAACAAGAGAGTACTTTACTCTCTTGTTTTTATATATATTTAGATTTTCTTTTTCTTCCTCTTCCGCCACCTCTAGAAATTATTCTAATTATGAATACTATCAGTAAGAGAATCAGAATTAATCCAATAAAAGAGGCTATATATAATAGTATATTGCTTTTTATTAAAGAGGCTTTTGAAATATTAGTATATAAGTTATATTCTTTAGTAGCTTCTCTTTCTTTTAGAATTAGAGTTCCTACAGGAGTATCTTCCTTTAGTTTCCAAGGATTTATTTTATTTAATTTTATTTCTTCTTTAATTTCTTTTTTATTTACTTCATTTTCATAATATGATATATCCTCTTTTAAGGTTAAAGGAACTTCAATTTCTTTAGTAGGCCCAAAGAAAAGCAGAGGTTTGTAGGAAAGTTTTTCCTTACCCATTGAAGTATCCTTTGAATGAAGAGGCGATTTTTTAGCATCAAAGCTCCAATTTATGATTTTTTCCATATCTGAAAATACAAAGGAATCTTCAGCATCATAAACAGAGTTTAATACAACACCAATGATTTTTCTACCATCTCTTTCAAACATTGCTACAAGGCATCTTCCAGCCTTAGAAGTGTACCCTGTTTTACCACCTATATTTCCTATACTACCAAGCTGCTTATTTCTGTTTTCTATAATAAAAGTTGTGCCTTTTGATGTCTTTATAGTGCTTGTTTTTTTACCTGAGGATTCTTTAACCCAAGGATTCTTAAAAGCTTCTCTTCCTATTACAGTTAAATCATAAGCTGTAGTGTAATGATTGTTGTCATGAAGTCCATTTGGAGTTATAAAATTAGTATTCTTTAATCCAAGGCTTTTAATTTTGTTATTCATAGCGTCAGAAAAGGCTTTACTACTACCTGATACATTATCAGCAATCATATAGGCTATATCGTTACCTGAATATAAAAGAAGTCCATCCATTACGTCTTCAGCGGACATGGTTTCGCCAACGTCAATAGAATGTAAGTTTACATTTAAAGAGTATTCAGGTTGCGTTTTTGCAGATGGGGTATAGTTAAGAGCGTCCCCTTTATTAAATTTCTCTGCAAGTAATAGCGCGGTTAGTAATTTTGTAGTACTCGCGGGATACATAGTGCTGTCTATAGATTTTGCATATATAATTTCCTTCGTATCCACATCAATAGTAATTGCGGCTTTTCCGTAAATGCTAGGTTGAGTCTCCGCTGCTAACACAGAGGTGAAAGTGGAAAAAACTAATACAATTGTTAATAATAATGAGGTACATCTCTTTTTCAAAGTTCATCTCTCCAATTTCTTTAAGTTTTTATTCTAATAATTTATCCATTAAAGTATAACATGGAGATAATAATTTTACAAATAATTTGCTATAATATAACTTGAAACATATGTTATTGGTGGTGAAAGTGTGATAAATAATATTGAAGCGTTTTTTTCAAATAGAAGGGGAAGAATAATGGGAAACCATGAAAAAAGTTCAGTGGTAATTTTCCTAACAAATAATAAGGAGAATCCATCTATTGTATTCCAAGTAAGAGCCTTAAGCCTTAAACATCAGCCTGGAGACATATCCTTGCCAGGTGGTAGAATTGAAAAAGGAGAGAGTGAAAGGGAGGCTGCTATAAGAGAAGCTATAGAGGAACTTAATATAACTAAAAAGGACTTTCAATTGATTGGTGAAATGGATTATTTAGTTACTCCTTATAATAGAGTTATATATCCATTTGTTGCGATCATAAATGAAATAGATATTTATCCAAATGAAGATGAAGTAGACCATATATTTATGGTGCCACTTAAATACTTTATGGAAAATGAACCAGAGGCTTATAGAATTAAAATGTTACCTCAGTTTCCAGAAGATTTCCCTTACCATTTAATAAGTAATGGCAAAAATTATAAATTTAGTAGTAGTTCCATAGAGCAATATTTTTATCAGTTTAATGGGTATGTCATTTGGGGTATTACTGCGCAAATAATTAAGACTTTTGTAGATTTAATTAGAGAATAGAGAATAGAGAATAGATGATAGATTATAAATTGACTTTTAAAATTATTTATTTCTATCATCTATTTTTTATCTCCTTATTTAAAAACTCTTTTTTTAGGCATAAACATCATAGAAGATGCTACTATTAAAGCTATATAGATGAAGGGGAAAAAAATGGATACTAGGGGAGCAGTGTAAAAATATTTTACAAAGGCGAATATAGCTATGGAAACAATAGCCCAAAATAAAGAAACATACTCCATCCGTTTGTTTTTTTCTGACCAAGTATCTACATCCTTCATCTTACCAATTATTTTGTCACGACTTGAGCTATTAGGGGAGGACTTTATAGATAATACTTTAAAATAAGCGTAAAAAGCAATAGCTACTAATCCTATAATAAGGAAAAAATATGAAATGGATGTTCTAGTTAAATTCATAGGTAATCACCTCTTAATCTATTTTTTATATGTATTTATTTTTAGATTAAAAGCTAAATTTATTCATATTAAACATCAATAAATTAAATCGTAAAAATTTAATGAATAATCAAAAAAATATATTCATTTTTTTTACAGTCTAATGTATAATAGGGGTAACAAATACTTATAATATTATGCTAGGGGAAGGGGTTGTGTTCTATGACGGAATGTCCTTTCTTATCTTCCCACGAAGATAAGGTAGAGTGCTTCGCAGATTGTGCATTATTTAACTATAAAGATAACAATGGATTATGTCCATTTAAAACGGTACAAGCCTATAATGTAGAAAAAATGGAGTACTATGATAGTGCTCTGGATGATATAGATTTAAAGTTTATAAAAAATTCTTATATAGAAAGGCAAAGTGAATATTTTTAATAAAAAATAAAAGGGCAAATTATGCCCTTTTACTCTTCTTCGTTGTATATGTTTGAGTATTGATTTATTAAATTATGTTTTAAAGACCAAAGCTTTAATGATAAATCTACATAATAATTATGTGGATTCTCAAATCTTAATACTTCATGCCATAGCTTTTTACACTCTTCATCCACTACTTTACTAATTTCTATCACAGAAGGTGAATCATATATTAGCTTACCTTTATCAAATATTTGAACCATTAACTCTTTAACATAAAAGTTCTTAATTTTTTTCTTTTTCCATGTAAAAACTGGGTCAAATAAAGTTAAGGATTTACTTTCGTCTATTACTTCATCTTCTAAAGTGATTAAATCTGCAATGGCCTTGTTTGTCTCTTTATCAAAAATTCTATAAACTTTTTTAAAACCTGGATTTGTTATTTTTTCTTCATTTTCGCTTATTTTAATTTTAGAAATAATTTTTTCATCTTCTTCTACAGCAACTAGTTTATAAACCCCTCCAAAAACTGGTTCTGATCTTGCAGTGATTAATCGTTCCCCAACTCCAAAGCCGTCGATTTTAGCTCCCTGACGCAATACAGATCTAATAATATATTCGTCTAAGGAATTTGATACAATTATTTTAACATCCTCATATCCTGCTTCGTCTAAAACCTCTCTACATTTTTGTGAAAGATAGGTTATATCTCCGCTATCAAGTCTTATTCCCTTAGGTCTATGTCCTTTAGGCTGTAACACTTCATTAAAGATTTTTATAGCATTAGGCAGACCGGATTTTAGCACATTATATGTATCTAATAATAAAACGCAGTTATCTGGATAAACCTCAGCCCAGGTTTTAAAGGCATCATATTCCGTAGGGAAAAGCTGAACCCAGCTATGAGCCATTGTACCAGCAGCAGGTACTCCAAACATTTGCTCTGCGATAGTGCAAGCTGTAGAATTACATCCTCCAATTATAGCAGCGCGAGCTCCGTAAATTGCTCCGTCATAACCTTGAGCTCTTCTGGAACCGAATTCCATAACAGGTCTACCATCGGCAGCATTACAAATCCTATTTGCCTTAGTTGCAATCAAGGTTTGGTGATTTATAGATAAAAGAATCATAGTTTCAAGAAATTGTGCTTGAATTATAGGCCCTCTAACGGTAACCAACGGCTCATTTGGAAATACTGGAGTTCCTTCTGGTATGGCCCAAACGTCGCAACAAAACTTAAAGTTTTTTAAATAATTTAAAAACTCCTCGGAAAAAATATTCTTGTTTCTAAGATAATCTATATCTTCTTTAGAAAAAGATAGATTATTTAGATATTCAATAAGTTGTTGAAGACCAGCTACAATGCAGTATCCACCACCATCGGGTACTCTTCTGAAAAACATATCGAAATATGCTATTTTATTTTCAATACCATTTAAAAAGTATCCATTACCCATGGTTAATTCGTAAAAATCTACTAACATAGTTAAATTTCTTTCATTACGAACATTAAAATTCTTAACGTATTCCATAGCAACTTCTCCTTGCAAAATTAATTTAAAGTTATTAACATTTTAAACCTTAAAAAGAATTATTACAAGGTCAAAGTGAATGAATAATTTTAGACTGAGCATACTACATTAAAATGATGCTATATATGATATATATATTTGAAATAATTGATTTATTTAGTCTATGTGTTATACTATATCTAATAAGCTATTCATGAGTTGGTAGAAAATTAGGAGGTAAAAATATGGTAGCTTTTAAAAAAATGTGGAATGATGTAGAAGAGATAATTTCTAAAAATACTATTAAGGATTTTTACATTACTGAAAAGTGCAGTGAAGGATTTGTTGTTAAAGATAATGCGGATTGCTTTTTTGTTGGAAAACAGGATTTTGTAGACTTTTGGTGCAATATGCTGTATTTTAAAGAAATATCATTAGACGAATTAAACAAAAGGAAAGAACCCAATTTAAAATATGTTTGTGCTGTTATTAAGCATTTGCCATACATAAAAGTAAATTCAGGGGTAATGAAGGTTTTGGAATAGTTTGTTGAATAAATAAAAAAATTGGTATATAATTTAAAATAATAAGCTCATATTCTAAGAATATGAGCTTTTAAATTGTAATGAAGAAGGAGAAAGTTATGGAATTTGCAAATATAAATCCAAAAGATGTGATATTTGCTTTGGATATTGGGACTAAGTCTGTTTTGGGAGTAATAGGTGTTGCAAAAGACAAGAAGCTATATATTATAGACGAGGTTTATGTAGAGCATGAGGAAAGAGCTATGATTGATGGACAAATACAAGACATCACGCTTGTTTCCAATGCAGTAAATAAAGTTAAGCAAGAATTAGAGGAAAGGGCTAATATTAAATTAGAAAAAGTAGCAATAGCCGCTGCAGGAAGATTTTTAAAAACCATAAAAACTAAAGTTGAAATTACAATAGAAGAAAATAGAGAAGTAGACAAGGATATAATAAGGAGCTTAGAGCTTACAGCAGTAAGAAAAGCAGAAGAACTACTAGTGGATGATTTGGATAGCAAACTATACTGTGTAGCATATAGTGTGGTGAATTATTATTTAAATGGATACGTCATCGGAAATTTACTTTCACAAAAGGGTAATAAAGTGGGAGTAGAAGTAATATCTACTTTTCTTCCAAGAGTAGTAATTGATAGCCTTTATTCAGTGATGAATAATGTTAAACTAGAAATTATAAGCTTAACATTAGAACCTATAGCAGCTATTGAAGCAGCTATACCTAAAAATTTAAGGTTATTAAATTTAGCTTTAGTAGATATTGGAGCTGGAACTTCAGATATAGCAATTAGTAGTAAGGATAGCATTGTGGCCTATGGAATGGTTTCTGTGGCAGGAGATGAAATCACTGAGGTGATAGCTCAAAATTGCTTAATTGATTTTAATGGTGCAGAAGCTATAAAGAAGTCCATAAAAGATAACAATATTATAAAGTATACAGATATTTTAGGCATGGAAAATGAAATAGAGTCAGCAGAATTAATTAAAATAATTGAACCTATGGTAAAAAGACTTGCAGAAGAAATAGGAGAAAAGATACTGGAACTAAACGGTGACAAAGCTCCAAATGCCATATTCTTAGTTGGAGGAGGAGCTCATACACCAGGTGTTAAAGAAGCTTTAGCGACAAAACTAGGTATACCACTTCAAAGAATAGGAATAAGGGGAAGAGAAGAGGTGCCTAATTGCGTATGTAAGAATAATGATTTAGGCAGCATAGGAGTAACAGTACTTGGAATAGCTTTAGTTGCTATTAAGGAATTAGGATATGATTTTATAAATGTTGTATTAAATGGAAATGTAGTTAGTCTATTTAATTCTCATAAACACACGGTAATGGATGTGATTATGCAGGCAGGAATAAATCCTAAAATGCTTATGGCCAAGAATGGGAAAAATATTAGATTTATGTTAAATGGTATAAAAAGAGTTGCCTTTGGAGCTCTTGCTAAGAATGCAGAGGTCTTTATAGATGGCAGAAAAGAAAGTATAGATAGTGAAATAAAGGAAGGTCAACATATAATAATTGAATTTGCTAAGGAAGGTACAGATGCCTCGCCTAAAATTATGGAATACATAAATGAATTATATTCAACAACCTTTTATTTAGATAATATACTAAATACTATGGAACCCCTGTGTTTAATAAATGGAGATAGAGTTACTCCTGAGGAAGAGATTAAAGATGGAGATGAGGTTCAAATAATTAATTTAACTACCTTGGGAGATTTTATAAAGTACTTTGGAGAAGATGGATATGACTATTATATAAAAAGTAATTTATTAAGAGAGAATTACGTAATAAAAGAAGGGGATAGAATATATAGAATCAAAAGAGAAGATAATAAGGAAAAAGGAGTTAGCGAAGAAAAGCTTTATAATGAAATAGAAGTTATAGCTAATGGAGAAAAGATATTGTTAAAAGGAAAAGAAAACTATGTATTTGTAGATATATTTGATTATATAGATATAGACTTAACAAGGGTACAGGGTACTTTAAGGTTGAAATTAAACGGAGAAAACGCGGAGTATCATAGCAAATTAAGCCAGGGAGATAATATAGAAGCTAGATGGGAGAATTAGTATGAATTTCTATGGGGAAGCTTTAAGTATAAAAGATAATCTGGTTTATTGGAGAAGAGAGTTCCATATGCATCCTGAATTAGGATATGAAGAGGTGAATACTTCAAGTATAATAAAAAAATTTTTGAGGGAAAATGGAATTGAATATTATGAAACAGCCAAAACGGGTATATGTGCTTTTATCAAAGGAAATGGAAGTAAAACCATTGGAATAAGAGCAGATATAGATGCCCTCCCTATAGAGGATAAAAAAACCTCTTCCTATGCCTCGAAAATTCAAGGTATGATGCATGCTTGCGGTCATGATGCCCATGCTTCAATTCTTATGGGAACTGCTTTTATATTGAATAAATATAAAGAAAACCTAAAAGGAAACGTTAAATTATTCTTTGAGCCCGCTGAAGAAACCACTGGTGGAGCCAAAGTTATGATAAAAGAGAGTGTTTTAGAAAATCCATATGTGGATGGAATAATTGGATTGCATGTAGATGAAAATATACTCTCTGGGAAAATAGGTATAAAAAAAGGAGTTGTAAATGCTGCCTCAAATCCTTTTATAATAAAAATTAAAGGAAAGGGTGCTCATGGAGCTAGGCCTCAGGATTCTGTCGATCCAATTTTCATTGGCAGTAGTGTAATCTTGAACCTTCAAAGCATAATTAGCAGAGAATTACCACCAACCCAGCCTGCAGTGATTACCATAGGAACTTTCCATGGAGGAACAGCTCAAAATATTATTCCGGAAGAGGTTGAGATTACAGGGATAATAAGAACTATGACAGTGGAACATCGAAAATATGTTATTAAAAGATTTAAGGAAATTGTAGAGGGTATGGTTAAATCACTAAGAGGGCAGTGTATAATAGAGGTGGAAGAAAGTTACCCATGCCTATACAATGATGAAGGCATGTATGATTCATTTTTAAATAGCGCTTCTAAAGTGATAAATAGAGATGACATAATTCATCTAAGTAACCCGAGCATGGGAGTTGAGAGTTTTGCGTATTTTGCTATGGAAAGACCAGCTGTGTTTTATTACTTAGGTGTTAGAAATGAAGAGAAAGGAATTATTCATGCGGCTCATAGTAATCTATTTGACATAGATGAAGATAGCATGATGCTCGGAGTGGCATTGCATTGTCAAGCAGCACAGGATTTTTTAGATAATAGATAATAAAGAACAAGGAGTGTTTATATGAAAATAGAAATAGGAGCAAATGAAGCAGGACAAAGATTGGATAAGTTTTTAAGAAAATGGTTAAAGGACGTTCCGTTAAGCCTTATATATAAAAGTATTAGAAAAGGCGACGTTAAAGTAAATGGTAAAAGTTTAAAAGAAAAATATTCTCTTCAAATAGGAGATATAGTTGAAGTTAGAGAAGTAGTATCTAAAACAGATAGAAAAATTAATTTTATTAAGGTAGAAGATTCAGGAAAAATCAAAATAACTTATGAAGATGATAATATGGTAATAGTAGAAAAATGGCCTGGAGTATTAGTGCATTCTGATACTAAAGGAGGAAACCCTACTTTAACGGATTACGTTCTAACATATTTATTTAATAAGGGAGATTACACTCCAGAAAATGAAGTGACATTTACGCCAGCATCCTGTAATAGATTAGATAGGAACACTTCTGGAATAGTTATATTTGGGAAAAATTATGAAGCTCTAAAGGCATTAAATGAAATGATTAGAGAAAGAAAAGTAAAAAAATATTATCTAGCTTTAGTATCGGGAAGAATTAAAGATGGGAAGTATGAAGCTTATATTTCAAAGGATGAGGGTAAAAACCTATCACAGGTTTCCTTGACTAGTAAAAAAGATATGAAAAAAATATCAATGGATGTAAAGACAATACAAACCTGTGGTATATATTCTCTATTAGAAATTGAGCTAATTACAGGAAGAAGCCACCAAATAAGAGCTCATTTAAGCTTTTTAGGAAATCCTATTCTAGGAGATAGTAAGTATGGAAATTCTAAAGTTAATAGTTTCTTTGTTAATAAATATGGAGTGGATTATCAGTTTTTGTACGCATATAAATTGATATTTAAAGATTGTCCAGAAAAGCTTGAGTATATGGAAAATAAAACTATAGCAGCTGCTCTTCCACCAGTTCTAAAGAAAATAAAAAATGATGTATTTAAGTTTTAATTAAGGAGAATAAAAATGAGTGACAGAGGGACCACTAAAGGGTTTGCGGTGTTGTCCGCCGCAGGTATGATGGTAAAGGTTTTATCTTTGCTATATATACCTTTTTTAAAAGGAATAATAACAGATGAAGGTTATGGCATATATGGAGCTGCTTATTCAGTTTATGTATTTATATTTGTAATTACAAATTCTGGTATTCCTGTTGCTATATCAAAGCTTATCTCAGAGCTTACGGCAATTAGAAATTATAAAGATGCATTAAAGAGTTTTAAAATATCTAGATTTTTTCTTATGATAATTGGAATATTTATGACTGTAATGATGATTATATTTGCAAAACCTTTGTCTAAATTAGTTCATTATGAAAAGGCATATTTATCTATATTGGCCCTATCTCCAGCCATATTATTTACCTCTATAGCTTCATCTTATAGAGGGTATTTTCAAGGATGGGGTAATATGGTACCAACAGCAGTTTCTCAAGTTATAGAACAAATAGCAAATACAATTTTTTCGCTAGTGTTTGCATCTATTCTTATTAAATATGGAGTAGAAGCAGGGTGTGCAGGGGGTACAATAGGTACATCACTAGGTGCATTTTTTTCAGCGGCTTATTTAATGATTTATTATGAAAGGCATAAAAAAATTAAGGTACCTAAAGGATATAATGAGTTAGAGGTGGAAAGATATTCTACAGAAGAAATAATGAAAAAGATTGCTGGTTACGGCATACCAATAACAATTGCAGTGGGAATGACCTACGCGGGTAACTTAATAGATGTAGGTAATACAAAGGCAAGGCTTATGGCAGGAGGACTTCCTGATGCATATGCATCTACTCTTTATGGATATTTAGTAAAGTATCAACAACTTATAAATGTTCCTATTGCCATAGTTACTTCTCTTGCAGTGGCTATTTTACCTGCTATTGCTAGTGCAGCCATATTAAATGATAGAAAAGCAGTAAGAGACAAAATAATGTATGCATTTAGAATATGTTTCTTAGTAGCAATTCCTTCCGCATTTGGACTAGCTCTTTTAAGCAAAGAAATCTTTTATATGTTAAAGTTTGGAGAAGGGGCTTTCTTAATGCTTTATGGCTCTATTGTGCTAGTACTTATGTCAATAATGCAGATTCAAACAACTATATTACAAAGCGTAGGTAAGCTTTATACAGCAACAATCTATTCAATTATTGGAATAATATTTAAAATAGCAGCTAATTATTATCTTATTGCAATTCCAGAAATTAATATATTAGGTGCTGTATATGGAAGTATAATTGGATACATAATACCAATATTGTTAAATAATATGATGATACGAAAAACATTAAAAGTAAAGGTAAGGTTATTTAGAACTTCAATAAAACCACTTATATCATCCTTATTTATGAGCACAGTGGTGTATGGAACACTTAAAGTACTCTTAACTGCACTTAAATTCATAGAAAGTGGATACACGAAAAATGCAATAGCTACCATTATATCTATAATGGTAGGAGCTTATGCTTATGTGTTTTCATTAGTTCTTACAGGAGGAATTAGTGAGGAAGATTTAAATCATATACCTTCTAAATTTAAAAAAATAATGCCAAGTTTCTTATTAAAAAGAATAAGGTAAAGAAAAAAGTGAATAGAAAATTTCTATTCACTTTTTTCCGTTACAATCTTACATATATATAATTGAGAAAATCCTACAAAGACTATTATTATATATTTGAGAACCCCTAAGCTTGTGGGGAGTAAGTTCTTTAATACATTTAGTATGAAATACATAAGCACAGATATTAAGAGTATAATAGTTATACTACTTGCATCAATTTCTAAATGTAGCTTTTTATTAATCTCTGAAAAATTTAAAATAAGGGTAATAACTGCAGTTATTACAACAGTAATTCCATATCCATATATATTAATCTTAGTAATTCCTACTAATATATATAATGAAATAATTTCTAATACTGAAACTATCAAAGAGTTTTTCAATAAAACTCCTTGTTTTCCTAAACCATTTAATACTCCAAAGGTGGTAGCAGAGGTATAAACAAAGGGAGCTGTAAAAGAAGCTAAAAGTATAAAATTAGATAAATCACTTCTTTTAAATATAAGCATGCCTAATTCTTTAGGGATAGTTGAACATATTATTAATGTAGAAAGTCCTAAGATAAAACTAATTCTAAAAACATTTTTGATTCTATCTTCTGCTTCCCAACTATTTTTAGTAATTAGACTTTGGGACAAGTCAGGAATTAATATAATAGAAATTGAATTAATAACTACCATAGGAAAAAAAACCACACTCATACTCATGCCAGATAACTTACCTATTAAAGAAAGAGCGGAGCTATAATCTATCCCTGAAGACATTAACCTTCGAGGTATTATAAGGGCAGAAACAGTAGATAATCCTGTAGATAAAAATCCGTTAATAGATAGTGGAATTGAAACTATTAATACGTTAAATAATAACTGAGCTCTTCCTTCAGAACCTCTAGCGAGAAAGTGTTTTTTACTAGAGCTAATTTTATAAAAAATATAGAGAAATAATAGACTTATAAGTTCGCCTATAGCTAAGGCTATGTAGGCAATGGTTACAGTATTTCCAATTTCCTTAGAAGGTAAAACTACAGTTAAAGTTACTATAACTACAATTCTTAAACCCTTTTCTAAAATATCTATTATGGCAGGTATAGATATTTTTGATATGCCATAAAAATATCCCTTTAATATAGAAGAAAGAGCTACAAATAACATGGCAGGACATATTATTTTCACAGCATTTATGGCTCTAATATCTTTTATGATATTTACACTAATATAATTTGAAGTTAAGAATACTAAAGTAACAACTATGAGAGACCATATGACGTCAAATAATAAAGTGATATGTATAGTTTTTTTTAAACTTACAAAATCTTTTCTTGCCCAATATTCCGCAGAGACTTTTGAAACAGCAGTAACCATACCTCCGCAGATTAAACAAATAAAAAGATTATATATAGGCATTACAAGTCCATATAAGCCTATTCCTTCAGGGCCTAATTTAAAAGAAAGTATTATAGAAAAAGTAAAGCCTAAAATTCCTGTAATTAAATTTGAGAGAATTAAAAGAAAAGAATTTCTATAAAAAGTATCTTTTTTCACTACTATAACTCCTAATATTATTAACATTAATTAATATTCTAAAAATGCTATTAATATTACTAGTATTAGATTAATAGATATTTAGATTACTAGATTGCTAGATAATGTAGAAATTCCTCTAGACTTTCTATAATGAAAATTCTAGAGGAATTTTGTCCGTATCTAAGAAACTAAAAATCTAAAAACTAAAAAACTTTATTGAGTTTGTCCATTTGCAATTCTTATATTTGATTGGTGAGAGGGGGAAATTTGTCCTGTGTTATGGCTTGTACTATTGTAAAAATATAAATCGAAATGACCATCTACTCCATTATCGAAAATATTAGTTGTTGAGTGAGGCATGCCAGACATGCTAACAGCCATTTGATATAATTTTCCTCCTTGTGTAAAAGTTAAAATCATTGGTCTACTACTCCAGGTCCAAGTTGGAAAGATTTTTTTTATGTTGTCAGTATCTGATTTAGTTAATGGAATTACATCTGAGTGATTTGAGCCTCCATAATATTTAATTTTAAAAGTAATACCTGACTTTAAATCTTTGAGAGTACCTACCGTATCAACTGTAAATAATCTTCGGCCATTTTGCCAGTCATACATATCTCCGTAATTGTTATTTATTTTAGGTTTTAACATAGTTATTCCAAGAGGAGATACAACTCCATTAGAATTCACAGGAATAGTTAGTATTTGACCAGGAGATATATTGTTGTTATTAATATAATTACTCTTGCTTATAGCCTCCATGGTTGTATTATAGTTCTTACTAATGGACCAAAGGTTGTCCCCCCACTTAACGGTATAATTAACCTTAGAAACACTTTCTTTAGTAGAAGTAATTCTATTATCCTGTACCATTAGTTTTTGTCCGGCATAAATAGTATTAGAAGATAATTTATTAATTTTCATTATTTGATCTACTGAGGTATTATATTTTAAAGATAATTTCCATAGAGAATCGCCCCATAATACATTGTGATTTATTAGATTTGAATTTGCGCGAGCTTTAAAGGGTGAGCTTAATAACAGTAGAATTGTTAAAGTTATAACTTTCTTATTCATCAAATCACTCTCCAATTTATTTTTATTCTATTATATAAGAAAATTTAGAATATTATAAGGAGTAAATGAGACCAGTTATGGGAACTGTTTCCGGAAAACTAATTTAAATATTTATATATAGCTATTTAAAAAGTTGAATAATTAATGTATAATTTTATAAAAAAAAACACTATAATATATAGAAGTATAGTTACTTTTAACAAAAAAGGAGAAATTATTAAATGGAAAATAATAAAATAGAAAAAACCTATGGTGGTGCTTTAAGAGGAGTATTTTATGCTGTTAATCCTTTAAAGAAAAAATTTCTTAAAACTTATTGCACTGTTCATAAGTTTATAACCTTACAGTCCTTAGAAGTATTGAAGAACGATGGCTATAAAGAAGAATATGAGTTTTTTAAAGGATATATAGGTTATATTAACGAAGGAACTACTTGGGCGGATCAAGATTTTAAGAGTTCTAATCACTTTTTTCACTTTAGTAAAGGAAAAGGACTTTATGGATTCTCTAATGCTTTAACTGAGTGTAGAAAATACTACGAGACTTCTATAGGTTATATTAATGAAGGAGATATTCCAAAGTCTATGTTTTATTTAGGCGCTGCATGCCATTTAATTCAAGATGTAACAGTCCCTCAGCATGTTAATAATAAATTATTAAAAAACCATAGAAAATTTGAACTATGGATAATAAGTAAATTATTAAATGACTATGCTTTCATGGCGGATAGCGGAGTTGTTAGATATAAAGACTTAGATAGCTACATAATTAACAATGCTTTTTTAGCTAATAATACTTATTTAAAAAATATTAGTAACAAAAATGTTGAAGAAAGATATTATGCTGTAGCGTCCACTATTTTAAAAGCTGCTCAAAGAACTACAGCAGGTTTTATGATAGATTATTATGAAGCGATAAAAAACAATCATGTTAAGTAGAACTAAAAAAATCCTCTATTTTAGAGGATTTTTTTACTTTGAGAAGAATTAAAATATGTAAGGAGGTGAGGGTTTTGACCAAAGAAATTATGCTTGATTTAAGAGAATTAAAAATTGAGGGAGATGTATTGGACGTAGTAAGTGGTAACTATGGCTCTATATTTAACTTAATAAAACGAGGGCCAGAATACGATGAGTTAGATTATATAGATGGAAAGAGAAATGAAAAGGATATAAAAGAAAATCATTATGATAATTGTGTATTATTTTTTACTATAAATTCTTTATTTAAAAGGAGAGAAAAAAATGATTTATTTAAAGGTATAAGTCAATACTTAAAAGATGATGGAGTTCTATACATATGGGATTTTGATAAAGGGTACAATAAAATGTTTAACTGTAAAATAAATGTTTTACTTCCTGAGGATATAACAAAAGAAATAGTAATTAAGGATAATAATTTGTTTAAAAATAATTCAAAAAAGAGTAATTTACAAATGTTTAACAAATACTTTACTATAGAGGACATGTGGGATAAGGATGGTTTATATTATATTAAAGGTAAGAAGAGAAAAATTTAGTAGGAGGAAAAAATGAAAGTATTATTAACAGCATTAAATGCAAAATATATTCACAGTAATTTAGCTATAAGATATTTAAAAGCATACACAGAGGATTTAAATTATGACTGCTGTATTAAAGAATTCTCAATAAATGATAATACAGAAAGAATTATTCAAAGCATAATTTCCGAAGAACCTGATGTAGTAGGTTTTTCTTGTTATATTTGGAACATAGAGTATATAGAGAGAATAGCTACATTAATAAAGCTAATAAGAAAAGATATAATAATTATTTTAGGGGGACCCGAAGTATCATATGATCCAAGGAGTTATTTAGAAAAAGGATACTGTGACTATATAATTGCGGGAGAAGGAGAAAAAACATATAGAGAATTTATATTATATATAATAGAAGGAATTTCTAAAGGAGAGGAAAATACATCAGAAATTAGCTGCATAAAAGGATTAAGTTATATTAGAAATGGCTACATAGAAAATGAAGATAGAGAGCTAATGGATATGAATAAAATAGCTTTTCCATATAAGGCTGACGAAGATTTAAATAATAAAATTGTATATTATGAAGCCTCTAGAGGATGTCCTTTTGGATGTAAATATTGTTTGTCTTCAACAGTAAGAGGGGTTAGATTTTTAGAAACAGAGAGAGTAAAAAAAGAGTTACAGTTTTTCATAGACAAAAATGTTAGATTGGTAAAGTTTGTAGATAGAACATTTAATTGTAATAGTAAGTTTTCTAAGGATATATGGAGTTTTCTTATAAATAATAATACTGATACTACATTTCACTTTGAAATATCAGCAGATATTTTAACAAAGGAAGAATTAGAGATTTTAAGGGAAGCACCGGTAGGGAGATTTCAGTTCGAGGTAGGGGTGCAGACTACCAATGAAAAGGTTCTTAAAAATATTAATAGGCAAATTAATTTTGATGATATTAAAGTTAAAGTAGATGAGCTTATGAAGATGAAAAATATAAAACAACATTTAGATTTAATTGCAGGGTTGCCAGGAGAGGATTATGAGTCTTTTATAAAATCTTTTAATGATTTATATTCAATAGAGCCAGAAGAAATACAGCTAGGATTTTTAAAACTTTTGAAGGGATCCCAAATGAGAAAAGAGGCAGATTTATGGGGTATGGTTTATTCACCTTATGCGCCCTATGAAATATTGAAAAATAATCATATATCTTACGAAGAAATGGTTAAACTAAAAAGAGTAGAAGAAATGGTAGATAAGTATTATAATTCTGGTAAGTTTAAAACAATTATTAAATATTTTTTAAGCAAATTTTCTAATCCATTTTCCTTTTACCACGCTTTAGGTGAATATTTTTATATTAAAGGATATTTATCTAGGAGTATTTCTTCATCAGATTACTACAAAGTTTTCTTGGAATTCAATGAGGAGGTTCTAAGGGAAGAGAATCATGTTATAAGAGAAATAGTAAAATTTGATTATTTGTTGTTTAACAAAAAAAGATGGCTTCCAAGTTTTTTAAATAGAGAAGAGGATAAGAATTTAAACAGAGAATTTTTAAAGAAAGCAGAAGAAGCGGGATTAATTGATAAAAGTGAATCCAATAATTATCATATAGAAAAATTCACTGTAGATATACATGAATTTATTGATAAATCAATAATTCATAAGGGCGATTATTATGTTTTATTTAAGGAAAATCATAATAATTTTTCTAGAAAAATAAATGACATCATAAAAAAATAGTTGAAATAGCAAATAAACTGTAGTAATCTAGTAGACAATTCAGTTATGAGATAATTTGAAATTTGATAAATAATTTGTATTGATTAAATTGTGTTATAGGTATTATAATAGGGTATAAAATGGATGATTAATTTAATAATCTTCAAAAATATCAAATATTAACAGTAAAATTACAATTAAGGAGGTGTTATCTTGGCTCTAGAGGCTTTAAATAGCATAAAAAATGCTGAATCTAAAGGTGAAGAATTAATAAAAAATGCTCAACAAGAAAGCAAAAATATTATTAAAAATGCAGAAGGAGCAGCAAATGCAGAGTATAAGAAAATTGTAGATGAAGCTAACATTTTAGCGAATAACATCATATCAGACGCTTTAAAAGAAGGTGAAAAAGTAGCTGCAACTATAAGGGAGGAGGCTGAAAAGAATGTAAGTGATATAGTTAATGTATCACAGGAAAAAATAGAAAATGCTATTAAATTAATAGTCGAGAGGATAGTGAAGTAATATGGCAATAGTAAAAATGAATAAGTTCTCTCTGCTTGTATTTAAATCAGTGAAAAATCAGTTACTTCAAAATCTTCAAGGTTTTTCAAAAGTAGAATTTATTAATCTTGGAGAAGAGACTGATAAGGAAGAAGACTTTAATTACTTTAAAAGGTATGCTGACACCACAAATTTAACTGAACTGGAAAGTAGCCAATCTAAAATTAAATTTTCTATTGATACTATATCCAAATATTGGTCAGTAAAAAGTGGTATAAAAGATATGCTTAAAGAAAAACCTCAATTTTCCTATGAAGAATTAAAAGGATTTGAAGAAAAATCCGATTGGGAAAATATTTATGAAGATCTTAGAAAAAAAGAGGATAGATTGAACTCTATAAACAATGAAATATCAAAATTGAATTCAGATATTGATATATTAATTCCGTGGAGGAGTTTAGATGTTTCTCTTAAAGAATTAGAGGGCATGAAGTGGGTAAGCAGCTTTTTAGGAACTATACCTAGAAATTTAAAGGAAAAGTTTAGAGAAGAGTTAGAGAGTAGCATTAATGAATCTTATTTAGAGAACATTGGTGAAGTTGGTGAAGATTTAAATATATTTCTGATAGTTCATAAAGATAAACTAAGCGAAGTAGAAGAAATATTGAGAAAGTATAGTTTTGCTAAGGCTAATTTAACTTACAAAGATTCTCCTAAGGATGTAATTAATTCTTGCGATAATAAGATTATTTCGTTGAAGGAAGAAAAATCTAAAATAGTTGACGAAATAAAATCCTATGGAGGTAAGATTGAGGAATTAAAAATAGTGTATGAATACATTGGCAATGAACTAGAAAAATCAAAAGCCAGTGGGCATTTTTTAAGTACAGATAAAATCTTTGTAATTAATGGTTGGATACCAGAGGAAAATAAAGATGAGCTAGAAAAAGTGATTAAATCTACTACATCAGATTATTATATTGATTTTTATGAGCCCACTGAAGAGGATGATGTGCCAATAAAACTTCAAAATAATTCAGCGGTGGCTCCTTTTGAATCAATAACATCAATGTATAGTTTGCCAAAGTATAATGAAATTGACCCAACCCCATTGTTAATGCCGTTTTATATATTATTCTTTGGAATGATGTTATCAGATGCAGGATATGGAGTTCTAATGTTGCTTGTTACAGCATTAGCTTTAAAATTTGTTCCCTTAGATGAAGATGCTAAAAAGTTTGTAAAACTTTTCTTTTATCTAAGTTTGCCTACTATATTTTGGGGCGTAATGTATGGCAGTTATTTTACAGGAGCAATAAATATACCGGCAGTTTGGATGAAGCCTGAAGAAAATGCGAACTTTATTCTTTTAGTATCTATAGGATTTGGATTAGTTCATATATTCATTGGTCTAGGAATAAAGGCATACTTACTTATAAGGGAGAAAAAGTATTTAGATGCTTTCTATGATGTAGGGCTATGGTACATAACCCTTGTAACAGTAATGATTTATCTAGGCTCAAGCTTTGCAAATCTAAATATCTCTGCAGGAGTATTAAATATAGTTAAATATACTATGTTTGCAGGGATGATAGGTCTTGTTTTAACTCAAGGCAGGGAAAATAAGAGCATAGGAGCAAGACTTGGTGCTGGTCTTTATGGTCTTTATGGAATAACAAGCTATATAGGAGATTTTGTATCTTATTCAAGGCTTATGGCTCTTGGATTAGCAACAGGATTTATTGGAGGAGCTTTAAATTTAATTATTAGCTTTTTGGGAACAGGTGTAAAAGCTTGGATATTTGGACCTTTAATATTTGTTATAGGTCACGTATTTAACTTATTGATAAACGTGCTAGGCGCATATGTTCATACATCTAGATTACAATACGTTGAATATTTTGGTAAGTTCTATGAAGGGGGAGGAAAAGCTTTCGATCCTTTCAAACATATAAATAAAACTATTAAAATAAAAGCAGAATGAGGAGGAATATTATTATGAATACTTTTGTAGGTTTCTTTTTAGAAAATGGTGGAATAGCTTTAGCAGCATTAGGTGTAGCATTAGCTACTATATTGCCAGGAATAGGGTCAGCTAGAGGTGTTGGATTAGTTGGGGAAGCTGCGTCAGGATTGTTAACAGAAGAACCAGAGAAATTTGGTAAGGTTCTTATACTTGAATTGCTTCCAGGTACACAGGGTTTATATGGATTCGTTATTGCATTTATGGCGATGGGAAAAATTACTCCAGAGTTAGATTTATCTGGTGGATTTGCTGTATTACTTGCTTGTTTACCAATTGCCTTTGTAGGATGGAAATCAGCAATTGCACAGGCTAAAACAGCAGCTTCAGCAGTAGCTATACTTGCTAAAAAACCTGAACACAATACAAAGGGTATAGTACTTACAGTTATGGTTGAAACTTATGCTCTTTTAGGATTCGTTATGTCAGTATTGATGTTAAGATAATCCCTGTAAAATATTGATTAAGGGAGTGAATGGAATGTCTAATTTAGATAATATGACAGCAAGAATAATAAAAGAGTGTGAAGAAAAAGCTGCTGAAATTATAGGAAATGCTAAAAATGAAGAGAGAATACTTCTAGAAAGAAAAGTAGCTGAGGCTGAAGAAAAGAAAAATGAAATACTAAAAAAAGCTGAAATAGAAGGTTCAAACAAAAAAGAAAGATTAATATCTAATGCTCATCTTCAAGTTAGAAATAGAAAGTTAGAAGCTAAGCAAGAAGTAATACAAAAGGTATATGAAAAAGCACTAGAAGTGTTAAATAAATTGCCTAAAGATGAATACTTAAGCTTTGTAAAAAATAGACTTCTCACATTAAATATAGACGGAGATGAGGAAATAATTCTATCAAGTATCGATAATTTTATTGATGAAACGTTCTTAAAAGAAATAAATACAGAACTTAATAAAATGGGAAAGAACGGATCCTTAAAAATTGGTGAAGAGAGAAGAAACTTTAAAGGTGGTTTTATACTTTATAAAAATGGTATAGAACTAAATAATACCTTTGAGGGATTGATTTTATCAATAGAGGATGAATTGGAACCTAGTATAATAGAAACTGTATTTAGTTAGGAGGTTAGTTAAATGGAAAACTTACAGTTTACCCATGCTATAGCCAGAATAAGAGTACTTGAGACTAAACTCCTTGATAAGTCAAAATTAGATAGAATGATAGACGCCTCTTCCGCTGAGGATGCATTAAAAGTACTAGGTGAGACAGAATACTCAAATCATATGTCTAATATTTCTAGACCTGAGGAGTATGAAACCTTGCTTTCATCAGAGCTTATAAGGCTTTATCAATTAATGTATAGTCTATCACCAGAAAAAAATATAATAGATATTATGTCAATTAAGTATGATTATCATAATCTAAAGGTTGTAATAAAAGGAAAACTTCTTAATAAAGATTTAAGTAATCTTTTGATTCCTATAGGCTTAGTTAATGCAGATAGGTTAAATATAATTTTTGAAAGTGAAAACTATAAAGAACTAACTCCATTTATGATAGATGGGGTAGAAAAGGCATTTAAATCCTATGAAGAAGGTAATGACCCTCAAGAAATTGATATAATACTAGATAGCTTTATGTACAAGGAGATTATTCATAGAGCAGAAGAAATTGGAGATAAGTTTTTAATAAACTATTTCAAAATGATAATTGACCTAACCAATATAAAAACACTTTTAAGAGTTAAGAAACAAAATAAGGGAAGAAGATTTATGGAACAGGTTTTAATTGGAGGAGGAACTATATCTATAAAAGACTTAATAAGTTTTGAAAATGAGTCCTCTGACAGTATAGCTAATAAGTTGTCCTATACTTCTTATGAAAAAATAATAAGACTAGGTCTTGAAAACTATGGAACACATAGTAATCTAAGTTATTTTGAAAAGTTAAGTGAAAACTATATGATGGAATACATAAAAAAGGCTAAATATATTAGTTTTGGATTAGAGCCGTTAGTAAGTTATATAATGGCAAAAGAAACGGAAATTAAAGCTATAAGAATAATAATGGTTGGAAAATTGAACAACATAGCACCAGAGATTATTAGGGAAAGGTTGCGTGATGTCTATGTATAAGATAGGAGTTGTAGGAGATAAGGATTCCGTTCTTGCTTTTAAGGCACTTGGTATAGATGTATATCCTGTTTCTAGTGTAGAAGAAGCTAGAAAAACAGTAGATACCATGGCAGCAAAAATGTATGGTGTTATATTTGTAACTGAGCAAGTTGCAAAGGATTTAGAGGAAACGATAGAAAGATATAATAGAGAAATTCTTCCTGCCATTATACTCATTCCAAGCAATCAAGGAACATTAAATATTGGAATGAAGAGAATTAGCGATAATGTTGAAAAAGCTGTTGGAGTGAATATTTTATAGGAAGGTAGGTAGGTGTACTTGAAGACTGGAAGAGTAATTAAAGTTTCAGGACCTTTGGTTATGGCCGAAGGAATGGAAGAAGCTAATCTCTTTGACGTTGTAAGAGTTGGTGAACAACGTCTTATTGGTGAAATCATAGAAATGAGAGGGGATAAAGCTTCTATACAGGTTTACGAGGAAACATCTGGTCTTGGACCTGGGGCACCGGTTGTTACAACAGGAGCGCCATTGAGTGTTGAATTAGGACCAGGTTTAATAGAGTCAATGTTTGACGGAATACAAAGACCTTTGGATGCTATAGAAAGAGCAGCAGGTGATTTTATATCAAGAGGTGTAGAAGTTCCGTCACTAGACAGAGAGAAACGTTGGCATTTCACACCTACAGTAAATGTAGGAGATGAAGTGGAAACTGGAGATATAATTGGAGTAGTTCAAGAAACTTCAATTATAGAACATAAGATAATGATCCCATATGGAGTTAAGGGTAAAATTCTATCTATACAAGAAGGCGACTACACTATAATAGATAAAATTGGTGAAATAGAAACTAATAAGGGTGTACTTCCTCTTACTATGATGCAAAAATGGCCTGTTAGAAAAGGAAGACCTTATTCAAGAAAGCTTAATCCTATTGAACCTATGGTTACAGGTCAAAGGGTAGTAGATACTCTTTTCCCGGTAACAAAGGGTGGGGTTGCTTGTGTTCCTGGCCCTTTCGGCAGTGGTAAAACTGTTGTTCAACATCAGCTTGCTAAATGGGCAGATGCTGAAATGGTTGTATATATAGGTTGTGGTGAACGTGGTAATGAAATGACTGACGTTTTAAATGAATTCCCAGAATTAAAAGATCCGAAGACTGGTGAACCACTTATGAAGAGAACTGTGCTTATAGCAAACACTTCTAATATGCCAGTTGCAGCTAGAGAAGCGTCAATATACACAGGAATTACCATAGCAGAATATTTTAGAGATATGGGATATTCAGTAGCGTTAATGGCAGACTCAACTTCCCGTTGGGCAGAGGCATTAAGAGAAATGTCAGGAAGACTTGAAGAAATGCCAGGTGAAGAAGGATATCCAGCATACCTTGGTTCAAGACTTGCGGATTTCTATGAAAGAGCAGGAAAGGTTATATGTTTTGGAAAAGATGGTAGAGTAGGAACTATAACTGCTATAGGAGCGGTTTCTCCTCCAGGTGGAGACTTGTCTGAACCTGTAACTCAGGCAACTCTTAGAATAGTTAAAGTATTCTGGGGCCTAGATGCACAATTAGCATATAGAAGACATTTCCCAGCTATAAACTGGTTAAATTCCTATTCATTATATGTTGATAACACTGGTGAGTGGATGAACGAAAATGTAGCTGAGGACTGGAGTGATTTAAGATTAAAGGCTATGGCTCTTCTTCAAGAAGAAGCTAATCTTGAAGAAATAGTAAGGCTAGTTGGTATAGATGCGCTTTCAGAAGAAGATAGATTAAAATTAGAAGTTGCTAAATCTATAAGAGAAGATTATCTT
Organism: Clostridium malenominatum; assembly: GCF_039521365.1. NCBI lineage: Bacteria > Bacillati > Bacillota > Clostridia > Eubacteriales > Clostridiaceae > Clostridium > Clostridium malenominatum. The sequence continues at coordinate 1,296,635 of NZ_BAAACF010000001.1, forward strand.
CAACAAAATGCGTTCCATGATGTAGATACTTATGCATCTTTGGAAAAACAGTATAAAATGATGAAGTTAGTACTAAAGTTTGGCGACGAAGCTCTAAGAGCACTTAAAGCTGGTGTTTACCTAAAAGAAATACTTAACATGGAGATAAGAGACAGAATTGCTAGAGCTAAGTATATCTCTGAGGATAACATAGGAGCCATTGATGAAATTTTCGTAGAACTTGAAAAACAAATAGATGATCTCATCAGCAAGGGGGGGATAATGAATGATTAAGGAATACAGAACAGTTAAAGAAGTTGTAGGACCCTTGATGCTTGTTGAGGGAGTAGAAAATGTAAAATACGACGAACTAGTTGAAATTGAAATTCAAACAGGGGAAATTAGAAGAGGAAGAGTACTTGAAATAAGTGAAGATAAAGCACTTATTCAGTTGTTTGAAGGTTCAGCTGGAATAAATATAAAAGGAAGTAAAGCTAAGTTCCTAGGAAAGCCATTAGAAATTGGTGTTTCAGAAGATATGTTAGGAAGAGTTTTTGACGGACTTGGAAGGCCTAAAGATAATGGACCTAAGATAATTCCAGATAAAAGGATAGATATTGCTGGAGAGCCAATTAACCCAGTTGCAAGAAACTATCCATCAGAATTTATACAAACAGGAATATCAGCAATAGATGGTCTTAATACATTGGTAAGAGGACAGAAGTTACCTGTGTTCTCAGCATCAGGATTGCCTCACGCACAACTAGCTGCTCAAATTGCTAGACAGGCGAAAGTTTTAGGATCTGATTCTAAATTTGCTGTTGTTTTTGCAGCAATAGGTATAACTTTCGAAGAAGCTCAGTTCTTTGTGGATGACTTTACAAAAACTGGTGCTATCGATAGATCTGTTTTATTTATGAATTTAGCAAATGATCCAGCGGTTGAAAGAATTGCAACTCCAAGAATGGCTCTGACAACTGCAGAGTATTTAGCCTATGAAAGAGGTATGCACGTACTTGTAATTATGACAGATATAACTAACTATTGTGAAGCACTACGTGAAGTTTCTGCAGCTAGAAAAGAAGTTCCAGGAAGACGTGGATACCCTGGTTACCTATATACAGACCTTGCAACTCTTTATGAAAGAGCTGGAAGAATAAAAGGAAGGGAAGGTTCTATCACTCAGATACCAATACTTACAATGCCAGAAGATGATAAAACTCACCCAATTCCAGACTTAACAGGATATATTACTGAAGGTCAGATAATTTTAAGTAGAGAATTATATAGAAAAGGTGTAATGCCGCCTATCGACGTTTTACCATCTTTATCAAGATTAAAAGATAAGGGTATAGGAAAAGGTAAAACAAGAGAAGACCATGCAGATACAATGAACCAGTTGTTTGCAGGTTATGCTCAAGGTAAACAGGCAAAGGAACTAGCTGTTATATTAGGAGAGTCTGCCCTTTCCGATGCAGATAAGCAATATGCTAAATTTGCTGAAGCCTTTGAAAAGGAATATGTATCGCAAGGATTTACAACTAATAGAACAATAGAAGAAACTCTTAATTTAGGATGGAAGCTGTTATCTATACTACCAAGAACAGAGCTCAAAAGAATCAGGGATGAATATTTGGAAAAATATCTACCTCAAACTTCTAACAAAGATGAATAAAGGGATGATTATTTATGAAATTAAATGTTAATCCAACAAGAATGGAGCTCACCAAGCTAAAGAAAAGGCTAGTAACGGCTACCAGAGGACATAAGCTTTTAAAGGATAAGCAAGATGAGTTAATGAGAAGATTCATCGACTTAATAAAGCATAACAATGAAATTAGAAAAAATGTAGAAGAAGAACTACAGAAATCTTTAAAGGATTTTGTTATGGCAAGAGCCTTAATGTCCTCAGAATTTCTAGAAGAAGCTATAGTATTCCCTAAAGAAAGTATTTCTCTTGATGTAGAAAAGAAAAATATAATGAGTGTTAATGTACCTGTAATGAAATTTATAAGAAAGATGGAAGAGGATCCAGGAAGCATATATCCTTATGGATTTGCTAATACTTCTGGAGAATTAGATACGGCTATAGAAAAATTATATGGTATATTGCCTAAATTATTGGAACTAGCTCAAGTGGAAAAGTCTTGTCAACTCATGGCAGATGAAATTGAAAAGACTAGAAGAAGGGTTAATGCTCTAGAGTATATGACTATACCTCAATTACAAGAGACAATAAAATATATTGTCATGAAGTTAGATGAAAATGAAAGAGGAAATTTAACTAGATTAATGAAGGTAAAGAGCATGATGAAAGAAAAAGAAAATATATAATAAAAAAGTCGAGTGAATTCTCGACTTTTTTATTATATATAAGATTATAATTTTAAAAATTATTCAGAAAATTTATAAAAAATATATTGACAAATATTTAACATGAATATATAATATAATTAACAGAAAAACAATTAAGAGGGAAGTTCTAGGAGGGGTAAATATGAATAATAATAAAGTAAAAGCTTGTATGATAGGGGAAAGCATATTTAAAGTAGGGGATTGTACTTCTTTAGCTCAAAACTGGAGCTTATATAAAAATGAAATATCCGTTGAAGAATGTACTAATATGAAGATTGTTGAAATATATTGTATGGAAAATAAAAAAAGTTGCCTACCAAGTTTTAGAGCAAAGGTAGAGACCAATAGAAATAAAATAATTGATGTAGCTCTTGAAGATTTAAATGATGTAAGAGATTATGAAGAGAATTGTGAAGAACTTAACAAACATGGGTATAACTTTAATGCTGGAACCATATATTGTAAAGGTTATGAGTGCGATAATGGTAAATGGGAGTTCTTCAACATTGGATTAGGGAATAATATTAACTACACACATAGTTATTAATTTATTATATAGGTTCAGAGTATTAATTTATATTCTGAACCTATATTTTTTATTTACAAGAGGGGATTGACGGTGTATACTAATGTATATACACTAAACGTTCTGGAGGGAAAAATATGAATAACATAAAAAAAATGACCTATACAGCTCTATTAACAGCATTAGCTGTAGTAATCCCCTTAGCCTTTGGATTTCTGGCGATTCAACTTGGCCCATTTTCAGCTACATTAGCTTCTCATGTGCCTTTATTTATTGCTATGTTACTATCGCCTATAGCAGCTGCAACGGTAGGAATAGGATCCGGTATAGGGTTTTTGATTACTAAAGGTTCTTATATAGCAGCCAGGGCCTTTATGCATACCTTTGTAGGAATATTTGGCGGATGGTTAATTAAAAAGGGAGTATCCTATAGAAATATGGTAATTTTAACTGCTCCCTTACATGGTGTATTAGAGGCTTTGATTGTAATTCCTTTTGGAATTACTCTCGATAAGATAATTGTAACAGTAGGTATAGGAACAGTACTTCATCATTTTGTAGACGGATTAATAGCTTTTTCGATTGTGCAAGTATTATATAAAGCTTTAAATTTAAGTTTAATAAAAGAAATATAAAAAAACTCTCTGGCAAGTTTTAGCCAGAGATTTTTATTTTAATTATAATTATAGTACATATGGTTAAAATATGAATGTGATTGTTTCAAATATTGGCAATGTGTATTATAATTAAATCAACATATTTTTATGATATAGAATAGGAGGGAAATATGAGAAACATTAAATTAAAAGAAAATATATATTGGATTGGCGTAAAAAATCCAGAATTAAGAGTTTTTGATATAATAATGGAGACTAAAAAAGGTACAACATATAATGCCTATGTGATTGACGATGAAAAGATAGCTGTTTTAGATGCCGTAAAAGATGGTTATTATGAAGAATTTAAAGAAAATTTAATAGAAGTAATTGGAGATAGAAAAGTTGATTATTTAATCGTACATCATACTGAATTAGACCATACAGGAATAATATCACAATTTATTGATGATTACCCTGAGGTTCAAATAGTTTGCTCAAGGGCTGCTAGTGTATATTTAAAGGATATATTAAATAAAGAAGCCAATATTGTAGTTGCAGGTGAGGATATTAATTTAGGAGAAACCACACTTAAATTTATAGGGGCTCCAAATTTACATTGGCCAGATACAATGTTCACTTATGTAAAAGAGAGGGATATTTTATTTAGCTGTGACTTTTTAGGATGTCATTATTCTCCTAAAGGAAATGTTGTAGCTGGTGCAGACGAAGATTATGAAGAGGAAATGATTTATTATTACGAATGTATAATGTCACCTTTTCCAAAGTTTGTTTTAGCGGGTTTAGAGAAAATAAAAGATTTGAATTTTGATTTAGTTGCTACTAGTCACGGACCTTTACATAATAAAGAGAATATAGAAAGATATATAAAAATGTATAGAGAAAAGGCTAGCGAAGCGTTAAAGTTAAAGGATAGTATTCCAGTTTTCTATATATCAGCTTATGGAAATACGGAGGCCATGGCTCATTATTTAATTAGTGCTTTGAGGGAAAGAGGTATTGAATGTGATGCTATAGAGATGACTTCTCTATCTCCGGAAGAGGGAGCTGACATTATAAATAATTCTAAGGGATTCTTAATAGGTTCTCCAACTATAAATCAAGATGCTGTAAAACCAGCATGGAATTTATTAGCTTCTGTTATTCCAGTACTAAATAGAGGTAAAATTTCTGGAGCTTTTGGTTCCTATGGATGGACCGGTGAAGGAGTTCCTATGATGACAGAAAGATTAAAATCCTTGAAGCTAACTGTAGTAGAAGAAGGATTAAGATTTAAATTTGTTCCAAATGAAGAAGAATTTAAAAAGGCCAATGAATTTATAGATAAGTTTGTTGCTTTATTAAAATGTTAAATTAGGAGGTATTATAAATGAATAACAAAGAAATAATTGATTTACTATTGGATTCAGATATAAGTGAAGTAGAGGAAATAGAATTAGAGAATAAGGATTTAAGTTTATTAAGAATATACTATGAATTTGATGATGACGAAATAGAAGCAGCTGAGGGATTCGCTAATGAAGAACATGAAGATGCAACAGAAGAAGAAAAGGAAGAGTTATTCCGCGCATTTTTATATGATTTAGCTTTAGATGTGGTTTCAGAAGCAATAGAAGACATAGTAGATGATTTGGAAATAGACTGCCAATTTTCTTCTTATGAACTAGATGAAGAAGAATTTGGATATGCAGAATTTGCAGCAATTTTTTATCCAAAAGGTAAAGAAGTGGATTTAGACCAAATATTAGATGAAATTGATGGATAAACTGGAAGGATAAATAAATATGAAAACTTTAATTTTTTACTCATCACCTAATAAGAAGGGAAATACTCATAAATTAATGGATAAGTTTATTCAGGGGTTAGGGGAAGAGGTTGATATAATAGATGTATTTAGAAAGAAAATATCACCATGCATTGATTGTAAGTATTGTTATAATATAAAGGCATGTTCCATTAAGGATGATATGACAGACATTTATAAAAAAATAGATGATAGCGATTTAATTGTAATAGCTACGCCTATGTATTTTGCATCAGTTCCGGGACCTCTAAAGAATCTTATAGATAGATTACAAGTATATTGGAGTAAAAAATATATTAGGAAAGATAGAGAAGATATAAAAATTAAAAAAGGAGCTTCTATAATTACTACAGGGACCTATTGGGAAGGTATGCTTACACCTATAGAGGAAACTTTAAAGCTAGCTTTCGGAGCCATGGATACTAAGGTTGAAGAAGTTCTTTATGCTATAAATACTGATAAAAATCCAGTGGAAGGAAATGAAGAAATTCTTAAAGCTGCTTATGAACTGGGTGGAAAATTCAAAGCTATTACATAAATTTCCATTGAAAAAGATGAATTTTATGATATAATAAAAATGTGTCCTGAAGTGTTCGTCAGACTTATTCGTTCAACCTACATTATATATAAGGGATCTTTAATATTTAGGAGGATGTGAGGCTTCTGATGCTAATTGATTTAGCTACAAGTAGTACACAGAGCTCTAATGAGAAGAACCCACCTGCGAGAGTGCAGGTGTGAAATGATAAGTGCAACGACATGTTGGGATTATAACTTATGTTAAAAGATAAGCTGAAAGCATTGTGCTTTCAGCTTTTAATATTATTAAAAAAATTTTCGATTTTAAATGACACTAATAGCAAAATATGATATAATATTTAAGGATTTTTAAGAAATAGAGTACACTATATAAGCTATTAGGAGGTATATATATGATTCATCAGGATATTGCAATGGGATTAGTTAGAGTTACGGAAGCTGCAGCATTACGTTCAGCAAAGTACATGGGTAGAGGAGATAAAATTGCAGCAGATCAAGCGGCAGTAGATGGAATGGAAAAAGCGTTTTCTATGTTGCCTATTAGAGGTACTGTAGTTATAGGAGAAGGAGAAATGGATAATGCTCCTATGCTTTATATAGGACAAAAGGTTGGCCTATGGGGCGAAGAAATGATGGAAATGGATATAGCTGTAGATCCACTGGATGGAACAGTTTTAATAGCTAAGGGACTACCTAATGCAATTGCAGTTGTTGCAATGGGACCTAAGGGTAGTTTACTACATGCACCCGATATGTACATGAAAAAAATAGCAGTTGGTGCAGGAGCTAAGGGTGTAATAAATATAAATAAATCAAATAAAGAGAATATTATAAATGTAGCTATGGCATTAAATAAAGATGTGTCTGAATTAACTGTAATGGTTCAAGAAAGAGAAAGGCACGAAGATATTATAAAGGATGCAAGAGAAATTGGAGCTAGAGTAAAGCTTTTTTCAGAAGGAGATATTGCGTCAGCCCTTGCATGTGGTTTTGAAGGTACTGGTGTTGACTTAATGATGGGTACAGGAGGAGCGCCAGAAGGAGTTATTGCAGCAGCGGCTATAAAATGTATGGGGGGAGATATGCAAGCTAAACTTGTTCCTCATTGTGAAGAAGAAGTAGCAAGATGCAAGGACATGGGAATTGAAGATGTTAACAAAGTACTCTATATAAATGACTTAGTAAAAAGCGACGATGTATACTTTGCTGCTACAGGAATTACTGACTGCGATTTGTTAAAGGGCGTTGTATATGGTAAAAATAATTGGGTTACAACTCACTCAGTGGTAATGAGAGCTAAAACTGGTACTATTAGATTTGTTAATGCTAATCATATGTTGACTAAGAGTAGTCTAGTATAGAATTAATTAGGAATTTTGCTTCGGTGAAGTTCCTTTTTTTATCCTTAAATTTAAAAAAATGCTATAATAAATAATAAAGAGGATTTGGAGGGAGAATATGGCTATTTTTGTTGAGGATTTAATAAAGGATTTTAAATTAGAAGTACTGACTAAAGGTAAGGATAATATTGAAATTACTATAAATGATATAAATAGGCCTGGGCTTCAATTTTCAGGGTTTTATAATTACTTTGCCAATGAAAGAGTGCAACTTATTGGAAAGGCAGAATGGAGTTTTTTAGATGTAATGTCCACGGAACTTAGAAATAAAAGATTAAAAAAGTTTTTTCAATTTGAAACACCTTGTGTCATAGTAACTAGAGGGCTTGAACCTCAAAAAGAATTATTAGAAAATGCTAATAAATATGGAAGATGGGTGCTTAGAACTGAAACTATTTCTACAAGATTTATAAACAAGTTAACAAATTATTTAGATGAAAAACTAGCTCCGGAAACTAGGCTTCATGGGGTATTAGTAGATGTTCATGGTATAGGGATATTAATTACTGGAGAAAGCGGAATTGGCAAAAGCGAGACCGCCCTCGAATTGATTAAAAGAGGGCATAGACTTGTGGCCGATGATGCTGTGGATTTGAAAGAAATAGAAGGCAAGATTTTGGGGAAATCTCCTTATGTAACCTCAGGAATGATGGAAGTAAGGGGAATGGGTATAATAGACGTTCCTGCTCTATATGGATTAAGCTCTATAGTAGATACAAAAACCTTAGGCCTTGTCATTCATTTAGAACAATGGAGAGGAGATAAGACTTATGAACGTTTAGGTATAGATATTGAGACAACTCAAATACTAAATGTACCTATTAGAAAAATAACTCTTCCTATAAGGCCAGGTAGAAATATAGCAATAATAATAGAGACAGCAGCGGTAAATTATAGACATAGTATAACATCGGACATTACACCAGTAGATACTATTACTGAAAGAATTAATGAGGAAGCATTAAGGAGGGAAAAGTATGGAAAGTAAAAAGGATTTAAGAAATAGGGTTATTAAATTAAGAGATAGTTTATCTTTAGAGGAAAGAAAAGTTTATGATGAAGAAATTTATAAAAAAGTTTTAGAAAGCGATTATTATAAGAATGCTCAAACAATTTTTGTCTTTGTCAGTTACAAAACAGAGGTAGACACTCATGCTATTATAAAAAAGGCGCTAGAAGATGGAAAAAGAATTGCAGTACCCAAAATTAAAACAAAAAAAGAGGGTATCTTACCAGTGGAAATAAAGGATTTCAATGAACTTAGTTCAGGAAACTACGGAATATTAGAGCCTAAGGAGGATAATATAATTAACAAAGAAGAAATAGATTTAATATTATCACCAGGAGTGGCTTTTGATAAAAATGGTGGAAGGTTAGGCTATGGTGGTGGATTTTATGATAAATTCATAAGTTCCTTTATAAAGAAGATTCCAATAGTTGCAATAGGATATAAGCTTCAGTTAGTGGATCAGGTACCAATGGATGAATTTGATATGAGGGTAAGTGACATAATAACTAATGGGTGATGTTTTATATGAGAATTTTCGATATGGGTAATGATTTTCACGAAATAAAAGAAAGTGAAATGAAAAGTGATGGAACCTATTGGATATGCACATTTGTTAGTGATTTAAGGGATATACATGAAAAGTTTTCTCTAAAGGAAGAGGTTGTAATTGAGTGCGAAAAATTTAATAAAGCTACTAAAATAGAATACTATAACGACTATATTTTTCTTATTCTCAATATATTGGAGTATTATAATGAAGGAGTTCATTCTAGGGAGTTATATATTTTTTTAGGAAAAAACTTTATCATTACTTCCTTTAAAGAGGAATTAGATCTATTAAATAATTTCCTTTTAGATATTAATAGTTATAAAAATTGCTCCATGTTAAAAGAAAATCCCCGTCCAACTATAATGTTTTACTATATTTTAGATAGGATAATATTAAAAAACTATAATGCAATTTCTGTCATGGGTGAAGAGGGGGATAAAATAGAAATTAGAATATTAAAAAATCCAAAACATGAAATTTTATATGAACTAATACATCTAAGAAGACAGCTTTATAAGTTAAGAAAGTATTTAAATCCCTTAAGATATATAGGAGATAGCTTAGAAAATAATGATAATGGAGTAATAGAGGAAGCTTACATAAAAATTTTTAAAGTGCTAAATAAAAAAATAGTTAAATTAATGTTATCTCTAGAAAGTTTAAGCGGGGATATGGCATCAGTAAGGCAAGCATATGAAGCGGAAATTTCAAACAAAACAAATGAACTTATGAAGGCATTCACTCTAATTGCAACAGTTTTTCTACCCCTTAATTTAATCACTAGCATAATGCCTTTTAACGACTATAAATACATTTATTATTTTATAATAATATTTATGTTAATTACATCGTACTTATTAATGAAATTCTTTAAGCGAAAAAAGTGGTTGTAGAAATTAAACTATATAAATAAAGTAATTTATGATAAAATATACTAATAATAGTATTTGGAGGTGAAGATGCTCTATTTTTCTAACTAGAGCAGTTTATATGGAAGAAATAAAAAAAGATTTAGTTAAAAAATATGAATATGCGTGGGATAAATATTGTGAAGAGGATTTAAAAAAAGTTTTTGAATTAAGTGAAAGATATAAAGGATTTATGTCAGAGTGTAAAACAGAAAGAGAATGCGTAAAAGAATTTATAAGACTGGCAAAAGCAAATGGATACAAAAATGTTGAGGAATATATCTCTAAAGGTGAAAAAATAAAAGCTGGAGATAAGATATATGCAAATAATAAAGATAAAACTTTAGCATTATTTATAATAGGTGAAGAGGCAATTAAAAATGGTATGAACATACTTGGAGCTCACGTGGATTCTCCAAGACTTGATTTAAAACAAAACCCACTATATGAGGATTCTGACTTAGCATTATTTGAAACTCATTATTATGGTGGAGTAAAAAAATATCAATGGGTTGCAATTCCATTAGCTATCCATGGAGTAGTGGCTAAAAAAGACGGTACAGTTGTTGATGTAGTTATAGGCGAAGATGATAATGATCCAGTAATAGGAATATCAGATCTTTTAATTCATTTAGCTGGAGACCAAATGGAAAAGAAAATGTCAAAAGCTATTGAAGGGGAAGATTTAAATATATTAATAGGAAGTATACCAGCGAAGGATAAGGATACAAAGGATAGAGTTAAGCTTAATGTATTAAGATTATTAAATGACAAATACGGAATAGAGGAAGAGGATTTTGTATCTGCAGAATTAGAAGTTGTTCCTGCAGGAAAGGCTAGAGACTATGGTTTAGATAAGAGTATGGTTATGGCCTATGGACATGATGACAGAGTATGTGCATTTACTTCCTTTGAGGCCATGATGAACCTAGAAAACTCTAAAAAAACTTCTGTTACATTATTAGTAGATAAAGAAGAAATAGGTAGTGTTGGAGCAACTGGAATGCATTCAAAGTTCTTTGAAAATACTGTTGCCGAATTAATTGCTTTAAGCGAAGATTACTGTGAATTAAAATTAAAAAGAGCATTAGCAAATTCAAAAATGCTTTCTTCTGATGTGAGTGCTGCGTATGATCCAAATTTCCCATCGGTAATGGAGAAGAAAAATTCAGCTTACTTTGGAAAAGGACTTGTTTTTAACAAGTATACAGGAGCTAGAGGTAAGTCAGGATGTAATGATGCCAATCCTGAGTTTATAGCGGAATTAAGAGGCATTATGGAAAAACACAATGTATCTTGGCAAACAGCGGAACTTGGAAAGGTTGACCAAGGTGGTGGAGGAACTATAGCTTACATATTGGCGGAATATGGTATGGAAGTTATAGACTGTGGAGTTGCACTGCAAAACATGCATGCTCCATGGGAGGTTGCAAGTAAAGCAGACATTTATGAAGCTATGAGAGGATATTATGCATTCTTATTAGAAGCTTAGAAAGATTTTTAAATAAACAAAAAGCTATATCCATCAAGGGTATAGCTTTATGCTTTTCCAGAAAAAATATAGCTACATAAGTAAAATAGATTATAGGAAGTAGGGATATTTTCCATGTCGATATAATCCATTTCTTCTTTACCATCCCAAGGATGTAAGGTAATGTATCTACTGTTATATACATTGATAACATATTTTTCTTTATTAAAATTTAACATCATTTTATAAATAGGCTTTTCTCCTAAAGTCGCTGGTTTTTCTACAAAGGATTTTTCATTAAGAACTTTTATAAAGTTATCTATAATATAAAAATCATCCTCCAGCAAATCTTTTTCCTTGTAGAAATTCATGTCAATTATTGAACAGGTAAAATTATCCTTAGAGTTTAATTGAAGAGTTAATCTTTGGGTATAATGATTGTTTTCTTTAGGTTTTTTTAATAAATAATTACAGGATGTAAATAATAGTAGAGCTATTATCAATACCAAAAACAATGGAATATTTTTCTTCAATACTTATCACCTTTACTAAAATAATTATATATAATCCATATGAAATATAAAAAAATAATATTCATATTTTAGGATTTTATTAAAGTAATTGATTTAATAAAGATAAATTGATATAATTTATACGGGGTATGGGTATAAAAAATTAGGAGTGATGATATATGGAAAAGGATAAAGTAAAAAAAGATATACAAAACAGGTTAAAGAGAATTGAGGGGCAAGTTAAGGGCATTGAAAAAATGGTGGATAATGATGCACAGTGTAAAGACATATTAATACAAATAGCTGCCATCAGGTCTGCCATAAATAAGGTAGGAACTATAATACTTGAAAACTATGCTAAACACTGCTTTTTAGAAACAGAAAGCGATAGCTCTTTAAATAAAATAGATGACTTAGTAAATACATTGACTATGTTTATAAAGTAAATATAAAAAGAGTTTGTTTTATGGCAAACTCTTTATTTAATCTTTAGCTTCAATTTTTTATATGTAATAAGTTTAGTTACTGAAGAAACAAGAACTAGGGCAATTGCAATTGCTCCTGCAATAGTTAGAGTATTCCAACCAGTTTCTAAAGCAACACTTAAGTTTCCACGTGTGAAATCTAACATAGTATAGTACATTCCTCCACCAGGGACTAAAGGCAGTATACCACATATTATAAAGGTAGTTACTGGAGTCTTTAATATTCTGGCAGCAATTTCAGCATAAATAGCAGCAATTAAGGTACCATTAAATATAGAGAGAGTATTTGACATATTGCTACCAAGAGATATAAGGTAGATAAACCAGCTTATTCCTCCGCATAGAGCAGAGAAGAATAAGTTTTTACCTTTTATATTAAATATTATACTGAAGGCAAAGGTAGCTATAAAGGAATATAAGGAAAATAAAAGAGCGTTACCGATCATATTGATGCTCCTCCAAAAAATTTAATCCAAATAGTAAAGACTAAGCCACTTCCTACTGCAATGGCAACAGCTATTAAAAATGCCTCAGAGGCTCTTGAGTTGCCGGCTAAAAGGTCTCCAGCTAAAGTATCCCTTATAGCATTAGTAATGGCCAGACCGGGCACTAAAAGCATTAAAGAGCCTATTACTATTTTATCAGTATTATCGCCTAAACCTAATGCAGTACTTAGCAAAGCAATGAAAGAGCTAACAGCTCCCCCTATAGCATTTATAAAAAAAGCATTAGTATCTATTTTCTGCAGCGTTATACTTAGCCATTTGATTATGAAACCAATTGTCAAAGAAATTAAAAAATCTTTAAAGGTTCCACCAAAAAGTAAAGTAAAGAAACCAGCGGCAATAGAAGAGGAAATCGACAAGGTTTTCTTGCTATAATTTCCACTATTGTTTATTTCTCTAAGCATTTCTTCTGCAAAGTCAAAATCCATATGTTCTACACTTATTTTTCTTGAAAAATCATTTACCTTTGCAATTTTATCTAAGTCTACAGTTCTTTTGTTAATTCTAACTACCTTTGTTAGAACAATATCTTTGTTATCGGTAATGGACATAATGATTCCAGTGGGAGTAACAAAACTATGGGCGATTTGCACGCCGTAAGAAATACATATTCTCCCAATGGTTTCTTCTACTCTATAGATTTCCGCTCCACTTTGAAGCATGATCTCACCTGCAAAGGTAGCCAAATGAAGTATTCTATTATAATCCATCATATAAACTCCATTTCTTTTTACTAGTATTTCCTATGGTATTATAACATAGTTTCCGTGTATAATTAAATATATAGTTCAATTATAATGTTCAAAATTAATGATTTTGAAGCATAATAAGGGATTATAGATTCTAATGTATTATAAAAGTTGCTTTTTAGATAGTATTTTAATCTTATCATCATATTAGTTAAAATTATTTAAAAACTCTTGACAGTGTACTCATAACAATTTAATATTGATGATGGGCGTACTATTAAATCTAGTTAGGATTTTATTAGTATTTATTGGATAAATCAATGGATTGGAGGGTCTTTATGGAATTATTAACATTTAAGAATGGAGTACATCCTCCTCATGGTAAACACTACACTGAAAATAAACTTATAGAAGAGTATTTACCAAAAGGAGACGTAGTTATTCCTATGTCACAGCATATAGGATCACCTGCTGAACCTATAGTAAAAAAGGGTGACAGAGTATTAGTAGGTCAAAAAATAGGAGAAGCTAAGGGATTTATTTCTACAAATGTCCATGCTAGCGTTTCAGGTATTGTGAAAAATGTATCAGAAATTGCTTTATTTAACGGTCTTAAATCAAAGGCTGTAATTATAGAAAACGATGGACAATATGAAGAAGTAGAAGCAGTAAAAAGAGATTGGACAAAGCTATCCAATGAAGAGATTGTTAATATTGTTAAGGAAGCTGGTATAGTTGGTATGGGGGGAGCAACATTCCCTACACATGTTAAACTTACTCCACCAGCAGACAAGAAAATTGACTCAATAATAGTCAATGCAGCAGAATGTGAGCCATATTTAACTTGTGACCACAGAATGATGCTAGAAAAGTCAAATGAAATAGTAGAAGGCTTAAAAATAGTTTTAAAGATATTCCCAGAAGCAAAAGCTTATATAGGAATAGAAGATAACAAGCCAAATGCTATTCAAGCTATGAAAGAAGCCGTAAAAGGTGAATCAAATATCGAGGTTAAATCAGTTAAAACTAAGTATCCACAAGGTGCTGAAAAACAGTTAATATATGCAATAACTAAGAGAGAAGTACCATCAGGAAAGCTTCCATCAGAAGTAGGTTGCGTAGTTCAAAATGTTGATACTATATATGAAATATATAACGCTGTTGTAAACGGTAAACCTTTAACTTCAAGAGTAGCTACAGTTACTGGTGATGCTATAAAGGAACCTAAGAATATAAGATTTAAAATTGGTACTTCACTAAAAGAATTAGTTGAAGCGGCTGGAGGATTCGTTGAAGAGCCAAATAAGATTATATCCGGCGGACCAATGATGGGTATGGCGATGTACTCACTAGATGTTCCAGCAACAAAAGGTACTTCAGGAGTTCTTTGTTTAACAAAGAAAGTGTCTGAAAATGAAGAAGAATCTAACTGTATCAACTGCGGAAAATGTTTAGAAGTATGTCCAATGGGATTAATGCCAACAAAACTAGCTTCCTCTGCAGCAGTTAGAGATTATGATACTTTTGATAAATTAACAGGAAGAGATTGTATTGAATGTGGCTGCTGTTCATATGTATGTCCAGCGAGACGTCATTTATTACAAAGAATACGTTCTGGAAAGAAAGTAGTTTGTAAAAGATAATAAAAAACTAAGTTTAAAGAGGTGAAATTTAAATGTCTCAAACAACTATGTATACTGTCTCATCATCTCCTCATATACGTGTTAAGGAAACAACAAAATCAATAATGAGAGATGTAGTAATAGCGTTGCTACCAGCAACATTTGCATCCGTTTATTTCTTTAAATTACAGGCATTATTAGTAATTTTAATTTCAGTTCTATCTTGTGTTGGAGCTGAGTATATTTGGCAAAAGGCCACTAAAAGAAAAGTTACTGTTGGAGATTTAAGTGCTGTGGTTACAGGTTTACTGTTAGCTTTCAACTTACCACCAGCAGTTCCACTATGGATACCAGTTGTAGGAGGATTTTTCGCTATAATCATAGCAAAACAATTCTTCGGTGGACTTGGACAAAATATTGTTAACCCAGCTTTAGTTGCAAGAGCATTCTTACTTGCATCATGGCCAACAGCTATGACTACTTGGACTTTAGATGGAGTAACAACAGCTACACCACTTGCAGCATTAAAAGCGGGAACACAAGCACCAGCTTTAATGGATGTATTTATAGGTAATGTTGGAGGATGTATCGGAGAAACTTCAGCGTTAGCGTTAATAATAGGTGGAGTATATTTACTAGCTAAGCGTGTAATTGATTGGAGAATTCCAGTATCCTTTATTGGAACAACTTTAGTTATTACAGCATTTGCAGGAAGAGCAGGAAACCCTTTATATGAATTATTCGCAGGTGGATTGATGTTAGGAGCTTTCTTTATGGCTACTGACTATGCAACATCACCAATAACACCAATAGGAAGACTTATCTTTGGTGTTGGATGTGGAGTTATAACTTCTGTTATACGTATACTTGGTGGATATCCTGAAGGAGTATCCTACTCAATATTAATTATGAACCTGTTTGTTCCACTAATTGAAAGATGGACAACTCCAAAAATATTTGGGAAGGTGAAATAATGAATAAGGAATCCGGTGTACGTTTAAGCGTTAGATTAGGATTAATATTGTTAACAATAGCAGCTGTTTGTGGCTTGCTTTTAGGTTGGGTTAGCGGAATTACAAAAGATCCTATTGCAATTCAACAGAAAAAGACTCTAGATGAAGCTAATATGGCTATATTGCCAATAGCAAAAGAATTTATTGTTAGAGAAGATATAAAAGGTGAAGGCATTGTTTTAGAGGTTACTGAAGGAAAAGATGGATCAGAAGTTAAAGGATATACTATAAAAGTTGCTCCAAAGGGATATGCAGGTGCTATCGATATGATAGTTGGTATATCAGGTGAAGGAAAAGTAACAGGTATAAAAATATTAAATCATTCTGAAACTCCAGGTCTTGGAGCAAAAGCAACAGACCTAGCCTTCTATGGCCAGTATAAAGATAAACCGGCTAAGGAATTAGAAGTTGTAAAAGGCTCAGCATCAGCAGATAATCAAATTTCTGCAATAACAGGTGCTACCATAACTTCAAAAGCTGTTACAGTTGGAGTTAATGAAGCTATTAACTTTTACAACTCCAAATTGAAGGGAGGAAATTAATAATGTCAGTAATTACTGAAAGAATATATAATGGTGTAATTAAAGAAAATGCAACTTTCGTACAAGTACTTGGAATGTGTCCAACTCTTGCTGTTACTACCAGTGCTATAAACGGTATAGGAATGGGATTATCAGCAACAGTTGTATTAATTGGTTCTAACGTACTAATTTCACTACTTAAAAAAGTAATACCGGACGAAATACGTATACCAGCATATATAACAATAATTGCATCACTGGTTACAGTGTTAGAATTTATGCTTAAGGCTTATTTACCTGCTTTAAACAAAGCATTAGGTATATTTATACCTCTTATAGTTGTTAACTGTATCATACTAGGAAGAGCGGAAGCTTATGCAAATAAGAATAATGTATTTGCATCTATGTGGGATGCTATTGGACAAGGATTGGGATTTACTGTGTCCTTAGGAATTTTAGGAATTATAAGAGAAATAATAGGAACTGGTAAGGTTTTTGGAATACAGGTTACTCCTGATGCATACCAGCCAGCATTAATAATGATACTAGCACCAGGTGGTTTCTTTACACTAGGTATTTTAATGGCTATCTTAAATGCTAGAAAATTAAAGAAAGCTAAAGCAAGCAAATAGCTTGAAAATGCCTTAGTTAAAAAAAGAAAGGTGGATAAAGGAAAAAATGAAGATTTTTACTATATTTTTAAGTGCTCTATTAGTTAACAACTTCGTTTTATCAAGATTCCTTGGAATATGTCCATTCCTTGGAGTTTCTAAAAAAGTTGAAACTGCAACAGGTATGGGAGCAGCGGTTACTTTCGTTATGGCCCTTGCTTCATTAATGACTTACTTAGTTGAAACATTTATATTAATACCTTTAAAGATTGAATACTTATCAACCCTAGCGTTTATACTAGTTATAGCGTCTCTAGTTCAGTTCGTTGAAATGGTTATTAAAAAGGTAAGTCCAGACTTATATAAAGCTCTTGGTATTTACTTGCCACTTATAACAACTAACTGTGCAGTTCTTGGGGTTGCAGTTATAAATAGTAATGAAAAGTATGGTTTAATAGAATCCGTTGTAAATGCAACAGGTGCTGCGTTAGGATTTACCCTTGCACTTGTGCTACTAGCGGGAATTAGAGAAAAATTAGAGACAAATGAGTATATTCCAGAAGCAATAAAAGGCTTACCACTAAGCTTGGTAACTGCAGGATTAATGGCAATAGCTTTCCTTGGCTTCCAGGGCTTAATTTAGGTAGGAGGTGTAAGCATGGATTTATTATATCCAGTTTTAAGTTTAGGCGGATTAGGAGTAGTATTCGGTTTATTATTAGGATATGCATCAAAGAAGTTCGCAGTAGAAGTTGACCCAAGAATTCCTCTAGTAAGAGCGGCCTTACCAGGAGCTAACTGTGGTGGATGTGGATTTGCAGGTTGTGATGCTTTTGCAGATGCAGTTGTAAATGGAGCTGCGAAAGTTGATGGATGTCCAGTTGGAGGAGCAGGTTGTGCAGCCCAAGTAGCTGAAATTATGGGTATCACAGCAGATACTTCAGAACCTAAAAAAGCTTATGTTAAATGTAATGGAAATTGTAATAGTGCTAAAGAAAAATATCAATATTATGGAGCAATGACATGTATTGATGCTGCAAATATACCAGGAGAAGGTTCAAAGCAATGTACTTATGGTTGTTTAGGACTTGGAACTTGTGTAGCAGCCTGTCCGTTCAATGCTATAGAAATAGTAGATGGAGTAGCTGTAATAGATGAAGAAACATGTACAGGATGTACTCAGTGTGTAGCTGTGTGTCCTAAGAGTGTTATTGAAATGACTCCAGTATCAAAGAAGGTTCGTGTTGCATGTAATTCACGTGAAAAGGGACTAGCAGTTAAGAATGCTTGTTCAGTTGGATGTATTGCATGTACAATATGTGTTAAAAACTGTCCAGAACAAGCTATAACAATGATAGGAGATTTAGCTACAATTGACTACGATAAATGTACTCAATGTAATATATGTGTAACTAAATGTCCAACTAAGGCTATAGTTAATTTAAATGGAAAAGTAGAAGTTAAAGAAGCTGTAAATAATTAATAAAAAAGCGTGGATTTTCATCCACGCTTTTTTAATGTTTAATCTAACTCTTTAAGACCATTAATTAAAGGAACTTTCTTCATATGATTATATAAGTAGTTTGTAGTAACTCCAATGAAATATCCAGTAATCACACCGGAGACCATTAATACTGGTAAGTACAAATATACTCTGAAATCTTGAACTATTAGAGAAGCTATTAATAACTGACCTATGTTATGAAATACTGCGCCACATACACTTATGGTCCAGATACTTAAGCTCTCTTTAAAGCTTTTGTATAGAATGATCATTATTAGGTTACTTAATAACCCACCAGCTATACTATAGAGGAAGGAAGACATACTTCCTCCTAAAAATGAGCCTAATATGGTTCTTAAAAACATTATAAGCAAAGCTTCTTTACCACCTATCACAAGAAGTGCAAAGAGGGAAATGGAGTTTGCTAGTCCAAGTTTAATGCCAGGTACTCCTGGAAGTAATACCGGTAGTTGTGCTTCAATAATATATATTATTAAAGCAATGCTTACTAACATACTTAAAAAGACTAACTTTTTTATATTTTTCATTAAATCACCTATAAAATTATATTTTAATAAGTTGTAGAATCAACTTCACTATTAACATCTTCTCCTTCAATGGCAATTATAAGTTTATTTGGAAGACAAACTACAGTATCTCCAGGCTTAGAAATTGCACCTGTTTTAACACAAATTTGATCTGGACAGTCTGCCTCCGATATATAAATAGCATCTTTTTTTATAATAATTTTATTGTAATGCTTATCTTCTGTTGACACTATTAATTCTTCATTTTCTTTTAACTTAGTTAAATTAATTCTTTTAATAACCTTTCCATTCTCCTTAATTACTGCTATTTTATCTTTTCCATTGATGAGGTTTTTATAAAAGTAACTACCTAAAAATCCACCAAGGGTAATAATTAAGATAAATAAAAAAATTATCTTATCACCTTTCTTCATAAATATACTCCTTATTTGTTATTGTAAAAGAATCCTTAATACCTGAAGAGGTATAAACTTTTTTATCTTTAGTAATAAAGATGGCGTCCACTCCTTTTAGGCCTTCTATTAATTTCATACCTTTATCTAATCCTAGCACAAAAATAGAAGTAGATAAAGCGTCACCGTCAATGGAGTTTTCAGATATAATAGTGGTACCCATTAGTTCGTTTTCAGATGGATAACCTGTTTTGGTATCTAATATATGATGATATTTAATTCCATCCTTTACAAAGAATCTTTCATAGTTTCCAGAACTAACTATGGATTTATTTGAAACTTTTAAAACCCCAAAATAATCACCACGAGTATTTAATGGGTCTTGAACTCCAATGTTCCAAGGGGTTCCGTCGGACTTATCTCCAAGGGTAACTACATTTCCACCTAAGTTAATAAATGCGGTTTTAATACCTTCCTTTATTAAGGTTTCCTTTACTTCATCAGCAGCGTATCCTTTTGCTATAGCACCCAAATCAATTTTTTGAGATTTTCTTTTTAATTTAACTAACTTTTTGGAATCGTCAAATTCTATATCTTTATAATTAATTAAATTGAGATTTTCTTTAATTTCCTTAGGAGTTGGAACTTTAGCTTTTTCTGTTCCAATGGCCCAAAGATTAACTAACGGTCCAACGGTTATATCCAAAGCTCCTTCAGATAACTCTGAGTAATATAAGGCTTTTTTTATAACCTTATAAGTATGATCATTAACTTCTACGAAGTCTTTTCCAGCATTATTATTTATTTTTGAAACATCACTGGCAGGTTTAGTAGTTGACATTAAATCATCTATATTAGATATGACGTCCATAGCCTTCGTAGCAGCGCTGTCAGCATTTTTTCCATATACTTTTAACTGTACTATTGTGCCTAATAGATAATTTTCCCGTGTAACAGAGGGTTCTTCCTTCTTCATCTGTTTACCACAAGAGGTAGTTATTAAACAAATACCTAAAATAATTGCTAAAATACTTTTGTTCTTCATTTGCCTTCACCTCATGTATACTTATATATTGGAATGTTAAACATTATTATTATAACACAATAAATTTGTTATTAAATATTAATAAAAATAATTTTATTATTTTTTACTAGCCTTTAAAAGTATTAGGTTATATAATATTAATAGTTAAGGGTCATTTTGGAGGGTAATATGAAGGAAAAATTATTGTATGATGGATGGCTTAAGCTTTACAAGAAAAAAGTAGGGGATAGAGAGTATGAGATAGTTCAAAATCACAATGCTGTATCTGCATTAATAGTTAATGAGCTTAACGAAATACTTTTAGTTAGGCAGTTTAGACCTGCAATAATGAAAGAAACCTTTGAGATACCAGCGGGTATTATGGATATTGAAGAGGAAAATATTGAAGATTGTTTAATAAGAGAGTTATGGGAAGAAACAGCATTAAAAGTAGATAAAGAGTATATGTCAAAAATTATTAGCTATAAACCTATATTAGGCTTTAGCGCTAGTACAATGCACTTGTTTAAGGTAGATGTATTAAAAAATTCTTTTAACTCATGTAATATAAAAGATGAGGATGTTTTAGATGGAAAATGGTTTACCCTTTTAGAAATAGAGGAGTTAATTAACAAAGAGACCATTGTAGATGATAAGACTATTATGGCATTTTATTATTACAAAAGTGAAGTTAAGTAAGGAGGAGCAATGTTTAAAGCTATTTTATTTGATTTAGATGGTACTTTAATAAATACTAATGACTTAATTGTACATACTTATAAGCACATATTAAAAACTCACTTAGACGTAGAGGTAGAAGATGGTGAAATAATTAGCACCTTTGGAGAGCCTTTAAAGGATGTTTTAGAAAGGTATGGTAAGGATAAGGCAGAAGAAATGTTCAATGATTATATTGAGTATAACAGGACCATACATGATGATTTAACTAAACCTATAGAGGGAGTAGAGGAAGGCTTAAAGCTTTTAAAGAAAATGGGAGTTAAAATAGGGGTAGTTACTTCAAAACGAAGAGAGGGTGCTTTGAGAGGCCTTAAATTATTTAATTTAGAAAAATATATGGATATCATAATAACTCCTGAGGATACTCAAAATCATAAACCCCATGGAGAACCAGTACTTAAGGCTTGTGAAATGCTAAATGTTTTACCTAATGATGCTCTAATGGTAGGAGACAGCCATAACGATATATTATGTGGACAAAATGCAGGAGCTAAAACCTGTTTAGTTAGATATACTGCACTAAATGTAGATGAAATGCTTAAGCATAACCCTGATTATGTGGTGGATTCAATTGTTGATATTTATAATATAATTAAATAAAAAAATCTGTTGAGTTTTCTCAACAGATTTTTTTATTGCTTATTTTTTAAATTCAATAGCATCTCCAAGCTCTATCTTCACAGTTTCGTTTTCTTTCATGTATATATGTCCAGAAGAGTAGGGCTTTCCACCTATAGTAATCATAGCCTTATCTACATTGAAATAGTCTCCTAGGGTATTTGTAATACATTTAAGAATAGCCATTTCCAGGCCTGAACCGGCGTTCATTTCTTTAACAAAATTATCAGAGAAATCTATTTTTACAGTATTACTTGCGCTATCTAAGTATACCTTGTTTATTGTAGCATTTCCTCCAAGTAATTTATTTAAGTTTTCATTTGGAGTTTCTTTAAAGTTTTTTTCTAAAATAGATTTGATATCTTCGTTTGTTTTAAAATTTAAAGTTTTCTTAACGAAATAAATTTTGTCTTCAGCATAGTTAGGATAGTAGAATTTAACTGTTTGAACTACAGGTTGATTTTCTTCAATAGATTCTAAAGTGGTAATAACCTCCATATCCTTAGCCTTGTATATGCTTTGAACAAATCCTTTATTTAATACGTAGTAATCATAAGAAGTATGCTCAGTGTTTTCTGTAGTAACTTCCATAGCTTTAAATTTTCCAGCAGGGGTTTCTATTTCTTTTTCTAAGCTAGATATAAATCTTTTGCTTCCATTAGGTAAGGTCCAAGTAGTTCCTTTAGCTAGAGGCTCCTTTAGTAGTATTTCATAATCTTTATTTTCTGCAGCTATTATATTTTCTCTATGGTAAAATTCTCCCTTGGAAGTTATAAGCCTAAGCTCTCCATCTTTAACTTCAAGTACTTGAGCAGATGTAGTTCCGCCAGTTATTACTCTTATTTGAATTCTATCATCCTTAATATAATCAGTAAAAATTGTTTTACCAGCATATTCATTTCCAATTCCTTTATATTTCATTTTTATATTTTCTTTAAAAGGATAAAAGTCTTTAATAGCATAGGTAACATTATTTCCATCGGAAGATTTAGGTGGCTCAGTATTACCCTTATCTTTTCCCTTACCACATCCAGTTATAAGCAAAATAGGAATTAAGAAAATCATAAATAAATGTTTTATCTTTTTCATTTTATCTCCTCCTTGTACTAAATAATACGATATTTTTTTATTATAGTTATAATTTATTATAATACAATTATAGGATAGCTTTAATGCTATCCTATAGTATTTATTTTACATGTTTAATATGTCTTTTAAAGTAGCTACTATAAAGTCTACATCTTCCCGTGATACCCAATAATGAACTACAAATCTCCATTCATTATTTTCAGTACCGTTAATTTTAATGCCTTTTTCCATCATTTTATTAACAATAGTATTGTCTTCTAATTTTGTATCTATGCTAAAGAATACCATGTTTATATGAATGTCGTCAATACGCACCTTTATTCCAGGGATTTTAGAAAGTTCCTCTCCTAGACATAGGGCATTAAGGTGGTCATTCTTTAAGTTACCGACCATATCTTTAAGGGCTATGAGTCCAGCAGCTGCCAGTATTCCAGCTTGTCTTAAGCCTCCACCCATAAGTTTTCTTTTCTTTCTAGCTTTTTCTATAAAATTTTTACTTCCAGCGAGAATAGAACCTACAGGTGCACACAATGCCTTTGATAAAGCAAACATTACAGAATCGCAGCATTTTGTTATCTCTAAAGGTGACACATTTAAATATGTAGCAGCATTAAATAATCTAGCTCCGTCTAAATGTACAGGTATATTATGTTTCTGAGCTATGGTATAGATTTCTTTCATATTATCAAGTGGTATTACTCTTCCGTTTGAATAAGCATTTTCAAGGCATATTAATCCTGTGTCAGGGAAATGTATATCAACACCTCTTATTCTTTTTTCAATGTCAGATGGATCTAATACCCCTTTATTAGTAGGAATTGGTCTTAGTTGCACTCCTGCAATAACAGAAGCAGCTCCTACCTCATGGGCGATAATATGGCAATCCTCACCAAGTAAAACTTCATTGCCCCTTTGGCAATGAGTAAACAGCGCTAATTGATTGCCAAAAGTACCACTGGGAACAAATAAGGCTGCTTCTTTACCTGTAATTTCAGCAGCGAGTCTTTCAAGTTCATTCACTGTAGGGTCGTCCCCATAAACATCGTCTCCAACTTCCGCTTCATACATAGCTTTTCTCATAGCTTCCGTTGGTTTTGTAACAGTATCACTCCTTAAATCTATAAACCTCATATAAATCTCTCCCTTCAAACTCTACTACTAACATTATAATGCCAAACCACCGTAAATTTAAAGTATAAATTTGCAATGTTCTAAATTCCTTTAAAATTTAATATAAATACAATAAAACGCAAGGGGTTATTATGAATAGAGCTTGGAGGTAAATATGAATTTTAAAGAATTAATAGAATTAGATAGAAATAAGAAAAGCACAGAGAATCGGCAGTACACTTTTTTTGAATATCTTGAAATTGTAAGAAATGATCCTGAAATGTGCAAATTAGCCCATAAAAGAATTTATGATATTATATTAAAAAAAGGCATTAATGAAGAAGAAAAAAAGTATAATTTTTTTAATAATAGTTTTTTTGGAATAGATAAGACCTTAGTAAAAATAATGAATTATTTTTACTCTGCATCTATGAAGGGAGAAGAATCAAGGCAAGTACTGTATTTGGTTGGTCCTGTAGGTTCTGGAAAATCTTCTATCATAGAGTCTATTAAAAGAGCCTTAGAAGAGAGCGAACCCGTATATTCCATAAAAGGATGCCCTATGAGAGAAGAACCTCTGCATTTGATACCTAAGCATTTAAGAGTGGATTTTGAAAGAATATTAGGAGTGAAAATAGAAGGGGAGCTTTGTCCTATATGCAGATATAGGTTAAAGGAAGAATATAATGGGGAATTTGAAAAATTCATAGTAGAAAAATCTAATTTCTCTATAAGAGGAAGAAAAGGTATTGGCGTAGTTCCGCCAGTGGATCCTAACAATCAAGATGCTTCTGTTCTCGTGGGTTCTGTGGATATATCAAAAATGGACTTGTATCCAGAAGATGATCCTAGAATATTTTCATTAAATGGTGCTTTTAATGTAGGGAACAGAGGGGTAGTGGAATTTATAGAAGTTTTTAAAAATGATGTGGAATACCTTCACTCAATAATAACTGCTACACAGGAAAAATCTATACCTTCTCCAGGAAAAGCAGCAATGATATATTTTGATGGGGTTATAATTGCTCATTCTAATGAAGCAGAGTGGAATAAATTTAAAGGAGATCACACCAATGAAGCCATTTTAGATAGAATAGTAAAAGTTGAAGTGCCTTATTGCTTAGAATTGAAAGAGGAAAAAAGAATATATGAGAAAATATTAGGCTGTAGCAACTTTAAGCCGCATATTGCACCACATACTATAGATATTGCTGCCATGTTTGCCATATTAACAAGGCTTATTCCATCTACAAAAGTGGACTTGCTTACAAAGCTTAAAATATATAATGGGGAGGATGTTATAGAAAAGGGAGCTTCTAAGAAGATAGATGTACTAGAGTTAAGAGAAGAGGCGGGGAATAGAGAAGGCATGAGTGGAATATCCACCCGTTTTATAATAAAGGCTATAGATAATGCCATGTGTGAATGTAGGAATGGATGCATTAATCCCTTAAGTATTATTGAAAGCTTAATAAAAGCAATAAAAGATTTGGACATATCCGAAGAAGATAGGAAAAAACATTTATCTTTAATTCAGGATGTTATAAGAAAAGAGTATAATAAAATACTAGAAAAAGAAATTACAAAGGCATTTATTTACGGTTTTAAGGAAGGAGCAGAAGCACTATTTAACAACTATTTAGATAATGCTGAGGCTTTTGTAAATAATGATAAAATAAAAGACAAAGCAACGGGAGAGACATTGGAGCCAGATGAAAAATTCATGAGAAATATAGAAGAGCAAATAGGGGTATCGGAAGCCTCAGCTAAAGGATTTAGAAATGATTTGACCTCATATATGCTTTATTTACTAAGAAAGGGAGAAAAAATAGATTATACCTGTTATGAACCATTAAAAGAGGCTATTGAAAAGAAGCTCACCTTTTCTGCAAGGGAAGTTTCTAGGATAATAACCAAGTCTAGAATAAGGAATAAAGAGCAAAATGAAAAGTATAATAGTATGATTTCACAAATGAAGGAACATGGTTACTGCTTAGAGTGTTGTGAAGCATTACTGAATTACGCTGCAAATAATTTGTGGAAGGATTAGCACTATGGCAGTGATTAGAGAATATGATAAGATTCCTTATAATAGAGCGGAAGAAGATATAAAAAGACATCAAAAATTAGTGAAGGAAAGTATAAAGAAGAATTTAGTTCATATTTTATCAGAGGAAAGTTTAATAGGAGAAAGCAGTAATAATAAAAAGATTAAGGTACCTATAAAAGGTATTAAAGAATATAGATTTATTTTTAAAGATAATCAATCCATGGTCAGTAGTGGAAGTGGAGAGGAAAGTAAGGGAGATAAGATTCCGATAGAAAAAAATGAAGGTAATAGTGGAGGCAAGGGAGCTGGGAATAAAGAGGGAGAAGATATATTTGAAACTGAAATAACCCTAGAAGACGTATTTGGATATATATACGATGAGTTACAATTGCCCTGTCTGAAGAGTAGAAAAACATCACAAATAATAGGAGAGGCTTTAAAAAGGAAAAGAGGATATCAAAAGAGAGGTATAGCTGTAAGGCTTTCTAAAAAGAGAACCTTGATAGAAAAAATTAAGAGAAAGCAGTTAATAAAAAAGAGCTTAAAAGAATTGGGCAAAGCAGATTATGATGTAGAAAGATTTCCTTTTAAAAATGAAGATTTAAGATATTATAGAATGAAAAGAGATAAGGGCAAGGAATACAACGCAGTGGTTATATTTATTATGGATACATCGGCATCTATGGACCAGACAAAAAAATATTTGGCAAGATCATTTTTTTACATGATATATAATTTCATTACAAACAAGTATGAAAGTTCGGATTTAGTTTTTATTTCACATTCTACTACAGCTAAAGTGGTAACAGAAGAGGAGTTTTTTCACAAAGTAGAATCAGGTGGAACATATATATCCAGTGGATATAGAAAAGCTCTTGATTTAATAGAGGAAAAATATCCTCCTCAAAGTTATGATATCTACACTTTTCATGCTAGTGATGGAGATAATTGGACAGAGGATAATGAAAGGGCTGTTCAGTCAGCATTGGAATTATGTAATATTAGCAATCTTTTTGGATATGCTGAGATAATGACCTATGGATATGCTAGCAGTATAAAAAGGAAATATGCTAGCGAGATAAAAAAAGAAAACTTTGTTTCAGTTTCTATGCAAAAGAAGGAAGATTTATGGGGAGCCCTTAAAGATATGTTAAGTGTGGATTTAAATCTAAGCTTAGAAAGGGGAGGGGGTAATTGAGCTATACTTTAAAAGAATTAAATTATTGGAATGAAAAGATAGAAAGCAAGGTGGGAGAATATGGTTTGAATTGTTATCCCCAAGAATTTGATATTATAGATTACAACGATATGCTATCCTATCAAGTATATTTAGGCATGTCCTCTATGTACCCACATTGGAGTTTCGGTAAAAGCTATGATAAACTAAAAACTTTATATAAGTATAATTTGGTGGGGCTACCCTATGAAATGGTAGTAAATTCCAATCCGTGCACCGCTTATCTTTTAAAAGAAAATAGTTTACTTATGCAAATACTTACCATGGCTCATGTATATGGTCACAATGATTTTTTTAAAAACAATAGAGTATTTAAGGAAAATACTGAAGCTGAGCTTACCTTAGAGAAATTTAAAATCCATAGTGATAGAATTAGAAAATATGTAAATGAAGTAGGTTATGAAGAGGTTGAAAAGCTATTAGATAGAATTCATTCTATAAAACTAAATATAGATTTATTAAAGTTCTTAAAGGAAAATGGCCAGTTATTGACCTGGGAAAAAGAAATTATAGGAATTATAATAGAAGAGAGCAGTTACTTTATACCTCAGTTAGAAACTAAAATAATGAATGAAGGCTGGGCAAGCTTTTGGCATTATAGAATATTAAATGAATTAGAAATTCCACAGGGAATGTATGTGGAGTTTTTAACTAGGCATAATGCAGTAATTGCTCCAAGCAAAGAGAAAATAAATCCTTATTATTTGGGGTTTAAGATATTTGTGGACTTAGAAAAAAGGTACGGAATGGAAAGGATATTTGAAGTAAGAGCTGTGGAGCGAGACGAATCCTTCATAAGAAGATATTTAACGGAAGAATTATGTGAAGACATGAAATTATTTCAATACAGAACCGACGATAAGAATTTTATAATTGAAGAAGTTTGGTTTGAGGATGGATGTAAAGCTATTAAGGATACTTTATGCAAGAACCTAGGATTAAATAGTATTCCCTGTATTAAGGTAAAGGGAGAAAGAAATGGAAAGCTTATATTAGAGCATGTCTATGATGGCAGGGAGCTTGAGCTAAATTATGCAGGGGAAACCTTAAAGAACTTAGTCTATATGTGGAAAGAAAAGATTACTCTCAAAACCCAATTAAATGGGAAGGCTATTGAGGTAATTTGTAGTAAAGAAGGGGAAATAAGTTATGTGTAAATGTTGCTTTGCAACTTTACACATAACTTATTTCTTATCTAATTTGTCCATCTCCATAAACAATATATTTAATAGTAGTTAATTGCTCTAAGCCCATTGGTCCACGAGCATGGAGCTTTTGGGTGCTTATGCCTATTTCTGCTCCAAATCCGTATTCAGACCCGTCTGTAAACCTTGTGGAAGCATTTACATACACTGCAGCGGCATCTATTTCATTTAAAAATTTTTCGGAATTAAAGTAGTCTCTTGTTATTATGGACTCAGAATGTTTAGTACCATGTAAATAAATGTGTTCAATAGCATCATCAATTGATGGTACTACCTTAATTGAAATTATTAAATTTAAAAACTCTTCATCCCAATCCTCTAAAACAGCATTTTTTACTAAGTTTAAAACTTCTTTATTATGCAAGGTATTTAAAAGAATAGCTTTAGTTTTTTCGCAAACTCTCATTTCTACACCAAAATTAAAAAGTTCACTTGCAATTAGTGGCAAAAATTCCTTTGCGATATTTTCATGTACTAAAAGGCTTTCTGCAGCATTACATACTCCTGGCCTTTGAGTTTTGGCATTTATCAGGATATCTTTAGCCATATTTAAGTCAGCGGTTTCATCTACAAAAATGTGACAGTTTCCTGTACCTGTTTCAATTACCGGTACAGTAGAATTCTCTACTACGGTTTTAATTAGTCCTTTTCCTCCGCGAGGAATTAGAACATCAATATAATCATTTAGCTTAAGCATAACGTTTACCGCTTCGCGATCTACAATTTCTATGAATTCCACAGCACCTTCAGGAAGACCACTTTCTAAACAAGACTCTTTCAAAATTTGAGCTATACATTTATTAGTATTAATAGCTTCAGAACCACCTCTTAAAATAACTGCATTGCCAGATTTTAAACATAGGCCTGCTGCATCAACAGTAACATTTGGCCTAGCTTCATATATTATACCTATAACTCCAAGAGGTACTTTTTTTTCACCTATTCTAATACCATTAGGTCTTTTCCACATCTTTGTCACCGTTCCAATTGGATCAGGTAAATCAGCCACTTGTCTAAGACCTTCAGCCATGTCTTTAATTCTTTTTTCATTTATAAGAAGTCTATCTAAAAGTGCTTTACTTAAGCCTTTTTCTTCTCCATTTTTCATATCAATTTTGTTTGCATCTACTATTAATTGAGATTTTTTAATTAAATTTTCTGCCATGTTCAGCAAAACTTTGTTTTTAGAATTAGAATCTAAAAGAGAAAGTACTTTGCTAGCATTTTTAGCGCTTTTACCTTTAAATATCATATATTCCTTTAAGTTATCCATATTAAATCCTCCTAGTTTATTTTAGAAGCCTCAAACCATGTACCTACATCTTTGCCTTCTAAAACGTATCTTAAATTTTTAGCATTTTCACCATTTACTATAACCATAGAAATTCCTGAGGAGGTAGAAATTTTAGCGGCATTTATTTTAGTTGCCATTCCTCCTGTTCCAAGGTTACTTCCAGCTCCGCCAGCACAGGCTTCAATTTCTTCAGTTATTTCTGGAATGAAATCTAATAGCTTAGCAGCCTTATTTTTTCTTGGATCGCAGTCATAGAGACCATCTATATCGGACATGAGTATTAATAAATCCGCCTCAACTAATTGGGCTACATAGGCAGACAAGGTATCATTATCTCCAACTTTAATTTCATCTACTACAACTGCATCATTTTCGTTAATTATTGGTATGACCTTTTGCTCTAAAAGGGAAGAAAAGGCATTGTGAGCATTATTTTTTCTTACAGGATGGGTCATGTCTTCTTTTGTCAGAAGTATTTGACCAACGGTTTTCCCATACTCGGAAAATACTTTTTCATACATATGCATAAGTATTCCCTGACCTACTGCAGCTGCAGCTTGCTTCTCAGGAATAGTTTTTGGTCTTTCCTTTAATCCTAGCTTACCCATACCTGCACCAATTGCCCCAGAGGTTACAAGCACTACGTTATATCCCATGTTATGCAAATCTGACAACTGTCTTACTAATCCCTCTATATGATTAAGATTAAGAAGTCCATTACTATAAGTAAGGGTAGATGATCCTACTTTAACAACTATTGTTTTTGCATTTTGAATATATTCATTTCGTTTATTTAAGTTATCCATCACGATTTAGCCCCCTTATGAATTAATTTTTATTATATTATACTACATATTTAAAAATATAAAATTATTTTTAAGTTTTTTGTATTATAATATTATTGAATAAGGGGGTTTGTAGCATGAAAAATAAAATTAAACTTATTGAAGTTAAGGGAAGTCCTTATGAGAGAGGATATAAATCTGGAGTGGAATTAAAATATGCAATTAAATCTTGTATTAAAGCATATGTAGATTTAAAAAATAATAAAGAATTAATGGATAAAATGTTATATATAAAAGCTCTTACAAAGGAGGTTTTTCCAGAATATTTACTAGAAGTGGAAGGAAGAGCTGATGGTGCAGGAGTAGATAGGGATTTATATTTTTTAATAATGTGTGCAGAATTACTGAACGAAGGGGTTGGGTGCACAACTTTGGTATTTAAGAGAAAAGATGGTACAATAATATTAGGACACAATGAAGATGATAACTATACTCCAGGAAATTCTGCATTGACTAAATGTTGGAATAATGAAGACTGGTTTGTAACCTATGATTATTGTAATATGCCTTTTGGAAACGCTTTTAGTTTCAATAGTCACGGTATAGTAAAAACTATAAACTATTGTTATAGTGAAAATGTGTCTACTAAAGGTATACCAAGATATTTTCTTCAAAGATATATAAGTGAAGCTAGTAGCCTTGAGGATTTTGTTAAAAGATGTAGTATAGACAATAGAGGCTCCGGCTTTCATGCCGTAGCTTTAGATTCTAAAACCAATAAGGCTTTATCTATAGAAGTTAGTGCAAATAAGATAAGCGTTAAAGAAATTCATAACCATTATGTACATACTAATCACTACATTCATCCAGGTATCTTCTCGGTAAATGAAGAAGTGTCCGCGGGAAGTACTTCCCCATTTAGATTAAAGAAGGCAGGAGAATTACTAGAGGAAAAGATAAATAAAGTTGGCGATAATATAAGTATTAAAGACTTTGAAGAAATTTTAAACTATAGAGGTAAGGATTACAAGAGTTCAATACTTGGAATAAAAGAAGAGCCTAATTTTACCTGCTCAAGAATTTTATATGACACAAAGGTTACAGATAAAGTTTGGATGGAGTTTTTTGAAGGTGAGGAACATTATTATCAAGATTATAATAAATTTAATATATAATAATTTTTAGGGGTCTGGAAATGCAAAGTGATATAGTAAATCAGGTAATTGTTTTATGCTTTGTTATGCTGATTGGTTTTTATGGAAGAAAAAAGAGGATTATCAAAGAAGAAATGTTAAAAGGTTTAACAGAAATGCTTCTTAATATAACATTACCAGCGTTGTTGCTGGCTACTTTCAATTCTACTTACTCAAAGGAAGTTATGCAAAATGTTATTAAAATATTTTTTTATTCTTTAGGAATACACATATTCTTTGCCCTTGGCAGTAATATATTTACCATTAAATCAAAAGATGAAAGAAAAAAAATACTTAGATTTGTCACCATATTTTCAAATTTTGGATTCATGGGATACCCTATTATGCAAGGGGTTTTTGGGAATGTAGGAGTCTTTTACGCATCAATATTTGGTGTTCCTTTTAATATATTGCTTTTAACCTTTGGAGTAATACTTTTTAACAAAGAGAGTAAAGAGGATATAGATATTAAGAAAATTATATTTAGCCCTGGTATAGTATTTGTAATAATAGGACTAGCCACTTTTGTTTTTAAAATACCTTATCCAAAAACTATTTACAAAACTTTAGAGATGGTTGGAGCTATGACCACTCCATTATCTATGATGATTGTGGGAGCAAATTTTTCTGGAGTTTCAATAAAAAGCATCTTAAAGGATTTAGATTTATACTATATATCCTTAGTAAGATTAATTTTAGTTCCGTTAATAACCTTTGGAGTTTTAAGTCTACTTAAAGTGGATACTTATCTTTTAAAAATATGTGTTATACTTACAGCTATGCCTGCAGGAGCCATGGTTTCCGTATTTTCAGAGAGATATGATAGTGATAAAAGTTTTGCAGCAAAATGTGTTTTTACCACTACAGTTCTATCAATTATAACAATACCAATTGTAATAACATTATTGAATAAAATTTAGGAGGATAAAATGTTTGATTGTCATGTTCACACAGATTTTTCTACAGATTGCAATATGCATATAGAGGAGGTTTTAGGTAAAATAGAAAATAATAATTTAGGAGTAATAATAACAGAACACATGGACTTAAACTTCCCAGAACAGGGGGAGTTTGTGTTTGATGCAAATAAATATTTTAAGGAATATGGTAAATATAGAGGAGATAAGTTACTTCTTGGAGTAGAACTAGGGATGAGGATGGATTGTGTAGAGGGAAATGAAGAAATTCAAAAGGAGTTCCCCTTTGATTTTGTAATAGGTTCTCTCCACCTATTAAATTATGATGATAATTACTTTGATATATTTGGGAAAGATTTATATGAAGGTAGGAGTAAAAAAGAGGTTTATAATAATTATTTAAGTAAGATGTATCAGTGTATTAAAGCACATAGTTTTGTGGATGCTCTTGGACATATTGATTTTATTAGCAGGTATTCTCCATATGAAGATAGGGAAATATATTATAAAGATCATGGAGATTTAATAGATAGTATATTAAAAACCTTAGCCGAAAGAGAAGGAGCAGTAGAAATTAACACTAGAAGATTTGGGGATGAAAGGGCTATAAGGAACTTAAGTAATTTATACAAAAGATTTAAGGAATTGGGTGGTGAGTATGTAACCATAGGTTCTGATGCTCACATGAAGGGTAATATAGGAAGTAACTTCTTAAAGGGATTTAAACTAGCTGAGGAATGTAAACTAAAGCCAGTATATTTTAAAAATAGAAAAAAAGAATATATGAAATTTTAGGAGGAATGGGAAATGAAGGATTTTACTACTAATATGGGAAAAGCTATGGAGGTTATGAGAGATAAAGGGGCCTTTCTTACTGTAAAAGACGGTGACAAGATAAATACTATGACCATAGGATGGGGAAATATTGGCTACCAATGGAAAAAAACCATATTTACTGTAATGGTAAGGAAATCAAGATATACTTATGAACTAATAGAAAATGTAGATGAATTCACTGTAAGCCTTCCCTTAAATAAGGATATGAAAAAAGCTCTTGGAGTTTGTGGAACAAAATCTGGCAGGGATATGGATAAATTTAAAGAGTGTGGTTTAACTCTTAAAGAGAGTAGGGTTGTAAAAACTCCCATCATAGGAGAGTGTGATATGCATTATGAATGTAAAATAATATATAAACAAGAAATGGATGAGAGTTTACTTTGCGAGAAAATAAAGGATAGCTCATATAAAAATGGAGATTACCATGTACTATATGTTGGGGAAATAGTAGATTGGTATATTGAATAGAAGGAAGAGGGTATTATGGGATTATTAAAAAAAGTATCTATAATAAATAAGCTAGCCTACAGTAAAGTAAAAGAAAAGGTTAAATGTGAATATGTATCCCGTAAAAATATAAATTCCTGCATGATTAAAGAAGAAATTAAAGAAGAAGAAAATTCAAAAAGAGAAAGCTATTTTAAGGAATTAAAAAAGGAAATAAAAATATCTAAGGAGGATAGAAAAGAAAAAAATAAAAAGCTATCCACCTTAGAGAGGGTAAAAGGGGAGTTTAGAGGCATACCTGTTATATCTGTTGTTGATGATATTGTAGAGGGCGCATCCCAAATAGAGAAAGTAAAAAAGTTTGTTACAGAAAATCCAGAAGACCCATTAGCTTGGCTTATGATGGCAGAATGTATAAAATATCATAAAAAGATATTTTTGATTATTAACTTAGCAAAGACTCCAATAGATCCAATAGGAACGGTTCTGGATATAGGGGTTGAGTTTGGTGGAGACGCTATAGAAGGCGCCATTGATAAGGATAAGTGGACTTATAAACGTGCTTTGTTAAAAAGCCTTAATTTAGGTTTTAAAGCTTCTTTAAAGGATGAAAAAACCTTAGTATGCATAGGTAAAAGCGCTAAACTTTTAGCTGCCTATAGTAAGGATCCTATAGAAAAGGAAAATTATTCATTAATAGGAGATAAGTATTTAAGAAAGGCCTTAGAGATAGGGAGTAGAGAGAGTAAAAATGAAATATTATTTTACTTAGATAAGCTTTCTAAAAATAAGGTAAAAAAGTTTAAATATGCTTATAATAGCAATAAGCTTATATCTATTGTCAATGGAGGCTCCAATGCGGTAGTTAAACAAAGCGGTAAGGTAGTTAATACCCTAGAGAAAATTTTAGATAATACTTTAGATAAACTTATAAAAGAAAGGAAAGTATAAATTGAGTATAGCACCTTTACCAGAAAGAATAAGGCCCACGGATTTACATGAGGTAGTGGGTCAAAGGCATATTCTCGGTGAGAATAAAATTTTAAACAGAATTATAAACTCAGGCAGAATTTCTAATATGATTTTTTATGGCCCTCCAGGTACAGGAAAAACTACAGTGGCAAATATAATAGCTAAAAAGGCTAATAAAAGCTTTTATAAATTAAATGCTACAAATGCATCTTTAAGTGATGTGAAAGAGGTAATTTCTTCTACGGATACACTGATGGGATTAAATGGAGTTTTGTTATATTTGGATGAAATTCAAAATTTTAATAAAAAACAACAGCAATCCTTATTAGAGTATATTGAAAATGGAAGAATTACTTTAATTGCCAGCACCACAGAAAACCCCTATCATTATATATATAAAGCAATACTGAGCAGATCCACTGTTTTTGAATTTAAACCTATTAATAAAGATGATGTGATTTGGGGATTGAAAA
The DNA here is from genome assembly GCF_039521365.1 of Clostridium malenominatum. Classification (NCBI taxonomy): domain Bacteria; kingdom Bacillati; phylum Bacillota; class Clostridia; order Eubacteriales; family Clostridiaceae; genus Clostridium; species Clostridium malenominatum. Next base: position 1,332,189 of record NZ_BAAACF010000001.1, read on the forward strand.
GAGGGTTAAAGATTATAAAAGAGGAGTGTAATAACAAAATTATACTTGAGGAAGAGGCTTTAGATTACATTGGGGAAGTCAGCGGCGGAGATTTAAGAAAGGCATTGAACGGTTTGGAAGTAGCCATTTTTTCTACGCTACCTAATTCTAATGGAGAAATTTATGTAGACTTAAATATTGCTCGAGACTCTACCCAAGGGAAAATATTAAATTACGACAAGTTTGGAGACAGTCATTACGATGTTTTAAGTGCTTTTCAAAAATCCATTAGGGGAAGCGACGTAGATGCATCTTTGCACTACTTGGGAAGACTTATTGAAAGCGGAGATTTAATATCTATTTGTAGAAGGCTATTAGTTATAGCCAGTGAAGACATAGGGCTAGCATATCCTAATGCAATTACCATAGTGAAGAGTTGCGTGGATTCTGCAATGCAATTAGGACTTCCTGAAGGGAGAATACCACTGGCACAGGGGGTAATACTTCTTGCAACTTCGCCTAAATCTAATTCCGTAGTAACTTCCATAGACAAAGTTATAGCGGATTTAAAGAATAAGGATGTAGGAGATATTCCAATTCATTTAAAGGATAGTCATTATTCGGGAGCGGAGTCTTTGGGGAGAGGAATAGGATATAAATACCCTCATAGCTATAAAAATAACTATGTTAAGCAACAATATTTACCAGATAATATTAAAAATTCAGTGTATTATTATCCAGGGGATAATAAAATGGAGAAACAATTTTATAATTATATTAGAGAATTAAAAGAAAATAGTAAGGAATAATAAGGGGAATTTTAACTAAAACTACCCTTATTATTTTTTCGATGTTTTTTTAGAGAATTTTACTAATTTATAGTTGACAGCTTTACTCTGATTTGATATTATAATCTTGAAATCACAGTAAAACACTCAACTTTAAAATTGGAGAAGGGGTGATTACATGAAGCTATCTACAAAGGGTAGATACGGCGTAAAAGCCATGGTAGATTTGGCGATTAATTGTGGTGATGAGCCAGTTTCAATAAAGACAATATCGGAAAGACAGAACATAAGTGAATATTACTTAGAACAACTCTTTGCAGTACTTAGAAAAGGTGACATTATAAAAAGCATTAGAGGGGCTCAAGGGGGATATATCCTTAGCAGAGAACCAAAGGATATATCTATAGCTGAGATTATAGAACTATTAGAAGGGCCAGTGGCTTTATCTGACTGTATTTCTGAAGATAGTTGTGAAAATACTAACTGTTGCCCCACTAGATTATTATGGGTAAGAATAAAAGAAAGTATAGAGAATGTAACAAGATCGACAACTTTACAAGATTTAATAGATGACAACAATAGACTAAATAGCTCTTCACGAAAGGAGAAATTATAAATGGAAATGAAAAAAGTATACATGGACTATTCAGCAACCACATATACAAAACCAGAAGTTTTGGAGGAAATGATTCCCTACTTCACAGAAAAATTTGCTAACCCATCATCAAAGTTTTATTCAATTTCTCAAGAACCAATAGCGGCAATAAATAATGCCAGAGAAAGAGTGGCTAAAGCTATAAATGCAAGTTCTGATGAAATCTTTTTTACAGCAGGTGGAAGTGAAGCAGATAACTGGGCTATAAAGGGTGTAGCTTTTGCAAATAGAAAAAAAGGTAATCATATTATTACAACTAATATTGAGCACCATGCAGTATTATATGTATGCCAGTACTTAGAAAAACAAGGGTTTGAAGTTACTTATTTACCAGTAGATGAGCAAGGATTAATAAAAATAGAAGATTTTAAAAATGCAATTAAGGATACTACTATTTTAACTACTATAATGTTTGCAAATAACGAAGTAGCTGCAATTCAACCTATAAAAGAAATAGGTAAGATATGTAAAGAAAGAGGAGTTATTTTCCACACAGATGCAGTTCAGGCTATCGGTCATATAGAAGTTGATGTTAAGGAAATGAATATAGACTTACTTTCTATAGCAGCACATAAATTCTACGGACCTAAGGGTATTGGTGCCTTATATATAAGAAAAGGTATAAAGCTAGATAACCTAATTCACGGCGGTGGCCAAGAAAAAGGAAGAAGAGCAAGCACTGAAAATGTACCAGGTATAATAGGAATGGGTAAAGCAATAGAACTTGCAGTTTCTCATTTACATGAAGAGAAAGAAAGATTAACTAATCTTAGAGAAAAATTAATAAAGGGTGTAATGGAAAGAATTCCTTACACTAAATTAAATGGACCAACGGGAGAAAATAGGCTTCCAGGAAGCGCTAACTTTAGTTTCATAGGATTAGAAGGGGAAGCATTACTTTTATCCTTAGATTTTGAAGGAATTTACGCTTCAACAGGTAGTGCTTGTGCATCAGGTTCTCTTGATCCATCCCATGTATTATTAGCTTTAGGATTACCACATGAATTAGCTCATGGTTCCTTAAGACTTTCAATGGGATCAGGTAGTACAGAAGAAGAAGTAGATTATGTACTAGAAGTTTTACCAAAAATTGTAGAAAGACTTAGAAATATGTCACCATTATGGGAAGATTTCGTTAAGAAAGGGGAAAAATAATTATGGTATACAGCGAAAAGGTTATGGATCATTTTAGAAATCCAAGAAATGTTGGAGAAATACTAGATGCAAATGGAGTTGGAGAAGTAGGTAACGCAAAGTGCGGAGATATAATGAAAATATATTTAAAGGTTGAAGATAATATAATTAAAGATGTTAAATTCAAAACCTTTGGATGTGGTTCTGCTATAGCATCTTCAAGCATGGCTACAGAATTGATAATGGGAAAAACAGTAGAGGAAGCATGGGAATTATCTAATAAAGCAGTAGCAGAAGCTTTAGACGGACTTCCTCCAGTAAAGATGCATTGTTCTGTACTTGCAGAAGAAGCTATTCACAAGGCAATAAACGACTACAGAATATCTAAAGGTTTAGAACCTTGGGAAACAAAACATCATTCAGAACATCTTCATGAAGAAGTACATGGTGAATAATTAAAAAATGAGAGCTTTCGCTCTCATTTTTTAATTACAGATAATAGAGAGCAATTGATTAAATGGGAGGTATAAAATGAGGAAAAAAGTTTTTGTAGGAATGAGCGGGGGAGTGGATAGTTCCGTTGCTGCTCATCTTTTAAAGGAACAAGGATACGAAGTAGTGGGAATGACTATGAAAGTTTTCCCAGGAAATAAATGTAATGATGGATTAACCGAATCGGAAATAATAGTAGAAAATGCAAAGAAGATTTGTAAAGATTTAGGGATAGAATTTGTTTATGTGGATTTGATTGAGGAATTTAATGAAAAAGTAGTAGATTATTTTATGAGGGAATACGCAAATGGAAGAACCCCTAATCCTTGTGTTCAATGTAACAAACACATAAAATTTGATGCTTTTTTGAAAAAAGCTTTAGACCTAGGAGCAGATTATATTGCTACAGGACATTATAGTAAAATTAATAAAGTTGATGACAGATACTTAATATATAGAGCGGATGATGAGTCTAAAGATCAAAGTTATATGTTTTATAATCTAAAACAACATCAACTAAAACATGTATTAATGCCCTGCGGAGATTATTCAAAGCCTCAAATAAGAGAAATTGCAAAGAGCATAGGGCTAGATGTTTATAATAAAAAAGACAGTGAGGAAATATGCTTCATACCAGATAATGACCATGGAAAGTTTATTTTAAATAACTACAAAGGGAAAATTATAGAAGGGGATTTCGTGGACAAGTCAGGTAATGTTCTAGGAAAACATAAAGGATTAATTTATTATACCATAGGACAGAGAAAAGGATTAGGATTGGCACTTAGAAAACCTGCCTATGTAATTGATATATTGCCATCAAAAAATCAAGTTGTTATTGGAGAGGAAGAGGAGATTTTTAAAAGGGAACTCATAGCAACAGACTTTAATTTTATACCATTTGAAAAACTAACAGAAAAGATGAAAGTTCAAGCTAAAATAAGATATGCATCAAAACCTGCCCCTGCCACAATTGAACTCCATGGGGAAGATAAGCTAAGAGTTGTATTTGATGAGCCACAAAGAGCTATAACTAAAGGACAATCCGTTGTATTCTATTTAGAAAATCTTCTTTTAGGTGGAGGAGTTATTGAGGAGATAATATAGTTGACAATTGTATAAATTTAGAGGAATATATATTATAGAAAAACAATTTGTCAATTCATAGCGTTTAATAGGGGAGAGTTTTATGATTAGGGATTTATTTATAAATGGAGCTATTTTAATATCATTTATTTCCCTTGGAAATCAATTTCTAAAAGATAGAGATATAAATGTAAAGTCTTCATTAAAAGTTAAAATTCTTTGCGGTATAGCTACTGGTTTTTTAGGATGTATACTTATGATGTATAGTGTGAAGGTTTATAAAAATGTAATTGTAGACTTTAGAACTTTGGGCATATTACTAGCATCAATTTTTGGTGGTTTTACCTCATCTGCTACCTCAGGAATAATCATTGGATTATTTAGGCTAACTTATTTTGGAGTATCGCCAACATCAATGGTTCCATGTAGTACTGCAATTTTTATAGGAATAATATCTCCATTTATTACTTCAAAATTTACTTCTTTAAAAAAGAAATGGATATATTCCTTGTTATTTTCTAATACAGTTGTAAGTCTATCTTTTATTCCATTATTGGATAATATAGAAGTGACAATTAAAACAATAGCATTTTATTGGATAGGTACAATATTAGCATCTATCATTGTGTTTTACTATATATGCTATCTTTTAGAAGCAAATGAAATGTACAGAAAATATAAAGAAGAATCTACTAAAGATTTTCTTACAGGATTAAATAATGTAAGACAGTTTGATAAAGCTTTCAATAACATAACGTCCAAACTAGAAGAAAGGGACGAAAAATTTTCTATTGCAATTATTGATATAGATTTTTTTAAAAAAGTAAATGATACTTATGGACATGCAGAGGGAGATGTTATTTTAAAGGAATTAGCAAATGTTTTACTAAAGAGCTGTCGAAGCTTTGACATAGTATCGAGAATTGGCGGAGAAGAATTTTCTATAATGCTATTAGACTGCCCTTTAAAGCAAGCAATGGAAATAGGAGAAAAAATACGTTTATCAGTAGAAAAACATGATTTTATTTTATCAGATAATAGAACAATCAACATAACTGTATCCATTGGGATATCAACCTATCCTGAATGTGAAAGGGATTTTAACAAATTATTAAAAGAAGCTGATGAAGCTTTATATAAAGCAAAGCAAACGGGTAGAAATAAAGTTGTTTTATGCAATTACAAATAAGAGAGTAAGGTTATATTTAATAACTTCACTCTCTTTATTCTATAATAAAGGGATATTTTTTACGCATAGGGTAAAAATAAAAGGAGCATTAACAAAAAGTGGAGTGATAAGGTGTATAGAAAAAAAGATTTTTTATTTATGGATGTTTTCGATGTGAAAGGAAAAAATATTGGTTGTATCAAAGACTTGATAGTAGATTTCAATAGAGGGATTGTACTAGGCTTTACAATTATATCCTATAGAATATTTCAAGCTACTCAATATATATTAAAAGAAGATATTATATCCTTTAATAATCATATGGTAGTTTCTAAGTGTAGAAAGGGAAGTTTAATTGGACTTAGCGAAATAAAGCTTATGGATGTTATAGATTTAGAAGGAAATATAGTGGGAACTTTAGAGGATATAATATTTGAGGGCAAAAATTTTGTTATAAACGGAATTGTTATATGGACGGGTTATTTGGCAAGCTTATTATACGGAAAAAAAATAGCGTTAATTAAAGATATAATTTTAGGAGAAGATTCAATACTTTACTTTGGCAATAAGGAAACCATATCTTTTTCAAATACACCAAGTACAATTTTATTTAAGAGTGTAAAATGAGAAAGTTCAATATTATAAAATATAAAAATTTAATAGTAATTTTTGTAATAGTAGTATTCTTATTGCTGTTTAGATTAAATATTGTAAAGCAAATCTCCTTTGTTTTATTTTTATCTTTTATATGTGCATACATAATAAAACCTATATATTTAAAGCTAGTTTCTTTAGGAGTGAAAAAAAGCCTTTCTGCGTTTTTATTAATCATATTTTTTATTGTGTTATTAATTGTAAATATTGTTTTTTTAATTCCTATATTGTTAAAAGAAACTTCAAATATTGGGGGAGCCTTTATGCAATTAGAAGGAGTAATTGATGATATATATAATAATATGAGGCCATTAAAAGACAATAAAATATTTTTTAATGCATTAGAAAACCTATATTTAAAAATTAATCTTAGTTTAGATACTCTATTTAATAATGTATTTGAGAAGACTTTGAAATTTGGAGAAAGCTTCTTTTCGTTAACTCTAGTACCCATACTATCATATTATTTTTTAGTAGATAGTAAAGAAATTTATAAAATATTTATAACATTATTTCCCCTAAAAAGTAGAAAAGTAGTAAGGAAGATTGTAGAGGATATTGATAAAATTCTTTGTAGATATATTGTGACACAAGTTATACTATCTATAATTATTTGGATTATTACTTTTATAATTTTAGTGATGTTAAAGGTTCAATTTCCTTTTATATTATCTTTTTTAAATGCATTTTTCAATATAATCCCTTATTTTGGCCCCGTATTTGGCTCTTTACCTGCCATTATAATAGCCCTCTTGAAGTCACCTTATACTGCTCTGTGGACGGCTACATGTCTATACCTATTACAGCAGCTAGAAGGCAATATAATATCACCTAAGTTAATAGGAGATAATATAAGCATCCATCCCTTAGTGGTTATAGTATTATTACTTCTTGGAGGGAAACTTTGGGGATTTTTAGGTATGGTTTTAGCAGTGCCACTGGGGGTAATGGTTAAAGTGATTTACGAAGATTTAAACTACTATATTTTTTAATGTATTGACATAAAGGGATTTTTTATTTATAATCGTTATCAAAATGAATATTTTGGCTATGATAAAAAGGAGTAAATATGTTCTATTATATAGAGAGGAAGTGGCTTGGTGAAAACTTCTTATTAGACATATTGAAGGCTGTTTTAGAGCCGTAAATTTTAAGAGATATAGGCATAGTATTTGCTTATATAATTAGGGTGGTACCGCGGATAAGCTTTCGTCCCTTGTGGACTGAAGGCTTTTTTTGTTTTCAAAATTAAAAATTGTTAATATTGATATGGAGGAGATATATATGAAAAAGATGGGTTTAAATGAACTAAGAGAAGCTTATTTAGAATTTTTTAGAGGAAAAGAACATTTAACATTACCTAGTTTTCCTTTAGTACCGAAAAATGATAATAGTTTATTATTAATAAACGCTGGTATGGCTCCCTTAAAGCCATATTTTACAGGAGTTCAAACTCCGCCAAATAGAAGAATGGCTACTTGTCAAAAATGTATAAGAACTGGGGATATTGAAAATGTAGGAAAGACATCAAGACACGGTACATTCTTTGAAATGCTTGGAAACTTTTCCTTTGGAGATTATTTTAAAGAAGAAGTAATTCCATGGGCATGGGAATTTGTAACAAAAACTTTAGAATTACCAAAGGATAGATTATATGTAACTATATATTTAGATGATGATGAGGCTTTCGATATTTGGACTAAGAGCACGGATATTGATCCAACTAGAATTTTTAGACTAGGAAAGAAGGATAACTTCTGGGAAATAGGTCAAGGACCATGTGGACCTTGCTCTGAGATTCATTTCGATAGAGGAGAGGGAAAAATTCTTACCGCTGAAGAATTTGTTAAGGCTGGAGACGAGGACAGAGTAGTTGAGTTCTGGAATTTAGTATTTACTCAATTTGATAAGGATGAATTTGGCAATTACAATAAATTAGCAAGTCCCAACATAGACACTGGAATGGGTCTTGAAAGAATAGCTACTATAATGCAAGGAACAAACAGCATTTTTGAAGTTGATACAATAAAAGCTATATTAGAAGAAGTAAGCAAAGTTTCAGGTGTAGAATATGGAAAAGACAGAAATAATGACATATCTTTAAGAGTTATAACAGACCATATAAGAAGTGTTACCTTCATGATTGGAGATGGCATATTACCATCTAATGAGGGAAGAGGATATGTTTTAAGAAGACTTCTTAGAAGAGCTGCAAGACATGGAAGATTACTAGGAATAAACAATATTTTCCTTAATAAAATTTGTGACGTTGTTATTTCAAATTCCTGTGGAGCATACCCTGAACTTAAAGAAAAAGAAGAGTATATTAAAAAGGTAATAAAACTAGAAGAAGAAAGATTTAGTGAAACCATCGATGGCGGAATACAAATATTAAATGACTATATAGATGAGTTAATAAAAGAAAATAAAAATACATTATCTGGAGAAAAAGCATTTAAGCTCTATGACACCTATGGATTCCCATTAGAATTAACAGAAGAAATATTAGAAGAAAAGGGAATAAAACTAGATATAGAAGGCTTTAACAAGGAAATGAAGGAGCAAAGAGAAAGAGCTAGAGCAGCAAGAGAAGAGTCAAACTATATGGGATCAGAAGATACCATATTAAATAAGCTTCCTAATGAAATAGAAACTGAATTTGTTGGTTATGATAAGGTGGAAGTGGAATCAAAGGTAGCTACTATAGTTGTAAATGAAGGATTCTCCACTGCTATTATGGAAGGTGAAGAAGGGGTTCTAGTTACAGAAAAGACTCCATTCTATGCAGAAATGGGCGGACAAATTGGAGATGTTGGCTTTATAATTGGAAAAGAAGGAAAGGCTGAAGTATTAGATTGTAAAAATAATTTAGCTGGAAAAACTCTTCATTTTGTTAAAGTGATTGAAGGAAAAATTGAAAAAGGTGAAGAAGTAAAATTAGTAGTTGATGGTTTAAGAAGAGACAGTATAAGAAAAAATCATACTGCAACTCATATGCTTCATACAGCTCTTAAAGAAATTTTAGGAAATCACGTTCAGCAGTCAGGTTCTTATGTAGATGAAGAAAGATTAAGATTTGACTTTAATCATTTTACAGCTTTAACTGAGGAAGAGATAAAATCCATAGAAAAGTTAGTAAACTATAAAATTATGAGCGTACTTCCTGTGATAACAGATGTAATGACTATAGAAGAGGCTAAAGAAAAGGGAGCAGTAGCTTTATTCGATGATAAATATAAAGCAAATGTAAGAGTGGTTTCAGCAGGAGATTTTAGCAAGGAGCTTTGTGGAGGAACTCACGTAGGTAATACTGGAGAAATTGGAGTATTTAAAATAATTTCTGAAGCAGGTGTTGCTGCAGGGGTTAGAAGAATTGAAGCGTTAACAGGAATGAATGCAATAGCTTATATGGAAGAAAAAGAAAATGTAATAAAAAATTTATCTCATGTACTAAAATGTGGAGAAAAGGATATACTAAATAAAGTAAATGCTCAAATTTCTGAAATGAAGATTAAAGATAAAGAAATAAGTGAGCTAAAGAAAGAATTAGCTAGTGGGTCTGAGGAAGCATTATTAAACAACATTAAAGAAATTAATGGTGTAAAATTTATATCAGGAGTAGTAGAAGATATTGATGGAGATGCTTTAAGAGATTTAGGAGATAAATTAAGAGATAAACTTGTAGATGGAGTGGTACTACTGGGAAGTTTAAATGAAGGTAAAGTTCAATTCTTAGCCATGGCATCAAAGGGAGCAATAGCTAAGGGAGTACACTGCGGAAAAATAATAAAAGAAGTTGCAACTGTTGCTGGTGGCAGCGGCGGTGGAAGACCAGATATGGCTCAAGCAGGTGGTAAGTTACCAGAGAAAATGGAGGAAGCTATAGCTAAAGGAGAAGAATTATTAGCTAATTTATCAAAATAGTATACAATTTTACATTTATGCTATATAATATATTTAATCAATCATTCCTTACATGTAGTAAGAGAGGTGAAGATATAATGGGAAATGATCATACTATACAATTTGATGTAATGAAAAATAAAAAAGATTTGACTAAGCAAATACTAACAGAAGTATATGCTTCATTAAAGGAAAAGGGATATAATCCAGTAAATCAAATGGTAGGATATTTAATATCTGGAGACCCAACCTATATAACTAATTATAATGGAGCCAGAGCTTTAGTTAGAAAGCTAGAACGAGATGAGATTTTAGAAGAGGTATTAAAAAGCTACTTAAATATTTAGTAAAAATGCCCTAAGTGGCATTTTTACTTTTAAAATGCACATAATAAAGGAGAAAAATATGAGAATACTAGGTCTTGATATAGGTGATAGAACTATAGGAGTTGCAATTAGCGATCCTCTAGGACTTACTGCTCAAGGTATCACAACGGTTAAAAGAAAGGGCATAGAAAGAGATATAGAGGAAATAAAGAATATATGCTTTGAATACGGAGTGGAAAAAATAGTAGCTGGATTACCTAAAAATATGAATGGTACTTTAGGCCCTCAAAGTGAAAAAGTAAAGTCGGTTTGTGAAGCTTTAGAAACAAACCTTGGAATAGAAATAATAATGTGGGATGAGAGACTAACCACTGTTGCGGCACATAGACTTATGCTAGAGGCTGACTTATCTAGAGAAAAGAGAAAAAAAATAGTTGATAAAATTGCTGCAACCTATATATTACAAGGATATTTAGACAGCATATATAAATAAATAATTAATTTAGAGGTGGATTTTATGGAAAATGATGTAAGTACAATAGTTTTAACAGATGAAAATGGAGAGGAAATAGAGTTTGAAGTCCTAACAAAGCTTGATATTGAACAAAATGAATATGTAATCGTAGTGCCTATGGGTGAAGAAACAGATGAAGCAATAGCTTTAAAAGTAGAAACAGATGAAGATGGTAATGAAGTATTAATAACCATTGATGATGAAGAAGAATTTGCATTAGTAGCTGAAGCATATGAAACATTGTTTTCAGATGAAGAGGATGATTTAAATTAAATAATTTAAATTAAATAATAAAGCTATGTGATGAATACACATAGCTTTATTATTTAAAATCCATGATTAATTGATTATCAATTGACATTCGTTATAATTAACAGTTATAATAAGCTATAATATATATTTAAAAAGTGAGGTACTTATATGGCGGATACTTCTTATGATCAAATTGATAAATTAAAAAATATATTAAAAGAAAAAGGTTATAAGTTGACACCTCAAAGAAGAGCAATTGTTGATATGATATTAAAAAACCAAGGAAATCATTTAACAACGGAAGAGTTATATAATTTAGTTAAAAAAGAATGTCCTGAGATTGGATTGGCTACTGTTTATAGAACAGTATTATTGTTAGAAGAGATGGGGATAATTACTAAATTAGATTTAAATGATGGTTGTAGTAGATATGAATTGGTTAATGAAGACGAAAGTCATCATCATCATCACCTTATATGCACAAATTGTGGTAAGGTAATTGAAGTTGAAGGCGACCTTTTAGAGAGTTTAGAAAACAATATAGAGTTTAAATATAGATTCCAAATTAAAGATCATAGTTTAAAATTCTATGGTTTATGCAGTGAGTGCTCTGAATAGAAAATGAATAAAAAAATAAAGGAGGGGGAAAATGAGGAAGGAAAAAGATAAAGTAAAAATTATTCCACTAGGTGGAGTAAACGAAATAGGAAAAAATCTCACAGTCATAGAATATAAAAATGATATAATTCTTATAGACTGCGGATTGAAGTTTCCAGATGAAGAAATGCTTGGTATAGACTTAGTAATACCAGACATAAGCTATCTCTTAAGAAACAAAGAAAAAGTAAAAGGAATATTTTTAACCCATGGACATGAAGACCATATAGGGGCACTTCCTTACGTACTCAAAGAATTAAATGTTCCTGTTTATGGAACAAGACTAACCTTAGGTATGTTAGAAACAAAGTTAAAAGAGCATAACTTGTTAAGTATTGTTAAACTTAACTGCATAAAACCAAAAGATATTATAAAATTAGAGGATATTGCAATTGAATTTATTAGAACTAGTCATAGTATAGCAGATTCAGTAGCAATAGCTATTCACACTCCAGTAGGAGTAATACTACATACTGGAGACTTTAAAATCGATTATACCCCTATTGATGGATGTGTAGCGGATTTAGCTAGATTTGCTGAGCTTGGGAAAAAGGGTGTAATCTTAATGATGGCTGATAGTACAAATGTTGAAAGACCGGGGTATACCATGTCCGAAAGCACTGTAGGAGAGGCTTTCGAAAATATATTTGCTACAGCCAAAGGGAGAATAATAGTAGCTACCTTTGCGTCACATATACATAGAATTCAACAAGTGATTAGTGCCGCAAATAAATATGGTAGAAAAGTTGCTTTCTCAGGAAGAAGCATGGAAAATATTGTTGAGGTGGCAAAAGAATTAGGATATATTGATGAGGCAAGTGAAGTAATTATCAATATTGACATGATTAACAAGTACCCTAATGATAAAGTGGTTATCATCACTACAGGAAGCCAGGGGGAGCCAATGTCAGCATTGTCCAGAATGGCTGCTTCAGAACATAGGAAGGTGAATATAGTACCAGGAGATATGGTAATTATTTCAGCTACTCCTATTCCAGGCAATGAAAAGCTAGTATCTAGGGTGATTAATCAATTGTTTAAAAAAGGTGCAGAAGTTATATATGAATCTTTGGCAGATGTCCATGTATCTGGGCATGCGTGTCAAGAAGAGCTAAAACTCATGCACACTTTGGTTAAACCTAAGTTTTTTATACCTGTACATGGAGAATACAGGCATTTGAAACAACATATAGAGCTAGCTCAAAGGTTAGGCCTTAATCCAAACAATGGAATAATTGCTGAAGTCGGAGATGTAATTGAAGTTACTAAAGATTCCATAAGAAAAAATGGAACTGTTCCGTCTGGTCATGTGTTTGTTGATGGACTAGGAGTTGGAGATGTAGGTAACATAGTTCTTAGAGATAGAAAGCATTTATCCCAAGATGGAATATTAACTGTAGTTGTTACTATTGAAAAACAATCAGGTTCCGTAATTGCAGGTCCAGATATTATATCAAGAGGATTTGTATATGTTAGAGAATCAGAAGATTTAATGGAACAAGCTAGGAATATAGTTAAAAATGCTCTTAGGGAATGTGAAGAGAAACACATAACTGAATGGGCAAGTATTAAATCTAATATAAAAGAAGCACTTAGAGTATTCTTATATGAAAAAACTAAGAGAAGACCAATGATTCTACCTATTATAATGGAAATTTAATTATTTAATTTAAATAAAGGAGAGGATGCTATGAATATTTACGACAAAGCTCATGAATTTGCGAAAGTATTAAAAACTTGTCCTGAAGTAATTGAATTAAAAAATTCAGGTAAAAAAATTGAAGCAAATGAAACTAATAAAAAAATGTTAAGTGATTTTAGAAAGCTTCAATATGAAGCCTATTCGGAGCAAGTTAAAAATGGGAAACTATCCTCAGAAACAGAAAATAAGTTAAATAATTTAGGAGCAATAATATCAATGAACTCTGACGTTGGCGCTTATATACAGGCAGAAGCAAGGTTTGGAGTAATATGGGAAGATATTATGAAAATAATGAATGACGCAATTGATGTAGATTTAACTTTTGGAATAGGTAAATAATTGTGAAAAGTTGACTTTTATTGTTTTAAATATTAGAATAAATATTAACGACAAAATTCAATTGGATACTACTTAGGTATCCAATTTTTTTGAGAAATTTTATATAAAAAATTGGAGGAACAAATATGAATATATACACTAGAGAAGATATAAGAAATATAGCGATAATTGCCCACGTTGATCATGGCAAGACAACACTGGTAGATGCTTTATTAAAAAACAGCCATATTTTTAGAGAAAATGAAAAAGTAGAAGAGAGAATAATGGACTCTAATGACTTAGAAAAAGAAAGAGGTATTACTATACTTTCTAAAAACACCTCTGTTATGCATAATGGAGTAAAAATTAATATAATAGATACTCCAGGCCATGCTGATTTTGGTGGGGAAGTAGAGAGAGTACTAAAGATGGTAGATAGCGTTCTTTTGGTTGTAGACTCCTATGAAGGACCTATGCCACAGACAAAGTTCGTACTAAAAAAAGCATTAGAATTAGATTTAAGACCTATTGTTGTAATAAACAAAATTGATAGACCAGACGAAAGAGCGGCGGAAGTTTTAGATGAGGTCTTTGACTTATTCGTAGAGCTAGGAGCTTCAGATGAACAATTAGATTTCCCAGTAGCCTATTGTTCAGCAAAAAAAGGAATAGCAAAGGCAGAACTAGATCAAGAAAGCTCTAACATGGATCCATTATTTGATGTTATAATTAATAATGTAAAAGCCCCACAAGGAGAGTTAGACGCTCCGCTACAAATGCTTATTTCCACAATAGATTCAAATGAATATGTTGGAAGAATTGCCATTGGTAAAATAGAAAGAGGTTCTGTTAAGAAAAATCAGCAGGTAGCGTTAATTAGAAAAGACGGTAAAATTAGTAATGTCAAGGTAAGTAATGTTTATGTATATAATGGACTTAAAAGAGAAGAAACTGAAGAAGCAAAATTAGGTGATATAGTTGCAGTTTCAGGTATCTCAGATATTAATATTGGTGAAACCTTAGCTGATAAGGAAACACCAGAAGCTTTACCTTTCATTGAAATTGATGAACCTACATTAAGCATGTACTTTATAGTTAATGACTCACCTTTTGCAGGTAAAGAAGGTGACTATGTTACTTCAAGACACGTAAGAGATAGACTTCTTAAGGAAGTTGAAACAAATGTAAGTTTAAAGGTGGAAGAAACTGAGTCAGCGGATTCCTTTAAAGTCAGCGGAAGAGGAGAGCTACATCTTTCAGTATTAATCGAAACTATGAGAAGAGAAGGCTATGAATTTCAGGTTTCAAAGCCAATGGTAATTTATAAAGACGTTGACGGCGTTAAACATGAGCCAATGGAATACTTAACTATAGATGTACCAGAAGAGTTTATGGGAGCGGTAATTGAAAAGCTAGGACCTAGAAAAGCTGAAATGGTAAATATGACTTCAGCATTAAATGGATATACAAGACTTGAATTTAAAGTGCCAGCTAGAGGGCTTATAGGCTTTAGAGGAGAATTTATGACCGATACTAAAGGAAATGGTATAATGAACCACATATTAAGTGGATTTGAGCCATATAAAGGGGATATACCAGAAAGAAGTAGAGGGTCCTTAGTAGCCTTTGAAGCAGGAACTGCAGTTGCTTATGGTCTTTATAATGCTCAAGAAAGAGGTATTCTATTTGTTGAACCAGGTACAGATGTTTATGAAGGTATGATAGTTGGGGAATGTTCTAGAGGAGAAGATATAGAAGTTAATGTTTGCAAAAAGAAACATTTATCAAATATGAGATCTTCAGGTGCTGATGATGCATTGAAATTAACTCCTGTAAGCCCAATGTCCTTAGAAAATTGTCTAGAATTTGTAACTATGGATGAACTTGTTGAAGTAACTCCAAAGAGTATAAGAATGAGAAAAAAAATTCTTAATAGTGAGATGAGGAAAAGAGCTAATAAGAGAAAATAAGGGATGAGGGGAATATGAGAAAGGACGGTTCAATTAAAGTTATATTGATTATTATTATTGCTTTAGGTATTTCATCATATTTTTATTATTACTCAGTAAGCAAGCATCCTTTTAAAAAGGATATAGAGGAAGTTCGAGTGGTGGTTAATCCAGGAGATAGCTTATATAAGGTATTAGACAACTTAAAAGAAGAGAATAAGATAAGAAGTTTGCTTATAATAAAGGCTTATATAAAAAAGAATAATCTTCAGACAAATATAAAACCAGGGAATTATATTATTAAATCTGATGTAAATTTAAATGTATTTTTAACAGATTTGAATGAAGGCCTTTATAATAAAGATTTAATTAAAATTACTATACCAGAAGGATATGATATTGAAAAAATTGCACAAACTCTTGAGAATAAGAACGTAATAAGTAAAGAAGAGTTCATAAGTGGAGTAAAGCAATATGTTGTTCCAGAGTATATAAAAGAAAAGGGAAATAGAAAATATGCTTTAGAGGGATATTTGTTTCCCGATACTTATATGCTTGCGAAGGAAATGAAGGCAGAAGATATAATCAATATAATGTTTAATAGATTTAATGGGGCATTAAATGAACTAAGAGAAAAGTATAAAATAGATAATGATAAAGTAGATACAATAATAACAGTGGCCTCAATGGTAGAAAAAGAAGCAGAAGCTTCTAGCGAAAGAGGAAAAGTAGCGTCTGTATTCTATAATAGAATGAAAAAGGGTATGAGGATGCAATCCTGTGCTACAGTTTTATATGCTTTAGGTGAGCATAGGGATAAATTATACGATAGGGATTTAAAGGTTGATTCACCATATAACACATATATAATCGATGGATTTCCACCAGGACCAATTGCAAGTCCTGGTATGGCATCCATAGAAGCTGCATTGAATCCAGAGGATACAAATTATTTATTTTTCGTATCCTATAATGATGGAACACATTTTTTTACCCATGATTATAATGAATTTTTAAAGGTTAAAGCAAAAACACAAGGAAACTAAAGAAGCATCAGGAGGAGAATATGAGCGGTATTACTTATGACTATATGGAAGAATATTTAAGAGGGCTTATAAAAGAGGATAGAAACCCACTAATTGAACTAGAAGAATATGCTAGAGAAAATAATGTTCCTATAATTCAAAAAGAAGTGGGAAGGTTTTTAGAAGTTATGTTAAGCTTAAAAAAACCAAAAAAAATACTAGAACTGGGTACAGCTATTGGGTATTCTTCTATTATGATGGCTATGGCTTGTCAAGGTGAGTGCGAAATAGTTACCATTGATAGAGATGAAAATATGATAAAACTAGCAAAAGAAAATATTAAAAAATATGGATACAGTAAGAATATTCATATAATTGAAGGAGATTGCTTAGAAGTCTTAGAAAAACTTGAGGGCGAGTTTGATTTTATATTTATGGATGCAGGTAAAGGTCATTACAATCATTTTTTCCCTCATTGTTTAAGAATGTTAAAAAAAGAGGGAGTTATAGTAGCAGATAATGTTTTATTTAGAGGAATGATAGCCACAAACGATCTAGTAAAAAGAAGGAAGATTACTATAGTAAAAAGAATGAGAAAATTTTTAGAGGAAGTTTCTGAGAGGGAGTTTCTGACTTCAATAATTCCTATGGGGGATGGTATAGCAGTTATAAAAAGGAGGAATGAAGATGAATAAGCCAGAAATATTAGCGCCTGCAGGGAATCTAGAAAAACTGAAAACAGCTATTTTATTTGGTGCTGATGCTGTATATTTAGGCGGGAGTAAATTAAATTTAAGAGCCTTTGCAGATAATTTTTCCGACGAAGAGTTAAAAGAAGGTATAGAATTTGCTCATAGTAGAGGGAAAAAGGTATATGTTACAGTTAATGTTTTCCCACGTAATGAAGATTTGGATGGTTTAGATTATTATATATTACAATTATATAATTTAAATGTAGATGCTATAATAGTGTCCGACCCTGGAATAATTATGACGGCAAGAGAAGTTGCTCCAGATTTAGAAATACATCTAAGCACCCAAGCAAACAATGTTAATTGGAAGTCAGCATTATTTTGGCATAAACAAGGAGTTAAGAGAATTGTTTTAGCGAGGGAACTTTCTATAGAAGAAATAAAAGAAATAAGAGCTAAACTGCCTAGTGATTGTGAACTTGAGGCCTTTGTTCATGGTTCTATGTGCATGTCCTATTCAGGTAGATGTGTAATATCTAACTATATGACTGGAAGGGATGCTAATAGAGGGCAATGTGCTCAGCCTTGCAGATATAAGTACTCTGTTGTAGAGGAAAAAAGACCAGGTCAATATTTTCCTATAGTTGAAGATGATAGAGGAACATATTTATTTAATTCTAAAGATATGTGCATGATAGAGCATATTCCAGAGCTTGTAGATTCGGGGATAGATTCCTTTAAGATTGAAGGAAGAATGAAGAGTTCATACTATGCAGCTTCTGTGGTAAAATCCTATAGAGAAGCTCTTGACAGCTATTTTGAAAATCCTAAGGGATATAGCTTTAAAGAAGAGTGGATGGATAACCTTTTAAAAACTAGCCATAGAGAATATTATACTGGATTTTATTTTGGGGACAAAAATAATATAATTTATGAAAATTCATCTTACATTAGAGATTATGATATAGTGGGTATTGTAAGAGGATATGATAAATCCTCAGGAGAAGCTATAATAGAACAAAGAAATAAAATATTTGAAGGAGATATTGTAGAGGTCTTGAGACCAATAGGGAAAAACTACAATATAAAGTTGGAAAACTTAAGAGATGAAGATGGAAATAAAATAAATGCTACTCCTGTAGCTCAAATGATATATCGGGCAAAAGTAAATGAAGAAGTTGAAGAAAACTACATGTTAATTAAGGCAGCTTCAAAGAAATAAGGATAAATAGTTAAATTCTAGGGGGAGAAAGTGTACAATATGAGAAAGCCAGTTTTAATAGGTATTACAGGTGGTACGGGTTCTGGTAAAAGTACAATAGCAAAAGAGATATACAAAAATTTTAGTGAAAAATGTATAGCTATGATAGAGCAAGATAGCTATTATAAAGATCAAAGCCATCTCACTTTTGAAGAAAGAATAACAACAAACTATGATCATCCAGATGCTTTTGATAATGAGTTATTGGTAGAGCATTTAAACTTATTACTTAAAGGTGAGGTTATTAATAAGCCTATTTATGATTTTGAGAAGCATAATAGAAGAGCTGAAACCATTAAGGTATATCCAAAGGATATTGTAATTGTTGAAGGTATTTTAGTGCTAGAGGACATGGCTTTAAGGAACATGTTAGATATTAAAATATTTGTGGACACTGACGCAGATGTAAGGATAATTAGAAGGTTACTTAGAGATATGAAGGAAAGAGGAAGAACGGTTGATTCTGTTATTACTCAATATCTTGAGGTGGTAAGACCTATGCATATGCAATTTGTAGACCCAAGCAAAAGATATGCGGATATAATTATACCAGAAGGTGGACATAATAAAGTTGCTATAGATGTGATAGTAGGTAATATTAAGCAATTATTGCAAGATGGTAAATAAAATATAGGAATATAATACCTTTCTTTGGCTATAATCATAGTTGAAAGAGAGGTATTTTTTTATGAGAAGAGATAGATTATCCTGGCTATTTTTATCATTTTTAATTTGTTTTATATATGTATATGTAAATATTGTAAAGCTACAATATAATAAATCTGATGAATTAAGCGTTATTGCAGATTCTCAATATACTCAAAAGGAATGGGTATCAGAACTTGGTTATAAATTATTAGATTCTACAAGAAAAGATTTATTAGAATATGTAACTAAATATAATGCAGTAATACTTCCTAATATTTTTATAAGAAATAATACAGAAGTTGAGAGAGAAGAAGTATTAAAGCTAATTTATATACTTAAAAATTATGATGAAGAGTATGACTTGTCAGAGGGGCAGCTCAGTGGTGAATCCCAAAAGTTATACTTCCCAGTAGATAAAGAAACTTATGAAAAGCTTAAAAGAATAAAAGATGTAAAGGGTTTTTATGTTTATTCTTATGAGGAAATCGATAGAAGCGAAGGATGGAAAATTGAAAATATATTATCTAGTACAAGAAATCTTATGGATAACTCTTTAAAGAATTCTAATTCCTTAGAAATGCAAATACAGGAGAAGGTAAAAGATAATAAAAGACCTTATAGAGAATTTGTATTAGATATGGATGGAGATATTACAGTGAAGGAAAATAATGAGGAGAAATTGAATAGAAATATTCTCCTTACTGTAGATAGAAATTTTCAAGATGAAATAAAAGAAATTTTAAATGACAAATACAAAGATTACGAACAAATTGGGGTAATTGTTCTGGAAAGTAAAACAGGAAAAATTGAAGCAATGGTTCAAAAAAATGATAAGCTACCTAATGTAAATATAGGAGCAGAAACATTAAATGGATTTTTCCCAGGATCTATTTTTAAAACAATAATTTTAGAAGGGGTTTTGGAAGAAGGAAAGGTATCTTTAGGAGAAAAATTAACCTGTGAGGGGTTATATGAAAGTAAAAAGGATAAAGATAAAATTGGACATGGAGAGTTAACTGTAGAAGAAGCCTATGTGGTTTCCTGCAACGATATATATTCACAACTGGGAAATAGATTAGGTGAAGATAAATTAATGGAATTATTAAAAGGACAAAATATCTTTTCAAAAGTATTGGGATTTGAAAAAGAGCAAAAGGGTGCTTTGGAAAGCAAAGAATTAAAGGTTGAAGATGGAAGCCTGGGTATTACTGCTATAGGGCAAAACATAAGAATTACTCCCTTGCAGGCGGTTGGAATAGTAAATACTATAATAAATGAAGGAATTTACATAAGGCCTCAGCTAGTAATGGCGATGATTGACAAGGATGGTAAAGTCATAGAGGAATACAAAACAAATAGCGAGAGAGTTATTTCAGAGGAAACTAGCGAAAAGATCAAAAAGGTCATGAAAAAAGTTGTAAATGAAGGAACGGGAATAAGAGCTAAAGTAGAAGGGGCAGAAGTTGGAGGGAAAACAGGTTCTACAGAAAGAATGGAAAATGGAGAGAAGTTCTCAGATGGATGGTTCATTGGATATTTTAATAAAGAGGATAAGTATTATACAGCGGTAGTATTTGTAAAGAATATTAATAAAGATAGTGAAAGCGGAGGAAGTACCGCAGCACCTATATTTGGGGATATTGTAAAGATAAAAAAGGGAGATTTTAAGGCCGCCAATTAAGACGGCCTAGCATAATATATTAATCACCAATAGGATCGTTAATTAGTGTAGCGAATATAAATTCATGCACATGAAGAGGATCACCATCTGCAGTAGTTGTGTTAGGAGCATTTGGGCCAGGAGCAAAGTGTACGTGTCTACCTCCCCCAACAGGTACTGCGATTCCTGTTGTAGTTCCTAATTCATGATGATGGTCTTCGTAAAAATCTGTGTTTCCGAGAAGTTGGTGAACGTGGCTGTTTCCCATAGGAATAACTTCACTAGTAATTCCAGCAAAACGATGGTTGTGCGGGTCTGAATTTCTTAGAGCAATTCTAGTGCTACCTTCATATTCGTGTACGTGGGTTTGAGTATCAGCTGCATCATTGTCATTATTATGGCATTTTTTTTGTTCTGACATAGTAAATTCCTCCCCAGTTAAATTTACAAGACTAGCTTGCTATAGTATATAATATGAATAGTCGATTAAAAGGTTACTGTGTAATAAAAGATATGGCTAAAATAAAATTATGTCAAATAGTTGGAAAATATGAAGTAATTATTAAAGTTAAAAGGGAATTCATAGATAAGTATGAAATTTACAGTGAATAAAAACTCTTTCAATCTAAGATAAAATTTGTAACAAAACAGGAACTATTTTCAAAAACTGTGAATATTATAATAATAAGCACTATTTGGGGGAACAAAAGTGTTATTTATTAATAATCTACTCAATTTATTAAGTGATAGTATTTTACTAACGGCCTATGTAACAGGAAGGAATTCTTTTCCTCAACCTTTGGATGAAAAAGAAGAAGAATTTTATTTGAATAAGCTAAAAGAAGAAGGAGACATTAAAGCTAAAAATATTTTAATAGAAAGAAACTTGAGATTAGTAGCCCATATAGTAAAAAAATACTCTTATCCTGGTAAAGATATGGATGACTTGATATCTATTGGAACTGTAGGTTTAATCAAAGCCATTGATTCTTTTAATACTAATAAAGGAACCAAACTTGCTACTTATGCTGCTAAATGTATTGAAAATGAAATATTGATGTTAATTAGAAATAATAAAAAGACAAAAGGAGAGGTATATCTTCAAGACTCTATAGGAGTGGACAAAGAGGGGAATGAAATATCTTTAATGGACGTGCTAAGTTACGAAGAAGATTCAATATTAGAAATGGTAGAGCATAAAATACAGGTTAAAAAGCTCTATAATAAAATATGTAATTCCTTATTAGAAAGAGAAAGAGCTGTTATAGAAATGAGATATGGCCTTGTGGATGGAAATCCAAAGACTCAAAGAGAAATAGCAGTGATACTTGGCATATCAAGATCCTACGTTTCTAGGATTGAAAAAAGAGCGTTAAAGAAGCTTTATAAAGAGTTAAATAATAAAATCTAAGGGCGATATTATACTAGCATTTTTGAGAATTTTATTATACAATTAAAATGGAAAGCTTATGTAATATATGAATGATATACAAATTAGGAGAAAATAATGAAATATACTGGGTTATTAGGAAAAAATATTGGGTATTCTAAGTCCCCGAAAATACACAATAACTATTATGAAGAAAATAATATACCGTTTTTTTATGAATTATTTGATATAGAAGAAAAGGAAATATTAAATTTTATAAATAATGTTAAAAATAATAATATTATAGGGTTTAATGTTACTATACCTTATAAAAAGGTAATAATGAAATACTTAGAAGATGTGGTTTATCCTGCAGATAAAATTGGGGCAGTTAATACAGTAGTTTTAACTGAATCTGGGTTAATAGGGTATAATACAGATTATTATGGATTTATAGAGAGCTTGAGATTAAACGATGTAAATTTGCAGGGTAAAAAAGCTCTCATAGTTGGCAATGGTGGGACTGCTATGTGTGTTAATGAAGCCCTTTGGGAAATGGAGATTAATACTATTCATATGATAAGCAGAAATCCTGTCAAGGCCAAGGAAGAATTTAATTCTATTAATAATTTTTTTGGTTTAGAAGAGGAAGTGGATTTTAGTCAATATAATATTATAATTAATTGTACTCCTTTAGGAGGAGAAAATTATAAAGGTGTTTCTCCTATAAAGTTGGAGAATGTAAATAAAGATTTAATACTATATGATTTAAATTACTCTCCTTTAAAGACAAAGTTCTTGTTAGAAGGTGAAGCTTTAGGGGCAAGAATTTTAAACGGAGAACTTATGCTAAAACTCCAAGCGTACAAAGCTATAGAAATTTGGAAACAACATTGTTTAGAGAGGAGAGAATAAACGTGATGTCTTTAAATGAATTATTAGAAATTACAATAAAAGAAAAAGCGTCGGATTTACACTTAACAGTTGGAGTATCACCGGTTATTAGAGTAAATGGAGTATTAAGAACTATTGGAGAAGAAAAGCTAACTCAAGTCCATGCTGAGGGTTATGTAAGAGAGATTTTAGGTGATTTATATGAGGAATACTGTGAGAAGGGAGAAATAGATACATCCTTTTCTTTGTCAGGTCTTGGAAGATTTAGAGTAAATGTTTTTAAGCAAAGAGGAAGTGATGCCGCTGCATTAAGAGTAGTTGGCGTAAAAATTCCTACATTATCTGAATTAAATCTACCACCAGTTGTAAGTGAATTAACTAGCAAACAAAGGGGACTAGTTTTGGTTACTGGGCCTACAGGAAGTGGTAAAAGTACCACTTTAGCTGCTATGATTAATGAAATTAATAGTACTAGAGCAGCTCATATAGTTACACTAGAAGATCCATTAGAATATTTACATAAGCATAATAAATCTATTATAAATCAAAGAGAAATAGGGAAAGATACTAAGAGCTATGCTAGTGCTTTAAAAGCTGTTCTAAGAGAAGACCCAGATGTTATATTAGTAGGAGAAATGAGAGATTTAGAAACTATTTCTATAGCCTTAACAGCAGCAGAAACAGGGCATTTAGTTCTATCTACATTGCATACTATTGGAGCAGCAAAGACCATAGACAGAATTATAGATGTGTTTCCTCCATATCAACAGCAACAAATAAAAATACAACTTTCAGCGGTGTTGCAGGGGGTTGTTTCACAACAGCTAATTCCTAGAGCTGATGGCAATGGTAGAATAGCCGCTTTAGAAACTATGGTTTCAACTCATGGAATACAAAATTTAATAAGAGAAGGAAAGACTCATCAGATAGAGTCTGCTATACAAACGGGAAGTAAATATGGAATGAAAACAATGGATATGGCTCTAGCTGAGATTGCTAGAAAAGGGCTTATAAAACAGGAAGAGGCTATTGCATATTCTATTGATAAGGAAATGATACTTAAATTAATTAATTTATAATTAATAATAAAAGAGATGGTTTACCATCTCTTTTATTATTTCAGCTACCTAAAACACACTGTAATCGTACATTTTTAAACAAATTTGATTATATAGCTTGTTTAGCTTTTTAATATATAAGTATGTCTTTAATCCCTTTAAATTTTTGTTATTCAACAATTTAATGCTTTTACTACTATTTTTAATCATAATTACTCCTCCTAATTTCTGAATTTAAAGAAATATGAAGGATTTACCAAAATGATTCGTCTTTTTTGTGTAGCTTTCTTAAATCGATAAAGTATATGAATTTAAAGTAATTCATAAGGTTAGCCCCCTTTGATGGCGCTTTTTGCTTAAGGATTCTTTGATATTATGATATCATATATAATGAATAAATTCAAAGTTGCCATTATTGAATAATTAACCTTTAATCATATCTATTTTTTATTTATTTAAATGAGTACTAATTTATTGAATGTTTCTAAGATATCCTTTCATTTAGTATTCATATCAATATTTAATTAATTAATTGTAAACAATTAATATAATTCTATAGTAATTAAGATTTATTTGTGCTAAAATATCTGTGAATTAGGGGGGACATTAAATGGACATTATAAACAGTTTTATTCTCGAAGTATCAAAAACAGTAACCATTGCAGTATATATAATTTCTATGTATTACTTAGTTATATCTTTTTTTGGAATATGGAGAAAAAAAGATAAAGAAGCACTTCCGCCTAAAAAGAGTTTTGCGTTGGTGGTAGCTGCACATAACGAAGAAGTAGTAATAGGGAATATTGTTCAAAGTCTACATAATTTGGATTACCCAGAGGAGCTCTATGATATATATGTTATAGCAGATAATTGTACTGATAAGACAGCTTGGAAAGGCAGAGAAA
Organism: Clostridium malenominatum; assembly: GCF_039521365.1. Taxonomy (NCBI): domain Bacteria; kingdom Bacillati; phylum Bacillota; class Clostridia; order Eubacteriales; family Clostridiaceae; genus Clostridium; species Clostridium malenominatum. The sequence goes on from NZ_BAAACF010000001.1 coordinate 1,357,278, forward strand.
ATGGTGCAATTGTGCTGGAAAGACATAACGTTCACAAAAAGGGCAAGGGGTATGCATTAGAATGGATGTTTGATAAATTATTTAAAATGGAAAAAAAATACGACGCCATAGCTATATTTGATGCGGACAACTTGGTGCATAAAAACTTTTTAAAAGAAATAAATAACAAAATGTGTAAAGGGTATAAAGTAGTGCAAGGATACTTAGATAGTAAGAATCCTGTAGATACCTGGATAACCGGTAGTTACTCCATAGCATTTTGGACATCAAATAGAATGTTTCAACTTTCAAGAAGCAATTTAGGACTATCAAATCAACTAGGAGGCACTGGGTTTTGTATAGATATAGAAATATTGAAGAAATTAGGATGGGGTGCTACCTGTCTTACAGAAGATTTAGAGTTTACTTGTAAGTTAGTGTTAAATGGCCATAGAGTAGGGTGGGCACATGATGCCATAATATATGACGAAAAACCTTTAACATTAAAACAGTCTTGGGCACAAAGAAGAAGATGGATGCAAGGTTTTGCAGATGTAGCTCATAGATATTTTTTAAAGCTTTTAAAGAGAGCTATATTAAAATTTGATTTAAGGGCATTAGATTGTGCTCTATATACCGTTCAACCAATAGTGATAATATTATTTGGATTTTCCACTATATTTTCTGCGTTGAATTATTTAAATAAGTTTTTTGTCTTAAACTATTTAGATAAGGCTGCTAATGTGGTGTTAAATTTCGGTAGTTATATAAATATGTATTCTATGAACTTTAAACTGGTAGCATTATCAGGAATACTTTTAACTATTATGCAGTTTATATATACACCGTTTATATTATTCTTAGATAAAAAACTAAGTCCTAAAATATTTTTATACTATATAATTTATCCTATATATGCAATAACTTGGTTGCCTATATCTATTCAAGGAATATTAAGAAAAAATGATAAGGTATGGAGTCATACGCCACATACTAGAGACGTACACATTAATGAATTAGAAAAGGCTAATTAAAGAAAGATTTCAAAATCTTTCTTTTTTCGTTATCAACCGACAAAAAAATCTTTTTAAAAACTTTAATAGAGTTGAAAAATAGGTTAAAATATTTTTAATTTATAGAGGAAAAAACTACTTTTTGTTGAATATATAATTTATCGGTACTCTTTAAGGAGGTTGTAGAAAATATGAATGAATATGTAGTAGGAATCGATATAGGATCTTCAAAAGTTTGTGCAGCAGCAGGTAAGTTGGATAAGAATGGAAACATTCAAATTATTGGTATTACATCTACTCCTTGTAATGGTTTAAAGAGAGGAATAGTAGTTGATATAGATAGCACAGCTGAAGGAATTAAAAATACTATAGAACAACTTGAAAGAATGATTGATTCTAAGATTACAGAAGTTTATGTTTCTATTCCAGGAGAAATCTGCGATATTTCCTCTAACAGAGGAGTTGTGGCTGTTTCAGCAGGGGATAGAGAAATCACACAAAATGATGTGGATAGAGTTTTAAAAGCAGCTAAAATTATTTCAGTTCCATCCGATAAAGAGATTATAGGTGTTGTACCTGAGCAATTTATAGTTGATGGTTATGATAACATTACAGACCCATTAGGTATGTGTGGAATTAGGCTAGAAGTTGATGCACAGATAATTATGTGTCAATCTACTATAATAAGTAATTTATTTAAAAGTATTAATAAAGCTGGCCTAGAAGGAAAAGGGTTAGTATTTCAACCAATGGCAGTAGCCTTAGCAGTTTTGAGAGCTGAAGAGATGAAAATGGGTACTCTCTTATTAGACATTGGGGCTGAAACCACTAGTGTTGTATTATTTAGAGATAATAAATTAATCTTTAATGATGCTATAGCCTTAGGAGGAAACACCATAACAAAGGATATATCTCTTTGTTTAAAGCTTCCTCAATCAGAGTCAGAAAAAATAAAAATTAAATATGGAGATTTATTAAAAGCCCAAGATGATAAAGACTTCAAAATAAAAATTAATGCTAATTTCGACAATGTGGTAGAAGTTAAAAATAGTTTACTAAATGAAATAATTGCTGCAAGAATCGAAGAAATAATTTACATAATAAAAAAGAAGTTAGAGTCATTGAATTACTTAGATGAAGTTTCAGGTATAGTTGTAGTAGGAGGAGGTATAGCATTAACAAAAGGAAGCATTGATATGTGCAAAGAAATACTAGGAAAACCAGTAAGAATTGGAGTTTCAGAATATATTGGTGCAGAAAACACCATGCACTCATCTGCAGTAGGTGTTGTAAAAGATATTATTAGTTCAGGTAAAATTGTGTTTAAAGAAGAAAAAGTAACAAAAGAACGTAAAAGAAATGATGCAAAATCAATCTGGGATGATGAAAAAGATGATTATGAAGAAGATAGAGGAGATGGCTTTTTTTCTAAAATAAAAGGATTTTTCACAGACTTTTTTTAATATAAATAAGGAGGTATTATTGTGCTAGATTTTGATGTAGATGTAAAACAATTTGCGCAAATAAAAGTAATTGGATGTGGTGGTGGAGGAAACAACGCTGTAAATAGAATGATCAAAGAAGGATTAAAGAATGTAGAATTTATAGCGGTTAATACAGATAAGCAAGCATTAATGTTATCCCATGCTTCTCAAAAAATTCAAATTGGAGATAAATTAACTAAGGGACTAGGAGCAGGTGCTAATCCAGAAATTGGACATAAAGCCGCTGAAGAAAGTAAAGAAGAAATTTCTCAAGCTATAAAAGGAGCAGACATGGTTTTTATAACCGCTGGAATGGGTGGAGGTACTGGAACAGGAGCAGCTCCTGTAATCGCCAGCATCGCAAAATCCATGGGTATACTTACCGTTGGGGTTGTAACTAAACCTTTCCCATTTGAAGGAAGAAAGAGAATGCTTCATGCCGAAATGGGAGTAAAAAATTTAAGAGACAGTGTAGATACTTTAGTAACTATTCCTAATGAAAGACTACTTAATATAGTTGACAAAAAAACTACTTTAGTGGACTCTTTTAGATTCGCAGATGATGTATTAAAACAAGGGGTACAAGGTATATCAGACTTAATAACTATACCTGGTTTAGTTAATCTTGACTTTGCTGATGTAAGAACTATTATGATTGATAAAGGACTAGCACACATGGGTGTTGGACAAGCCTCTGGAGATAACAGAGCGCAAGAAGCTGCTAAACAAGCCATATCTAGTCCGCTTTTAGAAACATCTATAGTCGGTGCCACAGGAGTATTGTTAAACATTACTGGTGGTTCTGATTTAGGATTATTAGAAATAAACGAAGCTGCTGAAATAGTACAACAAGCTGCGGATCCAGATGCAAATATTATATTTGGAGCCGTAATTGATGAAACTTTAAAAGATGAAATAAGAATTACTGTAATAGCTACAGGATTTGAACAGGAAAAAGGAGCAGTAAAGGATAAAAATTCCCATGTAGTGAATGCAAAAATTAATACAGCGAAGGCTGGTTTAGAAGCAGCTGCTACTGTGGAAGCAAATTTAGACAATTATAACGAAGATGATATAGAAATACCTACATTTCTACGTAGACAAAGAAGATAATTAAGTAATTTTATAAAAAATCTGACCAAATAATAAAATGGTCAGATTTTTTTATTTATATTGGCAGAATATAAATAAAAAAAATAGGAATAATAAATAAATTATGACAAAATTTTGAAATGGTAAGTTATATAATAATCTATAAGAGGTGAGGGGCTATGGTTATTTTTTTAGATGTATTAATATTAGAAAATTTTATAGTAAACACCTTTTTAATTATTTTAACAGCGGATACATTAAAAATTAAGATTAAAAAATTAAACACAGTTATAAGTGCAATGGTAGGAGCTCTGTACGTAATTACAATGCTGTTTGAAAGTTTGTATTTACTTAACAGTTTACCAATAAAAATTATTATAGCATTTATAATGATATTAATTTCCTTTCAAAAGAAGGACATACTGTTTAACATCAAAGGTACTGCTATTTTTATTTTATATTCTATGTTATTGGCTGGGCTATGTGTATTTACAGAGTTTAATAAAAATGGAGGAGCTTTAGATAGGGGAATAATTTTGAATTTCTCTTACAAAAAACTAATGATAGCTATAATGATAATATACATAGTATTGAGTAGATTAATAATATTTGTAAAAGATAGAAAAGCCTTAAATAACTATATTTATGGAGTAGAAATAGTATTAGATGGTTCTGTAAAAAAAATAAAAGCTTTTTTAGATACGGGAAATGAGTTGGTAGAGCCTGTAACAAATTTACCGGTAATTATTGTAGAAGAAGATTTATTTAGTAAAGAAGACATTAAAAATTACAAATATTATTATATACCTTATAGCGTGATAAATGGTCAATATGGAAGAATGGCAGCAATTAAACCTGAGAAAATAATGGTTTATAAAGATGATGTAGGGGAAGAAAAAGAAGCATTAATAGCCTTTTGTAATAATAAATTAAGTCAGGTTGGAGATTACCAAGGTTTATTATCTAGGGGAATATTATAGGGAGGTTAGAACATGATAAACATAAAATTACTTCTAAACAATATAATAAGTAAGCTTAAGATATTTGCAAGAAAGGTATATTATATTGGGGGGAATGACGCTCTCCCACCACCTCTTACAAAGGAAGAGGAAGAAAATTTAGTTCAAAGATTAACCTTTGGAGATGAAAGTGTAAGATCTATATTGATAGAAAGAAATTTAAGATTAGTAGTTTATATTGCTAGAAAATTTGAAAATACGGGAGTAAATGTGGAAGACTTAGTGTCTGTAGGCACTATTGGTTTAATAAAGGCAGTAAATACCTTTGATCCAGAAAAGAAAATAAAGCTTGCTACATATGCATCTAGATGTATAGAAAATGAGATTTTAATGTATTTAAGACGCAACAGTAAAGTAAAAGCTGAAATATCATTTTATGAGCCCTTGAATGTGGATTGGGATGGAAATGAACTATTGCTATCTGATATTCTAGGAACTGAAAATGATGTAGTGTATAATTTAATAGAAGACGAAGTAGACAAACAATTACTTTTCATAGCCATGGGAAAACTTACAAACAGAGAAAAAGAAATTGTGAATTTAAGATTTGGTTTAGGAGGGAAAATAGAAAAAACTCAAAAAGAAGTAGCGGATATGCTTGGAATATCACAATCTTACATTTCTAGACTAGAAAAAAGAATAATTAAAAGACTTAAAAAAGAAATAAATAAAATGTTATAAAAAACATATTTGTATAAAAATCAGCTTCTGAGGAAATAATTAAAATGCAACAATATAGAAGGGGCTGATTACATATGATGATAAACAAAGTTGAAATTTGTGGAGTAAATACATCAAAACTACCTGTCTTAAAGGAAAAGGAAATGGTAAAATTATTAAAACAAATGCAAGCAGGAGATGATGAAGCCAGGGAGACATTCATTAGGAGTAACTTAAGATTAGTGTTAAGTGTAATCCAAAGGTTTAATAACAGAGGTGAAAATGTTGATGATTTATTCCAGGTAGGCTGCATAGGTCTCATAAAAGCCATTGATAACTTTGATTTAAGTCAGAATGTAAAGTTTTCAACTTATGCAGTGCCTATGATTATAGGTGAAATAAGAAGATATTTAAGGGATAATAATTCAATAAGAGTTAGCAGGTCCCTTAGAGATATTGCCTATAAAGCTCTACAAGTAAGAGATAGGTTAATTGCTGAGAATAATAAAGAACCAACGGTGTCAGAAATTGCCAAGGAGCTAAACATACCAAGAGAAGAAGTAGTATTTGCTTTAGATGCAATACAAGATCCAGTATCTTTATTTGAACCCATTTATAATGATGGCGGCGATGCCATTTATGTAATGGATCAAATTAGCGATAGCAAAAATGTAGATGATAGCTGGCTTGAAAATATATCCATCAAAGAAGCTATGAAAAAATTAAACGATAGAGAAAAACTAATACTGACATTAAGATTTTTTGATGGTAGAACACAAATGGAGGTCGCAGACGAAATAGGAATATCACAAGCTCAAGTATCTAGGTTAGAAAAAACAGCTTTAAAACATATGAAAAAATACGTTTAAAATAGGATTAATAAAAAAGAATTTTACTAAGTAAAGTTCTTTTTTTATTATATTATAAAGATGTGAATCATAATATGTAATAGAGAATAAAAGGGGGAAGAAAAAATGGAATTAACTTATCATTCTATTAACAACTTAAGAACTATGGAAATAATAGATATTAATTCTGGTACTAAATTAGGATATATGAGGGATTTTAAAATAGATATAGAAAATAGCAAAGTAGTTTCAATAATAATTCCATCCCAAAAGATATCCTGGTTTGGAAAGAATACGGACATAGAAATTCCCTGGGATAAAATAAGGAAAATAGGGGTAGATGTAATATTAGTAGAGGGTGAAGAATATTTTATTGGCAAACCATAGTAGAGTTATATTATAATAGGGTTATAATACATTACTTTAGAAAAAGGCGGGAGAAGATATATGAAATGTCCATTTTGTGGGTATAATGAAAGTAAAGTTGTAGATTCAAGGGCAACAGAGGAAAATGAATCAATAAGGAGAAGAAGAGAATGTTTAAAATGCAGTAAAAGATACACCACTTATGAACAGGTAGAAAATATACCCGTATTGGTTATTAAAAAGAACATGAGCAGGGAATATTTTGACAGAAGTAAAATCATAAATGGAGTTATTAAAGCTTGTGAAAAAAGGCCAGTGTCTAGAAGCCAAATTGAAAACATAGCTGATGAAGTAGAAAAACATATAAACAATCAAATGATAACAGAGGTTAAATCTGAATACATAGGTGAAATTATTATGGATAACTTAAAAAAAATAGATGAGGTAGCCTATGTTAGATTTGCATCTGTATACAGACAATTTACAGATGTTAATACTTTTATAGATGAGATTAAAAGATTAATTTCAAATAAGTAGTTTGTTAAATGGTTTTATGGTAGACATAAAACCATTTTTAATGTTAAAACTATATTAAGGCATGTTAAATGTATGGAGTCAAAATTAAATTTGCTTAAAATAATGCTATAATATAGGTAAAATGTTGGAGGGTTATTATGACTGATGAAAAAATTTTAATTGTTGATGATGAGGAAAATATTAGGGAGCTTTTGAAATTTAACTTAGAGAACTTAGGCTACAATGTAATATGTTCAGATAATGGTAAGGATGCTTTTGAAATTGTTAAAAATGAAAGGCCTAATTTAGTTCTTTTAGATGTTATGTTGCCAGGTATGGATGGATATGATGTTTGCAAGGGAATAAGAATGAATAATGCCATATCTACCACCCCGATTATAATGATAACGGCTAAAGGTGAGGAATTAGATAAAGTACTTGGATTAGAATTAGGGGCTGATGATTATATTACTAAGCCTTTTTCAGTTAGAGAATTAGTTGCTAGGGTGAAAGCTCTTTTGAGAAGAACGGGAGTTTCTACCATAGAGAATAATGATTTTATCTTTGGAAACATAAAAATTGATTTTGAAAAACATGAAGTTTCAAAGGAAGGAGAAAAGATAGATTTAACTTTAAAAGAATATGAACTACTTGAAACTTTTATTAAGAATAAAGGGAGAGTTTTAACAAGAGATTTTTTACTAGACAAAATATGGGGATACGAGTACATTGGGGAAACTAGAACTGTCGATGTGCACATTAGGCATTTAAGGCAGAAGATAGAAGAAGATGACAAAAGTCCTAAACATATTGAAACCATAAGGGGAGTAGGATATAGATTTAATTATTCGGAATAGACAGGTGATAAAATGAAAAAAAAATTAATGATATATATGTTCCTAACCTTAACAATTAGCTTGACTTTGGTAATGAGTTTTTTCTTAATTATACAAAACTATCAATACATAGAAAATACTAAAAAAGCTTTAAAATCTAATAATGAATTAGTAGCAAGTGTTTTAAAATATATTGATAAAGAAGGCTTGGATAGTATTATAAAGAAAAGCTTTAAGGAAAATGATATACGAGTCACTATTATAAATAAAAAGGGAGAAGTGGTTGGAGATTCTAAAGTAGACGGATTAGAAATGGAGAACCATAATAACAGGGAAGAGGTTATTTCAGCAAAAAATACCGGAAGTGGATATGCCATAAGATATAGTACTTCCACTAAAACGGATAACATGTACGTGGCCATGTTCGTAAATGATGAATATATCATAAGAAGCTCCATGGAAATGAAGAGGATATCAGGTTTTAAGAAAGAATATAGTAGCTATTATGTTATTGTACTCATACTGGCCATAATTACATCTTTAGTGTTTTCGTCAAAGTTTTCCTTAGAAATAGTTAAGCCTATTAAAAATTTAGAATTTATAACATCAAGAGTTGCAGCGGGAGAGTTGCATAGGAGGGTAAATATACACTCTAGAGATGAGATAGGACAATTGTCTAAAACCTTTAATAATATGGCTCAAAAGCTCCAACTAACAATAAATGATGTAATAGACAAACAAAATAAACTTGAAGCTATACTAACTAGTATGGAAAGTGGAGTTATAGCAGTAGATAAAAATTTTAAAGTGATAATTATAAACCCTTATGCAAATAAAATTTTTGGAATAAAAAAAGACATAATAGGATGTAATTTATTAGACTATATTAGAAACTTTGAGTTAGAGGATATTTTAAAAAATTCCATAGATGAATATAGAGAAATAAAAATATTAAATCCTAAGGAAAGAGAACTTAGGATAAAAACCGCAGATATATTTAACGGAAGACAATTGATGGGAACAGTAGCTGTAGTACAAGATATAACCGAAATTAAAAGATTAGAAAATATGAGGTCTCAATTTGTTGCCAATGTTTCTCATGAATTGAAAACACCCCTAACTTCTATTAAAGGCTTTGCTGAAACTTTACGATACGTAGATGATCCTATAAATAAAGAGAAGTTCTTAAACATTATTAACGATGAAGCGGAAAGACTAACCAGATTAATTAATGATATACTTGTTTTATCCCATATTGAAAATAATAGGGAAATAAAACAAGAAGTTGCCGATGTTAATAGTATTATTGAAGATGTATGTAGTTTAGTAAATAACTATGCTATGAAGAAAAATATAGCAATAACAATTGAAGGTGAGAACCTACCTATAATACAAGGGGATGCAGACAGATTTAAACAAATGATGTTGAACTTGGTAGACAATGCTGTAAAGTACACAGAAGAAAATGGTGCTGTATATGTAAAAAAGAAAGTTTATAATAACAAAATTATAATAGAAGTTAAAGACACAGGGGTAGGTATACCTAAGGATCATATTGGAAGAATATTTGAAAGGTTTTATAGAGTAGATAAGGCAAGAAGTAGAGTAGAGGGTGGAACGGGGCTTGGACTTGCTATAGTTAAGCATATTATTCTTTCTTTTGAGGGTACTATAGAGGTGGAAAGTGAAGTTGGAAAGGGAAGTAATTTTATTGTAACAATACCTATTAAAAAGGTAAGCATGTAGTGAAAAACACTGCATGCTTATTTCTTTATGTAAATTTTTTTTAACATGCCTATAATATTTGGTTAACTTCCATATACTATGATAAATATAGTAGATAAAATAAATGATTTTAATGGAGGGTTAATAAATGAATAAAAAAGGCATTAGAACTCTAATAGCAGCATTATCATTAACATTAATGACAGGAGTATTTGCAGGATGTGGTGGAAAAGATAAAACTGAAAGTGAAAATAAAAATGTAAATACTATTTCTGGCACAATAACAGCGGTAGGATCTACTGCACTTCAACCATTAGTACAAGAAGCAGCAAAAAACTTTAAGGCAAAAAATCCTGATGCAACTATTAATGTACAAGGCGGAGGAAGCGGTACAGGAATAAACCAAGTTGCAGAAGGTTCAGTAGAAATAGGAAATTCAGATGTAAGTGCTGAGTCAAAAATAAAAGATAAAGAAAAAGCAAAGGAATTAGTTGATCATAAAGTATGCGCTATCGGCTTTGCATTAGTAGTAAATAAAGATGTTAAAGTTGATTCATTAACAAAGGAACAAATTCAAAAGATATTTACTGGAGAAGTTACAAACTGGAAAGAAGTTGGTGGACAAGATTTAGCAATAAATGTAGTAAATAGACCATCATCTTCAGGTACAAGAGCAACCTTCATAGATACAATCATGGATGGTAAAAGTGAAAAAGAAGGATTAGGAACAATACAGGATTCAAGTGGTAGTGTAGAAAAAACAATAACAAGTACTTCCGGAGCCGTAAGTTATCTTGCATTATCCTATTTAACAGCAGAAAAAAGAGAAAATATTAAATTAGTTAAGATTGACGGAGTTGAAGCTTCTAAAGAAAACATTGTAACTAAGAAATATCCTTTCTGGTCTTATGAACATATGTACACTAAAGGAGCTCCAACAGGACTTACAAAGGCTTTTATTGAATATGTAATGAGCGATGAGAATAAAGCTTTAGTAGAAAAATTAGGTTATATTCCAGTAGGAGATTTTAAATAAAGCATTTGAAATAAAAAAGAAGGAAGATAAATATGAAGAATAAGTTTTGGAAGCGTATAAAAAATGAATACTTAGGAAAAGGATTCGCAATTCTTTGCGGATCTTTAATCCTTATACTTACGTTAACTATAATAGGATTTATAGCGGTAAAGGGAATTAATACATTTACTAAAGGGGATTATTCATTAACAAGATTTATTTTTTCTACTAAATGGTCCCCGGATGGAGAGAGTCCTAAGTTTGGTATTTTTACATTCCTTGCAGGTTCAACTTTAGTATCACTTGGAGCAGTATTATTAGCGTCTCCAGTAAGCATAGCTTTAGCAGTATTTATTAATTATATTTCCCCAAAACTAGGTGAAAGCATTCTAAAACCAGCTTTAGAGCTATTTGTAGGAATACCTTCTGTTGTATATGGATGGTTAGGTATTACAGTACTACTACCTTTAATCAAGAATGTATTTGGTGGTATAGGATTTAGTTTATTTGCTGGCATATTAGTGCTTAGTGTTATGATACTGCCTACTATATCAAGTTTATCAGTAGATGCTCTTAAAGCTATACCAAAGGATTATTTAGAGGCTTCCTATGGATTAGGAGCTACTAGATGGCAAACCATAAGTAGAGTAGCTATTCCCTCAGCTAAAGGGGGTATATTAACCGCAATAGTATTAGGAATCGCAAGAGCCTTTGGAGAGGCGCTGGCAGTTCAAATGGTAATAGGAAACACTGTTAAACTTCCTAATAATTTATTGAGTCCTACAACTACATTAACATCTATATTAACCATGGATATGGCTAATACCATATCAGGAACAGCTTGGAATGATGCTCTTTGGACAATAGCCTTAGTTTTATTAATAGTTTCATTTCTGTTCATACTAATTATTAGGACTTTAGCTTTAAGAGGTGAGATAAAATAATGAATGAAAGAAGTAAAGATAAAATATTTACTGTTACAACTTATATAATCTCTGCAATGATATTAATGTTACTGATAACATTAATTGGATATATTATAATAAGAGGGGTAAGACATTTAACTCCAAGCTTTATTTTTGGGGAACCTAAAATTGGAGAAGCTGGAGGGGGAATAGGCCCTCAATTATTCAATTCTTTTTATATGTTAATTGTTTCGCTGATAATAACCATTCCATTTGGAGTGGGTGCTGGAATATATTTATCAGAATATGCTAGAGAAGGAAAATTTCTTAATATTATAAGACTATGTATAGAAACCATGGCTTCCCTTCCATCTATTGTTGTAGGGTTATTTGGACTATTAGTTTTTGTTAAAAGCACAGGATGGGGTTTCACCCTTTTATCAGGGGCATTGGCTCTAGGAATTATAAACTTACCATCTCTTACAAGGGTAAGTGAAAATGCTATAAGAAATGCATCTAAAGGAATAAAGGAAGGCAGCTTAGCCTTGGGGGCTACAAAATGGCAAACCATTTGGAAAGTTATATTACCAACAGCTATGCCACAAATTTTAACTGGTGTTATACTAGCAGGCGGAAGGGTATTTGGAGAAGCAGCAGCTCTTTTATATACAGCGGGCATGAGTGCTCCTTCTCTAAGTTTCGCTGCTGATAAATTATTTACTAAAGCTTCACCCTTTAATTTATTAAGACCTGCGGAAACCCTTTCGGTATATATCTGGAAGGTAAACTCTGAAGGTATGGTACCAGATGCCACTAGAATTGGAGATGGATCATCAGCAATATTAATTATAATGGTATTATTATTTAATTTATTTGCCAGAGTAATTGGAAATATCATATATAGACGCTACTCAGGTGGCAAGTAAGGAGGAAGAAAATGTCTATAATAGAAGTTAAGGATTTAGATTTATATTATGGTACACATCAAGCATTGAAAAAAATTAATTTGAATATAGATAAAAATCAAGTTACAGCCCTTATAGGACCTTCAGGGTGTGGTAAATCAACATTTTTAAGAACAATAAATAGAATGAATGATCTTATTGCAGGGGTAAAAATAGATGGAAAGGTTCTTTATAATGGAAAAGACGTTTATAAGGAATTTGATGAAATAGAGTTAAGAAAAGTTATAGGCATGGTGTTTCAAAAGCCAAATCCATTCCCTATGTCCATTTATGACAATGTAGCTTATGGTCCTAGAATACATGGTATAAAAAACAAGAGCAAATTAGATGAAATAGTAGAAGAGAGTCTAAAGGGTTCAGCTCTTTGGGAGGAAGTAAAGGATAGATTAAAGAAAAGTGCTTTGGGACTTTCAGGAGGACAACAACAAAGATTATGTATTGCTAGAACTCTTGCAGTAGAGCCTGAAATAATATTAATGGATGAGCCGACTTCAGCATTAGATCCTATTTCCACATTGAAGATTGAAGAGTTGATGGAAAGTTTGAAAAAGGAGTATACCGTTATAGTGGTAACTCATAATATGCAACAAGCAGGAAGAGTTTCTGATAATACAGCATTTTTCTTAAATGGAGAAATAGTTGAGTTTGGAAAAACAGAAGATATATTCTATAAGCCAAGAGATAAAAGAACTGAGGATTATATAACTGGAAGGTTTGGATAAAGCAAATAATAAAAAGAGGTGGTTAGGTTGACAAGAAGTACTTTTGATTTGCATCTTCAGGAATTACACAATGATATTTTAAGAATGGGTAGCATAGTAGAAAAACAAATACATGAATGCATAGAGGCATTAACAGAGCACAACTATGATTTAGCAGAAGAAGTAATAAAAAACGATGATTTAGTTGATGATTTGGAAAGAGAAATATCGGATAAATGTATAAAATTAATTGCAAGAGAGCAGCCTTTAGCAAAAGATTTAAGAATGATATTTACGGGCAGCAAAATAGTAACAGATTTAGAAAGAATGGCAGATCATGCAGTGGATATTGCTAAAATTGCTATAAGGCTAAAGGATGAAAAGTTTATCAAACCTCTAGTAGATATACCTAAGATGACAGATATAGCTAAGGAAATGATTAAAGGGGCATTAGATGCGTATGTTGAAGGAGATGTGGAAAAATCCTATTTAATATGCAAAGAGGATGATAAAATAGACGATATCTACAAAAATGTGTTTAAAGAAATGATTCCAATAATGACAAAAGATAATAGCAGCATAAATCAAGCTACACAGTTCTTATTTATATGCAAATATATAGAAAGAATAGCTGATCACGTAACAAATATTTGCGAGTGGACTATTTACCAAGTAACTGGAGAATTAAAGGATTTAAATGAATAGTTTTAGGGAGACTGTACATAGTAATATACAGTCTCTTTTTGATGATAAGAATTGACTAAATAAGAAGATTAATGTAATATTACAAGTGTTACATATAAAGAAAAGGTAGGGTTAGTTAAATGAAAAACAAAATATGTAAAGTACTACCGAACAGTATTGGAGAAGAGGTTGGAATAGAAGCTGGCGATTTTCTTTTAACCATAAATGGCAATAGTGTTAACGATATAATTGATTATAAATATTTAATGGCAGATGAGTGCATTCTAGTAGAAGTAGAAAAAGATGACGGAGAAATATGGGAAATTGAAATTGAAAAGGAGTACCATGAGGATTTAGGCATAGAGTTTAATAAATCTATCATGGATGAAGCAAAAAGCTGTCAAAATAAATGTATTTTTTGCTTTATAGATCAATTGCCTAAAGGAATGAGAGAATCCTTATATTTTAAAGATGATGATTCAAGACTGTCATTTTTACAAGGTAATTTCGTTACATTGACTAATATGAAGGATGAAGATATCGATAGAATTATAAGGTATAGGATTAGTCCTATAAATGTATCTGTTCATACTACAAATCCTGAACTAAGACAAAAGATGCTAAACAATAGATTTGCAGGAAATATATATGAGAGATTAACTAGGTTAAGTGAAGCAGGGATTACTATAAACTGCCAAATAGTTCTTTGTCCAGGGGTTAACGATGGAGAGGAACTGATTAAGACCGTAGAAGACTTATATAAATTATATCCAAGTGTTCAAAACTTAGCGGTAGTTCCTGTAGGAGTGACAAAGTATAGAGAAGGGCTATTCTCAATGAAGTTATTCAATAAGGAAAGCTCTATAGAAACAATAAAGCTTATAGGAAAGTTACAAGATAAATTTATTAAAGAAATAAACACACCTTTTGTAAGGTTATCTGATGAATTTTATGTTTTATCTGAAATAGATGTTCCCCAAAGCGATTTTTATGAAGGCTTTGAGCAGTTAGAAGACGGAGTTGGCATGATAAGAATCTTTAGGGATAATATTGATCAGAACCTAGAGCTACTTAGAAAAGATGCCAAAGGGAAATTCACATTTATAACGGGAGCTTTAGCCTATGAAGAAATATTTAAAGCAAAAGAAATTATAGAGGGGAAAAATTCTAATATAAAAATAGACGTGGTTAAAGTAAAAAATAACTTTTTTGGAGAAACTATCACTGTAGTTGGCTTGATTACTGGAAGAGATATTTTAAATGCTTTACATAAGCATGAGGCTGGAGAGTATATTTTTATACCTAAGAACATGTTGAGAGCAGGGGAAGAGATATTTTTAGATGATGTTACCATAGAGGATTTAGAAAAGCACTATGGTAAAAAGATTGTAATTTGCGAATATACAGGAGAAGATTTAATAGAAAAACTTAATGATCATTGTAAGGAGGAATAAAAAATGGGAAAACCGATAGTTGCCATAGTAGGAAGACCGAATGTAGGAAAATCCACATTGTTTAATAAGTTGGCGGGAAAAAGAATATCAATAGTTGAAGATACACCAGGTGTAACAAGAGATAGAATTTATGCAGAAGCAGAATGGTTAAAGTATAACTTTACTATAATAGACACAGGTGGTATTGAACCTGATAGCGAGGACATAATACTAGCTCAGATGAGAAGGCAGGCTCAAATAGCCATAGAAACAGCTCATGTAATAATATTCTTAGTTGATGGGAAGTCTGGTTTAGCACCAGCAGATTACGAAGTAGCTCAAATGCTTAGAAAAAGCAATAAGCCTGTGGTTTTAGTTGTAAATAAGGTAGATAGGGCAGCACTAGAAGATAATGCTTTTGAATTTTATAACTTAGGCATAGGAGATCCAATAACTATTTCTGCATCCCAGGCCTTAGGACTTGGAGATATGCTTGATAAAGTAGTAGAATATTTTGATGATATAATAGAAGAAGAAGAAAATGATGAATACATTAGAATAGCCTTTGTTGGAAGACCTAACGTAGGAAAATCTTCTTTAGTTAATAAACTCTTAGGAGAAGATAGAAATATAGTAAGCGATATTCCTGGAACTACAAGGGATGCTATAGATAGTTACCTAGAAACAGAGGAAGGTAAATTTATATTAATAGATACAGCAGGAATAAGAAGAAGAAGTAAGATAAAAGATGAAATAGAGAAATACAGTGTAGTTAGAACCTATACTGCTATTGAAAGAGCAGATTTATGCATATTAATGATTGACGCTGAAGAAGGAGTAAGTGAGCAAGATAAAAAGATTATTGGATATGCTCATGATATGAGCAAAGCTATTATGGTAATAGTTAATAAATGGGATCTTATAGAAAAAGATACTAATACCATGGTTAAATTCAAAAAGGATTTGCAACATGAATTAAACTTTATGTCCTATGCTCCATATTTATTTATTTCAGCTTTAACAGGTCAAAGGGTACAAAAGGTATTGGAAATGGCAAAGGCATGCTATGACAACTACAACAAGAGAATAAAAACAGGAGTTTTAAATGACGTAGTTGGTAAGGCTATAATGAGGAAGGAACCTCCGGTAGTAGGAACTTCAAGACTTAAGGTGTTTTATGTAACACAAACAGGAACTAAGCCTCCAACATTTGTATTCTTTGTAAACAATCCGCAAGCACTACATTTCTCTTATGAAAGATATATAGAAAATCAATTGAGAGAAAGCTTTGATTTTGAAGGAACAGGAATAAAAATGGAGTTTAGAGAAAGGAAAGAATAACTATGAATTATGATGTTACTTTCATTGGTGGTGGAAGTTTTGGTACAGCTTTAAGCGTTATGCTAGCTAAAAAAGGATTGAGCATTAGCATATATGATAGAGATGAAAAAGTGGTAGAAGATATAAATATAAAAAGAGAAAATATGAAATATCTACCCCATGTTATAGTTCCAGCTAATGTAGTTGCACATAATAACTTAGAGGAAGCCCTTGAAAATGCCAAATATGTAGTTTTATCCGTACCTTCTAATGCAATTAGAGGAGTTAGTAAAATTTTAAAATCCTACATAAAAGAAGATGTAGTATTAATAAATGTTTCTAAAGGCATTGAAGAACACACAGGAAAAAGGCTTTCAGAGGTTATTCAAGAAGAATTACCTAATAACCATGTAGTTATTTTATCAGGCCCTAGCCATGCTGAGGAAGTTTCAATAGATATTCCAACTACAGTAGTAGCTACATCAATAGATATGAAATATGCTAAAGAAGTTCAGGAACTTTTTATGACAAATAAATTTAGAGTATACACTAATGATGACATAATTGGTGTTGAAATTGGCGGAGCTGTAAAAAACATTATAGCACTAGCAGCAGGGATTTCTGATGGTATTGGATATGGTGATAATACTAAGGCTGCGCTAATGACTAGAGGAATGAGCGAGATTATAAGAATTGGAGAAAAATTAGGTGGCAAAAAAGAAACTTTTGCTGGACTTACTGGTATGGGGGACTTAATTGTAACTTGCACCAGTATGCATAGCAGAAATAGAAGGGCGGGCATATTAATTGGTAAGGGAGCTTCTACAGAACAGGCCATAGAAGAAGTTGGAATGGTAGTAGAAGGCATTAAGGCTTGCAAAGCATTCTATGAAATTAAAGAGGAGCTTGGGGTATCCATGCCAATAACTGATGCTCTTTATAAGGTTTTGTTCCTAGGGAAAGATCCTAAAGATGAGGTTTACCAGCTCATGACTAGAGATAAAAAAAGTGAAGTACACTAATATAATTAATGATTAACAATTAGAAATTTATGAGGAGTTTGTCTTTTAAAGCAAGCTCCTTTATTTTATTAAATAAATTTGAAAGTGATTTTTATTTAAATAGTTATAATTTAAGCATAATACCAATATATATATAGTGTTAATATTATATTATAGGAGGGTGTAATAACTTGGAAAACTTTGATATATACAAGGATATAGCTGAAAGAACCCAAGGGGACATTTATGTCGGAGTTGTAGGCCCTGTTAGAACCGGTAAATCTACATTTATCAAGAAATTCATGGAATTAATGGTGTTGCCCAATATGGATAATGAATTCAAGAAAAAAAGAGCCCAAGATGAATTGCCTCAAAGTTCATCGGGAAAATCCATACACACCACAGAGCCTAAGTTTGTGCCTAATGAAGCCATTGAAATAAAGCTAAAGGAAGGCTCGAAATTTAAGGTTAGAATGGTAGATTGCGTTGGGTACATTGTAAAAGGTTCATCAGGTTATATGGATGGTGAAAAAGCCAAAATGGTTTCAACACCATGGTATGATTATGAAATTCCTTTTGAGGAAGCAGCAGAAATTGGAACTAAAAAAGTTATAAATGAGCATTCAACCATTGGACTCCTTGTAACAACAGATGGTTCTATAACAGACATTGCTAGAAATGATTATTTAGAGGCTGAAGAAAGAGTGGTTAATGAGCTTAAAGCAATAAATAAACCATTCATAATAGTATTAAATTCTAGACACGCTAATGAACCACAAACCTTAGAACTAAAGAATGAATTAGAAGTTAAATATGACGTGCCAGTGCAAATCATGGATGTATTAAACATGAAGGTTGAAGATGTAACTAACGTGTTTAATAGAGTACTTAAGGAATTCCCAGTAAAAGAAATCAACATAGACATGCCACAGTGGATTGAGAAATTAAGAGGCGAGCACTGGTTAAAGATTAATTTTATGGATCTAGTTAAGGATATGTGCAAAAACATATACAAAGTTAGAGATATTACTAAGACTCTAGATGGATTCAAGGAATTCGAATTCCTAGGAGCTTCAGATTTAAGTGAAATGAACATGGGTGAAGGTGTAGCAAGGGTTGACTTAGCTCCAAGACCAGGGCTATTCTACAAGATATTAGGGGAAGTATGCCATAGAGAGATTAATGATGAAAATGAATTAATGAGTATAATGGGAGAAATGCATAAAGCTAAGGTTGAATATGATAAAATAGCCCAAGCCTTACAAGATGTTAAAGATACTGGTTATGGACTTGTAGCACCTCAGCTAACTGAAATGAAACTAGAAGAGCCTGAAATGGTTAAACAGGGAAATAGATTCGGTGTAAAACTAAAAGCTAGTGCTCCTTCATTACACTTTATTAAGGCAGATATTCAAACAGAAATATCTCCAATAATGGGAACTGAAAAAGAAAGTGAAGAAATGGTAAAATCTTTATTAGAGCAGTTTGAAAATGACCCATCAAAAATATGGCAGAGCAACATGTTTGGCAAATCTTTAGAAGTTTTGGTTAAGGAAGGATTACAAAACAAACTTTATAGGATGCCAGAAGATGTTCAAAATAAAATTCAAAGAACACTTCAGAAGATTATTAACGAAGGCAACGGTGGACTTATCTGCATTATTCTTTAAGATAATTTTCTAATAGGGTTCATTATGAAAGACATAATTATTTTTAAATCATAGGAGGAGAGTAACGTAAAAATTACTTTCCTCCTATGATATATTGATTTTAGGAAAAATTATGCTATAATATATAGTGTTATCTGGGTATGGCGCAGATGGTAGCGCGCATGTATGGGGTGCATGAGGTCGCAGGTTCAAATCCTGTTACCCAGACCAGTGGAAAGTCTGTAACTTCAATGAGTTACAGACTTTTGTTTTTTATTAATTTTCATGGAAAATTATGTTTGACGGCATTGAGGTTATTCTTCATCATAAAAATCAAGGAATGAGTGTTTCTCACCATTCTTTTCCCAACCTAAAATACAATTCATATTTACATTTTGGGAAGATTTAAATATAGATTTTTCTACGTCCTTAAAGTCCTTTTTTAAGTTTTCTATCATATCCTTAATTTCATAGCGTTTGTTTCCTATTTTTTCTGCTGAAACCATACAAGCACAATTCAATGGCCAAATTCCACTGCTTTGTGTAAATCTTTTAATATATGTTTCTTCAATATAATATAAAGGTCTAATCAATTCTAGCCCTTCAAAATTCTTTGATTTTAACTTCGGCATCATTGTCTTGAAATTTCCTGAATATAAAACATTCAATAATATTGTTTCAATTACATCATTGTAGTGATGTCCAAGGGCAAGTTTATTACATCCAAGCTCCTGCGCCTTTGTATACAGTGCTCCTCTGCGCATTCTTGCACACATATAGCATGGATAATCTTTGGCGATTTCATCTACTACATTAAATATACCAGATTCAAAAATACGAATTGGTATATTTAAATATTCACAGTTATCAATTAATAATTGTTTTATATGTGGATGATACCCAGGATCCATTGCTATAAACTCTAACTCAAATTTAATGTGCCCATGACGTTTTAATTCTTGAAACAGCTTCGCCATTAGAATACTATCTTTTCCTCCTGAAATGGCTACTGCAACTTTATCTCCATCTTCAACTAATTTATAGTCCTTTATCGCCTTATTGAATTTTGACCAAAGATGCTTTCTATATGTTTTTATAATGCTACGTTCTATATCTTTTAATGATTTTCTCTCTTCATATGGAACTAATACTTCACAACCTTTGCCAGCTATGCCACTCATGTTAATACCTCTTTTCTTCATCAATGTTTAGATACCTTTAAATTATACACATTACATCTATATAATTAAATACTTAATTTTAAAATTTAAAATTAAAAAGCAATTAATCATTTAGCAACAATGTATATAAGTAGAAAAACTAGGTTTAGATACAGTAATACCTAAATCTAGTTAACTATCAAAATATATTAGTTAAAAGTCTTTATGGAAGTTTACACAGAATTATTGACAGACTATCTGTTAATATGGCATGTATGGATTGGATTCATCATTGAAGAATGCTTCAACTTTTTCGCTTGCTTTTGGTAAGTCCATTCCCTTTTTCCAAATTAGTATTTTGTCTTTTGGAGTTCCGTAATACAATGCTTTAATCTCGGCATTATCACCGTATTTATCACGATATACGGTTTTAAGAAAATCACCAAATGTATAATGCATATTTCCAAACCCAGGTATATTCGTCATTTTTTTTGTTTTAATAATTGGGCGTTTAGGAGTTATATAAAAATTCCCACTTTCGTCCATATGAAAATTCAAAGCGTTTAATTTATATCCATCTGTTAGTTCAACATGATAAGCAATTCTGCCATCTGCCAATTGAGATATATCTGTTATTTTTACTATATTAGTAGGAACAGTAATAATTGGATAGGTAAATCCTAAATAAACAATTGTAAACAGAGCAGCAGCGCCAAGTAATCCTATAATAAATGCTTTTACTTTGGAACGTTTTAAAAAAACAGCAACATTTTTTATTACATTACCATCTCTGAGGTTCTGTTCTATTGTTTCTTTTGACAGGTTCATGTCCGTTCCTATTTTATTTAATTCCTTTTTACAACTGTTACATTCAGTAAGATGTTCTTCAACCGTTATTCTGCTCTCATTACTGCACACCTTATCATAGTATAACGGTAACAAATCTTTTATAATCTCGCAAGATATTTTACCCATTTTTCTCCTCCTTCACTAAGTCTTGTATTTTTTGTTTTGCCCGATAGAATGTGACTCTTGACCAACTTTCAGTTTTTTCAAAAAGTTGGCTTATTTGAACAAATGAAAGTTCTCCAAATATCCTCAAAGTAAACACTTCCTTATAGGGCTCGTCTAAACAATGTAAAGCCCTATGAATACGTAAAGCTGATTCTTTATCTATCAATAGTTCTTCAATGCTGCTTTCACTTGCTTTTTCAGGTATATTATTGAGTTCAAAGCGTTTTTGCTTCTCTAGATGGGAATAGTATGTATTTTTTGCTATTTGGCAAAGCCACACACTGATTTTACAATTCCCATTGAACTTATCAATACTTTTAAGAGCTTTAAAAAAAGTTTCTTGAGTTATTTCTTCAGCAACCGTTTCGTTTCTGCTTAACAACAATACAAACGAGTAAACATCTCGGAAATATTGTTCATAGATATTTGCCAAGTCAGTCACATTTTCACCTCCTTACATAAATAAGACCTGTTTATAGGAGAAACGTTACAAAAAATATAAAAAATAAAGCAGGCATTGTAGCCTGCCATAAGAGTACTATTTTTTAAAAGAACAGAATCAAAAAGTTCTCTATTTTTCTGCGTTGTTTAATTTCATTGTAGTCTCGTAATAGGTCTTTATTTTTTCAAAGCTTTCTTGACTGATAACATGTTCAATACGGCATGCATCTTCTAAAGCTGTTTTTTCACTAACGCCAAGGGCCATGAAGTACTTTGTAAGCAAATCATGACGCTCATATATACGCTCAGCAATTTCCTCTCCTGTTTCAGTTAAGGAAATAAAACCATTACCATCAACGGTGATATATTCATTCTCACGAAATTGTTTCATAGCGTTACTAACACTTGGTTTGGAAAAGCTTAATTCATTGGCAATATCTATAGAGCGGACTTGACCCAGTCTTTTTTTTAATATTAAAATTGTTTCCAAATAATTTTCTGCTGATTCTTGTATTTTCAAAAGGATTACCTCCCTAAGTTTTACTATTATGTTATCAAAGAGTATTAATTAAATCAAGAAAAAGCTATAAAATCTATTGACATAATAAAAACATGATGGTAAACTGATAATAGTTATCAGTTAGTTTAAGCTAACTGTTTATTTTAAGGTGTAAGTTAGTTTAAACTAACTTAGTCGGGGGGGATTATGATGCCGCTTAGCATGGTTAAAGCAGGAGAAACAAACTCCATCAAAAAGATAACTGGAAAAGATGAAACTCGCAAGTTTCTGGCGAACCTAGGCTTTGTAGAGGGTGCAGACGTTACTGTCATATCGGAGCTTGCAGGAAATATGATTTTAAATATTAAAGATACTCGTGTGGCGCTGGACAAGGGTATGGCCAATAGAATTATGGTTTAGGAGGATATTAGTATGAATACACTAAAGTCAGTAAAATGCGGTGAGACTGTAACTGTTGTGAAGCTTCATGGAGAGGGTGCTGTGAAGCGTAGAATAATGGACATGGGTATTACGAAAGGTGTGGAGGTATTGGTTCGTAAGGTTGCTCCTTTAGGCGATCCAATAGAGGTAAATGTCCGTGGCTATGAGCTAACTTTAAGAAAAGCTGATGCTGAAATGATTGAGGTTCAGTAAGTTTAAGCAGTCTAAAAGGGCTGCATATTTTAAGAGGGAAGGTTAGTTAAGGCTAACTAGTTTAAGGAGGAGTAGTACATGAATATAAAAATTGCACTTGCTGGTAATCCAAATTGCGGTAAGACCACTATGTTTAATGCTTTGACCGGAAGTTCTCAATATGTAGGAAACTGGCCAGGTGTTACTGTAGAAAAAAAAGGAGGAAAACTAAAAGGTCACAAGGACGTAGAAATTATTGACCTTCCAGGTATTTACTCCCTTTCACCATATACACTTGAAGAAGTGGTTTCAAGAAATTATCTACTGGGTGATAAGCCGGACGCTATTATTAACATTGTTGATAGTACAAATATTGAGCGTAATCTTTATCTGACTACTCAACTTGTAGAAATAGGCATTCCTGTTGTTATAGCATTGAACATGACCGATATTCTACGTAAAAACGGGGATCAGATTGATGTTAAAAAATTAAGTCATAAACTTGGCTGTGAAATTATTGAAACATCCGCATTAAAAGGCGAAGGGTGTAAAGAGGTTGCTGAAAAAGCTATTGCATTGGTTAAAGCAAAATCTAAAAATGTACCACAACACACTTTTTCACAGGAAGTGGAGGAAGCACTTAGTTTGATAGAGGACATTTTGTCATATAGTATGGAAGAGGACAATTTGCACTGGTATGCCATTAAACTATTTGAGCGTGATAAAAAGGTTATGGAACAGATAGAGCTTTCAGAAGATGCTATGAGTCGTATTGAAGAAATTGCAAAGGGATGCGAAACAACCTTTGATGATGACAGTGAAAGCATCATTACTAACGAACGTTATACTTACATAAGCAAAATTATTAAAGAATGTGTCAGAAGGAAGAATAATTCCAAAATGACTAGTTCTGATAAAATTGATCGTATTGTTACTAATCGCTTTTTAGCACTTCCTATTTTCGCATTAGTAATGTTTTTAGTGTACTATGTTTCTATTTCCACCGTTGGAACATGGTTAACTGACTGGACAAATGATGTATTGTTTGGAGAAATTATTCCTCCAGCAGTAGAAAATTTCCTAGTATCTGTTGGAACTGCGGAGTGGCTTAATTCTCTTATTCTTGATGGTATTATAGGCGGCGTTGGTGCTGTACTTGGTTTTTTACCTCAGATGCTTGTATTATTCTTATTTCTTGCAATCCTTGAGGACTGCGGATATATGGCTCGTATTGCCTTTATAATGGATAGAATTTTTAGGAGATTTGGACTTTCAGGAAAATCCTTTATTCCTATGTTGATTGGTACTGGATGTAGTGTTCCAGGAATTATGGCTTCACGTACTATAGAAAACGAAAGTGACCGTAAGATGACTATTATAACTACGTCTTTTATTCCTTGTTCTGCAAAGCTTCCTATTATTGCGTTGATTGCTGGAGCGTTATTTCCTGAATCTACATGGGTTGGACCATCTGCTTACTTTATAGGTGTTGCTGCAATTATTATCTCAGGTGTTATTTTAAAGAAAACTAAGGGATTTGCAGGTGATCCTGCTCCGTTTGTTATGGAACTTCCACCATATCATATTCCAGGAGCAAAGAGTGTTCTTATTCATATGCTAGATAGAGGAAAATCCTTTGTTAAAAAGGCTGGTACTATTATTTTCCTAGCAAGTGGTGCAATTTGGTTTTTAAGTTCATTCAACTGGCCCATGGAGATGGTAGATACTGCTGAGTCTATGCTTGCCACTATAGGTAAGGTGATTGCTCCTGTTTTCTCACCATTAGGTTTTGGAAATTGGGAATCTGCTGTTGCCACATTTACTGGACTTATTGCAAAAGAAAATGTAGTTGGAACATTTGGTATACTATTTGGATTTGCAGAAGTTGCGGAAAATGGGGCTGAAATTTGGCCGCTTTTACAGCAGTCTTTTACACAACTTTCAGCATTCTCATTCCTACTATTCAATTTGTTGTGTGCTCCTTGCTTTGCAGCAGTGGGTGCTATCAAACGTGAAATGGGAAATGGAAAGTGGACACTTATCGCGGTAGGTTACCAGACAGGATTTGCATATGTAATCTCCCTTATTGTATATCAACTTGGAATGCTTTTTACAGGCAATGGATTTGGAATTGGATCAGCTATTGCATTTGTTCTAGTAGCTTTGATATTGTATATGTTATTCAGACCATATAAAAATGTTGATAATAACGTAAATGTTTCTAAGAGAGCGGTAGGGGCTTAGTAAAATCATAAATTTTAAATTAAGTAAAGGAGGATTAAATTATGGCAACGGCGATTATTGGTACTTTAGTATTGTCAGCCTTTGTAGGAGTCTTTTATTACACGTATAAGCAAAAGAAAAAAGGTGCTTCCTGTTGTAGTGGGTGTTCGGAATGTTCACATGTAACGAATTGCCATAAATAATTTAATATGAGTGTAGTAATTATTGGAGGCCATGATAGAATGGCATGTACTTATAAAGATATTTGCAAGCAACATAGCTGCAAGGCTAAAGTATTTACGCAAATGCCTGCAAATTTTAAAAAAATGATTGGCAATCCAGACTTACTTGTTTTATTTACGAATACAGTTTCTCATAATATGGTTCTTAATGCTGTAAAAATTGGTGAAAAAACAGGGGCAAAGATTGTGCGCTCCCATAGCAGCAGTTCTTGTGCACTAAAAGGTATTTTAGCTGACCATTGCTCTGAAATTAACTGTATGGACTGTCCAAATTATAATTATTGTAAATAACTTTAGGGTGCAGATGAAATAACTGCACCCTAAAAGCATTAAAGCTAAATATTTTTATTCAATAGTTGTATTTTACAACTATTGTGCATTACAATTAATATGAGGAATAAAATGGATAACAAAGAAAGGTAAGTAGTGATTTAAATGGATTATAATAAAAGACAAGCAAAAATTGAAGATATACCTTATATAACTAGTATTTACAATCAGGGCATTGAAGATAAAATTGCTACCTTAGAAACTAGATTAAGGAATGTTGATGAAATGAAAGAGTGGCTAACTAGTAGGGCTGACAGATATAAGGTATTAGTAATTGAAGATCAAGAAGGTATATTAAGGGGATGGGCATCCATAAATGTGTTTAATTTAAGGTGTTGCTATAGCGGCGTTGGTGACATTTCAATCTATGTAGAGAGAAATATGCGTGGCAAAGGGATTGGTAAATTAATATTAAACTATCTTGTAGAAACCGCTAAAGAACAAAACTTCCACAAGCTAGTTTTAAGTACTTTTGAGTTCAATGATGTAGGTAAAAATTTATATAAGTCTACTGGTTTTAGGGAAGTGGGAACTTATATAAATCAAGGAGTTCTTGATGGTAAATTTGTTAATATAACTATAATGGAGAAGCTTTTGTAAATTTATATTTTGAATAAAGAATAATATTTATGTAAATAATTAATGTATTATAAATTTGTGAGGTCTAACATGTTATTTAATATAATATTTGGTTTAATAGTACCTTGGCTTACCGTTGGAGTTTTTCTTTTTATAAAAGAAAAGAAGATTATTTTTTATATAGTTCCCTTTGTAAGTGTAATTTCTTATATAGAAAATACACTCACATACCAGTTTGGCTTCAATTATATTGCTCCTAAAGAACTGAGTAATTTGTCTCAACTGTTAACTGATATTGGATATTTTGCTCTTGTAGGTGGATTGTTTATATATGCAATTGAAAGACTTAATGTTCATGTACCTCTAATAATATTTATTTTTTCTATAATATCCACTGCCACAGAGTATCCGTTTGTACTTGTAGGCAAGATAATATATGAAAATGGATGGAACTTTGTATATACATTTTTCTCATATTTAATTCCATACGTAATTTTATATTGTTTTTATTATAGCCTTAAAAAATTGAATTTGTATTAATTACTGTATAGTCTATTTATAGAAAACGGGAGTAAAATTGCTCCTGTCTTTTTGTGTTTTAATGATTATTACTGTAACGAAATCAACTTAAGTAAAATATTATAAAATAGAGCAAGTAATACTATAAGGAGATTTTTATGAGATATCCATACATGTGTAGACAATGTGCGGCGGGCCTTGTACCTTATACCATAAGAACTGGGGATACACTAAATAGAATAGCAAGTGGATATAATACTACAGCTCAGGATATTATTAATGCAAATCCTGGTATTAATCCAAATAGTTTAAGGGTAGGTCAAGTAATTTGTGTGCCACTAAGACCTCAATTATACCCATCTTGTCCAACTACAAACTACTATGTAGTAAGAAAAGAAGATACACTGGAGTCAATTGCAAATTATTTTAACATAACACCTCTTCAGCTTTTATACTCAAACTATGGTATTGACCCCAATGATTTATACGAAGATCAAATTTTATGCATTCCTGTAGCACCTTCCCCAGTAAATGTTGATGTAAATGTACCAGTAGGGCGACTTACGGTATTTAGAAATGGGAATATATTCAGGACATATATTATTGCACGTGAAAATCCTGCTTATCCCATGCCAAGAGGAACCTTTACAGTTTTAAATAAACAGGTAGACCCTGGAGTAGAGCGTGGTGCAAGGTGGATAGGGTTATCTGAGGCTGGCTTTGGTATACACGGGACAAACACTCCTCAATTTATTGATGTGGTATCTTCGGGAAGAAGTATAGTTATGTCGAATGAGGACGTAAGTGAATTATTTAATCTGGTACCTGTAGGAACAACTATAAGGGTTATAAATGGGGGAGGGGCTTGATATGCTTAATAGATATTGGTACCGTCAATGTCCAATGGGTTCGGCAACTTACATTATTAAAGCAGGTGATACCCTTTATAAAATAGCCCAAAGATTTAATACTACTGTAGCAGCTATTGTTTCAGTTAATCCAGGTATAGATCCATCAAGATTATATATAGGAGAGGAGATATGTGTACCTCAACAACAACTTCAACCTTTCCAATGTCCAATAGGAACCTCACCCTATGAAATAAAAAGCGGAGATACTTTAGTTACTATAGCTGGAAGATTTAATACAACTGTAGCTGCACTTATATCAGCAAATCCTGATATAGACCCCTATAGATTAAGAGTGGGTCAGATAATATGCGTAACAGAAAAACAGCCCCAGCCTACCACATGCCAGACGTTAAATACCTATGTTATACAAAAGGGAGATATATTATCTGCCATTGCAAGAGCATTTAATGTATCCATTCAAGATATTGTAGCAATTAATCCAGGACTTGATCCAAATAATCTTAATGTTGGTGCCATAATATGTTTGCCAGTAGCAGCGGCACCATTAAGTATTAGAATTAGTATAAGGGCTAAAATCCTTGGTTTATATCGTTCTGGAAGTTTTGTAAAATCATATCCAATAGCCACAGGA
Organism: Clostridium malenominatum; assembly: GCF_039521365.1. Classification (NCBI taxonomy): domain Bacteria; kingdom Bacillati; phylum Bacillota; class Clostridia; order Eubacteriales; family Clostridiaceae; genus Clostridium; species Clostridium malenominatum. Next base: position 1,385,632 of record NZ_BAAACF010000001.1, read on the forward strand.
AAGCCTACAACTCCAACACCTACAGGAACTTTTACTATAGTAAACAAACAGGTTAATCCTGGAGGCCCCTTTGGAACAAGATGGATGGGGTTATCAAAGCCCCATTATGGTATACATGGCACTAACAACCCAGCATCCATAGGTACAGCGGCTTCAAATGGCTGTATACGAATGTATAATAATGATGTAAATGAGCTTTTCAATCAGGTACCTGTTGGAACTATAGTAAGAATATTTTAATATAAAATAATTTTCCCATAGGAGCATCATTTGCTCCTATGTTTTTTAATGAATATTCAGATTATAGACGATTTACAGACAATAAAACTGTATACTATAAGAATAAGTAATAATATTTGCGCAAAAAGTAATTATAATAAGAGGTGGTTATAAAGTGGATACGAAAAATTATTTAACGCCTGCAGAAATTGCTGCTACAACGGCACAAACAGGAATAAAAAAGGCAAAACTTTCATTTTCACACCAACTAATCTTAGGAATTTTAGCAGGAGCATTCATTGCATTTGCATCTGAAGGGTCAAATATGGCAGCGTTTAATTTATTTGCAAAACCTGAAACCTATGGGTTAGGAAAAGCTTTAGCCGGTTCAATTTTTGGAACAGGCCTTATGCTAGTTATTTTAGCAGGCGGGGAACTATTTACTGGAAATACATTAATGATAATAAGCGTTTTAGAGAAAAAAATAAAACTAAGAGAAATGTTAAAAAATTGGTGTACTGTATATATAGGAAACTTAATAGGCTCTCTAATAATAGCCTATATGATGGTGCAGTCAGGGCTATTTAATAGTGGAGCCAATGATCTTGGAGGGCAAACCATTAAAATTGCTGCGTATAAAGTGAATTTATCTTTTATGCCTGCCTTCTATTTAGGAATTATGGCAAATTGGCTTGTTTGTTTAGCGGTATGGTTAGCCTATGGAGCAAAAAGTATGACGGGGAAAATATTTGGAATATTCTTTCCTATATGGCTTTTTATCACATCAGGGTTTGAACATAGCATTGCTAATATGTATTACATTCCTGCAGGAATATTAGCAAAATCAAATATTAATTGGGCTAATGCGTCTCATCTTTCACAAGAAAAATTAGCTAGTATAAATTGGAATACTTTTATCTTTAATAATTTAATACCTGTTACCCTTGGAAATATAATTGGTGGAGCAATATTTGTAGGTTTTATATACTGGTTTGTATATCTAAAAGGTGATAATGCCAGTGTAAATGTAAAATCTAGCATAGATGTAAAATAAATATATAGTTTATTTAAGAATAAAAACGCAGTAGGTTTTCTGAAACCTACTGCGTTTTATTTGGTCTATATAGAACAGCTTGGTTGTAAATCAAGCAATGCTCCAAATTTTTGACAAGCTGTAAATAAACATTAATTTCTATAATCTTTTTAGGAGGCTTATCGTCTTGATGGAATGATTTCTATCCAATAGCCGTCAGGGTCTGATATAAAGTAAATGCCCATTTTTTCATTTTCATAACAAATGCAATCATTTTTCTTATGTAGAGCGTGTGCTCCCTCATAATCATCTACATGAAAGGCGATATGGAACTCATTGTCACCTAGGTTATAAGGCTTTGACCAATCTCTAAGCCAAGTTAGTTCAAGGTTGTGACCAGTAATGCCATCTCCTAGGAAAATTAAGATAAAGCTACCATCTTCAGCAACTTTACGTCTCACCTCTACTAGTCCTAGATTTTCTTTATAAAAAGCTAGACTTTTTTCCAGGTCAAGAACATTAATGTTATTATGATTAAAAGTAAACTTCATAACTAAAACCTCCTAATTAATAATTATAATAATGATACATTACATGTTTATAAACTTCAAGATTATAATATGATAAACCTTTATATTTTTCTTGCTACTTCTGCAGCTTCAGCTGTTGCATTAAGTGCTCTACGGGCACGTAGTGCATCTCCAATAATATAATAAGGGATTTTATTCTCCTCACAATATGCTTTTATATCATCACAATTGCGTGACTTTGCTCCTATAGCAATTATTACAGAATTGCATGGAACTTCTTCAAGGTCACCATTCTTTTCAACAACTACAGAATCTTCTTTAATTTCAACGCACTTTGCATTTGTGATTGCATTTACATTGGATTTATACATGCTTTCCATTACGCATATTTTACGTAAATTACCAAGATCTTTAGCTACTTGAGGTAGCATTTCCACGACTGTAATGCTATTGGCTTTTTCTGCAAGATACTCAGCAACTTCTAAGCCAACAAGGCCACCACCTATAACGACAACATTTCCTGATGCAGCTGTATTTCCAGCAAGTATATCATGGGAGTTTGTTACATGAGATAAATTAATACCAGGAATATTTGGCTTAATTGGTTCTGAGCCAATTGCTACAATAACCTCATGGGGATTTACTTTCTTAATAACCTCAGGAGTAACAGGGGTAGAAAGTTTTATTTCAATACCTTCCCTTTTTGCCATTTCGCCCATAGCTATAGCAGACTCCTTTAATTCTTCTTTTCGTGGAGCAGCTCCAGCAATTACAAATTGACCTCCTAGAGAGGTGCTTGTCTCACACAATATAGGGTTATGACCTCTATGTTTTAAAATAATAGCTGCTTCAAGCCCAGCTACACCACCACCTGCTATTAGGACTTTTTTAGGGCTATCAGTTTTTACTAAGGTATATTCAGCTTCTCTGCCTAATGCGGGGTTTCTTAAACATGTTATATATGGAACTTCTGGAGATACATAACCATCAAAGCAACCTTGATTACAACCAACGCATCTAACAATATCATCTACGTTACCTGAAAGTGCCTTATTACAAAATTCTGGATCAGCCAGTTGGCCGCGCCCTATTACTACCATATCTGCTTTTCCGTTTTCAACTATTTCCTCTGCCTGTGTAGGATCATTTATACGACCAACAGCTATTGTAATCATTCCTGTTTCTTTTTTTATTCTATGAGCGTTTGAAACATTAAAGCTTCTTGGCAAGTCCACTGGAGGTACTTCATATTTTATTGCTGAAGATGAAAAGTTTCCACGGGATACATCTAGCACGTCCACTCCAGCTTTTTTAGCTAGTTTGCAAAACTCAATAGTTTCTTCAATAGTTAAACCATTTTCCAAGCAGTCGTCCTGCGCTACAATACGCATAAATAGGGGCATATCTTCAGGAATATTGTTTCTAATAGATTTTATACATTCAAGCAAAAACCTTGCACGGTTTTCAAGGGAACCTCCATATTCATCTGTTCTTTTATTAAAGGCTGAGCTTAAGAAGGAATGAGGTAGATAATTGTGTCCAGCGTGGAATTCTATACAATCAAAACCCGCTTGGACTGCACGCTTTGCAGCTGTTCCAAAAGCTTCAACTATTTCTTTTATAAGTTCAATACTTGCACCAGGTATTATGGAATCAGTTCCTGTAATTGGGGTGTCACTAGACAAGATTATCCCTTCCTTTTGAAAACTAGCTACAGCCATTCCGCCTTGCCAAAGCTGTACACCGGATTTTCCGCCAGCGGCGTGAATGGCATCGGTAAGTTTTTTAAGACCAGGAATATATTTATCATCATAAATACCTAAAAAACCTTTTGGAGTGGATGGACCATGTACTCCACATACTTCGGTAAAGTTTAAGCCGTTTCCACCTAATGCTCTAGCTACATGGTAATCTATAAGCTGCTTTGTAACATACTTATTATCGCCAGGCATTTTTGTTCCCATTGCAGGAAACACAACTCTATTTTTAAGTTCCATACCTCTAATTTTTATAGGATTGAAAAGATTATCAAATGCCATGAATAAGACCTCCTAATATTTTTGTAATTTCTAATTATTTAATTAGATTATAGATTATTTAACAATGTAAATCAATATGTTTAAAACAATTTGTTTTATTATATAAAAATTCTCTTAAAAGAGATAAGTTAAAAAATAAAAGGCAATTTCCATTATTTAATTTATAGAAATTGCCTTTGCTCTATTTTATTTTAATCTATTTACTATATAGGAGATATAGTCTAATCTTTGTTTCTTATCATTTACCATGTTTGAATCAAAATTAATTGTATCCATGTTGCTAATTGGATGCAGAATTGAAGATAAAAAAATCATTCTGTTATATTGATATGTGGCGTTATTATTTTTAAAAACTTTTGATAGAATTCTATCCATCTTATCATTCATGGCATCAGTTATTTCAACTATTTTAGCATCAATTGCATCAATTTCTTTTTTAGCCATAGCTTCTTTTAAAATGGTGAAGATTCCTGGGTATTTTAATGTATATTCCATTATTTCGTTTGCCAATAAAATAATTTTTTCTTCATCACTAAATTCATCGCAATCTAATATGGAATAGGCTGAAATTGTGTTTTCTATATAAAATTCCTTTATATGAAGTAGCATCTCATCTTTGGTACGAAAATAATAGTTTATTGCACTTACATTTACATCTGCTTCCTTAGCTATGGCTCTTATGGGTACATTGAAGGAGCCATTTTTACCAATTAGATATAGAGCTTTATCTAGAATTTTTTCCTCAACACTTTTAAGTTCTCTCATTGCTATCACCTCTATAGTATAAATATGTAGTTATTACATATTATATCATAATCAACAACTTCAGTGGGATTTAATGCTATGGAAAGTAAAGATTGAATACTTTTATAGGTTATTGCAAATATTATTAAATGTTAGATAACTTTATCAGATTATATTAAAAAATAACTAATGTAGGAGGAGAAGTACATGGAAGTTATAGTTTATACAACACCTACCTGTCCTTGGTGTAAAGTTGTAAAGGATTATTTAAAATCAAATAATATAACTTATATTGAACATGATGTTTCTAAAGATGACAAGGCTACCACTGAAATGATTAATAAATCAGGTCAAATGGGCGTACCTGTAGTTGATATTGATGGAGAAATAATTATTGGTTTTGATCAAGATAGGATAGATAGAGTATTAGGATTATAGCTTAGTATGAGGAGAGACAATAATTGAATAAAGAAGTAAAAGATTTAGATTTAATAATAATAGGTGGAGGGCCAGCTGGCCTTACTGCTAGTATATATGCTGCAAGAGCAAAATTGAATATGGTTTTACTTGAAAATCAATTAATAGGGGGCCAAGTTAGGAATAGTTACACTATAGAAAACTACCCTGGGTTTAAAGTAGTAGCAGGTAATGATTTAGCAGATTCAATGGTGGAGCAGGCTAAAGAGTTAGGAGTTAAAATTGAGGGATTTAGTAAAATTATTAGCGTTAAGTTAAATAATGATGAAAAGTTAATTGAGACAAAGAAGTTTATATATAGACCTAAGGCAATTATAATTTCTACAGGAGCAACACCAAAGAAACTTCCCATTCCAAAGGAAGAAAGATTTTTAAGTAAGGGAATTCATTATTGTGCCATATGTGATGGCGCAATGTATGAAGGAAAAGTAGTGGGAATTGTAGGTGGAGGAAATGCTGCTTTAGAAGAAGCATTATTTTTAACGAGATTTGCTTCCAAAGTTATAATGATTAGAAGATACGATTATTTCAAAGGTGAAAAAGCCACACTAGATGAGGTTTTAAATAACTCTAAAATTGAAGTTATGTATAATTGGGATTTAGTTGATGTTGATGGTGATGACTTTGTAAATAAAGCATTAATAAAAAATACGAAAACTGGTGAAGAAAGAGAGATAGAGCTAAGCGGAATTTTTGGGTATATTGGTACTGAGCCAAAGACAAAATTATTTAAAGAGGATTTAAAGCTTACACCTTACGGATATATTATCACCGATGATAATATGCAAACTAACATAAAAGGAGTCTACGCAGCAGGGGATGTAAGAGATAAAGAGTTTAGGCAAATAACAACAGCGGTTTCGGATGGAACCATAGCGGCATTAGCTGCAGAAAAATATGTTGTGGAAAAGAATAGATAATAATCGTACCCTATGGGTGAGGAGAGCACCTTTAGGGTACGATTATTTTATTAAAAAGTTTTTGTATTGACAAATCATGACTACAGATGTAAACTGAGAATGTAATAGAAACTACAAATGTAATCGGAGGATATTTAGATGAGTAAATATAATATTAGTGAATCAGAGTGGAAAGTCATGGTGTGTTTATGGGATGAACCTAATTTAACTTTAAAGCAAATTGCTGATAAACTAAAAGATACAAAATGGAGCTATACTACTATAAGAACTTTGGTGACCAGGCTTATGGAAAAGGGAATCATAGATGCGGATAAAACCTCTACATCTAACTTTAAGTATTTTCCCGTTGCTCCAGAAAAAGAGTGTAAAGTAGAAGAAACCAAGAGTTTTCTTACACGAGTTTTTGATGGCTCTATATCTATGATGGTTTCAACTCTTGCAAGGCAAGAGGAGCTTTCAAGAAAGGAAGTGGAGGAGCTTAAAAAAATAATAGAAAGCATGGACGGAGGAGAGATTTGATATGGAAAGCATTATAAATGTAACCATAACTACTTCCATAACATCGCTTATTATCTTGTCGATAAAAGCATTGCTTAAAAATAAAATCTCCCCTAAGTGGCAGTTTTCCCTTTGGATTATAGTGGCTTTAAGACTTTTGGTACCGGTATTACCTGAAAGCAATATGAGTATTTTTAATGCTGTACCTCAGATTAAAAATGTAGAAGTTTCTGAGAGAGCATTAGAAAGCATTGGATCAGAGACTAGATCTTATATTACGGGAGACATAGTGGTAGGTGAAAAGGATAAAGAATTTATTCTAAGTAACGCCTTGGTGCAAAATGCTGTTACTATATGGATTGCAGGATCAATAATCATGTTTATATACATCACAGGTACCTATTTCATATATCATAGAAAAACAAGAAAGCTTATAGTATTAGAAGGAGGGGGTATTTCTTCAGTACTGGAGGAATGTAAAAGGGAATTAGGCATAAATCATATAATTAAAGTTAGAATGGGTGGAGAAACACCACTTTTAAAAGGCTTATTCAATCCAGAAATTATTTTGCCAGAAGGATACACTAATAAAGAGTTAAAGAGTGTATTTACCCACGAGCTTATGCACTATAAGCATAAAGATATTCTATGGAATGTAATTAGCATTTTACTACTTTGTATTTATTGGTATAATCCAATAATGTGGTTTAGTTTTTTTCAATTCAGAAGGGATATGGAAATATTATGCGATTACAGGGTACTCGAAATTTATAATAATAGAAAGGAATATGCAGAGGTTCTTTTAAAAACTGCCCTAAGAAAAAACAAATTCCTATTGTGCACCACATCCATGCAAAATGGTGAAAAGGATATAAGTAAAAGGATTAAGTATATTGCATATTTTAAAAAGCCAAAGGTATTTTGGAGTACTATTGCAGCTATTGTTGCAATTATAATTACATCAATTTGTCTTACAAATCCAGTAGGAAAAGCTTTTAATGTAGCTAATGGGTTGGATTACGGAAAGATCTATGAGCATAAGACCTTATACGTTGGAGATGCAAGCAAGGTAGGAAATCTAACAGATAAACTATATTATGGAGAATATAAGAAGGGATTTGAATTACAAACTGATTCTAAACCTTATGGAGCAACTATAAACTATTTAATTAAGCCTGGTGAATTGTCGCAAAATGGTGTTCTTGCAGTAACGGATAAAATGATGAAAAATGCAGCTATAATGTTTTGCCTTATTGATAATGTTGATGAAATCACTTTTGCTTTTAATGATGGTAGTGGAATTTATAGATTCCCTTTTAATAGAAAACTTTTCAATGAAGTATTTAATAAAGATATAAGAGAATATGCCACTTCTTTGCAAAGTTTTAAAAATGAATTTATCCCTATGATTTATAAACAGAACTGGAATGATGTAAAAGTACCTATAGATAATTTAAAGCATGATGTGAAGGATAAAGTTGAAAAAAACTTAAAAGTAATTATGTCATCGCCAAAATCATCCTCAAATCCTCAGGATTATATTGAGGCTCACCATAATGAGTATCACAACATACTTAAGATGGGAGAGGAAGCCTTACAATATATGCTTACTGTATTTGAAAGTAAAGAGGTGAAAGGTATTAAGGCACATATTATGATGTCTCTTTGTATTGATTTATTGGGGGATAGAAACAACGTTAAAGAGGGTTCATACAGTTCACCAGATGAGTGGTATGAAAAGCTTTCGCCATATACTGCTTCAAAATTACCTCCATTTAAATATGAAACATCTGATAAAATTGAGCAAATGGTTTATTTAGCAGCATTAGAAAAGTATTCAGCAGGAAAAGGTAATATTACACATGAGAATACTGTAACTATTGTAGCTCCACATATTTTTGGGACCTATGAGGATGGAAATCAACTAAAGATATTTACAACGGTTTACTATAATGGATTCAAGCTCTATGATAAAACCCTTTCTCAGGATGGTGCGGGAGTGGTTCCAGCAGCAATTATATATACTAAAAATAATGACGGCACATATACTTTTAAAAAATATGTTGAAGCAATGGATGGTACTTATTTCAAAAGATCCATAGAGGATTTCTGTAAGCCGCGAAGTGACATAGCTAAGGCAATAATGAATCATTACGGTAATGATGAAGATTTGTTTAGGATAATGAGAAGTAATCTTATAAAATACCTTAAGGACAATAAAATGGAGGGTATTAAGATTAAAGAAAACAACGGAGAAATTGTGACTTTAACCTAATGTAAAAAATTGCGATGCAACTTTGCATCGCAATTTTTATTACTTTTTCATAGCCATTAAATAAAAATCTGTTCCAAATTCAGTATTAAATTCTTTTTCTACTTCTCTAATTCTTTTTTCTTGTTGTTCTTGTAAATTAGCAAATTCAAGCTTGTTGTTAGAATTTGTATTGTTACTATTCATATTTATCACCTCATACTTAATTATTTCCATGAGGCTTTATAAAAATACATTATTAAAATTTTATAATATTTAAAGAACTCAAAAATACTATTATTAGTAAAATAGGAGTTACAAACTTGAGTATTAAGAAATACGCTTTGATAATTCCTTCATTTTTAATGGTGCCATTATTACTAAGTTCATTAACTACATTTTCCTTATTAATAAAGTAACCTACAAATATTGCTATTAAAAGTCCTCCTACAGGCAATAGTATATTTGATGATATAAAGTCAAAAGTATCAAAGAAACCTCTGCCAAAGAATACTTGTATATTACCTAAAATACTTCCTTTGTCAGCGGAAAACGTTGCTAGAGAGCCAATTGATAATATTATAATAGCATTAATTATTACGGCAGTACTTCTTTTAAAACCTTTTTCCTCTGTAAAATAAGCAACAGGAACTTCTACTATGGATATCATGGCTGTAGTAGCTGCAATTGCTGTGAGGAAAAAGAAGATTATTAAAAGGAAATAGCCAAAAGGTAATTTTGAAAATACTAGTGGTATAGTCATAAATAATAATCCAGGGCCAGATTGTGGCTCCATGCCAAAGGAAAATACTGTAGGGAATATAGCAATTCCCGCAAGTAAGGATACAATTGTATCGGCAACGGAAACTTTAGCGGAAGTGGTAATTAAATTAGTATCTTCAGTGAAATAACTACTGTAGGTAACCATAGTTCCCATACCTAAAGAAAGTTTAAAAAAAGCTAGTCCCATTGCGGACAAAATTATTCCAGGTTTAATCTTAGAAAAATCAACTCTAAATAAGAATTTTAGTCCTTCCATAGCTCCGGGGAGAGTTAATGCTCTAATGCCGCATACCACTATTAATACAAATAAAAGCGGAATAAGAGTTTTAGTAACCCTCTCAATACCTTTTTCAACACCTTTAATAAGAATTAAAGAAACCACTGCAATAGCAATGAACTGCCATGCTAATGGAGGTAAGGGTTCAACCACTGTTTTACCGAACAGTGCATTTGCAGAATCAGCAGTTACATTTGCAAAGTCTCCTCTTATGGTCTTAAAAATATAAGAGTAAACCCAGCCAGCAACACAGGAATAGAAGAACATAATAAAGTAAGCAGCAAGTAAGCCAGAAATACCTATGCTTTTCCAAAAATGATTAGGTGTTAACTCTTGTATGGCACCCATAACATTTTTATTAGTTTTTCTACCTATATAGAATTCGCTTACCATAACAGGGATTCCAATAAATGCAATACAGATAAGATAAACTAATAAGAATGCGCCTCCACCGTTTTGCCCAACTACATAAGGGAATTTCCAAATATTCCCTAAACCTACAGCTGAACCTAGGGTAGCAAAGAATACTGCAATTGAACCAGAAAAACTTTCACGGGTAAGTTTTTTGTCTTTCATACTGTAAATCACCTCCATATAATAGAAACAATAATTTATAAAATAATAAATTATGAATAATTTATCATACAATAAACTACAAATCAATATATCTTGCAATAATTAATATTAAAAAAATTAATTGTAGTAATTGTACAGAATAGTCTGTAATTTATGTAAATTTATATATGGAGATTACCTTTAAAGAAGGAACTATATCTAAGAAAGGAATTTTCAGTGGTAAAATTATGCTTTATTCTAAAAACTTTATAAATGTGAATACTATGGTAAAATAGAATAATAATATATATATATGCAATAAATAAAAAAAGAATACGAGGTTTTTGTTAAATGAAAGAATTAAATTTTAAAGATTTCAATATAAGCGAAGAAATATCAGAAGCTTTAGCTAAATTAGGTTATGAAGAACCTACAAAGGTACAAAGGAAAGTTGTCCCAGAAGCGTTAAGGGGAAGAGACATAATAGTTAAATCGAAAACAGGAAGTGGTAAAACAGCCTCCTTTGGTATTCCTATATGTGAAAAGGTGGAAGTGGAAAAGGGTAACCCTCAAGTGCTGGTACTTACTCCAACTAGGGAACTATGTATTCAGGTAAAAGAAGATATATCTAATATTGGAAGGCTTAAAAAAATAAGAGCCGCAGCGGTTTTTGGAAAGCAGCCTTTTGCAACTCAAGCAAGGGAATTAAAACAAAGGACTCATGTAGTAGTAGGAACTCCAGGAAGAACTTTAGATCATATTGAAAGGGGTACTTTATTATTAGATGAGATAAACTATTTTGTTATTGACGAAGGGGACGAAATGCTTAACATGGGATTTATTGACCAGGTAGAGTCAATTATCAATAAGCTTCCTAAAAATAGAGTGACCATGTTATTTTCTGCAACAATACCAGAAGAATTAGAAAAGCTATGCAAAGAATATATGAAAAACCCTATGACAATAGAGGTTACCCCTGAGGAAGTTACAGAGGGAAATATAGAACATATACTTTATGAAGTTCAGGATAGGTACAAAGATAAGGTTTTAAATAAAATAATAATCATTGAAAATCCAGATAGTTGCATTGTATTTTGTAGAACCAAGGAGAACGTCGACAATGTGTACAATGGACTTAAAAATAAAGATTATCCTTGTGGTAAAATCCATGGTGGAATGATGCAGGAAGAAAGACTAGAGGGGATGAAAAGATTTAAAAGGGGAGAGTTTATATATTTGGTTGCTACCGATGTAGCAGCTAGAGGCATTGACGTAGAAGAAGTAACCCACATAATCAATTATGACCTGCCCATGGAAAAGCAAAGTTATGTTCATAGAACAGGGAGAACAGCCCGTGCAGGTAAAAAGGGTAAAGCTATAACCTTTGTAACACCCCATGAAGATAAATTTCTAAAAGATATAGAAGAATACATAGGATTTTCCATACCTAAAGGGGAGGAGCCAAGGGAGCAGGAGATTGAAAGTGCCAGAGAAGCCTTTTTAGAAAAGATAAAAGCTAAACCAAAATTAAAAAAGGATAAAAGCAAAGAGTTAAATAAGGATATTATGAAAATATATATAAATGCCGGTAAGAAAAAAAAGATAAGACCAGGAGATATTGTAGGGGGCATTACAAGCATTCCAGGAATCACCGCTGATAACATTGGAATAATAGACATACAAGACAACATTTCCTACATAGATATATTAGAAGGAAAAGGAAAAGTTGTATTAGAAGGCTTAAAATCTGTTACCATAAAAGGTAAAGTTTTAAAAGCAGAAAAAGCAAGGAAATAAAGAAATAGCCACTAGAGAATAATGCTCTCAGGTGGCTATTTATAATGTATGGGATTAATGAGGAAAATTTACAAAACACATTGTAAATATATGGAAATTATGATAACATCAAAGTAAGGTATTGGAAACGATACCGATAACGGTACCAAATCATCATGGGGGAATGGCACTGGCTATAAAAAATTATAAGGGGGAGAAGATTAATATGAAAAAAAGGCTACTAAATTTATTTCTATGTGTAGCAATAGGCTCAACTTTATTAGCTGGATGCGCTGAAAAGCAAGCATCAACTTCTAAAACTAAGGAAATTTATTTTTTAAATTTTAAACCTGAAATTGCTCAAGTATACGAAGCAATTGCTAAAGATTATGAAAAAGAGTCAGGTGTTAAAGTAAAGGTTGAAACAGCAGCAAGTGGTACTTATGAAACAACTTTAAAATCAGAAGTAGCTAAATCCGATGCTCCAACGATTTTCCAGATCAATGGGCCTGTTGGATATAGTGCGTGGAAGGATTACTGCTTGGATTTAAAGGATACTAAGCTTTATAGCTATTTAACAGATAAAAGCTTAGCAGTAAAAAGTGGCGAAGGGGTTTATGGTATTCCATATGTTGTAGAGGGATATGGCATTATTTATAATGAGGCCATTATGAAAAAATATTTTGCCTTAAGTGATAAAGCTGTTTCAATAAATTCAACAAATGAAATCAATAGCTTTGACTTATTAAGCAAAGTAGTTACTGATATGACTAAACATAAAGATAAATTAGGTATTAAGGGTGTATTTGCATCTACATCATTAAAAGCAGGTGAACAGTGGAGATGGCAAACTCACCTTGCGAATGTTCCTTTCTACTATGAATTCAAAGATAATACTAAATATGACAATACAGTTTTAGCTGGTCTTGCATCAGATAAAATTGACTTCAAATATTCAAGTAACTATAAGAACATTTTCGATTTATACATCAATAATTCTAATACAGACAGAAAGCTTTTAGGAAGTAAATCCGTTGATGATTCTATGGCTGAATTTGCACTTGGTAATGTAGCTATGGTTCAAAACGGTAACTGGGCTTGGTCACAGATTAAAGGCGTTAGTGGTAATACTGTAAAAGAATCAGACATAAAATTCATGCCAATCTACACAGGTGTACCTGGAGAAGACAAGCAAGGCTTGTGCGTTGGTACTGAGAACTTTTTTGCAATCAATAGCAAGGTTTCAAAGGAAAAACAGGAGGAATCTATTGCGTTTATTGAATGGCTATTTACAAGCGATACAGGTAAGAAGTATGTAACTAATGACCTAGGTTTTATAGCTCCATTTAATACATTTAAGGACAATGAAAAGCCAGCAGACCCATTAGCTAAGGAAGTTTTGGCTTGGATGGAAAAGGGAACAAACGCAGTGGCATGGACATTTGCGGCATTCCCAAGTGAAGAATTCAAAAATAACTTTGGTGAAGGATTACTTGAATACGCTCAAGAAAACAAGAAGTGGGAAGATGTTGAAAAAATAGTTAAGGATTCTTGGGCATCTGAGAAAGCAAAATAATTAATATAACAGAAAATTAAAAATACAATGGTGAGCTTTGGATAGTAACTTAGTTCACCATTGTAAAATTATAATTAGGAGAAGATAGTGTGGAAAAGAGATTAAAAAAATATTTCCCTATTTTTGCCCTTCCAACCTTAATAGCATTTTCTATAGCATTTTTAATACCTTTTGTTATGGGAATGTATCTATCTTTTACAAAATTTACAACAGTTGTAGATGCCAAATGGGTAGGTTTCAGTAACTATGCTAAGGCTCTTGAAAATAAAGAGTTTTTAAACGCCCTTTGGTTTACTACAAAGTTTACTGTGGCATCTGTTATATCAATAAATGTAGTTGCTTTTATATTGGCATTATTGTTAACCAGAGGTAAAAGAGGTTCAAACGTATTTAGGTCAGTATTTTTTATGCCTAACTTAATAGGCGGTATTGTATTAGGTTATATATGGCAGTTAATTATTAACGGTGTTTTATATAAATTTGGTGTAACCTTGACCTACGACCCTAGTTACGGTTTCTGGGGATTAGTACTTCTAATGAATTGGCAATTAATAGGGTATATGATGATTATCTATATAGCAGGAATTCAAAATGTACCTGAAGATTTAATTGAAGCAGCCAAAATAGATGGCGCTGGTCCGTTTAGAGTGCTTAGAAGTGTTACAATTCCAATGATTATGCCAGCTGTTACCATATGTTTATTTTTAACCACATCTAATTCCTTTAAATTATTTGACCAAAACCTAGCTTTGACAGCAGGCGCACCATCTAAAAAAACGGCTATGCTGGCATTGGATATTTACAATACCTTCTATGGTAGAGTAGGCTGGGAAGGTGTAGGGCAAGCTAAGGCGGTTATATTCTTTGTTTTAGTAACTATTATAGCATTTGCACAACTTATTTTAACTAAAAGTAAGGAGGTAGAACACTAATGAGAGATTCAAAGATAAAAGATAATTTAATCTTCATGGTGCTATTAATCTTAGCCATTTTATTTTTGGTACCTATTTTAATAGTTCTTATGAATTCTTTTAAAGGCAAATTTTTTATTAGTGATACTCCATTCTTGCTGCCTAGTAGTACAACCTTCGTTGGGCTTAATAATTATATAAACGGTTTAACCAAGACAGGTTTTTTAAAAGCCCTTCAATGGTCATTATTTATTACTGTGTCCTCTGTTACAGTGATTGTTTTATTTACATCTATGACAGGGTGGTATATTACAAGAGTAAAGACTAAGTTTACCAAAGCTTTGTATTATTTATTTGTGTTTTCAATGATTGTACCTTTCCAAATGGTTATGTTTACTACTACTAAAGTAGCCAATGTTATGCATTTAGATAATCCATTAGGTATTATTATAATATATTTAGGTTTTGGTTCAGGATTGTCAGTATTTATGTTTGCTGGCTTTGTAAAGTCTATTCCAATTGAAATCGAGGAAGCTGCTTTAATTGATGGATGTAATCCAATTCAGACATATTTTATGATAGTATTTCCTGTATTAAAACCAATAATAATAACAGTTGCAATACTAAATACTATGTGGATTTGGAATGACTATTTGTTGCCCTACCTACTTATTGGTAGCGAATATAAAACAATTCCAATTGCTATCCAATATTTAAGGGGAGGGTATGGTTCGATAGATATGGGAGCTATGATGGCAATGCTAGTACTTGCTATTATTCCTATTGTAGTTTTCTATTTTACATGTCAAAAATACATCATTAAAGGTGTTGTATCTGGAGCAGTGAAGGGATAAAATCAAGGCAGTTGTAAAATGTTTAATATTATACAATGAAAAGGATGAGTGACTATGGAAACAATAACAATAAAAGATATTGCAGCATTGTGTGGTGTGGGTATAAGTACTGTATCTAGAGCAATAAATAATCATCCTGATATTAATGAAGAAACAAAGGCAATGATTATGCAGGTTATTTCCGAAAATAATTATATTCCTAACAATAGTGCAAGAAATTTAAAGAGAACGGATTCCAATACCATTGCGGTATTGATTAAAGGTATTACAAATCCTTTTTTCAGTAATATGATTAAAACCTTTGAAAGAAAAATTAAGGAGAAGAAGTATTCCTTTATTTTACAGCATGTAGATAATAGAGAAAACGAAATTGATGTTGCTATTCAATTAATAAAAGAAAAAAAATTAAAAGGAATTGTGTTCCTAGGAGGACATTTTTCTCACTCAAATGAAAAATTAGCTCAGTTAAAGGTGCCCTTTGTTCTAAGCACTATTGGAACTACACAAAAACTTGATAGGACTATTTGCTCCTCTGTTTCTGTAGATGACTTTAAAGAAAGCTACAAAATAGTTGATTATTTATGTAAGCTTGGACATAGTAAAATCGCCATTATTACAGCACCTTTGGACGATGAAAGTATAGGCAGTTTAAGACTTAATGGATATATGAGTGCTTTACGAGATAATGGAATTCAGATTAAAAAAAATCTAATACGCTTTATGAAAGATGAACTTGAAAGTTATTCTATACAAAACGGTTATGTTGTTACTAGAGAGCTACTGGAATCAGGAGAAAATTTTACAGCAATCTATGCAATAAGCGACACTCTTGTTATAGGTGCATGTAGGGCAATTTTTGATGTGGGTCAAAGAATACCAGAGGATTATTCCGTAGCTGGATTTGATGGATTGGACATCGCTCATTATTATAATCCGTCAATTACTACAATAAGGCAGCCCGTAGAAGAAATGGCGGAGGAAACTATTAAAATTCTATTTGATGCTATAAGTGGGAAAACATCAGCACAACATAAGACCTTTCAAGGTGAATTAATCATAGGACAATCCACGGGACCTATTTTAAGAAGAAAGTAAAATAAATAGCCATCTGAGAATAACAAAGTCTTCAGTGGCTATTTGTCTTTACCATATCATATGTTCTTTTGCATCATACCTCAATTCATCTCTAAAACTAGGATGGGCTATGTTTATAAGTCTTTCAACTCTTTCTTTTACCGAGCGTCCCCTAAGCCATGCTACTCCATATTCAGTAACCACGTAATCTACATCATTTCTTGATAGTGAAATAACGGTTCCTTCTTTTAATAGAGGAGATATTTTAGATATAAGTTTCTTATTACCGTCATTATCAGTTATTTCTATAGTAGAGTGAAGGGCAATTATGGATTTACCACCTTTAGACATTTGAGCGCCTATGGCCGTATCAGCTTGACCACCAGTACATGAATATTGCATGGCTCCTATGGATTCTGAAGCACATTGTCCAGTAAGGTCTACTTCAAGAGAAGTATTTATTGATACCATTTTGCTATTCTGCCCTATGACATAAGGGCTATTTGCCCAGGAAGCTGGTTTAAATATAAATGAAGGATTGTCATCTATAAATTTATATAATCTTTCTGAGCCGAAGGCAAAACAGCCAATGGATTTACCTTTATATAAGGATTTCATTGAATTATCTATTGCTCCACACTCTATTAAATCTGCCATGCTGTCAGTAAACATTTCTGTATGGATACCTAAATACTTTTTATTTTTAAGCTCATTAGCAACAGCATTAGGAGTTTTTCCTATACCCAGTTGAAGTGTTGAGCCATTTTCAACTAAATCGGCAATGTATTCACCGATTTTTTTATCTACTTCTGTATAGGAGGCAGGAGGTATTGAAGGAACAGCATAGTTTGTTTCCACCAAAGCGGATATTTCACTTATATGCACCGTAGTGTCGCCAAAGGTCCTAGGGAAATTTGAATTTACTTCAGCAATCACTAGAGCACCCATATCAATAAGTTCTCTTTCATAAACCGAGGAGAGGCTGAGGGTTAAAAATCCATGTTTATCCATTGGAGAACAGGTGCAAAGGAGAACAAGTCTTCTTCTTTCTGAAGCAAAAATTCTTTTTTTCAATGCGCTGTGAGCATGTTGAGGTACTAAACTTACATTTCCATTACAATGTGATTTTCTAAGAGGAGCAGTGTAAAACCAACCATTTACACAAATTGTGTCTTTATACAAAGGATTTTTTATAAATTCATAATTTTCTACAGGAAAACAGTTGGTAAGGTCACAGCCACGAATTCCTTTTTCTCTAATGATGTGAAGGTTATGTAATAGGGTGATGGGTTCACTGGCCGCTTGAGCAGTAAATATAAAATCATTAGATTTTATAAGTTCTAAGGCTCCTTGTAATGTTCTAATTTTACTTTTATAAATTTCTTTATAATTCATATTAATTACCCTCCAAAACTTTATGTTTACCATAGAAAATTAAAAGCAAAAAGAATGCCAAAGAAATTTCCCAATAGGAACTTTGTAAAATGGTACACTAGAGTAACATATTGTTACGTATAACAAATTTTAATTTGTATCGAGCAATTACAAAAATAAATTAAAAAAACACTTATTGACACATAGTGGAATAGATTGTATTATGAATACATAATATCAATTTGATATTATCTAATTGAAACTAAGTTGAGGTGGAAAATAATTTTGGATAAACATTTTATAGATAAGGAAGAAGAATTCCTAAAAAGTTATGACGAGAATGATTATAAAAGACCGAGTGTTACAAATGACATTATAATATTTACAACTGCTGATATGGAAGAAGATAATCTACGTAAGGTACCAAAAAGAGGGATGCAGGTTATTTTAATTAAAAGAGATGACTATCCTTATATAGATAAATGGGCGCTTCCAGGTGGGTTTGTTGATATTGAAGAAAGCTTAGAGGATGGTGCTAAGAGGAAACTTAAGGAGAAGACAGGGATAGACAACATTTATACAGAGCAGCTCTATACTTTTGGAGATGTTCATAGAGATAAAAGAACAAGGGTTATTAGTGTAGGAAATATTGCTTTAGTGGAAAAGAGTAGCATAAGATTAGGTGAAGTAGATTTGCAAAAGAAAAGTGGATGGTTTTGGATAGATAAAACTCTTATTAGTTCAGAAAAGTATGAGCAATATATAGAAAACAAACATCTGCTATCTCTTAAATCCATTGATGAAAGAATAATAATGAATTATGAAGTAACAGAGAAAATCGGAAGAGACATTTTTAGGAGGAAGGAGACAGCTTATAGGTTATTAAATAACTCTACAGAGGAATTGGCTTTTGATCACTATAAGATATTAGATTATGGAATAGATAGATTAAGAAATAAAGTAGAGTATACACCAATTGCATTTAACCTTTTGCCAAGAGTATTTACTGTAAAGGAACTACAGAATGTTTATGAAGCAATAATGGGAAGAGAAATTTTAAACTTCAGAAGAAAAATGGGAGAAATGATTATAGAAACCGATGAAAAAATAGAGGGTAAACCCTTTAGACCAGCTAAGGTATTTAAATTTAATGAAAATTGGGAGCATAATTTTTAAAAATAAAGAGGGGATATAATGATTTATTTTAATAATGAGAGAGTTGAGATTAAGAAATTTCCTAATGGTGAATCTCTGATTCATAGCGAAAATTTAAAGTTAAAAAGTGATGAAAATGAAATCAGAGTTTATTTTGAGAATGATGAAGATATAACTCATTTAATATTTTTGAAAAGCCATTTAGATGAATTAAGGATAAAATGTAACTTAATAATTCCATATATGCCGTATGGCAGAATGGATAGGACTGAAGGGATAACTATTTTTACATTAAAGTATTTCTGTAAGCTAATTAATAGTTTAAACTTCGAAAGTGTAACCATTTATGAGCCGCATTCAGAGGTGTCCATTGCATTATTAGATAGAGTTAAGATAGTTAATATGTCTAAAATGTTAGCAGAGAGTCTCTTGAAAGAATTAAACAATGGAAAAGAAGGAATATATTTAGTTTATCCGGATGCAGGTGCGGCAAAGAGATATGGGAAAGAAATAGACTATGAAAAGATTTTAACTGCAAGCAAAGAACGAGACTTTAAAACAGGCTTTATTAAGAAATTAGAGATAAATGGGGATATGAAAAGTAAAAGTTTTAAGGCAATTATAGTAGATGATTTATGTTCAAAGGGTGGCACTTTTATGCTTACAGCTTCTAAGCTAAAGGAAATGGGGGCAACGGAAATATATCTAGTAGTTACCCATTGTGAAAATACAATTTTTCAAGGTGAGCTTCTAACCTGTGATTTAATAACGGGGATATATACAACCAATAGTATTCTAAGCAAAAATCATGAAAAAATTAAGGTGTATGAAATTTAAGGGGGTATTTATTATGAAAAAACTATTAGTAGTTATTGATTATCAAAAGGACTTTGTAGATGGAACATTGGGATTTGAAAAAGCTGTAACTTTAGAGGAAAGTATATATAACAAGGTTAACAAATATCTAGAAAATGGTGACAAGGTATTGTTCACCTATGACACTCATTATGAAGAATATTTACAAACCAGAGAAGGTAAAAACTTACCTGTGGCACATTGTATCAAAGGTAGCGATGGCCATAAGCTATATGGAAAGCTAAGTGACTTTTCAAATTTAAAGAATACAATGCATTATGAAAAAAAGGGATTTGGCATATCTCCAGAGGATATGCTTCAAATATCTAATGAAATAGGAGAAGACATTAATGAAATTGAGTTAGTTGGAGTTGTTACCAATATATGCGTAATTAGCAACGTGGTATTGTTTCAGTCCCAATATAGAGAAGCTGACATCATAGTGGATGCAAGCCTTTGTGCTAGTTTTGATGATTCTTTGCATGAAAAAGCATTAGATGTAATTGAAGGCTTACAGGGAAAGGTAATTAATAGGGGGAACTGATTATGATAAACCCATTGTTATTAACGGATTTTTATAAAACAATTCATCATATGTGCTATGCACCGGGAATGACTAAATTAGTAAGCTATTGGACTCCCAGGATGTCCCGAAAAGATGATATGGATAAAGTTGTTATGTTTGGACTACAACCTTTTATAAAGAAGTATTTAATTCAGTACTTTAATGAAAATTTCTTTCAAAAGGATAAGGAGACTGTGGTTTCTGAGTATGAAAGAATTATTTCTAAAACTATGGGAAATATGGCAGCGGATACAAAGCATATTGAAGCTTTGCACGACTTAGGATATTTACCAATACAAATTAAATCTGTAGCAGAAGGCTCAAGAGTAAACATTAAAACGCCAATGATTGAAATTACCAATACACAGGTGGATTTTGCCTGGCTGGTGAATTATTTAGAAACTTTTATGAGCTGTAATATATGGCAACCTATGACAAGTGCCACTATTGCATATAGGTACAGAGAAATAATAGAAAAGTATTTTAATCTTACTGTAGAAAAGGGTGATATTAAAAAAGCTTGTGGAGATTTTAGCATGAGAGGTTTTAGCTCTGTGGAAAGTGCAGAACTTAGTGGTGCAGCACACCTGCTTTCATTTATAGGAACGGCAACAATACCTGCCATTAGTTATATAGAGGAATATTATAATTGCAATATAGAAGAGGAAGTAGTTGGATTAGGAACACCTTCTACAGAACACAGTGTAATGTGTAGCTACGGAGAAGATGAGTTTGCAGCCTATAAGAGGTTAATCACTGAAGTATTTCCAAGGGGAGTTTTGAGCATAGTATCTGACACCTATGATTATTGGAATGTTATAACAGATATACTTCCAAGGCTGAAAGAAGATATTATAAATAGAGATGGAAAAATTGTTATTAGAGGGGACAGTGGAGACCCAGTAAAAATAATTTGTGGGGATAAGGATGCAGCAAAAGATAGTGAGGAATATAAGGGAACCGTTGAGTTACTATGGGAGATATTTGGTGGGGAAATCAATTCAAAAGGATATAAGGTTCTAAATAGTAAAATAGGGACAATCTACGGAGACAGTATAACTGTGGAAAGATGCGAGCAGATTTGTAGAGGGTTAGAGGAAAAGGGTTTTGCAGTAAATAATTGTGTGTTTGGCATAGGTTCATACACCTATCAATACAATACTAGAGATACTTTTGGATTTGCTTTAAAGGCTACTCATGCAATAATAGATGGTGAAGAAAAGTTTATCTTCAAGGCTCCTAAAACGGATAAAGATAACTTTAAAAAGTCACAAAAGGGAATGTGTTATGTATATAGAGAGGGAGAAGATATTTTATATAAAGATGAATTAACTTTAAAGGAGCAAGCAGAATGTAAGGACAATCTGCTAGAGATTGTATTTAAGGATGGTAAATTGATAAAAGATTATTCATTATGGGAAATAAGAAATAGGCTGCACCGTAGCTTCTAATTAATATTTAAGGATAGTATAAGAAATTATTTTTCAATTTTGAGTGGAGGTATAGAAAGGTGAGAAAAGATTTCAATAGAGACATGGTATGTAAAAATATTATAAATTGGATTAGAGAATATTTTAAAGCCCAACCAAATGCTAAGGGTGCTATTATTGGAATTAGCGGTGGTAAGGATAGTTCGGTAGCAGCCAAGTTATTAGTTGAAGCTTTAGGAAAAGAAAGAGTCTTTGGCGTTTTAATGCCAAATGGTGAGCAGAAGGATATAGACGATAGTTTAAAGGTTGTAGATATTCTAGGAATTAATTATAAAATAGTTA
Source organism: Clostridium malenominatum (assembly GCF_039521365.1). Classification (NCBI taxonomy): domain Bacteria; kingdom Bacillati; phylum Bacillota; class Clostridia; order Eubacteriales; family Clostridiaceae; genus Clostridium; species Clostridium malenominatum. Next base: position 1,407,870 of record NZ_BAAACF010000001.1, read on the forward strand.
ATATAGAAAAAGCGTACAATGGACTATTGGACGCTATTCAGGAGGAGAGTTTATCTATTGATGCTAAAATCAATATTCCTCCGAGACTTCGAATGACTACCTTGTATTCACTTGGAGCTAACATGAACTATAGGGTATGTGGTACGGGAAACAAGTCAGAGGGCTTTGTAGGATATACAACAAAATGGGGGGATAATGCTTACGATTTTAATCCTATAGGAGACCTTACTACTGAAGAGGTTATGGCAGTGGGAGACTATCTAGGATTACCTTATGAATTGGTTCATAAAACTCCAAGCGATGGGTTAAGTGGAAAATCTGATGAGGAGAAATTAGGTTTGTCCTATAAACAAATTAATGAGTATATAGAAAATGGAAGTTGTGGGGATAAGGAGATAGATGAAAAAATTAAGTTGAAACATGAATATAATAAACACAAGGGAACTTTGCCACTAAAGTATGAGCTGGCATAACAGACCAGAAGTTGACTCGTAGCTAGAGGCTACTACTTTTTAGAATTGCCCTTGTAAAAGAAGTGAAAATTATCAAGTAGGTATGTACAATAAGCGGCATCGAGTCATTGCTTGATTCGATGTCGCTTTCGTTATACAATTTTCGGTAATATCTACAATTGGCGAATCTTGCGTATATTCCTGTTCATCAAGTGCCTTACTGCGTATTTATAAATGACTTCTTTGATTCTGCCCAAGTCTTGACGGTGTTCTTTGAAAAATTCGTCTGGGCTTTCATAAACTCCAAAGTCCCTTACAATACCCTCTTTTTGAATATAGGTATCGTTTTTATTCCAATATATAGAGGGATTTTTGAAGTCCTCTGTTGCAACTCCATAGCCACAAAAAGAACCGCTACACTGGCTAAACTTTTGCTGAAGCTTAGTCAAATAGGGAACATCAAGGATGAACCCCTCTAGATTAAGCCACTTGCCATCATAGTACACTTCGATCCAGCTGTGTAAAATTTCTTTTGGAGACAAGTGATAATATAGTCCCCTTATTGCTCCTTTTTGAAGTTTCTTATCAATGGTAAATCCGTGAATTCGGCAGGGGATTCCAAGGGCTCTTAATAATGCCATAAATAGAACTCCCTTTGTATTACACTGTCCGTAGCCATCTTTTAAAACTTGCGAAGCTGAAATATTATCTGCCCTGTTGTATCCAAAAAGGATAGAATCTCGAACAAAATTATAAATAGAAAGAACCTGTTCAGTTCTATCTAAAGTATCCCAGTGGTTATCTGAAATTAATTTCTGTATGATTTGATTCTTATAATTCAGTAGTGGGGTTTCAATTAAGTAATTCGTCATCAATAAGCACCTCCTACAATAATCATACAATTATTTATAAGGAGATACTTTCAAAAAAACGCTGTCTTTGTTTATCTCTCTTGCGGACATTCCTAATAAGCGCTTACTTGTGACAGCAAGATGAGAAGGACTGTCGAACCCCGCTGTTAATGCGGCCTTTGTTATGTTCATGCCATTAAAGATTAAATAAATTGCATTTTGTAATTTATGAAGAACAAGATATCCGCTTAATGTTATGCCGGTATTCTCTTTAAACAGATGGGACAGCCTGCTTTTGGATAAGCTTACTTGATTTGCTAATATATTTACGGAATGCTCGGAAGCATGACAATTTTTTAGCAGATCAATAACCTCAATGACCCGCTGATCTACAGGCTCTGAGTAAATATATTCAACGTTCAATAATCGAAGAAGTTCAGTTAGAAATTTAATATAGCTAGCATTGTCAATAATACTCTCATAGTTATTCAGTACAAACTTTGAGATTTTGTCTACCATCTCATTTGAGAAAGTATAAATATGATGACCGCAAAAAAGCTCTTTAAATGGCTTTGCCAAGGTAGAGGTATTATCAATCAGAAGAAAGAGCAATTTATTTTTATGACCATCAAAGCGGTGACTGGTGTTGGAATCAATGGCAATACCTTTACAGTTAAAATGTTTCCCCAAAACTTCTATCTCAAAAGAGGATTCCAGGGAAATTGATATCTGTAAAAATGAGTGCTTATGAAAATCAGCATTTATTATATCGCTTAAGATCAGTACGTGATCATGTGCTCCATATAGGTTCATCATTATTGTTCCGCCTCCTTCAAAGAATCCATCATTAGAAGTATAGCATAATTTCAAAAAAATGGGGTGTTTTTCATGCAACGGAAAGAAATGATATTTTTTTAATAACAAAATATTGACATAAAAAGAGAAATATGATATATAAAAATTATAGGTTAGCACTCAATGATGTTAAGTGCTAACAAATTAGTTATATAGTTTTTATACGAAGGGAGATATACATATGGAAAAGAGAGAATTTAAAGCAGAGTCTAAGAGACTTTTGGACTTAATGGTTAACTCAATCTATACGCACAAAGAAATATTTTTAAGAGAGCTTATATCTAATGCCAGTGATGCTATTGATAAAATTTACTACAAAACATTAACTGATGAAAATTTGAAATTTCATAAGGAAAATTACTATATTAAGGTAGTTTCAGATAAAGATAAGGGCGAGTTAAAAATTATCGATACTGGCATAGGTATGACAAGGGAAGAATTAGAAGAAAATTTAGGAACTATTGCAAAGAGCGGATCTTTAGCATTTAAAAAAGAAAATGAAATAAAAGATGGATATGATATAATTGGTCAGTTTGGAGTGGGTTTTTACTCTGCTTTTATGATAGCTGAAAAAGTTACTGTTATTACTAAAGCACTTGGAAGCGATGAAGCCTATAAATGGGAATCAAAAGGTGCAGATGGATATACCATAGAGGTATGTGAAAAAGAAACTGTTGGAACAGAAATTATATTAAAGATAAAGGAAAATAGTGAAGATGAAAATTATCAGGATTATTTAGAAGAATATAAATTGAGAAACTTAATAAAGAAATATTCTGATTTTATAAGATATCCAATAAAAATGGATATTACAGAAAGAAAACTTAAAGAAGGAAGTGACAATGAGTATGAAGACCATGTAGAAGAGCAAACAATCAATAGCATGGTACCAATTTGGACAAAGAATAAAAGTGAATTAACTAAAGAAGATTATGATAATTTTTACTTCGAAAAGCATTATGGATTTGATAAACCTGTAAAACACATCCATATAAGCACAGACGGCGCTGTAATGTACAACGCAATATTATTTATACCAGAGAGAATACCTTTTGACTATTATACGAAAGAATACGAAAAAGGCTTGGAGTTATATTCAAATGGAGTACTAATTATGAATAAATGCTCCGATTTACTTCCAGATTATTTTAGTTTTGTAAAGGGATTAGTTGATTCACAGGATTTATCTTTAAATATTTCAAGAGAAATGCTACAACATGATAGACAGCTTAAGTTAATTGCAAAGAACATTAAAAACAAAATAAAAAGTGAATTACTATCATTACTAAAAAATGAAAGAAATAAGTATGAAGAGTTTTACAAGTCTTTTGGTAGACAGCTAAAGTATGGAGTGTATAGCGATTTTGGAAGTGACAAAGATACATTACAAGACTTATTAATGTTCTATTCCTCTAAAGAGAAAAAACTGATTACATTAGATGAATATATTTCAAGAATGACAGAGGAACAAAAATATATTTATTATGCTACAGGGGATTCTGTTGAAAGAATAGCCAAGTTACCACAAACAGAAATGGTAGAAGAAAAGGGTTATGAAATTCTTTATTTAACTGAAGATATTGATGAGTTTGCAATTAAGATGATAATGTCATATAAAGAAAAGGAGTTCAGGTCTGTATCTAGTGGAGATCTAGGAATTGAAGACAAAGAAAATGAGAACAAGACAGAAAATGAAGATGCAGCCAATAAGGAATTGTTTGAAAAGATGAAAACCATATTATCAGACAAGATTAAGGATGTAAGAACTTCAAAGAGATTAAAATCTCATCCAGTATGTTTAACTAATGATGGAGACATATCAATAGAAATGGAAAAAGTTCTTAGCTCCATGCCAAATAATGAAAACATTAAAGCAGACAAAGTTTTAGAGATAAACATAAATCATAATATCTTTAAAGCTTTAAAAGAAGCTTATGAAAAAGATGAAGAAAAGTTAGCATTATATACTAATGTACTTTATAATCAAGCTCTTCTTATAGAAGGATTGCCAATTGACGATCCAGTAGAATTTACTAATAATATTTGTAAATTAATGATTTAATTAATATAGAAGCATAGAAGGTGCAACTTTTAGTATGCACCTTTTATGCTTCTATAGAAAAGCTTAAGTTAACCCTACAAAGTTGTGCATGAAAAGTCGGATAGATAAGTTCAGTTTCTGATATTCTATTTATGAGAGGAGGTCATATAAATGGATTTGCTTAAAAATATGAATGGAGCATTAGATTATATCGAAGAGAATCTTAACGATAATATTGACTTTAAAGAAATAGCAAAGAGGGCTTTTTGCTCTGAATATCATTTTAAGAGAATGTTTTCTTTCCTTGCAGGTGTTACATTGTCGGAATACATCCGTCGTAGGCGTCTTACACTAGCAGCATTTGAGATTCATAATAGTAACATAAGAATAATTGATATTGCAATTAAATACGGATATAGCTCTCCAGATTCTTTTACTAGAGCTTTTCAAAGTTTGCATGGTATAACACCGTCTGAAGCTAGAAATAATGGTCAATCGCTAAAAGCTTATCCTCGTATGACCTTTCAATTATCTATTAAAGGAGGAAATGAAATGAATTATAGAATTGAAGAAAAAGAAGCCTTTCGCATAATTGGCATTAAAAAAAGGGTACCTATAATTTTCAACGGAGTTAATCCAGAAATTGCCTCGATGTGGCAAAGCTTAACCGTTGAAACTATTAATAAACTTAAAGAACAATCTAATATAGAACCATTAGAACTAATAAGCGCGTCTGTAAATTTTTCAGAGGGGCGAATGGAAGAAAAAGGGGAGCTTGATCACTATATAGGTGTAGCAACAACTAATGAGTGCCCAAAGGATTTTACAAAACTTGAAGTTTGTGCATCAACTTGGGCTGTATTTGAATCTGTTGGACCATTCCCAAGTACGCTACAAAATATATGGGGACGTATATATTCCGAATGGTTTCCGTCCTCAAATTATGAACAAGCGGAAGGACCAGAAATCTTGTGGAACGAGAATAAAGATGTGACTTCACCAACTTTTAAAAGCGAGATATGGATACCGATTTCAAAAAAGTAGTGACTTTAAATCACCTTGACCAGCTTAAACTCTTTTGATGGAATTTTACTTGTAATAATATTGAAAATCATCCATACTATAGATAAAGAAATCCATAACGGTATGCTTCATCCTGAGATGGGACACGTTTTAGTTAGAAAGAACATGGATGATAAGTATGAAGGAAATTGCCATTTTCATGAAACTTGTTTAGAAGGTTTAGCTTCAGGCACTGCTATTGAGGGAAGAACTAAATTAAAAGGCATTGAAATACGGGATGATCATGAATCCTGGATATATAGTGGCAGAAGAATTAGAAGACATGGACAATTATATAGTTGAACCAAGCCTAGGTAGTAACTCTGGCATATTGGGTGCTTAGGCTTTAGGAATAAGTGAAGTATAAGGATAAGGTGGTGAAGGTGAATGTTAATACAAAAATGTAAGAAATGTTCTAATCAATTTACTTGGAAAGAGGTTATAAGACCAATATGGGTTAGTTGGACTTATTCACCTCTTAAATGTCCTAAATGCAATACTGAGCATTGCATTAATATTTCCACAAAAATATTTATTTTCTTAGGTATAATAGCTCCAACAGCTATTAAAGGATTTATGTTTTCCAGAAATGCACAAACTGTACTTAGAATTTCTCTAGGTCGCCAGTTATTGATTTATCTATTTTGGTTTGTTTTGCTAGGATGTTTGACACCATTTTTTGCAAGACACCATATAAAAGAATAGAGTAGTGAAATATATCTGTAATAGTCACCTAAGAATAAAAAAAGTATTAGGTGGCTATTTTTTAATGTAAAAATCTTTAATCAACATAAGCTTTTCATCTCTTCTAAATTGCTTAATTTCGTATTCTCTCTTCTGGGCAGATATCTTGTCCTCAAACTCCTCGAAGTAAACAAGCTCTACAGGCAGTCGACAGCGAGTATACTTAGCTCCTTTGCCCTTAGAGTGGGTCTCTATTCTTTTATTCAAATCCTTAGTCCATCCAGTATACAAAGTACCATCTGAACACTTTAGTATATATATATAACACATATTAATCACCAAAATTATTATAGCATTGAAGCTATATTAATTTATAGCTATTTTTTAAGTATATCATTAAGTTCTAATAAATTAAAAATCTCATAAGTAGGTTTTATTCCGATTTTATTTACAATTTTGTTAGGATTAAACCAGCATGTATCTATACCAAAATTTATCCCGCCTTGTATATCAGAGGTTAAACTATCGCCTACCATCAATACTTTACTCTTATCAGTATGCTTTATATTTTTTAAAGCTAGTTCAAATATTTTAGGATCTGGCTTTGATACCTCAACCTCCTCAGATATCACTATATCCTCAAAGTATTTTGCTATAGTAGATTTTCTAATTCTATTTTCTTGAACGTCTGTAAGACCATTAGTAATTATAGAAAGTTTATAATCTTTATGGAGATTTTCTACAAGGTCTACAGTATCATCATATAAAAAAGATCCATAAGATAAATGCTTCATATATGTTTTTGAAAATTCAACCTCGTCAAATCCAGCATTTAATTTATCTGATAATCTTTTAAATCTTTCAACTTTTAATTCTTTCTGAGTAATAAGCCCATCCTCGAACTCTTGCCATATAGCCGTATTTATATCCTTGTATATTTTCAAATGATGATTTTCATCATATTCAATATTAAATTGGAGCATAGTATTTTTAAAAGCTTCTCGTTCAGATTTTTTAAAATCAAATAAAGTTTCATCTGCATCGAATATTATAATTTCGTACTTCATATTAATCCTCCTAATATAGTTAATTTTTCTAATTATAACATATAAATATTTTTATAAAAAAGTCTTAAACTTTACAATCCTTTATAAATAAATTACAATATTAATATGAATTTGAACATGACATATGTCATGTTGAGGAGGGTTTATGAAAAGAATTTGGGACAATAACCTTATAAGCTATTATATTGTTAAACATAATATAGAAAACATGTTTGATAAAGACATATTTAAATATGCACAACTTCATTTCTATGAAAGAAATGAATATATATTGGAAGCAGAGTCTAATCTTGAATACTACTATTTGCTTGTAGATGGAAAAATCAAAATTTCTTATCCTTTTGAAAATGGTAAATCTATGCTTTTAAAGTTTTATAAAGATTTTAATTCAATAGGAGATTTAGAGCTTTTAAAAAACATTCCCACATTATGTGGCATTGATGCAGTAGAAGATACTTATTTGATAGCAATACCTTCAGATGTACTTAGAGAAAAATATTTAAATAATCTAAAGTTTTTACACCATTTAATTGACTCTTTAAGCGACAAACTTTATGCAACTATTAACAATAGTTCCTATAACTTTGTATATCCCCTTATAAATAGATTATCTAGCTATTTGGTTGAACATATAACAGATAAAAACTATGTAGTTTTGAATTCATCATTTATAGAAATCGCTCAATTCTTAGGAACAACCTATAGGCATTTAAATAGAACATTTAAAGAGCTTGAATTAAAATCCATTATAAAATGCGAGGATAAAAAAATATATATATTAGATGAGGATAAACTTCGAGAACTATCTAAAAACTTGTATATAAAACCCCTCTAATGTTAGATTAGTGTGGAAAGTAGATTTAAAAAATAATATTAAATTTAGAAAATACCTTTGAATATAGTGTAGCTGTGTTTAAAGGTATTTTTTTAGTAATTTCAATCTAGAAAGTTGGTTCAGTTACAAGGTGTTTTTAATCAAATACTTAGCCGATTAAGTAAAATGTATTATGGAAACATTGAAATGTAGCAGTAATTCCTATATTACATTCAAAACTTAAGCCATATTGACAATATGGAAAATATATGTAATAATACATAAAAAGTGAGTATGCTTAAGCATTTAATTGTGAGCAGCATAGGGACTATATATGTCCTACACGAATGGTTATTAACCCTTAGGAGTCACTGCTTTAGGTGATTCTATGGGTTTTTTGTTTTTACGGGGGTGATATTTATGATAAGGTTGCTTACACAGTGTGATAAAGAAATTATTTTAAACTATCTTAAGAGAAATGAAATTGAGACATCATTTTTGTATGGTAATATTATTGAATTTGGTGTTGACAATAATAAAGACATTAGAAGATGCGCAGATTACTATGGTTTTTTTAGCGGGGAAGTATTAAAAGGTATATTACCCTTCTATAATCTTGGCAGCTGTATACCTCACTATGAATTGGAGGAGGCGGTGCCTTTATTTGCAGAGATAATGAAAGATAGAAACTTTGAATTCTTGTTAGGTATGCATAAGATTATAAAACCTCTATATGAAGAGATTAAAGATTACAAAGAAATCAACACATATGAGGAATGTTCTTATTTTATAAACAATAACTTTAAACCTTTTATGTTGGAGGGCATAAAGATTGTAGATGCTAATAGACCAAATGTTAATGATGTAGTTGACTTTATAATAGATGCTCGTGTAAATGGATTTAATCAAGCTGTAACCAGGGAAGATGCTATAAAATCCTTAATACAAAGAGGAGAGGAAGAGGAGTTTATCATTGCAGAAAAAGATGGCATAATGGTAGCACAAGCATGTGTACAAACATATACTCCTAAAATAAATCAAATTGGCAGTGTTTATACACCTGAAAAGGAAAGAGGTAAAGGGTACTGTAAAGCAATTGTTTCTGAAATGTGCAGAAGAATTATTGTCAAAGATAAGGTACCTACTCTCTCTGTTAAAAAGAATAATATACCTGCTGTTAAAGCATATACTGCATTAGGCTTTGAGAATTATGATGATTACTTAATTATAAGATTTAAGTAATATAGAATAATTTTATGAGGCATTTTATATGTGAAAACTTCTAAAAATACAATGTAAAATTATAGATGTAAATAAAAATGTAGTATAATAATTTTAATACTACATTTTTTATATTAAGAAATAATGTGTTTTAGATATGGAGAGTTGTGAAAGGAAGTATTAAAATGAGTTTTGATAATTATGCTAAAAACTGGGATACTGAGGAAAGAATTAATAGAGCAAAGATAATTGCAAAGGAAATAAGCGAGTCTGTTGATATTAATAAGAATTATTCTGCTATGGAATTTGGGTGCGGAACTGGCCTTATAAGCTTTAATCTTTATGATAGATTTAAAAGCATTACTCTCATTGATTCCTCAAAAGGAATGATAGACATACTAAACTCTAAAATTCATAAATACAAGGTAGAGAATATGTTTCCCTATCATTTAGATATATTCACTGAAAATACACTAAATAAGAAATTTGATGTTATTTATAATTCCATGGTGCTTCATCATATTGATGATATTGAACCTACAATAAAAAAACTTCATGAATTTCTTAATGAAGAGGGTCAATTATGCATAGTAGATTTAGATGAAGAAGATGGTAGCTTTCACAAAGAGCATAAAGATTTTCATGGACATAATGGTTTTAATCAAGAGGATTTGAAAAGTATTTTAATTGCTTCTGGATTCAAGGATATAGAGTCACATACCTTTTTTTACGGTGAAAGAATTATAGAAGGTAAAAAGGTTAAATATTCATTGTTTTTGATGAAGGGAAGAAAATAGTGGCCATCAATTTATTTATTTTTACTATAAAAGGAGAATTAAAATATGAATAATATTACAATAACTGGAAAAAAGCCAACGGTTGAAGAATATATTCAATTAAGAAATTCTATAGGTTGGAAAATATTGCAGTATGATAAAATTGAAAAAGGGTTAGATAACTCAATTTACTGTGTTTGTGTTGAAAATCAAGGTAATATAATAGGATTTGGTAGAATTATTGGAGATGGTGGAACAGTTTTTTACATACAAGACATAATGATTGCACCATCATACCAAAGGCAACAAATTGGCACATTAATTATGAGGAAACTGATGGATTATATTAATGATAATTGTGTAGATGATGCTATCATTGGTCTGATTGCAATAAGTGAACTTGATAAGTTCTACAAAAAATTTGGATTTACATATAATCAGAATAACTGTTTTTATAGATACAATGGATAATATTTTAATAGCTGTTTAATTAAATCTGCATTCTTCTTGCTTTTAGTAAGTACACAATATTTAATATAGCACGTATCAATAGAATAATAATTAATTCATCTTTATGGGGGTGTTAAAAGGTGAAGCCTTCAGATAAAAAAATACTTATCATTGGTGCAGGTGTTATTGGAAGTATATATGCTGTAAACCTATCAAATGCTGGATATTCTGTCACAATGCTTGCTCGTTCCCGTAGGTTAACTGAGCTAGAAGAAAAGGGGCTTACTTTTTATAATAATAAGACTCAAAGCTTAGACAGGACCCATGTGGAAATTATTAATAAGCTTTATGATAATGATATCTATGACTATGTTTTTGTGACTGTCAGATATGAACAAATTGAGGATACTCTTTTGGGAATAAAGAATAATTGCAGCCTTAATGTAGTAACTATGGTCAATAACCCTTTTGGATACGACAAGTGGGGAGAGATAGTAGGAAAAGAAAAAATCATACCTGCCTTTCCGGGAGCTGGAGGGAAAATTGAAAACGGTGTTTTGTATTATAAGCTAACATCAAGAATAATTCAGCCTACCACATTTGGAGAACTCTCAGGTGAAAAAAGTACAAGGATAACAGAACTTTATAAGATTTTAAAATCAGCTGGATTTCCTGTAAGCATTTGCAATAATATGGACTCGTGGCAGAAATCTCATCTCGCTATGGTGATACCCATGGCCAATGCAATATATTTTGACGGAGGAAACAACTATTCAACTGCTAAAAATCTACAGGCTATACGTAACATGAGTCTATCACTAAAAGAAAATTTTAATTTTCTAAAATCTGTTGGTGTTATTATTACGCCTACAAAGTTGAGTATATTTAGAGTGTGTCCTACGTGTTTTTTAAGTTTCTTACTTAAATTTATATACAAAACTAAATTTGCTGAAACACTTATTAGTAATCATGCTAATAACGCTAAATATGAGATGGAATTGCTAAGTAATGATTTTGAAGAGTTAGCTAAAGAAAAGTGTATTTCTTTAAAATATCTATACCCAAGGGTACATGAATTTACATAAAATATTATAAAAATGTCTCCTTTTTTATTTTCTTTACAATTAAAATCTAGATTAAGTAAGTACAAAGTAATAAGAGATTAAGATATTAAATGAATTGGATATAATTTAAATATACATAAATCATCTATTAATATGAAAACTGTATTTTTGATAATTAGGAGATGAATTGAATGAGAGACTTATTTACAATCGGAGAAATATCAAAGTTATTTAATATTAATATAAAGACATTAAGATATTATGATGAAATTGACTTATTTAAGCCAATATTTATAGATAGAACAAATAGTTATAGATATTATTCAGCAAACCAATTTGAACAGTTAAACACAATCCAATATTTAAAAGCCCTTGGAATGTCATTGAAGATAATAGATTATCATTTAAAGGAACGAAGTACTGATACTATTATTGAGTTATTTGAAAAACAGAAGAAAATTACGGAAAAAAAGATAAAAGAGTTAGAATTTATAAAGCAAAAAATTGAAACTAGAATAAGTCAAATTAATTATGCAAGGCAATATGATAATTTAAATGTAATTCAAGAGGTTGAATTTAAAAAGAGAGAAGTTGTTTTATTAAAACAAAAAATAAAATCAAACAATGACTTAGAATTATCAATTAGACAGCTAGAAAACAAGGCAAATAAAAATGCTTCTATTTTTAATGGGAAAGTAGGGGTATCAATTTCTATAGATAAACTAAAAGATAGATTATTTGATGAATATGATTCCATTTTTTCCTTTGTAGAGGGTGAAGCATATAATAAAAAATTGCTAAAAGTTTTGCCACAAGGCGCTTATGTTACTATTCGTTTTAATGGAACTCATAATAGTTCTCCAGTATATTATGATAAACTTTTAAAATATATTGAAGAAAAAGGCTATACAATTATGGAGGATTCAATAGAAATAACCTTAATTGATTATGGACTAACTACTGAAAAATCAGAGTTTATAACTGAAATTCAAATATTAATAAATAAGTCTTGACACTCCAGTTACGGGAGACTTTATAATGTCTAATAAAGATAAGTGAAGATAATAAATTCATAGGAACAGTAGCAAAATTTGGCCTAAGAATTATAATTATATTTTGAGGAGGATAATTATGAAGTTCATTGTATCGAAAGAAGTTTTTGAAACAATAGATAACGTATATTTTGGTATTGTGGTAGCAAAAGGGATTAATAATGAGGATAATATCGAAGTAACTAACCTTTTGAAAGATAGTATAGAATTAAATGAAAAAAGATTTCAAGATAAAAAAGTAAAAGAAATAGAAGAAATAGTGTATTATAGAGACTCATTTATGAAATTGGGTATTAATCCTAACAAGTTCATGAGTTCTATTGAAGCAATAATTACAAGAGTAGCGAAAAATAAAGGACTACCCAATATAAATTCAATTGTAGACATAGGAAATGCAGTTTCATTAAAATACCTTGTTCCACTGGGTGCTCATGATACAGACGCTGCTGGAGGCGATATTTGCATTAGATTTTCAAAAGAAGGAGATATCTTTATTCCCTTTGGAGGAAATGAGGTGAAATGTTTAGAAGAGGGTGAACTTATTTACTCTGCAGGTAATAAAGTAAAAACAAGAAGATGGATATGGAGGCAAAGTGAAGAGGGAAAAATTACTAAAGAAAGCAAAAATATATTTTTTCCTATAGATGGATTTAAAGATAAAAACTATAATAATGTAATTAGTGCAAGAGACGAGTTGGCTGAACAATTAAAAAAGAATTTTAATTGTAAAATAAAAGAAGGATTTGTGGATATAAATAATACTGAATTTGAACTTTAAATGATAAGCATAAATGTAAGACAACTATCTGCCTTTTTACGAAACTGCTGAAAAACCTAGTTTTAAACCTTATGTGAAACCAGATAAAATAAGCAAAGTCCACATTAATATAGTAAATAGGTGTTGACAAATTAATCACTTGAGAGTAGTATATAGAAAAGCTAAATTCTTTGAAGGGAATAGTAGATATTTACTAAGTATCCAAAGCGAGTAGGGATGGTGTAAGCCTATGAGAAAAGTAGTATTGAAAGACATCCTGGAGATACTTATCTGAAAACTGTATTAGGATGAGTCGGGTTTCCTCCGTTATAGGGATTAGAGACAATAATGTATTAATACGTTATTAAATTAGGATGGTACCGTGAAGATATGCTTTCACTTCTATATGAAGTGAAAGCTTTTTTATTCTTCTAGGAAACTATATGGAAAACGGAGCTCTTTCTATATGTGATATCTATTCTAATTTACTATAAACATTGTTAAAAAGGGTGGTACCGCGAATTATTTTGCCCCTTGAGTTTTTACTCAAGGGGATTATTTTATTTTGGAGGTAATGATGAAAATGAAAAGAAAATTAGTAAGTGAATTAAAAAATTCTATAGACGAAAAAGTAAATATTCAAGGTTGGATTTACAAAATTAGGAGATTAAAGCTTATAACCTTTGTAATTCTAAGAGATAGATCTGGATTAGTTCAATGTATAGTGGACAATAATGAGTTTGATTTATCAAAAGTAAAGGTTGAATCAGTAGTATCAATTATAGGAGATGTTAAAGAAAGCAAGAATACTTTAAATTCTTTTGAGGTGCAAGTAGAAAATTTTGAAGTTATAAGTAATGTTGAAGAGGAACTTCCTATAGAAATAAATAAAGAAAATTTAGAAGTTAATTTAGATACAATGCTTAATAACAGGGTTCTAAGTATAAGACATCCAAAGATAAATGCAATTTTTAAGGTGCAAAGCTCAATAGTAAATGGTTTTAGAGAATTTTTAAATAAAGAAGGATTTACTGAAATTCATACTTCGAAGATTGTTAAGGAAGGAGCGGAAGGTGGTACAGAAGTTTTTGAAATAAAATACTTTGAAAATAAGGCTTATTTAGCTCAAAGTCCTCAATTTTATAAGCAAATGATGGTTGGAGCAGGCTTTGAAAGAGTCTTTGAAATAGGTCATGCTTATAGAGCAGAAGAGCACAATACCAATAGACATCTTAATGAATATATAAGTATGGATTTAGAAATGGGATTTATTGAAGACGAAAAAGATATTATGCAAGTTGAAGAGAGATTATTAAAGTTTATACTAGAAGTGCTCAATAAAGAATGTAAGGAATATTTAAATTTATTACAATTAGAATTACCAGTGATACAGAGAGAGATACCTAAGATTGAATTTAAAGAGGCTTTGGAGATATTAAATAAAGAATACAATAAAAATGATTTAGAGGGAGATTTAGACCCAGAAGGAGAAAAACTTCTCTGTGAATATGCAAAGGAAAGGTTAAATAGTGAATTCATATTTTTAACTAATTATCCTAGAAAGAAGAGGCCAATGTATACTATGCCCCTTGGTGAAGATGGAACCCATAGTTTTGACTTGTTATTTAGAGGAATAGAGATTACCACAGGGGGACAAAGAATTCATAACTACGATATGCTAGTGGAAAATATGAAGTACAAAGGATTTGACCCTAATAATTATGAGAGCTATCTATCAACTTTCAAGTATGGCATGCCTAAGCACGGGGGGTTGGCTATTGGTTTAGAGCGAATAACAGCAAAGATTCTAGGATTAGAAAATGTAAGAGAAGCAACATTAATTACAAGGGACAGAAAAAGATTAGTTCCATAATAACTGACTAAAATATGATATAATTATGATATAAGGTTAAAAAACGTAAGAAATTATTTTAGTTATATCTATGAAGGAGAGGCTTTTAATGAATATTTTTGATATTATTATACCAGTGCTTTTTATTTTAATTACTTTAAAGGAATTGAGATATATGAAAACATTAATAATACCCACAAGAAAAGGGTATGGAGAAATTATTACTGTATCCTTTAGTATAATTATTTTTATTTGGATTATGTATTCTTATGCTAATACTTGGATTCATTATGTTATGACAATATTGGGTATTTTTATGTTTTTAAGTTCCTGGCTTAAACAAGGAATTAGCTCAAAGGGTTTCATATCAATGTATAAATATAAAAAGATTATACTATGGAATGAAATTGAAAAAGTTATGGTAATTAGTTCAAAGGATATAAAGGTTAAGCTATTTGGTGGTTTTATGGAGCAAACATTTCATTTCAAAAATAGTGATTATAATAAGGTTATTAATATTCTAGAAGAAAATTTGCCTAGAAAAGCAGAGTTACAAACACAACTCTTAATAAGTAAATAAATAACTTGTATTCAATATTCAACACATTAGTGATATAAGCATTAATGTGTTGTTTAACTATATACCATGTGTGAGGAAGTGAAAGATGTGATAATCTAAATATATATTAATCATCTATTAACATAAAAACTATATTTTTAATAATTAGGAGATTAATTGAATGAGAGATTTATTTACAATCGGAGAAATATCAAAGTTATTTAATATTAATATAAAGACATTAAGATATTATGATGAAATTGACTTATTTAAGCCAATATTTATAGATAGAACTAATAATTATAGATATTATTCAGCAAATCAATTTGAACAATTAAACACAATTCAATATTTAAAAGCCCTTGGAATGTCATTGAAGACAATAGATTATCATTTAAAGAAACGAAGTACGGATAATATCATTGAACTATTTGAAAAGCAGAAGAAAATTACGGATAAAAAGATAAAAGAGCTGGAATTTATAAAGCAAAAAATTGAAACTAGAATAAGTCAAATTAATTATGCAAGGCAATATGATAATTTAAATGTAATTTAAGAGGTTGAATTTAAAAAGAGAGAAGTTGTTTTATTAAAACAAAAAATAAAATCAAACAATGACTTAGAATTATCAATTAGACAGCTAGAAAATAAGGCAAATAAAAATGCTTCCATTTTTAGTGGAAAAGTAGGGGTATCAATTTCTATAGATAAACTAAAAGATAGATTATTTGATGAATATGATTCCATTTTTTCCTTTGTAGAGGGTGAAGCATATAATAAAGAATTACTAAAAGTATTGCCACAAGGCGTTTATGCTACTATTCGGTTTAATGGAACTCATAATAGTTCTCATGTATATTATGATAAGCTTCTAAAATATATTGAAGAAAAAGGCTATACAATTATAGAGGATTCAATAGAAATAACCCTAATTGATTATGGGCTAACTACTGAGAAATCAGAGTTTATAACTGAAATTCAAATATTAATAAGCAAGTCTTGACACTCCAGTTACTGGAGACTTTATAATGTCTAATAAAGATAATTGAAGATAATAAATTAATATAAACAATAGCAAGTTTTAATTTATTTATCTGCAAATATTGTACTAGGATATAATTATATTTTGAGGAGGATAATTATGAAGTTCATTGTATCGAAAGAAGTTTTTGAAACAATACATAACGTATGCTTTGGTATTGTGGTAGCAAAAGGGCTTAATAATGAAGATAATATAGAAGTAACTAAACTTTTGAAAAATAGTATAGAATTAAATGAAAAAAGATTTCAAGATAAAAAAGTAAAAGAAGTAGAAGAAATAGTGTATTATAGAGACTCATTTATGAAATTTGGTATTAATCCCAATAAATTCATGAGTTCTATTGAAGCAATAATTACAAGAGTAGCAAAAAATAAAGGGCTACCCAATATAAACTCAATTGTGGACATAGGAAATGCAGTTTCGTTAAAATATCTTGTTCCATTAGGAGCTCATGATATAGACGCTGCTGGAGGAGATATTTGCATTAGATTTTCAAAAGAAGGAGATATATTTATTCCCTTTGGAGGAAATGAGGTGGAATGTTTAGAAGAGGGTGAACTTATTTACTCTGTAGGTAATAAAGTAAAAACAAGAAGATGGATATGGAGGCAAAGTGAAGAAGGGAAAATTACTAAAGAAAGCAAAAATATATTTTTTCCTATAGATGGATTTAAAGATAAAAACTATAATAATGTAATTAGTGCAAGAGACGAGTTGGCTGAACAATTAAAAAAGAATTTTAATTGTGAAATAAAAGTAGGATTTGTGGATATAAATAATACTGAATTTGAACTTTAAATGATAAGCGTAAATGTAAAATAATTAAATATAAATATATTTATAGATACAAAATCCCTATAGATGATATTGTTCATCTGTAGGGATTTTTTACGTAAGGAGAAATGCATATGTTATTAGAAGTTTTAAATATAAAAATTAGGCCTTTTTTAAGATCTTCATTTATCTAAAAAACATAATGAATTGATTAGGATTATATGGTATTATTACTAATAATTGAGTCAGAATCTTTTATAAAGGCGTTTTGAAGATAATTCATAGCTTACAAAGGAGGAGAAAGATGTAAAATGAATATCATTACAGTTAATAATGAAAATATTCAGAAAGAACATATATGTTGTGCCATCTCAGATAAAAAAGGGGAATGCCAGGTATCATCAAAAAAAGCATGGTTGAAAGAAAGATTTTCAGATGGTCTTGTTTTTAAGAAAGGCGATGTAAGAGGTAAGGTTTTTATTGAATACATTCCTGCTGAAAAAGCATGGTGTCCAATTAATGCAGATGGATATATGTTTATTAACTGCTTGTGGGTATCGGGACAATACAAAGGTCAGGGGATTTCTAATCAATTGTTAGAAGAATGTATTTTCGACAGTAAGCAGAAAGACAAAAAGGGACTGGTTATTCTGTCTGCAAAGAAAAAAATACCTTATTTGTCGGACCAAAAATATCTAGAATATAAAGGGTTTCTACTTGCGGACACAGCAGAGCCATACTACCACCTGATGTATCTGCCTTTTAGTAAAACTGCTGAAAAGCCTAGTTTTAAACCTTGTATGAAATCAGGAAAGATAAGCGAAAAAGGATTTGTATTATATTATTGCAATCAATGTCCTTTTACTGCAAAATACGTTCCTATGCTTGAGGAAGTAGCTAAAAATCGAAATGTACCGCTTAAAGTAATAAAGTTTGAAACGACAGAGCAAGCTCAAAATGCACCTGCTCCATTTGCTTCATACAGTTTATTTTATAATGGTGATTTTATCACAAATGACATTTTATCTGATAAGAAATTTGAAAAACTTCTTGAAGAAAAAGGTTTATAGAAAGAAAGGGAATATAATTTGTGTAAAGAATACTTATACAGAATAATTTAGATATTTATAGGAGAACTATCTTATGAAAGCAGAGTTGTATGAAAGAATACTGGGAACCGAACTGAAATATGTGAAATGTTTTTCGGATTATATTGAAGAACAGAAGATTATAAGATTTAAAGATAGTAAACTGGTTGATATGTACATGCATAATTTCATTTTTTTGAAAGAATTAATGGAGAAGGATGAATTAAGGATTTTTACTGAAAAGAAACTTAAAGAAGTGCAGAGAGAAGATAAGAAATATCTGCATATCATGATGGATTATGGTATAAAACCTCATGATTTAAAGAGTGTGATTCCTAAGCCTGAGATTACAGAATACTGCTTTATGGCTGCTACACCGAAAGATTTAAAAAAATTGAAGATAAAGGATGACTGCTTTGTTTTAAAGGCAGATACTCTTGAAATACTCAATGATGGAAACCTAGTAGATATACAAGCTAATAAATCTGCTATGGGAGAAGAGTTTGCTAGAAAAAGAATCAAAAGGAAGAGTGAAGTGTACAAGAATAATCCTAATTTGAATCTTTATGTATGTTACAAAGGAAAGAAGCCTATAGGTAAATGCGAACTTTTCATAGAAGATGGCATTGCCAAGATTGAAGACTTTGATATAACTAAGGAATATCAAAAGCAAGGCTATGGCACTTCCATGCTACGGAAGTTGCTAGAGGAATCTTTGTGCGCAGACGTAGATATATTATACTTAATAACAGATTATTTGGATAGTGCCAAGGATATGTACAAAAAATGTGGATTCTCCATATGGGGTATTAAAACATCAATCTTATTCAAGGTATTATTTTAAGAGCAAAGAGAATTGATTGATAAGCCAGAGCATGAACAAGCCACAAATATAATTAGAGAGGTATTAAAGGAAATAAGTTATTTATATAATGTGAATTTGAAAGGAGAAATCATGGAAGAAGATAAAAATGTGTTTAAATCAATTGATGAATATATTTTGCAGTTTTCTCCTGAGGTTCAGGAAAAGCTTCAATCACTAAGAAATGTTATAAAAGAGTCTGCTCCAGACGCAGAAGAAAAGATGAGCTGGCAAATGCCAACCTTTGCTTTGTACGGAAATCTAGTGCATTTCGCTGCTCATAAAAAGCATATCGGATTTTATCCTGGGCCCAGCGGAATTGACACATTCAAGCTTAAATTATCGGAGTATAAATGGTCAAAAGGAGCCGTGCAATTTCCAATAGAAAAGCCGCTGCCTTATGAACTAATAGGTGAGATAGTTAGATTCAGAGTTGCCGAAAACATAAAGGAAGCAGAAAGCAAACTCAAAAAGAGAAAAAAGTAACTTCTCATTATTTATATTGAACGTCACAACAATAAAAATAATAATTTGTATTTTGAGATGGTAAATATCTTAAAATCCCATGATAAATGATAAATATAGAAAATGTTACTTTATATAATAAGCTTTAAAAGTAGTATATAATTTAACTTTAGAAAGGAGTACTTAAGCGTGAATATAACTATCAGGCAGGAGACGGAAAGAGATTATAAATTATCGGAGTATATTATAGAAAAAGCCTTTGAAAATGCTGAATATAGTGATCGTAAGGAGCAGTTCTTAGTTGAGAGACTGAGAAAAAGTAATGCATTCGTACCAGAACTTTCTCTCGTTGCAGAATTTGATGGAGAAATTGTAGGACATATCATGCTTACAAAACTTCTTATTAAGAATATTGACAAAGAACATGAATCATTGGCATTAGCTCCTGTTTCAGTTTTACCGCAACATCAAAATAAGAGTATTGGAAGTAAACTAATCATTGAAAGTATAAAAATTGCAAGAGAACTTAGCTTTAAGTCAGTAATTGTTCTAGGACATGATAAATATTATCCACGATTTGGATTTAAGCCTGCAGATTTATGGGGAATAAAGGCTCCCTTTGATGTGCCAAAGGAATCATTTATGGCATTAGAACTTGAAAGTGATAGCCTTACTAATGTGTCAGGAGTTGTAGTTTATCCTAAAGAATTTTTTTAACTTAACTTCAATATGTTTTATATAGAAATAATGACTACATAGAAATGCCGTAAAATTTGTTTAAGAGTTTTACGGCATTTCTATAATATAATTTATTTCTCAATAAATTGTGCTAATTCCATGTTGAATTTATCACGCTCTTCCCAGAACAATCCGTGACCACTATATTTAAAAGGTACTAACTTAGAGTTTTTAATTCCTTTATTCTGTACAATAGCCAATGAAAATGGACAAACTTTGTCATGAATACCATGAAGAATTAAAGTGGGAACGCAAATTTTACTTAAATCAGAAAATAAACTTTCATCTCTAAGTGATGTAGCAAGGGCTGCAGTTGACCAACCTGCTGCCTGTAATCCTAGTTGGAAGAACCAATCTGAAAAAGGACTAGTTGTATTTTGAAAGAAGAATATATCTCCAAAACCCTGAAGCATTTTAGGACGATCAATATATGTTTCTTGAATAAGTTTAGTTACTTCCTCCTTTGGTAATCCATATGGAAAATTTGGACGCTTAGTAAAGCTAGGAGCGGCAGCAGCGAAAAGAGCAAGTTTAGATACTCCGTAACCGCTATGGCGAGCCATATAGCGAATTGCAATTGCTCCACCCACAGAATGTCCTGCTAGCGTAAAATCTTGTAATTTTAGTGATTCAACCACACATCGAACATCATCGGCCAATCGATCGTAATCGTATTCGCTCCAAGGCTTATCAGAATTACCGAATCCTCTAATATCTATTCCAATACATCTATATCCCATTCTAGGAAGTTGATTAAATTGATATTCAAATAAATTGTGATTTGCTGGCCAACCATGTATAAACAATATTGTGTTATTTCCCTCAGGATTAACATCTTCTACATAAATTTTTACCTTTGGTTCTACGTAAACGTAGTATCCCATATAAATTTCTCCCCCATTAATAGAACTATATCAATAATTATGTTATGCGATTTAAGAAACGTTGTGCTTTCTAATATTTCTTAAATTAATCTTAAAATAGAGGGTATTACTTTTTTGTGAAGAATAATAATTTAAAAGAATTAAAGGGAGAAATAAACTATGAATATACGTTTGGCAAAATTAGATGATGAAGAAAAAATAGCTAAATTAGTAGCACAATTTAGAGTGGATTTAAGAAAATTTAAAACAGTCATATCAAGCCCTAATATAGAGGAAGGAAAAGAGGAATTTAGAGAGTATATGGATAAAAAATATCCTATTTTTGTGGCTGAAGATACAAATAAAGAGTTGTTAGGATATTTAGTGTGTCGCATTGATAAAGAGATAGTTTGGGCTGAATCCTTATTTGTTTCTTATAATGTAAGAAGAAGCGGAATAGGATCAAAGTTGTATGAAAAGGCAGAGGAAATTGCACAGGAAATTGGCTGTAGTACCGTATATAATTGGGTGCATCCTAATAATGATAAAATAATACCCTTTTTATCTAAAAAAGGATACAATGTTTTAAATCTTATTGAAATAAGAAAAGCAAGGGAAAATGAGGTATTAACTCAAAAAATAGGGGTTGGTAAATATGACTTTGATTATTAATTATAGAATATGAAGTTATTATTAATTATGAGCGGAGTTCAATTTAAAAAATTTTATATACCGGTATATTTTATATGATTTGTAAAAGGTGGAGATGATAATGAAAATAGATTTCTTTTATTGGAATTATCAATGTCCAATAAATAATGAAAATATTATGTTACTAAATGAATTAAAAACTGATTTTAAAATAAACTATTATGATATTTCTGTTGATCCCCAAATTGCAATAGATAATAATATATACTTTCCATTTCTTACGGTTTTTAATAATACTATAAGATGGAGAGGCCCTTTAAAAAAAGATATTATAGAAAAGATTAAGAAAGGTAAAGAAGTAGTAGAAACACCTTATATGATTAAACTTGGCGAACAAAAATTTTATGGAGAAATAGTAGAACTTAATGATTCAAATATTCACTTGCTTTCTAATGGATGCACCATGAATAATTGTTCAGCTAGCTGTTTAAAAAAGAAACAGTTCTTATCAAGTGTGTGTGATGATTTTTATGGATATTTGCACTTAAATAATGGAAAAGTAGTTGGTGGAGTAGAGTATATCCCGTCATTACAAGTACCATATAATGTTGCAAAGGATGAAGAAACTGCTTTTTTAACCTGTATTTATCATTCTTCTACTGAATATGATTATAAGTCATATCCATTGGAAAAATTAGAACAAAGATTATCTAAAAAATATAAGAGTATTATAGCAATAAGTGGTGAAGAAGGCACTTTCCCTAATGGAAACTTACAGTGGTTTTTAAATCATGGATATATTGATAATGGAGTGATAAGTATAGAAGAAAATTATTGCAAGCTCCATTTGATGAGCAAAAGTTTATAGGCATATTTTTAAAAAGGGAGGGTGTATAACAATGATAGAATATGGAAGAAGTATTAAGTGGTATAATAATTATAGAGATGAAGTAGAGTTTTCAGAGTATAATAAATTTGATTTTATGCAAATTTGGTTTGTGAAGGGTGAATTAGCCATTGATAAGGTATTGTCTCCCAAAGAACAATATGTCTTAAATTCTAAATTTCCAGTAATAATTCATGCGTTATATGATATTGATGATTATGATAAATATAATGATGAATTGATTCGTATATTAAAATATTTAAATCATAAGGAAGTTATTATTCATCCTGTATGTGAAAGTATTCCCATAAATTCAGAAACCATATATACCCTTGCAGAGAATATTTATAAAACAAACCAACTACTTAAAGGAAGCAACATAAAACTATACATTGAGAATAATAGTGTAATTGATAGGATTAATTATACACCAGAAGACTTAAAAATAGTATTTGATAGAAATCCTGATGTGGAGCTAATTCTTGACATTGCTCATATAGATGACTATAGCCATTTGCAAAAAATTCTCGAAGTAAAATTTCCTAAATGTCTACATATAGCAGATAAACGTTTTAGTGTAGAGCATGAACATCTTCCGATAGGACAAGGTGAACTTGATTTTAAGTTGATTTTTCAAAACTATTTAAAAGGCTATGATGGAAAAATTATATTTGAAGTAGTTGACACAGATGAAGAAATTATTAAATCAAAGAATATAATAGAAAGGATAGTAAAATGACTAATTTTTTCAGGAGCTATTATAAAAATATAATTTTTATAATCATAGTTTTATTTACTTTTATAGCATGTATGATAAGTAGAAGTTCTTATGTAATATTTATTATTCTATGTTTAATAACAGATGGAGTATCCCTAGCTAATAATCATTACTATAAAAAAGATTTATATTATAGTAGACCAATGTATATAAAGGCAATATTAGTTGGTATATTAGTTGCTTTTATAATAGAACAAAGGGGAGAAGTTATAAAATATTTCATCTAAAATAAGAAAGATAAAAGGTGATAAGATGTACAATAAAAAAATATTAAGTTCAATTTTAATAGCAATTAGTTCGCTTTTTCTTTTAATAGGATGCAATGGTACTGCAGAAAAAAATAGTGAAAGTGAAGTGAAAACTAATAGTAATATTACCGAAAATGATAAGAAAAGTGAATCGCATATAATTAGTTCAGGGCTTTTAGTAGGTTTATCCTATGACGGTAAAGAGGATAGAAAAATCAATGAATTTAACATGCCATCAAAGGAATTTAGAACCTTATGGATTTATCATAATGGTAGTAAATTTATAGTAAAAGAAAAAGACAAATCAATAGTTACGCCATATAAGGATAAGTTCTATGAAATTAAAAATGATTATTTTGAGATTAAAGAGAAAAATAAAGAAAATGAATCTGAAGGTTTTTATTTAAAATACAATTCCTATTATAGTTGGAACAGTATAGTGAGTAAAGCTATAGGAGAGCCAGATAAACCTTTTTTTACAGAAGAATCCTTTAAGGATAAATTTATTGCAAAAAATGATGATTGGCCATTTAAGTCAAATATGGAGAGAGTGGATTATATAGGTAATAACTACGCATGTATAAATAGCGATTACTACGAAACTGGTGGCGGTACCTATAGAAGTGGCAGAAACCATATAAAACTATTTGATATAGCCAGTTTAGGTAGCAATAATTTTAGAGATAAAAATGGAAAGCTCTATGATTTATTAGATGAAAATGTTAGAAAAGAACTTAAAGCACTTGTAGACAAAAAAAATAATGAATTTAAGGCTGATGATGGAAATAAAGAGGACTCATTTATTAAAGTAGAAAGAGTTGTAGATATTGACAACTTGTCTCTCCGAAGAAAAGAAGGTAAGTGGATAGTTCAAATACCTGTTTATGAAAGATATATCCATGAAGGTAATGGCAGCAACTTTTATAAAGTTACAGAATTTATTCCTTATCAGTGCAAATTACCATCCTCAATAACATCCTATGATAGTTTATCCATGACCTGGGATGATATTAAGAAAGCAGTACCAGATGCTATAGATGCTATGTCTTCTCCAGAGGGTGAACTAATGTCAGTAACTACAAAGGATCAATTATTAATTTTTATAAACCCAAAAGAGGACATGAAAAATGCTGATTTGAAAATTCCACTAAATAACAATGAGATAGTCATATCAAATCAATGGGCAACAGGGAACTATGTAGAAAAGTGGAATAAGGATTTAGATATATTATTCAAGTAAATTTCAAGACTTATAAAGTAAGCTTGATTACTGTAGATAAAATAAATGATACGCAATGTAAGTAGAGATGGAGGATTTATATGAGATACGGATGGCTTGACGAATACTGTCTTTCTAAAAAAGCAGCAGAAAAAGACTTTAAGGTAGAATGGAATGCAACAAGATACCTTATCGGAGGAAAAATGTTTCTTATGCAAGGTGGAGATAAAAATAAAAAAGCTATTGCTACCATGAAATGTGAGCCTACATTTGGACAACTTTTAAGAGAGAAATATGAACATATTATCCCTGGATATTATATGAATAAGGAGCACTGGAATTCGGTATATTTAGAGGGAGATGTATCTGATGATATTTTAAAACAAATGATAGATATGTCTTATGAATTAGTATTAAATTCTTTGAGTAAAAAGAAGATACAGGAAATTATGGAAGGGAAAAGTGAGGAAGTGTAAATTAAATGTGTACAAGTTTTGTAGTTCATTCAAAAAAGACATTCATAGGTATGAATTTTGATAATAAAAACCCAATAAAAATTATGATTAAAGATGATAATCAGTTTTTAGTTCTAGTTAATGAAAATGGACAATTTACTCCTTCTTTTGGTTGCAATAGAAATGGAACATTTATGAATACACTAATGGTTGATTCAAATGAAGATGGGAAATACAGAAGAGGTAAAAATGTTATTCATATTATGAGATTGCTTGAAGATATTTTAGGAGAGAAGATTAAGCCTGATTCACTAAGAGATTTATTTAAGAATAATCTTATTGTTAATGTGCCTAATTATAGTGTACATAGTATGATTGCAGGAAAAAATAAAGATGCATATATTGTGGAGCCAGGAAGAAATAATATAGATATTAGTTCATTTAACCGAGATTTTATGGTATTGAGTTGTTTTCCTTTATCGGATTATATTGGTGAAGATTATACTAAGGTGAAGGGAACAGGAGCTGAACGTTATAAAAAAGCATATGAAATGATAATAAAAAATCATCATTCCTTTAATATTGATGTTGGTTTTTCTATATTAAAAGAAACTATGCAACAAGAGGGTGATTATCCTACACAGTTTTCCATGGTTTCAATTCCTGAAGAAAATGTAATTTATTTTACTATAAATGGAGATTTTACTAAAGGCTTTGAGTTTTCTTTTTTAGATAATAAAATACGAACTGGCTTTGGCTTTGCAGAAAAAAATAGCTACCTTCTTTCTAAAAAGGGGATATTGTTATGTGAACTTGAAAACTTAATTAGAAATGGAGAAAAAATATGAACTGGATTGAGAAAATAAAAGAATATGCTCCTTACAATGAACAAGAGAAAAAAGATAAAGAAATAATTTTGCATTCCATAGATACTTTAGATAATATTTTAACTAGGGATAACGAGATTGCACATATAACAAGCTCAGCCTTTGTAGTAAATAAAACAAAAGATAAGGTATTGATGATACACCATAATATATATAATTCATGGTCATGGACAGGAGGTCACGCAGACGGAGAAAAAGACTTGTTAAAAGTTGCAGTTAGAGAGGTAAAAGAAGAAACAGGAGTGAATTATGTTCACCCTGTTAGAACTGATATATTTTCATTGGATATACTACCTGTGTTAGGGCATATAAAAAGAGGAAAATATATCTCTGCACATTTGCATTTGTCAGTTGCGTACTTACTAGAAAGCGATGAAAATGAATCATTGATTGTAAAAGCAGATGAAAACAGCGATGTTAAATGGATACCCATTGAGGAAGTGAATGCATATTCTAATGAGCCTCATATGATGAAGGTATATAATAAATTAATATCAAAAATTAAAGAGTTATAAAATATATTAAATGGAGGGTTAACATGTTTAAAAAGAGTTCAGAAGATAGGTTTGAGGTAATATATGAGCAGGGAGTTTTAAATCGATGCAAGATTCTAGTTGATAAAAAAACTGGAGTAAATTATTTATTTAGTAACGAGGGGAATGGAGGAGGTTTAACAGTTTTAGTAGATAGAGAAGGAAAGCCTATTGTTTCTAATGTTGAAACTCAATATTAATAAAAAATTACAATATTAAGGAGAAATCCATGAAAATAATTACCCTTGTAGAAAACACGAAAAACCATTCAAGCAATCTAATTAATGAGCATGGTTTATGTCTTTACATAGAAAAAGATAATAAACGCATACTCTTTGATACGGGGAGGACAGGAAATTTTATTAGTAATGCAAAGAAGCTGGCAGTTGATATAGAGGATATTGATGCTGTAGTGATTTCCCATGGACATAGCGATCACGGAGGAGGACTTTTGTCTTTTTTAAAAGCAAATAACAAAGCAAAAGTATATATGAAAAGAAAAGCTTCAGAGAATCATTATTTTAATTTTATGCTCCTTAGTAAAAATGTGAGCATAGATAAAAAAGTCTTTGATGAATATTCTAATAGAATTAATTATATCTATGATTTTACCGAAATAATGAATGATATTTATATTATTACAGATATAGAAAATCATTATTTAGTTCCAAAGGGAAATAAATATTTATATTGTAAAGAAGAAACTGGGCTATTTAGAGATAGATTTGAACATGAATTAATTATGATTATAAAAGAACAGGATGGTATAAGTATTTTTACAGGCTGTTCTCACAACGGTACTGCAAATATGATACAGACCGCTAGAAATACTTTTCCTAGTTCAAGTATTAAAGCTATTATAGGAGGTTTTCATCTTATTAAAATACCAATTTTAAAATGCTTAACTTCTCCTCAAGAGGAAATAGATGTAATTAGTAAAAAGATTATTGAGGAGAAGGTAGCGAAAGTATATACAGGACATTGTACTGGAGAAAAAGCATATAACAAATTAAGGAGTATTCTAGGTGATAAAATTGAATATATTAAAACAGGATCAGAGATAAATATTTAAAATCATTTCATATTGATTAACATATAGATTAAAGCCCAATTTACATAAGAAGTTTTTTAGTGTTGTACACTGGTCATCCACATTAATAATATTGATTTTATTAGCTTCGGTGTTATTTATTAAATCAGTTAAGATGGTTTGTCCAATTCCAAGACCTCTATACTTCTTATTTACACCTATTTGAGGAATATCTCCTGTTTTTTTATCAATAATGCCATAGCCAACAATAGCATTATCTAAACGCACAACTGCATATATAAATGAATGTGACAGAGCATTGATAGAATCAATAGAATTCTGCCAAGAAGGTGTAATATCCCAGAATTCAATTAGTTGATTCCAAGTAGTTGCATCAATTTCATTGATATGCTCAATAGTATAAGTAGATAAGGGATTATAGCTACTCTTATCTACTTGAAAACAACTAAAAGTTCTTAAAGCTTTAAATCCTTGCTTTTTATAAAGCTCTAAAGCAGATGTATTTGATTGAATTACTTCTAATAAGTATTGCTCAATATTTTTTTGTTTTAATAATTTTAGTAAACTATCAAACATATTGCTTGTTATTCCTTTCTTTCTATGCTCTGGAATAACACCAGTTCCTAAATCATATACAGTGGGTTTGCCATTCCATTCTCTAAGTCCATTAAAAATAAAACCTACCAAAGCGTCATCTTTAAATGCACCTATGGAAAGCTCAGGAACATAACCTCTTCTTTTAAGCATTTTTTCAAATTTGTACAGAGGTAGGTCTAATTTTACTTCATAATCAGTAAATGCATTTAAAAATCCTTCGTGCAATATTTTTATATCTATATTTTTTAAAGTTTTATAATGAAACATAGATTATCCTCCTCATAGCAATTTTAATTTACATAATAATTATAACATTAACTCAATGCAAATACATGTATTTACATTAAAACATAAATTATGTAAAATTAATTCAATTGAAGAAAAGGAGAGGTTTTTATGGATAAAGTTTTAGTCTTCGGAGGAACCAGATTCTTTGGTAAGGATTTAGTAAGGACTCTTATAGACAATAAATATGATGTAACCATTGCCACAAGAGGACTCACTAAGGATGATTTCGGAGACAAGGTTAAGAGAATAGCTATAGACAGAGATAATAAAGAAGCTTTAAAAAAGGCTTTTAAAGATATGAGCTTTAATATTATTTATGATAATATTTGCTACAGCCCTAATGGAGCGTTGAGTGTTTGTGATATTTTTAAGGGAAAAGTAGGAAAGTATGTTTTTACATCTACGCTATCCGTTTATGATGGAGGTCTGAATTTAAAAGAAGAAGAATTTAATCCTTACAATTATAAAATTAAATTTGGGGAAAGAGAAGACTTCAGCTACAATGAAGGAAAAAGGCTAGCAGAAGCTGTATTTTTCCAGAAGGCTACTTTCCCAGTAGTGGCTGTGCGTTTTCCAGTAGTAATTGGAGAAGGCGATTATACTAAAAGGCTCATTTCCTATGCAGAAAATATTTATAATGAAATTCCTTTTTTTGTAGACAATCTAGAAAGCGAAATGTCCTTTATTTCTTCTCAGGAAGCAGGAGAATTTCTCCATTGGATAAGTACTAAGGATTTTAAAGGGCCAATAAATGCATGTAGTAACGGTACTATAAAAATAAAAGAGATAATTGCAATGTGTGAAGAAAAACTAAATAAAAAATGGATTGCAGATGAGCGTGATAAAGGCATCACAGGAGCATTTAATGGATTTTATAGACATACCTTAAGCAACGAAAAAGCCAAAGAGCTAGGATTCCAATTTAAAGATATTCATAAAGAGGTTGAATCTAACATATTAAGGAGATTAAAATGAATATAAGGATACTACATACTAATGATATTCATAGCAGGTTTGAAAATTTTGCAAAGATAGTAAGTAAAATAAAAGAGCTTAGAAATGAAAACACCCTAATTTTAGATGCTGGGGATTTTAATGATTTCATGAGGGTAGAGCTTCAAGGAACAATGGGTAGGGCAGGGTGTAGCTTATTAAGTATGGGGGGATATGATGCTATTACTGTTGGAAATAATGAGGCTTTTCAGGGAGTAGAACCCCTTGAAACTATGACATCCTCAAAGTTTATTCCTTTTCTGTCCTGTAATTTATATAAAAAGGATATGAGTTTTATTAATGGATTAAAAAGAAGCATTATTATAGAAAGAGGGGGAATAAAGTTTCTTATCATAGGAACAACTCCTCAATATAATGAGTTTTTTTCGCTGCTTAATATGCATGCTTCTGACCCTACTGAGGAGATTGAAAAAGAGTTTAAAGAAAATCAGGGAAAATATGATGTATGTATACTCCTAAGCCATTGTGGCATTACATATGATTTATCTCTTGGAGAAAAGGTAAAGGGTATTGACATAATAATAGGAGGGCACAGTCATACTCTTATGGAAAATGCTAAAGAAATAAATGGAACAATAATTCATCAATCAGGAAGCTACGGAGAGCATTTAGGGGTTCTCGATATTGAAATTAAGGATGGAAAAATTGTGAATTTTAGCGGAGAAAATATTAAGGTTGAAAATCTGTCTTTTGATAGTGAGATTATTGAAGAAATCTCAAAGCAAAAGGAAATTGCAGTTGAGGTTTTAAGCCAACCATTATATAAATTACATTGTGATATGTGGCACGATGTTGTTGAAGAAAACCCAATAACCAATCTTTTGGCAGATGCATTAAGAGATGTGATATCTTGTGATTTAAGTATAATTAACAGCGGTATAATAAGCGGAGGTATAAGAAAAGGAGAGGTTTCCAATAAGAAACTCCTTGAAATAAGTCCTTCTCCATTAAATCCTACTTACATGGAGATTCAAGGAAAATATATAAAAGAGGCATTGAAGCTTTCTCTTCAATCTGATATATGTTTACAAGATGGAAAAGGTGCAGGATTTAGGGGAAGATATCTTGGGAGGCTTCATGTATCTAGCAATACTACTATTGAACATGATGGTAAGAATATATTAAGGGTGAAGCTTAAAAATGGTGAAATTGAAGATGAAAAGATATACAAGGTGGCAACATCTGATTATTTGCAAAGAGGTACAGGCTATTCAAGTCTATCAAACAATAAAAATGAGAAATATAATCCAGAATATACAAGAGATCTTTTAAGAAGTTACCTAAGTAGAGAAGAGTTTATAGAAAAGTGTTTTGTTGAAAGATGGATAAGAGTATAAAATTATGATAAAGTGAGGATGAACTTATGAAATATGAATGGAGAAAACAAGATAAGAATATTTATCTCCCTAAAAATAACCCTGAGCTTATAGAGATTCCTTCCATGAACTTTTTTATGCTTGAGGGAAAAGGAAATCCTAATGATGATGCCTTTTCAGAAGCTGTAGGGGTAATATATTCTCTTTCTTATGCAATTAAAATGATGCCTAAAAAAGGAATAGTTCCAGAGGGCTATTTTGATTATACTATTTTCCCCCTTGAAGGAGTTTGGGACTTGGAAGAAGAAGCGAGGGGAGAAGAAATTCTTAATAAAGATAAATTAATATATACTTTGATGATAAGACAGCCAAGCTTTGTAACAAAAGAACTTGCAGAAACAGCTATTAATATTACTAAAAAGAATAAACCACATCATTTATTAGAAAATGTTAAATTTGAAAGCTGTGGAGATGGACTTTCTGTTCAAATGATGCACATAGGAAAATATGACGAGGAGCCTGCAAGTTTTGATTTTATGGAGAAGTATTGTAATACAAACAACTTAATTAGAAAAGAAAAAACACACAGAGAAATTTATATTTCAGATTTCAGAAAGACAGATCCAGAAAAACTTAAGACAGTATTGCGTTTTAAAGTGGAGAGGAAACTTAATTCAATATAATAAAAATTGGCTTTAGAATGGGAGAGGATTAGATGACAAGAAAAATTACAACTGGAGACGGTAGAACTATAGAAGTTGAATGTCTAAGTTGTGCTATTACCTCAGGATTAATTGAACCTACTGGTGGCGTAATAATTGAGACGAAGCACTTTCACGCACATCAAGACATTGCTTATCCAATTTCTGGGTTGGTAATTGTAGCATCTAAAAGACACATTTACTCTTTAGATGAATTGACTAAAGATGAATTAATTGAGTATATAAGTCTAGTTCAGGAAATTAGAAGAGCTCAAAGAAGAGAACTTGGAATTGAACAAGTTTACTATTTTTATAATGAAGATACCACCCACCACTTTCACTTATGGATGGTTCCTAGATATAGTTGGATGAATGAGTTTGGTCGTTCAGTTGAATCTTTAAGACCAGTACTTTTACATGCAAAGAATAAAATGAATAACAAAGAACATTTGCATAACGTACTTGAAAGTATAGAACTATTAAGAAATGCTCTGAAAAATTATAGGGGTTAGGGTGTAAAAGGGGATATTTTGAGTAAAGATAAAAGAAAGTAAACTTTTAAAATATAAACTTATATTTACGAATGTATTGTAGGAACTGCATTTAAATAAAAATGCAGCTCCTTATTTGAAATAATAGCATTAATGATTTTTTACAAATTCGTCAATTTCTTTATGCCATTGGTCAGGTTCATAAGTTTTAGGAATAGTTTCTTCATTGAATAGAAGATCAATCATGTAATGAGGTTTTTTCCCTCCTATGAACACCGATTTGCTACAGGATACACAGTAAACCACAATATCTTCTACAGGCATTTCAGAGGTGCGTTTAATCATCATTTCCTTAACCTTGTCCACAGGTAGAACGCCCCAAAAACTATCACCACAACAAGTGCCATTTGTTTCTGTTTTTTCTGGCTCTACTAACTCAATATTCATTCTAGAGAGCAATGTTCTAATGGCTTTATGTACTTTTACTTTATTCCTAGTTGGGCAAGCATCAATGATGGTCATTTTTTTACCATGGTAGTCAGGAAAAGGGAAAAAATCACTTTCTGCGAGAACTTCCCAAAGGGAAATTGTAGTGGAGTTAGAATAATTTTCACTGTAACGTCTGTCACAACCAGGACAAATATTTACTACCTCAGTACCATCCTCCAATGAAGGGTTATTTCTGCAACAAATATCTAACCTATCCATTGCGCTTATATTTTCATTTAAAATCTTATGCAATTTTTCTGTAAGATGCGGTTTATATATAGTTAATGCGCATCCAGGTGCAAAAATTTTTTTCATAATATGCCTCCTTTACGATATTCTTCTGGCGTTAATCCAGATAACTTTTTAAAATTTGTAAAAAATGTTGTATAGCTTGAAAATCCACAACTAAAGGCAATGTCTACAGTTTTCATATTTGAACATGTAAGTAGATTTTTTGCAGCTTCAAGTCTACTATTTAGTACATATTCTCGAGGGGTTAGACCAAATCTGTTCTTGAAAATACGAACAAGATGAAAACTGCTAACACTAAAACGTTCATTTAAACCTTCAAGACATTGAGGGATAAGGAAAACCTTATCTAAAAAGTTCTTTATTTCTGTGAGAAGTTGTTCATTTGGCGCATAGGTGGAATATAAATCAGGACGGCACCTTTTACAAGGGCGAAATCCTGAATTAATAGCCTGATCATAGAAATGAAAAAACACAATGTTTTCTTTTAGAGGAAGTTTTGATTTACAGGAAGGTAAACAAAAAATCCTTGTAGTTTTGACACCATAATAAAATTTGCCATCTGCTGTAGGGTCATTATTTTCCACAGCAGTCCATTTTGTCATATCCATATTTTCACCTCATCGCCAAATATATGATATAATTATATCATAGGTAATATTTCAGGTCTTTCTAAAAATTGCTTTTCAATTTTAATTATAAATAATAATAATTATGAAGTTAAAGGTAGATAAAAAGGAGATTGGCTAAAAATGAAAATTTACGAGTTTGATGCAATAATAAAAAAACATGAATCTATAGATGGCGCTTATATTGAGTTCCCGTATGACGTGGAAGAAGAGTTTAGCACTAAAGGGCAAGTGAAGGTAAAAGCAACCTTTGATGGCTATGAATACAGAGGGTCACTAGCCAAAATGGGGCACCATTGTCACTGTCTTGGGATAACACAAAAGATTAGAAAAGAAATCAATAAACAGCCAGGAGATAGTGTTCATATTGTTCTTAAGAAAGATGATGAACCTAGAATAGTTGAAATTCCATGGGATTTCGATAATTTGCTTAATGAAAATGTGATTGCTAAAGAGTTCTTTAGTGGATTATCTTATAGTAATAAAAAAAAGTTTGTTGATTGGATTATAAGTGCAAAGAAAATTGAAACAAGGGATAAGAGGCTTAAAGATGCTATCACAATGCTATTAAATCAAGTAAAGCAGCCGTAAATATAGCTAATAGCTATGATAGATTAATTTACTTAGCAAAAAGCTGGTTATTAAAATATCTTACATAGTAAGTATAATTAAAAGGGGAAAAATATGAAAAAATCTTCAAAAGGTCTTATAATTTTTCTGTTGTTGCTTGCTTTAGTGGTTGGGTGTTCAAAGTCAAAACCTCGTGAATTTAAAAGTGAAAAACTTGGTTTTTCTTTATCCTTTCCTGAAAACTGGGAGGATAAATATTTTATTGAAGAGAATGATACAAGCCTTTCAGTCTATTTTAAACCAAAGGAAAAATTAGATCATACAGGAGGATTATTTTTTACTATCATTAAAAAAACAGACGACTTAAATGAAGAAATGTATGACTCTATTTATGATGTTGAAAGATACTTTGAAGCAAATGGAGTTACTTATTTCATTGGTGGCCCAACGGATTTAAACTTTCCTGAAAATCATCCTGAACTAAATGTTTTTTTAGATATGAAATCTAAGATTCCAGAGATTTATTTTTCAGTTAATGAGAAAAACGGGAAGGCAGGGAAATAAGGGTGAAAGACGGGATATACACCACTTGGTAAAAAGTAGAAAGGAGAGATTACATGGATTTAGAAAAATTATTAATAATACTGGTAGCAATAGTTATTATAGCAATTGTAGTAAGTGTAATTAAAAATGCAATTAAGTTTATTATTTTTGTGGTAGTGGCATTATTAGCAGTTGTTTTCATTAGAGGGGTTATGGCAGGGAAAACACCAGAGGAGGTTTTTGTTGATACAAAGGCCGATGCTGTCTATACAAAACAACTTTATGAATATAGTCAAAAGGTGAAAAAATCTGTAGATATTACCTTAGATGCTATAGATAATAAGTCACTAGATAAGATAAAGGAAGAAAATGAAAAGCTTCATGAGTATTTAGAGGAAGTTTCTGACTTATATCACGGAGAAAATTTAAAAGGTATTCATAAAAAATACTGTGGTTATTTAGAAAGCATAGTAAAATCTTCGGATGCAATACTAGCGTCAGGCAATCTAAAGGAAAATACTCTAAGCAATCTTGAAAAGGTAAAGGGAAATTTAAATAGCTATTTAGAGGATTTGTTAAAAATTGAAGTAAAATAATGAAAGTCCAGATGCATCTTAAAAAAGATATATCTGGGCTTTTTATTGTATTCGATTTACTTGTCAAATTTACTTTTTATGGTTGACCAATAACTACTATCTTCTAACCCAAGTCTCCAAATAGCAATGCCAGATAAATTATATTTATTAACTAAATCTAATTTAAATTCAAGGCTTGTACTATTTTCAAACCATACACTGTGGTAAATTCCTGAAGAATCAGTGTAATTAAAATAAGGGGTTTTTGAAGTAGAATCCCAAGAAATATTCTTATTATATTTTTCAGCTAGTTTATATATGGCAGAAATGCTATAAGCCTTTGTGCCTAAAGAGGACCAATCATATCCGTATGCTGCTGTGCCGAGCAAAATTTTTTCTTCTGGAATCGTTGATATAGCATACTTTATTACATTTTCTACCCACCCTATAGAAGCAACCGCGCCAGGAGAGCCACCTGGATAATGTTCATCATAGGTCATTAAAACTATTTTATCACAATATCTTGAAAGTTGAGCATAATCATATGGATAAGCCCAAGAGTTAGATGGATTATCACTGACTTTAGCGGGAATAGATAGAGTCACTTCAAACTCCTGCGGATTTAAAGTTTCATAAAGTTCCTTAATAAAGGTAGTATAATATTCTCTGTCATAAGAATAAACTCCTTCTAAATCAATATTTACCCCTTTATATCCATTTGATTTTAAAAGGGAAATTATATTATTAATTAAAGTTTTTTTATTATTAGGACTTCTAAGTAATTCGTTGGAAATAGCTCCGTCAAAATTATTCGTTATTAAAGCTAAAGCTTTAATGCCGCTGTTTTTAGCATAGGTTAATTGATTTGCAGGAAGTAAACCCTTAAGATTGCCGAGCTTGTCTATAGTATAACCATAGGTTGCAATTTCGTTAATTAAAGAAGAATTAGCTACCATTGAATTATATGAAGAGGTATCCCCTGAATAATAATAAGTTGAAAATGCAAGTACAGCTTTTGATGAAAGCTTATTCTTTAAAGAGGTATATGAATTTTGACTTTTAACAAGTTGCCAATGGTTATTATCAGATAGCATACCTATATATTTAGATGTAGTAAGGGATTGGCTACTACTTAAAATAAGTAGAACAATCATCATTATTGCAGGAAATAAAAATTTGTATTTTTTCATGTATATTCTTTCTCCTTATATTAAGTATTCTACTTTTATATCGTAGAAAGAGAGAATATATTCATGAGTAATGTTTTCCAATTTTAATTTTGCAAAAAGATTTAAAAAGAAAGAGAATTAAAATAAGCATTACAAGGCAAAATAAAAGAAATAAAATTAACAGGAATTAAGGAGGCGGAGTTTTAGTGGATAGTACAAATAAAGTAAGAATTATTCCTCTTGGAGGACTTGGAGAAATTGGAAAGAATATAACTGCCATGGAATACAAAGATGAAATAATTGTAATAGATTGTGGAATATCCTTTCCTGATGAAGAAATGTATGGTGTGGATTTGGTAATTCCAGACATAACCTATCTTTTAGACAATGCTAGTAAAGTAAAAGGTATATTTTTAACCCATGGACATGAGGATCATATAGGTTCACTTCCATATATTTTAAAACAATTAAATGTACCAGTGTATGGTACTAGATTGACTCTAGGGATAGTTGAAAACAAATTAAAAGAACATGAAATAAATTCTATTTGTGAGCTTAATAGAGTAGAAGTGGGAGATACAATAAAAACCCAATATTTAACTATAGAATTTATAAGAGTTACCCATAGTATAGCAGATTCCTGTGCGTTAGCTATTCACACCCCAATTGGCGTAATACTTCATACTGGTGATTTCAAAATTGATTATACTCCTATTGATGGGTCAGTGATGGATTTAGAACGCATTTCAGAATTGGGTAAAAAAGGAGTAATGTTACTTATGGCGGACAGTACCAATGTTCAACGTAGTGGACATTCACTTTCAGAGAAAACCATAGGAGAAACTTTAAGTAGAATATTTGCCAATGCTAAAGGAAGGGTTATAGTAGCAACCTTTGCTTCAAATATTCATAGAATGCAACAAATTGTAGATGCTTCAATAAAACTAGGTAGAAAAGTAACTTTTAGTGGAAGAAGTATGGAAAATATTTCTGAACTAGCTATGGATCTGGGATATCTTCATATACCCGACGGAAGCCTTATAACTGTAGATGAAATAAGTAATTATCCAAATGAAAAAGTAACTATAATAACTACAGGAAGCCAAGGGGAACCAATGTCAGCTCTTGCTAGAATTGCTTTTTCAAATCATAGGAAGATTTCTATTGAGCCTAAGGATTTATTTATAATTTCAGCATCTCCAATTCCAGGGAATGAGAAGCTAATATCTAGGGTTATTAATCAATTATATAAAAAAGGTGCTGATGTAATATACGAAGATTTAGAAGAAGTGCATGTATCGGGGCATGCCTATGAAGAAGAATTGAAGCTTGTGCATACTTTAGCTCACCCTAAGTTTTTTATGCCTGTACACGGGGAGTATAGACATTTAAGGCATCACGCTAATTTAGCAGAAAGACTTGGAATGGATAAGTCAGATGTATTTGTTTTAGAGACAGGTCAAGTATTAGAACTATGGGAAAAAGAAGCTAAAATTGGAGGAAGAGTTCCTACTGGGGCGGTGTACGTAGATGGTCTTGGTGTGGGGGATGTTGGAAATATAGTCCTTAGAGATCGAAAGTATTTAGCTCAGGATGGAATGATTACCATAGTTGTTACTATAGAAAAGGAAAATTATAGAGTAATTGCAGGGCCAGACATAATTACAAGAGGTTTTGTCTACGTTAAAGAGTCAGAGGAATTAATTAATGAGTCTAAAGAAATTGTTAGAAGAGAGCTAGAAAATTGCTTAGATAATAGAGTAATAGAGTGGTATGTTTTAAAAGCTAATATGAAAAAGTCCCTTGAGAAATTTTTATATGAAAAAACAAAGAGAAGACCAATCATTCTTCCAATTATCATGGAGGTTTAATTTTTCTGCAAAGCACTCTTTTTATTATGAATAGAGTGCTTTTTCCTTTTTTATGATTATTTAATAAGGAATGGTGAGGAAATGAAGAGTGAAGATATGAAAAAGGTTATTTTAGTTTTAATTGGAGTTTTATATATTTGGTTTTTATATAGGGATTTTGGAGGGAGTGGCGACGAAGTTTTAACAAGTTTAATTAAATACTTAAGCATAGTACTTTGCTTTTCCTTATCGTTCTTAACAAGAGAAAAGTATTTAAATAAAAAGGATATACTACTATTAAGGCTGGGACTTTTCTTTACAGTTCTTGCGGATTTAGCTCTTGTAGTTTTGCATTATTTCACTTTGGGAGTAGTTTTTTTCTGTATAGTTCAAATAGTTTATTGTCATAGATATGAGAATGAAAA
The DNA here is from genome assembly GCF_039521365.1 of Clostridium malenominatum. Taxonomy (NCBI): domain Bacteria; kingdom Bacillati; phylum Bacillota; class Clostridia; order Eubacteriales; family Clostridiaceae; genus Clostridium; species Clostridium malenominatum. The sequence continues at coordinate 1,446,873 of NZ_BAAACF010000001.1, forward strand.
ATCAATACATTTATTGAAGAGATTTTTCATTATATTTTTATTTATACTACTTACTTATTTAAATATTAATTTGTTTTTTATAGAAATAGATTTTTTGCTTCCCATATCTTTATTTTATTCCATATGTTTAATTACCTCCATGCTAAAAGCTATAAAAGCATATAGAAACAAAGTTTATCCCAAGGGTAATAGAATCTTAATATTTTGGGGGATGTTATTTTTTCTATTATGTGACATAAATGTTGCTCTGTATAACATGGAAAAAGTAATAAACCTACCTAAAAACTTAGAATTGGTAGCTAATAGCACATCCTATCTTTTAATATGGTATTTCTATCTTCCTTCTCAAGTGATGATTTCTTTAAGTGGGTATTTGAAAGTCTAGCTTCTTTAAAAGTTTATTTACATTGCCTTTAAAATTTAAGCATAACAAACTATCCTTACTATCAAAAATTATAAGAAAAGGAGTTTCTTCTTTAGGAAATACAACAATTACTACCTCTACAAAGGTAGTAATGCAATTTTTTTCTAGGGCAAAAGGAGTTTCTAAAGGTACTTTAATCATATAACCTTCCCTTGGAATAGGATTAAATTTAGGATAAATTCCCGTTATATTATTGAGATAATTTGTAATTTCTTTTTCTATTTTAGGTGTTGATTCAATGGTCATCACAACCTTTTGCTCATTTATATGGAAGATTTCTATTTTCGTACTCTCCTGAGATGAAGCAGGGGTAGTAAATAAAACAATAAAAATAAAAGTAAATATAAATTTTTTTACCATAAAAATCACCTCAGTATTAATATTACCGAATAACTTATTAATTAATCATTGTATAAATGCAACAAGATGCATTTTTGCAACAAATAAAGTAAATAAGTTAATACGTAAGTTGAGAATAACTAGTATTTATAGGGATATAGCATTTGGTATGGTTTTTGCTTATAAAATAGATAAATGTTTTATATAATTTTAGGGGGTAATTTTAAATGACTAATTTAGATAAACTTAACAAAATATTACGTGATGTGTTTAATATTAAAGATAATTCCTATGAAAAGGATGAGCTTGGACCTGACGAAATAGAAGATTGGGATTCTTTAGCCCATGTGGAGTTAGTAAATAATTTGGAGGAAATATTTGGGGTTTCAATCAATGTAGTAGATATTTCTAGAATGTATACTATAGGAGATATAAAAAATATACTTAAAAAGTATGGTGTTATAATATGACCTTTACGGACTATGTTTTTGAGAAATCAAAGTATTTGAATAGCATAGCAGTGATTAATAAAGAGGAATATAGATACAAAGAGATTTTTTTAAAAGTAAAGTCTATAGGAAATATGTTAAAGGATAAAGATTTAAATAATGAAAATTCAATATTATTGATAGGAGAGAATTCAGTTTTTTTTATAGAAAGTTATTTTGGAATAATAGATAGCGGAGTTATTTGTGTTCCTATTAATCCAAGTTTTACAGCGGAGCATATTAACTATATTATAGATTCCCTTCATATAAAAATAATATTTGTTCAGAAAAAACTACTTAAAAAACTAAATAGCTTTATTAGGAAAGGTATTGAAATACTCACAGAAGAAGATATTGATAATTTGCCTATGATAAAAGAAAAATTTAAGGAAGTAAAAAAAGAGGATGTGGCAGTAATACTCTTTACATCTGGTTCTACCTCAATACCCAAGGGAGTAATGCTTACACATGATAATTTAATATACAATACAAATTCTATAATAGAATATTTATCATTAAAAGAAGAGGATAGAGTTGAAGTGGTATTGCCTTTTTACTATTGCTATGGCACTTCACTTTTGCATACTCATTTTCGGGTTGGTGGAAGTCTAGTTATAAATAATAAATTCATGTTTCCTGAAACCGTGCTAGAGGATATAAACGAGTATAGGTGCACAGGATTTGCTGGGGTACCAAGTACCTTTCAAATACTTTTGAAGAAAAGTAGTATTAAAGACACGAAACTTCCTTCATTAAGATATATTACGCAAGCAGGAGGAAGAATGGCTAATGTATTTATAGAAGAATTATTAGATGTTTTACAAGGAGTAGATATTTTCATTATGTATGGGCAAACAGAAGCCACATCAAGGCTATCATACCTTCCACCTAGATTATTAAAAGAAAAAATGGGATCTATAGGCAAGGGAATTCCTGGTACAGAATTGAAAGTAGTAGGGAAGGATGGACAAGAGGTGCTTCCAGGAGAAATAGGAGAGATTGTAGCTAAAGGTGGAAATATTATGAAGGGGTATTTTAATGATAAAGATGAAACGAATAAGGTACTAAAGAATGGATATTTGTATACAGGTGATTTAGGTACTGTAGATGAAGAAGGTTATATATATATTATGGGTAGAGAGAAAAATATTATAAAAAGCGGTGGAAATAGAATAAGTCCTAAGGAGATAGAAGATACAATAATTGAATTAGAAGAAGTTTTAGAATGTGCCGTAGTTGGAGTAGATGATGAAATAATGGGAGAAGCAGTAAAGGCCTTTGTAGTATTAAATAATAAAAATTTTACCAATAAGGATATTATAAATCATTGTAAAAACAAACTACCATCCTATAAGCTTCCTAAATACATTGAAGTGGTAGACAATCTCCCTAAAAATTCTTCAGGAAAGGTATTAGTAGGTGTTCTTAAGGAAAGCAGGTGAATTAATTGGATAACTATGTTTTGGTAGAAGAACTGATATTTAATGATATCTTTTCTATAATGAGAGAAGAAAAGGAAAAGATTCTTATAGAAATATTTAAAGAACAGTTAGAAAACAATAGAAAAAATATTAATTTAAAAACCATGTATGAAAAATTAAACTTCAATACAAAAAATTTCTATTCTCTAGTGGAGATACCCTATATACCAGTAAACATGTTTAAAAAATTTGATTTATATTCCTGCCATAAAGAAGACATAGTAAGAGTATTAAATTCTAGTGGCACCACAACAGGGAACCCTAGTAAAATTTATATTGATAAAAAAACATCCCTTCGGCAAGCTCAGGCTCTAGTGGCAACATTAAGAGACTTTTTAGGGGAGAAGAGAAGGCCTTTACTCATAGCAGATTGTGAAGAGGAGAATAAGAAATCTTCAAACTTAAGTGCTAGAGGTGCAGCCATAAGGGGGATTAGCAATTTCTCAAATAAAATAGTATATGCCTTTGATAAAGTAGGAGAAGAATTAAAGCTAAATTTAGAACGTATTGAAAAATTTAAAGAGGATTATTGTAATGAAGATATTTTAATATATGGATTTACTTATATTATTTGGTCAAAATTAATAAAAGAACTTCAATCTAGGGGGAAGGTAGTAAATCTTCCAAAGGCTAAAATTCTTCATAGCGGGGGGTGGAAAAAGCTAACTTCTCAAAGGATAACTAAAGAGGAATTTTCAAAAGTAGTGAGCGAGATTTTTAATACTAAAAATAGCAACGTAATTGATTTTTATGGCATGGTAGAACAACTAGGGGTGATATTTATAGATTGTGAATATGGTTATAAGCATGTTCCAAGTTTTGCGGAAGTTATTATAAGAGATTTTCTTACTCTAGAAGAGGTTAAGTTTGGAGAAATAGGTTTAATAGAAGTAATGAGTAGCTTATCCTCAAGTTATCCTGCCCAAGCGATTTTGACAGAGGATATAGGAGAGTTTATTGGGGTGGATTGCTGTAAATGCGGTAGAAAGGGAAAATACTTTAAATTTAAATCGAGAGTGGAAAAATCCGAAACAAGAGGGTGTGGAGATACCTTTGCTGAAAGGGAGAAGGTTCATGATTAAATGTTTTTCTTTTAATGGAGAGTTTTATAAAGAGGGTAAAATTATTTATAGCTTTGAAGAAATATATGAAAGCCTAAGGGGAAATGAAAAATATATTGTACCTATTCCAGTTGATGCTATGGTAGCTTTAATAGATGCTTATGGCAAAGCAATATCTAAAGATAAGAGTTTACTGAAAGAAGAGGGAGTGCCATTTTTAAGTTTTTATTTAAAGAAGAATAATTTATATAATATTATAGATTTAAATATAAAGAATAAAAGCTTCCTTGATAAATTTATAGAAGTAGAGGATAAAAAATATATAAAAGCTCAAAAGAGAGGATTGGTATGTCATTGGATTGCAGCTAATGTGCCAACCCTAGGTATATATTCAATATTTCAATCCATATTATGTAGAAATAGCAATTTAGTAAAAGTACCTGAAGAAAGTATAAACATATTAATTAAATTATTGAAACCTATAAGGGAAATAAAAATTAACTTTGGAGGGGTAGAATACTTAGGAATAGATATTTTAAAAAATATTTGCATTGTAAACTTCTCAAGCTCTAGTATAGAGAGTAATACTGAAATGTCTAAAATGGCTGATTGTAGAGTGTTCTGGGGTGGGGAAGAAGGACTAAGAGTTATAAGAAAATTACCTCAAAAGACAACTTGTAAGGATATAATTTTTGGACCTAAATATTCCTTTGCAGTGTTTGAAAAAGAGGTATTAGAAAGTTCAGATTTAGAAAAGCATTTAGAAAGTTTAGCACTTGATATTATAGCTTTTAATCAAAGGGCTTGTTCTTCACCCCATGTACTATTTATTGAGAAAAGCTCACTGACCATAGAAGAGGTTTGCAATAAGTTTATCAATATATTTAAAAAAGTTATGAAAAGATATCACGAAAATTATATAAATACAGGAGTTACCTCTTCTATTGTAAATATAAGAGGAGAATATGCACTAGATTTGAATAAGATGTTATATTGTAGTCAGGATCTTCAGTATACAATTTTATTAAATAATGATTTTAAATTAGAAGAGCCCATAGGTGGAAGAACTATATTTATAAAGGAAGTAAATGAAGTTTTTGAAATAGAAAAGCTTATAACTCCTAGAATACAAACGGTAGGTATAGCTTTTAAAAGCGAGGAAAAAGCAATTAAATTAGCAGAGGCTTTAACAAACTTAGGAGTAGACAGAATTGTTAAGGTAGGATATATGAGTTTATATGATAATCCATGGGATGGAACCTTTCCACTTAATGAACTAGTTAGATGGTGCTCCCTTAATATTAATGGAATGATTGAAAATGAAGGCTAAGGCTTAAAAAGTCTTAGTCTTCATTTATGTACGGAACTCTTTACAAAAAATGTAATTAAATCTATAATATTAGTTAAAGGGGGAATTAATGGTGGGGAAAAAAGAAGTCCTTAAGGATAATCCTACTCATTATAACTTGGACAAAATGATTGTTGAATTGGAAAAGACTAAGCTTTTATGCAGAGAATTAGATGCAGTAATTGAATGTTCCTATGATGGCATATACATTGCTGATGGGGAAGCTAATACTTTGAGAATAAATAAATCCTACGAAAAAATTACAGGACTTAAAAGGGAAGATATGATAGGGAGAAATATGAGAGACTTGGTAAAAGAGGGATTTATATCTCAATCCGGGACTTTATTTGTTATTAAAGAAAAAAAGCCTACAACTTTAGAGCAGACCTTTAAAACAGGTAAAAAAGCTATGATTTCAAGTAACCCTATATTTAATAAAAATGGGGAAATTATTATGGTAGTAACCAATGTAAGAGATGTTACCCAGCTTTATGAATTAAAAGAACAATTAGCAAAAAATGAAGAATTAGCTAAAAAGTATTATTCTGAAATTCAATCTATAAAAAATCAACTATTGAATTGTAGTGACACCATAGCAGAAGATAAAAATATGTTAAACACTTTAAGAATGGCACAAAAATTAGCCAATGTAGATACTACTGTTCTTCTATTAGGAGAAACTGGAGTTGGTAAAGAAGTTGTGGCTAAATATATACATAAAAACAGTAAAAGAAATAATAAGCATTTTATAAAAATAAACTGTGGTTCCATACCGGAAAATCTAATGGAAAGCGAATTGTTTGGATATGAAAAGGGAGCTTTTACAGGGGCCAATAAGGATGGAAAAATAGGATTATTTGAAGTTGCAGACGGAGGCACTATATTTTTAGATGAAGTGGGAGAATTGCCTTTAGACATGCAGGTTAAATTACTTAGAGTACTTCAGGAAAATGAAATAGAAAGAATAGGAGGCCTTACTCCTATAAAAATAAATGTTAGAATACTTGCAGCAACCAATAGAAATCTAGAGGACATGGTTTCAAAAAAGCTATTCAGAGAAGATTTATATTATCGTTTAAATGTGGTACCTATAGTAATACCGCCCTTAAGAGAGAGAAAGAAAGATATAGTACCTTTGGTAGAACATTTCTTGCAGGTATTAAATAAAAAGTATAACTTAAATAAAATTTTTACCTCCGTAGCTATAGAAACTCTTTTAAATTACCATTGGCCAGGAAATGTGAGGGAATTAAAAAATGTAGTGGAAAGAGTTGTCATAATGAGTAACAACGATACTATACTCAAAAGTGATTTGCCCATAGGTAAGGAAACGGTGTTGTTGGAATCAGAATTAGATTATATCGATGAAGAAATCAACTTAAAAGAACTAGTAGAAAAGTATGAATTAAAGTTTATAAATAAGGCATATGAAAAATACGGCAACGTAAGGGAGGCAGCAGATTATCTAAGAATAGATCCTTCTACTTTTGTTAGAAAAAGGAAAAGATATACAGATAAATATCTGTTGCAAAAATGACGATTGATGCAATTATGCAATTCATATGGGAGAATAAGTAAGCCTTTGTAATATTAAGAAACAAATATAAAACATATATTAAAAAATAAAATCCGTTGCATTTATGCATCGGATTTTATTTTGATGTTGATAATAGTGCAATATAGGGTTATGGCATGGATATTGCTTAGTTAATAATTGAGAATATAAAAACATTTAAATTGAAAGGGATGGTTTTAAATGGCACTTATGACAGGTGAGCAATATGTAGAAAGTTTAAGAAAACTAAATCTAAAGGTTTATATGTTCGGGGAAAAAATTGAAAACCCAGTAGACAACCCAATACTTCGTCCTTCTATGAATTCAGTAAAAATGACTTATGATTTAGCACTTATGCCAGAATATGAAGATTTAATGACAACTAAATCTGCTTTAAATGGAGAAAAAATTAATCGTTTTTGTCATCTTCATCACAGCACAGAGGACTTAATAAAAAAAGTAAAAATGCAAAGACTATGTGGTCAAAAGACAGCTTCTTGCTTCCAAAGATGCGTTGGTATGGACGCTTTCAATGCTGAATATAGTACTACATACGAAATAGATAAAGCATATGGTACAAACTATCATGAAAGATTTAAAAAATACTTAGAATATGTACAAGAAAATGATTTAACTGTAGATGGAGCTATGACAGATCCTAAAGGTGATAGAGGGCTATCACCATCTAAACAAGAAGATCCAGATCTTTATCTAAGAGTAGTAGAAAGAAGAGCTGATGGGGTTGTTGTTAGGGGAGCTAAAGCTCATCAAACAGGAATTTGCAACTCTCATGAAGTCTTAGTTATGCCAACCATAGCTATGAGACCTGAAGATAAGGATTATGCAATTTCCTTTGCTGTACCTACAGATGCAGAAGGAGTATTTATGATTATAGGACGTCAATCTTGCGACACTAGAAAGCTTGAAGAATTTGCGGATATAGATGTAGGAAATAAAAAGTTTGGTGGTGTAGAAGCCTTAACAATATTTGATAATGTATTTGTACCATGGGAAAGAATATTTTTAGATGGAGAAACTGAATTTGCAGGTATGTTAGTTGAAAGATTCGCTGGATATCATAGACAAAGCTATGGTGGATGTAAGGTTGGAGTTGGTGACGTTCTTATAGGAGCCGCAGCTCTTGCAGCTGATTACAATGGGGCAGCAAAGGCTTCTCATATTAAGGATAAATTAATAGAAATGACTCACTTAAATGAAACACTATACGCTTGTGGAATAGCTTGTTCAGCTGAAGGGCATAAAACTGAATCAGGAAACTATATAATAGACATGTTACTTGCCAATGTATGCAAACAAAACGTAACAAGATTCCCATATGAAATAACAAGATTAGCTGAAGATATAGCAGGAGGATTAATGGTTACTGCTCCTTCTGAAAAGGATTTAAACCATGAACTTTTAGGGCCATATGTTCAAAAATATTTGAAAGGTGTAGCTTCTATATCAACAGAAAATCGTTTAAGGATATTAAGACTTATTGAAAACTTAACTTTAGGAACAGCTGCAGTAGGATATAGAACAGAATCTATGCATGGAGCAGGTTCTCCTCAAGCTCAAAGAATAATGATAGCAAGACAAAGCAATTTAGGTCATAAGAAAGCGCTGGCCAAAGTTATTGCTAATATTACAGAATAACAAAAAATTGCTTTAAAATTTCTTAGATAACAGAGAATAGATGTTATCTGTTCTCTGTTATTTGATAAAAGGAATTAATAAAAATGACAAGGTGATTTCATGGATATTGGAGTAAAATATTGTGGTGGATGTAATCCTAGATATGAAAGAAAAAATATCTTAGAAAGATTAAGGAGAGAATATGATGGGATTACCATTCATTTAGTAAAGGAAGATGAGATTTATGACTTAATTATAGTCTTATGTGGATGTAGTAGTTGTTGTGTAAATCACGAAAATATTAAGGGTAAAAAGGGAAAGCTAATTCTTTCAAGTGAAAAGGATTATAATAAATTAATTCAGTTTATTGAGGGGTGATGGATTTGAGCTTAAATGAAATTTACGCTAGTAAAGTAGTATCAGCTAAGGAAGCAGCAGATAAAATCAAATCTGGAGATAGAATAGTTTTAGGACATGCAGTAGGAGAACCTGCTGCTGTTATAGAGGAAATGATAAGGAATAAAGAGAAGTATAGTAATGTTGAAATAGTTCATATGGTAGCCATGGGTAGGGCTGAATATGCAAAAACAGGTATGGAAAAACATTTTAGGCATAATTCAATATTTGTTGGTGGAAGCACGAGAGATGCGGTAGCTTCAGGAAGAGGAGACTTTACTCCTTGCTTTTTCTCAGAAGTTCCAAAGCTATTTAAAAAAAGCTTACCAGTAGATGTAGCTTTAATACAAGTTACGCCGCCAGATGAGCATGGATATTGCAGCTTTGGTGTATCTAATGATTATACCAAACCTGCAGCAGAGCACGCAAAATTAGTAATAGCTGAAGTTAATGATCAAATGCCAAGAACTATGGGGGATAGTTTTATTCATATATCTGATATTGATTACATTGTAGAAAGCTCTCATCCAATAATAGAGTTAAAACCTCCTGTAATAGGAGAGGTTGAAAAAGCTATTGGAGAAAACTGTGCATCGTTAATTGAGGATGGCGCTACTTTACAATTAGGAATTGGCGCTATACCAGATGCAGTGCTTTTATTTTTAAAAGATAAAAAGGACTTAGGAATACATTCAGAGATGATTTCTGATGGAGTAGTAGAACTTGTAGAATCTGGAGTAATTACAAATAGAAAAAAATCTATTCATAACGGAAAAATAATTGTGACTTTTTTAATGGGAACTAAAAAATTATATGACTTTGTTAATAATAATCCTATGGTAGAAATGTATCCTGTAAACTACGTAAATGACCCAACGGTTATAATGAAAAACTATAAAATGATATCTATAAACTCATGTGTTCAAGTGGATTTAATGGGACAGGTATGCTCTGAGAGTGTAGGATTAAAACAAATAAGTGGAGTTGGAGGACAGGTAGATTTTGTTAGGGGAGCAAATATGTGCAAAGATGGTGTATCAATTATGGCCATGCCATCTACTTCAGGAAAAGGTAAAATTTCAAAAATAGTTCCAATATTAGATGAAGGAGCCACAGTCACTACCTCTAGAAATGATGTGGACTATGTAGTTACAGAATATGGAGTTGCTCAACTTAAAGGGAGAACATTGAGGCAAAGAGCTAGAGCCTTAATAGAAATAGCCCATCCTAATTTCAAGGAAGAGCTAATAAAAGAGTATGAAAAGAGATTTTGTCACCGATTTTAATTTCTATATTAAAATTTAATGAAATAAGGAGGAAAAATTATGGCCATGTACAGAGAAAAAGGACAAGAGCAACCCTATATTTCAGTAGGTATATTCAAAGTCAGACTCCCATTTATTCATTACAAGTGGGAATGGTCAGAAGCTATGCAAGCAATTTTAATGTGTGCTACATGTCTTGGCGCAATTCCAATTCTCACAGAAAACTTAGGCATTCCATTTGACATTGCTTGGGGAATGGTAATTATCAATGGATTATTGTACTGTGTTCATGCTCTCCTTGGAGATCCAGTAGTACCAGGATGGATAACTCCCGCAATACCTCTTACTATTGCATATTTAAGTGGTTTTGCAGTAGGACCAGAAAGAATAAAAGCTTTAATAGCAGTACAAATTCTAGTAGGTCTAATATTTATTATTATGGGTATTACAGGTGCCGCAAATAAGCTTATGAATATAGTGCCAAATTCAATTAAAGCAGGAATTTTACTTGGTGCGGGATTTGCAGCTATAATGGGTGAGTTTAAGGTAGGTGGAAGATTTGAAAAATATCCAATAGCTATAACTGTAGGAGCTTCATTAGCATATTATTTACTCTTCTCAAAAAGCTTTAGGGCATTAAGAAAGAAAAATAAGCTATTAAATACTTTAGGCAAATATGGCATGTTACCAGCAATTATTGTTAGTATTATAGTAGGACCACTTGCAAAAGAATTGCCTGTGCCTAAAATAGAAATTGGAACCTTTATTCACATACCAAATATACCTGAAATTTTAAAGACCGTAAGTCCTTTAAGTATAGGGTTACCAAGTATGTCTTTATTTATAGCAGCAATTCCAATGGCTATAATGGCATATATAATAGCTTTTGGAGACTTTGTTACCAGTGAAGCTTTGATAAATGAAGCAAAGGAAGTAAGAACGGACGAAAAAATTGACTTTAACTCAAATAGATCTAATTTAGTAAGTGGTTTTAGAAATATAGTAATGTCTTTCTTTGCACCATATGTACCTCTTTGCGGTCCATTGTGGGCAGCTGTAACGGCAGCAGTTTCCCAAAGATATAAAGAAGGTAGAGAAGCTATGGATTCAATATTTAGCGGTGTAGGAACTTTTAGGTGGGTTACCTTTATATGCGTAGCAACGATTCCTATAGTTTCACTTGTTCAACCTGTTTTGCCAGTAGCTTTATCATTAACCTTATTAGTTCAAGGATATGTATGTACTAGATTAGCTATGGATATTACTATAACAGACTTAGATAAAGGTATAGCAGGGGTTATGGGAGCTGTTCTAGCTACTAGAGGAGCTGCATGGGGATTAGTAATAGGTATTCTTCTTCACCTCGCTTTAAGTGATTTTACTAAAGCTAATAAAATAGCTATTAATGCAGAAGCAATAACTGAAAGTGAATAATTAAAAATTATTTTTAAATTATAATAGCAAATTGCCACGTACTTGAATAATATAGTAATAAATGTAAAAGGGTGATTTGTATGAAATTTAAATTTAAAACCCCAACCTTTAGAAAGAAAGAATTAAAAACTAGTTTTAAAAACCTAAAATTTCCATTTAAAATCAAAAAAGTGGAAAAGACAAATAAAAAAAACTTTAAATTATTTTCTAAAAGCTCAGAAACAAACATAATAAACTCATTGAAAAAATTTTTTCATAAATAAATAAAACTCCGTAGGCTTTAAAAACCTACGGAGTTTTATTTGTTAAAGGAAAGTGATTTACTTAAATTTCCTCAATTGCCTCCAATTTAATATAATAAAAAACATGGTTTTTGCAGAAAACTATAGTACAAAACAAAATAAATTAAAAATTCAAGGAGGTAATAATTATGGCAAACAGAAATACAGGAAGAAATAGAATATTAGTTCCAGAGGCAAGACAAGGATTAAATCAGTTTAAGATGGAAGTAGCTAATGAATTAGGTCTAACAAATTATGACCAAATTGATAAAGGAAATTTAACTTCAAGAGAAAATGGTTATGTTGGTGGAACAATGGTTAAGAAAATGGTAGAATCATACCAGAATGGCTTAAAGTAATTTAAAGAAAATTAGAAATAAAGTAAAATAAGAAGGGTTGTCCAATTTCAAAATTTGATTTTGGGCAACTCTTTTATAATAACTATGGTTTTTAATAAAGCACATAAAGCTTATTAAAATGAATCAATTAAAGAATTAAACAATTAATTAAGAGAATTATAAAAGATGAAGGGTTACACCTAGATTTTCCCCGAAATTTATTGTAAAATCATAAAAATAAAAGTCATTAATCATGGTATAAAAAAAGATATTTTTTCTTTTTTTATATCATGATTAGTTTACATAATTATAATTATGTATTTATAAGGAATTGTAAACTTAAAAATTCGCAAAATTTTAAAATTTAGAGTAATAACTCAATAAGAGGAGAAAATAAGAGTAAGTTTATGAAACAATAGAAAATATGCTTGAATTTATTATGAGAATGTATGTATAATTAGAATATGTTAAACGAGAGGATGAATAATATGTTAAAAAGCATGACTGGATTTGGAAGAGCATCCTATGACGATACGGTAAGAAAATTTACTGTAGAGATAAAAAGCATAAATCATAGGTATAGCGATTTAAATATAAAAATGCCTAAGAGTTTAATTTCTCTAGAAGAAAGAATAAGGACTATATTACAAGAAAAAATCTACAGAGGAAAAGTAGATATATTCATTACCTTAAATACATATGATAAAAGAGATCTAAAACCTATTTTAAACAAGGCTTTAGCAGACAATTACTATGAATGTTTAAAAACTATTAAAGATAATTATGAAGTTAATAATGATATTTCAATATCTTTAATAGCTAAATTTCCTGAAGTAATAACTCTTCAATATGAAGAAGAAGACATTGAAGAATTATGGGCTTGTCTTGTAAATCCCTTAAAAGAAGCTACGAATCTACTAGTTGAAATGAGAGAAAAAGAGGGAGAAAAACTTAAGATTGACATAATTGAAAAATGTGAGAGAATTACTAAGACACTAGAAATAATAAAAGAAAAGTCTCCCATAGTACCAATAGTTTATAAAGAAAAATTGATGAGTAGAATAAATGAGTTATTAGAAGATGGGAAAGTTGATGAGAGCAGGATAGCTATGGAAGTAGCAATTTTTGCGGATAAGGCCTGTATTGATGAGGAAATTGTAAGATTGAATAGTCATTTAAAGCAGGTTAACGATACTTTGAATCTTTCTGAAGCTGTAGGAAGAAAACTTGATTTCATAGTTCAAGAAATGAATAGAGAAGCAAATACTATAGCATCTAAAGCAAATAATTTAGAAATATCAAACTTAGTTTTAGAAATAAAAAATGATATTGAAAAAATTAGAGAACAAATTCAAAATATTGAATAAAATTTATTTTAATAATTAGGAGGATTTCAATGAGTATTAAACTAATAAACATAGGGTTTGGAAATATTGTTTCAGCAAATAGACTGATTGCAATTGTAAGTCCTGAATCTGCTCCCATTAAAAGAATAATTCAAGAAGCCAGAGATAGGGGTATGCTAATTGATGCTACCTATGGTAGAAGAACAAGAGCGGTTATTATTACTGACAGTGACCATGTAATATTATCTGCAGTTCAACCAGAAACAGTAGCACATAGATTGTCTACTAAAGAAGATGAGGAAAATGAGGTTGAAGAATAATGAATAAAACAGGTTTGCTTATCGTTATTTCTGGTCCATCAGGAACTGGAAAGGGTACAATATGCAAAGCATTAGTACATAGAAAAGATTACTTTGTATCCATTTCTGCTACTACAAGAAACCCACGAGTTGGTGAAGTAGATGGTGAGAGTTATTATTTTCTCACTAAAGAAGATTTTATAGATAGAATAAACAAGGATGACTTTTTAGAACATGCGGAGGTTTATGGTAATTACTATGGCACTCCAAAATCTAAGGTGTTAGAAACCATTGAAAGTGGGAAAGATGTAATACTAGAGATAGATATACAAGGAGCTTTAAAGGTAAAAGAAAATTACCCTAATGGAGTTTTTATATTCATATTGCCACCTTCAATGGAAGAATTGAAGAATAGAATTACTAAAAGAGGAACAGAGACAGAAGAGTCATTAATGACAAGATTTAAATGTGCTTATAAAGAAATTAACTATATATCAAAATATAACTATGCAGTAGTAAATGATACAGTTGAAGAAGCTGTAAATAAAATAGAAAGTATAGTTTTAGCTGAAAAATGTAGGGTAGACAGAATTAAAACTACTACAATTTTAGATTCAAAGGAGGGCCTTATTCATGAACAACTCTATGATTAATCCATCAATAGTAGAATTATTAGAAAAGGTAGATAACAGGTATACTTTAGTGGTTATGGCTTCAAAAAGAGCAAGACAGCTTATAGAAAATGACGAACCATTAATTAAAACAGAATTGAAAAAACCTGTTACAGTTGCTATAAATGAAATAAATTCTAGTGCAATAACCTATGAAACTTTAAGGGAAGGTATAAAATAATTATGGATAAGAAAACTGTAGTTATTGGCGTAACCGGAGGAGTAGCGGTATATAAAGCTTTAGATGTTATAAGCAGATTAAGAAAAAAGGATGTGGAAGTACATGTAATTATGACTAAGTCAGCATGTGAATTCGTGAACCCCTTAAGCTTTCAAAGCCTTAGTCAAAACATGGTTATAACAGATATGTTTGATGAACCTAAGCATTGGGAAATACAACATATATCCTTAGCTAAAAAAGCTGACTTACTTGCGGTAATACCAGCAACTGCTAATATTATTGGAAAAGTTGCAAACGGCATAGCAGATGATATGCTTTCAACCACTATTATGGCAACTAGGGCTAATGTAGTTTTTGCACCTGCCATGAATACAAATATGTACACTAATCCAATAGTGCAGAATAACATTAAAAAGCTTGGTGAATTTGGTTATAAATTCATTGAACCAGAAGCTGGAAGGTTAGCTTGCGGAGATACAGGTCAGGGAAAACTTGCAGATACAGAACTTATAGCCGATAGAATAATCAGTATGCTTTATTCCACTCAGGATTTAGAGGGTAAAAAAGTATTAGTTACTGCAGGCCCAACTGTAGCACCTATAGATCCTGTAAGAAATATTACAAATAAATCAACAGGTAAAATGGGTTACTCCATAGCAGAAGAAGCTAGAGATAGAGGCGCAAAAGTAACTTTAGTTTCAGGACCCACTAACTTAAAAGTTCCTTTTGGTGTGGACTTCATAAGTATTAATACAAACGAAGAAATGTATAATGAAGTAATAAAATACTATGATAATCAAGATATAGTAATAAAATCTGCAGCTGTTGCGGATTTTAAGCCAAAGGATTATTCGGAGAGAAAAATAAAAAAGACCATGGATGAATTTAATTTAGAACTTGTAAAAGATAGAGATATATTAAAACATCTTGGAGAAATAAAGAATAATCAAATATTAGTTGGCTTTGCAGCAGAGAGTAATGATTTAATTGAAAATGCTCAATCTAAGCTTAAGAAGAAAAATTTGGATTATATAGTTGCAAATGATATAACGGGAGAAGATATAGGATTTGCCTCTGAAAATAATAAAGTTTCTATCATAAGTAAAGATGGAACTATAGTTGAAACTAATAAATTAAGTAAAAGAGAAGTTGCAAAAAAATTATTCGATATCATAATTAAAAATATTAATAAATAATGGTATTTAAAGGGGCAAATATTCGCAATTAGCGAAAAAGGCCTCTTTTATTTAGTATATTTTAAATTAAAGGGTGATTATGTGTTTAAATACGCAGGAATTGTAATTAATAGCAATTCCATTCAACTAGATAAAATATTTACCTATGCTATACCAATTAATTTAATAGATAAAATTCAAATAGGAATGAGAGTTTATATTCCTTTTGGTTTAGGAAATAAAAAAGTTGATGGTTTTGTGTTAGAACTATATGAGGATATGGAATCTAGCATATCTTTAAAGTCTATAATAAAAATAGATAGCAGTTTTCCAAAGTTAAGAGAAGAAGACTTAAAGCTAATTAAAGCTATGAAAGAAAAATATTTATGTACCTTCATGGAAGGGATTAAAACTATTTTTCCGGCCTCTCTATTTAAAGGAATTAAACATAAAAAAGAAAATTATTTATTTACTAATAAAGAATTAAGTGATAAATTTTTAAAAGAACCGTACATTACTATATATAATGAAGTGAAAAAAAATAGTGGTAAGTATACAAAGAATTTTTTAAGTAAAGAACTTAACCTTTCGCTTTCATCTATTAACACTATGATTAAACATGAGTTTCTTCTTTTAAAAGAATTTGTAGTAAATAGATATAATGATAGAGAGTATAGCTTTTATGAAAGAAAAACTCTAAGCAGTATTCAAAATGAAGCAGTAAAGACAATATTAGATTCGCAGTATAAGCATTTTTTAATTCACGGAATAACAGGTAGCGGTAAAACGGAAGTTTATATGACTCTAGTAGAAGAAATGCTTAATATAGAAAAAGAAAGCATAATATTAGTACCAGAGATTGCTTTAACTCCTCAAATGGTAGAAAGATTTAAAGGAAGATTTGGAAGAAGTATTACTGTTTTTCACAGTAAACTGTCTGATGGGGAAAAGTATGATGAATGGTTAAGAGTAAAAGAAGGCAAGGTAAAGGTTGCAATTGGTGCAAGATCAGCAGTATTTTTACCTTTTAATAATCTTGGTTTAATAATAATAGATGAAGAACATGAGGGAAGCTATAAATCTGATAGCGACCCTAAATATCATGCTAGAGAAATAGCAGAAGAAAAGAGTAAGCTTTATGGATGTAAGGTCCTTTTAGGAACAGCTACACCTTCTGTGGAAACTTATTATAGATGTAATAAGGGAGAAATAAAGCTCATAGAGTTAAATAGTAGGGCTGATGGTGCAAAATTACCAGAAGTTAAAGTAGTAGACATGAGAGAAGAACTAATTAACAACAATAAATCAGTATTTAGCAGAGAGTTATTTAAGGAAATTGAAGAGGCATTAGAAAGAAAAGAGCAAATTATATTGTTTTTAAATAGAAGAGGTTTTTCAACCTTTGTATCTTGTAGAAAATGTGGGTATGTGTTTAAATGCAACCAATGTGATATTTCATTAACTTACCACTTTGCTAAGGAAAATCTTCTTTGTCACTATTGTGGAAATGAGCAAAAGATTAGCAGGACGTGTCCTAAGTGTTCTAGTACCTATGTAAAATATTTTGGCGTTGGAACAGAAAAGATTGAACAAGAGGTGAAAAGAGCCTTTCCTCTAAGTAAAGTCTTAAGAATGGATTTTGATACTACTAGAAGAAAAAATTCCTATGAGGAAATATATAATTCCTTTAAAAATGGGAGAGCTGATATATTAATCGGCACTCAAATGATTGCAAAGGGATTAGACTTTAAGAATGTAACTCTTGTAGGGGTTATTGCTGCTGATTTATCTTTAAACCTACCTGATTTTAGAGCTAGTGAAAGAACTTTTCAGCTAATTACTCAGGTATCAGGAAGAGCTGGAAGAGGAGAAAAGCCAGGGAAAGTAATAGTTCAAACTTACAATCCAGACAGTTATGCTATAAGATATTCTACTGAAAATGATTATTCCTCTTTTTATAAGGAGGAAATTAAAATAAGAGAAATTATGAACTATCCTCCTTATGTAGATTTGATGCTAATTAATTTATCAAGTGAAAATGAAGATATATTAATAAAAAATATACAAAATGTTGGTATAAATTTAAAAAGTTTTTTCAACAATAATGATAAAATAGAATTGCTAGGACCATGTCCTTGTGATATATCTAAAATAAATAATAATTATAGATGGCAAATAATAATCAAAGGAAATTTAACGTATAAAGAAAAAGAATATATAAAGGAAACAATTTATTCCACATTAAAAGACGTGTATAATAGTATTAGAGTTAGTATTGATGCTAACCCATTAAGCTTAATATAATAAACGGAGGTACAATTATGGCATTAAGAGAGATCAGAAAATATGGAGACGAAGTATTAAGAAAAAAGAGTAGAAAAGTAGAAAAAATCGATGATAGATTACAAGTATTACTAGATGATATGTTAGATACTATGTATGATAGCGATGGAGTAGGTCTTGCAGCTCCTCAGGTAGGGATTCTAAAAAGAGTTATAGTAATTGATATTGGTGAAGGACCAGTATTTTTAATTAACCCTGAAATTATTGAAGAAGAAGGCTTTTATATAGATGAAGAGGGTTGCTTAAGTTTACCTGGTGAAGCAGGAAATGTAAAAAGACCTTACAAGGTAAAAGTTAAAGCTTTAGATAGAGAGGGAAATGAAATAATTGTAGAAGGGGAAGAATTAATGGCCAGAGCTTTATGTCACGAAATTGACCATTTAAATGGAGTACTCTTTGTGGACAAAATTATTGAAAGGAATGAAGAATAATAAGTATGAAGATAGTTTTTATGGGAACTCCTGATTTTGCAGTTCCATCGTTAAAAGCTCTAGTAGAAAAATATGGCGTGGAAGCTATTTTTACACAACCAGATAGACCTAAAGGTAGGGGGAAGAAGCTCCAAATGTCACCAGTGAAAGAAGTAGCTTTAGAACATGGAATTAAAGTTTTTCAACCGGAAAATTTAAAAAAGGATATGGACTGTATAGAAGAGCTAAAGCAAATTAGCCCTGATTTCATAATAGTAGTAGCCTATGGTCAAATTTTATCCAAAGAAATACTTAGCATACCTAAATACGGATGTATTAATTTACATGCGTCACTTCTTCCTAAATATAGGGGTGCTGCCCCTATAAATTGGGCAATTATTAAGGGTGAAGAGTTCAGTGGTAATACAACCATGCTTATGGATGTTGGGCTGGACACAGGAGATATGCTTTTAAAGAGCAAAGTTCAAATTACAGAAGATATGACTGCAGGAGATTTACATGATATCCTCACACAAGATGGAGGAGAACTTTTAATAAAAACTATTGAAGGTTTGAAAGAAGGATCTCTTAACGGTGAAAAACAAATAGATGAAGATTCCTGTTATGCATCAATGCTTTCGAAGGAAACAGGTTACATAAACTGGAACTTAGATAATAAAGCTATTAACAATTTGATTAAAGGGTTAAATCCTTGGCCAATAGCTTATACTAATTATAATGGCGAAGCTATGAAAATACTACAAGCTAAAGTAATAAATGAAAAATGTACTCATGAACCAGGATATATAACTGAGGTGTCGAAACAGGGTATTAAGGTATGTACAGGTGATGGGATATTATTAATACAAAAGATACAGTTTCCGTCTAAAAAGCCTATGAGCGTAGAGGATTATATTAAAGGAAATGAATTAAAGAGGGGGATTATCTTAAGTTAGGCATTTTATATGCCTTAAAGGAGGAATATTATGTTTTATTTTGATGATACAATGATAATTTTATTGCCAGCTTTATTAATATCAGCTTGGGCGCAAATGAGGATTAATTCAACCTATGAAAAATATTCTAGAATTAGAAGTGCAAATGGATATACTGGTGCACAAGTAGCTAGAAGGCTTCTTGATAGCCACGGACTCCATGATGTGCCTATAGAATTAGTTCGTGGAAAACTTACAGATCATTATGATCCAAGAAATAGAGTGATGAGATTATCTTCAGAGGTTTATCATGGTACATCGGTAGCTGCCATAGGAATAGCTGCCCATGAAACCGGTCATGCATATCAGCATGAAGAAAGATATTCTCCTTTGGTTATAAGAAATACTATAGTTCCTGTTGTAAATTTAGGCTCAAATCTATCTTGGGTAATATTTTTCTTTGGAATGATATTTTCAATACCAAGTTTATTAACTGTAGGTATATTATTATTTTTAGGAGTTGTGGTTTTTCAGCTTATTACTTTGCCTGTAGAGTTTAATGCTTCAAATAGAGCCATGGATGTTTTAGAAGCTAGTGGAATACTTTATGGTGAAGAAGTAACAGGCGCGAGAAAAGTATTAAAAGCAGCTGCCATGACCTATATAGCTGCAGCAATAGCATCTATAGCACAATTATTAAGACTTATAGCACTTAGCAATAGAAGAAGAGATTAATAAAGGAAATGTATGGATAATATCCATACAATTTTCTTTATTAAATATTATAGAAACTGAGGTAAAAATATGACAAATAGCAGAAAAATAGCCTTAGATGTACTTTATGATGTTTTTTATAAAGACGCATATTCAAATATATCCTTAGGCAATTCATTAAATAAGTATGATTTAAAAGATGTGGATAAGGGTTTAATTACTGAAATCGTTTATGGAACAATTAAATATAGGTATACCATAGATAAAATCCTTAGTAATTTTTTAAGAGATGACATAAAGAAAATGGATAAGCAGATTTTAAACATATTGAGAATTGGAATATATCAACTTAGATATTTAGATAAGGTTCCTAGCTTTGCAGCTGTAAATGAATGTGTAGAGATAAGTAAGGAAAAATCTAAAAAATCCTCTGGATTAGTTAATGGGGTACTCAGAAATTATTTAAGAAATAAAGATAAGGATTTTTCTATTGGAAATGAAGTAGAGAAATTAAGTTTTCAGTATTCTTTTCCAGAGTGGATAGTTAATTTATTTATAAAGCAATATGGAATTGTAGAATGCAAGAATATATTAGAAGGTTTAAATATGAGACCTAATGTGACCCTTCGAGTAAATAATTTAAAAAGTAATTATGAAGAAGTATGGGACAGATTAATAGAAAATAATTATAATATAGAAGAAGGGGTAATATGTCCAGAAGCAATAAATATAGTAAAAGGTAGAAATGTTGAAGCAAACCCCCTTTTTAAAGAAGGATATGTTACGGTTCAAGATGAAAGTGCAATGCTTGTTGCTCCTGCTCTAGCATTAGAAGAAGGAATGACTGTACTGGATTTATGTAGCGCTCCTGGAGGTAAAACCACTCATATATGTGAAATAATGAATAATACTGGTAGGGTAAAGGCTTTTGATTTACACCAAAATAAATTATCATTAATAGAAGATAATTTAAATAGATTAGGAATTAATAATATTTCATTAGAAGTTATGGATGCCACTATATATAATAGTAAACTAGAGAATATTGCAGATAGAGTTTTAATAGATGTTCCCTGTTCAGGATTAGGTATAATTAGAAAAAAACCGGAGATAAAGTACACAAAGGAAAACAAGTCTTTAAAAGCACTGACAAAAATTCAGAAAAATATAATGTATAATGCAGCTAAGTACGTAAAAGAGGGAGGAATTTTACTTTACTCCACTTGTACTTTAAATAAAGAAGAAAATGAAGATAACGTTAAGTGGTTTTTAAAAAATAATAAAGATTTTCAAATTGAACCTATTTATTTTGGAGAAAGAGAAAACTTACTATATGATAATGGGCTATTAACTATACTTCCTAATGAAAACATGGATGGATTTTTTATTGCTAAATTAAGAAAACAAAGCGGTAGGTGAATATATGAAAAACATGTTAGATTATTCAGTTGATGAGCTAAAAGAATGGCTCAAGGATAATGGGGAGAAAGCCTTTAGAGGTACACAGGTATTTGAGTGGATTTACAAAGGAGTATATAATTTTGATGATATGAAAAATATACCTGGAGGCACTAAAAAACTACTTAATGATAGTTTTTTCTTAGATATACCTGAGGTGGTAAGAAGATTTGATTCTCAAGAGGGAGACACTAGTAAGTTTTTATTTAAATTTAAAGATGGAAATATAATAGAATCAGTAGTTATGAAATATAAACATGGTAACTCTATTTGCATATCGACGCAAGTAGGTTGTAGAATGGGATGTAGTTTTTGTGCTTCAACTATTGGAGGTATGATAAGAAATTTAACCCCTGGAGAAATGCTCGGTCAAGTTATAAAAGCATCCAATGAAATTAATGAAAGAATAAGCAATATCGTTATGATGGGCAGTGGTGAACCTTTGGATAATTTTGACAATGTTCTCAAATTTATTACTTCAGTAAATTCATCAATAGGTCTCAATATTGGTCAAAGGCATATAACACTATCAACCTGTGGCATAGTGCCTAAAATCAAAGAGTTAGCAGATAAAAATACTCAAATAACTTTAGCAATATCTCTACATGCTCCTAATGATGAGCTAAGAAGAACAATGATGCCTATTGCCAATAAATATAGTGTTAAGGAAATAATTGAAAGCTGTAAATATTATATAAAAAACACAAATAGAAGAATAACCTTCGAATATGCATTGGTAAACGGTATTAATGATAGCGAGGAATTGGGAGAAGAATTAGGAAGATTACTTAAAGGTTTACTTTGCCATGTTAATTTAATTCCTGTAAATGAAATCAAGGAAAATAACTTAAAAAAATCATCCTCAGAAAATGTTAGGCGCTTTAGCAATATTTTATTAAAAAATGGCATAGAAACCACTGTGAGAAGAGAGATGGGGGCAGATATAAATGCTGCATGCGGTCAATTGAGAAGAAGTTATATAGAAGAGGATAATAACTTGTAAAGGAGTGTAAACCATGGTGGGAATACTTTCGGACATTGGAAATTACAGAAATCTCAATGAAGATGCTGTAGGCTATTATAAGAACAATGAACTTGGAATTTATATTGTAGCAGACGGAATGGGCGGTCATAATGCCGGGGAAATTGCAAGTAAAATAGCGGTAGAGTCCGTAATCGAATATATTAAAAATAAAGCTTGTTACGATGAAAGTAATATTATTTTAGAAAATGCTATTAAGCACGCCAATAAACTTATATATAATCGTTCTAAAGAAGATATAAGTTTAAGTGGCATGGGAACCACTATTACAGCTTGTTTCGTAGATAAGGACACAATGATGGTAGGGAATGTAGGAGACAGTAGATGTTACATAATAGATAAAGATAATCAAATTATTAAGATTACTAAAGATCATTCTTTAGTTCAACAGTTGATAGATGATGGAAGCATTACTGAAGAGGAAGCTGAATTTCATCCAAATAAAAACATAATAACAAGAGCGTTAGGTACCAATTCTTATGTATCTGTAGATACGTTTAGAGTAGATTTAAAGGATGTTAAAAAAGTAATTTTATGTACTGATGGATTAACCAATGATATTACTCCTAGGCAAATATGTGATATAATTATAAAAAATAATTGTAGTGAAGCAAGTAGATTACTTATAGATTTAAGTAAGAAAAATGGCGGGAGAGATAATATATCAGTTATTGTATTCGAAGGAGAGTGTAAAGATGATAGGTACTTTGCTAGGGAATAGATATAAGTTATTAGAAAAAATAGGTGAAGGCGGCATGTCGGAGGTTTACAAAGCACAGTGTGAACTTCTTAATAGATTTGTAGCAGTAAAAATTCTTAAAGATGAATTTGCAAGAGACAGTCAGTTTGTTGAAAAGTTTAAACGAGAAGCAACAGCAGCAGCTAGTCTTTCTCACAATAATATTGTAAATATATATGATGTTGGATCCCAACAGGGTGTACATTATATAGTTATGGAATATATAAAAGGAAAAACTCTTAAAGAAGTTATAGTTGAAAAAGGTATTTTAAATAGTGATGACGCCATAAGCATGGCAATTCAAATTGCCAAAGCACTAGAATGTGCTCATAGAAACAATATAATACATAGGGATATAAAACCACAAAACATCCTTGTAACAGAAGAAGGAGTAGTTAAGGTAGCCGATTTTGGAATAGCAAAAGCAACTAATTCAGCTACAATTACTAACACAGCTAAAGTTATAGGATCTGCTCATTATTTTTCACCTGAGCAGGCCAAGGGAAGCTTTGTAGATTTTAGAACGGATATATATTCTCTAGGTATAGTTATGTATGAGATGGTTACTGGTAAAGTCCCTTATGATGCTGAAAGTCCTGTATCAGTAGCATTAAAACACATACAAGAACAAGTTATTCCTCCAAGAAATATAAATTCCTCTCTTTCAGAAGGATTTAATAATGTTATTTTAAAAGCTATTGAAAAAGAAGCAATAAAAAGATATCAAAATATAGGTGAGCTATTGCTTCATTTAAACAAGATTAAAAACAAAGAGCCTGTAAATATTAAATTTATAGATTCTCATAATGATAGAACAAGAGTTATGGATCCTTTAAAAGTTGATGATGAAATGGAAGAAGAGGATCTTGAAGATGAAGAAGTTCTAAATAGTAAAAATAAAAAAATAGTTTTAGCTATAGTTTCCATAGTTTTAGTCCTTGTAGTCGGCTTCGCTTCTGGTTATTTTATATTTAATGGTTTTAGTAATAAAAACACTAATATAAGTGATCAAAGTGTACCTGTACCAAAAATTATTGGATTAAAAGAAGAAGATGCTAAAAAGAAAGTAGAAGATAGTGGCTTAGTTTTCCAAGTAGGGGGAACTGAAAAAAGTGATGAGCCTGTAGGAACTGTAATAAGTTCATTTCCATCAGAAGGAACACCTATAAAATCTAAAGGAGAAGTAAGAGTCATAATTAGTGGTGGAAAGGACAACTTGCTTACTCCTGACTTAACAGAAATAGATATAGAAGTTGCAAAAGATATATTAAATAGATTTGATTTAAAAATTGGAAGTGTTAGCTATAGATTTGATGATAATGTACCTAAAAATTGTATAATAAGTCAAAGCCCTACAAAGGATAGCAAAATTCAACCGCAAACCGTTGTAGATGTAGTGGTTAGTAAAGGACCTGAAGTAAAATATGTGGCTGCACCAAGTTTAAATGGTAAAACCTTAGAAGAAGCCTTAGTTATATTAAAAGAGTTAAAGTTAAAGCTTGGAAATGAAGCTGCAGTAGAAACTACAGATGAGAGCTTAAATGGAAAAATATTTGAGCAAAGTGTAGAACCAGGAACACAGATAAAAGAAGGAACATCCATTGATGTTAAATGCTATAGATATTATGATGGTTCAGAAGGCTAGAGGAGATATCTCATTTATATGAAGCTATAATTAATTAGGAGGCAATATGCAAGGATTAATTGTAAAAGGTATTGGTGGCTTTTATTATGTAAAAGTTGAAGATGAAATAATTGAATGTAAAGCAAGAGGTAAGTTTAGACATGATGAACTTACACCTATGGTTGGGGATAGAGTTGAAATAACAGTAAAAGACGGCAAAGGAGCAATTGAAAAAATAAATGAGCGATACAATACTCTCATTAGACCAGTAGTTGCTAATGTCACACAAGCTTTAGTTGTATTTTCCTTGAAAAATCCAGATATTAACGAAGAGTTATTAAATAAATTTCTTTTGCTTTGTGAGCATAATAAACTTAAAGTCGTGGTTTGTTTTAACAAATTAGACTTAAATAAAAACTATGAAGAAGAAAAAGTAATAAATATGGTAAGAGAAGCTGGATATGAAATTTTATTCATTCAGAGCAATATAGGTATTGGAGTAGATAAGATAAAGGAAAAGCTAAAGGACAATGTTACAGTGCTTTGTGGACCATCGGGAGTTGGTAAATCTACTATCTTAAATCAATTAGCTGGAAGAGAACTCATGGAAACTGGAGATATTAGTAAAAAGCTTAATAGAGGAAAACATACTACAAGACATAGTGAATTGATAGAAGTATTTGGAGGATACATTGTAGACACTCCTGGTTTTTCCTCCTTAAGTACAGATTTTATTGATAAAGAGGATTTACAGTATGGTTTTCCAGAATTTGAAAATTATTACGGTGCATGCAAATTTTCAAGTTGTATGCACTACAAGGAACCAGGCTGCAGTGTAAAAAAAGCAGTAGAAGAAGGCAATATAAACAACATTAGATACGATTTTTACGTAAAAATATTAGAAGAAAAACTAAAGGAGAGGATATACAAATGATTAAAATAGCCCCTTCAATACTTTCATCAGATTTTTCAAAATTAGGGGAGGAAGTAAGAAATTTAGAAATTTGTAATGCGGATATAATTCATATAGATGTAATGGATGGTAAATTTGTTCCAAACATCACCTTTGGTATGCCAGTTATAAAAAGTATAAGAAATGCTACAAAATTACCCTTCGATGTACATTTAATGATAGAGGAGCCAAGCAAGTATATAGAAGATTTTGTAAAATCAGGAGCTGATATTATAACTGTTCACTATGAGGCTGATAGGCACATAGATAGAACTATAAATTATATTAAAAGCTTTGGAGTTAAAGCTGCTGTAGCATTAAATCCTGGAACTCCAGTGAGTTTAATTAAAGATTTAATACCTTCTTTAGATATGGTTTTAATTATGTCTGTAAATCCAGGTTTTGGAGGACAAAAATTTATATCTTATGCAATAGACAAAATTAAAGAATTACAAACTCTCAAAAATGAGCTTAATAAAGAACTAATAATCGAGGTAGATGGTGGAGTAGATATTACTAATATTAAAGATGTAGTAGAAAGTGGCGCTCAGTGGATTGTTGCTGGTTCTGCAGTATTTAAAGGCGGTAATATTAAAGAGAATATTAAAAATTTAAAGGATGCGGCAAAATGAAAACTCTAATAATATGTGGAGGACAACCACCTTCAAGAAAATTATTAGATGAGGAACTAAGGAGTTCTGATTTTATAATTTGTGCTGATAAAGGAGGAGAGGTTTTATATCGTTATGGTATAAAACCTAACCTTTTACTAGGTGATTTTGATTCCATAAATGAAAAGGCCTTGGATTATTATAAGGAACAAAATATAATTGTGGATAAATTCCCATCTGAAAAGGATTTTACAGATTCTTATTTAGCCCTAGAAAAGGCCATTGAATTTGGAAGCCGTGAGGTGGTTTTTTTAGGCTGTACTGGTGACAGAGTCGATCATGTGTTAGGTAATATAGGTTTACTACTACATAGTTTGAATAATGGAATAGAATGCTATATTAGAGATGATAAAAATTTAATAAAACTAATTAATAAACCTAAAACTATAAAAGCTAATGGATATGAATTTTTTTCGTTAATTAGCTATGGCGACACTGTTTATGGAATTACACTAAAGGGAGCAAAGTACCCATTAATTAATTACAATCTTAAATTAGGAGAAACTCTAGGGATTTCAAATAAATTTAATTCTGAAGAAGTAGAAATTCATTTTAAAGAAGGTCTGTTACTCCTAATACAAAGCAATGAATACAATGAATAAAATTTCTAATTTCAGTAACCTTTAAGAAATGTAAGCATATAATAATAGCATAAGTAATTTTTGAAGGGATAATAATGTATTCAAAATGAGAAAGAAAGTGAAATCTAAAATAGGATGGATTATTGCTTCTATAGGAGCTGGTATTGTAGTAACATTTATTATCCCTATTTGGGGATGGATGATTGCAGTTGGAGTAGGCCTTATATATATAGGATGGAATTTAATTCAGCAATATAAGTAATTGAGGTGGGGTTTGTGAAAATTGTTGCTATAAAGCTTCCTAAATTTTTATCTTCAATAGTTAAGTTTATACTTAGAAAATAAAATAATACTTAAAATATACTAATCTTTTAAGTATAAAAGATTAGTATATTTTTCGTGCAAAATAAAAAATGCAATTGTGAACAATTGCATTTTTTAACTATATAGCACGTTGAACCTTGCCAGAACGTAGGCATCTTGTACAAGCATGTATAGTTTTAGGTGTTCCCTTAACTATAGCCTTTATTCTTTTTAGGTTTGGAGCCCATGTTCTTTTTGATTGACGATGAGAGTGGCTATATTGAACGCCAGCTATTACGCCTTTTCCACAAACTTCACACTTTCTTGACATCGAAAACACCTCCTTTTGGAATTGAAAAGATAAGTCCCTTTCAATTCGGACGTTATTATTCTATCATACATACTATTATTTTTGCAAGGGTATTCTAACATTTAATTGAATAATATATTATTATTATCATATATTTCCTTGAATAAATTGTGTATTTAATATAAAATAAGCTTAAGACTTATGCATAAGGAGGGTTAAATATGATTGGAAACATTTCTAATAATTATGGATATATAAATTACTCTGATGAGGTATTAGGAAACATAGTTGGAGTTTCAACTATGGAATGTTATGGAGTAGTTGGAATGGCATCTAAAAATGCAAAGGATGGATTATGGGAATTATTAAAGGGAGAAAGTTTGAATAAAGGCGTTAAAATAAATTCAAAAGACAATAAATTGTTTATTGAATTATATATTATAGTTGAATACGGTACAAAAATCTCTGTGATAGCCAGTAATATAATTCAAAAGGTCAAATACAATGTAGAAAACTATACAGGGCTAAAGGTATCAAATATAACAGTGAATGTTCAAGGTGTTAGAGTCTAAGGAGGTAGCTAGTAATGGAATACTTTAAAATAAATGGTCATGATTTTTATAACATGATGATAAATGGGAATAATGAGCTTGAAGCAAATAAAGACTATATCAACGCCCTAAATGTTTTTCCGGTTCCGGATGGAGATACGGGAACAAATATGTCCATGACTTTTAAATCTGCAGTTTCCGAAATTAAGGGTATGGAGAATAAAGGAATAGGGGATATAGCTAGAAGTGTTGCTAAAGGTGCATTAATGGGAGCAAGAGGAAACTCTGGTGTAATATTATCGCAAATCCTTAGAGGAATATCAAAAGGCTTAGAAGATAAAGAAGAAGTTAATGCAGAAGAATTTGCAAATGCTGTTATGGAGGGATCTAAAGCTGCGTATAAAGCTGTTATGAGACCTACAGAGGGTACAATTTTGACTATAGTAAGAGCAGCAGGAGAAGCTGCTTTAAAGAGCAATCATAAAGATATTAAAAAACTTATGGAAGATATATGTGTACATAGTGAAGTAATGTTAAATAAAACTCCTGATATGCTACCAGTTTTAAAACAAGCTAAAGTTGTAGACGCTGGTGGAGCAGGTTTATTAATAATCTTAAAGGGTATGTATGAGGTGTTAAACAAACAGTTAAAATCCTTATCAATTAATGAAGGAACTGGTGAAACTTCAAGTCAAGCTTTTATTCAAGATCTAGGAGAACAGGAGATAGAGTTTGGATATTGTACAGAATTCTTTGTAATCACTGATACGGTTGATACTGAAGAATTTAAAAATGATATTGGAACACTTGGAGATTCCATGCTAGTTGTAGGTGGAGAAGGATTAGTAAAAGTTCATATTCATACAAATGATCCTGGAGCAGTTTTGTCAAAAGCAGTGAAATTAGGCTCCTTATCTAAGATTAAAATTGATAATATGAGAGAGCAACATAGACATATTATTGAAGAAACTATTCCTGTTAAGGAAGAAGAAGCTCCTACTGAGAAAAAAGAATATGCTTTTGTATCAGTGGCTTTAGGAGGAGGTATTAAAAACATTTTCAATGACCTAGGTGTTGACTATGTTATTGAAGGCGGACAGACTATGAATCCAAGCACTGAAGATATTTTAAAAGCAGTAAATAAATTAAATGCTGATAATATTTTTATTTTACCAAATAACAAAAACATTATAATGGCAGCAACTCAAGCTGAAGAGTTATCAGATAAAAATATATATGTAATTCCTACTAAATCAATACCACAGGGAATAACTGCAATTACTTCCTTCAATGGCAATGTTGACGTGGAAACTAATTTAAAAAACATGAAGGATGCTGTGGGAAACGTAGCTTCAGGTTCTGTAACTTTTGCTGTTAGAGATACTGAGATGGATGGAAAGAGCATTAAAGAAGGAGACATAATTGGTCTAATAGAAAACAAAATAGAAGAAACAGGTAAGGATATTTTTGAAGTTTGCAAAAACTTAATAAAGTCTATGGTAAATGAAAATAGCGAATTAATCACAATTTTCTATGGTGAAAACTGTGATGAAGAAGAAGTAGAAAAGTTTGTAAGTGAACTTGAACAAGAATATGAGGATTTAGATATACAATGTTACAACGGTGAACAACCGCTATATTATTTTATTTTTTCAGTGGAATAAGATAAAAAAAGCCTTAAGGCTTTTTTTATTTACAGAAAAGTATTAGTGGAGTGATATTATGAATGTATACAGTGATATAAACTGCATAAAAGGTGTTGGTCCTAAAACTAAAAAGCTTTTAGAGGAATGCGGCATAAATACTATTATGGATTTACTCATATATTTCCCAAGGGATTATAAACAATTTACTAACTGTATAAGCTTTAAAGAAGGAAAGGATAAAGAAGAGATTATCCTTAGAGCAACGGTAAAAGATATAAAAAAAGATGTTAGAACTAAAAATGGAAAAAATATTTCCACCATAATATTTTCTAATGAAGAGGAAAACATTAAGTGCAAATGGTTTAATCAATCTTATATAAAAAACAGTTTTGTATTAAATGAAGAATACACCTTAAAAGGAAAAATTAATATATACAAAGGTGAGAAAATATTACTTAATCCTAAGGTTATTAAATCTACTCCCATTAATGAAAATGAAAGTATAGAACCTATTTATTCTCTAAAAGAGGGGTTGAAAAATACTACCATTTCTAAACTTATAGCTGAAGCATTAAATAATATAGAGGTGGAAGAAAATTTACCGAAATGGATTTTAGAAAAGCATAGTTTTATATCACTAGATAAAGCTATTAGAAATATTCATTTTCCTGAAAACAAAGCTTTGCTTTATGAAGGAAGAAAAAGATTGAAATATCAAGAATTGTTTACTTACTCATTAAAAACTAATATGTTAAAAAGTGTTAGAAACAATAATAAAGGAATTAGCTTTAATATATCTAGCTCTCTAAATGATTTAAAAAAACAATTACCTTTTGATTTGACAAATGCCCAGAGCAAAGCCTTAAGAGAGATATTAACCGATCAAAAAAAAGATATAATTATGAATAGGCTTGTACAAGGGGATGTGGGAAGCGGTAAAACAATTATTGCTATTATTTCATCCTTTAACGTTATAATGAATGGATATCAAGTAGCGTTTATGGCTCCTACAGAAATATTAGCTCATCAACATTATGAGGAAACAACTAAAATATTAAAAAATTTTAATTTAAATATAAAATTGCTGTGTGGGAGTACTACTTCAAAAGAAAAAGAAATCATAAAAAAAGAGATAAAAGAAGGAACTGTTCACATGGTAATTGGTACACATGCCCTTTTAGAAGATAATGTGGAATTCAATAATTTAGGATTTGTTATTACAGATGAGCAGCATAGATTTGGAGTAATGCAAAGAAGTAAACTTATTAACAAGGGCAAAAAGGTAGATAGTTTAGTTATGACAGCTACACCAATTCCAAGAACCTTGTCTTTATATCTATTTGGAGATTTAGATGTGTCAGTTATTGATGAGTTACCACCAGGTAGGCAAAAGATAAATACATATTTTATTAAGTCTAGCGAAAAAGAGAGGGCATATTCCTTTGCTTTAAAACAAATTAATGAGGGAAGGCAAGTATATATAGTGTGTCCTCTTGTAGAAGATAATGAAAGTTTAGATTTGACTTCCGTAGAAAATTTATATGAAGAGGTAAAAAAGTACTTTAATGAAATTCCCATCTCAATATTACATGGTAAAATGCCTCCAAAAGAAAAAAACAATATAATGGATTTATTTAAAAAGGGCGAAATTAAAGTATTAATTTCCACTACTGTAATAGAAGTAGGTGTCAATGTGCCTAATGCTACACTAATGATAATAGAAAATGCACAGAGATTTGGTTTAGCGCAACTGCATCAATTAAGAGGAAGAGTAGGTAGGGGAGATAAAAAATCCTACTGTATACTTATAGGAGAGATAAAAAGCGATATAACTAAAAGAAGAATGGAGAGCATAGTAAACAGTAATGATGGATTTTTTATAGCTGAACAGGATTTTAAACTTAGAGGCGGTGGAGAAATCTTCGGATTTAAGCAACATGGAGAAGAAGAGTTTATTTTAAGCAATATAATAGATGATATTGAGTTATTTAAAAGTGCTAATGAAGATGCTAAATCATTATGGGAAAGCAATAATTTATTAGATAAAAATATCATTAATTATATATTAAATAAATTAGACAGAGACTCCAGATACATTTGTTTCAATTAATTTCATTAATATGAAAACATTTCATGTGTATATAGATTATAATTTGGGCAATATAATAGTGCACCAAAGGTTAAGCATAATTAAAAAAATCGGAGGTGTTCAGCCATGGGAAACGGAGCGAAAGAAATAGATGTAGAGGATATACCGCCAGCATAGTAATGCAAATTGAAAGTATATAAAATACAAATATAAAAAGTAGTTCTGTGCAAAATTTCATGGTAAAAACTTTTTAACTAAAGGGATAAAAGGGAGGATATAATAATCTTCCCTTTTGTCTTTGACAAAATATCTTTGTATTAACTATTTAAATATGCTAAAATATTATATGCAATATACAATTGACTTCATGATTATTACATAGGGAGGAAAAAAATATGAGAATAATAGCAGGTCTTGCTAAGGGAAGAAAAATTTTATCTCCAGAAGGCATGGGGACAAGACCAACATTAGATAGAGTAAAAGAAAATATATTTAATATAATACAAAATGATGTTTATGATACCGTTGCTGTAGATTTATTTGCTGGTACTGGCAGCTTAGGGTTGGAGGCAGTAAGTAGAGGAGCAAAGAAATGTTATTTAATAGATAAAGGAGATATAACCTTTAAATATTTAAAAGAAAATGTTGTAAATTTGAAATTTGAAGATAAATGTGAATGTTTAAATATGGACGCTTATGAAGCTTTAAAGTTTTTTGTTAAAAAAGGTATTGTTTTTAATTTGATTTTTATAGATCCTCCATATTTAAAGAATATGATACCTCCTGCTATCGAATTTATTGAAAAAAATAATCTATTAGATAAAGATGGATTAATAGTAACTAAAATAGATTCTAGCGAAGAATTGTGTTTAGGTGGAGATGAAATTGAGTTGATTAACCATAGAAAATATGGTAACACTACAATTTGCCTTTATAGATACAAGGAGGATTTAAAATGAATATAGCAGTTTATCCTGGAAGCTTCGATCCAATAACTAACGGTCATTTAAATATAATAGAAAGAGCTTCTACAATTTTTGACGAAGTAGTAGTTGGTATTCTAGTAAATCCAGATAAAAAAGGCTTGTTTTCCATTGAAGAAAGAGTTGAGTTAATAAAAAGAGTTACTTCTCATATACCTAATGTTAGGGTTGAAAGTTTTAGTGGACTTCTAGTAGATTTTATGAAAAATAACAATATAAAAGTAATAGTTAAAGGACTACGAGCGGTTTCTGATTTTGAATATGAGTTTCAGATGAGTTTAATGAACAAAAAACTTAGTCAAGATATAGAAACTTTATTTATGATGACTTCAGCAGAGTATTCTTTTTTAAGTTCTTCATCAGTAAAACAGGTAGCAGCCTTTGGCGGATGTATTAAAGGACTAGTACCTGATGAAATTATACAAGACATTATGTCAAAGTTTTGTGATTAGGGGGTCTTGTAAATGGATATTATCAAATTATTAGATTATCTTGCAGACATAGTAGAAACCTCCTCAAAGGTTCCTATGACTGGGAAAGTAATGATAGATAAAAAAGAAATTTTAGAAGTTATAGACAAGATAGGAACTAATTTACCGGGTGAATTTAAAAAAGCAAAATGGGTTTATGAAGAAAAAGAGAGAATTCTTAGTGAAGCTATCAGAGAAGCTGAAACTTTGAAAAGGGAAAACCTGGAGCTATTAAAAAGACAAATTGAAAGTCATGATATTACTAAAGAAGCAAAGGAGAGAGCTGAGGAAATAATATCTTCAGCTCAAAGAGATGCTAAAATCATGAGACTTGGCGCTAGGGACTATGCTCATGAAGTTTTATCACAGCTTGAAAGAGAAATAACTGAAAATAGTAATAACATGCTAAACAACATAAAAACTGACATGGAAAGCTATTATGAATCTTTAACTGAGGAAATTGTAACAACTACCGAGATAATTAGAAATAATATAAAAGAGTTAAAAAACATGAATAAATAATTTAGCTAAACATGTTTTTTATTCTTAAAAATAAAAAGTGGTAATATCAATATTGATAAAGTAATTATATACATAGCTAAGGATGAGTTGTAATTATTGCTATTAGAATTAAATACTTGTAAAGTTATTCTATTATATAAAAGTTTGTATATAACATAAGAGCATAGTGAACATACAATTCCTTGTGTAAATTTATTCTTTATATAAACCCAAAGAGAAATATTGTTTTTACTCATAAAGGAATTGCATTGCAGAACAATACAAAGTCCACTAAAACCTAATAAAAATCCAGTGAAAATAACTTTTATTTCATTACTTGTGTTACTCGTAGATATTATATTACAGCCATTTGTCATCTCTACCATACCATAAAGTAATCCTTCAATTAAACCTTTATTAATATTAAATAAGTTGCTTAAGTTATTTAAAATAGTATTAGTTATGATACTATTTTTTATTATTTTTATTAATATACAAAATAGAAGTATAAAACCGCCAACGGAAAGAGAAGTATTGATGGAATTTTCAATGGCTACCTTAAGTGCATCTCCAAAGTTTTTTCTATCACTTATAATATAAATAGGAGTTTTACCTTTTTTTATATTATAAGATTTATCCTTTAATATAAGAGACATAAAAAAGCAAGAAATGTAATTTCCAAGTAGCAATATGTAACCCAGCTTTGTATTATTTAACATAGACAAACCAACTGAACCTATAGTAAATAATGGGCTTGCGTTTGAAGCAATGTTCAATAGTCTTGTACAGGTTTTTAAATCAATCATTCCTTTTTCATATAACTCACAGCTATATTTAGCTCCTAAAGGGTAACCGCATAATATGCTTACAATCAGAGCAAAGCTACATTCTTCAGGCAACCCTAAAGGAAGGCACAAAATTTTACCAAAAAGCTTTGAATACAGATTAATACCATTATAAAACATTATTATGTTAGTAATGATTAGAAATGGAAAGAGGGACGGAAAAACTTTGTAAAAAAAAAGTTGACTTCCAAGTAATGAACCTTGAATACAAGAATCGGGATTTACTATAAAATTAATAATTATAAAAGAACATATTACAGTAATAATTATAGATTTATCTTTAGCAAATATATATAATAATAAAAATACTAATAATAACACTACGTATAAAAAAAACAACAAAATAAAACCCCTTTAATATATTGATTTATATATATATATTTAAAAGAGGTTTATTTATTACATTATATTATTACAGGTTTATTTTTAAAATCTCCTAAAGGATCACAGGATTTATTTAAAAGACTATAACATTTAGTTCCTTTTATATCTAAATATAGTGTTGGATTAATTTCTTTAGGAATTTTAGTGTACACTGGAATAGAAGATTTCTTCTTTAAAACTTTTAAAATTTCGCTACCTCTCTTGTTAAATCCTAAAACACGTGCATAAGGACAACTTTCTTTTCGTAGAGAAAAAGTATCAATAGTATCAAATCCAATGAAGTATTGACATAAAATCCTACTAATTCTTGTGTAGGTGTATCTTTTAGTTTTTATACCCTGTATCACATCTTGTAAAGTGTTGTATTTATTTAGTGCATCATAGATTCGATTATGTAATCCCTCAGATACGTCCGGCAGATTTTCTATGCCATTTTCACCATTGAAATACTTATGTTTTATAAAGGGAAGCATTTCGTTTTCAAGAGGGAAGGAATAACCTTTTTCTTTAAAATTCACTATTGAATTAAATACATTAAGAGGAACTTGATTATTTAGTTTATCCAATATTTCGTTATTTTTAATGAAGTTTCTTATAGAAGAAGCACTGGAGAAGCTATTAGTCATTTCTAAAGAATTATAATTATTACCTTCTCTTTTTATAGTAAAGGGAATAATAGTGCTATTAATTCTTAATAAATTTTTACAATACTCTATGGCTAAAATATTGTTTGAGGTGGATAAAAAATTGTTAATTTCAAAACAATCTTTATCCTTTTCTTCTAAATACAATGATAAAGCTTTAGCTCTAGCAAGGTGAAAAGGGAGTCCTTCTTTCAAATATTCTTTTAAGTATCCTTTAAATGTAATAGGTTCCTCAAGTAATACTTTCGAAATATCCAAAATAGATGAAATATTTCCGCTTTCACTTCCAAAGGATAAATTATTTATTATTCCTAAAGAGTCGAACAAACTTATTGCTCCAAAAGAGAAAAATTCAGCAGAGGAAATACTATAAAGCAGTGGAAGCTCAATTACTAAATCTACGCCATTTTCCAAGGCCATTTTAGCTCTAGTCCACTTATCGAGCATTGCTGGTATGCCGCGTTGAACAAAATTTCCACTCATTACTGCTACTATACCATCAGCAGAAGTTAGCTCTCTGGTTTTTTTAATATGATATACATGACCCTTATGTAAGGGGTTATATTCTGCCACAATTCCAGTTATATTCAAATTAATACCTCCATCCGTTATATTTATATAAGTTTCTGTTAATACTATTATAATGATATTCATATGCTACTAAAAGAATTGATATATATTTAACACATTTTTAAAAATACTATACTATTTATTGAAAATTACGTCAATAATATGTCGATAATGTATATAAAAAAAACTAATTATATATAAAAATTTAAATAATACACTTGAAAAAGTAGCACAAAAAGTCTTATATTATATATGTGTGTAGTAATATTATAACCGAGAGGAGAATTTAAATGAAATTAATGGATGAAATTTGGCAAAAGGCCAAAGCTAACAGAAAAAAAATAGTACTTCCAGAAGGTGAAGAGGAAAGAAATATAAGAGCCTGCGAAATGATTATTAAAAATGGTCTAGCAGACATCATTTTAGTTGGAAACCCAGAAAACATAAAAAAAATGGCTAAGGATTTAGGTGTTAGTGTTGAAGGTGCTGAAATTATAGATCCTGCAACTTCTGATAAAACTGAAGAATATGCAAAAACTTTATATGAAATAAGAAAAAATAAAGGTGTTACTTTAGAAAAGGCAGCTCAAATAGTTTTAGATCCACTTTATTTTGGAACTGTAATGGTAAAATTAGGTCATGCTGATGGAATGGTTTCAGGAGCAATACATACAACTGGCGATTTATTAAGACCAGGTCTTCAAATAGTTAAAACAGCTCCAGGAACATCTGTTGTATCTAGTGCATTTATCATGTATGTACCAGGATCTGAATACGGTAAGGAAGGATTATTATTATTCTCCGATTGTGCTGTTAACCCAAATCCAAATGCAGAAGAATTAGCGTCGATAGCAATTTCTACAGCTGAAACTGCTAAAAAACTTTGTGGAATGGATCCAAAGGTTGCAATGTTGTCCTTCTCAACCATGGGAAGTGCAGAGCATGAACTAGTTCAAAAGGTTAGAACTGCAACTGAACTTGCAAAATCACAAAGACCAGACCTAGACATAGATGGAGAATTACAATTAGATGCTTCAATTGTACAATCCGTTGCTAGCTTAAAGGCTCCAAATAGCGCCGTTGCAGGTAAAGCTAATGTTCTTATATTCCCTGACCTACAGGCTGGAAATATAGGATATAAATTAGTTCAAAGATTTGCTAAGGCTGAAGCTATAGGACCTATAACACAAGGTTTTGCAAAACCAATAAATGACTTATCAAGAGGATGTAGTGCAGAAGATATAGTTAACGTTGTAGCTGTTACAGCTGTTCAAGCTCAATAATATAAATGCATTCAGAAAGTGAAGGGAGAATTTAATATGAAAATACTTGTTATAAACTGTGGAAGTTCATCATTAAAATATCAGTTAATTGATATGACTAAGGAGGATGCACTTGCTAAGGGGTTAGTTGAAAGAATAGGAATAGATGGTTCAATACTTACTCAGAAGGCTAATGATGAAAAATATGTTATAGAACAACCAATGAAAGATCATCAAGATGCTATTAAGTTAGTTTTAGCAGCTTTAATTGATGAAAAACATGGTGTTATAAAAGACATGTCTGAAATTTCAGCTGTTGGACACAGAGTTGTTCATGGTGGAGAAAAGTATGCAACTTCAGTACTTATAGATGATGAAGTTATGAAATCTTTAGAAGAATGTGTGAAGCTTGCACCTCTTCATAATCCTCCGAACATAATAGGAATAAATGCATGTAAAGCTTTAATGCCAAATACTCCTATGGTTGCAGTATTTGATACAGCTTTCCATCAAACTATTCCAGAACATGCATATATTTATCCAATACCATATGAATTATACAAGAAATACGCAGTAAGAAAGTATGGCTTCCATGGAACTTCTCACAGATATGTTTCTATGAAAGCAGCAGAACTTATGGGAAAAGACGTTAAAGACTTAAAGATAATAACTTGTCACTTAGGAAATGGTGCTAGTATTTGTGCTGTTGAAGGTGGAAAATCCGTAGACACTAGTATGGGATTCACACCACTTGAAGGTATAGCTATGGGAACAAGATCAGGTAATATAGACCCAGCTATAATTGCATTCTTGATGAAAGAATTAAATATTTCAATTGATGAAGTTAACGATATGTTAAATAAAAAATCAGGGGTTTATGGAATATCCGGAGTTAGCAGTGACTTTAGAGATATCGAAGAAGCAGCTGAAAAAGGTGAACATAGAGCTCAATTAGCATTAGATATATTCCATAATAGAGTTAAGAGATTTGTTGGAGCTTATGCAGCTTTAATGGGTGGAGTTGATTGTATCGTCTTCACAGCAGGACTTGGTGAAAACTCAGCATTGAGCAGAGCAGAAATATGCAAAGGATTAGAATTCTTAGGCTTTAACATAGATGAAAAGAAAAATAACGAGGGAAGAGGTTTTGCTAAAGAAATTAGCA
This sequence comes from Clostridium malenominatum, assembly GCF_039521365.1. Lineage (NCBI taxonomy): Bacteria > Bacillati > Bacillota > Clostridia > Eubacteriales > Clostridiaceae > Clostridium > Clostridium malenominatum. The sequence continues at coordinate 1,485,782 of NZ_BAAACF010000001.1, forward strand.
CAACTGATTCAAAAGTTAAGGTTTATGTTATACCAACAGAAGAAGAGTTAATGATAGCAAGAGATACAAAAGAAATTGTTGGAAAGTAATCATATAAATAAAACTTGACTTTTAATCATCATCTTTATATAATAAATTGTGGCTATAACATTGAGGTGAATATTATGGTTTTAGATTTATCCGATTTATTAAAAAAGAAAATTCTTAAAAAGGATTTAGATATTACCGTTGAAGAAAAAGGCTTCTACGATGGTATGGAGTACATAGCCTTCAAGGCTCCCATTAATCTTGATGGAAAATTAACTTTAGTAGGAGACGTGATTGAGCTTAATGGAACTATAAGAACCGTCCTTGAACTTCAATGTTCAAGGTGTTTAGCTAGTTTTTCTAAAAGTGTAGAAATTACAATAGAAGAAAAATTATCTACAATAGAAGATAAAGATGATGATTACATCTTTATTAAAGGTGATGTAGTTGACATCACGGAAATAATAGAGAATAATATTATTATATCTTTACCAATTAAAAGGCTTTGTGATGAAGAATGTAAGGGATTGTGTTCTAATTGCGGACTAAATCTTAATCATTCCAGTTGTAATTGTGATGAAATGAATATTGAACCACGATTATCAAAGCTTAAAAACTTTTTTTCATCTAACTAAGGAGGTGTTTACTGTGGGAAATCCAGCGAGAAAAGGTTCTAAATCTAAAAGAGATTCAAGAAGAGCCCAAACTTTCAAATTAAGTGCACCAGGAATAGTAGAATGTCCTCAGTGTCACGAAATGAAACTTGCTCATAGAGTATGTAAAAGCTGTGGAAGTTACAAAGGCAAGGAAGTTGTTTCAACTGAAAAATAAAGAAAGTCAAAAGACTTTCTTTTATTTTTTTTATTTCTTATTGTAATTATTAAAAATTTATTATATACTTTTGACCTAGAGAAGCGTGACTTCTATTTGAAAGGAAGTGGATCCTTGTGATAATTGCAGTGGATGGTATGGGTGGAGATTTAGCTCCTGTTGAAATTGTAGCAGGATGCATTGACGCTATAAAAGAATTTGATAACATAAAAATAATAATTACTGGAAATGAAGAATTAATTCTAAATGAGTTACATAAATATAATTACGACAGTGAAAAAATATCAGTTATCCATTCAAGTGAGGTGATAGGCCCTAATGAATCACCTGTAATGGCCATAAGAAAGAAAAAAGATTCTAGCTTAGTTAAAGCATTAAACTTAGTTAAAGAAAAGAAAGCAGAGGGTATTATTTCTGCTGGAAGTACTGGAGCCTTTATGGCAGGTGCCTTATTTATAGTAGGAAGAATAAAAGGCATTGATAGACCAGCTTTAGCACCAGTAATGCCTGGCAAAAATTCTCCTTTCATGGTTATTGATGTAGGAGCCAATGCAGATTGTAAGCCTAAAAATCTACTTCAATTTGCTTTAATGGGTAAAATATATTTTGAAAAAATATTAAAAGTAAATAACCCAACGATAGGATTAGTAAATATAGGAACTGAAGAAGAAAAAGGAAATGAACTTACTAAAGGAACTTATCCCTTACTAAAGGAATCAGGATTGAACTTTGTGGGTAATATAGAACCGAGAGAGATTCCAAAGGGGGATGTAAATGTTTTAGTTTGTGATGGTTTTGTTGGCAATACCATTCTTAAAATGTTTGAGGGAACTGCCTCTGTACTATTTGATGTAATAAAAAAAGAGATAATGTCTTCATCATTAACAAAAATAGGAGGACTTTTCTTAAAGCCAGTTTTTAAAAATATTAAAAAGAAGTTTGATTACAAAGAATATGGAGGAGCTGCATTCCTTGGAGTTGATGGTATTTGCATAAAGGCACATGGTTCTTCTGATAGATTAGCTTTTAAAAATGCTATTAGACAATGTATAATTTTTCATGATAATAACATTATAAATAATATTAAAGAAGAACTTATAAAAGTAAATGATATCCAAAATATTGACGCTATGGATATTATGTAATATTATCTTAATATAAGATTTCTGGGGAGGTGAAATAATGATATTCAAAAAAGTTAAAAATATAATCTCTGAGCAATTAGGAATAGATGCAGATGAAATCGCAATGGAATCTTCATTTATAGATGATTTAGGAGCAGATTCATTAGATGTTGTTGAATTAATAATGGCATTAGAAACTGAATTTGATTTAGAAATTCCTGATGAAGAAGCTGAAAAAATATCAACTGTTGGAGATGTTGTAGATTACATAAAGGCTCATGTTGAAGAATAATTAGAAGTCCCCGTTTATTAACGGGGATTTAAATTTATATTTGTAAAGTTTAATTTGTTTATTATTGAATTAGTCATAGATTTAGTATTGTATGTCAAATTGAATAATAAACTCTATAGAAGGAGTAAAATATACATGGACAAAAGAAGACAAATTAAGGAAATAGAATATAAGTTAGGCGTGGTTTTCCGTGATGAGGAGTTATTGTTTACAGCAATAACTCATAGTTCCTTTGCAAATCAAAAAAAGAATGTGGAGTATAATGAAAGATTAGAATTTCTTGGGGACTCTGTATTGCAGCTAATAATTACTGAATACTTATATAAAAACTACACTGATAAGAGCGAAGGTGAGCTTTCGCGTAAAAGAGCTCTTATAGTTTGCGAAAATTCTTTATTTGAAATTGCTCAAAGATGGCAGTTAGGAAATTATATAAATATGAGTAAAGGAGAAGAAATTACAGGGGGAAGGGAACGAACATCTATACTGGCGGATTGTGTTGAAGCCATAATAGCTGCTATTTATTTAGATAGAGGAATAGATTTTGTAAAAACTTTTATTCTATCTAATTTTAGAGTAATTATAGATAGAGCTATGGATGATAAAATAATTTTGGATTATAAAACAAAACTTCAAGAGACCTTGCAAGAGCAGGGAGAAGTTAATATAAATTATAATTTATCCAAACACGAAGGCCCTCCTCATAGGAGAAAATTTTATACGGACGTAATTATTCAAGATAAAATTCTTGGTAGTGGAGTAGGCTATAGTAAAAAAGAAGCAGAACAAAATGCGGCTAAAGAGGCTATAAAAAACATGGAGGGGAAAAATGAGTAAGAGACACTATATAATTCCAATATTTGTTCCCCACGAAGGATGCCCTCACAATTGCGTATTTTGCAACCAAAATTCTATAACAGGCAATGAAACTGTTGTTGTAGATGAATCCTATGCTGAAGAAGTAATACAATCGCATTTAAGGACTATTAATAAAGAAGATTCAATTATAGAGATATCATTCTTTGGAGGAACTTTTACCGCTATACATATTGATAAGCAAAAAAGACTATTAAGAGTTGCTAAGAAATATAAAGATAGTGGAGAAATAAACTATATAAGATTATCTACTAGGCCGGATTATGTCGACCATAATATATTAAATAACCTAAAAAGCTATGATGTAGATATTATTGAGCTAGGCGTTCAATCCATGGATAATGAAGTTTTACGGTATTCTGGAAGAGGTCATACAGAGGAAGATGTAGTAAACGCTGTAACCTTAATAAAAGAGTATGGCTTTACCTTAGGAATTCAAATTATGCTAGGATTACCTAAAGACAACTTTTCTAAAGACATTGAAACCGTTAAAAAAGTTATAGATTTGAAGCCGAACTTATGCAGAATATATCCAGCTCTTGTAGTTAAGAATACCCCTATGGAAATTATGTATGAAAAGGGTGGATATATTCCCTACACTTTAGAAGAAGCGGTGACTATATCTAAAGTGGTTTTTGGAATGCTAAGTGCAAATGGTGTTAATGTTATAAGAATAGGATTGCAACCAACAGAAGAAATTAATTATGGAAAAGAAATTGTAATAGGTCCTTTTCACCCTGCTTTTAGAGAATTGGTTCAAAGCAGCATAATTAACGATATGATATACGAGTTTTTAATAGGAAAAACCATTTCTTCTATAAATATAAGTATAAATCCTAAAACAACTTCGAAATTGTTTGCAAATAAAAAACAGTATTTTAAAGATATGTTAAATAAATTAAACTTATCAACTATACGTGTATCAGGAGACTCTAATTTACAACAAGATGAATTAAAAGTTCTCTTAAATGGGACAGAATATAATCTGTCGATTGCTACATATATTTGGCGCAAATATAAAGAAGGATAAAAGTATAATTTATAGAATAATTAATTATAGAATAAAAACCAATAAACAATATAAAATTATATTTATTTTTTAATGTATTTATGGGGAGGAATCATCATGGAAGTATTAAAAGTATCAGCTCAATCAGAGCCAAAATCAGTAGCAGGAGCTTTAGCAGCAGCCATTAAAGAAAAAAGCTTTGCTGAAATTCAAGCAGTAGGTGCTGGAGCAGTAAATCAAGCTATTAAAGCAATTGCTATTACGAGAGGATTTGTAGCACCAAATGGCATAGACTTAATTGTAGTACCAGCATTCTCAGAGGTTAGCATTGAAGGGGAAGAAAGAACAGCTATTAAATTTATAGTAGAGCCAAGATAATAAAAATATTCATATAAAGTAAAAGCCATGCTAAAGCATGGTTTTTATTTTTAGATTGATATTTTTACTAGTATAATATAAACTTATATATTGTCAAATAAAATATATTTGAGGTGTTGTATATGAAAAAGCATAAAAGAGATAAGTTGCAGAAGATAATGGTGTATATGTTATTAGCCTCCTTTTTATTAAGTATGCTTCCTGCTATTTTTTTTAAGTAAGGAGAGATTTTTAATATGCAATTAAAATCTATTGAAATAAGAGGGTTTAAATCATTTGTAAACAAGACAGAATTGAACTTTAAGAAGGGTATAACCGCAATAGTAGGACCAAACGGAAGCGGTAAAAGCAATATATCTGATGCTATAAGATGGGTTTTAGGAGAACAAAGCATAAAGAGCCTAAGGGGCGGAAAGATGGAAGATGTAATATTTGCTGGTACACAGTTTAGAAAACCTTTAGGATTAGCACAGGTTTCTCTAACATTGGATAACTCTAAGGGTGAATTGCCTTTAGAATATAGCGATGTTACTGTAGCTAGAAGAATATATCGCTCTGGCGATAGTGAATATTACATAAATAATAATCAGTGTAGATTGAGAGACATACAAGAACTTTTTATGGATACAGGTATAGGAAAAGAAGGGTACTCCATAATTGGACAAGGTAAAATTGATGCTATACTAAGTGGTAAAGCTGATGAAAGGCGTGGACTTTTAGAGGAAGCTGCGGGAATTGTAAAGTTTAAAAGACGAAAAGATGAAGCTGAGAAAAAACTTGAAAGCACCGAAGTTAATCTAACTAGAATAAAAGATATACTTTTTACCTATGAGGAAAGATTAGAGCCATTAAGGATAGAAAGTGAAAAAGCTAAGACCTTTCTAGCTTTAAGCAATGAATTAAAGTGTAAAGAAATTAATTTAATAATTACTGGTTTAGATAATATTAATAAGGAGATTGATTATGCATCTGTTAATATTAATCAACATAAAGTAGAATTAGATACTCTGCATAATAACGAGATAAAATATAAGGATAAAACTGGACTTTTGAAAAGGTCCTTGGAAGAGCTGGAAAATTTAATTAGTAATGAAAAAAATCAATATTATGAAAAAAAAGAAGAAGAAAGCAATTTAATAAATGAAATTAATATATTTAAAGAAAGAATAACAAATGCAAATATAGTTATGGAAAATTCAAAAAAAGAAATTTCCATACTAGAAGAAAAATTAACTATAATTAAAGGAAACAGAGATAATGAAGAAAAGGTTGTAGGTGAGCTTCAAAGTAATCAAAGAAAGTTAAATTTACTTATCGCCCAGTGTGAAAAAAACATAATAGAATTGAACTCTAAAGCTGATAATGAAATAAATCATGTTAAAAAGCTTAAAGATGAACAAATTGAAATACTTAGTTCTATATCTAAGACAAAAAATCAAATATCAATAATTGAAAATAACATAGAAGTTTCAAAAAATAAAAAGATGAATTTAAAATCTTCTTATGAAAGTAGTTTAAATTCTTTAAAAATAAATAGCAATACTGCTAAAATAATGGAAATGGAACTCCTTAAAAAGGCAGAGGCAGTAGCAGAATATGAAGCTCAAATAAAGAATTATAAAAAAGAAATGGAAAGCATTAAAACTATACTTTTTAATGATGAAAAAAAGCTTAGAGAAGATCAGATTAAACATAATGGTCTTGAAGCTAATTATAATTTATTAATAAAGCTGGAAAATTCCTATGAAGGATATTATAAATCTGTTCAAGCTATAATGTCTCATATTAATAAAGGAATAATTAAGGAAGCTTATGGAAATACTTTTGTTTTAGGAGAGATAATTGAAGTTCCTAAGGAATATGAATTAGGAATTGAAATTGCCCTAGGTTCTGCCATATCAAATATAATTACTCCCGATGAAAATGTTAGTAGAATACTAATAAATTATTTAAAGAAAAATAATTTAGGTAGAGCAACTTTCCTTCCTCTAAACATTATAAAGGGTAAGAGTATAAACTTGAGCAGTAATGTAACAAATATAGAGGGATATTTAGGTATTGGCAGCAAATTGTTAAAATATGAGGATAAGTTTAAAAATGCTATAGATTTCGCTTTAGGAAGAACTATAATGTGCACCGATATGGATGCCGCTCTTAAAATAGCTAAAGCCACAGATTATAGCTATAAAATTGTGACTTTAGCTGGTGAAGTTATTAATGTTGGAGGTTCTTTAACTGGAGGAAGTTCCATAAGAGGAAAAAACACTAGCGTTATAGGTAGAAAAAGAGAAATTACAGAAATGAATGAGGATATTGCAAAGCTGTCTTCTCAAATAACTGAGACTCAGTTATTTATAACTTCAAATAAGGATAAAATAAAGAGGTTAGATGATGAATGTTTAAATTTAAAAGATTTAATATATGGAGAAAATATTGAAGAAGCAAAACTAAAAGAAAAGTTATATAACATAGAAAATGAAAATATAAAATTAAAAAATAGGCTGGCAGTATGGAACGAAGAGGTAGAGAAGCTACAAAGTGATATAGATAAGAATATGAAAGATATTCAGGACAAAGAAGAGGATTTGACTCATTTAGCTTTGTTGGAAAAGGAGAACACTAATAATATTATAACTTTGGAAAAATCATTAAAGGATCAAGAAAATAATATTTCAAAGATAAAAGATGGTTTAACAGAAGATAAAATAAAAAAGGCTCAAATTGATGAAATTATATTAGGAAAACTTAAAGATTTAGTAAGAATGGCCAATGAATTAGAAGATCTTGAAAAAAAGCATCTTCAATTAAAAGAAGACATAGAAACTAATAGCAATAATATTAAACAATACTTATGGCAAATAAGTGAGAATGAATCAAAAAGAGAGCAAATTATTAACAATTTGCAAAGCTTAACCCAGTCTTTCAAAGATAAAGAGGTAGAAATTTTAGAGCTTAAAGAAAAATTAAATGAAGAGAATAGTTTTTTAGAGGAAAATTATGCTCTAAAAAATAAGAAAGAAGTAGAACATAATAAATTAATGGTGAATTTAGCCAAGATAGAAAATGAAAGAGATAATTTATTATTAAAATTACAAGAAGAGATGGAATTAACTTATGATGAAGCATTAACTTTTAGAGAGGAAATAGAAGATCTATCTAAGTACAAAAAGCTTGCGTTGGAAATTAAAAATGAAATTTCCTTACTTGGTATAGTAAATGTATCATCTATTGAAGAATATAAAGAGCTTAAAGAAAAATTTGCTTTTTTAAATAGTCAAAAAGATGATTTAATTACCGCTAAGGAAGAACTTTTAGTTCTTATTGAGGATTTGATAAATAATATGAAAAAATTATTTATGGATAATTTTAATGTTTTAAAAGAATTATTTGACCAAACCTTCAAGGAATTATTTAAAGGTGGTACTGCAGATTTAATTTTATCCGGTGACGATATACTAAATGGTAATATTGAAATAAATGTTCAACCTCCAGGTAAGAAACTTCAAAATATAAATTTAATGTCTGGTGGAGAAAAGGTATTATCTGCAATTGCTCTATTATTTGCAATTTTAAAAATGAAGCCTACGCCATTTTGTATACTAGATGAAATAGAGGCAGCTTTAGATGATGCAAATGTTAAAAGATATGCTGATTTCTTAAGGGAGTTTTCAGGTAATATTCAATTCATTGTCATAACTCATAGAAAAGGTACCATGGAGGCAAGTGATGTCCTTTATGGGGTAACCATGGAGGAAAAAGGTATATCTAAGGTTATATCAATAGATTTAAAGGAGAGTGCTGTATAAATGCTAGGAGGGTTTTTTAATAAGTTAAAAGAAGGCTTATCAAAGACTAAAGACAACTTTACTGATAAAATAAGTGAAATGCTAAACATGTACGTAGCAATAGATGAGGACCTGTATGATGAATTAGAGGAGATATTAATTACCTCTGATATAGGTGTTGAAACCTCACTAGAGATAATTCGTAAGTTAAAAGAAAAAATTAAAGAAACCAAAGTAAAAGACGTAAGTGGAGTAAAGCCTTGTCTAAAGGAAGTATTAGTAGAAATGCTAGGAGAAGAGAAAGGAACTATACTTCCAGAGAGCACTCCTGAAATTGTACTAATTGTAGGGGTTAATGGAGTAGGGAAAACCACATCCATAGGAAAAATATCTCATAAGCTTAAGACCAATGGATATAAAGTATTAATGGTTGCAGGAGATACCTTTAGAGCAGCTGCTATAGATCAGTTAGAAGTTTGGAGTAAAAGAGCTGGAGTAGATATAATAAAACATCAAGAAGGCTCCGATCCAGCTGCGGTAGTTTATGATGGAATACAAGCAGCTAAGGCTAGAGGAGTTGATGTATTGGTTTGTGACACAGCAGGAAGACTTCATAATAAGAAAAACTTAATGGATGAGTTAGGTAAAATTAATAGAATTATTGAAAGAGAATATTCAAATGCCTCTAAACATACCTATTTAGTTTTAGATGGAACCACAGGTCAAAATGCCATACAACAAGCAAAGCAATTTATGGAAGTTTGTAATGTAGATGGCATTATATTAACTAAATTAGATGGCACAGCAAAGGGTGGAGTTGTTATTTCAATTAAGCATGCATTAAATATACCTGTTAAGCTAATTGGGGTAGGAGAAGGCATAGAAGATTTACAAGATTTTAATCCAAGAGAATTTGTGGAAGCTTTATTTTAATAGGATATCTTTTTTAAAATGCTGTTAAGTAAAAGTACTTGACAGCGCTTTTATTATTTGATATTATAGATTTCGTCAGTAAATGATAAAAGGAGTGATTATGCAGTTACATCTGCAGTCCCCATGGATGAAAGAATAGAAATTTCAATGCTATTAGACTTTTATGGTTCTATGCTTACAGATAAGCAAAGGGATATTATGTATCTTTATTACAATGAAGATTTTTCCCTTGCGGAAATATCAGAACATACAAATACAAGTAGGCAAGCTATTTTTGATATAGTAAAGCGCTGTAATAAAATACTGATAGAATATGAAGATAAATTAAAATTACTAGAAAAGTTTATGAAACTAACAAAAACTAAAGAGCTTATTTTAAATAAGCTAAATGAAATAGATAGTTCCTGCGATAATATAAAAATTTCAAATAGTATAAATGAAATTATAAATGAAATAAATAATATTTAGGAGGATGGCCATGGCATTTGAAGGTTTAGCCTCTAAACTGCAAGAATCATTAAAAAAATTAAGAGGAAAAGGTAAGCTTTCTGAAAAAGATATTAAAGAGGCTATGAGAGAAGTCAGATTAGCCCTATTAGAAGCAGACGTTAATTATAAAATAGTTAAGGATTTTGTTAAAAACGTAGGTGAGAAATGTCTTGGAAATGAAGTTATGGAAAGCCTTACTCCAGGACAACAGGTTATCAAAATAGTTAATGATGAATTAGTAGAACTCATGGGAAGTCGCGAAAGTGCAATTAACTTTTCCCAAAGTGGATTAACAGTAATCATGCTAGTAGGACTGCAAGGTGCTGGTAAAACCACTATGGCAGGTAAACTTGCATTACAACTAAAAAAGAAAAATAAAAAACCTTTACTTGTAGCTTGTGATATTTATAGACCAGCGGCTATAAAGCAGCTTCAAGTAGTTGGTAAACAAATAGAAATACCTGTATTTACATTGGGAGATAAAGTAAATCCTGTTGATATATCGAAGGCAGCTATTAAACATGCTAAAGACAATGGCAATAATGTAGTTATAATAGATACTGCCGGAAGACTTCACATTGATGAAGAGCTGATGGATGAACTAAAGGGTATAAAAGAAAATATTTCTCCAGATGAAATATTATTAGTAGTAGACTCTATGACAGGTCAAGATGCTGTAAATGTAGCTGAAAGCTTTAATTCTCAGCTAGAATTAACCGGCGTCGTATTAACAAAACTTGATGGAGATACAAGAGGTGGTGCAGCTTTATCTATAAAAGCCATGACAGGTAAGCCAATTAAGTTTGCCGGTGTGGGCGAAAAGATGAATGACTTTGAAGTTTTCCATCCTGATAGAATGGCTTCTAGAATACTCGGTATGGGTGACGTACTTACTCTTATTGAAAAAGCTCAATTAGCTATTGATGAAAAGGAAGCTGAGAAGCTTGGAGCAAGAATGATGAATCAAGAATTTAATCTTGAGGATTTCTTATCAGCTATGCAGCAAATGAAAAAATTAGGTCCTTTAAATAAACTTATGGAAATGGTTCCCGGTGTAAACTCTAAAGAGCTTAAAGATGTTGACTTTAGCCAAGGAGAAAAGGAACTGAAAAGAATAGAGGCTATCATTAATTCTATGACTTCTAAAGAAAGAAGAAATCCTAACTTAGTTAGCAGTTCTCCTTCAAGAAAAAAGAGAATAGCTAATGGTTCTGGTACTAGTATTCAGCAGATTAATAAGCTAATGAAGGATTTTGAAGGCATGAAGAAGATGATGAAACAAATGAAAGGTATGGAAAAAACCTTTAAAAAGAAAAAAGGATTGTTTGGTAAATTACCATTCTAATATATTCTACACACTTTAAAGGAGGTGAAACACATGGCAGTAAAGATAAGACTAAGAAGAATGGGTGCTAAAAAAGCTCCTTTCTATAGAGTAATTGTTGCAGATTCAAGATCTCCAAGAGATGGAAGATTCATTGATGAAATTGGATACTACAATCCAACAACAGAACCAGCTACTATAAAAATAGACGAAGAAAAAGCTGTTACTTGGGTAAAAAATGGTGCTCAACCTACAGACATAGTTAAAAGACTATTTGATAGAACTGGTATAAACGAAAAGCTTTCTAAGTAATAACGGGGGTGTAATTCATGAAAGAATTAGTGGAGATTATTGCTAAATCATTAGTAGATAACCCTGAAGCAGTTCAAGTAAATGAAATCACTGGCGAACAGTCGACAATACTTGAATTAAAAGTTGCACCTGAAGATATGGGAAAAGTAATTGGAAAACAGGGAAGAATAGCTAAAGCTATAAGAACTGTTGTAAAAGCAGCGGCTATCAAAGAAAATAAAAGGGTAGTTGTGGAAATAATATAAGAAAAAGAGTTAGGACTACCCTAACTCTTTTTTTAAAAAGGGGAATAAGAGAAATGAAAGATTTCTTAAGTATAGGACAAATAATTAACACTCATGGTTTAAAGGGAGAAGTTAAAGTATACCCTTTGACAGATGATTTAAATAGGTTTAAAAAACTTAAAAAGGTATATATTGAGGGTAAAGAAACTAACATAGAAGGATGTAAACTTCAAATTGATAGAGTTATACTTAAAATTGAAGGAGTAGACTCTATTGAAGATGCTATGAAATTAAAAAATAAATATTTAGAAGTTAAACGTGAAGAAGCAGCAAAGTTACCTGAAGATAGTTATTTTATTGCAGATTTAATAGGATGCACCGTATATGATGAAGATAATAAAAACTTAGGTAAAATATATGATGTAATTCAAACCAAAAACAATGATGTTTATTGGATTAAAGAAGGAACTGAATTACTAATTCCTGCCTTAAAAACTATTGTGGTTAGTATTAATATAGAAGAAAAAGTCATTATAATAAAACCCGTAAACCAATGGCTATCAGAATAGATATTTTAACACTTTTCCCTGAAATGTTTTCTATATTTAACCACAGTATATTAGGAAGAGCTATTGATAAGGACTTAATTAATATAGATTTACACAATATAAGAGACTATACATTAGACAAACATAAAAAGGTGGATGACTATCCCTATGGGGGTGGTGCAGGAATGGTAATGGCAGCTCAGCCTATTGTAGATACTATAGAACATGTTAAAAAACAGAACAAAGGTAAAGTTATCTTTTTAGGTCCAAGAGGTGAAAAATTCACTCACAGCATTGCAACGGAATTATCAAAAGAAGAGGAGCTAATTTTTTTATGCGGGCATTATGAAGGCATAGATGAAAGAGCCTATAAATTTATTGATATGGAACTATCTTTAGGTGATTTTGTACTTACAGGTGGAGAGATGGCTTGCATACCTATAGTAGATAGTATTTGCAGGCTTATACCTGGTGTGCTTGGAAAAGACGAGAGTTTTATGGAGGAGTCTTTCTACAATGGCTTGCTAGAATATCCTCACTATACAAGGCCGGAGGAGTTTAGGGGAGATAAGGTGCCTGAAGTATTAACTTCAGGACATCATGAGAACATTAGAAAATGGAGAAGACTTCAGTCTTTAAAACTTACCAAAGAAAAAAGACCAGATCTTTTTGAAAATATCCCCCTTACTAAAGAGGATAAAAAAATTTTGTTAAATATTGAAAAAAACATGGATATATAATGTTGAAAAAAACATTTATATATGATAGAATTATCTTCGTGCTAGTACGGGCGGTCCTCTGTTGTTTTTAATAACAAGAACGTCAAAATAAATTTGAGGAGGGAATGCACAAATGTTAGAAGTAATAAAAGCAATTGAAGCAGAACAAATTAGAACTGATTTACCAGAATTCAACGTGGGAGATACTATAAAGGTACACGTAAGAATCAAAGAAGGAACTAGAGAAAGAGTTCAGCTTTTTGAAGGTACAGTTTTAAAAAGACAAAATGGTGGATTAAGAGAAACTTTTACAGTTAGAAGAGTGGCTTCAGGAGTAGGCGTTGAAAGAACTTTCCCAGTAAATGCTCCTACTGTTGAAAAAATCGAAGTTGTAAGAAGAGGAAAAGTAAGAAGAGCTAAGTTATTCTATTTAAGAGATAGAGTAGGTAAGGCTGCAAAAGTAAAAGAATTACTAAGATAAAAAACGGGGCTATATAGTCCCTTTTTTGTATATTTAGGTGGTGAAGTATTAAATGGCAAAAGAATTAGTAGAATTAGCTAAATCCATACTTCTGGCTATAATAGCAGCTTTTTTAATAATTACCTTTGTATTTGAAACTGTTAGTGTAGATGGTTTATCCATGTATCCTACTCTAAATAATAAAGATAGACTCATTGTTGAGAAGGTTACCTATTATTTTAGAAAACCTAAACCAGGAGACATTGTAGTTATAAAATACCCTGCTAATCCAAAAGAGAAGTTTATTAAAAGAGTAGTAGCTGTTGGTGGAGATAAAATTAAAATCTTAGATAATAAAGTTTATGTAAATGATAAAGAGTTAAAAGAAGATTATATAAATGAAGAAACTATGCAAGATTTTTATGAAGTAACTATACCTGAGAATACTATTTTCGTTATGGGTGACAATAGAAATAATAGCTTAGATAGTAGAAGTCAAAGGGTTGGCTTCGTAAAATATAATATGGTGGTTGGTAAGGCTGCATTAAGATTATATCCATTTAATAAATTTGGAACACTAAAACAGCAAATGGATTAAGCATCTTAGTGCCTTATAAGAAAGGAAGATATACATGGCGATAAACTGGTTTCCAGGCCATATGGCTAAAACTAGAAGAGAAATAAAAGAAAACCTAAAACTTGTAGATGCTGTAATTGAGATTAGAGATGCTAGAATTGTAAAGTCCAGCGCCAATCCTGATATAGATGATATATGCGAAGGTAAGCCTAGGATCATACTTTTAAATAAAAGCGATTTAAGCGAAAAAAAAGTAACAAATGCTTGGATAAAAGAATTAACTACGGATAAAATTAAGGTTTTAGAAGTAAATTGTATTACTGGTGATGGTATTAAAAATATAAGAGGAGCCTTAAATGAACTTTTAAAAGAAAAGCATGAAAGATTAAAAAATAAAGGCTTAGTTAAGATTGTAGATAGAGTTATGGTAGTAGGCATACCTAACGTAGGAAAATCTTCTTTTATTAATAAAATGGCTAAAAATAATATTGCTAAAACTGGCGATAAACCTGGTGTAACTAAAAGTAAGCAATGGATTAAAACAAAGCAGGACATGGAGCTTATGGATACTCCTGGAATACTTTGGCCGAAGTTTGAAGATGAAGAAGTTGGACTAGGATTAGCTTTTACAGGAGCTATAAAAGATGAAATAATGGATATTGAAAATTTAGCATTAAAATTAATAGAAAAGTTACAAAATGATTATCCTGAAAACTTAAAAGAAAGATATAAGTTAAAAGAATTACAGGAAGATCCTTTAAAAAATATGGATGAGATAGGCAGAAGACGAGGAGCTATAGTGTCTGGAGGAGAAATTGATTATAATAGAGTTGCCGTAATGCTTTTAGATGAATTTAGAGGAGGCAAACTTGGTAAAATTTCTATTGAAAAGCCTTAAAGAGGATGTGCAAATATGAATTTATTCAATAATGAAGATATAAGTTCCTATAGTTTTTCTAAACTTAAGGAACTTATGGATTTTTATATTAAAAATTATGATAATAATAAAAAAGAAGAGCTTCTAAACATATGTAATTTCATAAAAAATGACCCTAGAAAAAATGTTCAAAGCCTTTATAATAAAGCGTTGAAAACTATTGAAAAATTTGAAAAAGAACTGGAACGAATATTCAAAATGTATAGCTTTGATAGGGGTTTTTCTCCCTTAAATTACTTGGCTGGGGTAGATGAAGTAGGGAGAGGTCCTCTTGCCGGCCCTATTGTAGGAGCTTCAGTAGTATTAAATTTAAATAACCTTGAGTATGAAAACCTAATACTCGAAGTTAATGATTCAAAAAAACTTACAGCTAATAAGCGAAAAGAGTTGGATAAAATAATTAAAGAAAAAGCTCTTTATTACAAAATAGTAGCTATAGATAATAATACTATTGACACTAAAGGGATAGCTTGGTGTAACAATGAAGTGCTTAAAAATTCTGCCCTAAACCTAGAAGTAACACCTGATATAATTCTTTCGGATGGATATGGAATTAAAGGTTTAAATATAAAAAATGAATTTGTTATAAAAGGTGATAGCAAAAGTATATCTATTGCTTGTGCTTCTATAATAGCAAAGGTATATAGAGATAATATTATGGAGGAATATGCAAAAATATATCCTCATTATGGCTTTGAACATAATGCAGGATACGGTACAGCTGAACATATTGAAGGGCTTAAAAAATTTGGTCCTTCTCCAATACATAGATTTAGTTTTATAAAAAATATAATTTAAAGTTGAAAAGCATCCTTTAATAATTTTATAGAAAAATCATTGCTTCCATGTTTCAATATTACTTCGATGACATCGAATCTAAAATTGAATTTGTGGAGCTTTTTCTTTAATATATACATTTGAGCTGTTTTATATATTTTATGTTGTTTTATATAGTTTACAGACTCACCAGGACTTCCATAAGAGTTACTTCTTCTTGTCTTAACCTCAATAAAGCTTATACATTCTCCATCCTTTCCTATGATATCAATTTCTCCTGTTTTACATCTATAGTTTTTATCTAAAATTATATATCCTAGTTTTACAAGATATTTTTGTGCTAATTCTTCTCCTAAAATTCCTATCTTTTTATTACTAAAATGCATAATTATTATTCCTTTCCCAAGTAACAGTATACTCATTATAGCTTATAATAAAAAAATGTAAACACCATATGTAAGTGTTCACATTTTCTATTTTTATTTACACTTAGCATTATAAAATTTAATGTATTTGTCAACACTCTAGAAGAGGTGATAGATTTGGCAATTAAAATTAACGGTGCAACATTAAGAGGAATACACGGACATTGTGTAAGTGTTGAGATTCATATAGCTAGAGGATTACCCACCTTTAATATCGTTGGAATGGGTGATACTGCTGTAAAAGAATCAAAGGATCGAGTGAGAGCTGCCATTTTAAATGCTGGATTCCAATTTCCTTTGGGAAAAATAACTGCTAATTTAGCTCCAGCCGATATAAAAAAAGAAGGAACTTTATTAGATTTGCCTATAGCCATAGGTATATTGCTGGCAAGTAAGCAAATCAATATAAAAAATATAGACGAATATCTTTTATTAGGTGAATTATCTCTATTAAGCGAACTAAGAAGCATAAAGGGTTCTCTTCCTATTATTATGGAGGGAATAGAGAATAACTTTAAAAAATTCATCTTACCTAACGACAATAAAAAAGAAGCTTCTATTATTGATAGTGCAAATATTTACCCTTGCAAGAACTTGCATGATGTAATAGAAGTGCTTACTAAAAGAATAGAACCATATAAGAAAAAATTTATGAATAATTATAAGGAAGAGTACACTATAGACTTTTCCGAAATAATTGGTCAACACAGTGCTAAACGTGGTGTAATAGTAGCAGCTGCTGGTAATCATAATTTAATACTTTTCGGACCACCGGGTATAGGCAAATCAATGATAGCAGATAGAATCCCCACAATACTACCTAAAATATCTTATGAGGAATCCTTAGAATGTACTAGAATCTATAGTGTGGTAGGGGAATTTAAGGAGGGATTAATATATAAAAGACCCTTTAGAAATCCTCATCACACCGCTACAAAAATTGCCATGGTAGGGGGAGGAGCCAATTTGATGCCAGGAGAAATATCTCTTGCTCATAATGGAGTACTATTTTTAGATGAAATGCTAGAGTTTAAACGGGAGGTATTAGAGTGTTTAAGACAACCTTTAGAAAACAGAAGTATTCAAATTTCAAAATCTACAGGGAAAGTAGAGTATCCTAGTAACTTCATGCTTATTGGAGCGTTAAACACTTGCCCTTGTAGTAAATTACCTTGTACTTGCAGTGAATATGAAAAAAATAGATATTTAAAAAAATTATCGGGCCCTTTATTAGATAGAATAGATTTATTTTTATCTGTAGACTACATAGATTATGATAACATGAAAAATAATAGTAAACAAATATCCTCTGCTGAAATGAGAGAAAAAATAAATATAGCAAGGGAAATTCAAAGTGAGAGGTTAAAAAAATATAAAATACAAACTAATGGTGAAATGGATATGTCCATGGTAAAAAAGTATTGTATATTAGATAATGCTGGTGAAAAAATAATAGAGAAAATATACAAAAATTATTCTATGAGTTTAAGAGCCTATAGTAAGATATTAAAGCTGTCAAGAACTATAGCTGATTTAGAAGAACGAGATAGAATTAGTGAAGGTGATATTATTGAGGCCTTTCAATATAGAAGGTTTATAAATGAAGTTATTTAAGGAGGGCTTTATATGACGATTTATGATATCTGGTATTCAGATGTTAAAATACCTAACGTCTCAAAACTAAAAATATTAAAGAAGTTAAAGAATGCAGAAAATATATTTAATTATATAAATTCAAAAGAAGAAATATTTAATGGGGAAGTAAATGAACCTAAGCTTAAAAATAAGCTTTTTACCTACTGGGATGAAGAAAAAATTAAAAATTTACTTATATATTTAAATAAAAACAATATAAAAATAGTGAATTATCATAGTCCATCATATCCTAAAAATCTTGTTAATCTACAGGACGCACCCTGCATTATTTATTATAAAGGAGATATTTCAAAGCTAAATAACATTTCAGTTAGTATTGTGGGCTCGAGAAAAGCTTCTTACTATGGTAAAAATGCCACGGATATAATTTGTAGAGAATTAGTTAAAAAAAATATTAATATCATAAGCGGCATGGCATCAGGTATAGATGCTTTTGCCCATTGGAGCACAATTAAAAATGAAGGATTCACTTGTGCGGTTTTAGGTTCAGGTATAGATGTTATCTATCCAAAAGGAAACAAGGAATTATATTATAAAATATTAGAAAATGGCTGTATAGTTTCTGAATATGCCCCTGGAACAAAACCCTACGCTTATAACTTCCCGCTAAGAAATAGAATAATTAGCGGATTATCAAAGCTTTTAATTGTGGTTGAGGCTTCTGAAAAGAGCGGAAGTTTAATTACAGCAAACTATGCTCTTGAACAAGGAATAGATGTGGTTGCTGTCCCTGGTTCCATTTTCTCAGATAATAGTAAAGGAACCAATAAGTTAATAAAGGATGGGGCTTATCCTTTAACCTCCATGGAAGATATTTTTGAACTAATTAATGTTAAATACAATAATTTTAATTTAAATGGAAACACTAACTTAAAAGGAAACAACAAAATCATATACGACTTTATAGATAATATTCCCATTCATATAGATGATTTGCATAAAATAACGAATATTGACATAAAGGAACTATATGAGGTATTATTTGAATTGCAACTTAAAAATCAAATAACTTGCCTTTCTGGCAATTATTATGTTAAAATTGCAAATAGTATTTAATACATGAATTTTCTAAGTAAATACAGTAATAATTTAAATTAAAGTTGTAAAAACTTAACATAAATTGGTTGAATGGGGGTGTATTCTGATAATTATTTATCAGAAGTTAATATGGGACAAAAACTTGTTATAGTAGAATCACCAGCTAAAGCTAAAACTATAGGAAAATATTTAGGTAAAAATTATATCGTAGAAGCATCTATGGGACATGTAAGAGACTTGCCAAAAAGTCAACTTGGAGTTGATATAGACAATAATTATAATCCTAAATATATAACAATCCGAGGAAAAGGAGATTTACTAGATAAACTAAAGAAAGAAGCTAAAAAGTGTGATGAAGTATATTTAGCAACGGACCCTGATAGAGAAGGGGAGGCTATTTCATGGCATCTACTAAAAGCTTTGAAACTAGAGGAAGGCAAAAAGTGTAGAATAGTATTTCATGAAATAACTAAAAATGCTATTAAAAATGCAATAAAAGAGCCTAGAGAAATAAATATAAACTTAGTAAATGCTCAACAAGCAAGAAGAGTACTAGATAGATTGGTTGGTTATGAAATTAGCCCTATACTTTGGAAAAAAGTAAAATGGGGGTTAAGTGCCGGAAGAGTTCAATCTGTAGCTTTAAAATTACTTTGCGATAGAGAAAGAGAAATTGAAAATTTCATTCCAAAGGAATATTGGACTATTGAATGTAATTTAAAAAAAGAAAGTGATAAAGGAAATTTTTTAGTAAAGCTTTGGTCAAAAAACAATAAAAAAATTGAAATAAGCAATAAAGAGGAAACAGATAGCATTATTAAAGAATTAGATGGTCGTGATTTTTCAGTTAAAAATGTAAAAAAGGCTGTAAAATCTAAAAATCCATTACCTCCTTTTACAACAAGTACTCTTCAACAAGATGCCTATAGAAAGCTAAACTTTACTACTAAAAGAACCATGTCTATAGCGCAACAATTATATGAAGGAATAGATATTAAAGGTTATGGAACCATTGGTTTAATTACCTATATGAGAACGGATTCTCTTAGAATATCTAAAGAGGCCGCTGATGCAGCAGCAAACTATATAAGTAATACCTTTGGTAAAGAGTATGTTCCTGAATCGCAAAGGGAATATAAAGGCAAAAAAAATATTCAAGATGCTCATGAAGCTATAAGGCCAACTCATGTTGAAATTAGCCCTAGTATAGCTAGAAATAGCTTAACCGATGAGCAGTTTAAAATATACAGCTTAATATGGAATAGATTTGTTGCTTGTCAAATGTCTTCTTGTAAATTAAATACAGTTACAATTGAAATAGAGAATGGACCTTATCTGTTTAAAGCGACAGGTTCTACTGTGGTATTCGATGGTTTTATGAAGGTATATGAATACTCAACGGATGAAGAAAAAGAAGATATCAAGCTACCTGAGTTAACTATCGGTGAGAAGCTTTCAAAAAAATCCATTGAAGGAAAGCAACACTTTACTCAACCACCAGCTAGATTTTCAGAAGCTACTTTAGTTAAAGGTCTAGAGGAAAATGGAATAGGAAGGCCAAGTACTTACGCTCCTATAATATCTACTTTACTAGAAAGAAAATATATTGAAAGAGAAAAAAAGACTCTACTTGCTACAGAACTAGGATTCATAGTTAATGATATACTTTCACAATACTTTAAACCTATAGTAGATGTTGAATTTACTGCAGGAATGGAGGATAAACTGGACAATATTGAGGAAGGAAAAGAAAACTGGACTCAGATAGTAGATGAATTTTTTAGTCCTTTAAAAGAACTTATAGATGTTGCTGAAAAAGAAGTGGCAAAAGTAACTATAGAGGATAAGGTAACAGATATTCAATGTGATAAATGCGGAAGATATATGGTAATAAAACAAGGAAGATTTGGCCAATTCTTAGCTTGTCCAGGATACCCTGATTGCAAAAATACAAAAGCAATTGTGGAAGAAGTAGATGCTAAGTGCCCCAATTGTGGAGGAGTCATTATAGTAAAAAAGAGTAAAAAAGGCAGAAAATTTTACGGATGTAAGAATTATCCTGAATGCAAGTTTGTAAGTTGGTTTGAGCCTGTTGATGAAAAATGTTCAGTTTGCAATGGTTCAATGGTGAAAAAATACAGTAAAACTAAAGGAAACTACTTAGAGTGTACTAATGAAAATTGTAAGAATAAAATAAATATAGAAAATGCTAAATAAGTTGAAATATGTCGAAATTTTATTGAAATAACCATAAATTTTTATTAAAACTTAGAAATTTGACCTAAAATGGTTGAATTTTGACATTGGATATGTTATTATTAAATACAGAATAAACAATTCTAAATATTAAAAAAAATCTTAATTGTTCTGATAGTATAACTTGAGAATATTAGTTTTATCAATTATAGATATCAGTCCTTATTGAAATTTTAGAGGAGGAATATTAAAATGTCATCGTTACTTAACAAAACGAGAAAACTAAATAAGATACTTCAAAAATCAGGAACCGAACCAGTAGTATTTGACGATATATGTAAACTTCTAAGTGATGTACTAAATTGTAATATATACATTTTAAGCAAAAAAGGAAAAATATTAGGATACGATTTATCCAGTGGCTTTGAGTGTAATGTTGTTAAAGATAATGTAATTCCTGAAATGAGATTTCCTGAATTCTATAACAACAAACTTTTGAATGTACATGAAACTTTATCAAACTTAACAAACAATGGTAAATGTGTTTTTGAAGAATCAGGAGAGTGTGGTATAGAAAATAAATATACTACAATAGTACCTATAAACGGTAATAGAGAAAGATTAGGAACTCTTTTACTAGCTAGATTTGATGATTTGTTTACAGATGATGATTTAATTTTAGCAGAATACAGTGCAACTATAATAGGCATGGAAATGCTTAGAGCTAAACAAGATGAGATTGAAGATGAAGCTAGAAAAAAAGCTGTAGTTCAACTTGCAATAGGAACACTTTCATATTCAGAGCTAGAAGCAGTAGAGCATATATTTAACGAACTTGATGGTTCTGAAGGACTTTTAGTAGCATCTAAAATAGCAGATAAAGTTGGAATAACTAGATCCGTTATCGTTAATGCACTAAGAAAATTTGAAAGTGCTGGTGTAATTGAATCTAGATCTCTTGGTATGAAGGGAACTCACATAAAAATATTAAATGAAAAGCTTATAGAAGAGCTTAAAAAGATAAGATAAAACATGAGCAGGGTGCCAATAATTAGCATCCTGCTTATAATTTGTAACATAATAATCCAATAATTGTGTTTTTATAAATATTTTTATTGAACAGAAGAAGTTCATATGATATACTACACTAGGTAGAAAAAATACACACATTGCCTAATTTATAAATGGTGCCTAAAGGTAATTTATAAATATGATGGTAATGGAGGTAAAAACCAAGGAGGTAAAAAATTATGTCAGTAATATCAATGAAACAATTATTAGAAGCTGGTGTACATTTCGGACACCAAACTAGAAGATGGAACCCTAAGATGGCTCCTTATATCTTCACAGAAAGAAACGGTATTTACATTATCGATTTACAGAAAACTGTAAAGAAAGTTGAAGAAGCTTACAATTTCATAAAAGAAGTTGCTGCTGAAGGAAAAGACGTTCTATTTGTTGGAACTAAAAAACAAGCTCAAGAAGCAATCCAAGAAGAAGCTGTTAGATGTAACATGCACTTCGTTAACAACAGATGGTTAGGTGGAATGCTTACAAACTTCTCAACAATTAAAGGAAGAATTAAAGCTTTAGAAGAACTAGAAGTAATGGAACAAGATGGAACATTTGATGTTCTTCCAAAGAAAGAAGTAAGTAAACTTAAGTTAGAAGAAGAAAAATTAGAAAAGAACTTAGGTGGAATAAAGACTATGGATTCTAGAAACGTGGGTGCATTGTTTGTAGTAGATCCAAGAAAAGAAAAAAATGCTATTTCAGAAGCTAAAATTTTAGGTATACCAGTAGTAGCTATTGTAGATACTAACTGTGATCCAGATGAAGTTGACTATGTAATCCCAGGAAATGATGATGCTATAAGAGCGGTTAAATTAATAACTGCAAAAATAGCTGATGCTATTTTAGAAGGAAGACAAGGTGAACAATTAGCTGAGTAAATATAATAAGGTAGATGGAATTAACCTTCCATTTACCTTTTAAAAAATAAATAGAAGTGGAGGAACTTATTATGATCACTGCACAAATGGTTAAAGAATTAAGAGAAATGACTGGGGCAGGAATGATGGACTGTAAAAAAGCTTTATCCGAATCTAATGGAGATATGGAAAAAGCTGTAGAAATATTAAGAGAAAAAGGATTAGCTGCTGCTGCTAAAAAAGCTGGAAGAGTAGCTGCTGAAGGCCTTGTAGAAACTTACATATCAGAAGACATGAAAATTGGTTCTATAATAGAGTTTAACTGCGAAACAGACTTTGTTGCTGCTAATGAAGAATTTAAAGCATTAGCTTCAAACATCGCAAAACAAGCACTTTCAACTAAAGCTACTAATGTAGAAGAATTAGTTGAAGAAAAATATATTGCTGATGAAAGTGTTACAATTAAGGATGCTATAACTGCTCTAATTGCAAAATTAGGGGAAAACATGTCCTTAAGAAGATTTGCTAATTTCTCAGTAAATAACGGAGTCGTTCAAAGCTACATTCACGGTGGAGGAAGAATAGGAGTTCTTGTAAAACTTGAATGTGAAAAAGAAAGCGAAGTATTAGCAGAAGTAGCTAAAGATATTGCTATGCAAGTAGCTGCTGTTAATCCATTATTCTTAAATAGAGATGGAGTAGACTCAGAACTTTTAAATAAGGAAAGAGAAATATACAGAGTTCAAGCTTTAAATGAAGGCAAACCAGAAAAAATCGTTGATAAAATGGTTGATGGAAGAATTGAAAAATACTATAAAGAAAATTGTTTAGTTGAACAAATTTGGGTTAAAAATCCTGATTTAACTATAACAAAATACTTACAAGAAAAGTCCAAAGAAGTTGGTGCAGCAATCAACGTTACTGGATTTGTAAGATTTGAAAGAGGCGAAGGAATCGAAAAAGTAGAAGAAGATTTCGCTGAAGAAGTTAGAAAGCAAATGCAACAAGGATAATTTAAAAGGGGACACCAAGTGTTCCCTTTTTTTAAAACATAAACAGAGTTCTTACATAAATTCCATAGAATTTAGAAATTACTATGTAATTTTTAACATTTTGGAGGTATAATATATATGGAAAATATTAAATTTAAGAGAATTATGTTAAAGCTTTCAGGAGAGGCTTTAGCAGGTGAAAAAGGATATGCAATAGATTTTGATATTGTTACAGAAATAGCAAAGCAAATCAAAGAATTAGTTGACATGGGCGTAGAAATAGGTGCTGTAGTAGGTGGAGGTAACATTTGGAGAGGACGAAACGGAGACGGTATGGATAGAACCACTGCTGACTACATGGGAATGTTAGCTACATGCATTAATGCACTTGCTCTTCAAGATTCCCTTGAGCAACTAGGGGTAAATACAAGAGTTCAAACTGCTATTGAAATGAAGGAAGTAGCTGAACCGTATATTAGAAGACGTGCTATGAGACACCTTGAAAAAGGTAGGGTAGTAATTTTTGCAGCTGGCACTGGAAACCCTTATTTTTCAACGGATACTACTGCAGCCTTAAGAGCAGCTGAAATTGAAGCTGAAGTTATACTACTAGCAAAAAAGGTGGATGGAGTATATGATAAAGATCCACATAAACATAGTGATGCTACAAAGTTTGATAAACTAACCTACATAGACGTGTTAGAAAAAGGTCTTCAAGTTATGGATTCTACTGCAACATCTTTGTGTATGGACAACGATATTCCTATTTTAGTATTTGCATTAGATTCTCCTGAAAACATAAAAAAAGCTGTCACCGGAGAAAACATAGGGACATTAGTGTGTAAAGGATAAGGGAGGTTATTATCATGTTAAAAGAAATTATCAATACTGCTGATGAAAAAATGCAAAAGACTATAAGCGTACTGAAAAAAGATTTATCTACGATGAAAGCAGGTAGAGCAAACCCTGCAATACTAGATAAAATTGAAGCAGAGTATTATGGAGCAATGACACCATTAAATCAATTAGCAAATATAACAGTTCCTGAGGGAAGAATACTTCAAATTCAGCCTTGGGACAAATCAGCTATAAAAGCCATAGAAAAAGCTATTTTAAAATCAGATTTAGGATTAAATCCATCAAATGACGGAGTTATTATCAGATTAATAATACCTGAATTAACTGAAGAAACAAGAAAAAACATTGTTAAAACCGTTAAGAAAACTGGAGAAGATGCAAAAGTTGCAGTGAGATCTATAAGAAGAGATTGTAATGACAAATTAAAAGCTCTCAAAAAAGAAGCTGATATATCTGAAGATGATATTAAAAAAGCAGAAGAAGAAATTCAAAAGAGAACAGACAATTTTGTAAAAGAAATTGATAAAATCTTAGAAGTAAAAGAAAAAGAAGTAATGTCTATTTAAGTCATTATATTTTAAAACCTGCGTTACCGCAGGTTTTATTACTAAAAATTTGGAGTGAAGAAATATATGTGGAAGTTTTTCGCGAAGAAAAATAAAAACGCAAATATTAATATAAAAATAGATATGAGTAATATTCCATCCCATATAGCTATAATCATGGATGGCAATGGACGTTGGGCAAAAGAAAGAAATTTGCCTAGAAGTATGGGACATAAAGCTGGAGTAGAAACCATAAGAGAAATTGTTAAGGAATGCAATAAAATAGGAGTTAAATATTTAACTTTATATGCTTTTTCTACAGAAAATTGGAAAAGGCCACCAGATGAAGTAAATACTTTAATGAAGCTATTAGTAGAATACTTAAGAAAAGAAGTGGAAGAATTACATAGCAATAATGTTAAAATAAATACTATTGGAGATATTCAGGAATTACCAAAAGTATGTATAGAACAATTAAAAGAAGCTAGAAACAAAACACAGCATAATAAAGGACTAGTATTAAATTTGGCCTTAAATTATGGTGGTAGAGATGAAATCTTGAGGGGCATGAAATTATTATATGAAGATGTAAAAAAGGGCATAGTATCTATAGAAAGCATAAATGAAAGTAAGTTTTCTAATTACTTATATACTAAAGGAATGCCAGATCCTGACTTAATAATAAGGCCTAGTGGCGAACAAAGATTAAGTAACTTTTTAATATGGCAATGTGCGTATTCTGAGTTTTGGTATTCCACTATAAAGTGGCCTGATTTTAAAAAAGAACATATTCATAAAGCTATATACGACTACCAAAACAGGGATAGAAGATTTGGAGGAGTAGAAAGTGAATAATAGATATTTAGGTGCGGTTATATTATCTCCATTATTGATATTTTTGTTTGTGGGAGGAACTACTTTAAAATACCTGATCCTAACTCTTTCACTAATAGGAATGAGTGAATTTTATAAAGTTGTAAGAGTTAAAAATATCAATCCATTAAATTATTTAGGATATGCTATGTGTATAGCATATTACTTAGTGTTTAATTTAAATGTTAATACATTATTTAACTTGATAATTATCTCTGTAATGATTTTATTAATAATTCCTATATTTAAAAGAAATTATAATTTTATTGATATATCTACTACCTTATTAGGATTTTTATATATAGGGGTATTCTTTAGCTTTATAACCATAGTAAATAATAAAGCTAATGGTAACTATTTAGTATGGCTTATATTTTTATCCTCTTGGGTATGTGATACTGCTGCATATTATGCAGGCAAATTTTTCGGAAAAAACAAATTGTGTCCTATAATAAGTCCAAAGAAAACTGTTGAAGGTGCTATAGGAGGCTTATTAGGGAGCAGTTTAGCTTGTGGTTTATTTGGAGTGTATTTAAAAGGACAAGGAGTACCTATACCCATAATTCACTTTTTTCTAATTGGTGGAATTTCTGGAGTGTTAGTGCAGTTTGGTGACTTGGTTGCATCCTCAATTAAAAGATATTTAGGAGTAAAAGACTATAGTAATTTAATACCTGGCCACGGCGGCATACTAGATAGATTTGACAGTATATTATTTGCATCTGTAGTAATATACTATTACTTAACTATAATAATTGGAATATGAAAATAACACTTAGAGGTTTAAATCTCTAAGTGTTATTTTTTAATAATATATACGTTCTCCTAGAATATAATATTAATATAGTAATAATAGGGAGATATGTAGTTGTATAAAACCACTAAAAATATTAACAAGTTATTGTATTGTATTATTTTGCTTATAGCTGTTATTTTCTTTACATTAATTATTAAATATTATTTCAAGCCCTTTTTTATAATAATATTTCTCTTAGCATTATCAACTCCAATATTTGAGTTTTTTACAAAGTTTAATATTTTAAGACCAACGTTGAGAGGGGTATTTAGTATCATTCTGCTGAATATAATAATTTTAACCATTGTTTTTTGTCTAGGAAACTGGCTATTCACTACAAAAGACGTTATAATAAATGGGGTCTTAAAACTATTAATAAATCTTAATGAAATGTTTAAAAATTTAAATATTAACGCTAACTTGTTAAACATTCAATTGGAGGAATATTATATAAAAATATTAAACTCTTCTATATTAAGAAGGGGAGCTATTTATACTACAGATAGTATTATAAATTATTTTGTTGGCAACATAGTGGTTTACTTTATTTTGGTAGATAAATATGATATATTTAATTGGACAAAAAGATTTATTGATGAATCGGGTGTAAGATTTATAAATAATATTTTTGATAATATTAAAAATATTATCAAGATACAATGTATTATAGTAATTATTCTTACTTTGGAGACAATAATAGGGTTTAAAATATTAAACATAGATAACTATATGGTGTTAGGTTTACTTTGTGGTGTTTTAGATTTAATGCCCTATGTTGGTACGATTTTAATATTTCTGCCTCTTATTTTACATATGATTTGGATTAGGAATTACATTATTGCTTTCGGCCTAATCTGCCTTTATATATTATTACTTATAAATAGACAAATAATCGAAACTAAACTAATGAGTAATAAACTTAAAATACATCCCCTTTACTTATTTCTTGCTGTTTATTTAGGTTTCAGAATTTTTGGTACTATTGGTATTATAACTATGCCACTATACTTAATTTTTTGCAAAAGCATATTAGATATTTAAGTTTAGGGAATTACGAATACAAAAGGAGATGTTAGTTTGAAGAAGTTAACTATATTAGGTGCCACTGGTTCAATAGGAACGCAAGCACTAGATGTGATTAGAAAAGAGGAGGAAAATTTTTCATTAGTAGCTGTTTCAGCACATAGCAATTGGAAAAGTATAATAAATATTCTTGAGGAATTTAATCCATCTTATGTGGCAATGACAGAAATTAACGCCTATAATGAAGTAGTAAAATATTGCAGGGATAGAAATAAAAAAACCTCAGTAATATTTGGCATGGAAGGGTTAAATGCAATTTCAACTTTACATGAAGTAGATATTGTATTAACTTCAATTGTTGGTATGGTTGGGCTTAAACCAACTTTTAATGCCATAAAAGCAGGCAAGGACATAGCTTTAGCTAATAAAGAAACATTGGTAGTTGGCGGAAAGATAATAATGGATGAGGTTAATAAACATAAAGTCAAGTTACTACCAGTAGATTCTGAACATAGTGCTATATTCCAATGCCTATCGGGAAATTCAAAAGATGAAGTAGATAAAATAATAATTACAGCCTCTGGAGGTCCTTTTAGAGGCAAGAAAATTGAAGAACTGCAAAATATTCTTCCAGAAGAAGCTTTAAAGCACCCTAGATGGAATATGGGCAAAAAAATATCCATAGATTCAGCCACACTTATGAATAAAGGTCTTGAAGTTATAGAAGCACATTATCTTTTTGGTTTAGATTATGATGATATACAGGTAGTTGTACATCCTCAAAGTATTGTTCATTCAATGGTTCAATATAAAGATGGTAGCGTAATTGCTCAAATGGGGACCACTGATATGAGATTACCTATACAATATGCATTAAATTATCCAAAAAGAAAAACTGTTATTGGAGAAAAACTAAATTTTTATAATATGGAAAACCTAACATTCGAGAAGCCAGACTTAACCACTTTTAAACCTTTGAAATTAGCCTATGAAGCTGGAAAAGCAGGAGGCTTTGCTCCAACAATTTTAAATGGAGCTAATGAAGCCTCAGTGGAACTTTTCCTGAACAAAGAAATAAAATTTCTCCAAATAGGAAATATACTAGAAGAGGCTTTAAACAAATTTCATAGTAGCGAAGATTTATCTATTGAAAGTATTATTGATATGGATAAGAAAGTTAGAGAATATGTATTTAAACATTTTAAGCTATAATTTTAAGGAGGAGTCAGTGTGAATTTAATTAATATATTAGGAGCTATCTTTGCATTTGGTTTATTAGTAATGATCCATGAGCTGGGGCATTTTACAATGGCAAAATTAAATGATGTGAAGGTGGAGGAATTTGCCATTGGTATGGGGCCCAAATTAATTGGTTTTAGAAAAGGGGAAACTCTGTATAGCATAAAAGCTTTACCTATAGGTGGCTATGTAAAAATGCTTGGTGAAGACGGAGAAGAAACCTTTGATCATAGAGCATTTTCTAACAAAAAACCTGCTCAAAGATTAAGTATAGTAGCTGCAGGACCAATCATGAATTTGGTTTTGTCTATTGTTATTTTTTCTATCATAGCAGGGAGTAAAGGATATTTAGCTCCTATAGTAGATAAAGTTGTACCAAATTTACCAGCACAGCAAGCTGGAATGCAACAAGGAGATAAAATACTAAAAATAGATAATAAAAAGATCTTAACCTGGGAAGACTTTTATACTCAAATTTATATGAACAAAGGTGAAGTAATGAATGTTACATATAAAAGAGGAAGCGAAGTTAAAGAAACTAAGCTTATTCCTGTTAAAGATGAAAAGGAAGGCAGATACATTGTAGGAGTATACCCTACAGAAGTAAAAAGTCCAACAATTAAAGAATCCATATCTTATGGCTTTGTAGAAACTAATTCTATAATAAATCAAACCTTTAGTTTTTTAGGAACAGTATTTAAAGGGAAAGCTTCAGTAAATGATTTTGGTGGACCTGTTACAATAATAAAAGTATCTGGTGAAGCCGCTAAGGCAGGATTTTTAAATTTACTATTCTTTGCAGCCTATTTAAGCGTTCAATTAGGCATATTTAATATAATACCATTTCCTGCACTAGATGGAGGATGGATTGTATTACTATTACTAGAGATAATTACCGGAAAAAAATTAGATAATAATAAAGTTGGAGTTATTAATTATATAGGTTTTGCAATACTCATGACTTTAATGATTCTAGTTACAATAAAGGATATTTTATACCCTATAGCACTTTAGGAGGAATAAAATGGATAGAAGAAATACTAATAAGATAAAAATAGGAAACATTTATATTGGGGGCGATGCCCCTATATCTATTCAATCTATGACCAATACAGATACTAGAAATGTAGAAAAAACAGTTGCTCAAATTAAAGAGTTAGAGAAGGCTGGCTGCCAAATAATACGCTGTGCAGTTCCAGACATAGATGCAGCGGAAGCTTTAAAAACTATAATAAAAAAAGTTAATATTCCAGTTGTTGCAGATATTCATTTTGATTATAGATTAGCGTTAAAATCTATAGAGTATGGTGTAAGCAAGTTAAGAATTAACCCTGGCAATATAGGTGATAAAAGCAGAGTAGAAATGGTGGTAAAAAAAGCAAAGGAAAATAACATACCTATTAGAATAGGAGTAAATTCAGGTTCCTTAGAAAAAAACTTATTATTAAAATATGGAAAAGCTTCACCTGAAGCCTTAGTAGAAAGTGCTTTAGGCCATGTGAAAATTCTAGAAGAATTAGATTTTAATGATATTATTATTTCTATAAAATCATCAAATGTTATGGAAACAATTCAAAGTTATAGACTGATGTCTCAAAAGGTTTCATACCCTCTTCACCTTGGAGTAACGGAAGCGGGTACCCTTTGGAGGGGCACTATTAAATCTAGTGTTGGTATTGGAACCCTTTTAGCAGAAGGAATAGGTGATACCATAAGAGTATCTCTTACTAGCGACCCTGTTGAGGAAATAAGAACAGCCAAAGAAATTTTAAAATCCTTAGGATATTTAAAAGAAGGTATTGAGTTTATATCTTGCCCAACCTGTGGAAGAACAGAAATAAATTTAATCAATATTGCAAAACTTGTAGAAGATAAAATCGACAAATTGGATAAAAATATCAAAGTTGCTGTAATGGGTTGTGTAGTAAATGGCCCCGGAGAAGCAAGAGATGCAGATATAGGGATTGCCGGCGGAAATGGTGAAGGGCTTATTTTTAAAAAAGGTAAAATAATTAAAAAGGTAAAAGAAGAAGACCTTGTCAATGAATTAATAAAAGAAATAGAACAAATGTAAGGTGAAGAATATGAATATAAATTTAGCTGAAATACTTAGGGATGAGAATCCTTCTTCACAAAAATTACTAGAAGATGTTCAAATATTAAAAATTCAATATTTGAAAAAAAGTAATAAACTAAAAGTAATTATTAAATCCTTTAATGAATTTAAAAAGGATGGAGAAGACTATTTAAAGGGACTTTTACTTAAAAGATTCAGTTTTTTTAAAGATATTGAATTAATATGTTATAAAGATATTTCCAACGTAAGTATAAAGGAAATATGTAATAAGTATTGGACTGATTTGTCTAATGCAATAATAAATCATATTCCCTTAGCAAAAGAGTGTATGCTTAAGGGCGATAAAAACCTTGAAGAAAATACTCTAACTATAAAATACGGAAATGAGTTTATTTATAATATATTAAAAAATAAAAACTTTGAAACTGTAGTAAATAGCACTATAAAAGATATTTTTGGTATTGAATGTAAAGTAAAATTACTTTATGAAAAATGTAACACCATTGTAGAGTGCAACGCACTAGTAGAAGAAGAAATGTCCTTAATTAAAGAAATTATTAAAAACACTAAATTAAATGAAGAAAAACCTAAAGTAATTCCTATGAAAAATGGAAAAGGCTATGATAATTCTTCTAGTGATAATAAGGACAGTAGCATACTTCTTGGTAAAAACATTACAGAAGATTATATTAGCATTAATTCCATAGATGAACCAATTGGTATGGTTACTATTTGTGGAGAAATATTTAAAAAGACCATAATACAAACTAAAACAGGAAGAAAAATTGTTTCCCTATTTATTACAGATTATACAAGTTCCATTACCATTAAAATATTTACTCGCCCAAAGGATGAGGAAAAAGTATTAAATGAAATTAATGAGGGACTTTATTGTAAAGTTCGAGGGGAAGCTATATATGATACATATACAAAAGAAGTAGTCATTATGGCAAGGGATATTGTTAAGCTTAACAAAATAGAGAAAATGGATAACTTCCCAGAAAAAAGAGTAGAATTACATCTTCATACTAGAATGAGCTCTATGGATGGCATGAATAGTGCAGAAAGCTTAATAAAAAGGGCGGCTAAATGGGGCCATAAAGCTATTGCTATAACTGATCATGGTGTAGTTCAAGCTTACCCTGAGGCAATGGATGCTGGAAAGAAACATAAAGTTAAAATACTATATGGAATTGAAGCTTATTTAGTTCAAGATGGTGTACCTATTGTATTAAATGGTGAAGGAAAAACTATTGACGATGAATTTATCGTTTTTGATATAGAAACCACAGGGTTTTCAAGTAAAAACGATAAAATTATAGAAATTGGAGCGGTTAAAATTAAAAATGGCCAAATAATAGATACATTTAGCTCATTTGTTAATCCAGGAGTACATATTCCTGCAAAAATTATTGAATTAACAGGAATTACAGATGATATGGTAAGTGAAGCTGAAAGTATAGATCAGGTACTTCCTAAGTTTTTAAGCTTTACAGAAGGCAATGTAGTGGTAGCGCATAATGCTTCCTTTGATGTTTCCTTTATAAAGAAAAACTCTGTAGACTTAGGTCTTAGCTTTAATAATCCAACTATGGACACCATTCCACTAGCAAAGTATTTATATCCAGATTTAAAAAGATATAAATTAGACGTGGTAGCAAAGTATTTGGGAATAAGCTTAGAAAATCACCATAGAGCAGTGGACGATGCAAAAGCCACAGGAGAAATATTATTAAGATGTTTTACAGAATTAAAGGAAAAGAATATTTTAAGTTTAGAAGATATAAATAAAGAGTATTTTAAAAATATTAATATTAAAACTCTTCCTACTTATCACTTAATAGTACTAGCTAAAAACATGACAGGATTAAAAAATCTATATAAATTAATATCAGAATCTCATTTAGATCATTTTTATAAAAGGCCTAGAATGCCTAAAAGTTTAATTGAAAAATATAAAGAAGGTTTAATTATTGGTTCTGCTTGTGAGGCAGGAGAGATTTATAAAGAAATCCTAAGAGGGAAAAGCGATGATGAACTTAAAAGCATTATTGATTTTTATGATTATCTAGAAATTCAACCCCTAGAAAATAATTACTTTATGATAAGAAATGGTTCTATAAAGGATGTTGAAGAGTTAAAAAACATTAATAGAAGAATTTGCTCCTTAGGGGTAAAATACAATAAACCCGTAGTTGCTACCTGTGATGTTCATTTCTTAGATCCTGAAGATGAGGTTTATAGAAAAATAATAATGGCTGGTCAAGGCTATAGTGATGCTGATGATCAACCACCTTTATATTATAGAACAACAGAGGAAATGCTTAAAGAGTTTTCATATTTGGGAGATGAAAAGGCTTATGAAGTTGTAATTACAAATACAAATAAAATTGCGGATTTAATAGAAGAGATAAAACCTATACCAGATGAAACCTTTCCTCCTAAAATTCCAGGCGCTGAAGAAGATATACGTAAAATGACCTTAGATAAAACTCATAGTATTTATGGAGAAAACCTACCAGAGATAGTTCAAAAAAGATTAGATAAAGAATTAAATTCTATTATAAATAATGGTTATGCTGTGCTATATTTGATTGCTCATAAGCTGGTTGATAAATCCTATCAAGATGGATACTTAGTTGGTTCTAGAGGTTCTGTTGGCTCTTCTTTTGTAGCAACTATGTCAGATATTACAGAGGTTAATGGATTGCCCCCACATTATGTATGTCCTAATTGTAAGTACAGTGAATTCATAACTGACGGGTCTATAGGTTCTGGAGCAGATTTACCAGATAAGGATTGCCCGGAATGTAAAACAATTTTAACAAAGGATGGCCATGACATTCCCTTTGAAACCTTCCTAGGTTTTGAAGGTGATAAGGAGCCAGATATAGATTTAAACTTTTCAGGTGAATATCAGGCGGTGGTTCATAAATATACAGAGGAGCTCTTTGGTAAGGGATATGTTTTTAGAGCAGGTACTATAGGTACTATCGCCGAAAAAACCGCATATGGTTTTGTAAGAAAATATATTACCGAGAAAAATCTTGCGGTAAATGGTGCAGAAATAGAAAGATTAACTTTAGGATGTACTGGCATTAAAAGAACTACAGGACAACATCCAGGTGGAGTTATGGTTGTTCCCAGTGACAATGAAATTTTTAATTTTACACCCATACAAAGACCAGCAGATGATAATAATACTGAAATAATTACAACACACTTTGATTATCATTCTATTAGCGGTAGATTGCTAAAACTAGATATATTAGGTCATGACGACCCTACTGTACTTAGAATGCTACAGGATCTAACAGGACTCGATCCTAAAACTATACCCTTAGCAGATCCAAAGGTAATGAGTCTATTCACTTCTACAGAGGCATTAGGTGTAACAAAGGAAGAATTAGGTTGTGAAGTAGGTACTTATGGACTGCCTGAATTTGGAACTAAATTTGTTAGACAAATGCTTATAGATACTCAACCAAAAACTTTTTCAGACCTAGTAAGAATTTCAGGATTATCTCATGGTACAGACGTTTGGATTAACAATGCTCAATATTATATAAAAGAAGGATATACCACATTAAAAGATTGTATTGCTACAAGAGACGATATAATGGTATACCTTATATACAAGGGGCTTCCCCCTAAAACTGCCTTCAATATTATGGAGAAGGTAAGAAAGGGTAAGGGGTTGTCAGAAGATCAAGAAGAAATCATGCGAGAACATAAAGTGCCTGATTGGTACATAGAGTCTTGCAAAAAAATTAAATATATGTTCCCTAAGGGTCACGCTGTTGCCTACGTTACCATGGCAGTTAGAATAGCATACTTTAAGGTTTATTACCCTGAGGCTTATTATGCCACTTATTTTTCAGTAAGAGCTGACGACTTCGATGCCGATGTCATACTAAAAGGAATACCTTCTATATTGAAGAAAATTGAGGAAATTAATGCTATGGGCATGAATGTTACTCCAAAGGATAAAGGACTTTTAACCACTTTAGAAATTTGCCATGAAATGTATCTAAGAGGAATAAAATTTATAGAGGCAGATTTATATAAATCTCATGCAGTAAAATTTATTATTGAAGAAGATGGTATTAGAATTCCTTTAAGTGCTCTTACAGGAGTTGGTGAGAATGCTGCTAAAAATATTGCAGAGGTTAGAGAGCAAGGGGAGTTTATATCAAAGGAAGACTTAAAGGTGCGTGGAAAGGCCACTAGAACGGTAATTGAAGCATTAGATACTCACGGATGCCTTAAAGGACTACCTGATACAAATCAATTGAGCTTATTTACGTTGTAAAAGGAAATTTATGGTTCAATATATTGTCCTTGAAATAAGGAAATTATTGTGATACAATTAAAACTAGTAAGTTTGCAGATATATTTTAGCTTAAAAGAGTGGGTGTTTGCCCGCTCTTTCTGTTTGTAGAAAACGCAACCCTTGTTGCGTTTTTAAATTAATATGAAAATTGTATGTAATTCGATGTTTTACTACACAATATAAGTAAGGAGGGATAGTTATATGAATAAAGATTTCTATATTAATGGTTTAGTAAAATTAATTGAGCCTATAGTTATAAAATTAGGATATGAGCTTTATTATCTAGAATATATTAAAGAAAATAATGATAATTACCTAAGAATATACATAGATAAAGATGAGGGAATAGCCTTAGAGGATTGTGAAAAGGTAAGTAGAGCTGTAAGTGAAATGTTAGATATTGAGGATCCTATATCAGATAGCTACTATTTAGAAGTATCATCTCCAGGTATAGAAAGAGAGCTGTACAACGATAATCATTTAAATAAATATATAGATTATAAGGTTTCTGTAAAGCTTAAATCTTTAGTAAATGGCAGCAAAAAATTTGATGGATTACTAAAAGGATTCGATAACGCTACTATAACTATTAAACTAGAAAACGACTTATTAGCTATACCTAGAGAAAAGATTAAAACTATTAATTTGAAAGTGGATTTTTAAGGGAGGTTAATTAAAAAATGAACGAAGAATTTGTCGAAGCTCTTAAAGAGATAGTTAAAGAAAAAGGT
Source organism: Clostridium malenominatum (assembly GCF_039521365.1). Lineage (NCBI taxonomy): Bacteria > Bacillati > Bacillota > Clostridia > Eubacteriales > Clostridiaceae > Clostridium > Clostridium malenominatum. The sequence continues at coordinate 1,522,117 of NZ_BAAACF010000001.1, forward strand.
ATTAGTGAAGATTTAATATTTAATACTATTGAAGATGCTTTGGTTGCTGCCTACAGAAAAAATTATGCAAAACAAGGTGCTACAAATCAAAATGTTGCAGTTAATATGAACAGAGAAACTGGAGAAATCGGGGTATATTCTAAGAAAAATGTTGTTGAAGTTATCGAAGATGAATTTAACGACATTTCATTAGAAGAAGCAAGGGAAATAGATCCTAGATATGAGATAGGGGAAGTAGTGAATATTGAAGTAACTCCTAAAAAATTTGGAAGAGTTGCTGCGCAGGCTGCAAAGCAAGTAGTAATACAGAGAATAAAAGAAGAAGAACGAAGAATTATATATAATGAATTTATCGAAAAAGAATGTGATATTATAACTGGATCAGTTATAAGAAAAGATAAGACCAATGTATTTATTGACCTTGGTAAAATAGAAGCAGTTCTTGGACCTAATGAGCAAATGAGTGGTGAAAGCTATAATTTTAATGAAAGATTAAAATTATACATTGTTGAAGTAAAAAACACCACTAAAGGTGCCCAAGTGATCGTTTCTAGGACACATCCTGGACTAGTAAAAAGATTATTTGAATTAGAAGTTCCTGAAATCTACAATGGTGTTGTTGAAATAAAAAGCATATCAAGAGAAGCTGGTTCTAGAACCAAAATTGCTGTATATTCAAACGATAAAGACGTTGATCCAATGGGAGCTTGTGTTGGTCCTAAGGGAACAAGAGTTCAAAATATTGTAAATGAACTTAAAAACGAAAAAATTGATATAATAAAATGGAGTAAGCTTCCTGAAGAATATATCGCCAATGCGTTGAGTCCTGCTAAAGTATTAGATGTAAAAGTGGATGAAGAAAGTAAATCAGCAAAGGTAGTAGTTGATGATACCCAATTGTCCCTTGCAATAGGAAAAGAAGGTCAAAACGTAAGATTAGCTGCAAAACTTACTGGTTGGAAAATAGACATTAAAAGCTCTTCTCAAGTTAGCCATAATTAATTCTTTAGAGGAAAGGTTGATTTATATGAAAGTTAAGAAAATACCTCAAAGGATGTGCACCGGTTGCATGGAAATGAAACCTAAAAAAGAACTTATTAGAATAGTAAAAAGCAAAGAAGGGGACGTTTCTGTGGACTTAACTGGCAAAAAGCCAGGTAGAGGTGCTTATATTTGCAAAAATATAGAATGTCTTCAAAAGGCCTTTAAAAGTAGAAAGCTAGAAAGAAACTTGGAAATTACTATTAGCGAAGAACTACAGAACAAATTAAGGGAAGAGGTTGGGCATGAAGGATAATTTCATCTCATTTCTTGGAATAGCTAAAAAAGCTGGCAAATGCATAGAAGGCTATAATAAGTGTGAAGAATCTATTAAAAAAGGCAATTGTTATTTACTGCTAATATCAAAAGAAGCGGCTGAAAATACAAAAGATAAATTTACTACCCTTTGCGATGCTAGAGATATACCTCTAATAATTTATTATAGTAGAGAAGAATTATCAAAAGCATTAGGACGCGAAGGAATAAACGTAGTGGGTATAAGTGATAGCTCTATATCCAAAAGATTAATAGAACTGTGGAATGATAAAAACAAAAATTAATTTCGGGGGTGAATGCTTTGTCAAAAATCAGAGTGTACGAATTAGCAAAAGAGCTAGGAATGTCTAGTAAAGATCTTATAACTCTTTTAAAAGACGAGTTTAGTATAGACGTTAAAAACCATATGAGCGTCATTGAAGATGAAGATGCACAGCTTATAAAAGAACTTTATATGACAAGCGCTAAAGATAGCGATAATGTTGATATAGCTGATGTAGTTGAGGAGAAATATGGAGAACTACAAGAAGCTGAATTAGCAGTTAAAAAGAAAAGCAAAAAAGGGAAAAATAGAGATGACGAAAATAGCAATGGTGGCGAAGGTGGAAGTGAGAATAGTGAAGTAGAAGTAGTAGTAGAAATGACAGATACTATTACCGTTAAAGAGTTTGCCGATAAAATTGAAAAGCCTTATTCTGAAGTAATTAAAGAACTTATGTTTATGGGAGTAATGGCTGCATTAAATCAAGAAATAGATTTTCAAACAGCGGAAAAACTTGGAGAAAAATTAAGTGTTTTAGTAGTTCAAAAGGAAGATGATTTCAGCATTGAAACTTTATCAAATGAAGATGAAGATGATGATACTAATACTGAGAAAAGACCACCAGTTGTTACTGTTATGGGTCACGTTGACCACGGTAAAACTTCACTTTTAGATGCTATAAGAAAAGCAAAGGTTGCTTCATCCGAGGCAGGCGGTATCACTCAACACATTGGAGCATATACCGTTGATGTAGCTGGAGAAAAAATCACTTTCTTAGACACGCCAGGCCACGAAGCCTTTACTGCTATGAGATCAAGAGGAGCTCAAATAACAGACATAGTAATATTAGTTGTTGCTGCAGATGATGGATTAATGCCACAAACAAGAGAGGCTATAAGCCACTGTAAAGCTGCTAAAGTTCCAATTATTGTTGCAATAAATAAAATGGATAAAGAATCAGCAAATCCAGATAGAGTAAAACAACAATTAGCTGATGAAAATTTATTAGCTGAAGATTGGGGTGGAGATGTTATAACAGTTCCAGTTTCAGCGCATACTAAAGAAGGTATAGATACTTTATTAGAAATGGTTGTTTTAACTGCCGAAATGGAAGAATTAAAGGCTAATTCAAAAAGAAATGCAAGAGGAACCGTTATTGAAGCTAAGCTTGACAAAGGTCGTGGACCAGTTGCTTCACTTTTAGTTCAAAATGGAACTTTAAGTGTTGGAGATTCAATACTTGTTGGTACCACTTATGGTAGAATAAGGGCCATGTTTGATGACAAAGGTAAGAGAATAAAATCTGCCGGGCCATCAATACCAGTTGAAATCTTAGGATTATCTGAAGTTCCTTCTGCAGGAGATAGATTCAACGAAGTAAAAGATGAGAAAACTGCAAGAGAAATGGCTGATAAGAGAAAAGAAAAGGTTAGAGGGGAATATTTATCCACTAATAAAGTTTCTCTAGAAGATTTATATAGCCAAATTAAAGAAGGTAAAATAAAAGAATTAAACTTAATAATAAAAGCGGATGTTCAAGGTTCTGTTGAAGCTGTAAAACAATCCTTCGAAAAATTATCTGCTGATGAAGTAAAGGTTAGAGTAATTCATGGTGGAGTAGGAGCTATTACAGAAACAGACGTAACACTAGCTAATGCATCTAATGCCATAATAATCGGTTTTAACGTAAGACCTGATAACAACGCAATTGCTATAGCTGATAGAGAAAATGTAGAAATTAAAACTTATAGAGTTATATATAGTGCTATAGAAGATATTAAAGCTGCTATGATTGGTATGCTTGAACCTGATTATAAAGAGGTAGTACTCGGTCGTGCTGAAGTTAGGCAGACATATAAAATTTCAAACGTAGGAACTGTTGCTGGTTGTTATGTATTAAATGGAAAAATCTTGAGAAATGCTAGTGTAAGAGTATTAAGAGATAGTATAGTAATTTTTGAAACAGGACTTTCATCCTTAAAGAGATTTAAAGATGACGTTAAAGAAGTTGCTACTGGATACGAATGTGGTATAATGCTTGAAAAGTTTAATGATCTTAAAGATGGAGATATAATAGAAGCTTACACTATGGAAGAAGTTAAGAAGAAGACTCTATAGTTAGGAGGGATTTTCATGGCTAAGCACAGAGCAGGAAGAATAAATGAAGAATTTAGAAGAGAAATATCTAGTATAATTCAGTCTGATTTAAAGGACCCTAGAGTAGGTGCAACAATGGTTAGCATTACAAATGTAAATGTTACTAAAGATTTACGATATGCCAAAGTATATGTGAGTATATTTGGAGGGGATGAAGAAAAGAAAAGTACCCTTGATGCTTTAAAAAATTCTAGCGGTTTTATAAGAAGAGAAGTCGGTCATAGAATTAATTTAAGATACACTCCTGAAATAATTTTCGAACTAGATAATTCAATTGAGTATGGTATGCACATTAATGAATTGTTAGCGCAAATGAAAGTGAGAAAACCCAATGACAATGAATGATATTTTTTCTATCATAAAAGGTAGTAAAAAAATTGGAATAAGTTTTCATACTTCTCCCGATGGAGATTCCCTTGGGAGTTCCTTAGGATTATTACAAGGTGTTCGAAAATTAGGTAAGGATGCTTATATAATATGCAAAGAAGATCTTCCTGAAACTTTTAATTATTTACCTTATAGTAATGAAGTCAACCGTGCTCATGGAGATGTAGTAGATGGCACAGACTGTGTAATTATATTAGATTGTGGAAATGCTGAACGAATTAATGCACATATTGATTTTAATGATAAAAACTATACTTTAATTAATATTGATCATCATATTTCTAACGGACTCTACGGGGATTATAATTATGTGGATACGAAAGCTGCATGCATGGGGGAAATAGTATATGAAATGTTAAGTTCCCTTAATGTAGAAATTGATGAAAATATAGCTATTTGCTTATATACATCGATTTTAACAGATACAGGATCTTTTAGATATTCTAATACTACATCTAGAACCCACTCCATTGCTGGTGCTTTAATAGATACAGGTATAAACTTTAGTGAAATTCATAGATTTATATTTGATAGTAAGGAATTTAATAGATTCAAATTATATGGAAAAGTATTTAACACTATGGAAATTATAAACAATACTATATGTGTTATGAAAGTAACTAATAGTATGTTTAAAGAGTTTAATATAGATTCTAATACGGATACATCCGATATAGTTTCTTTTGGAAATAGTATTAAACCTGTAGAAGTTACTATTTTACTAAAGGAAAAAGAGGATGAGATAAAGATTAGTTTAAGATCTAAATCTCAAGTTGATGTTAGAAAAGTTGCGGAATCTATAGGTGGCGGAGGACATATTCGAGCAGCAGGAGCCTCCATAAAGGGTAAATCATTAGAAGAAGTAAAAGAACTATTAATACAATTAGTAGAAAATGAGTTGATATGATGGATGGAGTTTTAAATATATTTAAACCTTCAGGTATAACATCTTTTGACGTGGTTAGAATAGTTAAAAAGTTGGGTAGCACCAAAAAAGTTGGGCATACAGGTACACTAGATCCTTTGGCTTCTGGTGTACTACCCATTTGTATGGGAAATGCTACAAAGATTGTAGATTTTATCATGAACGAATCAAAAGTCTATAAAAGTACTTTAAAGCTAGGGGTAATCACTGACACCTACGATAGAGAAGGTAAGATATTAAAAGAAGAACCTGTGTGTTTAAATGAAGAAATGATAAAAGAATGTATTAATTCCTTTGTAGGAACTATAAATCAAATTCCTCCTATGTATTCTGCTCTAAAAGTTAATGGGAAAAAACTTTATGAATTAGCAAGAAAAGGAATTGAAATTGAAAGAAACTCTAGAGAAGTTCATATATATTCTATTAACATAGAAAAAATTGAAATACCCTATGTAACTTTTAAAGTTCATTGTTCAAAGGGAACCTATATAAGAAGCTTATGTTATGACATAGGTGAAAAATTAGGGGTAGGTGCTTTGATGTGGGATTTAGAAAGAGAAAAAACTGGTCTCTTCAATATTGAAGATTCAATACATATTAACAGTTTAACTAAAGAAAATTTAGAATCTTACTTAATTCCCATAGAAAAAGCTTTAGACAAATATCCAAGGGTTTCAATAGATGAACAATATGAAAAGTTATTAATTAATGGTGTTCTAATAAAGGACAAGAGGATAATGGGCCATGTAGACCTAAATATTCTTTTTAGAGTGTATTGCAATGAAAGATTCATTGGCTTGGGTAAACGAAATGGAGAGGGATTTAAAATCTTAAAATTACTTATTTAGGGGTAATGAGCATGGATTTAATAAATGAAGGGTCAATCAATAACTTTAAACATAATACATACATAGCTTTAGGAAGTTTTGATGGATTACATTTAGGTCATAGTAAGCTTGTAAATAAAGCTATTGAGCTTGCAAATAAAAATAATGGAAAAAGTATGGTGTATACTTTTAAAAATCATCCTTTATCTATTATCAATAAAGAATTAGTACCAAAATTACTTATGGATATGGATCAAAAGGGAAAAGTTTTAAATAATATGGGACTAGATTATCTAACCCTAGTAGAGTTTGATGAAAATTTCATGAAACTTTCTCCTGAAGATTTTATTGCCAATATAGTTAAGAAATATAACGCTAAAAGTATTATTGTAGGTTTCAACTATAGGTTTGGTTATAAAAATCTAGGAGATGTTGAATTTTTAAAAGAACTTAGTAAAAAATATAAATTTAAACTTTATGTAATAAAGCCAGTAAAGTTTAAAAAAGAAATAGTTTCTAGCTCCCATATAAGACATATAATTGCGGATACTTGCGATATAGAAAAGGCCACCTCAATGTTAACTAGACCCTATTCTATTTATGGCAAAGTTATAAAAGGGAAACAACTAGGAAGAGTTCTAGGATTTCCAACAGTAAATTTAGACTATAATAAGGAATATCTTATTCCTAGAGGAGGAGTTTATTTTACTATTGTAGAATATAGTGGTCTTTATTATAAAGGAGTAACTAATGTAGGTTATAATCCAACGGTGGAAGATGGAAAGCTAAGCATTGAAACTCATATATTAGATTTTAATAAGGATGTATATGGGGAAGAACTAAGGATTCATTTTATTCATAGAATAAGAGATGAAAAGAAGTTTAATTCCTTAGATGAGTTGGCTTTGAGAGTAAGTGAAGATAAAAAATACGTAATTAAGCAAAATTTAGAATTAATTATAAAAAGTAATTTACAACTATAATGTTCTTTGTTATAATTACTTTTGTGAACCTTAATCTATGATTGTTGTGTGCCGGCTACATTCTTGGACTAAGGGGATTTAACAATTGGAGGTGTATTTTAATGGATAAGGCAAGAAAAGAAGAATTACTAAAGACTCACGCAAGACACGAAGGAGACACTGGTTCACCTGAAGTGCAGATTGCTCTTTTAACAGAAAGAATCAATCATTTAAATGACCATTTAAAAGCTCATAAAAAGGATTTCCACTCAAGAAGAGGTCTTTTAATGATGGTTGGTAAAAGAAGAGGTCTTTTAAACTACTTACAAAACAAAGATATCAACAGATATCGTGAACTCATCCAGAAATTAGGATTAAGAAAATAGTTATACTTAGAGCGGCTTAGACCGCTCTATTATTTTGAAACAGCTTATTACATAACTGTATAATATTTTATAATAATAGGATAATAATAATGTATAATTTGAAGGGAGGTACACTATGAGTCATATACTAGAAACTACTGTTGCCGGCAGAACCCTGAAAGTAGAATATGGAAAAGTTGGAGAACTTTCAGACTGTGCTATATTAGTAAGTTATGGTGAAACCGTAGTATTAATTAATGCAAATGCATCTAAACAACCAAGAGAGGGCATAGATTTCTTTCCTCTAAGCGTAGAATACGAAGAAAGATTATATGCTGTAGGAAAAATACCAGGAGGATTTATCAAGAGAGAAGGAAGGCCTTCAGAAAAGGCTATACTTAATGCTAGAGCCATAGATAGACCTTTAAGACCATTATTCCCAGATGGATACAGAAATGATGTACAGATTGTTTGTACTGTATTATCAGTGGAACAGGATAATCAACCAGATATCTTAGCTATGAATGGTGCTTCTTTAGCCCTATGTCTTTCAAGCATACCTTTCACCACCCCAGTAGCTACTGTAGCTGTAGGGTTAATTGATGGAAAATTCATATTAAATCCTACAGTACAACAAGGACAGGAAAGTAATTTAAACCTAACTGTTTGTGCTACTAAAGATAGAGTAATAATGATTGAAGCTGGCTGCGATGAAATCGATGAAGAAACCATGTACAATGCAATTATGTATGCTTTTGATGAATGTCAAAATATAATAGCATTCCAAGAAGAAGCTATGGCTAAGTTTGGAAAAGAAAAAGTTACTCCTGAACTTTATAAAATTGATGAAACTATAGAAAAAGAAGTTATAGATTTTTCTCATGATATAATTAAAGAAGCAATGTACATAACAGAAAAAGACTTGAGAAATGCTGCTGTAGACAAAGCAAAAGAAACTATAATGAATCACTTTAGTGAAAAATATCCTGAAAATTTAAAGGATATAGGAGAAATAATTTATAACTTACAAAAAAGTACAGTTAGAAACATGATTTTAAGGGACAAGAGAAGACCTGACGGAAGAGATTTCCATCAAGTAAGACCAATAAGTTGCGAAGTGGCATTACTTCCAAGAACTCATGGTACAGGTTTATTTACTAGAGGATTAACTCAAGTTATGACTGTAGCTACAATTGGTCCACTAGGAGATGTTCAAATACTAGATGGGCTAGGGGAAGAAGAATTTAAGAAATATATGCATCACTATAACTTCCCATCTTACAGCGTAGGTGAAGTTAAGCCAATGAGAGGACCAGGAAGAAGAGAAATTGGTCACGGTGCCTTAGCTGAAAAGGCTTTAGAACCTCTAATACCATCAGAAACAGAGTTTCCTTACACTATAAGGTTAGTTTCTGAAGTACTAAGTTCAAATGGTTCTACATCCCAGGCTAGCGTTTGTGCAAGTACTTTAGCTTTACTTGACGCAGGTGTTCCAATTAAAAGACCCGCTGCTGGAATAGCTATGGGGCTTGTTACAAGTGAAGATTTAACTGAAGAAGAAGTATTAACAGATATACAAGGAATAGAAGACTTCTTTGGAGATATGGACTTTAAAGTTGCAGGTACAGAAAAAGGTATTACAGCAATACAAGTAGATACTAAAATAGCAGGCCTTTCAAAGGAATGTATAAAAACATCCTTAGCAGATGCTAGAAAAGCTCGTATGCATATTTTAGAAAAGATGAATGCATGTATAGCTGAGCCTAGAAAAGAATTATCTCCTTATGCTCCAAGAGTTTACACTATGACAATAGATCCAGATAAGATTAGAGATGTTATAGGTGCTGGTGGTAAGACTATAAATAAAATTATAGCTGAAACTGGAGTTAAAATTGACATTAAAGAAGATGGAACTATTTACGTAATGTCAAATGATAGCGTAGGAGCAGATAGAGCTCTTAAAATTATAGATGACTTAACGAGAGAAGTAAAAGCTGGAGAAATATACTTAGGCAAGGTTACAAGAACAACAAACTTTGGTGCTTTTGTTGAAATACTTCCAGGAAAAGAAGGTTTAGTTCATATATCTAAGCTTGATTTTACAAGAGTTAATAAAGTAGAAGATGTTGTATCTGTTGGCGATGAAATATTAGTTAAGGTAACAGAAATAGATGAACAAGGTAGAATTAACTTATCTAGAAAAGACGCCATTAAAAAACCTGAAGAAGAACAAAAAGAGGAACAAGACAGCAAAAGTGAATAGTATTAAATAGAAGGGCTTTGTGCCTTTTTATTTTTTAATATAATATAATAATGCTGGAGGAGTATTATGTATGATATTATAAAGATTTCCAATGGTTTAAGAGTAGTATTAGAAGAAATTGATTATGTAAATTCAGTAAGTGTAGGTTTATGGGTGAAAAATGGTTCTAGAAATGAGAATAAAGACAATAGTGGTATTTCTCACTTTATAGAACATATGTTTTTTAAAGGTACAGAAAAGCGAAATGCAAAAGAAATTGCTCAATCTATAGAAGATGTAGGTGGTCAAATAAATGCTTTTACTGCAAAAGAAGCTACTTGTTATTATGTGAAAATTTTAGACACTCATTTAGATTTAGCTTTAGATGTAATATCAGATATGATTTTTAATAGTAAATTTGATGAAGAAGAAATTGAAAAAGAAAAAGGCGTAGTTATTGAAGAAATAAATATGAACGAAGATTCCCCTGAAGACGTGCTTATTGAATTACATAGTAAGGCTATTTGGGGAGATGACCCTATTGCACTTCCTATACTAGGTAATGAAAATACAGTAGATTCTTTTACAAAAGAGATACTACTAGATTACATTTCCTCAAGATATATTCCTGAAAACTGCGTGCTATCTATTGCAGGAAAATTTAATAAAAATGATATTTTGAAACTGGTTGAGGATTATTTTGGAGATTGGAAATTCAAAGGTAAGAATTTAATTAATTATTCAGCCCCTAAGATATTAACCAATCACTTATTTAAGGAAAAGCAAATTGAGCAATTGCACATTAGCTTAGGTCTAACTGGCATTGAATTAGGTAGTGATGACCTTTATCCTCTACTGTTTTTAAATAACATTTTAGGAGGAGGAGCTTCCTCGATTTTATTTCAGAAAATAAGAGAAGAACTTGGAAGATGCTATTCTATATATTCTTACTTAAGTGCCCTTAATAACACCGGAGTAGTTAGTATTTACACAGGATTAAATCCAAAATATTCAACAGAAGTGGTTGCTCTAATTAAAGAAGAATTAGAAAAATTTACAAAGATAGATATTTCTAACGATAGGATTATAAAGGGAAAAGAACAATTAAAGGGAAGCTATATACTAGGTCTCGAAAGCACTAGTAGTAGAATGTTCAACAATGGCAAGTCAGTTTTATTTTTAGACAGGATAAATGAACCTGAAGTAATTCTCAAAAAAATAGACACTATAAATAAAGATAGAATTTATAGCGTAATGGATAGAACCTTTAAAAAAGGAATATTAAACTCCGCTTATGTAGGGGAAGATGTAGATTTAAATTTAATGAAAAATATTATAGAAAATACCATTTATCCCTTTAACAATAAACCATCAACTTTAATATAATAGTAATAAACCCTTAATATGTTTCATATTATTTTATCAAATATATTAAGGGGGTTTTAACATGAGTGAAGAAATAAAATATTATAGTGACATAGAGCGATATGAAATAATAAATATTAATGATGGTGAAAAATACGACTATTTAGGTAATAATGATGTTATAATTGATGACGAAGGAAATTTTAAATTATTAATTTTGGCAGAGCCTAATGCTAAAATGAGTCTTTTTAGCAAAAGTAATTTAGTGGAAGTACCTTGGGATTATGTAAAAAAAATAGGCTCTAGAACTATAATAATAGATGTAGATGAGAAATCGCTTAAAAGAACCCGTATATAATTTGGGAGGGATAACATGAAAATCATAGTTCAAAAATTCGGTGGAACGTCTGTATCCACCCACGAAAGAAGATTAATGGTAATAAATAAAATTATAAAAGCCAAAGAAGAAGGTTATTTGCCTGTGGTAGTTGTTTCTGCTATGGGAAGAAAAGGAGAACCTTACGCTACAGATACACTACTATCACTTGTAAGCAATAGATTAAAGGAACGAAATAAACTTGCTATAGATTCTCTTATGGCATGTGGAGAAATTATTAGTACTGTAGTAATGACCGATGAATTATTAGAAAAGGGAATAGATGCTTTGCCGATTACAGGTGGACAGGCTGGTATAATTACAGATGATAACTATAATAATGCTTCAATGATACGTCTAGAACCAAATGGTATATTAAAAGCTTTAGCGGAAGGTAAAGTACCTGTAGTAGCAGGTTTTCAGGGGATTACTGAGAATGGCTTTACAACTACCTTAGGAAGAGGTGGTAGTGACGTTACTGCAGCACTCCTTGGAGTGGCTCTTAACGCTGAAGGTGTGGAAATTTATACAGACGTAGATGGAATAATGACTGCAGATCCAAGAATAGTATCGGAGGCTTCATTAATAGAAGCTATAAGCTATAATGAATTATTCCAGTTTGCAGATCAAGGTGCAAAGGTAATACATCCTAGAGCTGTAGAAGTTGCAATGAAGGGGAATATACCTTTAATAATAAAAAATACATTAAGTGAATGTAAAGGAACTATAATAAATAATACTGGAGATTCTAGCTTAGAAAACATTATAACTGGAATTACTCACATGAGTAATAGAGTGCAAGTTAAAGTTTCTTTAAATGATAATAAAGATAATGAAAATTACTATAGCTTATTAAATACGTTAGCTGAGGATTCAATAAGTATAGATTTAATAAATGTTTTTCCTGAAGAAAGCATATTCACCATTGATGGTAACGATTTTGATAAATTTCACAATATAATGAATACCTTAGGATTAAAGTATTCTTATATACCTAACTGTAGTAAAGTTGCAATAATAGGAAGCAGAATGAGAGGAATACCAGGGGTAATGGCAAAAATTTTAAAATCCTTAAATTCCGAAAAAATTAAAGTTCTTCAAACTGCAGACTCCCATACTACCATTTGGTGTTTAGTTGAAAGTAAATATACTGATAAAGCAATTAATGCCCTTCATAGAGGATTTAGTTTAGGTAGCTAAAATTAGGTATCTTTAAAATGTATATTCTTTTCCTATGTGCACAAAATAACATTGTGCTAGGAGGGAAGAGTATGAGCGATGAAAAAACACAACAATCCAGTAGGGACGAAAATCCTGAATTAAGCAATATTAAAGAATTAGGTGTAATTAATATACCTAAACCAGATGAACGAATTCATATATTACCTATAATTGGCCAAATAGAAGGTCATATGGCCCTTACACCCCAAACTAAAAGTACAAAATATGAACATTTAATCCCTCAATTGGTTTCCATAGAGATGAATGATTCAATTGAAGGATTACTAGTAATATTAAATACAGTAGGAGGAGATGTGGAAGCGGGCCTGGCTATTGCCGAGCTTTTAAATTCCCTAAGTAAACCTGTTGTATCTATAGTTGTTGGAGGAGGCCACTCCATAGGCGTTCCATTGGCTACTTCGTCAAATTATTCCTTTATATCGCCTTCTGCAACTATGATAGTTCACCCAATTAGAATGAATGGTTTAATAATAGGGGTTCCTCAAACCTTTGAATATTTTGAAAAAATGCAAGAAAGAATTAGCGATTTTATTGTAAGGACTTCAAAGATTGAAAGAAGTTTTCTAAGGGAAATGATGGTTAAAACCGATAATTTATTGAACGATATGGGTACAATTTTAATTGGAGAACAAGCGGTAGAATGTGGTTTGATTGATGAGGTTGGCGGTTTAAGAGATGCTTTAAATAAATTAGATGCCTTAATAGAAGAAAATAAAATAAAAAAATCATAGGAAATTGCCTATGATTTTTTTTAAATCTTCTATGGACAACCATTGAAGGATAATTAAAAATGTTGTAGAATACTTACTTTAGGAGGTGACTATATTGGGGAAGAAAAAGAAAAAAGATAGTTTTGATAATGATATTAAAGGAATTCTACTAATTACTATAGGAATACTTTCATTAGTTAGTGTATTCTCCCCTAATGACTCAGGATATATAGGAAAGGCTATTAAGAAATTGTTAATAGCGGTATTTGGTTTAGGTTCTTATTTTTTTCCGCTAGTAATAATATTTATTGGTGCTTGTTTTATTTTAAAAAAAGGAAAGGTTAAGTTCAATAAAAAATTTTATGGCATAATATTATTTTTCGTAAATACATTAATGTGTCTACAGATGGCAGATATGATTTCGAAAAATATCACAGAAAATATGCTAGAAGGAATTAAAATCATATACAATTCTCAAGAAATTTTCAATGGCGGAATTGTAATTTATTTAGTTAATTTGCCAATATACAAACTTTTTGGTAAAATAGGATCTTTTATTATTTTTGTAGCTTTATATGCTATTTCTTTTGTTATGATAAGTAATATTACATTATCATCAATAGTTGAATCCATAAAGTTAAAATTAAAAGAGAACAAAACTACCAAGGAAGTTAATGAGGTTTTAGAAGAAGAACCTAAAGTAGATACAAAGAAACTATTAGCTTACGATAGCGATAAAGAAGATGAAGTAAAGAAGACTAATAGAATTAAAATAATAGATTTTATTAAATCTTCAAACTTAGACCCTAATCCAATTGAAGATCAGGAGGAAAGGCCAAAAGAAGAAGAGGTTAATATTAGTGAGGAATTAGAAAAGGAAATCACAAAAAAAGCAATTCCTATAGAGTATAATTACCCTCCTTTAAACTTATTAAATCAAAATATTTCTGTAAAAATGAATAAGGAGGATAAAAAAGAATTACTACTTAATGCATCTAAACTAGAAGAAACTCTAACTAGCTTTGGAGTAGATGCAAAGGTAATTCAAGTAACAAAAGGTCCTTCGGTTACAAGATTTGAACTTCATCCTAGCCCTGGTATAAAGGTTAGTAAGATCGTTAACCTATCAGATGATATAGCATTGGGGCTCGCTGCCTCTGGGGTTAGAATAGAGGCTCCTATACCTGGTAAATCAGCTGTAGGTATAGAAGTTCCTAATAAGGATTTAAACCCCGTTTATTTAAGAGAAGTAGTAGAATCAGAACAATATACTGGATTTAATAAAAATTTAGCCTTTGCTTTAGGAAAAGACATTGGAGGAAATAGCATAGTTTGGGATTTAGCTAAAATGCCCCATCTATTGATTGCTGGAGCCACGGGGTCTGGCAAAAGTGTATGTATAAACACGCTTATAATTAGCCTTTTATATAAATACTCCCCTGAAGATGTAAAACTACTTATGGTAGACCCTAAAGTAGTTGAGCTAAATGTATATAATGGTATACCTCATCTTCTTATACCCGTTGTAACAGATCCAAGAAAAGCTGCTGGAGCTTTAAGCTGGGCAGTTGCAGAAATGACAAGGAGATATAAATTATTTGCAGAAAACAACGTAAGAAATGTAGAAGGTTACAACGAACTTTACACAAAAGGTAAAATAGCAGAAAAATTGCCTTTAATAGTAATAATTATAGATGAGTTGGCAGACTTAATGATGGTATGTGCAAATGATATTGAAGATTATATAGGAAGATTAGCTCAAATGGCTAGAGCGGCTGGCATGCATCTTGTTATTGCCACTCAAAGACCTTCTGTAGACGTTATAACCGGGGTAATTAAGGCAAACATACCTTCAAGAATATCCTTTGCTGTATCAAGCCAAATCGACTCTAGAACCATATTAGATATGGCCGGAGCGGAAAAGCTTTTAGGAAAAGGAGATATGCTCTTTTATCCTACTGGTGAGGGAAAACCAATGAGAATTCAAGGAGCATTTATATCTGAAGAAGAGGTAACGAGAGTTGTAGATTACATAAAAAACAAACAAGGTGTTGCGGAATATGAAGATAGCATAATAGAACAAATAAATACCTCCACTGAGGTAAACGAAGAAGATAAAGATGACTTATTAGAAGAAGCAATAAAAATTGTTGTAGAAATGGAACAGACATCTACTTCCTTATTGCAAAGAAAGCTTAGAATAGGATATAATAGAGCAGCTAGAATAATTGAGCAATTAGAAGAAAGAGGCATTATATCTGGCAGAGATGGGAGTAAACCTAGACAGGTTTTAATAACTAAAGAAGACATAGAATAGGGAGGATTTTAGATGAATAAGTTAAAGTTTGGAGTAATTAGTCTTGGTTGTGATAAAAACAGAATTGATTCAGAAATATACATTAATACACTTTTGAAAGAACATAATCTTACTAACAATCCTAAAGAAGCGGATATTTTAATTGTAAACACCTGTGGTTTTATAGAGGATTCAAAACAGGAATCTATTAATACCATATTAGAAATGGCTGATTATAAATCAGGTAATTGTAGGGCATTAGTAGTAACTGGATGCTTGAGCCAAAGATATGGTAATGAACTAAAAGATCTATTGCCAGAAATTGATATCATGGTTGGAGTAAATGACTACGACAAACTAAATGATTATATAAGAAATTTCTTCAATGATAATTTAAAAGAAGCATCTTATAATTACTCCGATGAAGTAATCAACGAAGGGGAGAGAGTTCTTTCTACTCCAAAGCATTATGCATATTTAAGAATAGCTGAAGGGTGCAGCAATTTTTGTACCTATTGTATTATTCCTAAAATTAGAGGAAAGTACAGAAGCAGACAAAAGGAAGCCATATTAAATGAAGCTAGAAACTTAGTTAAAAATGGCACTAGAGAGCTTATATTAGTAGCACAAGATACTACAAGATATGGAATAGACTTATATGGCAAGAAGACGCTTCCTACCCTTATAAAAGAGCTTTCTGAAATAGAAGAATTAGAGTGGATTAGGGTATTATATTGTTATCCTGAGGAAATAGAATTAGATTTAATTGAGGAAATGGCTAAGAATGATAAGGTATGTAAATATTTAGACATTCCTATTCAACATATAAGTAATAATATATTAAAAGCTATGGGAAGAAGAGGACGAAAAGAAGATATATTAAAAACCATAAATTCTTTAAGAGAAAAAATGCCAAATATATGCCTTAGAACATCACTTATAGTAGGTTTCCCTGGCGAAAGTGAAGAAGACTTTGAAGAGTTAAAGGAATTAGTTCAAGCAGTACACTTTAGCAATTTAGGAGTGTTTAAATACTCTCAAGAAGAAGATACTCCTGCTGCCTCCATGGAAAATCAAATTGATGAAAGCATTAAAGAAAAAAGGCTTAATGAAATTATGATTCTGCAAAAAGAAGTTTCATTGAACTTGAATAAAGCTAAAGTAGGCAAAATTTTTAAAGTAATAGTAGATAACTTTGATGGAGAAAATTATATTGGGAGAAATTATGAAATGACACCGGAAATAGATGGTGCAATTTATTTTAAATGTGATAAAATATTAAATGTAGGTGAAATTATAAATGTTAAAATCATTGATAATCTCGAATATGATTTATTAGGAGTTGTATATCATGAATCTTGCCAATAAACTCACTATAATGAGAATATTTTTAGTCCCTATATTTCTTATATTCATTGCTATAAAAGGCATTCCCTATGGAAAGACAATAGCTACAACCATATTTATACTAGCAGCCCTAACGGATAAATTAGATGGTTACATAGCTAGAAGTAGAAATCAAATAACAAGGTTTGGTAAATTTATGGATCCTTTAGCTGATAAATTATTAGTTACTGCAGCGTTAGTATCCTTGGTAGAACTACAAGTTCTATCCACTTGGACAGCTATGGTAATTATAGCTAGAGAATTTGCCGTAACAGGACTTAGAGCCGTTGCAGCTGCCGAAGGAATAGTCATTGCTGCAAGCCCTTGGGGTAAGGCTAAAACCGTAATACAGATAGTTGCTATAATAGTGTCTTTACTAGGCTTAAATAAAGAATTTTTAAGTATATTAAGTACTTTAAGCATATCTCCTTCCATTTATGATATTTTAAGCAAAATAACTATGGCTGCTGCTGTAATAATAACAATAATATCAGGAGTAGACTACTTTATTAAAAATAAAGAAGCCGTAAAATCCGATAGATAAAATATTGTGGTTTAAAAATTTAAAATATGTTAATAATCTAAATAATAAGTTCCTATTTTATAGGAACTTTATTTGCAAGTTGACCATTATATATGTTTGTTGTATAATGATTAGGAACAGATGTTCGAATTAAGAAAGGATGGTGAACCCTTTAGGGGATAGTATGAATAATGATAAGTTAAAAGCAATAGAAGCTGCTATGGGACAAATAGAAAAACAATTTGGAAAAGGTTCAATAATGAAATTAGGGGAACATAGCGCATTAAATTTAGATTGTGTATCTACAGGATGTTTAGGACTTGATATAGCCCTTGGTATAGGTGGAGTACCAAGAGGAAGAGTTGTTGAAATATATGGGCCAGAGTCCTCAGGTAAAACTACGGTAGCATTGCATATAATAGCTGAAGCTCAAAAAGCTGGTGGAGCTGCAGCCTTTGTAGATGCTGAGCACGCATTAGACCCTTCTTATGCAAAAAAATTAGGTGTAGACATAGATAATTTAATAGTTTCCCAGCCAGATACAGGCGAGCAAGGGCTTGAAATAGCTGAAGCTTTAGTTAGATCCAATGCAGTTGATGTAATTGTTGTAGACTCTGTAGCTGCATTAGTTCCAAAGGCTGAAATAGAAGGAGAAATGGGCGACTCACACGTAGGACTACAAGCAAGATTGATGTCTCAAGCCTTAAGAAAGCTTGCAGGATCAATTAATAAATCCAAATGTGTAGCTATATTTATAAATCAGTTAAGAGAAAAAGTTGGTATAATGTTTGGAAACCCTGAAACTACTCCTGGTGGAAGAGCTTTAAAATTCTATTCTAGCGTTAGAATGGATGTAAGAAGAATAGACTCTATAAAACAAGGTGATGATATATTTGGTAATAGAACAAGGGTTAAAATTACTAAAAATAAAGTAGCTCCTCCATTTAAACAAGCGGAGTTCGATATTATGTATAATGAAGGAATTTCAAGAACAGGTGATGTATTAGATTTAGGAGTTAAAGAAGAGTTTGTTCAAAAGAGCGGAGCATGGTTTTCATATAATGATATAAGACTTGGTCAAGGAAGAGAAAATGCAAAACAATTTTTGAAAGAAAATCCTGAAATACTCCTTGAAATAGAAACTTCTATAAGAAAAAAATATGAATTACCTATTTCTAAGACAGAGGAAATTGTTGGAGAAAAAAACCCTTCTAAAAGCAAGGGCGAAACTGCCAAATAATTAAAGGTGTAACCATATTAAACTTGACATAATGTCAAAATTAATATAAAATAAAGACAAAATCTGGTTTAGCGAAAACATCCATTTGAATAATATGACACCTTTCTATGCTTTTGTATTATAAACAATAGATAATATTATAATAAAGCAAAGGAGGTGTTCATGTGAAAGAATCACAATATATTTTTTTAGGAATAATAGCTTTTATGTTTTTTATTGCTGTATATATAGATTTTTATATAAGAAAAAACGTATCCGCAGCAAAAATATCTAAAGCCGAGGAAGATGCTAAAAAAATCATAGATGATGCAGAGAAAAATGCTGAATCTAAGAAGAAAGAAGCTATTCTAGAAGCTAAGGAAGAAGCTCATCGATTAAGAACCGATTTAGAAAAAGAATCAAGAGATAGAAGAAACGAAATACAAAGACTGGAAAGAAGATTAATTCAAAGGGAAGAGTTGTTAGATAAGAAAACCGATATGGTTGAAAAGAAAGACGAAGGTCTAACTAAAAAACAACAAGAGCTAACTGAATTAGAATCTAGTATACAGGATTTGTATGTAAAACAAAGAGAAGAATTAGAAAAATTGTCAAGTCTAACTTCTGAACAAGCTAAAGAAATATTATTAGAAGAAGTAAGTAAAGAAATCAAGCACGAAACTGCTATGATTATAAAAGAAGTTGAAGCTAAAGCTAAAGAAGAGGCTGATAAGAAAGCAAGAGAAATAATTACATACGCCATTCAAAGATGTGCTGCAGATCACGTGGCTGAAACCACTGTTCATGTAGTAACTCTTCCAAATGATGAAATGAAAGGGCGTATAATCGGTAGGGAAGGTAGAAATATCAGAACCCTAGAAACTCTAACCGGCGTTGATTTAATTATTGACGATACACCGGAAGCAGTTATACTTTCAGGTTTTGATCCTATAAGACGCGAAGTTGCTAGAATTGCTTTAGAAAAATTAATCATGGATGGTCGTATTCACCCAGCAAGAATTGAAGAAATGGTGGAAAAGGCCAAAAAAGAAGTTGAAAACGATATTAGAGAAGAAGGGGAACAAGCAACCTTTGAAACTGGTGTCCATGGACTTCACATTGAACTAATAAAATTATTAGGTAGGTTAAAATATAGAACTAGCTATGGTCAAAATATTTTAAAGCATTCTATAGAAGTTGCTTATTTAGCTGGATTAATGGCATCAGAACTAGGAATTGATCCTACACTGGCTAAAAGAGCAGGTTTACTTCACGACATAGGTAAAGCTGTAGATCATGAAATTGAAGGTCCTCATGCACTAATAGGAGCTGAGGTAGCTAAAAAATATCATGAATCTGGAGTAATAGTAAATGCAATAGCTGCTCATCACGGTGACGTAGAATTCCAATCTCTTGAAGGTATATTGGTTCAAGCAGCAGATGCTATATCTGCAGCAAGACCAGGTGCAAGAAGAGAGACTCTTGAAGCATATATTAAGAGATTAGAAAAGTTGGAAGAAATTGCAAATTCATATGAAGGCGTAGAAAAGTCATATGCCATTCAAGCGGGTAGAGAAATACGAATAATAGTTAAACCAGAAGAAATAGATGATGCTGGGTCAATCGAAATGGCTAGAAATATTGTAAAGAGAATTGAAGGCGAATTAGAATATCCTGGCCAGATTAAAATAAATGTTATAAGAGAGACTCGTGCAATTGAATACGCTAAATAATTGTTAGGTAAATAATAAATCCTTTTATTTTGTAAAAATTAGAAATTTTACAAAAATAAAAGGATTTTTTCATATTATGTAGAATATTATAAATAATGCCAATAATAATTAAAGTTTAAAATTAAAATATAGTAGGAGGTTTATTATGGAAGTATTAAAAGTTTCAGCAAAATCAAGTCCTAACAAAGTAGCAGGCGCATTAGCAGGGGTTTTAAGAGAAAAAGGAGGCGCTGAAATTCAAGCTATAGGAGCCGGAGCATTAAATCAAGCAATTAAATCCGTGGCAATAGCTAGGGGGTTTGTTGCTCCAAGTGGTATTGATTTAGTTTGCATACCAGCATTTACTGATATAGAAATCGATGGAGAAGAAAGAACAGCAATTAAGCTGATTGTACAACCTAGATAAGTGGAATTTTTAAGGACTTGATGATCAAGTCCTTTTTATTTTATATAGAAATGAGATAAATATGAAATGTTATTAACATTAAATTTCTATTTATCTTATATAACACCGTAAATTTTAGTATATTTTGATTGAAAATGAAACTACGAAAAATATGCCTTGCATTTTAAAAGAAATTTATGTATTATTTAATTATATCTAAATTTGGAGGTGCTATATAATGATACTATCTAGAAAGGGAGAGAATATTTCCGCTTCTATTACTCTAGCAATTACAGCTAAAGCTAAAGAAATGAAAATGAATGGAATAGATGTTATAGGATTTGGTGCAGGCGAACCTGATTTTAATACACCTGAGAATATACAAAAGGCGGCTATGGATGCTATGGTTAAAGGCTTTACAAAGTATACACCAGCGTCAGGAATGGACGAGCTAAAAGAAGCTATAATCGAGAAGTTTTCAAGGGATAATAATTTAATATACACCAAATCTCAAATTATAGTTTCAACTGGAGCAAAACAATCCTTAGCAAATCTGTTTCTAGCTATCTTAAACCCTGGGGATGAGGTTCTAGTTCCAACACCATACTGGGTAAGTTATCCTGAATTAATAAAACTAAGTGACGGAATTCCAGTGATGGTAGATGGAAGCAAAGATAATAGCTATAAATATACTTTAGAAAATCTGAATAAAGCTGTATCCACTAAAACAAAAGCTATAATTATTAATAGTCCGAATAACCCAACAGGAAGTGTATACACTAGAGATGAATTAATGGAGCTGGCTGAATTCTCTAAAAAACACGACTTAATTATAATATCAGATGAGATTTATGAAAAACTTATTTATGGCGGAGAAGAACACATAAGCATAGCTAGCTTAAATGAAGATGCTTTTGATAGGACTGTAGTTATAAATGGTATGTCTAAATCATACGCCATGACAGGATGGAGAATTGGTTATGCCGCGGGAAGTGAAAAGATAGTAAAATTAATGAGTAATATACAAAGCCATATGACTTCAAATCCAAATTCCATTGCTCAATACGCTTCTTTAGAAGCTTTAAGAGGAGATCAATCCACTTTATATAATATGATTGAGGAATTTAAAAAAAGAAGAAACTATATGGTAGAGCGAATAAATCAAATAGAAACTCTTAGCATGATAATGCCAAAAGGAGCCTTTTATGTATTTATAGATATTTCAATATTATTAGGAAAAAAAATAGACGGTCATGAAATAGAGGGTTCATTAGATTTCTGCGATAAATTACTCAATATAGGAAAAGTTGCAGCTATCCCAGGAATTGCTTTTGGGTTAGATAATTATATAAGATTGTCATATGCAACTTCAATGGATAATATTAAGAATGGTTTGGATAGAATTGAAGATTTTATAAATAAACTTCAGGTTTAAATTGTATTTAAATGATGTTATA
Organism: Clostridium malenominatum; assembly: GCF_039521365.1. Taxonomy (NCBI): domain Bacteria; kingdom Bacillati; phylum Bacillota; class Clostridia; order Eubacteriales; family Clostridiaceae; genus Clostridium; species Clostridium malenominatum. Next base: position 1,544,253 of record NZ_BAAACF010000001.1, read on the forward strand.
ATTAATAGTAAACATTAGCATAAGTTATACAAGGAGTGATATAAATTGGTTAGTAGAGAATTGACAGTAAATAGCTCAACTGGTTTGCATGCGAGACCAGCAACACTATTAGTAAAAAAAGCATCATCTTTTAAATCTGATATATTTATAGAATACAATGGCAAAAATGCAAATATCAAAAGTTTAATAGGCGTTTTATCATTGGCAGTTACAAAAGGAGCTAATATTACATTAACAGCTTCAGGAGATGACGAAGTATTAGCTTTAGAAGAAGTATCAAAATTAATAGATTCGCTGCAATAATAAAAGGCTCTTATATATGAGCCTTTTATTTATGTTATGGTCTAGAGTATTTTTTAATTTTAAGAAGCAATGATAATAAGTACATTCCTGAAATTCCAACAAGTATATATATTATTCTTGATAGGAAATTAGCAGGTTCTCCAAATACGGCACTAACCAAATTGAAATTAAATAATCCTAAGAGCCCCCAGTTAACAGCGCCGATGATTACTAAAATAAAAGCTATTTTGTCAAATAAATTAAACTTATACATATCTTCCTCTCCCATACTATAATCTTACTATTAAATTATATTAAGCATTTAAGAGTTATAGAACATCAATATAGATTAGATAATAAATTATTGGAAAGAATAATAATGTAAAGCATTATATAAATTTTTATATATTTTCCATTTTATCCATTGATTTAAACGAAATAATATAAATTTTTATATTATTTTTTCAAATTTAAAAGGGTTTTTCCAAATTAATATAGAATATTACACTGTACAAATTTAGTATTTCTAATTATACAAACTAATCTTTCAAATCTGGAGGTAGATTAAAATGAAGAAAGAAAATTTGAATCCCTTTGAAAATGTACAAAGCGTCATTAAAGATTGTTGCGAAAGTTTAGGGTTAAGCAACGATGTATACGAATTATTAAAAGAACCCTCAAGAGTAATAGAAGTAAATATACCTGTAAAAATGGACAATGGATCTATTAAAACATTTAAAGGGTATAGATCTCAACATAACGAAGCCATAGGACCTACTAAGGGTGGTATTAGATTTCATCCAGCTGTAAATTTAGATGAAGTTAAAGCATTGTCTGCTTGGATGACATTCAAGTGTGCAATTACAGGCATACCTTACGGAGGAGGAAAAGGCGGAATCATAGTAGATCCTAGAACTCTTTCAACAGAAGAATTAGAAAAATTAAGCCGCGGATATGTAAAAGGCATATATAAATTAATAGGGGAAAAGGTCGATATCCCTGCACCAGACGTAAATACAAACGGCCAAATAATGTCTTGGATGATGGACGAATATAACAAATTAGTAGGTTATAACGCCCCTGGGACTTTTACAGGAAAGCCTATAGAAATAGGCGGTTCTAAAGGAAGAACAGAAGCAACAGGCATAGGTGTAGCTATAACAGCAAGAGAAGCTCTTAAAAGATTAAACATAGACATAAAGAATACCAAAGTAGCTTTACAAGGCTTTGGTAATGTAGGAAGTTATTCGGCTTTAAATATAGAAAAATTAGGTGCTAAAATAGTTAGTATAGCTGAATGGAGTCCTGAAAGAGGTAATTATGCTGTTTATAATGAAAGTGGTATAAATATATATGAGGCATTAAACTATTTTAAAGAAAAAGGTAATCTAATAGATTTTCCTGGAACAAAATTAATAAACCTAGAAGAGTTCTGGTCATTAAACGTTGACATCTTAGTTCCGGCTGCTTTAGAAAACTCAATAACACTGGAAAATGCAGATTTAATTAAAGCTAAGGTTATATGCGAAGGAGCAAACGGACCAACAACTCCAGAAGCTGATAATAAATTATTTAATAAAGGAATACTCGTAACTCCAGATATTTTAACAAATAGTGGCGGAGTTGTAGTATCATACTTCGAATGGGTACAAAACCTATATGGCTATTACTGGTCAGAAGAAGAAGTAAATAATAAAGAAGAAGAAACCTTAGTTAAAGCCTTTAATGAAGTTTGGGAAATAAAAGAAAAGTTTAATGTTTCTCTAAGAAAAGCCGCTTACATGCATGCGATAAATAAAATTGCTGTAGCTATGAAATATAAAGGCATGTTATAAAAAATTAATAGAATTTGAAATGGACTTTGTGATACAAAGTCCATTTTTCTTTTTATAGGATTAATCTAAATATAATCCCCAAAGTTATTACCATTTTGTGTAAATTTATTAATTTAACAATTATTCGCTAAATCATCAACAGCTGTTGATTACATTAATTAGTATAATTATACATATATTACCATGCAATCTGTATTACTGTATATACCTAGGAGATAGATACAGTTTTTTACATTCACCCTGCTACTTGAAACGAATTCTCAATTGATATAATTTTATAGAAGAGGAGGTAGCGTATCACATATTTTTATATAATAATAGTTTATTTTACAACAAATTATTTATAACATATATTTCGATTTTTGACAACAAAATAAATTTTAAAATTTACAAAACATATTATCTTATAATTGCAAAGAAAGTAGAAATTTATTTTTTCTATAAACAAGGGTGAAATATTTTGTAAAAAAGAAGGATTTTACCCCCTCTTTATAGAATATTATATTCGTTAAATATACATTTAGCGAAGTTGCATGTATTTTAAGGAGGTTTTTATGAAATATAAGTTAAAAAGTATTCACGACTCTTCTCTACCAAGGCAATTAAATGATTTTTTAAATTATTTAGGCACTATAAAAGGAAAATCATTAAACACTATTCAAGGTTATAAAGTTGATTTGACTATGTTCTTTAGATTTCTAAAATTATATAGAGGTCAAGTATCTGATGATACAGATTTTGATTCTATAAAAATTAACGATATTCAAGATGGCGTCATAAGAGAGGTTAGGCTAACGGACTTATATGCCTTTTTAGCTTTTGCAGAGAACTATAGAAACAATGGAAGCTATGCTAGAGCTCGAAAAGTTGCTACTCTAAGATCTTTTTTTAAGTTTCTCCATGGGAAGGCAAAAATTATAGACGAAAATCCAGCTTTAGATTTGGAATCCCCTAAAATCAACAAAAGAAACCCTGTGTATTTAACCTTGGATGAAAGTAAAGATTTATTAAATTCCATAACAGGAAAGTATGCTGCCAGAGATTATTGCATCGTCACCCTATTTTTAAACTGCGGATTAAGATTATCAGAATTATGCGGCATAGACATATCTAAAATCAGAGGAGATACTTTAACAGTGGTTGGAAAAGGCGATAAAGAAAGAACTATTTACTTAAACAACGCCTGCATTAAATCTATAGAAAACTATTTAAAAATCAGAAATGAAGATGCCGACAAAATTAAAGATAAGGACGCCTTGTTTTTAAGCAAAAACTACACCAGAATCAATAAACGCTCTGTAGAAATGTTAGTTAAAAAGTACGTAAAGAAAGCCGGTTTAGATGAAGAGAATTATACTCCTCACAAACTCAGGCATACCGCAGCTACATTGATGTATAAATATGGCAATGTAGACATAAGAAGTCTTCAACAAATATTAGGCCACGAAAATGTTTCTACAACTCAAATTTACACTCACGTAGATAACGAAAAATTAAGAGAAGCAGTTAAATCAAACCCGTTAAGTGAAGAAGAAAAATAAAGAGGGTATCCCCCTCTTTATTTCTTTCCTTTAATTCTTATCAATCCAGGAAATTCTTCGTATGTATATTCTCCCTTAGTCTTTTCATCTTCTAATAAATCTCTTAATCCTTCAATATCATCTATAAACTCTATTTCTTCTAAATTACCTTCCCATTCTTCTTTAAGGATTTTATCCTCATCAAAACATTCACTTTCCTCATAGTCTTCTTCTATGATTTCATCAATTTCAACGCTTCTCATATCTATATTTTCTTCTAAGCACTTTCCACAACTATTACATGTTTTATTTCTATCCAAATCACAGGTATAACACTCACCACACTCAGAACATTTAGATTGGTTATTAAGAATACAGCTATCCTTTGACATTTTAATAAATCCCCTCTTTTGCTTTATTATTTATTATGCAATTATATCAGAGGATAGAAAAAAATTCAACTAGCCAAAGAGAACGTAAGTTTGATATTATTTGCTTTTTATGTTATAATACAACTAGTATAGATTGCGAGGTGTATTTATGGTTAAACAGAATAAGCCGAATAGGCAAATGGAAATTTATGAGTTCATTAAAAGTCACACGAGAGAGAAAGGTTATCCACCTTCAGTTAGAGAAATATGTGCTGCCGTGGGCTTAAGTTCTACCTCAACTGTTCATGGTCATTTAAAAAGGTTAGAGAAAAAAGGATTGTTAAGAAGAGACGCTACCAAACCTAGAGCCATAGAACTAGTAAATGATGGTGTACATAATAAAGAAATGTTAAACATACCTATTGTTGGCACCGTAACTGCTGGTCAGCCTATTTTAGCTATAGAGAATATAGAAGATACCTTTGCATTGCCAATAAACTTTATAAAGAGCAATAAAGAACTATTCATGCTTAAAATTCAAGGTGAAAGTATGATTGATGCAGGAATCATAGATGGAGATTTAGCTATTGTAGAAAAAGTTAATTTAGCAGAAGATGGAGAAATAGTTGTTGCTCTATTAGAAAACGAAGCTACTGTAAAAAGATTTTATAAAGAAAAAGATCACATAAGACTTCAACCAGAAAATAAAACTATGAAACCAATAATAGTAAAAGATTGCGCTATCATAGGTAAAGTTATAGGATTATATAGACAATATTAAAAGGTGGTATTAACCACCTTTTAATATTCATTCATTATTTTATTTAAAGCAATAAGAATCCCTATTTTTGCATGATCAAAGGTTAATCCTCCTTGTAGATATGCAATATACGGCTCTCTTATAGGAGCATCTGCAGATAGTTCTATGGAAGACCCTTGAACAAAGGCCCCTGCTGCCATTATCACTTGATCTTCATATCCTGGCATTTCCCATGGCTCACATTGCACAAAAGAATCTATGGGTGAACCTGCTTGTATTCCTTTGCAAAATTTTATTAATTTTTCCTTATCATTAAATTTAATTCCCTGGATTATATCACTTCTTTTTTCATTGTACTTAGGTAACACTTCAAAACCCGCTAATTCCATTATTCTAGAACATAACAAAGCCCCTTTTACAGCTTCTATAGATATATGAGGCGCTAAGAATAACCCTTGAAATAAAAGTCTCATAACCCCAAAGGTAGAACCGCATTCTCCACCAAGACCCGGAGTAGTAAGCCTATAAGAAGCTCTTTCTACATATTCTTTCTTACCAACTATATACCCTCCAGTTGGCGCTATGCCCCCTCCAATGTTCTTTATAAGAGAACCTGCCATAAGATCCGCTCCTACATCTGTTGGTTCTATGGCATCAATAAACTCACCATAGCAGTTATCAACAAAGCATATTACGTCGCTTCTAATAGCTTTTATTCTATCTATTAAATCCCTAATTTCACTAACGAGCATAGAATTTCTCCATCCATAACCTGTAGAACGTTGAATATGTACTAATTTAATAGTTGAGTCTTCTCTTAATATTTCCTCCATAAGATTCATATCTACTTTGCCGTTATTAAGCTCTATTTGTCTATAATTTATTCCATAATCCTTCAAAGAACCTGTGTTCCCCTCCCCGGTTAATCCTATAATACTATGAAGAGTATCATAAGGGGCTCCCGCTACAGCGAACATAGTATCTCCTGGCCTTAAATTCCCAAATAACGCCGTTCCTAGAGCATGAGTACCGCTAACAAAGTGAGGTCTCACCAATGCACTTTCGCAATTAAATACCCTAGCATAAACTCTATCTAAAGAATCTCTTCCTATATCTCCATATCCATAACCAGTGGAGTTTGTAAAATGAGAATCACTTATTCTTTCCTCCTGCATTGCATTAAGAACTTTTAACTGATTAAACTCTCTAATTTCATGATACATTTTAAACTCGTCTTCCACATCTTTTAATGCTTTTTCATATAATTCTATAACATTTTCACCAATATTATAAAATTTTTTCAAACTTTCTTTTGTTAATTCAAACATTGTTAGAACCCTCCGATTATCATTAATTCCTTAAATATATTATCATATAAAAAAAGAATAGGCAAAATTTATTTGCCTATTCTTCCGTTGCGTTAAATAATATTGGCTTCATAGGAGTAATAGTTGAAACAGCATGCTTATAAATCAACATTTGTTTACCATTGCAATCTAAAACAATAGTAAAAGAGTCAAATCCCCTAACCATTCCCTTTATTTGAAATCCATTAGTTAGATATATTGTAACTTCTGTTCGATTTTTTCGTGCCCCATTTAAAAATATATCCTGTAGGTTATTAACCGCTTTACTCATATGTATCACCCTCCATTAGATTTTATATTAATATTCTATAAAAAACTATAAATTCCTCTAATATTTATAATTTTCTATATATACTTATAATATGCTCTACTATTTCCTCATCACATTTAAAATCACCTTTGTCAATCCATAGAGCCTTTTCTTGTCTTCTAAACCAGGTTAATTGACGTTTAGCATAGTTTCTGCTACCTTTTTTAATAAGATAAACCGCTTCTTCTAAGGATATCTTACCATTAAGATAATAGAGAATTTCTTTATAACCTATTCCCTGCATTGATTGCATGTCTTCAGTATATCCCATGTTTTTTAGGTTTTTCACTTCGTCTACAAGGCCTGATTCCATCATAATATCTACTCTGTTATCAATTCTTTTATAAAGCTTTTCTCTATCCATATTTAAAACAAAATATCGGTAGTTGTACCTACCTTCTCCCCTACCTTCTTCTGTTGAATACTCACTAATTGTTTTACCAGTTATATAATATACCTCTAAAGCTCTTATTACCCTTTTTAAGTTATTATGATGTATATTCTTATAGGAATAAGGATCAATATCTTTTAAAAGACTATGAATATGCTCCTTACCCTTTTCATCACATAATTTTTCAAGATAATCTCTATACTTTTGGTCACTTATAGCTTCCGTAAAGTTATAATCGTAAATAATGGAATTAATATAAAGACCCGTACCTCCTGCTATTATAGGTAAGCTATCATTAGCATATATCTTTTGTATAACTTTTTCTGCCTCTTCCTTAAACTGAGAAACATTAAAACTCTCATGGGGTTCTACAATATCAATTAAGTGATGTTTAACCCCTTCCATTTCCTCTTCTTTAATTTTCGCCGAACCAATGTTCATATGTCTATAAATTTGCATGGAATCTGCAGAAATAATTTCACCTTTAAGCCTCTTAGCTAACTTTATAGATATATTGGTCTTTCCTACAGCAGTAGGTCCAGTTAAAATCAATAAATCCTTCACCCTATCACTCCTTACTACTGTATCCTTTTAAATCTTCTTTCTAATTCATTTACCGTTATTTTAATAATAGTTGGTCTACCATGGGGACATGTAAAAGGTTCGTCGATGTATCTTAATTCCTCTAATAGATGATCCATTTCCTGTAGAGATAATCTATCATTAGCCTTTACAGCAGCTCTACAAGCTAATCTGGCTATAGAATTATACTTAATCTCTACCCCTTCACCACTCCCTAAGTTTCTTATATTATCGAGTATATCCATAAATAAAGTATTTATTTCAGGCTTTCCTAATATTAAAGGAACTTCCTTTATATTTATAGTATTATCTCCAAAAATTTCAATACTAAAACCAGTTTTATGGAATATTTCTTTATTTTCTTCGTATATAGAAAAATCCTCAGAGGATAATTCTAAAACCGCTGGTGCTAATAATAGTTGTGATATAACTTCACCATTTAAAATATTATTTCTATATTTCTCAAAAAGTATTTTTTCATGAGCAGCATGCTGATCTATTACATATAGTTCATTAAAACTTTCAGCTAAAATATATGTGGCATTAAACTGTCCAATTATTCTAAGGCTATTAAATTTAGCATCTCTTTGCTTCTGCTCACGAAGCACTTCCTTTGGCTCCTCTTTCTCTTTATATTCCCCTTGCTTACCCTTTATTTCAAATTTTTCTCGTATAAATACTTCTTTTTTAACATCTTCTCTTACAGTATTTACAGTGGTAAAATCTATAGGCAATTGAATTTTTTCAACAAACGCTGGTGTTTCGTACTTAGGATATTCATAACTGTCCTCTTCAACTTCTATATTAAAGGAGCTTTTCAGACTCTCTTTTAATGCTGTATGCACTGTTTTAAAAACCGAAGAAAATATTTCTCTTTCATCTTTAAACTTCACCTCTGTTTTAGTAGGATGTACATTGACATCTACAAACTCAGAATAAATATCTAAAAACAATATAAAAAAAGGAAATTTATTTATAGTTAAAAAAGATTTAAAGGCATTTTCTACTGCAGTTGTAATTAGCTTGCTTTTAATATATCTTTTATTCACAAATATACTTTGGTTATTTCTACTTCCCCTACTTATACTTTCATTTCCTATATATCCATAAACAGATAGGATATCTCCATGATGTTCAAAATAGGTAATATTCGCTCCAATTTCCTTCCCATATATAGCTCTTATAACACTCTCCATGTTATCATCGCCATAGGTATTTACAACTATTTTATTATTGTTAAATAGCTTAAATGAAATATGAGGATTATCTAAGGCCAATCTTTGAACAATATCCGATATTAAAGCCCCTTCTCTAGATACACTTTTCATGAATTTTAGTCTAGCAGGTACATTATAAAACAAATTTTCTACTTTAATGGTAGTTCCTACATTCATTCCAATCTCTTTGTTATATAATACTCTTCCACCTTCTAAGTATATTTCTTTCCCATAGGGAAAATCCTGAACCCTACTCTTTAATGATATTTTTGACACAGAGCCAATGCTGGCTAAGGCTTCTCCTCTAAATCCCATAGTTTTTATATTGAATATATCTTCTATAGCAGAAATTTTACTTGTAGCATGAGCAAAAAAAGCCTTTTCAATATCTTCAGGATAAATACCATGGCCATCATCTGTTATTCTTATGGTCTTTAATCCACCCTCTTCAATTTCTATGGTTATGTTTTTAGAATTTGCATCAATGCTATTTTCTACTAACTCTTTAACTACAGAAAAGGGTCTTTCTACAACTTCACCTGCTGCAATCTTATTAAATGTATCCTGATCTAAAACATTTATTCTCTTCAAAGTACTCCCACCTTTTAAATGGATTTAGCCTTTTTTATTAATTCATAGAGCTTATTAAAAGCATCTATCGGAGTCGTATTAATTATATCTATAGAAGATAATTCCCTTATAATATTATCCTTTTGTATATGAGTAAAATCTAGCTGCATACTATCTAAAGCTACTTCTTCCTTAACGATATTAACATTGTTTATACTTTCTATATCTAAATCTATGCTCTTTTCTTTTTCAATTTCCTTAAGTATATCTTTGGCCCTAAGAATTACTTCTTCAGGTAATCCTGCTAATTTGGCTACCTCAATTCCATAAGATTGGTCCGCTCCGCCCCTTACTATTTTTCTTAAAAACACAATTTCCTTTCCAATTTCTTTAACGGATACAGAGTAGTTTTTAACTCCTGGTACCTTATCTTCTAGTTGTGTTAATTCATGATAATGAGTTGCGAAAAGAGTTTTACATTTTAAACTTGAGGTATTGCAAATATACTCTATAACGGCCCAGGCTATGCTAAGACCGTCAAAGGTACTTGTACCTCTGCCTACTTCATCCAATAGTATCAAGCTTTTATTTGTAGCATTATTTAATATGTTTGAAACCTCCCACATCTCCACCATAAAGGTACTTTTGCCAGAGGCTAAATCATCGGATGCTCCTATTCGTGTAAATATCTTATCGCAAATTGACACTTTTGCTTCCTTAGCAGGAACAAAGCTACCTAGTTGGGCCATAATAGTGATTAACGCTACTTGCCTCATATAAGTGGATTTACCTGCCATATTAGGTCCAGTTATTAAAATCAAGGCTTCTTCTTTTCCATCTATATAGCTATCATTTGAAACAAAAGTTCCTATAGGAATCATTTTTTCAATAACAGGATGTCTTCCCTCAACAATTTTTATTTCACCTTGCTCACTTATGATTGGCTTACAGTAGTTATTTTCTAAAGCAACAGTAGCTAAAGAGCTTAGGCTATCTACTATGGCTATTATATGAGCAGTTTTTTTCATTCTTTCAATTTCTTTTTCTATAGTTTCTCGTATAGTTACAAATATACTATATTCTAATGCAGTTAGCTTATCTTCTGCATTCAATATTTTCTCTTCCATTTCCTTTAGTTCCGGAGTAATATATCTTTCACAATTTGCAAGGGTTTGCTTTCTTATATATCTCCCTTCTGGTACTGAGGGGAGATTTGATTTTGTAATCTCAATATAATATCCAAAAACTTTATTATAACCTACTTTTAAGGATTTAATTCCTGTGATTTCTCTTTCCTTATTTTCTAATTGAGCAATCCACTCTTTTCCATGGGCTTTTGCCATTCTCAATTCAGTAATTTCTGCATCGTATCCATCTTTAATAATATTTCCTTCTTTTACAGATATGGAAGGATTATCAGCAATAGATCTTTGAAGTAAATTATATATATCCTTTAGCTCATCTAAGTCATTATACATATTTTTAAAATAACTACTATTGAAGCTTGATAAAAGATGCTTTAAGCCAGGAATTTTTTCTAAGGAATTCTTCAATGATATAAGTTCCTTGGCATTTACATTTTTAGAAGATATTTTTCCTACAATTCTTTCTATATCATATATATTTTTTAAAGATAGCTTTACATCTTCATGAAGAGATATAGATGTTATTAATTCCTCTACAGCATTTAATCTTTCCTTAATTTTACTTTTATTTATCAGCGGCTGCTCAAGCCATTTTCTAATTTGCCTTCCTCCCATAGAGGTACTGGTTTTATCTAATATCCAAAGCAGAGATCCCTTTTTAGTTTTATCTCTTAATGTTTCTGTTAGCTCAAGATTTCTCTTTGAGTTTATATCGATAGATAAGAAATCCACTATGTTATAATAACTAAATTTATTAATATTAGACAAAGAGGTTTTTTGAGTTTCAAATATGTATTTTAACAAACCATTTCCAGATTTTATTAAAGAACTATTAAAGCCTTCCTTATTAAACTCTAAAAATTGAGTTTCTAGTAAATTTTCATCATGGAAATAATCCTCAGGAACGTAGGTGAATACTATATTAAATCTATTTTTAATGCTATTAACTATCTCTTCATCTACATTGTTACATATTAACACTTCACTAGGATTGTACTTAGAGATTTCATCTATTATAATATTTTCACTAAATTTATGGTCTGTACCATAAAACTCCCCTGTAGAAATATCACAAAAACAAATCCCTACCCCTTTCTCATCTATATAAAAGCTCATTATATAATTATTTTTATTATCTTCTATGAAACTAGAGTCTGTATATGTTCCAGGTGTAATAATTTTAACAACATCTCTTTTTACAATACCTTTTGCCACAGAAGGGTCTTCTAACTGTTCACATATAGCTATTTTATATCCCTTACTTACTAATCTACTTACGTATGATTCTGAGGCATGGTAAGGTATTCCACACATAGGTGCTTTTTCTTCAAGACCACAATCCCTAGCGGTTAAAACTAATTCAAGTTCCCTTGAAGCGGTTTTAGCATCCTCAAAAAACATTTCATAGAAATCTCCCAATCTAAAGAATAATATACTATCCTTACATTTATCTTTAATTTCTAAGTACTGCTGCATCATTGGAGTTAAAGCCAAATTTTCCATCCTCCTTTAATATTTATAAAAAAAGCTCTATATAGAGCTTTTTTATATTTCTTCTCCTGTTAATGAGAAAGAGTTAGATTTTACTATTCTTACATTAATTAATTTACCTACATTGCTCTTATCGCCATAAAAGTTAACCAACTTGCCAGTTCTAGTTCTTCCCATAAGTCTATCATCGCTAGTTTTGCTTTCACCTTCCACAAGAACTTCAACAACTTTCCCTTCATATTCTTTGTTATTCTTTTCAAAGGTTTTATTTACGGCTTCAATTAATCTATTAAATCTATTATGTTTTACATCCTCAGGAATTTGCTCATCCATTTTATCTGCAGGTGTACCCTGTCTATTAGAATAAATAAATGTGAATGCAGTATCATATTCCACTTCTTTAACTAAGGATAAAGTTTCTTCAAAATCCTCTTCTGTTTCTCCTGGGAATCCAACTATTATATCTGTTGATAAACCTACTCCAGGTATTTTTTCCTTGATTTTTTTTACTAAATTTAAGTAATCTTCTCTAGTGTAAAATCTGTTCATCTTCTTAAGAATTCTTGATGAACCTGATTGAACAGGAAGATGAATCTGTTCACATAGCTTATCACACTCACTTATAGCATCTATGACATCTTCTGTTAAATCCTTAGGATGTGATGTCATAAATCTAACTCTTTCTAATCCATCTATGTTATTTAGTCTTCTTAATAAATTGCTAAAACTTAATGCAGGAACTAAGTCCTTTCCATAGGAATTTACGTTTTGTCCTAGTAAAGTAATTTCCTTATAACCTAACTTAACTAAACCTTGAATTTCCGCTTCAATATCCTCAGGGTTTCTACTACGCTCTCTTCCCCTTACATAAGGTACAATACAATAAGTACAGAAGTTATTACATCCATACATAATTGTAACAAAAGCCTTCACATCGCTTTTTCTATCAATTGGAAGCCCTTCTACAATTCCTTCTTCTTTATTCCATATTTCAATTATAGATTTACCCTCTTGCTTTGTTCTATTTAAATACTCAGGGAATTTATGAGAATTGTGAGTACCAAATATTATATCTACAAAAGGATATTTCTTTATTATAGCTTGAGCCATTCCTTCCTGTTGCATCATACATCCGCATACTGCAATTATTAAGTCTGGATTGGTTTTTTTAAGTTTTTTAAGTGCCCCTAAATTTCCATAAACCTTTAACTCAGCATTTTCTCTAACACAGCAAGTATTAAATATTATAATATCAGCCTTTTCTCTTTCCTCAGTATTTGAATAACCTGAGTTTCTTAACATGCCAGATAATTTTTCTGAATCCTCTTCATTCATCTGACAACCCCATGTCTCTATATAAAATAACTTGTTTTCATTTTCCATGTTGTTCACCTCATAATTATTATAGTTTAACATTCAACATTATACTATATTATATAGGATAATTGTATATATTTCATTTAATTTTACCATTATAATATTGATATAAACCACATCTTATAAATTTTTACATCTAAGTGGTTCTTCCAATCTTTATAATAAAATATTAAAATATTATAAAGTGAAGTATTATAGTTATGGGAGTTGAGTTATATGAACATATCAAAAAGAATAGATAATATGACTTTTTCTGAAATTCGTAAGTTTATTCCTTACTCAGATGAAGCAAAAGAAAGAGGTATAGAAGTATACCATTTAAATATAGGCCAACCTGATATAAAAACACCTGAAGAATTCTTTGAAGCTATTAAGAGCTTTGAGGGAAAAACTTTAAAATATGAAAATTCTCACGGAATAAAAGAATTAATAAATAGTTTTATAAAGTACTATAAATCCATAAATATAAATTTAGATAAAGATGATATTTTAATTACTAATGGAGCTAGCGAAGGTATACTATTTGCTTTGCTTACTCTATGCGATTTTGGAGACGAAATAATAGTACCTGAACCATATTATACAAACTATAATAATATGGCAAAAATGGCGGGAGTTAAGATTAATTCTTTTAGAACATATAGGGAAGATGGGTTCCACATTAAAAGTAAAGATGAAATACTTAGAAATATAAGTCCTAATACAAAAGCAATGCTTATATGCAATCCTGGCAACCCTACTGGAGTTGTATATACTAGAGAAGAAGTTAGGCTTTTATGTGATATTGCTGTAGAAAAGGATTTATTTATTATAGTTGATGAGGTTTACAGAGAATTTGTATATGGCGAAGAAAAGTTCACTTCCTTTATGTATATGGAAGATGTGCAGGATAGAATAGTTTTAGTGGATAGTATATCTAAAAGATATAGTGCCTGCGGAGCAAGAATAGGTATGTTGGTATGCAAAAATAAACTTGTATCAAGCGAATTTATGAAACTATCCCAGACTAGATTAAGCGTTTCTAGCCTTGATCAAATTGGAGCGGCTAAATTAATCGATGTTACGCCACAGTATTTATCAGATGTTAATAAAGAGTATGAAAAGAGAAGAGATGTTTTATATGAAGGACTTATTAGCATACCTGGTGTAAGCTGCGAAAAACCTTCTGGAGCCTTTTATATAATAGCAAAGCTTCCTTTAAAAGATACAAATCATTTTACAAAATGGTTACTTACGGATTTTAACCTTAGTAACAAAACAGTAATGATTACTCCTGCTGCTGGATTTTATTCTACTGAAGGCTTAGGGTTAGATGAGGTTAGACTCTCTTATTGCATTAATTGTGAGGACTTAAAAGCTTCCATAGAAATATTAAGACATGGAATTATAGAATATAAAAAACACTTCAAATAAGTAGCAAAAGATAGACATACGTTTTAATGTCTATCTTTTTTTATATTACTATTTCCATTTTATAATCTTCTTCTAATACCTTAAATCCACATTTTTTATACAAATTCAAGGCACTATCATTGTTCCAGTCAACTTTTATTCTAACTTTATTAAAATTAAACTCTCTAGCTATATTTAAGAGATATTTAATTAACACTTCCCCATAACCATTGTTTCTGTACTTTTTTAATATTCCTACATTAACAATTAGTGGAATAGAATTGTCAATAATTATTTGACCATATCCTATATATTTATCTTGAATCTTTATAAATACCGTTCCCTTAGGAAAATAATAATCTTGACATTGATCAAATATAATATCTTTTACAGTAAGAGGTTTTCTTGTTTCATTTTTAAACACTTCATTTTGAATAAAACATCTTATTTCTTCGTCTTTCCCACGCTGAAAGGTTTTAAATTCTATGTGTCTAGGTGTCACAAAAACTTCTTCATTGCTTAAGGCACATTCCATTTGAAAAGTTCCAAGTTTCTTCTTAAATCCTATACTTTCTAATAATTTAATGTTATAACCATTATTTTTACACATAAAACAAGCTTTATTTTTATATTTGAAAACAGAAATTAATTTCAAAAGATTTTCCTCATTACATTCACTCTTTACAATGTTTAATGAGTTAATATGATAGTGGTTTCCCCCATCTTCGCTTCTCCATAAATAACCAATGCATTTATTATTTTTTTTTAGTATATATACATTTTTTCTTAACAACATTTTTCCAAGTAAGCCTTTAGTATAGTAAACTTGAAAAAAGTCTTCGTTATGAATATTAAACTCATACCTATTAGTATTAAGCTCCTTAATACTGTTTAAAGAATTTTTCGTCAAAAGCTCACACACATACATATTCATTCCTCAACTTATATTTGTTAATATCTACTAGTATAATTCTTAATAAACTTATAGTCAATTATGAATTGGTATAGGTATTTGCATATCTTACATAATCATCCAAAAACTTTTGTTGTAACTCATCAGATTTAATTAGTTTATTTAGCTTGTTCATATATTTGGCCTCGCTCCAACCTTTCTTTTTAATATATCGCTTTCTGCCAAGCTTCCAATACTTATGAGGGAAGGCTATCATTGCTAGCATGGCCTCAATTTCACCTTTAGAAAGTGGTTTAACTTCGTTATAAGCCTCTATCAATTTCTTTGCCTTATCAAACTCCCAAGAATAAGACTTTTTGAACATTAATCTCCTAATTAACTTTCCTAAATCATTGATATGCAAATCGATAATTATACTATCTAAATCTATTAAATAATAATCCTCATCTTTTTTTATTATATTTTGATAATAAAAACTGTCATGACACAAGGTTTTGTTTTCATTTGCTTTTTTAGATAAAATATAATAATCCGATGAGTTTAAAAAATGGAGTGCTGCCAGTCCTCTATTATGAAACTTATCAATATATTCTTTATATGATATATCAAACTCATTTTTTAATCGTTTCTTTTCAATTATTTGCTTATAAGTTTCAAGATCACTAATATTTTTATTAAAAATCTTTGGCCAATTCTTAAGATTATTTTTAACTTTCAATTTCTTAGTTTCAATTTTACATGAGCATATATGAAATTTAGCAAGTAACTTAACACAATTACAAGCTTCATTTATATCATTTAAGTCACATTCCTCTCCATCTATCCATTCCGTAACATAGTAAAAAGACTTTTTGTGTTTTTCAAATAAATAATTATTTTTTGTTCTATAAAATTTAGCTGTATAGGGAAATCCGTGTTTATCTAATTCTTGAACTACTATATTACCATTAATAGCTTTTCTTTTACTTCTCCTAATTTTCTTTAAACATACAGGTCCTTTATCAGTATCTATTCTGTATGCGCTTCTGACTTTAGTTATATTATCAATATTAAAATCATAGTTTTCCAATATTCTTCTAACATTTTTTCCTTCATAATTTGTTAAATCATCTATATATTGAACTACTTTTCTATCTCCCATAATTCTCCTCCAATTATTATCTTATATATTATATTAATAATTGCAGGAAATATTACCTATTAAAAGCAAAAGCGTGTATTACTTTTAATACACGCTTTTGCTTTTAAATTATTTAAATATCATTAACTTCTTTAATGCTTAAACCTATTTTTTTATTTTCCTTATTCACATCTAATATTTTAGCTTTTATATTTTCTCCTATTTTTAAGACATCCTCTGCTTTTTCAACTCTTTTGTGGCTAATTTGAGATATATGAACCAAACCATCTATTCCAGGTTCTAATTCAACAAATGCCCCAAAGGTTGCAAATCTCACAATTTTACCAAGTACAATTGTTCCTACAGGATACTTAATATCAGCATCATTCCATGGATTTTCTTTTATCTTCTTTAAACTTAAAGCTAATTTTTTACTTTCCTTGTTAATGTCTAATACATATACGCTTATTTCTTCTCCAACCTTTAAAATCTCTGAAGGTGAAGAAATTCTTCCCCATGACATTTCCGTAATATGTAGTAGGCCATCTATTCCTCCTACTTCTACAAAAGCTCCAAAGTTTGTTAATCTTCTTACAACGCCCTTAACTATAGTGTCTTTCTCTAAATTAGCCCAAGTTTTTTCTGTTAACTTTTCTTGTGATTCTTTTAATATCTCTCTTCTTGAAGCTACTATTCTAGTATTATTTCTAACTTGTTCAAACTCTACAATATTAACTATTAACTCCTGTCCTATATATGAACTTAAATCCTCTACATGAGTTAATTGTATATGGGATGCAGGCAAGAAAACTCTTATAATATCTTTATATATTAATATTAATCCACCCTTAACTACTTCTTTAACCTTACCAGATATAGTAGTTTTATTTTCAAAAGCTTCTTTTATTTCTCTATATGCATCCTCTCTATTTAGCTCTACTAATGATATAACTGGAGGATGATTCTCTGACCCTAATCTTATAATTTTTCCCTTTACCTGTTCTCCATTTTTTAATATATTGTTTAAATCTGCATTTTCTTCCTTGGAAACTTCATTTATAGGGAGTAGCGCATCGGATTTATAACCAATATTTACATAAGCCTCTTTAGAGGTAATGTATATAATTTCCCCTTCTACTATTTGCCCAACATGTATCTGTGTATTATTTTTTTCCATATACTCCAATTGTTCATTACTCATTTTATTAATAGCCTCCTTTATAATCCAGTCTGGTGTTGATGCTCCAGCAGCCACACCAATGGTAGAATAATTATCTATAAAATCTGCAGGTATTTCACTTGCATTTTCAACATGAATTGTATTTGCACAATTTTTTTTACATATTTCATAAAGTTTAGTTGTGTTTGAACTATTTTTCCCACCTACTACAATCATCTTATCAACTTCTTTTGAAAGACTCTCCGCACTTTGTTGTCTAACGCTTGTAGCATTGCAAATAGTGTTAAAAGCTATAATTTCCTTAGATTGACTAATTACCTTGCGTAAAACTTTTTCCCAATGCTCAATTTTTTCGGTAGTTTGAGCTACAATACAAATTTTTCTTGGCAAGTTATCTAATTCTTCTCCATCTTTACAAATGATAGCGGAATTATCACACCATCCATTTATACCAATCACTTCTGGATGAGAACTATCTCCAACTATTAATATTTTATATCCTTCATTATAATATTTTTCAACTTTTTTATGAATATTTGACACATAAGGACAAGTTGCATCAATAACCTTTAATTTTTTTTCTTTTAATTTATTTAAAATCTCTAAAGGCACTCCATGGGATCTAATTATTATTATATCCTCTTCTTTTAAATCATTTATACACTCTAATTCTATTGGATAGATATGCTTTTGTTTTAGATGATCTACCACATCATTATTATGTATTAATGGTCCTAACGTGTAAACTCTTTCATTATGTTCTTCTTTAGTGGTTAAAGCTGTATCCACAGCTCTTTTAACACCATAACAAAAACCTGAATTCTTAGAAATAATCACTTTCAAATTAATCACCTACTGATTCTATTGCCTTTTCAATATAAATTGACATTTGCTCTACTATTTCATCTATACATAAACTGGATGTATCGATTTCTATTGCATCTTCTACTTTTCTTAATGGATTTATCTCTCTATTAGAATCTATATAATCTCTTTTTATTATCTCTTGTAATATGTTTTCATATTCCACTATTTTGTTTTTTCTAGTAAGCTCTTTATACCTTCTCTTAGCTCTAATTTCTGGAGAAGCGGTGATAAAGAATTTTACATTTGCTTCTGGTAAAACTATAGCCCCTATATCTCTTCCATCCATAATAACACTATAGTTTTTTGATATATTCTTTTGAATATCTACTAAAAGTTCTCTAACCTCTTCAACTGCAGCATATAAAGAAACTTTATTAGTAACCTCTACGTTTCTTATTTCTTCGCTTACATCTTCTCCATTGATAAATAATTTATCCTTTAAAAAATAAAATTCTGATGATTTTATGAGCTTACAAAGTTCTTCAATTTCTTCAGGATTAATTCCTTTTCTTTGGGCTAATAAAGTTACACCTCTATACATTGCTCCTGTATCTATGTAATTTAAATTAAACTTCTTTGATAATATTTTAGCTATGGTACTTTTTCCGGCTCCAGCTGGACCGTCTATTGCAACTGATATTTTCAAGATTAAACTCCCTTTCTAAACAAATATATTCCTTTAAAATATATTCTATAACTAATACTAAAATCCTCTAATTATTATGATTAAATAAGTCTGCTCTAAGCTTTTCAGCTTCCTTTAAATAAACATATTTTATATTGCTATTATTACCATTTACAGTAATAAGAAATCTTATACAAAATGGCAGCGATACTTCCACTTCCATCTCATTAAAATGCATTATTGGAACTAAACCAAGTTTATAGTTTTCTCTAATAAATTTCCCAGGATAGTCCTTTGTAATATCTTTTGTACAAGAAATAATAATAGACACGATATCCTCTAGTTTAATGTAGTTTTCCTTAATTATTTTTTCGAATAATTCTAAGGATGCTTTTTTTATTTCATCTTTAGAATTTTCTTTTATAGTTATAGCTCCTCTAATACCGTACATTATTTCTCACCTACCATTGTTCCTGCAATATAACCTGTGGAGAAAGCTATCTGAATATTATATCCTCCAGTATAGGCATCTATATCTAATAATTCACCTGCAAAATACAGATTATTTATCTTTCTTGATTTCATAGTTGATGGATCTACTTCCTTAACATCTACTCCTCCAGAAGTCACTATTGCTTCTGCTATAGGCCTTAATCTTTTAACTGTTAATTCCAAACCTTGTATAACTTGAACTAAATTTTTTCTTTCCTCTTTTGTAATAGAATTAACCTTTTTATTTTCAGATATGCCCGAAAGCTTTATAATTATTGGGATTAACTTACTAGGAAGCAATTCGTCTAATGAGTTTTTAAAATCTTTATTTATAAACTTCATAAAATCTTTTTGAATTCTTTTATCGAGTTCTTCACTGGATAATGCCGGTTTAAGGTTTATCGTGACTGAAAACTTTTCCCCGGTATTAATAAATCTACTGCAACTTAATATTATTGGACCTGAAATTCCAAAGTGAGTAAATAACATTTCACCAAATTCACTAAAAATTTTTCTTCCCTTTGAATTTTTTAATATTATTTCTACATTTTTTAGTGATAATCCCTGTAATTCTTTTATCCATTCCTCCTCTATTTCTATTGGAACTAAAGAAGGTTTTAATTCTGTTATATTATGTCCAAGAAGTTTTGATATTTCATGGCCCTTTCCATTAGAACCTGTCTGAGGATAAGAAACTCCTCCTGTGGCTAAAATAAAATAATCTCCCTTTATGATTTTAGATTTATTAGTTTTTACCCCTACTAAACTTTTATTACACTCTAATATTTCTAGAATCTCCTCATTAAGAAGTACCTTTACTCCCTTTCTGTTCAGTTCTTTTTCCAATGCCCTTAAAATATCTGAAGATTTATCAGATTCCGGGAATACTCTATCTCCTCTTTCCACTTTAAGTTTTACCCCTAAATCTTCAAAAAAATTCATTACGTCTATATTAGTATATGTATATAAGGAGCTATATAAAAATTCCGGATTTCCAGGTATGTACTCAAAAAAATCTCCTATGTCTTTGTTATTAGTCACATTACACCTACCCTTGCCTGTAATGTATAGCTTTTTACCTAATTTTTCATTTTTTTCTATAAGTACGACTTCATGCTTATCTGCAGCTTGTATTGCCGCCATCATGCCACCGGGTCCTCCACCAATTACGATTACTTTTGCCATATTTTCTCCTCCTTTTTGGAGCAATAATGAATAAAACGAACCCTATGGTTCGTTTAATCTATTCTCTTCTCTTTATAAGAATACACTTCATAGTCTTCCCATATCTTTTCTAGTTTCGAAAAAGTTGAAGATATCTTTTCCTTTTCTCTAAGTCCTACTGCAATGATAAGCGCATTAATAACACTTAAAGGAGCAACTAAAGAATCTACGAAAGAAGCCATATTACTCTGTGCAATTAAGGTATAATCAGCTCTCGCTGCTAATGGAGATAGCAAACTATCAGTTATTGCTACCACATTGGCACCCCTGTTTTTTGCATAATCTAACGCTTCAATTGTTCTTGCTGCATATCTTGGGAATCCTATTCCTATTACTAAATCCTCATCGCATACATTTAGCATATGTTCAAAAATATCACTTACACCATATCCTGTAACCTTAACATTATCCAATATTAAATTCAAATAAAACCCTAAGAATTCAGCTATAGCAGTTGAACTTCTAAGACCTACTATGTATATTTTTCTTGCTCTAAAAATGCTATTTACCACTTCGTCAAACGTCACATGGTTTATTTTTTCTAAGGTAGCTCTTATATTTTCCATATCAGACTTAAGAACACTTTTTAAGGCACTTTCTTGATTTATAAAATCATTTGAAAGTTCAATCCGTTGCACTGTGGTAAGTTTATTTTTTATTAGTTCTTGAAGTGCCTTTTGCAGTGTAGGATAACCACTAAATCCTAACTCATTAGCAAATCTAACTACTGTAGATTCACTAACTCCTACGCTTATTCCTAGCTTAGCAGCGGTCATAAATGCAGCCTTATCATAATGCTTTAAAATATATTCTGCTATTAACTTCTGTCCTTTACTTAATCTTGGAAATTTTGTTTGAATTGTTCGCATCAAATCTTGCTTACTATCTTCCATATAAATCCAATCCTTTCTCCATATCCCCTCAGAAATGCAATATTTATTTCATTTTACCATCTATTGAGCATTTTATCAATAATACTTTCAATTTTGCCTAGTTATATATTTTTTAGATAATTTATTTCTTCATTGGTTAAAAATCTCCATTTCCCTTTTTCTAGGCTTCCTAGCTTTATTTCACCAATAGAAATTCTTTTTAATTTTATTACAGGATGATTTATTTTTTCACACATCCTTCTAATTTGTCTATTTTTTCCTTCATGTATGAAAATTGAAACTATTGCATTTCCCTTCTCTTTAGATGTTATTTTAATTTCTCCAGGGGCTGTAACATAATCTCCAATATCTACACCACTTCTAAAAATGTCCAATTCTTCCTCAGTAGGAATTCCTTCTATTAAAGCAATATAATTTTTTTTCTTCGCTACTCTTGGATGCATAATATTATTATAGATTTCTCCATCATTTGTTAATAATAATAACCCCGATGTATCGTAATCTAATCTACCTATAGGATAAATTCTCTCCTCAACATCAACTAAGTCTATTACTGTTTTTCTTCCCTTTTCATCTTTTACTGTACACACATATCCTTCTGGTTTATTTAAAGCAATATAGACTTTTCTTTCTTCTGGTTTTATTAAATTTCCCATAACTTCAACTTTATCGTTATCGTTAACTTTATGTCCTAATTCCACTACTAATTTACCATTTACTTTCACATGTCCTTTTGTAATTATTTCTTCACATTTTCTTCTAGATGCCACTCCGCATCTGGCCATAAACTTTTGTAGTCTTTCCTCCATAGTAAAATCTCCTTATCCTAATGTTACATCTAATATCATCATTATTACAAAACCAATTAATAAACCATAGGTAGCAATCCTTTCGTAACCATGTTCATGGGTTTCAGGAATTATTTCATCGCTTATCACAAACAACATAGCACCTGCTGCTAAAGCTAATATAAAAGGTAGTAAAGGCTTTGATATACTGCTTAATACTATCCCTATAACGCCTCCTATGGGTTCAACTATACCCGTTAACATAGATATTAGAAAAGCTTGTTTATTTGAGTAATTTTCCCTTTTTAAAGCTAATGCGACAGCTAGTCCTTCTGGAATGTTTTGAAGACCTATACCCAATGCTAAGGATAATCCATCGCTTATATTATTAGTTCCAAATCCTACTCCTACAGCCAATCCTTCTGGAAAATTATGAATTGTTATAGCAATTATAAACAACCACACTTTAGATAAGGATGAGCTATTTCCTTCTTTTTTATTTTGGAATAGCATGTGCTCGTGAGGAGCATATTTATCTATGAGATCAAGCATTATTCCTCCAGTCATTATTCCAGCAGAAGTAATTAAAACAGCTTTTAAATCTCCTCCTCCATAATTTATTGAGGGTATTATTAAGCTAAAGCATGTAGCTGCAAGCATTACGCCAGCAGCAAACCCTAGTAATCCGTCTAGATATTTATGAGAAATTTTCTTTGTAAAAAATATAGGCACTGCCCCTAAAGTAGTTGACATCCCTGCTAAAAAGCTACACATTAATCCAATAGTTACTGTACTCATTTAACCATCCCCTTTAATAAATAATATTGTATATTTTATTATATTATAAAAAGCATATGATGTTATTGTCATATGCTTCATTCCATCTCTCCAATTCTAATTTTTCTAGTATGTTTCGTATGACTCCATTCTCTATCCTTTTTATATATTATACCTTGAATTGTAATTGGAATCCAAGTAAAAATATAGATATTATAAAGAAGATATCTTACAAAAAGTCTTAGATATTCTTTCTTTCTAAATAAGAACAATATTAATATAAAAATTATTGGTGATAAGAAACTAAATGTAATACTTCTTACCAAACTACTATTTGCATTAAAAGCTTCCGAAAGAAGGACAATACTTATGGAATAGCACGTAAATAAGACAAACATAAATTTTGATAGTTTTTTTTCAATAAACATGATCAATGGATTTAAGGAAAACTGCACAACATTTATTATCTGAAATATAAATGGAGATATTATGTAGCTAATTGAAAACATGTTTTTATTTAAAGGGGTATTACTATATAAAAATGTACATAATGCAGAGAGTCCAAATAACAGTATAACAAAAGGTTGTATTGTATAGAGAGCACAATCAAAGGCTGTAAAATCTCTATTTTTAAATGCCTTTAGCATTAATTTCAAAAAAAATCTTGAAGATACATCTGCAAAACCTTGCATCCATCTCTTTCTCTGCCTCCAAGATTGTCTAAGAGTTAGTGGTTTTTCATCATATACTATAGCATTATGTGCCCAACCCACTTTGTAATTATTCAAAACTAATTTGCACGTAAACTCTAAGTCTTCAGTAAGACAGGTAGAACCCCACCCTAACTCCTTAAGTAATCCTGTATGTACGCAAAATCCCGTTCCTCCAATTTGGTTCGAAAGGCCTAAAGTCTTCCTCCCTAATTGAAATAATCTATTAGTATTCCAAAAGGATATTGCATAAGATTGAGTAATCCATGAATCATATGGATTTTTACTATCAATATATCCTTGAACTACTTTGTAGCCTTCATTAATTTTGCTGTTCATTTCCATTAGAAAATTTTTAGAAATAAGATTATCTGCATCAAATATGCATATACCATCGTAATTTTTATCCATAATAAATATTTTATTAAACATCCACTCTAGAGCATAACCTTTGCCTCTTTTTTCTTTATTAAATCTCTCATAAACATTTACTGCTAATTTATTAGCAATACTAGCAGTATTGTCACTACAATTATCTGCAATTATATAAATATCATATAGCTCTTTAGGATAATTAATGCTCTTTAAACTTTCAATGATATTTTCTATAACTAACTCTTCATTATGTGCTGCTACAATCATGGCAAACTTTTTATTTGGATCGCAATATAATATTTCATCTTTATTTCTTGTAAACAATCCAAACATGGAAATTATTAAATAATAACTGGTGATTAAGAATACCATTATTTGAATGGATGCTGTTAAATAATAAATAAATTCATTCATCTTATCACTTCCGCCTTTAAATATAATAAAAGGGAAACCTTACATTGTTATAAAGTCCCCCTTGTTTATAAGTTTAACCAATATTATTTTTTTTATTATACTAAATTATAATTTTTTAAGCTTTTAGGTTTACAATTTGTTTTATTGATACATAATATTTATTATGTTAACTAAATAACTTTTTATAAATTAATCACCAAATTACATTATTGGAATATATTAAATTATAGCCTATCATCTTTCCATAATGATAGAGAACATATCTTATAAAGGAGGGATGTTTAATGGGACGCAAGCATAGAGACTGTTGTGAGTATGAATATTACAAAAAGAAATCCTGCTGCTGTAATAGCAACCGAAGTTGCAATTCCTGTGGTTTTGGTAACCTCTTAGGAGGATCCTGTAATAGTTCTATTTTGCCACTGATTGTTTTAGCATTACTTTGTAGAAGATAACTATATAAATAATAGAGGTTTCCTTCTTGGAAGCCTCTATATTATTTTACATAATTTTATTCTTAGCTAAAACTCTAACTAATAGTAATCCAATATATCCACCAATTATAGCTGTAGTCAATTGAGGTATTCCCATCATTATGGCCAATTTTGATGCTACTTTTTCTGGTAGTCCTAAATTAAATAAATATATTAACTTTCCTGCTGATAACCATAAAAATAAGAATTTTAAAAATGCTGCTATGGGCAGAGCTATATAGTTGTTTAATTTTTTCTCTCCTTTTAAAGCGTAAAAAGATATTATATATATAGCATTCCCAATCATAATAAATGGTACAAATGGACCCATTGGCCCTGGAAGCTGTCCAATAATCCATGCTAAGAACGGAGTTAGCGAACCAAGTAAAACAGCCCAGGAAAGTCCACTAGTGAATACGGACAGTATTAAAGCTGCATTTACAATAGAACCTACGAACACTTGACTAATTTGAGGATAACTTCTTCCTAATGCTTGTACTCCAATAGAAATTGATAGTAAAATAGCTGTTCTAGCTAAATTTTTAGACTTATTCAATAACACTCACTCCCCTTATATTTTTGTTACCGCTGATTTAACATTTACACCATTTACATTACCAAGCTTTCCCGTTAGTGCACTAATTTCATCAGAAGTACCATCTACAATTAATGATATTACACTAATTTCTCTCTCCCTATAAGGTAAACCCATTCTTCCAACTATAATATGTGCGTAGTCATGAAGTATATCATTTACCTTTACTGCGCTTTCAAAGTTTTCAATTACAATTCCTACTACCCCAACTCTTTTATTCATTATTTTACCTCCTAAAGTAAAAACCTTCTAAAAAATAGAAGGTTGTAGTACCAATATTAATTATATCCAGGTATCACATTCCCCCTTTTGCTTAGAGCTTTCCTTACAATCAGGATAATTATTAACACATTTTATTTAATCTTCTTTACCAGATTACTCCAATAAAAAGGATATATTAAAATTATATTTCTCTGCAAGCATAATGTCAACACAGTTACTCTTTATTGAAGAATAATCTGTTATAATAAATGTAAACAATATTGATTATATATTAGGAAAGGTGTTAAAAATGCATAAGAACTTAAAAAAGTTAAAAAAGAAATCATACACTGCTCCAGGTTCTCTTATTCATATAGGCGATGAAATTACTCATCCTGTAAAGATATCATATATAGAATATAGTAACGACTATTATAAATTTGAAGATAGCCTTGATAATATATATGATTGTTTCAATGAAAACGATACTGTAAAATGGATTAACGTTGACGGTTTAAACAACATAAGTATGATAAAAGAAATTGGAAATTACTTTAATATTCACCCTTTAGTACAAGAAGACATATTAAATACCACCATTAGACCTAAAATTGACGATCACCATGATTATATTTTCGTAGTTACAAAAATGTTATATATTAATGAATTAGGAAAACTAACCGTTGAGCAAGTTAGTTTTATTTTAACGAGTAATTATGTTGTATCTTTTCAAGAGTTTTCTGGAGATGTTTTTGATCCACTGAGAGAAAGAATTAAATCCGCTTCTAATATAAGAAAATTTAAAACGGATTATCTTCTATATTCACTTATAGATGGAATTGTAGATAGTTATTTCAACATACTAGAAAACATAGGCGATAGAATAGACTCTATAGAAGATGAATTATTATTGAATCCAGAAAATAAATTGCTTCAAGATATATATACTATTAAAAGAGAGATGTTATTTTTAAGAAACTCTATATGGCCTTTAAGAGAAGTAGTAAATAATTTAACTAGAATGGAATCTACCCTAATAAATGAAAAAACTATTGTTTTTTTTAGAGATATATATGACCATAACATTCAAATAATAGATACCGTTGAAACCTATAGAGATATCTTAGCTGGAATGCTAGACACTTACCTCTCTAGCATAAGTAATAAAACTAATGATGTTATGAAAATACTTACTATATACTCTACTATATTTATTCCCCTTTCTTTTTTAGCTGGAGTCTATGGAATGAATTTTAACAATATGCCTGAATTAAATTGGAAATATGGCTATCCTAGCTTTTGGATTATTAGCTTAATTCTAATTATAGTCATGCTTAGATACTTTAAAAGAAAAGATTGGATATAAAAAGGGTGAGCTTTTGCACAGTCTCACCCTACTTATTAATCAATTAAGAATTTATTAATATTCAACTTCATCTTTTCTGACATATCATTTAAATTTTGTGTAGAAGAAGCAATTTCTTCTAAAGAGCATACCTGTTCCTCACAGGAAGCATTTACATTTTCTGATATAGAAGCTGTTCGATTAGCTATTACAATACACTCTGAAATATTTGAAATTGTATCTTCCTTCATATTATTCACATTCTTTAATATAATTCTAACCTCTTTTATACCACTTTCTAAATCGCTTATAGAATCAGATATATTATTAAATGATTTTGAGGTTTCATCCATTGAGCGATTTATATCTTTTCTTTGTTCGTTTTCTATATTTATTTTATCATGTAATAGTTTTACTCTCTCAATCATGTTTATAGTAACGTTATTTATATTTAATGCAGCTACACCAGATTCTTCTGCCAGCTTCCTAATTTCATTAGCCACTACAGCAAAACCACTCCCCAGTTCACCAACTCTAGCCGCTTCTATGGAAGAATTTAATGCCAGCAAATTAGTTTGCTTTGTGATGGCTTTTATAGTATCCGTGATTAAAATTATTGATTTTGAATCTTCATTCAGTTTATAAATCTCAGTATTTAAATCTATAATATTTTTTTCACTTTCACTAATATTTTGTTTTAAATTATTTATAATATGGATTCCATTCTCAGCTACATTCTTAACATATGTAGAATAATCATCTGTTGCTATGATTTTACTAAGAGATTCATCTATATTTTCGCCTAAATAAATAAAGCTTTCTAATGCTTTATTTAAATCATTAACTTGATCAATAGCTCCTTTAAATACTTGTTGAAACTTTTTACTTAAGTCATCTTCAATTAAGCTCGATTCTTCTGTAATTGCTGCTAAATTAGATGAAGACTCTTGTAATACTTTTGAATAATCCTTTATTGATTTAAGTAAAATACATATGTTATATTTCATTGTATTTAGTGATGACTTTATATCTTTTATTTCCATAATATTTACCTCCTCACCTAGAATATCTATTGTAAAATCTCCCTTTGAGAATTCTTCAATACTCCTTTTAATGTCATATATGCCTGTCTTAATTTTTTTAGATATATAACTACAAAGTATTAGGCTAATAATTAGAAATAGACCACTTACAGTTGAAATATAGCCCAATCCTCCGTAGATTTTATCATTAAGTTCTTTTGTAGGTATAAATACTATAACATTCCATTTAGCAGCTAAATTTTCTATTTTGAATGTATGATAGTTTTCATTTTCAATGTTAATTTTTATAATATCTTTAGATTCCTTAACTATGTTATCCCAATGTTCTAAAGTACTTCCTATAAGACTTTTATCTTTATGAGCCAATATCTTGCCATCTTTGTCTGTTAGTAATGCATACCCGTTGTTTCCTATATTTAGGTTAATAATCTCTTCTGCTAATTTATTAAAATATATATCCATAGCTACAGCGCCAATGATTGAATCATTATTATCTAAAACCGCCTTTGAAAATGTAACTATTAAGTTTCTCTCATCATCTTCAAAGGGTTTAGAAATTATAACTCTTGTTTTATCACTTATAGCATATTCATACCATTTATCTTCTTTAAATTCTTTATTAATATTTACATTTTTATTAGTATACATATTACCTATTATGTCACCTAAATAAATTGATTTTACCTTAGAATGAGTTTTTTGTATATTGCTTATACTTAGGTTAAACCATTGAACACTCTCATTAGATGAATTTATATTCCTAGCATTTGCATCTTCTGATATTGAACTAATTAATTCTATATTTTTTTCTATAAGTTCTTCTAACTGAACTGAAACTCTTTTTCCCTCTGATAGTAAAATTTGATTAAAATCCCTCTTAACTACCTTAGATTGTATAGAAAAATTAATATACCCCGTAACAATAATAGGTACTACAGAGGAAAATAGAACTATTAATATCATATAATTTGTAAATTTATTATAATTCTTATCAGTAAAGTATTTTTCAATGGATTTTAGTCTTTCCTTTATCAACATTTTGTCCTCCTTAAAATCAATTTACTTTACTATAATCTTACTATACTGTATTTGTCATTTAAATTTTTATGTAGTATCTTTAACCTTATTTACACAAATTTAACGCAAAAAGCAACCTTCTAAGAGATTGCTTTTTGCGTTAAATTTATTTTATTTCATTTTTAACTTTTTCACTTTTGTCTAAAATACTTGAAGGAATATTTATGTTTAATTTTTTAATAGCATCTTCATTTATTGACAGGGTCATTTCTTTAAGAGTTGACAGTGGCACCTCACTTGGTTTCTTTCCGTTAATTACTTCAACGGCAGATAAAGCGGACTGAAATCCTAATTTAAAATAGTCTATACCAACAGTTGCTAATGCTCCTGACAACACTTGTCCTCTTTCCGAACCAATTATAGGAATACCTTTATTATAGCATTTATCTACTAAAAGTGGTATTGATGATGCCACTACATTGTCAGTAAATACGTATAAAACATCTATCTTACTTAAAATAGAATCTATGGCTTGATTTATTTCATTCACATTTGTAACTCCTGCCGCAATTACATTTAAGTTCATTTCTTTACTTACATTTTTAGCCTCTTCCATCTGTATCTCTGAGTTACTCTCACTAGTATTATAAATAATTCCAATACTTTTAGCTTTTGGTGCTAAATCTTTAATTAATTCAAATTGAGTTTTAATTGATACCGCATCTGAAGTACCAGTAACATTATTTTGTGAACTTTCCATAGATTGAGCTAATCCCGATTTTACAGGATCAGTAACAGCGGTTATAACAATAGGTATCTCTTTTGTTGCATTAAGAGCAGCTTGAGCTGAAGGCGTTGCTATAGCAAAAATCAAATCCTTATCCTTAGATGCAAAATTTTGAGCTATAGTTTGAGCTATCTGCATGTCTCCTTGAGAGTTTTGGTAATCAATTTCAATATTTTTACCATCTTCATATCCTTTAGATTTTAATCCCTCAATAAAGCCTTTTCTTGCTGAATCCAAAGCATCGTGCTCAATAAATTGAGTTATACCTATTTTCACCTTATTCTTTGGCTTTTCACCCATTGTATTTACCGGAGTGCTGGATGCCCCGCATCCAAAAAGAGTTGTCCCAATTAACAACATTGAAATGATTGTTTTGAAAGTTTTCTTTCCTACCATACTACCATCCTCCAAAAATATTAATTTTTAATTAAAATATATAAAAACTCCCCTTATGGAGAGTTTTAAACAAAATTATTTTACCATTTTACCAAACTACCATACTACAAAACTACTGTGCTACAAATTATTAAACACTATAATACTATACTCCCAATTTAATGTCAATATGTATTTCTATATTTCTGGTATAGAACGATGACCTATTCCAATTACAACTTCATTTAGGTGCAACAATCCTATGCTCATAAAAATACACACGCTTAAATGCTCTCCTGCTCTGGCAATACCAATTTTCCCTCCTACATTTAAACCACTTGCTTTGCTTAATATTTGCAATATAGCTTCTCTAGTAGCTCCAGCTACTGCGCCATCATGTACGTGGCAATCTTTTATTACTCCACTTCTTTTTGAAGCTACAAGTGCTCTTTCAACTATTTTAGGTATTGATTGATTTATATTTCCTCCCACGTCTACAGCAACACATATAATCCCTCTATTTTTAAAATCTTCTTCTAATCTCTTTTCTTCTTCCCTAGAAGTTAATGCCATATTTACGGAAGCTTTGGCAACATCTACACTACCAATACTCAATATTGCACACCATCCTTTACAAATAATATTATGATTATTATATCATATTTATCCAATTTAATTAAAAGATATTTGGGTACACTACTATTAATTCACGTTTTGCTTTAGGAAAGGAGATGATGCAATGAAAAAATCAAAGTTTTTAATATTATGTTTAATTCTTATGAATTGCATTTTTCTTTTTAAACTTAACTACATAAAGGCCACATCAGATTCCTCTCCTCCGAAAAACATTTATTTAACTTTTGATGATGGCCCTACCTATATTATCACAAATAAATTATTAAATATTTTAAGCGAAAAGGGAGTAAAGGCTACTTTCTTCATCGTAGGTAAAGAAATTGAAGGAAAAGAAGATATTTTAAAAAGAATTTACGCTGAAGGTCATAGCATCGGACTTCACACCTACTCTCATAATTTTAAGCAAATTTACAAAAGTGATGAGATTTTTATAGAAGAAATGCTTAAAACCCAAGCTAAAATTAAAGAAATTACTGGATTTACTTCTAATCTAATCAGGTTTCCAGGAGGAAGTTCTAAAAGATTAAATCTAAGACTATTAGATAAATTGCACGAACATAATTTAAAGATATATGATTGGAATGTAAATCTTTGTGACGGCGTTAACCCCAATTTAACTACAAATCAATTATTTGTAAACGGAACTAAACACAACACTAAATACTCTAGATTAATTATTTTAATGCATTGTAATTTTAATAATATCAATACTGTAAACGCCCTACCAAAAATAATAGATCATTACAAAAATTTAGGCTATGAATTTAAAGTCATCGATGAAAATACCAAAGAATATTATTATAGGCTAAAAAAATAGGCAGATTATCCGCCTATTTTTTACTATTTTTAAATCCTTTTCCTTCTACCTCTGATACATCTAGAATGGAAATAAAAGCATTACCATCTATTTCTTTTGCTATACTCTTAATTTTAGGTATTTCCCCTAAAGGAACAACACAATATAGTATCCTTCTTTTATTATTAGTAAAGGCTCCTTCTCCATAAAGAAAAGTAACTCCTCTACCTAAACTGTTCATTATCCAATTGCTAACCTCTTCTTCTTTTTCTGTTATAATTAAAATTAATTTATCTTTATTAAAGCCTTTAATTACTTTATCAATAACATAAGCAGTAATATACATCGAAACTAAAGTATATAATGCACTTTCTATACTAAAAATAAATGCTCCAATAGTTACTATTACACAATTTACAGAAAAGGTTATCTTACCTATATCAAAATTTTCATATTTTTTCTTGATTACTGAAGCGATTATATCTAGTCCGCCACTAGATCCGTTATTATTAAAAGCTATTCCAACTCCTAGTCCATTTAAAACTCCTCCATATATACACATAAGCAAAGGATCTCGTAGATTAATAAACCCCTTTAACTTAATAGTTAATAAAAGCATTATTGATAAGGATGTAGCCCCAATCATAGAATATAAGGTAAATCTTCTATCCATTTTTTTATAGCTCAGTGCAAACAAAGGTATATTAAGTGCTAATACAAAATATCCTGAAGGTATATTAAATAAATATTCTAATATTAATGCAATACCAGAAACTCCCCCACTAAGTAGGTTAGCATTAGCAATAAATAGATTAATACCAATAGCTGAAAAAAGAGTTCCAATTATAATAAAAAAGATATTTTTTATACTTTCTTTCCCAAAATTTTTTCCCAAAATTTTTCCCCCTCAATAAATTTTTACATAATTGTAACACCATGTAATTACTTTCATATATTAATATTGACAATACTATATGAAAGGTTAATTTATAAAATGTATATTTGTCCATATTTTACACCTAATCAGTATAGAAGTCCAGAAGAGGCTTCATATATTAGAATATTCCATGCATCACCTAATGCTCCTGCTGTAGATATTTATATTAATAATAGGCTAACAGTTAGAAATTTAGGCTATAGACAATTTACTCAATATTTAAAGATTACACCTGGAAATTATAATATAAAAGTTTATCCAGCTGGAAATACTGAAACTCCAGTACTAAACCTTAATGCCCAAATAGAAAATAATACAATTTTAACTGCCGCTGCTGTAGGTTTATTACCTAACCTTAATTTGCAACTAATAAAAGATACTCCAATGACTATACCAGAAGGTAAGGTAATGATACGTTTGGCTCATCTTTCGCCTGATGCTCCTGCTGTAGATGGCAGAATAAATAACAGCAATGTAACCTTTGAAAATTTGAGTTTTTCTAATGTGTCAGATTATCAAAGTCTTAATCCAGGTGTATATACTTTGGAAGTAACTCCTGCTGGTTCTGATGATGTAATTTTAATTGTACCAAATATTAATTTGAAGGCTAATAGATTTTATACCATATATATTATAGGCTTAGCTTTAGGTTCTCCTTCTCTTCAAGTTGTAATACCCCTTGACGGAAACAGCTATATAAAATTTTAATAATTTGGAGAGGCTTCTTTTTAAGAAATGCCTCTCTAAATCATTATTTATAGATATTGATTTGCTGCCGCTGCCCAATCTTTAATAATTTCCTTCATTTCATTTAAAGCAATAGTTACATCATTTACTACAGGCTTTTTATTAGATAGTTTTTTAACTTCTCCGTACGGATTATTTAAAGAAAGATTGTCTTCTTTCCCCGTAAGCACCCATAGGGTTTTAAAGTTGATAGGCTTAATCTTTAGTTCTTTTTCCCCTAAGCCATCTGTAAAATAAACCACTAAATGATTTCTAAGCTTTTTATCATAAATGTATTGAAAAACCGGGGAAAAAGCTGTTCCTCCTCTAGTATCTAGTTTTTTCTTTAAATCTTTTAAATCCTTAACTTCGTAAATCCTTCTTATCTGATTGTCACATTCAACTATAGCAATCTCACAAGGATGACTTTTTACAATATTAAATATTTCTATCATTATTTTTTTAATTTCTTCCTCTGTAACACTTCCGCTAATATCTATGGCTACTAAAATTTGAACAATATGATTTGATAGCTTACCCCTTAAATCCAATCTTTCAGGTTGCCTTCTATCTTTTCTAGTAATAGTTTTTTTATATCCTACTGGTAATGCACCTACAATCTTTTTTAGGTAATTCTCCCAAGATATTTCCGGCTTTTCGCTTAAGTCCTTTAGAGCCTTTTCTATGGAGTTAGGTAGCTTTCCTTTGTTAGCATTATTTGCAGTTTTCTTTGTTAATTCCTTTATTTCTTCAAAATTATAATCGTCTTTATTATTTCTCCATATATCATGAGTTTTCCATATATCATGTTCCTTGGAATACTTAACATTAGATTCTTCATTTTCATTTTTTTCTAAAAGCTCTTTTCCATTATCATCTTTCAATCTATTCATAGCCTTATTTAGCTCTTCTGCATAATATTCAGCATTTTTTTCATATTCTAGATTTGTCTTAAAAGACCAATTTAACATTTCAATGGTATAAGACCAGGTGGGAAGATTTTTTATATATTGATTAATAGAAACATCTAAGGCAGCGTTAACCACAAAATCATTATATTTTTTTCTTAAAGCTTCCCCTCTTACTATATGACTAAACATTATATGATAGACCTCATGTTTTATTAAAGCTTTCATTTGCTCTAATTCACACTCTAAAAAAATAATTGGATTTATATGAAGGATAAAATGTGAAAGAGAGGCTGTTGTCCCTAGAGCTGATGACATATAAAAATCTAATTTTCTCTTCATTTGTATGATAAAAAGAGCAAAAAAGTTATCTTCCTCTCTCATAAGGGAAAAAGTACATAATTCCATTAGTTTGTTAAAATCATTAATAAACTCTGGTGTAGGGCTAGCTTCTTCCCCCCATTCATAAACCTCCTTTAATAAATTTTTTCTAAGCAAATCAAATTTACTTTCTCTCATTTTCATCCCTCTAATCTTCTAACTCATTATATAGTGCAAAATACCCCTCTACAAAAACTTCATCCTTCATAAATTCCTTATATAAAGTATCTTTATAGGAAAATTTAATTTCTTGCATTATGCCCATTTTTAAATCTGAGGGATATAATTGAAGGAATTTAGAGAATAGTTCAACTTCCCTTTCTCTCTTATTTAAATCCTTCAAATAAAATAATATGTTTTTAGAGGCAATATATAATCTAGAATGACTTTCCCCTTTCACTCTTAGAATTAACTCTTCTCCCAAATCATCCTTTTCAAATACGTCCTCAGGAGATATTAAAGGTTGTCTACTTTCTTGTATATAATTTATAAAGTCCTGAGCTATAGCTGAACCTACATTACCCTTAACTACATTGTAAAATATTTTTGATGGGTATTTTCCCTTAGAATTATTATAAAGTCTATATGCTTTTGATATTCTTTCCCAGCTTCTTGGAGTAGCTTTAATCCACTGTTGAGAATAAGGAGTGTGTAAATATTCTGGGAAGGTTGATATAAATTCTAAAACATCTTTATGTATTTTCCCATCTTCACTCATTCCCCACTGCATCCATGACTTAACATCAGCTTCCAACTCAATCCATACAAATCTATCTTCCTGAGCAGGATCCATCTCTACAACTTGATAATCACTTTGAGAGTAATTGTCATATTTATTGGACGGATTCATGGCAGCAATTACATCTACACCTTCTGGTAATCTATAGCCATTTATTTCTCTATTTAATATAATATTCATTAGTTCTTGTTGTACCGCATGTTCACATCTGTTTAGCTCATCTATAAATAATAAAACCTTTCTTTTAGGATTTTCTATAATTGCATTCTCTATTTCCACTAACTTAGTGTGCATGGCATAAACAGTCTTCTTTCCATCTTTATAATCTTCAACTGTGGGAAGTCCCCCTATTTCTCCTTCTTTAAGCAAGTTACCATCGATATTAATAAGATAATAGTTTCCTCTCTTACTTGCTTCTTTAACCAAGGCGGTTTTTCCAATACCACTTTCACCTATTATTAGTGGAACATCCCCACTGTTTATAACTAAATCTACTGTTAATAAAGCATCATTAAAATTCATATATTACACTCCTCTAAATACTTAATTTATGATCCAGCAATATGGTTTTTGCCTTCATACTACCATATTTATAAACATACTTAACTTTATCAAATTTAAATGCATCACATTGAAGAAAGTTAAGCATATACTTATCATCTACTTCTTCGCTAGCTATTTCTTCCCTTATAATTGCTTCTATCTGATTTAACTCTTCTTCTGATAAGTATTTTGCTATATTTATATTTATTTTTATGTATTTATTAATTTTTTCCTCCGTAACTTTGATATATCTCATAGCTTCCTCATTATTTTTTATCCCTTCTATCTCTGCTTCCTCAGAAGGATTTTCAATAAATTTTAAAGCTGACCAATCTTTTTTTACAGAAATAACCTGAACTTCAGTAGTTGGATTTTTAATATATTTTATAGAATCGTAGTCTTTTTCTACTGCAAGTTTTTGAAGTTCCAAGCTAGGATCTTTTACAAATTGTATTGCCCACCCTTTTGATTGTATAGCTTTTTTTATAACATCACAACTAGGTTCTTTTATATATTTCAATGCATTCCAAGCCTTTGAAACTACATATAAACACATCTCTTCTGTAGGATTCTCTATATGTTCTATGCTCCATGGATTTTCCTTTAATTTTTCTATTATTTCCTTCTCTTTCAAAGAGTACACCACCTTAATAATACAATAATTATTTTAACATCAATATATTAACATAAAAAAAGAGAGAATATCATTTATCAATGGTTATTTCCATTGTAAAACTTTTTTCTCTCCTTTTCAATAATTATTATTAATAGAATAACATTATTAATAATACCAATAGCATAACTCCAAAAATATATATAGAATAAGTTATACTACTTAATTTGTATCCTGTTAAACTGAATGTTTTATTAACATATTCTTTTAACTTCTCCCCCATATTGTTTTCATATTTTATTTCAACATTGCCAATTTTATTTATAATGTTATTGATTCCTTCTATTGTTCTTATAAGACCTTCATCACATACTTTTAAAATAAAGCTAAAAACTTTAAACAGAAATTTAAATAGAGGAATATAGAAATGTTTCTCTAAATTAAACCAAGTAAGGGTAGTGTTTCTATAACTAACTTCTTTCCCTATACCAGTTCTTAAATATCCTCTTATTAATGATATATAAATTAGTACTCCAATCCCCATTGAAATAAAAGATGCCTTAATATTTTCTATAGTATAAAAATGAGGATGGATCTCTCCATGAAAATTAAAGGGAATTGCCGCCTTATCAATAACACTTATAATCGAGTTAGGATTTAGTCCTATAAATATTATTAAAGCACCTAAAATTCCCATAGGAATTAATGTACTCTTAGGAATCATCTTATCCTTAATGGAGGTATTGCTCTCTTCTATAAAAACAACTACAAACAATTTAATAAGATAGGCCGTAGTAAAACCGCTACTAATTGTAAAAATATATTCTCCTAGGTGTAGCCATACCCCTCCATAGATATGAAAGGCCTCACTTAACGCGTGATGCAACAAGTTTTTACTAATAAATCCATTAAAACCTGGCATTCCAATTATTCCAAATAAACCTACTAAAAATATATACTTAAATACCCTTTGGTTTCTACCAAAGCCTAATATTGAGTTTACGCTTAGTTGATGTAATCCCATATATATTATTCCAGCCCCCATAAAGAGTAAAACTTTGTATATAACGTGATTTACTATATGATACATGGTTCCATAAAAAGCAATAGCTTTATGCTCTCCTAGTATGCCCATTAGTCCTATACCTACCAGTATATACCCCATTTGACTCATACTACTATAGGCAAGAATCCTTTTTATATTCCTTTGGAATAAAGCTAAAAATCCTCCTATGAACATAGTCAAAAACCCTAGTGCTAATATAACAGTGGAAATTTTAAAATCATCTGGAATAATAAACCCAGTAGTTATTATTATTCCGAAAATGCCTGTCTTAAGTAATATTCCAGAAAGTATAGCGCTAGCTGGAGCTGGCGCCGCTGGATGAGCCTTAGGTAGCCAAATATGCAGTGGAACCATCCCAGCTTTTACACCAAAGCCAAATAGTATAAGTGATGATATTAAATATTTAATATCACCTATGTTGCTAAAAGCAACCTTAATTTCCTCAAGTTGCAAAGTTTGAGTAAAATCATAAAGTAAAAATAACCCCATTAGCAAAACTAGCCCACCTGTTACAGCCATAATTATATAGGTTTCCCCAGCCTCATGAGAAAATTCATCCTCTTCATGTATTATTAATGGATAGGATGCCAAGGACATTATTTCGAAAAAAGTAAATAAGTTTAATAAGTTTTCAGAAACAAAAACTCCTAGAGTACTCCAATAAGTTAACATAAAGAATAAATAGTATCTATTTTTATCTTTATATGATTTCATATATGAAATTGAATATATCATTACCAAAAGCCAAATTAATGCTGTTAACCAGACAAATATATATCTAAACATATTGATTTTAATATATAGCCCTGTTCCCATAATATTAGGTATCCACAACCTCATATCTTCCTTAATTATTGTTGGATATAAACTACTTATAAATATAAACATTATAAAAGTAGAGACTATATTTATTCCATCTCTATAATCCTCTCTCTTCATTCCTATAAAATAAGCTATAATTGTAGTTATAAGTGGAAATAAAATTATAAATAGCAATGAATTTTCTCCGAGCATAGCTACACCTTCCCTCTATATTTTATTGTCTCTTTACATTAATTCATTGGCTATTTCCTGAATAAAGGTTAATACCGGGTTAGGGAATAACCCTAGAATTATTGTTATAACGGTTATGCATACTATAG
The DNA here is from genome assembly GCF_039521365.1 of Clostridium malenominatum. Classification (NCBI taxonomy): domain Bacteria; kingdom Bacillati; phylum Bacillota; class Clostridia; order Eubacteriales; family Clostridiaceae; genus Clostridium; species Clostridium malenominatum. The sequence goes on from NZ_BAAACF010000001.1 coordinate 1,583,564, forward strand.
GGATAAGCATTTTCTTAGGAGCTTCTTTCATTACGTGAAGATTGATAGAGTCTTTTGCGAAAAATGCTTCCGTTATTATAGGCAGCAAATACATTGAAGTTAACAATGCGCTTACTAATAGTATTACGGGAAAAAGAACCTTTCCCTCTCCTAGACCTCCTAGTGCTAAAAACCACTTAGATACAAATCCATTGGTGGGAGGTATTCCTATTAGAGATATGGAGGATATGGCAAAACATCCTAAAGTTAAAGGCATTTCCCTTCCTATGCCTTTTATTTGGCTTATTTCTGTCTTATGCCTAGTATACATAATTGCTCCTACACAAAAGAATAATGTAATTTTAATTACAGCATGATTTATTAAATGTAGCATCGCTCCCACAAAAGCATTTTTATTTAAAAGAACTATACCAAGTAAAATATAACCTAACTGACTTATGGTGGAATATGCTAGTCTCTTTTTTAAATTCTGTTGATGTAATGCTAAAAAAGATCCCATTAATATAGATATAACAATAAATATGGTTAAGTATTTTTTACTTTCAATACTACGAATAAATTCTGCACCATAAACATAATAAGTAGTTCTAGTAAGGGCAAAAACCCCTGACTTTACCACCGCTACAGCATGCAATAACGAGCTTACCGGTGTTGGTGCCACCATAGCTTTAGGGAGCCATGAATGAAATGGAACTAAGGCCGCCTTAACTCCAAAACCTATAAACATAGCAATGAAACTTATAGAATATAAATTCATATTATCTCGGTTAAGGTTAGTAATTATTCCCTTAGGTATAAAGGATAGATCACCCGCTTGAGTAAATAAAATTATCATACCAAAAAGAACTAACGTAGCCCCTCCAAAAGAATATATTAAATACTTTCTTCCGCTCTTCAAAGCTTCCTTTGTATCAGAATGTATTACTAATGGAAAGGTAGCCAAAGTAAGTAGTTCATAGAAAAGGTACAGGGTTATTAAATTTCCAGCAAAAGCTATCCCTAAGGTCACTCCTAAGGTTGCTAAGAAAAACGTAAAAAATCTATCTTCTTTTCCTTCATGTTTCATGTATTCCATGGCATAGACTGTAGTAAATATCCATAAAACTGATACCAATAAAGCAAAAAGCATAGTTAATTTATCAACTTTAAAGTATATATCTAAAAACTCATTAAATTTAATTAAATGTATTCTATCTCCTTCAAAGTAATTAAAAACAGTAACTACAAATATAAAGTTTAAAACTGTAGTTATACCTGTAAAAACATTTCTACTTTTTTCATTAAACTTAAAATAAAGTACTAGAATTGATGCGATAAAGGGAAATATTACTGGTAATAAAATAATTGAATTTTTCAATATAAATCCTCCTAAACTAAGCCAGATTTGATTAAGTCTATTATATCCCTAGATTTTATACCAATAAAAAACATTGCTAAAACCAATATTATTATAGGAAGCAGTTGTTTAAAGGGCTTTTCCTTGCCCTTATTTACTTTATTTATTAAATTTTCCTCTCCAAAATATCCATTTATAGCTATAGGGAAATAATATACTGCATTTAATAAGCTACTTATTAATATTACCCCAATTAACATTATTCTATTAGTTTCAATACTAGCTAGAGCCAAATACCACTTCGAGATAAATCCAGGTAGTACAGGAATTCCTATCATTGATAAGGATGCTACGAAAAACAATCCCAAGGTATAGGGCATTTCCCTTCCAATGCCTCTTAAATCCTCTAAATTTTTAAAACCGGTACTTTGTATAATTGATCCTGCACATAAAAATAACGCTGCCTTTGTTACCGCATGTCCTATAATGTGAAATACTGCTATAGCAAGTCCTAGCTCACCAAGCCCAAGTGCAAAGAAAATATATCCCATTTGTGCTACAGTAGAATAAGCTATTACTCTCTTAATATTTTTTTGATAAATTGCAAATATAGAGCCTAAAATCATTCCTAAAGAACCTAATAATAAAACTACATTTAAAATTGGAAAATTTACTATGATTTCTTTTCCAAAAATTCTGTATAAAACTTTAATGAAAAACCATACATATCCTTTTAGCACAAGAGATGATAGTAAAGCACTAGAAGATGTTGGAGCATTTGAATGAGCATCTGGTAGCCAAGTATGAAGAGGAAACATAGCACTTTTGACACCTAGACCAACAGTGAATAACCCTAGCACTATAGTTATAATTTTAGAATAATCCATATAATTTTGAGCTAACACTTCATGCATATATGTCATATTTAAATGTCCAGTAATTGAATATAAAAAGGCAATCCCCATGAGTACTAATCCTGATCCTAAACAACTCATTATTAAATATTTCATTCCAGCCTTTATGTTTTCCTTTTTGTCTTTTATTACTACTATTCCACAGGAAGCTAAGTTACCTATTTCTATAAATACAAACACATTAAATATATCATTTGAAAAAACTATGCCTAAGAGGGAACCTACTAAAATATTTACTAAAAGATAATATAAGTTAATTTTATCTTTGCTTATATCATGATGAATATTATAAATTGAATACCATAGGACCATTATGGCAACAAAAGTAAATAATATACCCATTATACATTCAATTAAACCTACATAAAATTCAATTCCAATAGGTGAGGAAAAATGTCCTATTCTATAATAATAACCTCCCTTTGATAATACGTAATTTAACGTAATTATAAACATACTAAAACATACACCAAAGGCTGCAAGGGTAATTCCTTTAGCAAATTTTTCTTTTTTGATTAATGGCATCAACGTGGCTGTAATAAATAATAACAATACTGAAATTAACGGAAAACTATCAATAGGCAAATCTATTCATCCCCCTTTTTTAATATCTGATCTAATTCTATTGTTCCATACTTTTCATAAATTTTAATTGTTAGAGCTAATGCAAAGGCCGTGGTACTTACTGCTACTACTATACCAGTGAGCATAAGTGAAGTTGGAATTGGATTTATATATTTATTCACTCCTTTAAATGATCCAACTATAATTGGTGCTTCTCTTCCTTCAATATAGCCTTTTGCTATAAAAAAGAGGAAAATTGCTGTATCCATTATATTTAACCCTATTATTTTTTTTATAAGATTATTATTTAAAAGTAAAGTAACAAATCCGATGCCAAATAATATTACTGCCCCCACTTCATAATAATTAATAAATAATTTATCCATATTTATATTTCACCTTCTTCAAATAAACTATACAAGAAATACATAGTTATCCCTACTACTCCCCCCACAATAATATTTAAAGGAAGTAAAAAACCACCACTTAATATATTACCTGGTGTGCCTAACGGTGGCCCAGGCCAATTTAAATGACTACCCCCTGATATAAAACTATACCCCTTCATCCCACCATACATTAATAATGCAATAGAAATTACTTTTACTAATATATCATATTTAAGCTTTTGCTGAGCTTTTTCTTTTCCAAATACAATTCTATAAAGTATAAATCCTGCACCTATTACTGTTCCTCCTGCAAATCCGCCACCAGGGCTAAGATGTCCATGGAAAATTATATATATTCCAAAAAGATATATGAAAGGTAGTATCCATCTTGTTACTTCTTCTAATATAGTATCTTTCATTTTCTCTCTCCTTTTAATTTTTATTCTTTTTTAATACTATTGTCACCACTATGGCAGAGGTAAATAATACACTAGCCTCTACAAAAGTATCAAAAGCTCTATAATCCAATATAACTCCAGTAACGATATTAGTAGCCCCAGTATCCCTAGTAGCATTTTCTATATAATATTTAGAAACTTCATTATGGGCTATTTCTCCCTTGCCAAAGGATGGTAGTTCCATTACTCCTAATAGAAGTATAAAAGTTAACCCAAGGGTAATAAGCAGTGCAACTATTTTTCTCATTTTCTCTCTCCCTTTATTCTCTTCAATGTAACTATAAATAATATGGTTGTTATACCCGCTCCAACAGCAGCTTCTGTTATTGCTAAGTCTGGCGCATTTAGCTGTTGCCATAATATAGCCATAATTAGGCTATAAACCATGAATAATATAATTGAGCTTAATAAGCTTTTTAAAGAAGAAACCATAATTGAAGATATTATCAATAATGTTAACATTATTATGCTAAAGATTTTCATTCTCTATTACTCCATCCTTCATTTCTGATGACTTTTTCCGCATGTACTCAGCTTTACCTATTAAATGAGTAGCTGTAGGATTTGTTATCCATACAAATACTAGAACCAAAATTAACTTTAAACTAGTAAAATTAAAACCACTATAAATTATAAGTCCAGTTAAAGATAATAAAACTCCTAAGGTATCACATTTTGCTGCACTATGGACTCTTGTAAAAACATCGGGAAATCTTAAGACTCCTAATGTTCCAACCATGAAGAAAAACAAACCTCCTCCAATAAATATTCCCGATAGTAGTGTTTTAATCATGTTTTTTTCCTCCAGAACTTTCAATATAATTAGCAATTACAATGGATGCAATAAAACTAATCAACGCATACACTAAAGCTACATCTACAAAGTAAGTTTCCTTAATAATAAAGGAAACCATAGTAATTATTATAATTGTTTTCGTACTTATTACATTTATTGCAATAAGTCTATCTGCTGAAGTAGGTCCTTTAACAGCTCTATAAAGACATGCTAATATAGTTATGGACAAAAATATTACAGAAAAAACCAATATCTTATTCATTTACATCTTCCTCAACTTTCAAAAGTATCTTTTCAAAAGATGAATCTTCTAAATCTTTTAAATTCTCCTCTTGGAGAGAATGGATTGTTATTTTATTATCATCTACAAACAAAGTCAATGTACCTGGAGTTAAGGTTATTGAATTAGCTAGAACCGTTCTTAAAAAGTTAGATTTCAATTTAGTCTCGATAGTACAAGTGCTTGGTGATATTTTCATTTTAGGACTTAATACTATTCTAGCAACATTTATACATGACTTAAAAATTTCAATTATTAACAACCATAAATATCTGAAAAAGATAGTTATTTTGTTAACATTCCATCTTAATTTTTTATTATTGTATTCCAATAAATCCTCATTGAATTTACTAATAATATAAGCTATTATTATTCCTATACATACTCTCTCTATCGAAAAGGATTCACTTAATATAATCCAAAACAAGACAAGAACTATTGAGTGCCAAATTTTCACAGTATTCTACTCCCTTCCACATTATTTTATCTAACTATTATATTATCAATTTCCTTGAAGGACGTCTATATTTTTTTATTCAATTTATAGATAAATAAAAAAAATACAAAAAGTAGTTCATACCCATGGTACAAACTACACTATTATTTAATCATTAATTTTACTTATTATTCCCCCGCCAATTAAATCATCACCTTGGTAAAATACTACTGATTGACCCTTTGTTATAGCCCTTTGTGGATTTAAGAGTTCTACTTTTATTTCTCCACTTTCCATGGGATATATTATCCCTTTATTTGAAGCAGTAGAATATCTTACCTTCACTTCTACCTCTAAAGGTTTTTCTAGCTTATCAAAAGGTATAAAATTTACATCTTCTGCAATTAATTCTTTTTTAAATAAATCCTGGTTTTCACCGAGTATTACTTCATTAGCTTCCACATCTATGTCAACTACGTACATCCTTTTACCTAGCGCTATCTCTAAGCCTTTTCTTTGACCTATAGTATAGTGGAGTATACCTTTATGCTTTCCTAAAATATTTCCATTCAAATCTTTAAAATAACCTTCCTTAGGCACTTCTCCAGTTCTTTTTTGAATAAATTTTCCATAATCATCATCAGGTATAAAACATATTTCCTGGCTATCTTTTTTATTATGAACTGACAGTCCAATTTTTTTAGCAATAGCTCTTATGTCATCCTTTGTGTAATCACCACAAGGTAGGAGCGTGTGTTCTAGCTGAAACTGAGTAAAATTGTATAAAACATAGCTTTGGTCTTTAGTTAAGTCTACACCTTTTTTTATTAAATATCTGCCATCTTTCTCTTCAATTTTAGCATAGTGGCCTGTTGCTATATAATCTGCCCCCAAATTTAAAGCTCTTTTTAAAAAGGATTCAAACTTAATATATTTATTACATGCAATACACGGGTTGGGAGTTCTGCCATTTAAATATTCATCTATAAAATTTGTTACAATCTTTTCTTTAAACTCTTCTTTAAAGTTCATTACATAAAAAGGTATACCTAGTTTATGAGCTACTCTTCTACCGTCATTTACTGAAGATAGGGAACAGCATCCTCCCTCTCTTTCTTCATATTCTTCATCTTCTTCCCAAATTTGCATGGTAACACCAATAACCTCATATCCTTGTTCTAATAGCAAATAAGCCGCTACTGAACTATCCACTCCACCACTCATACCTAGAACTACTTTTTTCTTCATTCTGTCACCATCCTAATTCTATCTACTATATTTCTAATATTTTCGCAAACATATTCCATATCCTCTTTTGTTGTTTCATCACCAATAGATATTCTAATTGATGCCTTAGCCAATTCTTTACTTAGTCCTAAAGCTAATAGTACGTGGGAAGGTTCCATAGACGTTGCTTGGCAAGCACTTCCGCTGGAAACGCAAACGCCCATTCTATCTAAGTTAAATAATAAATCTTCTCCATTTATTCCCGGAAATGCAATGTTTATATTATTAGGTAATCTATTATTTCCACTTCCCCCATTTAAAAAGGAACCTTCTATATGTAAAAGATTATCTATCATTTCATCTCTTAGAATAGTCAATCTTTCCATATCTTCTTTCATATTATTAAAGGATATTTCCGTTGCTTTCCCAAAACCAACAATAGAAGCTACATTTTCAGTACCTCCTCTTTTGCTTCTCTCTTGTCCTCCGCCATGAAGTAAATTATGAAGCTTTATTCCCTTTTTAACATAAAGTGCCCCTACTCCTTTAGGCCCATATATTTTATGAGAAGATATAGATAACATATCTATATTTAACTCTTTCACATCTATTGGCACTTTCCCAAAGGCTTGCACTCCGTCACAATGAAATACAACACCTTTTCCCTTGCATATTTTACCTATTTCTTTAATGTTTTGAATAGTACCTATTTCATTATTTGCAAACATTATTGATACTATAATTGTATCTTTTTCTATAGAGTTTTTAAGTTCTTCTAAATCTATAAGCCCTTCTTCATCTACTGATAAATAAGTAACTCTAAATCCATTACCTTCTAAGTATCTACAGCTACTTAATAAAGATTCATGCTCAATTTTAGTTGTAATAATATGATTTCCCCTTTCTTTATTACCATGAGCAAATCCTTTTATGGCCCAATTATTAGCTTCAGTGGCACCACTTGTGAAAAATACCTCTTCACTTTTGCAGTTAATTGCATTACTTATATTATCTCTAGCAAATTCTATAGACATTTTACTCTTAAAACCTATAGAATATTGAGAAGAGGGGTTCCCATAGAACCCCTTTAAATATGGCATCATTTCTTCTAAAACTTCATTTTTTATAAATGTAGTTGCAGCGTAATCCATGTATATATTTCTATTCATTAACTAATCACCTTTTTTTGCTTATTCAAACACAGGAGTAGATAAATATCTCATACCTGTATCCGGTAAAATTACTACTATATTTTTCCCCTTATTTTCTTCTCTTATACCAAGTTCTTTAGCCGCATATAAAGCCGCTCCTGAAGATATTCCCACTAGAAGTCCTTCAAGGGTTACAATTTCCTTGGTAACATTAAATGAATCCTCATTTGATACCTTTATTATTTCATCTATTATTGATGTATCTAAAATCGATGGTATAAATCCAGCTCCAATGCCCTGTATTTTATGAGGTCCTGGTTTTCCTCCTGAAATTACAGGTGAATCTGTAGGTTCTACTGCTACAATTTTAACATTTGGATTTGCCTTTTTCAATACTCTTCCGATTCCAGTTATAGTTCCTCCTGTGCCAACTCCTGACACTAAAATATCTACTTTCCCGTCTAAATCTCTTAATATTTCTTCAGCAGTAGTTCTTTCATGGATTGATGGATTAGCTAAATTATCAAATTGCTGAGGAATAAAAGAATTAGGTATTTCACTGGCAATTTCCTCTGCCTTTGCAATAGCCCCCTTCATTCCTTCAGCTGCAGGAGTTAAAACTAATTCTGCTCCATAAGCTTTTAATAGTTTTCTTCTTTCTATACTCATAGACTCTGGCATTGTTAATATTATTCTATATCCTTTAGCCGCAGCAACCATTGCTAATCCAATTCCTGTATTTCCACTTGTTGGCTCAATTATTACTGTATCTTTATTAATTAATCCTAATTTCTCGCCTTCTTCAACCATAGCAAAGGCTATTCTATCCTTTATACTGCTTCCTGGATTAAAATATTCTACCTTAGTAATGATATTTGCTTTAATTTCATATTGTTTTTCAAACTTGCTAACCTTTAATAATGGTGTGTTTCCTATTAATTCTGTTAAATTATTATATATTTTCATAATAACCCTCCTGTTATTTATTATACCTATATGTTTAGTATGTTTTTATTTAAAATATATACATGTATTATATATAATACATGTATTCAATTCCACTACTTTTATTGTATTCTCCAACTAAATCTTCTAGAGTTATGGAATTTACTATTTTTTCTATAGAAATATTCAGCTCTTTCCATACATTATCATAAATACACTTCTCTAAAAAATCATTTTTCATAGTATCTTCCCAGTCTACTACATCTAAATCTCCTTCTAATACCCTTAGTATGTCTCCTACTAAAATCTTTGAAGATTCTTTAGCTAAAGCATATCCTCCTTGAGAACCTTTTTTACTTATAACTAACCCATTCTTTCTAAGAGCTGAGAAAATTTGTTCTAAATATTTTTCTGATATATTTTGCCTTTCAGAAATACTTTTCAAAGTAATATTATCATAAGATGTATATATGGCAATATCCATCATAGCTTTTAATCCATATCTTCCTTTAGTTGATATCTTCACAAAATACACCCCTTGTCATTCACGATTGTATTCCTATATGATTAGTATGATTATAATATCAGTTCCATCCTTTGTCAATAGCTTTAACAAAAAACTCCTAGAATTCTAGGAGTTTTTTCTCTTTGATAGATTCATTGTTAATAGATAATTATATTTTGTAGCATGCTTCATTTCATCTGTTAATATTTCAAATACTATGTCTCTTTGGTATCTATTAGGCAAACCCATTCTTATTATTCTATATTTCTCTACAGCACTTAATTCTCCAAATAAAGCTTTCCTAATAGCATCAATATAAGATTTAGGCTTAATAAACTTTTCTTCATCTGTACTTTCTATATCTTGCCCTGTATAACATTTATAAATTTCTTTAAACCATCTTCTATGTTTTCGTTCATCATCTCTTATAGAAGTAATTATTTCCTTATCTTCTCTTGTAGGAGCTAATTTAATTAAATAATCATAGGTTAGCTCATCATTTCTTTCGTCTTGTACTGCTTCTTTAATTAAAGCCAAGGACCTTTGCAAATCCTTTCTAGTGAAATCCATTCCATAATTTGAGCAACAATTGTACATTTACTCCTCCACAAACTATTACTTGCACAGTATATTATATGTATAAAACTTCCCTTTGCCACAAAATTAAATTATAGAAAATAATTTATATATATGTCATAAATAAACATCTTGCATATATATATTACTGTAGGTCAAATTTTTAGGAGGTTAGTTATGGATTCTAATATGATGAATATGTGTAACATGTGCATGCATAAAGCATACTGCCCTATGGCAGCAGGAATGAAACCTATGGGTATGCATCAAATGCCCATGAATATGGACATGGACATAGATATGGATATGGATATGGATATGAATATGGGCATGGATATGGACATGGAAAATCTACAAAATATGGGTTTAATGCAAGACATGAATTTAACTGAAGATATGATGGATAATATGAGAGATGGTTCTTCTATAAAGGAAGATACTGAGGATATTGCTACAAACGCTGATTTTATAGAAGATGAGGATTTTGATTTTACAAGAAGACCTAAAGACAAGCATAATCACCATGGATATAATTGTGATGTAGACCATGTGTTAAGAAAATTGGAAAGAAATAATCCTGGAATTTTTAGAAGATTAACAATGTGCGGAATGCCCTATTTTCAGGCAAGAAGGTTTGTGGGAAGAATTGTCTCCTTATCCTTAGATTATTGCAGAGATTAAAACATAAACATTTCTACAATAACCGTCTAGTAATTTCAACTAGGTTTAGATAGGTAAGAATCTAAACCTAGTTGAACCTTTTTAACCTGTTATTTTAGGATCTCCTTCATCTTTTAAATTATTAAAGAGTGGAGCGGGATCAAATAGCTTTGAATCCTTTAATTGAATATTTATTTCCCCTACAATGGCTTCTCTAAAATGTTCTAATTCTTCTTTAGATAACTGTGGTATTTGTTTCAATAGTAATTCATCAAATAACTTTTTCTTTTCTTCTCCCGCTTGTGGTATAAATTTAAATTGTTGTTCAACGGCATAAAATATGCTTTTAGCTATATTATAAGTGGTGTTATACTGTTGTGCCCCCATTTGCTTTATAAGAATTTCCTTCTTTTTAGTAAGGTATGATACAAGCATAGTAATGAGATAGCTTAAAAGCACTCCCAATATACTTAAAATCCCTTGAATTAATATATCCATAATATTATTTTGTAGTCCTTGCATTATATCACCTCCATTTATAACAATATCTTAGAGCCTTTAGTTCTAGTTGTTAGAATAATTCTATTTCCCTCTTCCTCATTATCTTGAATGGTTATATAATTATATTTATCTAAGTGGAAGTTAACTCTCCCTTTTTCCTTATTAACCTCAAAGTACCCAATTCCCCCTGGAAGAGCATATATACCTGGAGTAGTTGGGATACTATGATCAATGGCCGGTAAAACATCTTCTTTTTTTTCTACAGGAGCAACTTGTCCAGTAATGCCTGCTACTATTGCACTGGCAATCTTTGCTGCATTATACTTATTACAGTCTTCCTTGTTATCACAGAAGAATGGCTCTACTAAAATAGCTGGCATGCTTGTATATTTCAACACATAAAGATTTTCTCTTTTTACAGCTCCCCTATTGACATATCCAAGCTTGCTTATCTCAGAGGATATTCTTTCTGCATAAACCTTACCAGCTAAAGAAATGTACTCTACCTCGCAACCCTTTGCTATATCTTTTTTAAAAGCATTAACATGTAAGGATACAAAAATATCTACTCCATTTTTATTTGCTATATTAACCCTATAAGCTAAAGACTGACCCAAGGTTAAATTAGGTTGCATAGGGGTAACATTTATAACTGTATGGCCCAGTCTTACCAATTCATTTATAACTAACGGACCATATTCTCTTATAACATTTTCTTCATTTAAGTAACCAACGGATCCCCTATCTTCTCCTGTTCCATGCCCAAAATCTATAGCTATTTTCATTATAATTCCTCCTTTCAATAAAACTTTAATATATAATATGCAGTTTTATTTTTTTTGATAGAGTATAACAAAATTTTAAATATGCCATATTTATATATTAAATCAATTGTTAGGAGTTATTATGTATAATAGAAAAGCTGCCGTATTATATGCTAAAGAGTACGCACTAAAACCCAACCCTAAGTATAGATATTTTTCATTAGAACACACTGGGGGAGATTGTACTAACTTTGTTTCTCAATGCCTTTTAGCAGGTGGTGCACCTTTAATATACAACAGAGAACATTCTTGGTGGTATAACAGCAAAAATACAGCTAATGTTATGGATGATAGTTGGTCCCTATCCTGGGCCATAGCTCACTCATTTTATTGGTTTTTGAAAGTAAATGAAGAAAAAAATCTAAAAGGAGCTAAAGGACGAGAAGTGAAAGATGTAAATTTATTAGAACTTGGGGATTTAGTGTTTTTTCAAAATACCAAAGGCACTATATATCATTCATCTATAATTACAGACTTTTTAGGGAATGTTCCTCTAATAAGCCAACATACCTTTGAAGCTTTAAACATTCCTTATCACAAGAATTGGATTGCTCATAAAATTCATTTATTAAAAATTTCTATATGATTTTCTAGGTAATATGTAATATATTATAATTATATAATTGTACCTAGGAGGGTTTTATGAAATTAATAGATTTAACTCATGAACTTGAAGATGGACTGTTATCCTATTCAGTGGATGAAACTCCCAGCATATTTCCTTTAGCTACCATAGATAGTTTTGGATACGAGGTTAATAAGTTATTAATTACTACCCATACATCTACACACATTGATGCACCTAAGCACGTTTTAAATTATGGAGAAGCTATTGATACTATGCCTTTAGAAAATTTCTTTGGGACTGCATTTATATTGGACGTTTCTTTTATAGAAAATACCGTTATTTCCCTGGAAATTTTTTGCAAACTTTATACCTGTGATGCTGACTATATATTTTTTTATACTGGCAGCGAAAGTAAGTGGAATACTCAAGAGTATTTATATAATTACAAATACCCATCCCTTGACCTTTGTGATTATATAAGTAAATTACCTATTAAAGGAGTTGGATTTGATACTATTTCAATAGATTCACCTCATAGTGTATCCCTTGAAAATCATAAAGCATTATTGAAAAATAATAAGATAATAATTGAAAATTTAAATACGCTTTCTCTTTTAAAAAATAAACTATGTACTGTTTTTATATTTCCTTTAAAAATAAAAAATGGAGATGGTTCTCCAGCACGAATTATTGCACAAATATAAAAGAGAGGTTAGCAATGCTAACCTCTCTTTTATATTTGTTATAGATTTCTTTCGTAAGCATCTATCATTTTTTTAACCATTGTTCCGCCTACGTATCCATTTTCTCTTGAAGTTAAATTTCCTTTATCCATTGTTTCGTAATTTGCTAATCCTAATTCTGAAGCAACTTCAGCTTTAAACTGATTTAATCCTTTTCTAGCTTCTGGAACTAATATTCTGTTTGATGATGTATTGTTATTTGCCATAATGTTTCCCTCCTGTTTTTAATTTATTTTTTAGTTTTGTAATATAAGTTTTTACCTAATAAGCTTGTTATATGTTATGGAATTGAAGGAAACCTTGGCAATCTCTTCTAAAAATTTTATATAAATAAAAAAAGCCCTCATCCTTGTAATTAAATAAGGATGAAGGCACATACTAATTACTACCTTTTTTATTAATAAATGATTTAAAAATTATTTACTAATACTAAAATTTGTAAGTTTTAATAAGATTATCCAAATCATCTAACATAAGGTTTGCTGCCTTAACTCCTCCAGCAGTATTCCATATTGCATCATCAACTCTATAGACTTTATTGTTTTTATAAGCAGTCAAAGACTTAAACATCGGTTCTTCTAACCATTCCTTTTCCCTTTGAGTTCCTTGTCCATCTCCTGTTTCATAGGTAAAATAAAATATTACATCTCCATCTGCTTCTTTTAATCTTTCCTTTCCAATCTCTAATGTAAATTCATCACTTCTTTGAGTTTCAGGTCTTGCAAAACCAATTTGTTTTAATATATTTCCAGCAAAGGTATCTCCTAAATAAATTCTAGTTTTGCCAGGCATGAATCTTACTAAAGAAATTTGAGTTTTCAATTTATCATCGGCAAGCTTTGATAATTCTGATACACGTTTATCAAAGTTATTTATAATTTTCTTGCCCTCTTCCTCTTTATTTAAAACTTTTGCATAAAATTCAAAATTATTTTTCCATTCTCCTCTTAATGTATTTGAATATACTGTCGGAGCCATTTGAGATAATTGTTCATATATCTTCTCATGTCTCATTTTATTTCCTATAATCAAGTCTGGTTTTAATGCAAGTATAGCTTCAATGTTAACTTGACTCTCTAAACCTACGTTTTCAACCCCTTCTAGCTCTTTTTCAAGATGCTTAAACCATGGCTTTCCAGTCCAAGATTGTACAGCTCCTACTGGCTTAATCCCTAATTCTAACAAAGCTTCTGTACCCTCATTGGTAAGAATTACTACTCTTTTAGGTTCTCCTTTAATATCTGTTTTTCCCATAGCGTGTTCAATTGTTATAGTTTCTCCGTTATTTGTTCCTTGAGGTGTATTTGAACTTTTCCCAACTCCACATGCTGTTAGAGAAAAAGCTAATGTACAAAACCCTATAATTTTGATAAATTTTTTAAATACCACTTTAACACATCCTTTTCTTTTGATTTCGAAATTAATAATATCACAACCTTTTTGTAACTGCAAGTGATTTTCATTATACATTGATAATCTTTTTCATTGACAACCTCTTTCTCCTAAACTATACTTATATAGTGCAAAAAAAATTGACATTTTAAAGAAAGGATGTGCCTAATCTTGAAGACTAACAAAGGCAAAATTTTCTTACTAATAGCCTTAATTTTAATACTAACCTTACTTTTAATTCAAAGTGTATTATTAGGATATATTAAAACCTCTTTCGAGGATTTCATTAACACATATAAAAATTATTCCAATATAACTGAACATATTATAATTAAAAGTTCTAGAGTTCCAAGAACTATAATAGCTCTTTTTGTTGGAGCAAGCTTAAGCGTTTCTGGAGTATTAATGCAAACTCTAACAAAAAATCCTATGGCTTCACCTGGATTAATGGGCATAAATTCAGGTTCTGCTTTTTTCATGGTATTAACTTATAGTTTATTGCCTTCAATTTCGCAAAATTATATAATACTATTTTCCTTCCTGGGAGCTGCAATATCGGTAATATTAGTATATATTTTAGCTGGTGGTATTCGAGGTTCTATTCAAACCTTTGATTTAACCCTTGCTGGTGCAGCAGTTTCTGCTTTTTTTATTTCTCTTATGCAAATCTTTTTGTATAAAGACCAAAAAACTATGGAGGAAATATTATATTGGCTAACTGGTTCTGTAGAAGGAAAAAGTCTTGATTCTTTAATAAAAATTGCGCCCCTATTATTAACGGCTCTGTTAATTTCCTTTCTACTATCAAATAAATTAAATATCTTATCCTTAGGAGAAGATACTGCTAAAGGCTTAGGGCTAAATACAGAAGTTTTAAAAATACAAATTATTATATTAGTAGTTATACTAGCTGGTGGTTCAGTTTCAGTTGCAGGCCCTATTGGACTAATTGGACTAATTATACCTCATATAACTCGTTCACTAGTGGGTTCAGAATTTAAATGGGTAATTCCATACAGTATGGTGCTTGGAGCTATACTTTTATTATCAGCTGACATAATATCTAGATTTATTATATATCCAAAAGAAATTCCTGTTGGAGCGATTACCGCAATTCTAGGAACTCCATTTTTCATCTATTTAGCAAGAAAGGCGGAGAATAACTAATGAACAATGATTTAGTAATTAGAAAAAAGAAGTTTTCCTTTTTAATAGAGAAGAGAAGTTTAATAATCATACTATCAGTAATACTATTAGCAGTATTTAGTATACTGTTTAGTTTAAGTATAGGACAAAAATATATACCACTATTAGAGGTTATTAAAACTTTATTGATTAAAGAAACAAGCAATATTTCATTTATTATTAATAACATAAGACTTCCTAGAACATTAGTGGCATTTTTAGTAGGTGCATCTTTAGCCCTATCTGGTTCCATTATCCAAGGAATTATAAAAAATCCTTTAGCAGATCCTAATATAATTGGAATTGTAGATAGTGGTTCAGTAGGAGCATTGGTTTTCTTGACACTTTTTACAGATCCTAAAAATAATGCTTTAACTACTAGTATATTTTACATGCCATTATTCACTTTTATTGGAGCATTTTCAGCGGCTTTGTTAGTTTATTTTTTAGCTTTCAACAAAGGTGTTACCCCTAATAGATTAATATTAATTGGTTTAGGAATTTCAGGAGCTGCTAAAGCTTTAACTTCAATACTAATTATTAACGGCCCTGTAGTATTTATAAAGGAAGCTCAAACTTGGATTACTGGCACTGTTTACGGTTCCAACTGGACACATGTTAAATTGCTATTTTCTTGGTTTAGTATATTATTGACAATTACATTTATATACATTAGACAACTAAACTTACAAAACTTAGAAGACAACATTTCCAAAGGTTTAGGAAATTCTTTAGAAAAAAATCGTTTTATTTTATTAGTACTTAGCGCTGCCTTAGCAAGTGGTACTGTTGCAATTGGTGGTGGAATAAGCTTTGTAGGATTGATAGCTCCCCATATTTCCCGAAAGCTAACCAACTCATCTTTTGGGAATCTTGTACCTATTTCTTTATTAATAGGGGGAATAATCGTTGTACTAGCTGACATAGCTTCAAGAACTTTATTTTTCCCTTTAGATTTACCAGTGGGAATATTTACTGCAGCAATAGGCGCACCATTCTTTATATATTTATTAATAAAAAATCAAAAATCACGAGGAGGTTTGTAACATGAGTTTGCAGGCGAGTAATTTAACTTTAGGTTATGGAGATAACATAGTACTTAAAGATATAAATATAACAATACCTAAAAATAAAATATCTATATTGGTTGGAAGCAACGGCTGCGGAAAATCCACTTTATTAAAAACAATGTCTCGACTTTTAAAACCTATGTCTGGCAAAGTTTTATTAGAAGATTACAATGTATTTGAAAAATCTACAAAAGAAATAGCAAAAAAACTAGCTATTTTAACTCAAACGCCAACGGCGCCACAAGATTTAACTGTGTTTAATCTTGTAAAGCAAGGTAGATATCCTTATCAAACTTGGCTTAAGCAATGGAGTAAAAAAGATGAAGAAATAGTTAACTATTCATTAGAAAAAACAGGATTAATTGATATTAAAGACAAAAAGCTTTCTAACCTTTCGGGTGGACAAAGACAAAGGGTTTGGATTGCAATGACTATTGCTCAAGAGACAGATATAATTTTACTAGATGAACCTACCAACCATTTAGATATAAAATATAAAATAGAAATTTTAGATTTATTAAAAGATTTAAATAAGATAGAGGAGAGGACTATAGTAATTGTTTTACATGATATTAACCTGGCTTGTAGGTATGCAGATCATATAGTGGCTGTAAAAGACGGAGTTATTTATAGCGAAGGTAATCCCAAAGATATAATTACGGAAAAGCTTATAAAAGATGTATTTCATATAAATTCTACAATTATAGAATGTCCTGTATTTAAAACCCCTATGTGTATCACTTACCAGTAAAAAATAAATCTTGCCTTGGGCAAGATTTGTTTTTTACTTTGATATTAATTTTGATATTGCATTTTGATGCTGAGGGTCCACCTTACCATCCTTATGCCTTGTACTATTTAAAAAATGTATATCTACGTGACCCTCCATGCCATTGCCCTTAATAACATCTAAATTTTGTCCTCTACCATATCCACCTGAACGATTATCAACTGTAACATAGGCTGGATAGGCATCTAACCCTGCATGGGGCATAGCACTCATAGAAGCTGCGTATTTTTTACCATCTATGTTTAATACAACTGGTCTTCTTTCCCAAGAAAAACCTTTCCAAATGCTTTTTAATATGTTCGTGTCTTCTTTTGTTAGGGTTTCCACATCAGCGTGATTATCTCCCATGGTTCTTTCAACTTTAAATTTTTTCCCAGTAAAAACATCCTCTACCTCTACAGTAGCTCCAACCGGAAATGCATACCTTCCACTTTTCCACCAATCTACTGCCTGTATTGTGCTTTGTGAGGATTTTTTAGAAGCTTCAACTTTTTTCTTTACTTCCTCTTTGTTTAGTAGTGATACTCCTCCCCTTGATAGGGATTGTTTGCTATTATCTTGTGCGACACTGTCTTTTACCACCTTAACTTGATCTGCAGCATTCTTATTTACAGCTGTTTCAACCTCTGCATTTTTGTAAGTATCTTTTTTACCATTGCTAGTTGTAATCATTATAAAAAAAACCACCCCTAGTAATACTAAAAAATAGTTCTTAACCTTATTATTCATTTTACCTCCTCTGTCGCCTACGAAGTTAGTTGACGGGTTCGGGTTGAGGATACCCTACCTATAAGGATTCACCCCAATTTAATATCCTCCGTTGCCAATGGCATTAGGCCTAAAATCTAAATTAGCTCATAAAACAATGAGCTAATTAGTAATATATCAAAAAGTTATGAATAAATTATGAATTTCTTACCCTTTTTTCCTATGGGATTAATGGGTGTATAGCCATTTTTTTCAATAATAATAGGACTGAGTTAAATAAAAAATTTCACCCAGTCCCATTTTTTATCCGATAACTACTTCAAGAACTCTGTTTATATATGAAGCAGTACTTTTGCTATTGAAAAATACACAATTAAGGCTCCAGCATCCACAATTGTAGTTATAAGTGGCCCTGCCATAATAGCAGGGTCCATTTTAAGTTTTTTAGCAATTATCGGCAACATAGCACCTACTACTTTTGATAAAACTACAGTAAATAATAGTGTTATACAAATTGTTACAGATACATAAAAATCTGTGCCTTGTAAAAAATATATTCTTAGGAAATTTAATATTGCTAACGCTATACCAGTAATTAAACTAACTCTTAATTCCTTGTATACAACCTTAAAAAAGTCCTTTGTCTCTATCTCTCCTAAAGCTAAGCTTCTAATCACAAGGGTAGCTGATTGAGAACCTGCATTTCCACCTGTATCCATTAACATAGGAATAAAAAATGTCAATACTACAACAGATTGTAGTACATCTTCAAATCTTTTTAAAATATTTCCTGTAAAAGTTGCTGATACCATAAGAATTGTTAACCACATCAATCTATTTTTAGCTAATGTAAATACTCCTGTATCTAAATATGCTTCCTCTGAGGGAGCCATAGCAGCCATCTTTTGAAAGTCTTCTGTAGTTTCTTGATCAATTACGTCGATAATATCATCAATGGTAATAATACCCGTTAATCTGTCTTCCATATCAACCACTGGAACAACAATAATATCATACTTCTTAAACAAACTCGCTACGTACTCTTGATCATTTCCCGTATTTACATATACCACGTCTTTATTCATAACATCTTCGACTTTAAGGTTGTAATCACTAAGTATTAGCTTTCTTAATGAAACTATACCCTCCAGTTTTCTCTCTTCGTTAATAACATAGCAATTATAAATGGTTTCCTTGTTTATACCTGTATATTTAATATGTTCAATGGCCTCCCCTATGGTCATGTTCTTTTTAAGATCTACATACTCAATGGTCATTAAGCTGCCTGCTGAACTTTCAGGGTAATTTAGGAATTCATTTATAAGTTTTCTTTCCTCTACGTTAGAATGTTGTAATATCTTTTTTACTACTTTTGCTGGCATTTCTTCTAATAAGTCTATCATATCATCGAAATATAACTCGTCTATTATATGCTTAATTTCTTTATCCGTAATTGCTGAAATAATATTTTCTTGAACTTCACTACTAATGTAATTAAATACATCAACAGCTAAATCTTTTGGAAGCATTCTAAAAACAAGTATGGATTCCGATACATCTAGGCTCTCTATAATTTCCCCAACGTGAACTGGATTTAAGTTAATTATTTTTTCCCTCACATCAGTGTATTTTTTTTGTTCTATCATGGATAATATTTCGTCGTTTTCCCATTTCATTCACTTCAACTCCTACACATCACCATACCTTTAAAAGTTACGGCATATTTTCCTTTATTCAGTTTTATCATGCATTTATGAGGCTCGGGATCAATATCCATAACTATCACCTTCTATCTATAATATTATAATATAATCCAATACAGCAAAATAAAACTTAGATTTTACCTAAATAAAATCTAAGTTTCACTTACCATAAGTTTACCACACAAACAGGTATATATCAATTAAAAAGCTGGAACTACATTTCCGTCATATTTTTCTTCAATAAATTTTTTAATTTCTGGTGAAGTTAAGGCTTTTGATAACGCTTTTATATTTTCTTTATCCTTATCTTCTTTTCTAACCGCTAAAACATTTGCATAAGGTGAATTTAAGGACTCGATTGCTATAGCATCTTTAGTTGGATTTAATTCTGCTTCAATTGCATAGTTTGCATTAATAACAGCAGCATCCACATCTCCAAGTACTCTTGGAAGCTGAGCAGCATCAAGTTCTGTAATCTTAAAATTCTTTTTGTTTTCTGTTATATCTATTTTAGTTACTAGTTCTCCTGCCTTAACTTTAATTAACCCAGCATTTTCTAATACTCTTAAGGCTCTAGCTCCATTTGTAGGATCATTAGGTATTGCAATTTCTGC
Source organism: Clostridium malenominatum (assembly GCF_039521365.1). Taxonomy (NCBI): domain Bacteria; kingdom Bacillati; phylum Bacillota; class Clostridia; order Eubacteriales; family Clostridiaceae; genus Clostridium; species Clostridium malenominatum. Next base: position 1,603,899 of record NZ_BAAACF010000001.1, read on the forward strand.
TCCATCCTTTAATTCTTTTAAATCTTTAATTTTATTTGAATATAAACCCATTGGCTCTATATGAACCTTTACAGTATAATCCAAATCGTATTTTTTCTCTTCAATAGTTTTATTAAGGAAAGGTACGTGTTGAAAGAAGTTTGCATCCAACTCTTTTTCGGCCAAAGCTGTATTAGGAATTTGATAATCTGTAAATTCTATAATTTTTAAAGCATAACCATCCTTCTCTAATACTTTACCCACTTCCTTTAAAATTTCTGCATGAGGTAATGGAGTTGCTCCTACAACTATTTCTTTTTTAGTTTCCTTTCCTCCTGCTGGAGCTGCAGTATCTTTAGCTTTATCATTTGAAGCTCCACATCCTGCTAATCCTATTGTTAATAATGCTGTTGCTAATAAAATTGATATTTTTTTCATTTTAAATGCCCCCTAAATTTTTATTATTTATTTAAATTTTTATAAACTACATTACCAAAACTCTGAATACACTGAACTAATATTATTAACACTATAACTGTATAAATCATAATATCTGGTTTAAATCTATTGTATCCATAGCTTATAGCTACATGTCCAAGGCCTCCTGCACCAATAGTTCCTGCCATAGCTGAGTAACCAATTAGATTAATAATTGTTAATATTATTCCTCTAATAATTGATGGAAAGGCCTCCTTTAACATAACTTTAAATAATATTTGTATGTTTGTAGCTCCAAAGGACTTTGCCGCCTCAATAAGCCCAGGATCAACTTCCTTTAATGCTGACTCTAGCACCCTTGCCACAAAAGGAGCTGCACCTATGGTAAGCGGCACTATGGCAGCAACTCTACCTATACTTTTTCCAGCAATTAACTTTGTCAATGGTATAATTGATATCATTAATATGATAAAAGGAAAAGATCTTAAAACATTGATTAATAAATCTAAAATACCATATATAAATTTATTTGGCTTTAATCCCTTTTCTTCAGTAACTACGAGAATTATAGATAATATAAATCCAATTATCACTGCAAAGATTGTAGAGTAGCTTACCATGAACAATGTATCCTTTAGCGCAGGTATTAATATGTCCTTATACATTTTACATCACCTCCCAATGAATGGATTTATTATTTAAATAAGTACATATTCTTTTCTCTTGCTCTTTTTCTATATTAATTATCAAGCTTCCTAAAACCTCTTGCCTAAAGCTTTCAAGCTTTCCCCATACAATTGAAAAGTCTACATTTAGCTCCCTAGCCATGGATGTTATTACAGAGCTTTCACTTACTTCCCCTGGAAAAAATATTTTAATATTAACTCCATGATTAGGAAGTAATTCTCCACCTTCTAATAAGTTTTTCAGTTCTCCTTCTGGTTTTAAGAAAAGTTCTTTTACAGGGCCATAAGCTTTTATTTCACCATCTTCAATTAAGGCCACTTTGTTACATACTTCTTTAATTACTTCCATTTGATGAGTTACTATTATTACTGTGATATTTAACTTTTCATTTATCTCCTTAAGAAGAGATAATATAGACTTAGTTGTTTCTGGATCTAAGGCTGAAGTAGCCTCATCACAGAGAAGTATTTTAGGTTCTAAAGTTAGTGCTCTTGCGATAGCTACCCTTTGTTTTTGTCCTCCACTTAATTGTCTAGGATGACTTTTTGATTTGTCCTCTAAACCAACTAATTTCAACAATTCTGTTACTCTTCGTTCTATTTCAAGTTTATTTTTGCCCCAAATTTTCATAGGTAGAGCTATGTTATCATAAACATTTAAAGTGTTTAGTAAATTAAAGTTTTGAAATATCATTCCCATTTCTTTCCTAAGCTCTCTAATTCCCTCTGAACTCAAATTGTTTATCTCGTGACCATCAACGGTTATGCTACCTTGGTTATAATCCTCTAAAGCATTTAAACATCTAAGTAAGGTGGATTTTCCTGCACCACTTCTTCCTATAATTCCAAATATTTCACCTTCATTAATTTCTAGATTAATATCTTTTAATACTACATTATCTTGAAAATTTTTACTTACTCCTTCAATTACTATCATGTCAGTCCCCCTTAAATACTAATAAAATAGACCTGAGAAATTCTCAGGTCTAACCTAATTTTTCTCATCTCCCGGCATATCACCGCAGGAATTAGCACCTCGTATCTCTACAGGTTGCTGGGTTTCACAGGGCCAGTCCCTCCACCTCTCTTGATAAGTTTTATTCAATTAATAAAATAAAGCCTGAGAATAAACTCAGGCTAACAACCTAATTCTTCTCATCTTTCGGCATATCACCGCTGGACTTAGCACCTTGTATTTCTACAGGTTGCTGGGTTTCACAGGGCCAGTCCCTCCACCTCTCTTGATAAGTAATGATATTGTATTTGCTTTTTTTATTATTATATAGGCATTATGATATATTGTCAACAGTAAATTTTAATTTTTATATTTTTTCAAATAGCTTTCTTTATTAGAGATTATTTTTTTAATGGCATATACAAAGTAATCTACTTCCTCTAAGGTGTTATAAATTCCAAAGCTTATCCTCACCATGCCCGGCCTACTACCCGCAAGTTTGGATATTTTCTTAACCTCTTCCTCACTAATATTTAATAGTCTTTGTATATATGGGTGAGCACAAAAACACCCACTTCTTACTCCAATACCAAACTCATAGGATAATATTTTAGCTACAGTCTCATGATACATTCCATCTACATTAAATGTGATAATAGAGACATTTTTATTACAGTCACTGCAATACATATTTAGACCTTTCACCCTCTGCAATGACCTTATAGCATGTTTTAACAGTCTATTTTCGTATTCTTCAATATTCTTCATACCCAATTTATCTAAAGTTTTAATAGCTGATGTAAGAGCTACAACCCCTACAACATTTGGTGACCCAGACTCGTCCTTTTCAGGAGTGTGAAGCCATTTAACAGAATCTAAAGTTACAACATCTACAGTTCCTCCGCCACTATAATCTGGTGGCAAATTCTCTAATTCATCTTTTGCACCAATTAACACCCCTATTCCAAAAGGTGCATACATTTTATGTGCAGAAAATACTAAATAATCTATATGCTCTTCAGAATCTATAGCCTTCACATTAACTGGTGCATGTGGAACTAGCTGTGCTCCATCTACTAATATTTTAGCACCATATTTATGTGCAATTCTCGCTATATAATGAATGTCGTTTTTATATCCGGTAACGTTTGAGGCTCCAGTAACTGCAACAAGTTTGACTTTACCTCCATGCTTTTTTAATCTTTCTTCTAAATCATTTAAACATAATTTACCGTGATTATCTATTTTAACATGCTCTAATTTAAACTTTCTCCATGGAAGATCATTTGAATGGTGTTCCATCTCTGTAGATAAAATAATGTCATCTTTATATTTATTATATAACATATTAGACAATTTATTTATAGCTTCCGTAGTATTTTTAACAAATATCACTGACGAATTATTTAAATCCGCCCCCACAAATTTTGCTACAACCTTTCTTCCATCATCATAAAGTTTAGTTGATACCTGAGATTTATACCCCATACCCCTGTGAATCGATGAGTAATAAGGTAAAAAGTCTAATAAGTCTTCAACAACCTTTTTAAATGCCGGAGTGGTTGCAGCATTATCTAAATTTACATATCTTACTTTTCTACCATCAATTAAAGGTACTATTGCATTTTCCCCTAATACTAAATTATAATTATTATACATTATTTTCCACCCCTAATATTTCTCTTTATATATACTATGAGAATAGGGTAAAATGAAACCTTAATTTTAATCTATTTTTTTGCATACTTATCAATTATGGTTCTTGTAACAATAAGATAAATAATTAAATTACTAGGAGTATTTAATATACCAAAAATTCCCCATAGCCAATAATTTTTTTCTCCTCTTTTTTTGGCATCATTAAACATCCATAGTCCTTGTAGGAGAAGTATTGGAATAAGAATTATTAAACCAATCAACTGCAATCCATCTAATTTCATATATTACTTCCCTCCGTTATTCTACTTTTAGAAATAGGTATTATGATGATTGGCCCTATTAGAAGCATAAATACTTGAAAATAAACCATATATCTAATTCCTAGAATAAAAAATATACTATACAAAAGGACTATTATACAAAAAGATATCCCTATAAAAAGTAAATTTTCTCGTCTCTTTTTTCTACTTTCCATAATATTTAATGCATTTTCAATTATATCCTCTATATCTAAGTCAATTTGAAATTGATCTTCTGAAAGAATACTCATGAACTCTTCCATTTTATCTATTTCTTTATTATCATTCATCAATTATACCCCTTTCCTTCATTTTTCTTATAATAATTTTTATTGAATTATGAAGTCTTGATCTAACAGTGCCAATAGGGCATTTCATTATATGCGCAATTTCTTCATAACTAAAGTTGTAGTAGTGCTTTAATATAAAAACCGTTCTTTTTTCATAAGACAATTCTTGTAAAATAGATAAAGCTTGATTAATTAAAATATTATTCAATGCTTTATTTTCAATATCTTCAGTAAAAACCTCTATACTCTCATCTAGAAGTATTAACCTCTTGTTTTTCTTTAAAGTGTCTCTATAAATATTTGTTGCAATAGTGATAAGCCAGGTAGAAAACCTATAATTTGGAATAAACTTGTTTATATTAACTATAGCTTTCAACAGTGTTTCTTGCACAATATCCTTAGCCTCTTCTATATTTGAAGTCATCTTTATAGTATATCCCTTTAAAATATCATAATTATTATTTATCAACATAGTTATAGCAACCTTATCTCCAGCTTTTGCCGCATTTATTATATCTATTTCTTCTTCCAAGTCTATCACCTGCCAAATGCCGTATTATATTAATTTTTCATATTTAAAATTAGTAGTTAACTTGTTAAATAAAATATAATCAATTAAATATATTATAGTTCCTAAAACTACAAGAATGAAATTTGTCAGCAAAAATACACCCGTCATTTGTCCTACTACTAATAATATAATAGGAATTATAATAAGCCCACTAACTTGCTGTGCATCTTGAAAAGTCTTAGATTTAGCTGAAACTAATACTGTAAAGGTAAGTCCTAGTAATGTAATAGCTGGTACCAGATATCCTATTAATATAATCCATTTTATATTAGGAAATATAATGCCTCGAAAGAATTTTAACCCTCCAATATTTACAACTAATCCAAAGGCGATAAATGAAATTAATGTGGTGGCATAAGATGGTATAAATACTCCTAGTACCTTGCTCACAAATAATTCCTTTAAAGTTATAGGTGTATAAAATAACGTTTCTAATGTTTTATGCTCTCTTTCCCCTACAAAGCTGCTTGCACCTAAAATACTAGAGCACATTATTGGTATTATCAGAAAAAATGATGGGAAAATATAATCTATTGAAGCTTTAATTATCAATTGCTCTGCAGTAAGCACTCCATAGTCATATGGCAGTTTATTTAATAATCCTTTCATATCTTTTAAAATATCAGACATATCAAAAGATAAGCTTACTCCTATTAGCATAAGTGAAGGTATTAAAACCACCATAAGTAATGGAACTATAATCATAGGCATGTATATTTGTTTTGATGAAAATATGTCCTTTATATCTTTCTTTATTATAGCTAATCCTTTCCTATTCAATCTTATCACCTCTTGTATAACTAAAATATAAATCCTCTAAACTACACATGGATTTTTTAACTTCATAAATTCTTCCACCACTATTTACTGCTTTATATAATATCTCAGGAATTTCTTCTTCAGAAACAATTTCCTTTTTATAAGTGTCGTTTAATCCCTTAGAAAAACCCAACTCAGAAGATATATTAAATCCCCTAATTACTAAATGATTGTTTATCTTCTTTGCTTTAGCTAACTCTTCAAAGCTTCCAAAGCCTAACATGGTTCCTTTTCCTATAAACCCATATTTACTACATATATCTTCAGCATATCTTAATTGATGTGTACACATAAATATTGTAGTGCCGCTATCACGAGCCATATTTTTTATTAAACCAGTTACATTTTGTGCTGTTTCCGGATCTAATCCAGATGTGGGTTCATCTAAAAATAAAACTTTTGGATTATGAACTAATGCTATAGCTAAACTTATTCTTTTTTTCATACCTGTGCTATATTCCCTAACTTTTTTATCTTTGTGTTCAAATAGCTCTAATTTCTTCAATAAATTTTGAACCCTTTCTTTTAAAATCTTGCCTGATATATCATGAAGACTTCCAAAAAACATTAAATTTTCTTCTCCTGTGAGATTTTCGTAACATGCTGCTGTTTCAGTCATAACTCCACAAATTTTACGTATTTCTCCTCCATTATTAATAATGTCTTTTCCTAATATTTCAGCATTTCCACTAGTAGGCTTTAAAATCCCATTTAAAATTCTTATAGTAGTAGTTTTCCCAGAACCATTGGGTCCTAAGAACCCTACTATAACTCCCTGTTCTACTTCAAAACTGATATTTTTTAAAACATTAACTATTCCATCGTAACTTTTAGTTAAATTTTCTACTACAATCCCTTTCATATTATCACTCCTTATAAATTTAACGACTAACTCTTCAAAAAGTTCACATAGAAATAAACATACTGCAGAATTATTTCTGCAGTATGTTTATAAATATCTTTCTATTAATTCTTTTGTTGTCGATACAGTTAGCTCAGGTTTCCATCCTATAGAAACTTCTCCTGCCAGCATTATTCCATATACACCTTGTTTTACAAAATTATAAACATCACTAATTTCACTTAATGTAGGTTTACTATTTTTTTTCATAGAGTCCAATATATAAGTAGCAATAATTAATTTTTTATTTGTTCCATTCATTTTTGCAATTACATCATTTTGTATTTTAGGAATATCTATATAATCAACCTCTGAAATTAAATCTCCTCTTCCTATCATTATTCCGTCACTTTCTTTTAATATATCGTCAAAATTATCTATTCCTTCTTTGCTTTCGACCTTAGCCCATAATTCAACTTTTCTACCAAAAGAATTTTTATTTATAAATTCCTTAAGCTCCCTCATATTGTCACCATAGCAAGCATAGGAAAGACATATAATATCTACCCCTCTTTTTAATCCCCAGATTATATCTTTCTTATCTTTTTCTGTAAGTCCCATAAAACTTCTATCAATACCTGGAACATTTACTCCTTTTTCTCTTCTTATAATACCGCCTTTTGTAACAACGGTTTCTATCCAATCTCTTCTTTTGTTTATAATATTAAATTCCATAGTACCATCTTTCATATAAATCTTTTCAGCAGAATTTAACAAACTAATATCACCCTGAATTGATAATGGTATGTAGTAGCTCCTATCTTTTTCATTGCTTTTTTCATTTATTCTGTTTCTTTCCTTATAAAATACTACCTTATCACCTTCTACCACCTTATATTGACAATTAAAGTTTTTGCTTACTCTAATTTTATTTCCTGCCAAATCCTGAAGGATAGCAATTTTATTATGCTTTTCCTTAACATATTTTATTAACTCATAGGTATTGCTATAATTTATATGAGAAAAATTAAATCTTAACAAATCTGCTCCTGCATATATAAGTTTATCTATTGATTCTTTATTATTTACTTTTGGACCAATAGAACAAATAATCTTCATAAAAACACATCCTATTTTCAATTTAAATACAACTATACAATACCATATTAATCCTTACATAGAAAGTTTTTTCTTTATTTTATCTGGTAATAAAACATCTATAATTATCTTTATAATTCCATAAATAGGAACTATTATAAAAGCCGCAAGGGGTCCTCCAAAGGCTATGGCTCCAATTACTAGAAATATATCTGTTAAAGGATGAATTTTCATTGTATGTCCCATAATAGCAGGTACCACCACTCTTCCCTTCAATGTCTGAACTATAATAAAGGTTGCAGCAAGCTTTATAAACATTGTAAATCCTAGAGATATTGCAATAATAGTTGGAACTATCATTGATATAAAAAATCCAACAAAGGGTATGAAAGCTAGTATAAAAGTTATAGAAGAAAATAAAAGCCCATTTGGCATGCCTATTATCTTATATCCTAAAAAAATTAAGGTACTTAATGATAATGCAACCTTACTTTGGCCAACCACATACTGAGATAAAACCACATGACTTCCTTCTAATATTTTACTCACCTTTTCTTTGTTCTTATTAGAAAAAAAATTAATAAACCCTTCTTTGAATTTTTCTCCATCTTTCAATAAGTAAAAAATAGTAATCAATATCAATAAAAATTTTGAAAAACTATCCATTAAGTATTTAAATCCTTTTAATAAATTAGAAACTGCATCTTTCATATAATTATTAAGTGATTCTGTAGATACTCTGTAAATTTGGTTTATATCGATATATTTATTAATTTCATCTAAAGCTTTATTTATATTATTGTCTTTTTCTCCAATAGTTTTTATTTCTTTAATCAAACCATTAAGCTCATAAGATATAGAATTGCTAAAATAATAAAAAATTCCTGTTAAAGCAAAAGTCCATATAAATAGAGTTAGTACAGCTGCTTCACTATTTTTCAACCCTTTTTTTATAAAAATAACATTTAACGGCCTTATTAAATAGTAAAAAAACACTGATACAACAACTGGGCTTATTATTGATTTTAATAATACAAGTAATAACCTATATAAAAAAGTAACCTTAGTAAAAAGTATTAAGCTTAAGAATATTAAATTTATAACTATAAGATTTTTAATTAACTTGTTTTCTATCACATTCATCCATCCCTTAGTTTTTTAAGATTATTTTTACCTAAAGATAAAAAAATATTTATAATAAAAGGCTGGTAATTTATTTACCAACCTTTTATTATTAAACAAATCTTTTGTGAATTCTTATCTTTAGCTGAAACCAAGGGGCCTATATTCATAATAAATTTGAAGTAAAAAATAGGTAGTATAGGATTTCTCCAATACTACCTTTTAATTATTCTTCTATATTATTATTAATATCATCACTATCCTCTTCATCACTACTCTTAACTTTAGGAGTAGCTAAAAGATAATACATGCTATTAACTACAAAAATTTGTGTAAATATAGAACTCATTAGAAGAAAGACTTCTATATAAAAAATAATCTCACTTCTACAAATTTCAATTAAAAATTTGTTTATTATTGCTAATATTAATACCCCAAATTGAAGAAAAAGACTAAAAAAACTCCTTATAGCAAGCAATTTATAATAACTAATTAGTTTTCTATTTCCATCCCTTCTTTGAGTAAGTTTCATTTTAGCAGTTTCTATATTTTCACTTGACGAAGTAACCAAAATACTTAATGCTGTCAATCCAAAAGCTGACAATAAAGCAGTTATAGTTATAGCAGTATCATTAAAACTTATTATAAATTTATCAAAATCGTTTATTTTATTATTGCAAAATAGATATAATACTGAGGTAATTAAAGCTGGTGCTAATATAAGTTCAAACAATTCTTTCTTTTTAGAAGATTTAAAGAAATTATTTAGTATAATACCTATTTTTATAAACATTCTCATTCCTCACTTTCATCAATCTCTATGAAAATATTATTAAAATACTCCTTAAAATTTTTATTAACTAATTCAGTATATTTCTCAAAAATAGATTCTGTGTCAATTAATCCATCTGAATCTATTTTTGTATTTATATACTCACTCAATTTCATGCCCTCTGTATCAAGTCGAATTACATTTGCATCTTTTCTTCCTTGGATAACCATTCTTATTATCTTCTTTTTTCCTGTCTGATTTTCAAACTGTTTATAATAACTTCTTACCTTAGTCTTTGAAAATGATCTTGATTGAATAGGTTTATATAACACTTCAACTTCGTCTTTACTTATGTGCTCTTCAGAGAATATTATTTCCTCATCATCAGTAAGACTTTCTTTATCTACAACAATCTTTATCAATGAAATTTTATCAAGTTTCATAAGTTCTTCAATAAATTTAGGAGATGGGACTACTTCAATATTTAAATCATACTGTAACAGTAAATCCTTTTTGTCTTTTTTATGTTCCTTAACCCACTTCCTGTAACTTCTATTTATATCTTTCTCCAATATTCCTGTAGTAACAGCACCAACTATCTTTTCCCATATTAATACTGCTCTATTCTTATCTTCGAATATTTTTACTAAATAATGTTGTTTTTCTTCATCTCCTTCATTTTTGTTTTTTTTATAATTAGGTTTTAATGTTTGAATATCTACGATATTAGTTCTCTTATTAAATTTTATATATTTTAATCTAACCTTTTTAATACATTTACATTCATCAACTCTATCAATATAATAACAGATATCTTTACTATTTATAGTATATTTATTCCCTTTTTTTTCATCATATTTGTTAAATATAAAAAAATAATCTAAAAATTCTTTAAGTATTATTTCTTCTTTTAGTTCCTGTAAAACATACTCCGAGCTATCACGTTCTAACTGCTTCTTTAGAATTAAAATTTTATATACCTCTGTTTTCCTTTGCTTTTCCATTTTCCACCCCTATATTTGTATACTTCATTAAATATACTTTATTCTTAGAAAATACTTCTAGCTAGCCCTTTTAAGTGCTTTCTTTCCCAATTGTAAATCTTTTCTACAAATGAGACAAGCTTTTCGACAATATTAGTGGAAATATATGACTAAAATAGAAATAGCCACAAGTTAATCGTTAACCTAACCCATAGCTTAAGCTTTACTTTTCTTTTATATTAATATATCTATTATCTTTTAATTTTAACATACCTTAATAATACAGCGGCTATTCCACCTGTTAATCCAGCTATTATGTATTTCATATAAAAGTACCCTTGTTCCTGTTTTTTTACACTTATGGCTGTTGCGCAACCTGCCCAGCTAGAATTACACCTATTAAATTATATAGCTAATAATCCTAGAGTAAATCCCCAGGGTTTATTATTCTATATCAAATATAATCCTTACTTGTATAATCTTTCTAATGCTGATAATATATAGTTATACATGTTATCAAGGGGGAATTAGTATGAAGAAATTAATAAAATCTTTCATGTTATTATTAACTTTATCCTTATCTGTATTTTTTTTAACTGGTTGTGCCGCAAAACCTGAGGACACAGTTACTAACTTTATGACTGCAATAGCACAACTAGATTTTGATAAAGCTGTAACCTATTTAAAAAATGATGGAAATAAAATTAATCTAAAATATGATGATGAAGATCAGGAAAAACTCATTAAATCCATTTTTTCTAAGATTGAATATCAAATAGATAATACTACTAAAGATGGTAGTACTGCTACAGTAAAAGCTAAAATTACATCTGTAGATTTGCCAAATATAACTACAAAAATGTTTACGGAGTTGTTGCCTACTTTAATGGCTCAAGCATTTTCCGGACAACCTATAAATGAAGATAAGCAAGATGAAGCAATCATGCAATACTATTTAAATGCCATAAATTCGCCTACTGCACCTAAAACTGTTACCGAAATAGAAATTAAATTAGTTAAAGAAAAAGAAGGTTGGTTAATTGAGCCAACTGATAATTTATTTGATGCTATGACAGGTAATATACAGAAAGCCTTTGAAGCTTTTCAATAAAGGCAATAAATACACATAGAAAACCCTGGAGTAAATCTCCAGGGTTTATTTTTTATTAATTTATAATCTAATTACTTAGTATAAATTTCACACTTTCTATTCCAGATTTAAGTTCTCAGCAGACGTAAGAATGGTATTCTATACTACTAAGGCTTTATATTTAGCCACTAATGCACCCTTTTCTTAGGGTGCTCTTCACATGTAATTAATTATTCATTATATACAAATTAGGGCATGGGGCATCTCTTGATCTCCATGCCTTAAAATAATTATCATAGAAAGCTATTTACAGAATAACTTTCACACTCTTAACAATTATATCTATTTTCCTTTCTTTCATCTTTAAACTAATCTCTCTGCCATAATATTAGCAAGATTTAATTTTTCTATTCTATTTTTAATTTGTTCATTATTGGTAGAATACAACTCTAAATCCTTCATCCTATTAAAATATTCAGCTCCTGCGAAAGTATATCTCTTCCTTCTGCCTTCCTTTGTTTCCATTTGGAAATTAGCGTAGGAAATTAAATCTCCTATAGCAGTAGCCTTAGGTAGGATAAGAAGTGGCATACCTAGCAAGTGTCTAACTGCATTATGCCCTGCTAAAGACCCTGTACACATTGCTTCAGTGTGGCCTACGAATAATCCTGACTTCTCTCCTGCACAAAGTAAATTATCTAAGCCTTTTACTCTCATATCGTCAGTTCTTTGGGCTACAGAAAGATATCTTATTGAGTTTCCTTTTCCTCCTGCATAAGGATCTATATATTTTGCTTTTTCTAGTCCCATAATTTTTCTAAGTTTATCTAGTGGGTAAAATGGAGTCATTAGTTTAATGTGACCCGTATCTAGGAGCACAATGTTTTCTGCAAACTCTCTTAAAGCATACTGTTGGCACACTTTTAATTTTAATTTATCTATGTTTATATCTTCTGGTGGTACCTTTAATACCACACCGCCTTTTTCTTCAATTTCTTTTAGTAAATCTTCTGCTATACTATCTTTACAAAGCTTACAAGAACCACTAAATGCTCCATATACATCTTCTTCCCTTTCACCTTGTAAATCTTCTGCTCCAGCTCTAGCACTTATACTTACTCTTGGTCCAAAAGCTGGGCATCTTAGTACACACATAGAGCAACCATTTCCATATCTCAAACAATTCCCCATAGGTCCTGTAGATCCCGTAGCTTCTATAAACACATCGCCTTTTACATAGGTTCCATCGGATAAATAAACTCCTATTATCTTATTCCCAATCTTTTCAACATCTACCACTCTACTTGTAAAGTTCAATTCTATACCTAGATTAATTAAATGATTTCTAACTTCTGGCTCTATCTTATTTACGTCGTACAACCATGCATGACCATGTCCTGGAAACTCAATATTTTTATGTCTAGTATTTTTATCTGTAATATTTATTAAGTCACCTGCTCCTAAGTTAATCAATTCTTCAGAAGCAGTGTATCTTCCGTTATTTCTCATTATTCCACCAACATTACCTAATCCAATTAGCATGTCTGTTTTTTCATATAAAAGCACCTTTGCTCCTGCTTTTTTTGCACTTATGGCAGCTGCACAACCTGCCCATCCTCCACCTATAATTATAACCTTCATAGTAATTTTCTACCCTCCAAAATATTTCTTGGATCTATTTGAAGCTTGCAAGATCTTTCAATAGTAAAGTACTTATTTTTTACACTGCAACTTCCACATACTCCTTCGCCGCAGCACATTTTACCATTATTACAACAAGAAAATTCAACGCTTTCGCCTACCAACTTCATTATATTATAATTAACAATGTCGGCAGCTGATGTGTGTATCACATTAACCTTTTCATTTTTTAAAATAGATATTAATATATTTTTAAGTTCTGGTGGGATTTCTCCCTTATCATCTATAACCTTGGTTTCTATATATTCGCAGTTGTATTTATCTACATATTTTTTAATGAACATATCTTCGTAGGGAGCTTTATCAACAATAACATATATTTTATTTCCATTTGAATAGAGCTTTTTTAAGACTGGAACTATTGGCGCTTGACCAATACCCCTAGAAATTACAACAGCAACTCCATCTTTAGTTTTTTCTAGATTTTTCATTCCTAAAATACCATTCCAATAGGGCCCTTTAAGCATTATATCTTCTCCAACTTTAATGCCATCAAGATTTTTTGTCTTTACTCCTTTTATCTCAATTGCTAGTACAATTCTATTTTCCTCTACATTTACTTCCATGACGGAAATAGGTGTTGAAAAGAAATATTCACTTTCTGGCTTTCTTAAAAACACAAAACTTCCTGGCCTATTTAATTCTTTGGCAAGCTTATGAGGTACTGATATTGTATATAACACCAAATCTTCATAAACATACTCTTTATTTAACAGCACACTCTCTATTTCACATCTTCCATCCTTAGGCTTTGTTCCATTCCATATAAATTCTTGATATATGCATACTCCTTTCCAATTAATGCAATCACAAAAATTTTCGCCTCTTAATTGGGAACATAATAAGCATTCTCCACTTTCTGCAAGATGGCATGGACAAAATTCACTTCCTGCGTCCATACAATCTCTTACTTCATAGTTCATCTTACCCCCCCTAATAATTGTTTTACCTACAATAACAATTTATTTCATAATTAGTATTTTGTTACTGAAAAATATCATTAATTATTTACCAATCATTATGTAAATTCACATTTTAATATAATGTCCGCATAGAGTTTACTTTTAAAATTTCAACAAAAACAATTTATTACAGCTTCTCTATTATATCTACAAAATTTAAAATATAACTATGTAATAAAACAAACTTTGTCTACTATAAATCCCATTATTTTATATAGTTTTTTTATTCATTTTAGCTATATTCAAAAAAAATACATACATTATTTTATGAAGCTAAATTGCTCTAATACCTTGATTTCGCATATTGCGGACAAGTTATAATTATGATATACTTTCTTCATTGGCAAAATACTTTGTCAATTCAAAAAATTTAATTGGGGGAAAGAATATGAGTAAACAATTAAAATTAGGATTGATTCCAAAGATCATTATCGGTATCTTACTTGGTGTAATTATCGGTAAATTTCTACCAGAAGCAATTATTCGTATCTTTGTTACATTTAGCTCAGGTTTTGGTAGCTTTCTTGGTTTCATAGTTCCACTGTTAATACTTGGATTCGTTACCGCCGGTATTGCAGAGCTAGGCACCGGCGCAGGAAAACTATTAGCTATAACTGTAGGACTATCTTATGGTTTCACATTAATTTCTGGTTTATTTGCTTATACCCTTGGTAAATCATTTTTGCCAAAGTTTATAAGTGCCGAAGCTGCAAAAACCATAGGAGAGGCTGGCGCTGAACTTAAACCTTACTTTTCTATGCCAATGCCACCTGTTATGGGGGTAACTACTGCATTGATATTAGCATTTATCCTAGGGCTTGGTATTGCTGCTATTAAGAGTGAAGATCTAAAAAAATTAGCTCTAGACTTCCAAAAAATTATAACAAAAGTAATTGAAAATATTGTTATTCCATTACTTCCACTACACATCTTGGGTATATTTGCAAATATGACAAAGTCCGGACAAGTTGTTTCGGTGTTCTCAGTGTTTGGAAAAGTATTCCTTATGGTAATAATAGCTCACATTACTATAATAGTATTCCAATTTGTTATAGGTGCAGCAATTGGCAAGAAGAACTTATTTGAATGTCTAAAATTCCAAGTTCCTGGCTACCTTACTGCATTAGGCACTCAATCTTCTGCAGCAACAATTCCTGTTAACGTACAGTGTTCTGAAAAAATGGGAATTTCCAAAGGTGTAAGAGAGTTTGTTATTCCTTTATGTGCAACTACTCACATGTCAGGTAGTACAATAACCTTAACAACCTGTGCTATGGCTGTTATGATGTTAAATGGAATGCCAATTCAATTTAATGGTTTCTTTGGATTTATAGCTATGCTTGGAATATCCATAGTTGCAGCACCTGGAGTACCTGGTGGAGCAGTTATGGCTTCCTTAGGACTTCTTGAGTCTATGCTTGGTTTTAACCAGACCATGTTATCTTTAATGATAGCACTTTATATAGCACAAGATAGCTTTGGTACTGCTTGTAACGTAACAGGTGACCAAGCTGTTGCCATGATAGTTGACAGAGTTTACGAAGATAAAACCGTTTCGGTTAGTGTATAAAAAGCAAAGTGGCTTAATTCTAAGCCACTTTATTTTTTATAAATAATATTTGTAAAAACTTTTATAGCTAAGGGCATAATAGTAATCACTGTTACTAATCTCATTAAGTGAAGCAAAGCCACCTTAGTTATATCTGCTCCATATGCTTCTGATATTAATGTCATATCTGTTATCCCACCAGGAGCACTACTAAATAGTGCTGTTATTAAATCAATTCCACTTATCTTATGTATTATAAAACCTAATGAAAGACTAAATACCGTTAATCCTACAACTAATATAACAGAAGGAAGTATTATCTTTTTTATCTGCTGCACACTGTCTATAGTAAAGTTTAAGCCAATCATTCCCCCTACTACAATTTGACTTAATAATTTAAAATTGTATGGTATCTCACCCTTTCCAGTGTAAATGTTATATATAGCTACAGAAATCATAGCCCCCACTAGGGCACCTGCTGGAATTTTAGCTTTTATACCAATAATTCCTCCAATAAACGCTATTAATAAAGTATAAAATATCTTTTCCATAAAACATCCTCCATAATATCCCTAAAAATTAACTTTATAACTTAAATTCCATATTATAAATATAATTGTAACACATTGTAAGGAAACTTCATATTTTTTAATATCAGATATAATATTATAGGAGGCTTATATATGGCTGTTAGTTTAAATTCCTTACACTACATTTATTTGTTGTTTATTATAGTTATCTTTCTGTTTATGACTTTTAAAAAAGATATTACTATAGTATGTGTTCTTGGTATTTTTACGTTGGGTATTTTTGCCACAGGCTCTATTTCCAGTGCAATCACTGGTATATTTAGTAGTTTTGCCTTAGCAATAAATGAGCTTATAGGAACTATTTTGATAATTTCTTTAATTACCGCCATGGGCGTTGTTTTGCAGAAAACTGGAATTAACGAAACTATGGTTAAGCCTTTTACTAAACTAATGAAAACTCCTACTCTAGCCTATTGGATTATCGGTATATTTATGATGGTAATTTCTTTGTTCTTTTGGCCTTCACCTGCTGTTGCTCTTATAGGTGCTATACTGGTTCCAGCCGCAGTAAAAGCAGGATTACCCGCTTTAGGCGCTGCCGTTGCAATGAATTTATTTGGCCATGGTATAGCTTTATCTGGCGACTTTGTAATTCAAGGGGCTCCTAATCTTACATCAGACGGAGCAGGTATTCCTGTAGGAGAAGTGGTTTCCGCTTCTGTACCTCTAGTTCTTATAATGGGTATTGTAACCACTGTAGTTGCATTTTATATGATAAAAAAAGATATGAAAACCGGGCTATTGAAATTAGATAGTAGCGAATATGATATAAATGATACTGATAGAGAGTTTCAATCTTTAATAAGTCCTAGTCTCAAGAAGATTTTTGCTATTATCATTACACTTACGTTTGCTATTGACATAGTATTAATGTATAAATTGAATCTTCAAGGTGGAGATGCAACTGCTTTAATAGGCGGAACAGCTTTAATAATATTAATTTTAATAACAGTATTTATAAAGAAAAAGGAAGCCTCTTCCCTTGTTATTTCTTATATAGTAGAAGGATTTACTTTTGGTTTTAAAGTATTTGGTCCTGTTATTCCTATAGCTGCATTTTTCTTTTTAGGTGATTCAGGATTTTTAAGTGTTTTTGGTGAAGTGTTACCTAAAGGTTCTTCAGGCCTTGTAAATGACCTAGGAGTATTTATAGCAAACGCAGTTCCTCTAAATGCTCCCATCGGCGCAACAACTCTTACTACCGTTGGCATAATAACAGGACTAGATGGTTCGGGGTTCTCCGGTATATCCCTAGCAGGTTCTGTAGCCAAAATATTTGGTATTGCACTAGGAAGAGGAACTGCAACCTTAACAGCTCTAGGTCAACTAGCTGGAATTTGGGTTGGAGGTGGGACCATTATCCCTTGGGCATTAATCCCTGTTGCTGCTATTTGTAAGGTAGACCCTTTTGAGCTAGCTAGACGTAACTTCAAACCTGTAGCTATAGGTTTAGTTATAACAACAATCCTAGCAATGTTCTTGATTTAGTTTATTTAAGAATTGAATTCACTCATATGCTTCCAATATCTTTTAGGCATCATTCTCTTTTGAAGCCTATGGTTTTTTCTCTCTTTAATTGAAACACTAGTAAAATACTCTTTCCATAACTTGTTATATAATTCATCATTGTTTATTTGAGGAATATCTTCTAGATATAGTGTGTGTATATGCCATTTTCCCTTTTCCTTAGAATATATTCCTCCTATTTTTCTTTTTATATCATGAATTATAAAGTTTTCCTCTTTAAATCTTTGAGAAAAGTGCGGCATTATAAGTTCTAATATATTGTGGTCTGGCTCTATCTTACTATAAAATAAACTTTCCCCAATAGACGCAAATCTTACAAAGCCTACCACTCTATGCTTTTCATATTCCACTTTTTTAATTACTTTATGAACTTCAAAAATCATGGCATTATACATATGTAAATCTACATCTTTTCCAATTTTAAAGGCTAATTTAGTATATTCAATGATTAGCCTTTCTATATTTTTTAATTCAGAAAGATGTAATAAATATATGTTCCTTAAAACTGCTCCAGATATCTTTATTTTGATAGCTTCATATACCTTTTTCCACTTGTTTTCATCTGAAGATATTTCTATTACATTATGTAAAAAATTATGTACATACTCTTCTTTCTTAAAGACAACCTCTGGTTTATCTTTGTTATAGTATACTTCATAAATAACCGTTAAAAGTCCTTCAAAACTTCCATCATACACATATACTGTCATTATATATCACCTAACAATCTACTGTTTCTTTCTAAGTCAAACAAGGATATTTGCTGATAGTTATCTTTACTATCACCATTCAATATTTTGAATTTAATACTCTCCTCCTGAAATTTTATGTCCCCATAATATTTACCCTTGCAAGTTACGAAATATTTAGCTCTTTTCAATACTACCCCAATACTTTTTAAATCTTCAAAAGCAATGGTATGTACCTTTCTAATTTTAATAATTTTATTTACAGACCTAACCCCAACTCCTGGTATTCTTAACAGTTGTTCTGGAGAAGCCTTATTAACTTCTATTGGAAAATACTCTAAATGATTTAATGCCCATTGAGTCTTAGGATCAAAGTCTAAGCTTAAATTGCTCTCTTTTCCATCTAGAATTTCATGAGAAGAAAATCCGTAAAACCTTATTAGCCAATCCGCTTGATAAAGTCTATGTTCTCTTAATAATGGAGGATTTTTTATATCAATTAACCTCTTATCCATGGATACAGGGACATATGCAGAATAATATACTCTTTTTAATCCAAAACTATTATATAGATTTTGGGAAAGATTTAAAATTTCTCTATCGTTTTCTTTTGTTGCCCCTACAATAAGCTGAGTGCTTTGACCTCCTGGAACAAAGTTAGGTGAGTTTTTATATTTAATCTTTTCCTCTTTATTGTTATCAATCTGATTTTTTATAAATTTCATAGGAGTTATTATACTACTTATTTCCTTTTGAGGTGCTAAGAGTTTTAAGCTATTATTGCTTGGCAATTCAATATTAACGCTAAGCCTATCCACTAATTCTCCTAATCTTTTAATTAATAGTGGATCCGACCCAGGTATGGCTTTCATATGAATATAACCATTAAATTTATGAACATTCCTAAGTAATAGAGCCACCTTTGTTAATAGTTCCATAGTATAATTTGCATTTTTATATACAGCAGAGCTTAAGAATAAACCCTCAATATAATTTCTTTTATAAAAATTAATAGTTATATCTGCAATTTCTTCTGGGGTAAAAATACCTCTTTCTACATCATTTGAAATTCTATTTACGCAATAAGCGCAGTCATAAGAGCAATAATTAGTTAGCAAAATCTTTAATAAAGATATACACCTACCATCCTCAGTAAAACTATGGCATATCCCTGACGGACTAGCATTACCTAATCCATTATTTTTATTTTTTCTATTGCTTCCGCTAGAGGAGCAGGACACATCATATTTTGCAGCATCTGAAAGTATTCTTAGCTTTTCCTTTAATTCCATAAATATCACCCCAATTACAATTATACAGAACATATGTTCTTTTGTAAATATAAAAAAAGGAGCTTTAAACTCCTTTTTGACTTTATCTATATAATTATTATTTAAACAAATCTTTAAACAGCTCTCCTATAGTAAATCCTTCCTCTGTATCGTTGAATTTTTTCAATTCTTCTTCATAGGGATTGCTTGCGTTTTTAATGCTTAATGAAATTTTCTTTCCTTCATTATTTATGTCAATTACTTTCACTTTAACTTTATCCCCTAATTTAAGAACATCATCTACCTTTAATATTCTATCATCAGATATTTCACTTATATGTACAAGACCCTCTATTCCATCTTCTAGCTCTACAATGGCACCGAATTCCAAGAGCCTAACTACTTTTCCTTCTAGAATTTCTCCTGTTTTATACTTTACATTTTTCCAAGGATCATCTTTTACATCCTTAAGCGCTAGAGAAATTCTATTCTTACTTCTATCTAAATCAGTTATAAATACTTCAACCTCATCTCCAGCAGAAAGAATTTCTTCTGGTTTGTTTACCTTTTTCCATGACAGATCATTTATATGAATTAATCCTTCTACTCCCCCTAAATCTACAAAAGCACCATACTTCATTAGTTTAGTTACTTTTCCACTTACCTTTTCACCCACTTTAATACTATTCCATGTCTTTTCTTTGCTTTTCTCTTTTTCTTCTAATTGAATTTCCTTTGAGGATAACACTAGCTTTTCTTTATCTTTATCAAATTCTATGATTCTTGCTTTAAGTTCTTCCCCTACAAAATTATTTAAATTATCTATATATTGTGTAGAAATTTGAGATGCTGGTATAAACGCTCTTATTCCTTTTATAAAAGCTATTACTCCTCCTTTTACGCCTTCCTTAACCTTTACAGTTAAAACAGATTTTTTTTCAAAAGCTTCTTCTAAATCATCCCAATTCTTAACTACATCTGCTCTTTTCTTGGAAAGTAATACATTCCCTTCACCATCATTAATTTCTAGTATATATACAAAAATTTCTTCACCAGCCTTTAATATGTCATGAGGATTAACTTCCCCTTCAAAGGTCAATTCATTTTTAGGAACTACACCATCTGACATATATCCTATATTCACCAATACTTCTTCATCATTTAATGATATTACTGTACCTTTAACAACATCACCTTTATTAATTTTTCTCATTGATTTTTCAATGCTTTCTATAAACTCTTTCATTGTAACATCCTTTTGCTCTTCCATTTAACTCTCCCCTATCTATAAGTTTAATCATATATATATTATACCAAACTTTTATAAAATAAAAAGGAATCAGAGTCTACTGATTCCTTTAAATAATAAATTACTTATTTAGCTTGTGATAATGCATCATTTACAGCTGTTAAAACTGCTTTACTAGAAACTGTGGCACCTGTAATTGTATCAATACCTTCTGTTGACTGCTTTTTGATTATCTCTGGTATCAAGTTATCTTTAACTCCATCAAATATTCCATCGGTTTCTTTATGGTCACCAACTTGAATATCTTTTATTTTTCCGTCAGTTACCTGTACTGTTACAGTTAAATCACCATTATGTCCTTTAGTTGTTGATTTATATTCACCATCTTTAAAAGCTGATTTACTTCCTCCACAAGCAGTTAATGTTAATACCATAACTGTTGTAACTATGCCTGCTAAAAATTTATTTTTCATTATATACTCCTCCGTATTCTCTAAATTATTTTACAAATCCTGCTGCATTTTTTCCTGCTATTCTTCCAAATACAATTAAGTCTGCTAAAGCATTTCCACCTAATCTATTTCCACCGTGGATTCCTCCAGTTACTTCTCCTGCTGCATATAGTCCTTTTATAGCTTGTCCTGATTTGTTTAAAACTTCAGTATAAGTATTAATTTTTATACCACCCATAGTATGATGAACCGCTGGCTTAATTTCTATTGCATAATATTTTCCGTTTCCAAATTCACGTGGCATATCTGCTCTTCCAAACTCAGCATCCTTCTTACTCTTTACATATCCGTTGTAATTATCAACAGTTTTCTTTAATGCTGCTGGGTCAACGCTTAGCTTCTTAGCTAAATCTTCTACTGAATCTCCAACAACTGCTAATTCCATATCGATATACTTTTCAATGGCTTTTAAACTCTTTCTTACATTATCATCAAACAATAAATATGCTGTATTTTCCTTTTGTGCTAAAACTGCTTTTGAAACTACGTCTCTTGTGCCTATTTCATTAGTAAATCTTTTTCCTTCACGATTTATAAGTATAGCACCATTTCCTCTAACAGCTTCAGTGATCATAAATCCATTACTTGGAACTGCTGTTGGATGAGTTTGAATTTCTTCCATCTGAATTAACTCTGCTCCTAGTTTTTCAGCCATTATTATTCCGTCTCCATTTGCTCCTGCATGATTTGTTGTTCCAAATCCCTTTAGATTTTCATTGTATTTAACAAACATTTCTTCACTACCGCCAAATCCACCAGTAGTTAATACAACTGCTTTAGTATCTATAGTGTATTCTTTTCCTTCTTTATCTAAAGCTTTTACACCTTTAACATTTCCTTTATCATCTTTTAGTATTTCTAATGCTGTATTCATTGTTCTTACATCTATTTTCTTTTCTTCAGCTGCTTTTTTCAAAGTTTTAACGATTTCAGAACCTACATCTGCACCGCCCGTTGGTCTATGAGCTCTATTTTCACTTGCTCCTCCTAGTCTTCCAACATCTGTCAAATCCGCTCCTAAATCTGCTAGCCACTCTACTGCTTCAGCTGACTTTTCAGCTAGTAATTTAACTAATTCAGGTTCCCCTTTATTATATCCACCCTTCATGGTGTCATTATAGAACTTTTCTACTGTATCGTTAATTTTATTTGCTTTTTGAAATTTGGTTCCTGCTGCATTTATTCCACCAGTGGCTCTAAGAGTATTCCCTCCAACCATAGGCATTTTTTCTAGAACTATTACATTGGCTCCCACATTTTTAGCCTCTACAGCTGCAGCTAGTCCAGCTCCTCCTGCTCCTATAACCACTATATCTGTTTTAACGGAATTTGATACAGCTGGTTTACTATTGCCACAACCTGCTAGTACCGTTGTTGTTATTATTGCTGCATTAACTACTGACATTAATTTTTTTATCTTCATAAATTATACCCCTTTCCAATCTACTTTGACCTTATTATATTGTTAATTTTATAACATTTCAATATTTGATTCATATTTTTATTTTTGGTCATTTTGTTCGGAAATTTACAAATTTATCTTGTACATATGCTTTGGTCTTCCAACCCTACCATATTCTAATTTAATAACAAGTTTACCTTCCTTGGACATATGCTCTAAATATCTTCTCACAGTAATCCTTGCCATACCAAGCCTTTCAGCAACTTCCTCTGCAGTAAAATACTCTTCTTTAAGAGATATAAGAAAATCCCATATTTTAAAATAAGTAAACTTGTTCAACCCCTTATCTAAATCTTCCGTGGAGGTCAATCCCTCTTTTTCTTCTTCTTCATGAGACATATTGTTAATCATTTCATCAATAATATTTTGTTCTATAGACTCATAGCTTTTTAGTTTTATAAATCTTTCTTTATAAGTCTTAATGGCTTCTTCAAATCTTTCAAAAGTAAAGGGCTTTATTAAATAATCAACAGCTCCATACATAAAGGCCTCCTTTACTGAGTTTTTACTTTTATCTGCAGTTATTAAAATAACGTCACAGTAAATTTCATTTTTTCTTAAAAACTTTAAAAAATCTAAACCATTTTCTCTTGGAATGTAAATATCCAATAAAATTAAGTCTGGTTTATCCTGCTTTAAGTATTCATGGGCTTCTTTTAAACTTCCTACAGAAGAAGATAACTCAAAACCTTCAATCTTGTTTAAAAACTTCCCATTAATGTCTCTAACCATGGGATCATCTTCTATAATCATAACTTTTATCATTTACTTATCTTTCCTTTCATAGGTATTTTAACAATAACTCCTGTTCCATCATTAACTTGATATTCTATGGTGCCTTTAGCCTTGTCTACAATATTTTTTACTATGTGCATTCCATAACCCCTTTGCCCTTCCTTAGTAGAAACTCCTCTTTCAAATATCTTATGCTTTATACTTTCCTCTATTCCGTGACCATTATCTTCAACTATTATATTTAAAAAACTTTCATCATTATAAATATTAAACTTAACTATACCACTACCATCTGTCTTTACGGCCTCTATAGCATTATCAACTAAATTTCCTACTATTGAAGATAGATCATCGGAATTTAATTCTTCAGGTAAAAAATCTAACTTTGCCTTATCACATATTAAAAATTCTACCTTTTCTTCTTCAGCTTTATTATATTTTGATAAAAGTAGTCCTTGTAATGGCAAATTATTTATATCTTTATTTAATATATCACTAATTTCTCTTCTCTTATTACCCACTTTTGATATATATTCTATTGCTTTATCATATTCTTCTAATTGAATTAACCCTGATATAGTATGAAGCTTATTCATAAATTCATGATTTTGTGCTCTTAAAGACCATAATATTTTTTTAATTCCAGTCAATTCTTCTGCTAGTTCTTTCATTTCTGTAAAATCTCTAAAATTTATAACCACTCCTAAGGGATTTTTATCATAATCCATAAGAATATTATAATTACAAATAATATTTCTATTATTATTTATTCTATTTTCAATATTTTTTATAGAGGTTCTTTTTTCTAAAACCTCTAAAATGGAATAATCCTTTATATAGTTTATGATATTTTTCCCTAAATCTTTATTGTTTAGAGACAATAATTGCGATGCCACATTATTATAATTTATTATATTTCCCTTAGTATCTACTGCCACAATTCCTTCCCGAATGCTTTCAATAATGGCTTCCTTTTGACTTAACAATAGTGCTATTTCCTCAGGTTCTAACCCATATATGCTTTCCTTTATACTATAGGCTAGAAGCGAAGCTCCTAATATTCCAATAGTTAAACTTAGAATCAAAAATGGTATGAATTTAGAAAACTTTTGATATATTTCTTTGTTAACATTTCCAATCAATATACCTACTACCACAGCTCCAACTTGAACTCCATCTTTATATACTGGAGCAAATCCCCTTAATGAAGGTCCTAAGGTTCCTACCGCTTCGGATACATAACTTTCTCCGGTAGATAGCACCAATTCTTCATCTCCTCCTACAAAAGGCTTACCAATATTTTCTTCATAGGGGTGAGAATATCTCACTCTATCCATATCAATAACAACAATGAACTGCACATTTGTTTGTAGTCTTAATCTTTCTACATAAAATTGAATTGAGCCTCGAGTATCTTTGTCTCTTAAATCATTTTTTATTAAATCTATAGTAGAAACTGTTTTAGCAAGCTTTAGCACTTCTTTTGAGCGTTCTTCTTTAATGAGCCTTCTCATTTCTGTAAAAGATAAATATCCCGTAAGCGTTATAACAATACTTAGTATCACTGTTATATATGTAGTTATTTTGCTTTGTAGCTTCATACTTCCTCCTATTATTGTATATTTATAATTTCTTTCTTAAAACTAAAAATCAATGAAATAAAAATAAGACTTAAAGCTGTAATAAACATTAAATTTATCAACGAAAACTTATCTACTAATCTCCCTCCTAGTACCATAGATATTGGAGTAACTGCCATAACCATAGTGCTAGACAGAGCATTAACTCTACCTAAATATTTTTTTAATACAATCTTTTGCATTAATATATTAATAGTTATGTTAATTATAGCATTAAAAATACCCATTGCTCCCATTGAAACTATTGTATATATTATTAGATATTTTACATTAACTAAACCCTTAAAATTCAATATAAGTAAAATGGATATCATAAGTGTTGTAGCACTATACAATATAGTTCCTGTGACTATTCTTTTATTTGATTTACTTATTTTCGATAAGCTTGGCAACATCATGGCTCCTAATATGTAACCTGCACTCCCTGCTCCTTGAACAAAGGATAGAGCTATAGGTTCTGTTTTTAAATGTTGATTTAACATATATGGTATAAAAATTACTATCAAAGGAGTAATAAAAAAATTAAGTACTATAGAAAAAGTCAATATTAAGTATAAGGATTTTTCTTTCTTTATTATTACAAATGCCTCTTGTAAATCTTTAAATACACTGTTTTTTAGATGATTTTCATTTAAAATTGTACATTTTCTTGTTTTAATAAACATTTCCCATATCCCAGAGATTAAATAAGTTAATGCGTTAATTATAAATACTCCTCTAATCCCAACCACTCCATAAAGTAACCCTCCCATTAAAAGTCCCACACTACTTGAAAAGCTTTGTATCATAGAAATTAGAGAATTTGCATTGGTAAGTTCTTCTTCTTCAACCACATCTGGTATTATAGACATGGAAGCGGGATAAAAAAAAGCTCCACATATACTAATAACTGCCGAAGAAATATAATAAACACCTATGCTTTCAATTCCCATATACATTATAAGAGTTAAAGAAAGTAACGTAATTCCTCTTATGATGTCTGCCATATATATTATTTTAATTCTATCTACTCTATCTGCAATTACTCCTCCATAAGGTCCTAATAACAAATGTATAATAGTTCCTATAGATATGTATATAGACATTTGAAAGGCGGAATTTGTTATTTTTAAAATATGCCATCCCACTGCTAAATTAAATATTTGATCTCCTAAATCTGAAACCATCTTACCTAAAAAAAGAAGAGTAAAACTTTTATTCTTAAAAACTTCAGTATTTCCCACAAATCATCACTCCAAACTAATTTCACAAATTATCCATGCATTTTAACTATACAATAAAAAGCAGAAGCTTAAAACCTCTGCCTTCACATTATTTCTTATTTAATATCATAATCTTATCAATTAACCCAACTTTATAGTAATTATCAGATTTTAATGGCTGTTTAAATACTAATTTATCTTCCTCAAAAATAAATACAGTTCCCACATTATCTCCCTTATATATATCGTGCTTAATATATTTTGGAGGCTTAATAACTGAAGTATAGTTTTTGTCTTTTCTAATAGGTAATATTATATCTTGATCACATATTAAGCTCACTTTATTTTTTCCTTCTGGAGCATAACCTAACTTGTCGCCCTTTGAAAAAAATTTTTTATATTCATAATCTTTCTTAACTGAATTAAATATTTTACTAGTATCACTCCATCTTTCAGGAGAATTTAATACAACTATAACTATGTCGTTACCATCCAAAGTTACAGATGTTACAAGACATTTGCCTGCTCCTCCTGTATACCCAGTTTTAACTCCATTAGCCTCTGGAATTTGCCATAATATTTTATTGATATTATGGAAACTTCTAGTGAATCCATATTTTTCACTATTAATTTCTTTCTCTCGTACTATTTTATCAAATAAAGGGTGTTTTTTACTTTGAGCAGTAAGAACCGCTAAATCGTAAGCAGTTGAATAATGTTCAGGATTATCTAATCCGTGAGGAGAATGAAAATGTGTATCTACTAACCCTATTTTTGTAGCATACTCATTCATAAGTTTTACAAATTCTTCAACAGTTCCACTTATACCTTCTCCTAGAGCTATAGCCGCATCATTGCCTGATCTTAGCATTAATCCATATATAAGTTCCCTTATAGTTACCTTTTCTCCCTTTCTATATCCTACTGTTGAACCTCCTATGGCAGCCGCTCTAGAGGATATTTCCACCTTTTTATCTAAGTCTCCATAATCTAGAGCCACTAGAGCAGTGATAATTTTTGTAGTACTTGCCATAGGGACAATTATCTCAGAATTTTTTTCTACTAAAACAATTTTTGATTTTGCATCTAATGCTATATAAGCTAGGGAATTTATTTTCGTATTTTTTTCCTTTGCCTTTGTAGTAAAACTAGCATTGGCTTTATAGGAAGCTGTAGATATGGATATAAAAAACATACATAAAGGAATAATTAATATTTTAAATCCCTTTTTCATTTTATCACCTCTTCCTCTGCTTATTATTTTTTCACATATTAATTAAATTACTCATATAAATTCTTCCATATGATTTGTATAGTTTTAATCAAGGTGGTTATAATTATAAACATCTAACGGAGGAATAAATATGTTTAAGATATTAATAATTATTATGATTTTCACCACTATTTTTATTATGCCAATTCCAATTAAATTTTATTTATTTTATGATGTTAATAAATTAACTCTCAAAATATACAATAAAAATATAAAAATAAATTCTGAAAAGTTAAAAAAAGATAGTATAAAGTTAAATAAGGTGAAAAAGAAAAAGAAGATTTATTCTGCTGATATTAAAACTCTATGGTGTATATTGAAAAAAAACAAACTAAAACCGTCTATTAAACTAAACGTGAATTTGAATTACGGATTAGATGATGCTGCTGTAACTGCAATATTGTTTGGGTTAATTTATAATTTTTATAGTCTTATAGAATGGTTTTTTTATTCAATACTAAAAGTAAAAGACATGAATTTTCAGTTAACACCTAATTATAATAAAATGCTTTTTATTTTAGAGCTAAATGGAATAATTTATGTTAGTTTAGTAAAAATTATCTTTATATATGTAATATTAAGAAAAAGCTATAATAAGAAAACAAAAGATATTGAAGGAGGAGTAGTATATGGATAATCATCCAATTGAAAATCTAATGAAAAGTACTATGGAAAATTTAAAGGGCATGATAGACGTGAATACAATAGTCGGTGATCCTGTAGAAACAAAGGACGGTTCCTTTATTGTTCCAATATCAAGAGTTTCCTTTGGTTTTGCTTCAGGAGGAAGCGAATTTTCTCAATGCCTTACAAAAGACGACCAAAAATATCCCTTTGGCGGAGGTTCTGGCGCTGGAATAACTCTTAAACCTGTAGCATTTCTAGTAATGAAAAACAATACCGTTAGACTGCTTCCTTTAGAAAGTCATAGCTCATATGATAGAATAATAGACACAGTTCCTCAAGTAATTGACATGTTTAAAGAATACATGAGTAAGGATTGTGAAAGCAAGATAGAAAAGAACTCCCCATATTGCTCTAATGAAGAAGAATAGAACTGCTCAATTGAGTAGTTCTATTCTTCTTCATACATATTTAATACCTCTTCTAAGTTAGGCATTTGCTCAAGACTTTCTAGTCCAAAGTTTTTTAGAAATTCTTCTGTAGTACTGTATAATATCGGCCTACCAGGAACATCTAATCTTCCACAATCTTTAATGAGATTTTTTTCAACTAGGGTTTGCACAGCACTATCACTTTTAACTCCTCTAATTTCATCGATATCTATTCTAGTAATAGGTTGTCTATACGCGATTATTGCCAAGGTCTCTAATGCTGCCTGAGATAGGGACTGTCGTGTGTTTGTTTTTAATAATTTCTGCAAAAAAGAAAAATTTTCTTTTTTTGTACAGAGCTGAACACTATCTTCTATTTCTAAAAGTCTTATCCCTCTATCCGCTGATTCATAATTCACTTTCATATCTTGAATTAATTCTTTTGCAAAATTTAAGCTACACTCTAAAATGTTACTTATCTCTCTAATTTTCAAAGGCTCACCACTTGCAAATAATAGAGATTCTATAACTGAAATATAATTATTTTTAACGCACTTTCCTTCCAAATCCATTTGATTCAAGCTTATTTTACTCATCCTCATCACTCCTACGAACAATTATTTCTACAAAATTCCCGTCTTGCAATACATTTACTATCTTTAATCTAATTAATTCCAATAACGCTAAAAAGCACACCACTATTTCCATTTTATGTTCACATTGCTTAGCAATATTTGAAAAGGTTGTTCTTTTATTTCTTCTAATAAAATCTTTTATAAAAACCATCTTATCTTCTATTTTATATTTATCTACGGGTATTTCCTTTGGCATTAAATCTATGTTGATTCTATTAGAATATGTTCTCATAAGTTCATTGAATAAATTATAAAGTTCTAACATAGTAATACTTTTAAATATATTATCTTCAACTACTCCTTCTTCTATAATTTCAGGCTTTTTAGTAAATATTATTTCTTCAGAAGCCATTCTTTCTCTTAAAAATGCTGATAGAGCTTTGAATTTTTTATATTGTATAAGCTTCTCTAACAGGTCTTGTTCCGTATATTTTTCTTCCAATGCTGCAGCAACTTCTTCATCATGCATTTTAGGCAACAGTTCTTTAGACTTAATATTAATTAAAGTAGCTGCCATTAATATAAATTCAGAAGTTAATTCTAAATCCATTTCCTTTAAAGAATTAATATATTCTATGTATTGATTTGTAATCTCTGAAATTTTTATAGTATAAATGTCAAGTTTATTTTCTCTTATTAAATGTAGCAGTAAGTCGAAAGGACCTTCAAAATTTTCAATTTTTAAATTTAAAGCCATTTCAAATTCCCCCCTTTTATTCCTGTACATAGACTTGCTTTCTTAATATTTTTAACTATTTCATTAATTTCTCTACCACTTTTTCCCTTGATGGATTTAATAAAGTTTTCGTCTAATATCTTAGAGTTATTTAAATTTTTTTCAAAATTAATTATTTTATATTTTAGTTTCTTATTCCATAATAAAATTACCCTTTCAATATATGTACTTTTCTCTAATATATTATATATATTATAATTATTATTTTGAAGCTGTAATTTCTCTACAATATCTTTTTCATATAAATATCTACCCATTCCTTTTTTTATCTCCTTAGGTATTATGGAATTATTTATTAGAATACTCTTGTCCTCTTCTCTTTCTAACGAGTAGAAAAGGTTTAAAATTCTTAATAAGATATTATCATAACTTTCTAAAGTATTAGGTTTTCCTAATACTTCTTTGTTAACTTTAAAAATGTTTAATTCATTTAAGTAACATAAGGCCTCAGTCCATGTATCTTCCTCTAAAATCATAAGAATTTCTTTTACTATTCTATCTACGCTTAAGGTGTCGATAGCACCATTTTGGATACATTGAATTATTTCATCCTCATCTGAAATTTCAAGACCATATCTCATAGCATATTTAACTGCCCTAAATATTCTTGTAGGATCTTCTAAATAACTATTCTCATGTATCTTTTTTAGTCTTTTATTTACTAAGTCCTCTTTACCAAAATGATAATCAATTATTTCTCCATTTAATAAATCTATAGCCATAGCATTTATAGTAAAATCTCTTCTGAAAAGATCATCCCTTATATTTGAGGGCTGTACAATTGGTAATCCTCCATTATTTAAATATTTTTCCTTTCTACATCTAATCAAATCAATACTCTCTCCATTTTTAAAATGAAGAGTAGAGGTATTAAATTTTTCATGATAGGTAAAAGAAATTAAATGATTTTCAATATAGGGTATTATTATCTTAGGATCTTCTTCTAATCCAATGTCAATATCTCTAACCTTTTCTCCTAAAATTAAATCTCTGACCGCTCCCCCCACTAAATAACCCCTTATATTCTTCTCTTTTAATATATTAATTAATAAATACACTATAAACAACTTATTATTATCCAAATTTTCTATTATCAATTTTAACTTCCCTTCAATAAAGTTCAGATGGAGTTTTCACTCCATCTGAACAAAGTTTTACTTTATATTCCATTGTTGAAAAGATTTCTAAAGTTATATTTTAAATTATCTAAAAGTCCTGATTTCTTAATATCTCTATCACAATAAATGTTAATTTTTGCAATTATATTTTCATTTGAGTATATTTCGCAAACTCCAACTACTTCACCTTTATTATAATGTTTCTTTTCTAAATTTACCACCAATTTTTTAGTTATTTTATCCTTATTTCCTCTTTCAGCTACATAATTAAAGTCTTCTGTTGCTTTTGCCATAAAGAAGTTATTTTCATTTTTACCTAGTTGTACCTTCTCTATATCTTCATCTTTAGTAAGAATTTTCTTACTCTCAAATTTAGAAAAGCCATAATTCATAAGCATACTTGCATCTCTATTTCTTACTTTATATGTTGGAGCACCCATTATAACAGACAGCATTCTAACTCCATCCCTCACAGCAGTAGCAGATATACAGTATTTAGCTTCATTTGTAAATCCAGTTTTTAATCCATCACAACCTTTAAAGAATCTAACTAACTTATTATGATTTACTAATCCTATGGGACTTTTTCTTCCTTCAGATATAGTTTCCATATAAGTTCCTGTATATTTTAAAACTGCAGGGTGCTTTATAAGTTCCATTGACATAAGAGCAATATCATAGGCAGTAGTTAAGTGTCCTGGCGCAGATAAACCACTTGGATTCTTAAAAGTAGTATTCTTCATTCCCAATTCTTGAGCCCTATCGTTCATCATCTTTACGAAACCCTCTTCACTACCTCCTAAATATTCTGCCATGGCGGTAGCAGCATCATTACCCGAAGCTATGGCTATACCTTTTAAAATTTCCTCTACAGTTCTTATTTCACCAGTATCTAATAACATTGAACTATTACCGTTCTTCCCCTTATTCTTAGCATTTTCACTAACGGTCATTTTATCAGTTAGTTTAATTTTGCCAGAATCCACTGCTTCCATAGCAATTAACATAGTCATTATTTTTGTTACTGAAGCTGGAGCAAATTTTTCGTGGGGATTTTTCTCAAATATTATTTTACCTGTGATTGGTTCCATAAGTATTGCAGAAGAGGCTTCTACTTTTATTGCTTCTCCTTCAGCCTTTGCCTCTAGTGGTAAATACACGCTCTGAGCAGCAAGGAATGTAAAAATTGATAAAACACTAATTAATTTTTTAAAATTCAATTTCATAAAATGTTCCTCTCCTTTCAGAAATATTTTTCCCAGCCCTTTAGAATTTATCCCTTAAAAGAGAGTAATAATAAAAAACCATCTTATTTTTCAATAAGATGGTTTTCATTCTTTAAATATTTAATCTTGTTTAAATACTACAATTAATAGCATTTTAAATCTTTCAGTAGCTAATAGAGAGTGAGGTATTCCCGAAGGCATTACAATCACTTCACCTTTTTTCACGTTAAACTTTTCTTCTCCAATAGTTATTTCAGCTTCTCCATCTAATACATGCACCATTGCATCTCCTGCGGAAGCGTGTGAACTAATTTCTTCATTTTTATCAAAGGCAAATACTGTAATGCTTGAAGCCTTTCCTTGAGATAGGGTTCTGCTTATTACTTTCCCTTCTCCATATTCAACTAAAGACTCCATATCAAAAGCTTTAGAAAACTCTATATTTTTGATTAAATTTTTATTCATAAAATCACCCTCCATATATTCTTCTTAAGCTAAGTATATTATATTATTTACCAAATATCCGTAACCTATGATACAAAATATAATTTACTTTACTATTCCATATATAAGAGGAATGTCTTCGGCTCTCTCTACAGAAATTTCATAATTGTTTAATATATTATTTACTGCTTTCTCGCCTTTTTCTTTATCATTAGCATAAACATACGCTAATGTATCTCCCTTTGAAATTTTATCTCCAACCTTTTTAACCAAAACCAAACCCACAGCTAAGTCAATTATATCTTCTTTAGTAGCTCTTCCAGCACCTAGTTCAGCTGCTATTATTCCCATTCTTTCAGCATGTATTTTACCAACATATCCGTTTTTATCGGAAATAACTGGAGTTATGTATTCAGCTCTAGGTAAATTTTCAATATGTTCTATTGAAGTATCTTCTCCACCTTGTGCTCTTACAAACTCCTTCAGCTTCTCTAGAGCCTTACCGTTTTCTATTGTTTCCATAAGGAGCCTTCTGCCATGAGCTTCATCCTCAGCTTTTCCTGCTAAAACCACCATGTGAGAACCTAAGGTTAAACAAAGTTCATATAAATCCTTTGGACCTTTTCCTTTTAAAGTATCAATAGCTTCTTTTACTTCAAGAGCATTTCCTATGGCATATCCTAAGGGTTGATTCATATCAGAAATAACAGCTACGGTATTTCTACCTACACTTTTACCTATAGAAACCATTTCCTCTGCCAGTTGAAAAGCAGCTTCTTTATTTTTCATAAAGGCTCCTTCCCCTACTTTAACATCTAGCACAATGCAATCTGCACCTGCTGCAATTTTCTTACTCATTATACTTGATGCAATTAAAGATATATTATCAACGGTTGCAGTTACATCTCTGAGAGCATATAATTTTTTATCTGCTGGTGCTAAATTACCCGTTTGACCACCTACCACAAGCTTTATCTTGTTTACATTGCTTATAAACTCTTCTTCAGACATTTCCACTGAGAAACCTTCAAATGATTCTAGCTTATCAATAGTTCCCCCCGTATGGCCAAGCCCTCTTCCTGACATTTTAGCCACAGGTATACCTAAGGCTGCTACCATGGGTCCTAAAACTAGAGTAGTAGTATCCCCAACACCACCAGTACTATGTTTATCTACCTTTATTCCTTCTATAGAAGAAAGATTTAAAACATCTCCCGAATGAGCCATAGCCATAGTTAAATCAGCCGTTTCTCTTCTATTCATCTTTTGAAAATAAATAGCCATAAGCAGTGCAGAAGCTTGATAATCTGGTATCTTTCCTTTAGTATAACTATCAATAAAGTAATTTATTTCTTCCGTTGTAAGTTCTTCACCATTTCTCTTTTTTAATATAAGGTCATACATTCTCATAACATTCACCTCTTCGGTTACATTCTTTTAATATATTCTTTTATTAAAGTAACAAATTTACCCTTTGCTTTATTAGCTGTTTCTACAACTTTTGAATGATCTAAAGGCTCTAAGCTATCTCCTAAGGCCATATCTGTAATACAAGATACTCCTAAAACCTTCATCCCCATATGATTAGCTACTATAACCTCCGGTACTGTTGACATTCCAACTGCATCTCCACCTATTAGCCTAAGCATTCTAAGTTCAGCCGATGTTTCATAATTTGGACCAGATATAGCAACATATACTCCCTGTTGAATTTTTATATTTAAATCCATAGCACACTCTTTAACTAATTTTATATATTCTTTATAATATGGATTAGACATATCAGGAAATCTTGGTCCTAATTCATCATAGTTTTTTCCTATTAGAGGGTTATTGCCTATAAAATTTATGTGGTCTTCTATAATCATTAAATCTCCAGGTTCAAAGCTAGGGTTCATTCCTCCAGCTGCATTGGATACTATCATATTCTCTATTCCTAATGCCTTCATTACTCTTATTGGAAAAGTTACAGTTTCCATATCATATCCTTCATAATAATGAAATCTTCCGTTTAAAGCCAATACCTTTTTGCCCATTAATTCCCCTATTATTAACTCTCCCGCATGACCAACTACCGTTGATACTGGGAAGCCAGGTATTTCTTCATATTTTATAATCCTTTTATTTTCTATCTCATCTGCAAGAGTTCCAAGACCCGTTCCTAAAATTATTCCCACGTTAATTGGAGAATTATCTATTTCTACTATATATTCTTTAGCTTTATTTATTTTTTCTATCAAATCCATTTATATCATCCTTTCATTATATTTGTTTTATAATTTCTTTTATTAATGATGTGAAGGTAGATTTTACTCTGTTTGAAGTTTCTATTACTTCAGAGTGACATAATGGTTGATCTAATATTCCTGCCGCCATGTTAGTTATACAAGAAATTCCAAGTACCTTAAGACCACAATGCCTTGCTGCAATAACGTCTGATACTGTAGACATACCTACTGCATCTGCTCCTAGTATTCTTGCCATTTTAACTTCCGCCGGTGTTTCATAAGTTGGACCAGTAAACATCATATAAACACCTTTTTTAAGCTCTGTATTTAATTCTCTACCAATATTCTCTACCAATTTTATTAAATCCTTATCATAGGAATTGCTCATATCTGGGAATCTAGGACCAATTTCCTCCTCATTTCTGCCAATTAAAGGATTGCCGAATGCAAAATTAATATGATCCTCTATTATCATTAAATTTCCAGGAGTAAATTCTTTATTTACACCGCCAGCTGCATTAGTTACAATCAACGTCTCTATGCCCATATATTTCATAATATGAATTGGTAAAGCTAAAACCTCCATAGGATGACCTTCGTAAAAGTGAATTCTTCCTTGCATCATTACAACATCTTTTCCCTGTAGCTTACCAAAAACAAACTGTCCTGCATGACCAGCTACTGTGGACTTAGGCATGTTGGGAATATCTTCATACTTTACACATACTTTTCCTTCAATTTCTTCCGCTAAATCTCCTAAACCGGACCCTAATATTACTCCAATTTTAGGTGTAATATTTATTTTGCTTTTAACAAACTCTACGCTTTCTTTTATTCTTCCTAAATTCATTTTTTCTTCCTCCTATAAAAATCATGCTCTTGGATGAGTATTCTTATATACTTCAGCAATTTTATTTTTTTTAGAAATTGTTGAATATACTTGAGTAGTAGCCATATCGCTATGGCCTAATAGTTCTTGAACTGATTTTATATCAGCTCCATTTTGTAATAGATGAACGGCAAAAGAATGTCTTAATGTATAAGAATTAATATCTTTTTTAATCCCGGATATCTTTGCACATTCTTTAACTATTTTCCAAAATCCCTGCCTAGTCATTTTACTATTTTGCATATTTAAAAACAAGTAGTCTAAATTATTTGAATTTAAATTGTCTCTTATTTTTAAATATTCATTGAGACAATTTACAGCATAGGATCCTATTGGGATTATTCTTTCTTTATTTTTACTACCTTTACATTTAATATAACTTAACTTCAAATCTATGTCAAATATTGTCATATTCAATAGTTCTGTAACCTTTATTCCTGTAGCGTACATCACCTCTAGCATTGCTTTATCTCTAATCCCTTTTTCGCTAAGCTTATCTGGAGCATTGAGTAACTTATCTACTTCATCTATTGCCAGTACCTTAGGTACGTTTCTTGTAATTTTAGGAATTTCATAATCCTCTATAGGATTTTCCTCTATTAATCCCTTTCTTTTTAAATATTTATAAAAATTCCTTATAGACACTATATTTCTAACAACAGAAGAATTAGCTCTTTTGTTTTTCTTCATTTCTTGAACATAAGCCATTATAGAAATTTCATCTACAGAAATTAAATCCTCATCCCTACTTTGTATGAACTCACTAAATCTTCTTATATCTCTTATATAAGCATCCATAGTATTTTTACTAAAATTTCTATTATTTAAATTCTCAATATATTTATTTATAAGTTCCTCCATTGTTTTTCTCCTTATTTAAGTATTCTATAGTTTAAATATTCAACAAAAGATATGAAATACCTTCATATCTTTATAAATTGCTTAACTATTAAATAATAATTTAAAATAAATAGTTTGTTCTTATTAATCATATTGTTTACTAAAATACTATTTTCATAAACGATTTTTTTATTAATATAATTAAATAAAATATAATCCAGTAGTTCTGGCAATAATAATCCAAAAAACATAATAATACAAAAACATTTTAATAATCTTATAAAAAATTCATAAATATAATAGCTGTCTTTCATAATACACCTCTTTAAAGTCTTATATTACTAATTTTAATATATTAGGAGTTACATAAGCTTCAAATACAAAACCTATACCCATAAAAAGTATTATTATTAAATAACATAAGGAGTAAGAAACTATTCTACCAGCCAATGTATCTTTATATCTTCTATTCATTTTTTCTTTTAAAAAATGAAGTGAAAATTCCATTGAAATAACAGAAGCTATAATAATGCAAGGTAAATAAAATAGATTTTGTGGTAAAATTCCTAATAGACACATAATAATGCCTTTTCCTCCCGTGCTATCTACAATAAAACTAATGGTAAATCCTAAAGTATACCCTTTTATTAAATTAATTAATACTATAAGAGGCACACCAATTATAGTCATACCTAGGAACCAAATAAATAAAAGAAATGGAATGTTATTACTTATAGCTTGAAATAATACACCTTTATAATTAACATTTTGTTTCAATAAATAGTCCATAAAACTGTTCAAATAATTTATTAATTCACTTTTATATACCTCTCCCATATGTCTTACACTATACATTCCAATTAAAATTCCTGCAAAAATACAAACCAAAGTAATTATGTAAAGAGCAATATTTCTTCCAATGTGTTTATTTATTACCTCTGATATTTTTCTACCAAACATATTTTTTCCCCCTTTGTTATCCATCTTTTTATAATTATGATTATAGTTTTTAGTATATGATTAAATATTTCTTGATTTAATAAAATATTTTATATTGCAAATAATATATTTGAGGTGATGAAAATGAATACAGCATTAAGAAAAAAAGCTCTAGCTTTTTTAGTTTCAACTTTAGTAACTTCAAATTTATTAGCTTGTACTAATACAAATAATAAAAACAATACTATTAAACAAGATATTAATAAAACGCAAAATGCGGTTGAAAACAAGGAGCAAAATACTGCAGAACTCACTCAGAGAGCTGATAAAATTGCCAAAGAGTTAACTAATATAAAGGGAGTAAATAGCGCTAACGTGCTGATTTCAAACGAAAGGGCCCTTGTAGGCATCGATATTAATAAAAATTTAGAAGGTAATGCTACTAACAACTTAAAAACTGAGGTTGAAAATAAAGTTAAAAGTGTTGATTCAAAAATTAAAACTGTAGCAGTATCAGCGGATGCTGACACTTTGCAAATAATAAGAAATATTGGTCAAGGAGTTAGTGCCGGAAAACCATTATCTGAGTTTGGAAATGAAGTAGAAGAGTTGTTTAGAAGAATTCTTCCTAAATAAAGCAAAACCCAAAAGTAGGTAATTTACTTTTGGGTTTTTACATTATTTATAGTCTATATTTTCTTCTTCACTTAAATATACTTTTTTGTGAACTCTAGGAGTAGAGGCAATAATTCTTCCTTTTCTTATAGAATACAATATTGGTTCTTGAAGTCTTATTGCGTTGAATTCATCTTCTGAAGGAAGAATTATTAAATTTCCTTCTTTCCCTTCCTCTATTCCGTATATATCTAATATATTTAAAGTTTTAGCACTATTTATTGTTATTAAATCCATAGAGTTTTTTATTTGCTCATATCCCATTAGCTGACAAACATGTAGTCCTAAAAATAGTACTTGAAGCATGTTTCCAGCTCCTAAAGGATACCAAGGATCCATTATATCGTCGTGTCCAAAGCATACATTCATATTCCCATCTATGAATTCTTTTACCCTAGTTACACCCCTTCTTTTAGGGTAAGTATCAAATCTACCTTGAAGATGAGTATTAACTAAAGGGTTTGCTACAAAATTTATATTTGACATTTTAAGCAATCTGAAAAGCTTATATGCATAAGCATTATTATAAGAATGCATTGCTGTAGTATGACTTGCCGTTACTCTTTCTCCTACTCCATATTCGTAAGCTCTTGTAGCTAAAACTTCAATAAATCTTGATTGTTCATCATCTATCTCGTCACAATGTACGTCAATTAACTTGTTGTATTTTAATGCTAGCTTAAATACTTCGTCTATGGATTGCACTCCATACTCTCTCGTAAATTCAAAATGTGGTATTGCCCCAATAACATCTGCTCCCATTTTTATGGCTTCTTCTAATAACTCTAAACCTTTAGGATAAGAAAGTATACCTTCTTGCGGAAATGCTACTATTTGAAGTTCAACCCATTCTTTCATTTCTTCTTTAACTTCTAGCATAGCTTTTAATGCAGTTAAACTTTGATCCGTAGTGTCAACATGAGTTCTAACAAACTGTATTCCATTAGAAATTTGCCACTTTAAAGCTTTTTTAGCTCTTTCTTTAACATCGTCCTTAGTCAAGTATTCTTTTCTTTCAGCCCAACACTGTATCCCTTCAAATAAAGTGCCGCTGTTATTCCAACGTGGCTGTCCTGCCGTTAAAGTAGCATCTAAGTGAACATGAGGCTCCACAAAAGGAGGAAGTGCAAGCCCTCCCTGCCCATCAACAACTTCTTCTCCTTCTGCTATTAAATTCTCTCCTATAGCTTTAATCATTCCATCTTTAATTAATATATCATAGATGCCTTCTTTATTTCTTAATCTAATATTTTTTATTAACATAAACTTCTCCTTTATTACTTATTACGCAGCAACTTTATTTTCCTTTGGTTTTACTTGTCTATTTACAATTTTGTTTATTACTACAAAAGACATAGCTCCTCCTAGAACCCCATATATTGGAGCTATTCCTGGAATAAATTTTGCTGCTAAACTTCCTATTAACCAACTAAGTATTGCTATCCAGTTTACACTTTTAAATTCGGTACTTTCCATACTTGAATATTTTCTTTTGTTTATTACAAAGAAATCCGCTATTATAATTCCGCCTATGGAAGGTATTGCAGAGCTAAGGAAGGTTAACCATCCTACAAAGTTATTATTTAACCATATTGCAAATACTGTTCCAATTAGTCCATTAACTATAACTAATTTATTTTTTGGAAGCTTTGTTATATTTGAAAATCCTAATCCTGAGGAGTATATTGCGTTATCATTTGTAGTCCATATATTCAATCCCAAAACTATTATGGCAGGAATTATAAGTCCTTGCAGAAACATCACTTCCGATATATCCGCTTTACCTGTAGCTGCTGCTCCTACTGCCCCAAATATGAACATTAGTGAGTTTCCTATGAAAAATGCAATTATTGTAGTAAGTACACCTATTTTTTTAGTTTTCGCAAATCTAGTGAAATCAGGAGTTAAACTTCCTCCACTTATAAAAGAACCTACGCACATAGTTAATGCAGTAGTAAATGCTAAAGTTTCTTTAGGTTGGTAATTTATAAAGGAGGCGAATCCTCCAACAGAGTTTGCAGCAGTTATAGCCGAGTAACTTCCTAGTATTACTATGGCAGGTACTGCTATAGTACTTATTATAGTTAAGGTTTTTATTCCGAAATAAGCACTAGAAGTCATAAGTATCCCTGATATTAGTACTAATACATATAAATTTATTCCCGTTACCTTCTGGACTGGAAGGGCAAACATTGCAACTCCAACTCCAAACCATCCTATTTGTGTAGCTCCTAAAAGAAATGATACCAAATATGATCCTTTTTCTCCAA
This sequence comes from Clostridium malenominatum, assembly GCF_039521365.1. Lineage (NCBI taxonomy): Bacteria > Bacillati > Bacillota > Clostridia > Eubacteriales > Clostridiaceae > Clostridium > Clostridium malenominatum. The sequence goes on from NZ_BAAACF010000001.1 coordinate 1,644,918, forward strand.
AAGAATATTTGGAAAGCAAATGGGTAGATAGACCTGTTTCACAGGATATATATGCTAAGGCTCCTGTGTATGATCCTAATATTAAATTACCACATAATACAGCCAATAAAAAGTTTTTCAGAGTTAATCCTGTTCCTAAAGTTCCACCTGTCCACATACTTGCTGAAAAGAAGGTAAATCCCAACATTACAACAAGCATTGAAAGAAATCCTTTCTTGTCCCCCTCTGGAACTGCTACTAATGAAAAATCATGATCTTTTTTAGAATTTGTACTCATTTATTATTCCCCCATTCTTATAATGTGGAACAACTAGCACAACAAAAAAGACTTTTGTCTCTTAGCGACAAAAGTCTATAATATCTAGCAAAAAGCTTACACCTTTACTACTTGATACCTTTGTCAGCCTCACGGGACTGCATTAAAAGTACTAGTTATTCAATTCTTTCTATATTGTACCATATAAATTTTTGTTGTCAATACTATTATTTTACATTACCCTATTTTTTAGTCTTAATTTATCTGCCACCATAGCGATAAACTCTGAATTCGTTGGCTTGCCTTTTCCATTATGTATTGTGTAAAACCTAGTATTATCAAGGGTTAGAGTGATATCAAAATTGTTTAAATTCACTAATTCTCTTCAATGTTTATTGGTTTACTATTATATTGTTAGTAGGATTTTTAATCCATATTTCTTACTATGATTTTACAACTATTTCATCAAATAATCAACCTTTAATTTAAACCTAAATAACTTTTAAATTAATACTTGTAAACACTAAGTTATCTTCCACCAACGTACATTTTATAATTCCTTCTCCAACTATATTTCCTCTAGCACTACACCAATTATTCATCTTAGTTTGGATACTTACAGAGCCTTCTCTTTCCCATAATAATTTATCAGCAGTTAATCCTGTTACTTCTACTCCATCTTTAAATAATTTAGCACTTATAGTTGCAGTTTGCCCAACTGTTAATTCTACTCTTGGAGAACTTAACTCTAGTTTATATCCATTATGCTGACCTTCTCCTCCTGTAGAAGCAGGAATTATTTCTATGACTTTAGAGGCAGTTACACCATTCCATGTAGCAGTTATATCAACAGTTCCAGTAGCAACTCCCAATACAACACCATTATTAATAGTAGCAATGTTCTCATTGTTTGAAATCCATGTAACTACTGCATCTGCTACTACTTCTCCATCATCTTTAGCAATAGTATTCAATGTTATCTCTTTTCCTACTTCAACTGAATTAAGTCCAGTTATCTCTATAGTTGGCGGTATATATCTGTGCTTTTTAACTTCAATTTCTAATGTATCTCTATAAATTAAATCATATCTTACTGTAATTATTGCCTTTCCTTCTTTAAGTCCTGTTACAAGTCCCGTTTTTTCTTCAACTGTTAATATAGTTTCATCACTACTATAATAATCTACTTTATAACTTTCTACTGTTACTGGTTCACCATTTTTATATATTTGATAATTTAGTTGTATTTTATTACTCTCATTTAAATACATGATATTATTTTCTTCATTTAACATTTTAATTTCTGTTTCTTTAATACCTTCTGCACTTTCTACAATTAAATTTAATGTCCTTTCAACATTATTATATTTAACTGTTACAGTAACACTACCTGCACCTATAGCAGTTATTAATCCTGTTTCAGTTATGGTTGCTATACTGCTATTGCTAGACATATATATTAATGAAGGATTTTCTACAACTACCCCATTATCCTTAGCAATTATATTTAATTGTAAGGTTTCATTTACTTTAATTATTTTCTCTGTATTTAATATCTCTAAAGTGTAATTGTGAGTATTATTTTCAAAGGCATCTGCAATTTCATTTATTTTATCATCATTATTATTAAACATATCCTTTTCAGCAAATATATAAATAAGTCCCTCATTCTCACTACTCTTTCCTGTAACCTTCCAAGCATATCCCATCTTAATAAATCTTTGTCCATCTTTTATCTTCTTAGTTATCTCATTTTCTTGGAGTACAAGCATTATTTTACCGTCAACAATATTAAATCCAGTATTATTTATAATTCCTTGAGTACCTGTATCTATAACGCTAGGAAATTCTTTCACTTCCCCATTAAAATTGAACTTAATACTATATTTACATAACCTTATAGCCCCTTTATCATAGTTTTTATAATAATTTTGTGGCTTATGTACTACTATCCAGTTATGACCTAAAGCATTTATAATGCTTCCCTGCTTCAATACATTAACATTAGTAATTATATACTTATTATCTTCGCTATCTAATTTATCATCATACTCTTTAAAAAATCCTATTTTTTCATTTCCATCTACAATTATATTTAACCCGTACTGACTCATGTAGTCATCAACCATTCTAGTCATACTATCTAATATACTCATGAATTATTCACCTACTTTCTTTTTAAATACATTATCTATTTCTAGTAAACATTAAACTAAAACTACTATATCCCTCTGCATCATTTTCAGATGGTAGAGCCGATATTCTCTTCTTTATATTTTCTATTTGTAACTGTAAATACTTGTAGGCTTCATTAGTGGACATTAAGTCTTTATTATCCAACTTTCTCATTAAGTCCGTATCATTGCTCAAGGCTTCAAGTACATCTAAAACGGTATATAATAAACCCCTTTGCATAGTGTTTTTATCATAGTTGTCATTGGGTGACAATTCATTTTCCTCTAAAAATATTGTATATTCTTCATCTGTAAAATACTTTTTATTGCTTAATTCTAGTTTTAATCTATCTAATATTTTCATTGTTATTACCTTCCTTTCAAAAATAAAAAAGGTAAGAAAACTCTTACCTTTTTATTGCTAAATATTAATTCCAATACTAACATGTATTACATCTAAATCTAGATACTTGTTAATATCATTTATTGGTTTATTATTAGAATCCCTAAACTCAATTCCCTCATTTTTCACAAAAATATTTATTATTTTATTACTTAGTCTTACTTGATGCTTGTATTTTTTATAATCGTCAATTTTATTTAAACTATCTATATAATCTTTTAACTTCATTAACTCTAATTCCTTAGGAACAATTTTCTCATATCTTTGAACTTGAATCATATATTCACTTGGATTTAAAATTTTTATCTTATCACCATTATATTTAATTATGTATATACCATCACCAGAAGTCACTTCAATAAAACCCTCATAAATATCAACCGCAGGATTTTCTTCTTTATATAATGCTACGTAAATAGATATGCCTTTATCTTTGGCTTGTCTTATATCCTCATTATAATTAGTGCTAAATTCAAAAAGATTCCCTCTTACATCTATTATATTATTTATATCTAATTTATCAATGTATTGCGTAACATCGGCAAGTATCAAATCATCTTTATATTTCTGTAAAAAAGTGTTATGATTTTTTACAAAAACATTATTTTTATATACAGAATCTAAAGATAACAATTTCTCTATCATATCTTCATCTTTATAATCTATATATATTCTATTATCACACTCCACAAAATCCCCACCTTTATGTATTAGTCTTTATATCATATCATAAATACACTATGGTTTCAAATTCATAAATAGTTAGATTTTACCTGGTGCTAAAAATTTTTATAGTACATAGCAACTTATATTATAAAATAATATCCTGTCAGTATAGCAAATGGTTTTTTATACAATAAAAATGGATGCTTATTATTTAGCATCCATATGTTCCAATATATTATTATATTTAAACTAGTTTATTATTTATCTATATTTTTATCCTGTTCTTATTTCTTTTAATAATATATACAGAAATGAAATTTATCCTCTTCTTTCCCTATGAACACACAATTAATACTTTCTTCAGAATATCCTAATATTGGTATAGACATTTCTTTATATGCATTTGAATACATGTAAAATATATCTTTTGTTTTTTTACTATCCCCGTAACGATTCAAAAACGGAAAATATCTTGACCTTTCTATATTCAGATTAGGGCTATTCCCATTACCTTCACCTAACTGCATTATTTCACTAAACCTATCTACTGCATTAAACCATCCTATTACAAATGCTCTATTACCTTTTTTTCCTTTTTGTACTTCATTAGATAACCAACTATAGTTTTTCTCAAATGCGTCATGCCATGTCATTTTATTAGTATATGTACCAAACTTACTTTTAAAATTTCTTAAATATTTTACTTCAATTATAAAATCTTTTGATTTTATAACTATATCAGACGACCTTCCTTGGAAATTAAAATTAGCCATATTTCTAAATTGATATCCTAGTTTAATTGCTATATCGGCTTCTGCATATTCATTGTTAGCAATTACTCTTAAACTATCACTGTCAAGATTTTTATACCTTTCATTAAATTCATCAATAATAAAAAGACAATTCGATATTAAATATTTATCAATCACTATTTTTACCTCTATTCTTTAAAAATACAGTGTAATAATATTATAATCGTGAAAACAAATCAATATATCAAATCATTCCTGTTTTCCCTAATATTTCTCTGCGGGTAAAAATTGTGTTTGTTAACCACGAACCTACTCAAAAGGGGTAACGAGCCACTAAACACTAAAAATCCACATAAAAAAGCATCACTACAATATTTTTACAAACTTTATAGCAATGCTCTTGAATTATAACCTGCATATTCCTCATTTATACCAATTACACGTTATTGATAATATATATCATATAATAATACAACTTCGCTAAACACACGTTTAGTTATAGTTGCAACATTTCCGAATAAACCTTATAACCATTGATACCCCTGCATTATATCAACTTCGCATTTTTATTTAGTAAACTTCCATATTATCAATTACATTTATGCAGTATATTTATACATAAAACAAACGTTTTATCGTGATTATACGCATACTTATTCATTTTATGTATAATTTCTTATTGTATTAATATTGAAATATACCTTGCATTTTGCCTCATATTTTACCTTGTATAACCTATATTTTAATGCAGTTATGTCCAATTATCAATATTCCCTAGATAATCCTTACTAATATTTACTACTGTGTTGTGTCCAGAAGTGCTTGTATGTGTGTTTGCTTATGGTATTTTTAACGGTGACACATTGTCACTATTAATCCTTTTGTTTATGTATTTATAGTAGTAACAGGGCAAACATTAGGGAACAAATGCCTTCATATACCCCCACCCAATATTAACCACTACATTCCGCCAACAATCCATACCATAACACTATGCAAACACTACACGAACAAATCACCAATAACATACCTCTAAACCCTTCTAACCCTTGATATAAGCCACTTTAATTGCCATCAACCATAATTGCTACTAAGCCATTTAACACACCTCAAACACACTCATAGCCCTCTAATTTCCTAAAGAATTATTGAATAACATTCTCAACATCATTATCCTTAATAACTTCATTTTTTAATCTTTCTAATTCCTGTATTTTATCTCTAGTCAAATCACTTTTCTCTATTATAGTTTCTATACTTATTGCTCCCATTTCTCTTTGTTTCTTCAAGTTGTCCAATAATTCTGCTTGATTTACTGGTCTACTGTAATTAAACTCTACATCTATATACTCACTATCATTAAATATAATATTATTTCTATTTAATAATATATTCCATTTCTTAAACCTTTCCTTTAATCCTCTTCTGAACCACTTCTCATTCAGCATAGCCATAATGTCGGCTAACTGATAAAGTAACTTCAATGATACTTCTGATACATTGGCAACATTACTATTACCCATAGCAATTGATGGCATATGTCCAATAGTGTTCAACTGTTGTTGTAAAGTACCTAAGTATAATTTAATAGTATTATAATCCATTTCAGCATTTTTAAATTCAAACTCACCTGCATCTAAGTTTAAAGCATATCCTACGGCATCTGATGGAATACTTCCTTCTATTCTTTGCCCTACTGCAACTCCTATAGGATTTAATGAATAACAATATATACTATCACTCATTTTAGATAACATATCTTCCATTTCATCAAAAATAGGCTTTAAGTCCTCTAGCATACTTCTATTTTCACTATTCTTCCAATGTATAGGTAATCCAGTTAAATTCAATTTACTATCTCTTAATTCTAATTCTCCGCCTTCATTATCCCATATCTCCACTCTATCCTTATAGTAAATATTATAATAACTAACTTTATTACTTCCACTTGTCCAATGCTCTATAAACCCTATATAATCCCCTGTATCCTCGCTAAATATAGGAAATCCATCTGTACTATCAATTAATTTACTCTTAATTTCCTTTTCTTCTGTATCCCAGTATACGTACTCAAATACTTCTATGTATTTATTAACGTTATCTAATATAGTAAAGTCTAAAGTGCTATAATCAGCATTTCTATATATATTTTCATATGCCCTTACCTTATCTTTACTACCTACTAAGTTTAATGGCTTTCCTAAAAGATAGGTACTATGGAAGTTTAATAATGTCTTTGCCTGTTGTAATACTAATTTAGTAGTAATATACTCTTTACCCTTCCATTTAGCATCTTCCTTAGTTAATATTTTATGTTTACCACCTAAATACTCCCTATTGTTTATAACTTTGCTAATCCTGTTTAAATGCTCTGCTTGTCTTACTTCCTCTTCAAACCAAATATCGCTGCCATCATATTTATCCAATATATATTTTTCTATTCTTTGCATATTATCAACCCTTTCTGTAATTTAAAATTTCTAACTGTCCTCCATGAACGATTAGAATTAAATTTTGAACAATTAGAAATTATAATAACCCAACGTACTTTTCCCCTTTAAAAGGGAAAACCTCTAATCATTCAAAATGAATGTTTAAAAACCGTAATAGAATGGATTTTTAATACTAACTATTGCTAATGCAGTAGCCATAACTGTATCATCGTGTCCCGTTCCACTTGCTCCCATTCTTCCATTTTCATTAATCTCATATATTTTCATTTCTTGCAGTAATCTTCTACTATTTATTTTTAATTGACCTGTTTCAAATAACTCCACAAAGTCATTAATTATTAAACTCTTTGTTTTATTATTCGTATCAAATCCAACCTGCCAAACTAATCTATTAAAGTTATCATAACTTTTATACTTGCTCATGTTCATGTAATGATATTCATATCTAAGTCTTTCTATAGCACTATGTCCACCACTTGCCTTTTCAACTGTTATAAGTCCTTTATTATAATAATGTCCAATAGCATTTATTATTTCAGCCATTTCATAAGGCTTTAACTTGTTATTATAAAACTCTGCTACTTGCTCTCCATCTTTATTAAACACCTCAATTACACTATAATCCTGCCCTACACCTTCTGAAAGGTCACAACCTATATAATATTTTTCTCCAACTTTAGGTATCTTCCAAATAAAAAAAGACCTCCCATAATGCAGTTGTAATAACTGTGGTAAGTCCTTAATATTATCTTTAGGAATATATGTAGTTTTATTATGAATAATAGCCTTTTCTACTTCATCAATCCTCTTATTGCTAAAAACATTACTTCCAGTAGATATAAAGGCTTCAAGGTCAGTTGATGGATACTCTTGATGAAATGCTTCAAGCCCACTAGATGCTACTTTCAACCTTCTCCACATTAATTGTTCCATAGTAGCCCCTAAGTCTTTTAACATTAATTCTTCATCTTCTAACTCACTATCCTCTAATAGTTTCCCATTTCTAATTTTATATAATTCTACTGCCTTAATATAATCCTTCTGAAATAAACTACTTCCATTTATCCAATTAAAAAAGAAACTTTTATAACTGTTCTCATGGTTCTTTGCTTGAAAATATAGGTCATGGAAATAATTCAAACCATTAGCCGTACTTTCTATTATTAATTTTCCTTCTGGTGCTAGTGCCTGCGTAATACTATTTAATTGTTTATCTGGCATCTTCCAAAATGCAAACTCTGATAAATGCACTAAATGAAGAGTATCACCTCTACCTACATCTTTATTACCTGCACATACACAAGTAATCTTTGAGCCATTCTTCAACTTTATTTCTTGCCTATTGTTTGCTACTTCCTCTGGCTTCAACCATTTAGGCAATGAATTAAACTGTTGCTTTAATTTATCAAATATAGCATTACAACTCTTTTGGTCATGGCTAACTAATAAACACGCACTATTAGGATATACGATACATTGCCTAATACTTAAAGCAACTGTAACAACACTTAATCCTAACTGCCTAGATTTTAAAACTATATTAAACTTTTCTAATCCATCAACAAATTCCTTCTGCTCCTGTGTCAATATAAATGGTACTGTTATTGTATCTTTATTTACTATCTTAATAAAACTTTCTATCCAATGGATTTTATTGCTATCTTCCCAAAGTAACTTTAATTTCTTAGCATTTTCCTTACTCAAAGCCATTAGTTAACACCACTCAATGCAGGAATATTAATTCCCTGTAAGTAGTTATTTATTTCATCTTGTCCACTTTCAAAGAAATCGCTTTTGAAGAATTGCTCACACCATTTAGCACTATTCACATCACCTTTTTCTATTGCCTTTTGGTACATACTATTATAAATTTCCAATATTTTAACTGCTCTTTGTGCCTTTAAATAAGATTTTATTGCCTCCTGCACATCTTCCTCTAATAACCATTCACCCATAGCATGGTCATATTCAACTAAAGAATTATGCCTACAATTATTATCATAATCCTCTTTGCTCTTATCCTTGCTATTGACATACCATTTTACAAAGTAAGATTTTTTATTTGCATTTGCTTTTATATGTTCTTTTATCTCTCTTAAATTTCTCGCCATATCCCTCACCTTTCCAAAAATAAAAAACTACCATCTATTTTAAGAAGGTAGTAATTCACTTACTTTTATTCATTTTTTAATTTTATCTAAAAGAAAAATGTATAATACGTTTTCTAAATTTTGTGATATACTAAATATTAGAGGAAGGAAGGAAAAATATTTCCCTCCTAAGATATAATTATTTGAAAAAGTGTTCACCTTTTGGGAGTTGGTGGACTCCTTTTCTTTTTTTGCTATCCTTTTAATTTTTCATTCTCTAACTCTAATAATCTAATTTCATTTTTTAATTGAGATTTTTCTAGTTCATTGATTCTTCTGTCATGTTCTCTCAATTCCTTCTGTATTTGTAACTGCACTTCTGCAATATTATTTACTACCTCTGCCATGCTATTAGATACTTTCTGTAAATCACATTTAATATCTAACATTTCATTTTTCAACTCTACTCTCATATTATCAAAAATCTCTTTTATCTCTTTTATAATAACTACTTCATTTGCATTACTCATATTTATCTATCCTTTCTAAATAAAAATTACTTTGTGCCAACAATTACAGAACTACTAGAGCGAATTAGTGATTTTTGACCGATAGGGAAAAAAGCACTTAGTCGCTCTGTACTTCTGTAATTATCAGTATTGTAGTTAGTAAGTGAATTAATTTCCATTACTAATACCAAATTTAAACTAATATGTTAGTCGGCTGAATTTTCGCTACGCTCAAAGTCAACCGCCTTTCCTACGGAATTATTATTTTTTATTTATTATTTTATAAGATTAACTATTATTTATATCGTTTTTAAGTATACTGCTATAACTCTCCCAAGATAAAGAGAGCGACCTACCTCTAAAAACCATACAACCTAGTCATATCAATGATTATGAGGTTTTCGTTACCCTTCTCCGATGTCGTGGTTTTGGGCAAAAACTTACCCTCGATGTCGAGGTGCTAATTTCTTATCTTAAATAGTGTGACTAAATACTGTAACTGCTCTATGTCATTACCTCTATAATAAATTAATGGATTAACTAATATAAAACTTTTCAAATAATCTGATTGCTTTTGGACACTAGCGAATACATTATATTCATTGTATTTTAAGGAATAAAAATCACTTTTAAACCTTGCCATTTGAGTTTTATTGTAATTTAACAATTCAACTATATCTGCTATTGTTAATACTTCTAGTTTATTTTCATCTACTTCATTAGTATTCTTGCAAAGGATATTGTATTTCCAATTTACATATGGCAATAACTTAAATACTATTGCTAATTTTTTGTGACCTCTTCCTGGAATTTGATTATATAACTCTCTTGTAGCCTTAGTATATATTCTTGTGTAATCCTCTAAATTAACATTTGTAAACTTCTTATAATCACTTTCTTTACCTCTCCAAAAGTAATAAAAATTAATATATAATTTTCCATCATGCTCTTTCATTAGATTATTTTCTAACATCTTATTATAAAATGTATTAAATGCTTTATCTCCTACATTAAGCAAACTTCTTAATCTTCTCTTATCAATGTAAGTCACATTATTATCTAGCATTAAGACACCTTCCTTTTTTACATAAGTGCCTATGTATATAAATTTCACTAAATCATTATCATTAAGATTTTCCTTTAAAAATTCCATATTCTTGAAGATAAAAAATACAAAATTGCCACTAATCTTATCCTGCAATTCTTTAAATTCCTTACTTAATTTATCCTTTTGAGCAAATACTTTTCTTTCTCTTATATCCTGCAACTCTGTAATTTTAAAATCTTCACTTAATACTTCTCCTGTAGCATTATCTATTAAAGTACAATTTTTCATAATTCATATTTCCCCTTTCAAATTAAAAAGGCATGAGTTATTTCCCATACCTTCATCGTTATTAAATGCTATAGCAACAAAAATTTTTATTTGTTACTGCTAAACTAAATATTTTATTTTTTAAATCTTTTTTACTTACATTAAATTCATTTCTTTCAAATGCTTTAGTACAATATTCAAATTCTCTAACTAACTCAAATTCTTCCTGTGGCAATAAAAAAGGTAAGTTAAATAACTTCTCTAATCCTTTAAGGTCTATATTAGTTATCAACTTACCATCTTTTATCTCTATTTTAGATTTTAATTTATATTTGTTATTTACTCTCTCAAAGTCTTGTTTAGGATATTTTTCTAAGATTTTATATAATCTATTTAATTCTAGTAACTCTACTAGGTAATACCTGCAAGTTTCTTCATTGAAGTAATAACTCAAATATGTACTATCTATTGCTAAAAGGATTAATAAGGCTTCTTCACTTAAATCACTAATATCATAGTTATAATAACTAATAATCTGCAACAAAGTACTACCACAAAATTTCTTTGTGTAATTGCTCCTGCTAATTCCTAAAATACTATTAATATTGGCACATTCGGTATTAACTGCATCATGGTTACTTAAAAGTACAGTGTGATTTCCCCAACACTTCCCCTGTACTAAGTCCACATCTACTGCTATTGCCATCTTATCACTTTCTATAATTTCCCCAAGCCCATAGAAATTATAGAAATAGTTTATTTTATATCCCTTGATTTTTTCCAAAAGAATACAACTAAATAAACTATCTAAATCATCACTTAGGCATAAGTCAAATTCACCTATTTCATTATTATTTACCCACTCTGGAAATTCTTTTTTAAATTCACATTTCATAATACTGATGCAAGTATGCTCTTACATCTTCCCAAGTTTTATTGTATCTATAGAATTTCCTCCCTATTTTGAAAACAATATATTTTTAATCCTCCCTATTGTTTAAAATAGGGAAGATTAAGTATATACACTATACATCTTTTCACCTTCCTTTTGCTCAAATATTTTGCTTATCTTATTTACTTGTAATCTTTTTAACTTCTTCTTTCATTTCTTCTACTTCTTCAATGTTATTATCATTTTGTTTTCTTTGTGCAATTGTATAAACTGCATTTACATATCTTTTGCACCAATCCTCTGTATAGTTTTCTTTTCTATTCTCTATCATACTAATAAAATTTTTAGTAATCCCCATTTCTTTACCTAGTTCTGTTTGCGTTATTCTGTGCAACTGTCTTAAAAATTTTAATTTCTCTGCACTTAGCATATTAATCACGTCCCTTCCTTAACTTTTGACCTTTTAAAAGAGGGATAGAGAAAAACTCCCTACCCCTCAACTTTTTATTAAACTATAGTCTTTCTTAAAACTACTAATCCATCATCTGCAAGTAACTTAACTGCATAAATCATATCAGTTACTACATCTGTTGCTTTAGCCTTTGCAATTCTTTCTAGTTCAATATTTATATCTCTTTTCATCTTGTAGCCTAAAGCACCCTTTTTAATTATGTAAGTAATGCATTCATTTTTTACGTTATCATATGTACCATGATTAGCCACATAAACTGGAATACCTCTCCAATATCCTAGTAAGCCACCTACAACTATTCCACTTCCATCGGCTACATAAGTTTTAGCCTTGTCTACAAACTCTGGCATTGAATAGAAAGAGTTTACTATTCTACTGTTAATTACTATTCCTGCAAATTCCTCTGTGTCTATTTCATCTTCAAACATTGCCATTGCATTGGATAATTCTACGTTTGTTACAGATACTCCATCTACTGTTGCAACTTTTAATAATGTCTGTTGTGCTTCAGATGCTAAATCTGTATCTAACTTTCTAGCAAATATTTTACTGTGTTGTGCTCCATTTTCGTCTACATGATTTCCAAATGCAGTTAAATCCACTATATCGTAAACCCTAGATGCAAAACCCACTTGTTTAATTGTTGCAGTTGAATCCTCCTGCTCTAATTCTGTTACGTCTAAAATATCACCTTTAACCATTTCTTTCATTTTGGTTATGTCTAAAGTTTTAAACTTTGGAAAATGAATTGTATCTCCTACTTGAGAGAACTCTGGAACATCTCCCATATCTACTGCTAGATTTAATAACTTCACCTTTTCCTTAAACTTTGCAGTTACTATTCCTTTAAATACTTCTGGTACTATAATGTTTGCCATAATTAATCTACTTCCTTTCATCTTTTCAATTTTATTGTTTATTTATCTATATAAAAAAAGAGCAGTTACCTTTTAGCAACTACACTTTCATTACATACTTGTTAACCTGTTGTATAAATCTGCATTAGTATTATATAACTCTGCCCTTTCAGCATAACTCATTTTACTAAATTGCTCTTTTGTTATGCCTACATTAGGGTTTTTATTATGTTCTTTAGGCTTAAAAGAGCCATTAAGAATGTGATTGTTCAAAACTTCTTTCACTTCTCCTAAATAACTTCCTAAATCCTCTGCCCCTTGCATATTGAGATATTTTGCAAGTTGCTTTGGTAGACCGTTACTTTCTAAAGTTTCAGTAATTTTAAATTCCATTTCCTTCTTTGTAATTTCCTTTTCCTTATCCTCTAAGACTTTTAATCTTTCCTCTAGTGCTTTTTCTTCCTCTGTTTTTGGCTTTGGTCTTAGCGTAGTTAATTCTTCATCTAAAGACTTTATTTTTTTAGTATAATCTGTTCTTACTTTATCTGTTTCAGATTGCAGCACTTTTTGAACCCCTTGTAATTGTTCCTCTGTTAAATTTAATTCTTCAAACATATTTAACCTTCCTTTCAAGTTCTTTAATAGTAGCCCTGCACGAGTTCCAGTATTAAAGCCCTATTGAATATTTTAGTTATTTTAATAATTTATCTTAATGCTATAGAGCATTATTTTCTTTTAGGTAATTGATTATTTTGTCTACTATGTTTCTACTCACTTTTCTATCGTTAATAATAAAATGAGATAGTGTGCTTTTATGTACTTCTATCCTATTTGCAATATAAGTGTATTTAACTCCTGTGTTTTCACAAAACTCTATTAAACACTTTCTTACCTCCCCTGTAGTCACTTTGTTTACCTCCCTTATTTTTCATGTTAATTAAACTAATTTTTATATCTGTTTTATCTTTGTAATATATTTACACCAACGAAAATTGCTTTTAAAAAGAGTGTAATTAACTTAATAACTACACTCTAATTTGGGGGAATTATGAACTTAAAAAAGAATTTCTATATAAATTATGATAATTTCAAAAATAAAAAGCACTTCTAAAATTATAGAAATGCTTTACTACGCATAAATTCCCGTAGTCCATTACTTTTTTACTTGTTTTAGAGGAGTACAGGACTTGAACCTGCATCAAAAGTAATAAAAATTCCCTAATTATGATTTTTAGAGTTTTGGACTTTTAGGATTAAAAATCCTAGAGTAAAAATCTAATTTATAGATGCTTATTTTAAGATTTTTGTAAATATAGATTACCTCTCCCTTAGAGGGCATTAAGGATTTTATTTAACTTTCAAGAACCTAGTGCTATCAATGGTTTGGGGGTTTGTTATTTTTTTAAAAAACGCTATGTCCCTTGATAACACTAGGTTTGACGCTATGTACACGTTTTTTTAAATTATCCCTTATTGGCAACATTTATTGCAATATTTTTGAGAAGTGTTTTTATCATTGTTGTCTCGCTCTATTCTCTCTCCACAATATGCACAAGATAAACTATCTTTGGCATTACTCTTTAAATTTTCAATAATTACATCTCCAAAGCACTCCCACAGGGTAGTTTTAAAACTTGCTTTCTTATGGTTGTATAGACAATGATTTGCACGATTTTAGTATCTTAAACACCATACTAATGTATTTCAATATTGATATGTATAATGTCTTAAATCTCATTTAAACGCATTTTAGAACTATATATTGTAATAGTTACTCACTTGATTAAATTTATTTTTAATCTTAATAATTTCTCACATTCTCACTACTCATAAAAAGGAAAATAACATCAAAACAGTCCTAAATTCAGTAACGTCAATGGTTTGAGTGGATTTTCTAATTTATAAACTTTTATCTTTGCTACGTATTTTCCTCATCCTCTCTCTGTTGTTTTTTCTATTTTGCTCTTCCCAAATCTTTCTGGCACACTCCTCACAGTATTTTGTTCTGTTAGAGACTTGCTCTATTAATTTACCACATTCCTCGCATTGTTTATATCTCTTTTCTTTTCTCTCACCTTTTAGTTCTTTTATGTAATTCTTCAAGTACCCATTTAAACTTTTATTTAATGTTTTCTTTCAAACTAAACACTTTACTTTTAACTAACTCCTGTTATACTGCCCTGTTCCTAGATGGGCATAGTTTGTCCCTTGAAGTAAGGACAAACAAAAAAATAATGTATTTCTACACTGCCCCGCACCTTCCTTTAATCACAAGGTTAGGTATACACTGTTATTGTTATTGCACATAACTTATTAAATACTGCCCTAATAAGCCCTACAATGTAGGTAATGCAATAGTCCATGCTTTCGCACCAGTAAACCTCCGCCGTCTTATTTATACTGTTTTACGGTCTTACAGTTGACGGGCTTATCCTACAATAACAGAAATAGTATTAAGTCCGAGTATATTTACTTGCATTGGCTCACAACACCTATACAATTTATTTTAAGTTGTTTGTATGCTTCAACAACTGACCTACTCCTTAAAAAAGGCAATAGGAAACTAAGCCTTTACAAATCCATTTTTTTGAAATATAATTTATCTAAGGTTACAAAATGGAGGATAAAGGTTTTCGTTAATCTTTATTCAGTTTTATGGGTAGTTGTCGCTACCCTTTTTTCTTTTGCTACTCATAAAAAGGAAAATAACAACAAAGTACGTTCTAACTTAGTCATATCAATGACTACTGGGGATTTTGCTCGGTCTAGTCTTATTTTTCTCAACGTGAAGCCCTCTTAACGCTCTCTAGTGTGCTATACAGTAGAAAACAAGCCACGTCTTACTTATCTATGTTAAAAATTAATACCACTCAATTTCACC
Organism: Clostridium malenominatum; assembly: GCF_039521365.1. Taxonomy (NCBI): domain Bacteria; kingdom Bacillati; phylum Bacillota; class Clostridia; order Eubacteriales; family Clostridiaceae; genus Clostridium; species Clostridium malenominatum. The sequence goes on from NZ_BAAACF010000001.1 coordinate 1,660,638, forward strand.
ATTCATCTTTTGATATACTCTTAACCACATACCACTTTTAAAATTAACTTTTATACTGCAATTTACATTTTTCATCTTGAAATCTTCATAGTTTAAAATTCCTTCTCGCCACTCTTCCGACATTAAGTTGTAATAATAGTTGAATAACTTATCTTGCTTAGCAGTCATTTTTCTCCCCCTCTTAAATTATCTTTTCATATTCTCCAATGGACTAAATTGTTGGTAGTTTTTTCTTATATCTTCATCACTTAGGTCTAAATACGCCTTTTCTGTTACTGTAACGCTAGAATGACCTAATAATCGACTTAGGGTGTAAATCGAGCCACCTGCCATTAAAAACCGTCTAGCATAATTGTTCCTAATTCCATGAGCAGAAGTATCCTTCAACCCTATCCTATTGCAATATTTTTTAAAGTTTTTTTCAAAATTATTTACTTCTAACCGAGTGTTTCTTTTGGTGGAAAATAATAAATCACTTTCAACATATCTATCCTTGTACTGTATCCATCTCCTTAGTAACTTTGACATCGTTTGAGAATAAAACACATATCTATCTTTTCTGCCTTTTGTTATATCTTGAGGTATTAAAATCGCTCTCCTATCTAAATCGACATTATTTACCTCTAAAGAAAGAGTTTCACCTATACGCATACCTGTATCCATAATGAGTTGAATTACTACATAATCTCTAAATTCACTATATTTAGTTGTGTCTATATTCTGCAATAGCCTTTTAAACTCTTCATCTGTAACCTGTCCTTTTGGCTTTCTATTGTTTTTAAATTGCTTAATCTTATCCATAGGGTTTGCTTTTATAACCCTTTCCTCTACACAATAATTAAAAAATACCTTTAAATTTCTTATATAGTTGTTAATAGTTGTAATGGATACTTTCTTTCCATAATCTTCTCTATTTTCTGGCATATTAATATATTTAGTATTTTGGTCAAATACAAAGGTATATTTACCCCTATCTTTTGTATAAGATATATAGTCCCTACAAATCTCTTGTGTAATGCTTTTAATGTCATTAACATTATGGTTATCTTCGGTATACCTAGCAAATAATCTTAAAGTAGATTCATAAGATGATATTGTTTTTTTTCTTAAATCTTTTTGTTTGCAGTAAATCATAAAATCATCAATAGCATAATGAATATTATTATTTTTTTTCATAACGCAAAAAGACCTCCAATGCTTATTTATTATAAACATTGAAGGTCTTAGATTGTTTATTGGTCTAATTTTATATTAGTTGGTTTAAGCGTATATTTTCAATTCTCTCTAAACCATTGATTTTACTAGATTACATTACCCTATTTTTTAGTCTTAATTTATCTGCCACCATAGCGATAAACTCTGAATTCGTTGGCTTGCCTTTTCCATTATGTATTGTGTAGCCAAAGATTCTATTTATAGTATCTATTTGCCCTCTAGACCAAGCTACCTCTATAGCATGCCTAATAGCTCTTTCTACACGGCTTGCGGTAGTATTATACTTCTTTGCTATAGATGGATATAATTCTTTAGTTACTGCGGATAACAACTCCATATCGTTAACTACCATAGTTATAGCTTCTCTTAGATACATGTAACCCTTTATATGAGCTGGTACGCCAATTTCATGTATAATATTAGTAATTTCCGCTTCTAAGTCTATAGGTTCATTTCTATTAACTCTAACTACTGATGGTTCTGATATTGAAACTGCTTTTTTTGTTTCGTCACTTGAAATTGTATTATTGAACATTTGCCTTATTCTTTTAGTGAATACATCCATATCAAAAGGTTTAACAACATAATAGTCTGCTCCTAAACCTATAGCTCTCTGAGTTATTTTGTCTTGACCAACTGCAGATAAAACTATTATCCTAGGCATAGGGTGAATATTCATGCCATTTAATCTTTCTAAAACACCTAATCCATCTAAATGTGGCATTATAATATCTAATACCACCAAATCTGGCTTCTTCTCCTCAATTAGTTTTAATGCTTCTAATCCATCTTTTGCAATTCCAACAACTACAATATCTCTCTGATTAAGTAAATAATCATTTAAAATATTGCAAAACTCTTTGTTATCATCTGCTATGACTACCGTAATTTTTGAATCTTCCATTATTCTACTCCCCTTCACATAATTAATTCCCATATCTTAGCAATTAAATAATTCGACAAAGATTAAAGAAATCCTTCTAAAAGATGGAAAAAATTTATAAAAATAAAAAATAATAGATAGCTTGATGCTATCTATTAATTTTTTATTTTAAAATATCCGAGTCCTTAATCATCCATTCTATATAAATTCCATATCCCGTATCAGGTTTATTTATTAATACATGAGTTACAGCTCCGATTATTTTGTCTCCTTGAATTATAGGACTACCACTCATTCCTTGAACTATTCCACCTGTTTTCTCTAATAATTCTTTATCTGTTACTTTTATTATCATGCTTTTAGGACCGATAGAGTTTTGTGGTAATAATTTTTCTATATTTATATTATACATTTTAGGTTCCTTTTCGTCAATTGTTGTTAGTATTTGTGCTGGTCCTTCCTTAATTTCATCTCTTAAAGCTACTTTCATTTTTTTATTATATTTATTTTTCAATGATACATTACTAACTCCAAATATTCCACATTCAGTATTTTTTCTTATTTCTCCCAGTGTTACATCTTCATCTACGAATATTCCTTTTAATTCTCCAGGAGTTCCCTTTACTCCTTTCCTTACAGATATTATAGATGAACTAACTATTTCACCAGAGTTTATACTTAACATAGTTCCTGTATCTACATCTGTTATTGGATGACCTAATGCTGCAAATATTCCCGTTTTATCATCATAAAAAGTTAAAGTTCCTACTCCTGCTGTTGAATCCCTAATCCATAATCCCATTTTAAAACTTCCATCTTTAGTTTTTACAGGAATTATCTTTTTATTAATTATTGTTCCTTTTCTATCTATAGTTACATTTATTTCTTTTCCTTCACAGCTACTTATAAGTGAACTAGCTTTTTCGGAATTTATTATAGGCTCTTCATTAATTTTTATAATACTATCTCCAATTTCTATTCCCGCCACCGCTGCAGGACTATTTATCTTACCGTTAGAGCCTTCTAAATCAGATAAAGCTACAACTAATACTCCTTTTGTATTTAACTTTACTCCTACTGGCTGACCTCCTGGATAAACGGATAATTCCTTAGGTACAGATTTTAATGATATTGATTTAATTTTTAATAGGCCTAATATACTTACATCTATATTTCTATCTTTCTTATCAAAACCTTGAGATGCTTTTACACTTTTGTCTTCTATTAATTTTATAATACTGCTAGATTTTAATACTTCTCCTTCTCTTATAAACATAGTTCCAGGTATTTTAAAAGCTTTATAATATGCAACTGAAGACAATAACAGGACGGATAAAGCTATATTATTTATAAATTTAAATTTTACCTTTTTTTTCATGTGAGTACCTCCTGTCTTTTTTAATGTTCACAATTAAGTTGCCCTTTTAAAGCTTTTATTATGCTATAAGTTCAATGCATTAATGGAATATGTTTCCTTTTAACTCTTTTTTTATTTAACAAAAAACAAAAAAAGGTCACAATAATATTAAGTATTGTAACCTTTTTAATAAAAATTATTTCTTTATTTTTTTAAAATCAGCTAATCTTACCATTTCCTCTGCATTTTTTAAAGTTAGTTCTGTAACATCGCTTCCTCCAATCATTTTAGCTATTTCATTTCTCTTTTCTTCTTGAGATAACTTAATAATTTGAGTAAAGGTTTTGTCCTCTTTAATTTCCTTACATACTAAATAATGATTATCAGACATACACGCTATTTGAGGTAAGTGAGTTACACAAAATACCTGATGTTTATAAGAAATAGAATACATCTTTTCTCCAACACTTTGAGCAATTCTTCCACTTATACCAGTATCAATCTCATCAAAAATTACCGTTGGTATTGCATCTTTTCCTACAAATATAGCTTTTAATGCTAGCATAATTCTAGATAACTCTCCTCCAGAAACAACTTTCTCTAAAGGTTTTACAGGTTCTCCTGGGTTTGTAGAAATTAAAAATTGCACTAAATCCATACCTTTTTCACCTAGCTGTTCTTTAAGTTCTACAGATACTTTAAAAGTACTCTTTTCAAGCCCTACAAAATTCAATTCGCTCTTAACTTTTTGTTCTAGTATAATAGCTCTTTCTTTTCTGATTTTATGTATGTCTTCTCCATAAATCTTTAATTCTTCTATAATCTTATTTTTCTTTTTATTTAAATCTTCTATTATTTGTCCACTATTTTCTAATTCTTCATATTGAGCAAAAATTTTATTTCTATACTCCAATATTTCTTTTATGTTTTTTCCATATTTCTTCTTTAGAACATTAAATTGATATAATCTACTATTTATGGAATTTAATTCATCTTCATCATAATAAATAGATTCTTTTATGTCTCTTATAATATGTATTTTTTCTTCAATAGTGTAATAAGCCTCCTGAAGTGACTCAGAAATCTCCTTAATTTTTTCCATATGCATTTGAATAGTTTTTAAATCTCTTATGATAAAATTTAAAGCTTTAAGAATAGACTCATTTTCTCCTACTCCATTATATAAGGCTTCGTAGGAGTAATTTAATGTTTTATTTATCTTTTCAGAGTTAGATAAAATATTAAATCTTTCCTCTAATTCTTCCTCTTCTCCAATCCTTAATTTTGCATTATCTATTTCTTCTATTTGATATTTAAGAAAATCTATTAGTTTTTCTCTTTCTCCATCCCTACCAGAAAGTTCATGAATTTTATTTTCTATTTCTCTAAGTTCATTATATAAATTTCTATATTTATTTAACAAAGGTTCCAGTTCTTCTTCTCCAAAACCATCTAAATAATTAATATGATTTGTGGAATTAAGCAAATTCTGATTTTCATGCTGACCATGTATATCAAGCAAAGTTTCAGTAATTAATTTTACATTGGATATTAAAATTGTTCTCCCATTTACTTTTATAATACTTTTTCCTGATTGAAAAGTTTCTCTACTTATAATTATCCAATCTTCATATTCAATTCCTTGTTTTATAAGCTCCTCTTTTGTTTTTTCATTACTAAGAGTAAATATGGCTTCCACAAAGGTTTTGTCTGTTCCAGTCCTTATTAAATCCTTATTAAATTTACCACCCAAAACATAATTTATAGCATCAATTAAAATAGATTTACCGGCTCCCGTTTCACCGGTTAATACATTGAAACCATCATCAAAAGAAATGCTTAAGTCTTCAATTAATGCAAAATTTTTAATATTTAACTGAAGGAGCACTTTTTTTCCCCCTATTCTTTAATCATTTTTTTCATTCTTTGGGTTATAGTAATTGCTTGTTCTTGAGTTCTTACAAGAACAAATATAGTATTATCTCCAGCTATAGTACCTGCAATACCTTCAAATCGCAATGAATCTATTGCTTCTGCAGCTGCTGATGCTGAACCTGATAATGTCTTTATAATTACAAAATTATCAACATTTTCTACGTTTACAACGGACTGAGTAAATATATTAACTAATTTATTTGATATATTATTCTCAGCCTGATTTATAGTAGCATACTTATAGTTTCCACTTGAGGATAATACCTTTATTAATTTTAATTCTTTTATATCTCTAGAAACTGTAGCCTGGGTAACATTCATACCTGATTTCTTTAATTCTTCTGCTAATTCTTCCTGAGTTTCAATATCTCTTGTAGCAATTAGTTCAAATATTTTAGCATGACGAGTTACTTTCAAATATATCACCTACTTATCCATAAATTATAACTTTAGTTTTTTTCTTAATAAGCTAAAATAGTCGTTTTGAAGGTAGCTTAATTTGATTATTTTACACTTATAAGGTGAAGGTTCTATAACAATACTATGAATACCATCTAAATTAATAATTTCTTGACCATCAATAGCTAAGTGTACACTACCAAACTTTTTTTCCATTTCTATATCTACTTTACTATCTCCTTCTAAAACTATGCTTCTGATTCCAAGGGAATGACTGCATATAGGAGTAATACAAATAACATCCATCGTTGGGTAAATTATCGGCCCACCTGCTGATAAAGAATACGCTGTAGAACCAGTAGGAGTGGATATAATAACTCCATCTGAAACGAACGTAGTATAATAATGTTCATTTACACCTATCTTATATTTTACTATTCTACCTACAACATCTTTAGCTATAACAATATCATTAAGTGCAATAAAAGGAACCTCTCTATTAGGTATTCTGCATTGAATCATTTTTCTCTCTTCTATGTCAAAGTGGCCCTTTAGTAAAGACTCGACTGCTTCTTTCAAGTATGTACTTTCAGCCTCCGCTAAAAAACCAAGATTTCCTATGTTAATACCCAAAATAGGAACATTGTGCTTCGCTAAAAACTTAGATGCCTTTAAAATAGTGCCATCTCCGCCTAGTACAATAACAACTTCTAATTCCGAAGTACTTTCATCCTCTAATCCAATAGAATCTTTAAATATTTTAATGTTTAAAGATTCGTTATTGCTCTTTAGTATTTCTATTAGATTATTTAGTATTTCACCCTGACCATCCTTGCTTGTATTAACGTTAATGCCAATATTTTTCATAACTTACCTCTAATCTAGCTTTCCATGTGATTGTTCTACTATTTCTTTTATACTATCTACGGAAAAGTTCTCAATGTAATTTTGATCTTTTGTAAAATATATTAAATATTCAATATTACCTTCTGGACCCTTTATAGGGGAATATTGAAGGCCTTTTATTTTTAAATTTGATTTATAAATAAAATTCACTATTTTCAATATTACTTCCTCATGAGTTTCTTTTTCTTTTACTACTCCTTTTTTGCCAACCTTTTCTCTTCCTGCTTCAAATTGCGGTTTTATGAGCGCCACCATTTCTCCACTAGACTTCAATATATTTAAAGCTGCTGGAATTACTTTTTCCAAGGATATAAAAGACACATCTATACTACCAAAATCTGCTTCTTCCCCAATATCATCAATAGTTACATATCTAAAATTTGTTCTTTCCATACATACAACTCTCGGGTCCACTCTTAACTTCCAAGCCAATTGACCATATCCTACGTCTATAGAAAATACTTTTCTTGCACCATTTTGTAGCATACAATCTGTAAAGCCTCCTGTTGATGCCCCTATATCCATACAAACTTTATCTTGAAGCTCTATTCCAAAGCTATTGATAGCTTTTTCTAACTTATACCCGCCACGACTTACATAGGCCATGGCTTCCCCTCTAAATTCAATATTAGAATCTACTTTTACCTTTTCCCCACATTTATCTACTCTAATTCCGTCAACAAATATTTCTCCTGCCATAATACTTGCCCTAGCTCTTTCTCTTGATGAAAAAAAACCTTTATCTAAAAGTATAATATCTAGTCTATCTTTTTTATCTGACATGAGTTACTCCTTTTCTTACATCATTTTCATAACACTTTGTATAATACCATTTGCATCTAATCCATTAATTTTAAACAACAAATCTACTGCACCATGAGGAATAAACGTATCATTAAAGCCTAAGTTTATAATTTTATTTCCCTTGTTAAGTTTGTTTACATAATTTAATACACTAGACCCAAATCCTCCGTTTAAAATATTATCTTCAATTGTAATTATCTTCTTTCCTTTATAACATAAATCTTTTAACAATTCCTCATCTATAGGTTTTACAAAGTTTCCATTGATAATTCCTATTTTAATACCGGATTTTAAAAGTTTTTCTCTAGCAATCATAGCTTCATATATCATTCTTCCCACAGCTATTACAACAATATCTTCCCCATCTACTATTACTTCCCATTTACCTTTTTTAAATTCCTTTAAAGGTTCTAGTTCAATATTATTATCCCCACCACGAGGATATCTTATAGCTACGGGAGATTTTTCTTTCATTGCCCATCTTAGCATAGGTTCAATTTCCTCTATCTTTTTAGGCGCCATAACAGTCATATTAGGCATTTGGCATAAATATGACAAATCAAATACTCCTTGATGAGTTTCTCCGTCAGCGCCAACTAAACCTGCTCTATCTATAGCTAATATGACAGGTAATTTTTGAATACACACATCATGAAGAATTTGATCATAAGCCCTTTGCAAAAAAGTAGAATACACAGCAAAAACAGGCTTTAATCCTTGAGAAGCCATGCCTGCTGCCAAAGTTACTGCATGTTGCTCTGCAATTCCAACATCGAATATTCTATTTTTATATTTTTCTCCAAATTCTTGAAGCCCGATACTTTCGCCCATAGCCGCAGTTATTGCAACCAAGCTGTTATCTTCGCCACCCAACTTTACCATTGCATTCCCAAAGGCTTTTGAATAACTCATAGTCTTGCCACTATTCATTTCACCATTTCTGCAATCAAAGGGACCAACTCCATGAAACTTTCCTGGATTACATTCTGCAAAGCTATAGCCTTTACCTTTTTTAGTTATTACATGTATTATTACTGGTTCATCAATTTCTCTTGCCTTTTTTAAGGTTCTGCTTAATTCTTTAATATTATGACCATCGATAGGCCCAAAATACTTTATACCCATATTTTCAAAAAGCATTCCTGGCACTACCATTTGCTTAATTCCATTCTTAACTCTTTCTAAGGTTTTAGCCATACCTTTACCAATATTTGGTATTTTATTCAAGACAGCTTCTACATCACTCTTTAACTTATTATAGCTAGGTTCAACTCTTATCTTGCCTAGATATCTAGAGATACCGCCAACATTTTTATCTATAGACATTTGATTATCATTCAATATTATTATCATTTTTGTTTTTCTATACCCAATATCATTTAAAGCTTCAAGAGCCATACCTCCAGTAAGGGCTCCATCGCCAATTACTGAAACCACTTCAAAATTTTCATTTTTTAAATCTCTAGCCCTTGCCATACCAATTGCTGCTGAAATTGAAGTGCTGCTATGCCCTGTTTCAAAATGGTCATAAGGACTCTCGCTCCTCTTTGGAAAGCCGCTTAACCCTCCATATTGCCTTAATGTTCCAAACTGATTCTTTCTACCAGTAAGCATTTTATGAACATAGCTTTGATGTCCTACGTCCCAAATTAGCTTATCTTTGTTAAAGTCAAAAACATTATAAAGACTTATAGTTAATTCTACTACTCCCAAATTTGACGACAAATGTCCCCCTGTTTTAGAAACATTTTCAATCAAAAACTCCCTTATTTCCTGAGATAGTAAATCTAACTCTTCAATGGACATTTTTTTGACTTCACTTATATTTTTAAACTCATCTAGTATTTTTCTCATGTTCATCTATCCTTCTTTATTATATATACTATTCTTGATACCTTGTCTATTATTCTCTCAGACTCATTCATTGCAAAGCTTTTGCCTAATGCTTTTCCTCCAATGGTGGCAGCAGCGATTAGTGCTCCTATCAGTGCAGTGGTAATAGTAACGTTAAGCCTTGGAAACATATGGGTCACTTTACCTAATATAAGCACCCCCACTGAACCGCTCACTATACCACAAACGTCACCTACAACATCGTTACAAAAGTTAGATACCTTATCAGCATTTCTAATTAATTTTACTGCTATTTTAGCACCTGGTATTTTTTTTGCAGCTTTAGCATGAAAGGGTTTTTCTTCAGCTGCAGTTACAGCTACTCCTATTATATCAAAGATTATTCCAATAAAGATAATAAAAATTAATATAATAAAAGCTACTAATATGTTAACATTTCTTAGTAGCACATCGGAAAGAAGATTTACACTTCCTGATATTAATATTGTCCAAAAAACTATTATCAAAACCCATTTATTATTTCTATTGGAAGATAGCTTGTTTCCATTTTTTGATTCTTTAATATTTTCTCTTTTCGGATATATATCCAAAATTCTTCCTCCTTAAAATAACTAAATAACATTTAGGGAAAAAGTGGTAATATATTAAGTAAAACTTGCGGCTTAGGTCCAGTAGGATTTCCCATAGAATAATCAAAACGTCGCCATTTTGACGGTTTCCCTTTAATATCCTATCTGCTTTGTCACCAACAACAGGACTGGATTGCCACTTAGTCCGCACTGCAATCCTCAAGATATTTCACCTTGGAACAGTCTAGGAGATTTCCTCGACAGTTAGATATCCACCTAGCCTCTTTTGCAATATGGGTTTCAGTAAACAAAGCCCTCGAACCTTTGGCCAAAGTTCTCAGGTGATCTTACCTCTCCCCACACTACTCAAGGCAGGCTACACTGCACATAGCTTTTATACCACGATGCAGGTTTAATCCAATTTCGTGTATTAGGCGACTAACCTAATACACAAAGAATGGTCTCCACGGCAGTAGGGTCAGTTGTCGCATGCCATTGCGGCCGCCCCATCTCCCTTACTCCCAGCACCAGCCCATGACTGGGCGTCATAAGCCAGCACAAGGAACTTCATCGATATGCCCTTTGACGGATTTTTAGCCCCGCCTTCAGAGGATACTTTCCTGACTAGAATACTGCACCACATTTTCCCTTATATACAATTTTATATATATTAATTTCGATATTTTCAAATTAAATACAATTAACAATAAGACATTTTACATCATATTCGAGTTTAAGTCAATGGCTTAATGTTCTCTTTTTAATAAGAACAAAGTTAAACTCTTTAAATCATCAGTATTTCTTTTTATGCTATTTAATAATTCCAAACATTCATTAGTCAATTTATTACTTAAATCTTTACACTTTTCTAAGCCATATAATTTAATAAATGTAGATTTATTTTGATCACTATCTTTGTTAACTGTTTTTCCTAGGGTAGTTGTATCTCCAACTATATCTAAAATATCATCTTTAATTTGAAAAGCCAAGCCTAATTTTTCTCCAAATTCTCTCAAAATATCTAAATCTCTTTCTTCTGCTCCCCCTAGTACTGCCCCAGATAGTATTGCCCCTTTTATTAGCTCTCCAGTTTTTTTACTATGCATATAGAAAATTTCTTCTTCGCTAGCTACCTTATTAGTAGACATTATATCCACCACTTGACCACCTATCATTCCATTAGCCCCTGAAGCTTTTCCTATTATATCAGCTGCTTTAATCCATGTTTCTCCCTTAGATAATGCTTCATGGATCATTATGTTAAAAGCTTCATTCAATAATGCATCTCCTGCTAGAAGCGCTAGAGCTTCTCCAAAAACCATATGGTTCGTAGGCTTCCCCCTTCTTAATGAATCGTTATCCATAGAAGGTAAATCATCATGAATAAGTGAGTAAGTATGTATCATTTCTATGGCACAGGCGCAGGGCAATACTTCCTTATAATTCTCCTTATAAAGAGAGTAAGCTAAAAGAGTAAGTATAGGTCTTATTCTTTTACCACCTACTTCTAGACTGTATAGCATTGATTTATAGATAATTTCATTAAAACCTTTTTTATCTTTAAAATAATTCACTAGCCAAAGATCTATTTCCTTCTTTAGTTTTTCTATCTCCATTTTATATCTCCTCCACTTGGAAGTCTCTTTCAATATTTTCCGTTAATATCTTAATTTTACCCTCAGCTTCATTTAAAATCTTATATAGTTTATTGCATAAGGCAATTCCCTCTTCGTAGTTTTTCATAGAAGCCTCTAAAGCTAATTCCTCTTTATCCATAGTCTCCACTATAGTTTCTAATTTTTTTAAAATATTTTCGTAGCTTTCAATTTTCTTAGCCATTAAATATCATCCTTTTTATTTTAATATTATATTTTACTAATTTTAAATTTCTTTCTTCCATTTTTCATAATAATTGTAACATTATTTTTATCATCTATAGCATTAATATCAGAGATTATTTTATTATTTTCATCTTCAATTATTGAATAACCTTTGTTTAAAACTCTTAGAGGATTATGGGCATTTAATAATTCATTCATTCTTCGGAGAACCTCTTTTTTCTTCTCAATATTTAAATCCATGCTCTTATTAAGGTTATCCTTAATTCTATCTATTTTTTGGTACTCATTTACTACAATTTTTTCAGGGCTATTATAATCTATAGTTCTTTTTAGTAAATTTACTTTATTATGTTTTTCTTTTATCACATTCATTATTAATAAATTCATTCTCTTTTTATGATTTTCTAATATATTATTAAATTCATTTAAATTGAAAACAGCCACTTCGGCCGCTGCCGAAGGAGTTGGGGCCCTCCTGTCACTAACAAAGTCAGCTATGGTAAAATCAGTTTGATGACCTATTCCTGTAATTATTGGTATCTTAGATTTATAAATTGCTCTTGCTAATTCTTCATCATTAAAGGACCATAATTCCTCTATAGACCCTCCCCCACGAGCTAATATTATAACTTCTATATCTCCTCTACGATTTAAAAATTCTATGCCCTTTATGACCTCTTTGCTGGCTCCTAATCCTTGAACTGCTGAGGGGTATATAATTAAATTCACTTTATTATTTCTTCTTCTTGTAACATTTATTATATCTCTTATTGCAGCTCCTGTTGGAGAAGTTATAACTCCAATATTATTTGCATACTCTGGAATTGATTTTTTATTTTTTATATCAAATAATCCTTCTTTTTCTAAAGTATCCTTCAACTTTTCAAAGGCAATATATAACTCTCCGACTCCATCTCTTTTCATCTCTTCGCAATAAAGTTGATAAGAGCCTTCCTTTACATAAAGAGAAACCTTTCCCTTTACTACAACCTTCATTCCATCTTGTGGCATAAATTTTAAATTTTGAGCATAACTTTTAAACATAACACAATTTATTTTGCTTCCAGAATCTTTTAATGAAAAATAAGCATGACCCGAAGAGTGCAGTTTAAAATTTGAAATCTCTCCACTAACTAAAATGTTATTTAATATAAAATCATTATCAATTACTCTTTTTATATAATTATTCACATCAGAAACAGATAAAGTTTTAATATTCATTACCTAATCCCTCACATGTATTCTTTATAAGCATAATAGATGTCATCGCACCTACTCCCCCTGGTACGGGAGTGATATAACTAGCTTTATGAATTACATTTTCATAATCTACATCCCCTGCCATTTTACCATCTACTACAGTAAATCCTACATCTATTACTACAGCACCTTCTTTTATAAAATCTTCCTTGACAAAATTAGGACTTCCTATGGCAGCTACAATTATATCTGCATCTTGGCATATACTCTTTACGTCCATTGTTTTTGAGTGACAAACCGTTACTGTTGCATCCTCATTTAATAGTAATTGGGCCACGGATTTTCCCACAATTATACTTCTTCCAAGGACTACTGCGTTTTTTCCCTTAATCTTTATGCCAGTACTTTTAATTAACTCAATAATCCCTTGAGATGTACATGGAATAAAGCACTTTTCTCCTTTATAAAACTTTCCACAATTAATATCTGTTAGGCCATCCACATCTTTTAAATGACTAATTTTATTTACTATAACCTCTTCATCTAATCCCTCTGGTATTGGCAATTGGATAATAATGCCATGAATATTTTCATCATTATTTAAATCTTCAATAGTATTTAAAACAACCTGTTCTGAAGTTTCCTTAGGTAGGATTATCTTCTTATATTCTACTCCAATTTCGCTACAAAGCTTGTTTTGATTATTCATGTAAAATATAGATCCTTTATCTTCACCAATCAATATACTTGCTATACACGGGGAATTTAAACCTCTTAGGGCTCTATCTTTGATAAAAAGCTTCAATTCTTCTTTATATTTTGCTGCGACAATTTTCCCGTCTATTGGAACTCCCATTAAATTAACACCCCTTATTTTTTTCTTTAGAAATATTATCTAAAACTGCATTGATAAAAGCTGGTGACTTATCTTCTGAATATTTTTTAGCAAGCTCCACTCCTTCATTTATAGAAACATTAACTGGAATGTCTTCATCAAATAATATTTCATAAGTACTTAGCCTTAATATTGCCAAATCTACCTTTGCTAGTCTATCAAGCTTCCATTTCTTTAAGTGTTTTTCTATTGTTTTATCCAACTCTTTCTCATTTTCTTCTATTCCCTTTAAGGTTCTTGTTAAATATTGTATGTCTATTTCCTCCAAGTCCCAATTTTCAGGATCTTTTTCTTTGCTCTTTTCATCTGCGTCTATTAAATCACTTACAAATTCGTCTTTCTTAGTAACTTCTTTCAAGTTTGTAAGAACTTCTAAATAATTTTCTTTTTTAATCATCATTTCAAATAGTAATCTCATTCCTAAATCTCTTGTTTTTTTCCTATTCATATTTTTCCTCCAAACATTAATTCAATTTAATTATACTACTTATTCTAAATATGGAAACACCCTCTGATAACAGAGGGTGATTTCTTATGCATTTTCTACAGTACTTGTTTCTTCATTTCTTTGAATTAAAACATTTTGTACATGTATGTTTATTGCTGAAACTATTAGTCCTGTCATTGACTCTACTGCTTTTTTAACATTCTCTTGAACCTTTACAGCTACCTCTGGAATTTTAACACCATAGTCTACAACTATATGTAAATCTATTGTAGCGCTATTTTCTCCAACTGTAACCTTTACCCCTTTAGATAAGTTCTTTTTACCTGTTAAAATTTGCGTTATACCACCTACAGGGCCAGCACTCATTCCAACTATTCCCTTTACCTCCGTTGTAGCTAATCCTGCTATAACTCCAACAACTTCATCTGATATTCTAACTATTCCTAAATCCATTTCTTTCTTAATAGATTCTTCCATGCTCTCTACCCCCTAGTTTCTTCTTTTATACTAGCAAAAGATTAATCTTAAGGTATATTATATCAAATTGCTCTATCTTTTACAATTATTATTGCATTTCTTGAATTTCTACATTTTTAATCTTGGTCTCGCTCATAACTACACTTTGTATTTCCTTAGTTTGCTTATCAGTAAGCTTCTCCTTAACTTTTACAGTTACTGTAACCTTATCCTCATTAGCTAAACAAACTACGTCTTCATATCCTTTAGCCTGTAGGTTAAGCTCAACTTTGTTTTCATGTGTTGTTGCCATTGTTAAAGCAACATATTGCTCTGCAGTTTTATCTCTTTGCTGTTGTGATATGTTCTTATCTTCCATTATAGTCTTTAACCCCTGTAGCGCTTGTGCATTTCTGTTGTCCCTAGCCATTTTAGCTTCAACAAAATAATTGGAGTTTGATGAAGTCTTTTCGTTACCCTTTAATGATATTGCACTCTTTTCTCCTGTACCCTGAACATATAGTGGATTATTGAGTCTCGTAGCTAGCAACCCCATAGACACTATTAGTGCCAAAAGTGTTAAAATGATTGCCGCTTGTTTTTTATTCATACATTATTCCCCCCATCTATCTTTCTACAAAATTATATGCTTAAAATTTAAAATATATACTACTTTTTCATAGGATAAACATTCACTTTGTTTTCACCTATATTAAATAAATTTGTAACTGCTTTTCTTATTCTATACTCTGTTACTTTATCCTCAGCTCCTTCGGCGACTATAAGCACTCCAGTAACCTTTGCTTTATTCTTTTTTACTATAAGAGGCTCTGTCTTATCTCCCTCCGAAGTCATAACTATAGTAGTTCCACTATTTTTTTGAGTGGTATTTCTTCTTCCTCCTTCATTATCTACTTCCTCTGTGGTATTGGTTGAATCATTCATATTCACTGCTGGAACATGTTCTTCACCACTAGAAAAATATATCATTACCTCAACTCTTCCTACCCCTTCAGTTTGCTGAAGTATATTTTTCAATTCATTCTTAACTTCTCTCTCAGCCTGGTCACTATTTGGTTCATCTATCACTTGTTCTATTCCTGAATCATTCTTATTTTCATTTTTAACCAAAGTACCTTTTACACTAGAAGTTGTACTCTTAAATAAATTTGCAGTAAGCAGTATTAAAACACCCATTAAAAACACTATTATCAGATTCATAACATTTTTACTAAAAATAGGCTTACTCTCTCCACTCTTTAATTTCTCTAAAAATTTTTTAAAATCCATAATGTACCTCCCATTATAACTTGTAAATAGTTATTATTTTTTCTTGAACCTTAAGCTCCTTTGATAAATAAGATTTAATGTCATCATGAAGTTTATCCTTTTCCTCAATATTTTTTTCCCCTATATTTACTTTTACCTTTTCAACTTTTTGAACTTTACCACTATTAATACCAACTTTTATGTATTTAATCTCAAATTTACTCTCTTGAGTAACATATTCTGCTTTTACTTCTAATTTATTATTTGATAAGTTAAATTCTTCCTTTAACTTTTCCCCTATGATTTGTGTTAAATTATTTTCAAAATTATTTATTGTGTTTTTTAAACTTTCCTCTTTATATTTTTCTATGGACTTTGCTGTATCCTCATCATAAATTGACCTTGAAATATTTTGGCTATATACGCTAATGTTAAAATTTCTATTAAATATTTTTATTATTGGATTAATTAGCACAGTCATTAATATTAATCCTAATACAAATTTTGAGTATTTTTTCAAGCTATTATCTGGCAAGAGCATTTCTACCGCTGTAATAAAAAGAACTAATGAGGCTATGTTTATTATCCATTCTTTAAGTAAATCTATCATTTACCTAACCTCCTATGGCTAATTTGCCTGCTGTTGCAATTATGGAAACCATTATAAAAAACATTACTGACACTGAAATAAGACAAGAAGTAATAAGTATAAGTGAATTTCCTGCAGAAGTTATACTATTTACTAGTCTTTTTTCAGCAATAGGTTCAATCAAAGCCGCTGTAATTTTATAAATGAAAGCTGTTAAAGCTATTTTTATTACAGGCAAAATTACTATAAGTATTAAAATAATTAATCCTACGCTGCTTAGTGCATTTTTTAGCAATAAAGAGTATCCTGCCACAGTGGATACTGCATCGGATAAACACTTTCCTACTATAGGCACAAAATTGTCTACAGCATATTTGGCAGTTTTAGCTACTACCTGATCTAAAGTCTTTGATGATATACCTCTAACTGTCATCACTCCTATAAATATAGTCATGAGTATGCCTTGCCCCCATAAGGCTACTTGATTTAATAGTTTAGTTAACTTTTCTATTTTAAATTCCTCTGTCATATTATTTACAAATTGTAGTACAAAAGTGGCTGATATTAACGGAATTAATATATTTGAAAATATTCTTGCTCCTATATTTACAGCAGCAATTACTACTGGATCCATAACTGTGGCTTCAGCAATTCCACCTATTCCAACTAATAACATTAAAAGAACAGGTATTAAAGCAAGCATAAAATCTGACATTCTTTGAACTGTTTCCCTAGCTATTTGAACTCCTATATAAAAGCTTCTAGCCATTATTATAATTAGCAGAGCATAGCAAGCAAAATAGGCTATATTAGTTAGGCGTTCATTGCTAAAAGCCTTTTCTAAATTAGTAATCAAGGCACATACAATAGATATTATTATTAAAGTTGACATGAGCTTTAAAGAAGCTAAGGTCTCTCTTAAGATAAATGCGCTTATGGCTTGTATTAATTTGCCTGCAGAAAATTCTCCATCTCCCTTCTTCATATAGCTGCTTACAAAGGATTTAATGTCCATGTCCTTTAAAAGTTCATGTTCATTTTTCATATTTGTTATGTAATCATATAGCTGTTCTACCTCGGTGCTATTCCTATTATCCACTGTAGATGCTTGTACACTATAGCCTGTCGTTAATAGGAATATAGTCAAAAGAAGAATAATAATTGAATACTTTTTAAAATATATCTTCATATCTCTCCCCTACATTATTCTTAAAATTGATTGTAATACAGCCATTAAAATTGGTATTGCCAACACCAAAATTAGTATTTTACCTGCAAACTCTACCTTTGATGCAATACTTGACTGCCCTGCATCTCTGCAAATTTCACTACAAAAGGAAGCTAAATAGGATATCCCCAAAATTTTAAATACAGTAGTCAAATAAACAAAATCTATATTTGCTTTCAAAGATAGTTGTTGAAGTAAACTCATAATGGCTGTTATTTTGTTTATCATAAAAAGAAAAATAATTATGCCCGCACATAAGCTTACTTGCATTGCTAACTCTTGTTTTTGTATAGTTAAAACAATAAATAAAGCAGTAAAGGCAAAGGCTACTATCTTTACTATCTCCATTTCATCCTCCTATAGCTGAAACATAGTTCTAACAGCATTAAATAGTTTATTAATTAAGTTTATTACCATCATAAGTATTATCAAAAGCCCTGCTAAATTTGTTATTACTGCGTAATTCTCATAACCACTAGTTTTAAACATTTTATCTAAAAAAATAACTAGAATACTTACACCTGCAATTTTGAAAATTAAATTTACATCTAACATTTATATCCCCCTTTAAATGAATATGATTACTACCATCATTCCTATGGTAAAACCTAAGAACCTGTACATTTTAACGTTTTTTTTCACAAGCGTTTCTGCCTCTATCAATTGACTTTTCAAATTATCTAAAGTAAGAGCAACCACCTTTTTTTGCCCTTCTATATCAGTCTCTCCTAGTCCTTTGCCTAGATTGTATATTAAATTTAAATCCTCTTTGTTAAAATTTAATATATCTTCCATTCCCTCATAAGCTTTTTTAATTCCCTCATAAACGCTATCAACTTCATTTGAATAAAGTATACGAGAGAGTTCATTAAAGAACTTGTCCATGGGTACCTTACTCTTTTTACTTATACTTAAGAAAACTTCTGGTAAAGGAGTATAAGTGTATATTATTTCATTTTGCAATTGATAAATGCATCTTTGAAATTCCTTTAACTGATTATTTCTTTTATTCAAATTGCTACTATAGAAAAAACCAATCCATGTAGTTGACACTACTACCATTAAACTTCCAATTATTTTTAACATATTACCCCCTATAGATATAGGCTTTATCTTTAAAGTCATATACATAATGCACTGTTCCTACACCTTTTTTATTATTTAGTACAATAGCTCTATGAAATATATTGTTCTCCACTATGTTTTTAAACACTTCCCTAGCATACAAATCCTCTATTCCATATCCATGTATAGTGGTAACTATGGAAACCCCCGAATTTGAAGCCTTAATGATACTTTCCATATCTAAAGCTGTACCTATTTCATCGCAAATAATGACTTCGGGTGACATGCTCCTTATTCCCATCATTATACCTTCACTTTTAGGACAACTGTCTAAGACATCCGTCCTAAGTCCTACCTCAAGTTGGGGTATACCATTATAACAAGAAGCAATTTCACTTCTCTCATCTATTATGCAAACTTTCTTTCCTGAAAAATTTAAGCCTTTAAATCCATCTGATATATTTCTTCCTATATCTCTTAAAAGAGTTGTTTTACCACATCTTGGAGGTGATATTATTATAGTATTTAATACTTCCTTTTCTTCAAATATGAAATTCATTATTCTATCGGAGCACCCTATTATTTGGGTACATATTCTTATATTTAGAGAAGCTATCTCTTTTATGGTCTTTACATTATTTTTTTCTATAACACAAGTTCCACATATACCAATTCTATGTCCACCTTTTATAGTAATATAACCTTGTCTTATCTCGTCGTCATAAGCGTATATAGAATAATTACTAATTCTTTGAAGTATTGTTTTTATATCCTCTAAGGTAGCAATATAATTTGTTATTACCTCCCCTTCTCCAATTTGTAAAATAGTTTTCTTCCCAGCTTTTATTCTTATTTCTTGAAGAGATCTCATTTTTTCAAAATTTAATAAATTTCTAATACCTTCCGGTAACATATTATTAATATCTTTAGTGTTTATCATTTTTATCCTCCTTTCTTATTAAAAGGTATTTTAGTTTTGCCAAAAATATTCCACAGAAAACAAAAAAATAAAAAGGAATCCTATTTTGGATTCCTTTTTACAATGAAAAATTAACAATCACAATCGTCATCGCAGTCAGAGCAACAACTTGACTTAAATTCAATTTCTTTATGACAATTAGGGCAAGCTATGTTATGTCTATTTTCAAGTATGTTTGAATCAACATATATAGTTTCACCGCAACTATCACAAGTCATATCAATAAAATCTTCTATATCTTCATAACTATCATCTTCATCATATAATTCATCTTCTATATTTGTTAAGTCCTCATCTAATACATCTATGTATTCTTGCATATCCTTTTGAGCATCTTTAATTTCATCGATTTCTTCACTGATGCTCTGTAGAATAACTACTATTTCTTTAATTATTCTTCCTTCTTTACTTCCTTCCTCTAATCCTAGTCCATCAACTAAACCATTTAAATATGATACTTTTGAACTAATTGAACTCATTCATATTCACTCCTTTTTATTATAATTAATAACGACATACTTTCATGTATGCCGTTACCAAAATACGTTAATTATATTATTGACTAAACTCTTTCCATATATTCACCAGTTCTAGTATCTATTCTAATAACGTCTCCTTCGTTTACGAATAGTGGAACTGATACAATTGCTCCTGTTTCAACTGTAGCTGGTTTTAAAACGTTAGAAGTAGTATTTCCTCTAGCTCCAGGCTCAGTATGAGTAATTTGTAATTCAACAAAGTTTGGTGCTTCTACTGAGAAAGCTTCTCCCTTAAAGAATTTAATTACTGCAAACATATTTTCCTTAAGGAATTTTATTGCATCTTCAACTTGTTCAAAATTTAATGGAATTTGTTCAAAAGTTTCTTGGTCCATAAAATAATATAACTGACCATCAGAATATAAATATTGCATTTCTTTTCTTTCAATTACAGCTTCTTGAAGCTTTTGAGTTGGGTTAAAAGTTGTTTCAGTACTTCCACCAGAAATAACATTCTTCATTTTCGCTCTAACGAAAGCAGCTCCTTTTCCTGGTTTAACGTGTAAAAAATCTACCACTGTATAAACTTGTCCATCTAATTCAAATGTAGTTCCTTTTCTTAAATCTCCTGCTGATATCATATCAAAGAATCCCTCCAAAACTATTAATTCATTTATATTATAACCTTATTAGGTAAGATAATACTTATTTGTTTTTATATAATTATTAAATTTTTAGGCGACTTTGAAAGTGTCTCAAAGCCATCTTCTGTAACTAGTACTAAATCTTCAATTCTAACTCCAAATTCATTAGGAATATAAACTCCTGGCTCATCGGTAATAATCATCCCTGGTTTTAATACATTAGTTCCCATAGGACTTACTCTAGGGCCTTCATGAACTTCTCTACCTACTCCATGACCTAGACCATGACCAAAATAGTCGCCATATCCTTCAGCTTTTATTATATCTCTTGCAACTTTATCTACATCTGCACCAGTAACTCCAGGCTTTATGCTCTTTAAAGCTTCTTCTTGAGCTTTTAACACTGTGTTGTAAACCTGCAGCATCTTTTCTGTAGGGTCTCCCATAGCTATAGTTCTTGTCATATCAGAACAATAACCATTATAAATACATCCAAAGTCTAAGGTAACAAAATCACCCAGTTTAATAACTTTATCTGTAGGTTGACCATGAGGTAAAGCTGATCTTTCTCCTGATGCAACAATGGATGGAAAAGAAAGTCTTTCTCCTCCATATCTTTTTAACCAATATTCTAATTCTACGGCTACCTCTTTTTCAGATTCTCCTGGCCTGATAAATTGTAATATTTTTTCGAATGCTCTATCTGCAATAGATGCAGCTTTTTTTATACATTCTATTTCATAACTATCTTTTACTAGTCTTAAATTTTCTACCATTCCATCAAGAGGAAGCATTTCGCATTGAAAGTTTTCTTTGTAATTCATATAAGTTTTATATGTAATAATATCTTCTTCAAAAGCTAATTTTTTTATTCCTAATTCCTCAATTATTGAATTTAAAGTCTCTTCAACTTTCCCTTTATACTCTCTAACCTCAATGTCCTTAACTTCTTCTTTTGCTTGCTGAGTATATCTAGAATCTGTTAAAAAAACTGCTTTTTCTAGTCCAACTACTAAAAAACTCTCATCTCCAGTAAAGCCTGATATGTAATTTCTATTATAATCTCCTAATAATAATACTCCATCTAAATCTTTAGACTTCATTAGGTTTCTTAGTCTGCTTATTCTTTCCTTATGCATCTTTTCACCCCTATTTTAAAAGCTAGAGCCTTCAATTATATAATTAATTATTGCATTAACAGACATAATATATCCAAAATATCCAAAACCTGTTATGACTCCAATACATCCTTCTGCAGTCACACTTTTCCTTCTGTATTCCTCTCTTTTATATATATTGCTTAGATGAACTTCTACAGTAGGTATGTTAACACTTCTTATAGCATCTAAAATAGCTATACTATAGTGGGAATATGCTGCTGGATTTATTATAATTCCAGAGTATTTATACATACTTTCTCCTATAGTAGTTATTATTTCTCCCTCATTGTTGCTTTGAAAAAAATCTATACTTACTTCGTAGCCGTACTGAAAATTTTTCACCTTATTATTAATCTCTTCTAAAGTTAAACTTCCATATACATTTTTTTCTCTTACTCCAAGTAAATTCAAATTAGGCCCATTTATTATTAATATTTTTATGGGTTGCAAATTTAACAATTCCTCTCTAATGAATTTTTTATATAAACTGGAATACATTTGAACAATGATATTTTATCAAAAGTTCTATCTATTTGCAAATAATATTATTTAATTTTATCAATAATGTTCTTTACTATACTCTCTACAGTAGTATTATTACTATCTACTATTAACCTTGCCTTATTATAAATTGGGAGTCTTTCTTTATATAATTTCTTTAGAGCTTCTTCTTTGCTTTTAGCTAGCAAAGGTCTATCAGATAAATCTTTTTTAATTAATTCTTCAATAGGTATTCTTAAAAATATAGTGAATCCTATTTTATTTAGTAATTCCATATTGTTATTATATATAGGAAATCCCCCACCTGTAGAAATAACATATCCGTCATAGTTTATTATTTCACAAAGTACTTCTCTTTCCAGCTCTCTAAAATATTTTTCTCCCTTATCTTTAAATATAGTTTCTATAGAATAACCTGTTTTATTTTCAATATATGTATCCGTATCCATAAGTTTAAAATTTGTAACTTCCCTAAGCTTTTCCCCTACAGTGCTTTTTCCACTACCTGGCATACCGATAAGTATTATATTCATAACATCCACTCCTCTGTTTCTTTAGAATAGATATTATCATAATAACATATAGAACTATTTTAAAATATATTTCAATAACAAATAATTATTTATATATACATTACACTCCATAGATAGGAGATAAAAACTCATAGTTATACATAAAATCCCCATAAAAAAACTATAAGGAATTATAAATCCGTCTCTTTTCTTATGCCAAAACATCTCTCATACTCCTTTCTATCACTCAGTATAATCTTTATATAAATAGTATTTTCCACTTCTGTTACCACAAAACCCTTTACACCTATTAGTATATTATTTATAGTAGCATAACTACTTTTACCGTATGAAATTATTATCTTATCTTTATAGAGCTTTATATAGTCACTCCTATCTCTAGTAGTTATTTCTATTTCATCACTATTAGAAGTTTTTAAAACTTTAATATTATCTCCTTCTTTTATTTTCCCTTCAATGAATAGAAATGCTTGATCTATATAAAGCTCTTCTTTATGGTTAGATATGCTATATTTATAGTTACTTAGTTGTAAAACTAAATTTTTACCTACAGTAATAAATATAATTGATACAATACCTATTGATATAATCAATTCAATTAAAGTAAACCCTTTTTTCATTCGTCCTTCAATTCCTTAAATAATTCGTATTTATGAGAACTCTTTTCTGTTCTAAATTCTAATTTTATCAAAAATGAATTTACATTCTCTTCATTTTCGAAGGTCTCTAGAAAAATATATATTCCTCTCTCCCCTGATGATTCTTTACTTAATATATTTTGTAGATTATGCTGTTTTAATTGTTCTATATTCATATTCTCTTCATAAACATAAAGAGGAGAATTATTATGCATATATATTATTTCTTCTTCACAATGATTATATTTTAAAGTGTTTATCAATGCCTCACAAAATATTATAGATTTGTTTAATCTTAAATTATAACTCTTAAGCTTTAAATATTGCATTGTTCCTAGCAAAGATGACATAAATAAAATTGAAACTATAGACATACTTATTGCAATTTCTATAGTAGAAAATGCTTTTTTATTTAATTTGAACATATCCTGTACCTACCGAAACCGTTATAGTTTGTTCATTATTGTTTCTATCTTTGTATTTCATTGTACACCCATCACTACTTTGCCCTAATTTATTTACATTCAACACACTGTTTGTAGCATTAATAAATGTAATTTTAAAACCTGAAGGTAATTTATATTTCTTTACATTTCTTCCACCTATAATTAACATCATTGAATTTTCACCCTTGGAAAAATACACCTTACCAAGGGCGTCATTTTCTCTACAATATCTCTTACTAAAGTTAATAAACTCTAATACTGAATTATTACACTTCAATATATCTACCTTATTTAATAAGTTATGAAAACCTCTGTAAGTAAACTTATACATGGCCATCATAGACATAATTATAGCTATAGATAGGGTCAGTTCAATTAAAGTAAATCCTTTTTTAATTCTTTTCAAAGCTATATCTTTCAGGGTTTATGCTTAAATTATAAATTTTGCTATCTAAACTTAACGTTACTTTTACAGTTTCATCTTCAGGTTGTTCTATTTTTATTCCATCTCCTATTTCTCCATCTTCGGTTATCGATAAAATATCTACAAGCTCCTTTATACTTTCTTCCAATTTGTCTTTACGAAATTTTCCTCCTGATTCTACATAACTCATCATGGCTGCTGTGTAAATTTGCTTTCCTACATTCTCTGCTTTAATAAAATTTGCTTTATCCCTATATCCTGAAAATTTCGGTATAATCATGCTCATAAAAACAAATATAATAGACATAACCACTAAAAGCTCAACTAATGTAAATCCTTTTTTCTTTCTTTTAATCAATGTCATAACCTCCGCAAATTAAATTCCAATTAATGAATCCATCAACTTTATAATTGGAATAAAAAACGCAATAACTAACACCCCTACTAGAATAGACATAACGCCAATAAGTATTGGCTCTATGTATTTTGTAGACTTTGATAAAGAGTGAATTAATTCCTCCTCCTGAACTAAGGATAAGTTAGTTAACACTTGAGGAAGTTCCCCTTTTTCTTCACCTGACGCTATTAAAGTTAAATATTTTTTATTTATTATTTCATTTCCTAATAGTGAATAACTAAAGCTTTCACCTTTTAATACAGCATCTCCAGCCTTGTTAAAAGTTTCTATTATAAAAAGACTATTTAGAGTATTACAAGCCTTATTTATTGCTTCTACTATATTAATACCTGAGTCCAACATAAACCCTAATGATGAAAACATTCTAGAGATTTGAAGTTTTTTATAACTGTTCCCTATGTAGGGAATTTTAAATATGAATTTATGCAATAACTTGTTTCCATTTTTGAATAGCTTTTTCCATAAATATAGAGATGTGATTATGAATAATATAACTACATGAAAATTTTTATATATCCATGTAAAAAATACAAAACATACTATAGTGAGTTTTGGTGCTTCTACTTTAAATTCCTCTAATATCTTTAAATACTCCGGCAAAATATTAATAACTAAAAAACCTATAGTTAAGTTAGTTATCAAAAAAGTTATTAAAGGATACACTAAAGCTTTATTTATTTCTTTTCTTAAAGAATATTGCCTTTTATAATATTTACCTAGCTTTTCTAAAGCTTCTGCTAGTTTTCCAGATTCTTCTCCTACCTTTACCATTTGAACAAAAAACTCTGGATAAATATAACTAAAATCCTTTAGAGAAAAATACATTCCTTCACCAGAGTATAATTTATCTTTAACGATTAAAAGACTTTCCTTCACATTTTTATTAAAATAATCCTTAACTAAATCTATTGCTACAGGTAAATTAAGGCCTGAATTAAGTAGAGAAGATACTTCTTCACATAAAACATATAAGTCTTTTTCCTTTATGGCTTTTCTTGATTTTAACTTATCTACTATGGCTAAACCTCCTATAATGCTTTTAGTTCTTCTAAGGATGTAATTCCTTCTCTAAATAGCTCTAACCCCCTGCTCTTTAAAGATTTCATTCCTGTTCTAATGCTGTGGTTTTTAAGAAGCCTAGTTGAAAAATTGTTATTTATGATTTCTTTATGAATATCGTCTATTTCCATTATTTCATATACAAGAGTTCTACCTAAATATCCTACATGGTGGCAGGAAGTACACCCCCTACTTTTATAAGCTATAAAATCCATTTTTATATTTTCATCCTCGACCTTACAGTGGGGGCAAAGCTTTTTTATAAGTCTTTGTGCGATAACAGCTCTAACAGCATTCCCTACCATATATTTAGGTATTCCCATATCAATTAACCTTAATATGGTTGAAGGTGCATCCTCAGTGTGTATAGTAGACATTACTAAATGACCTGTTATAGCTGCTCTTGCAGATATTTCTGCCGTTTCTTTATCTCTTATTTCTCCAAGCATTATTACATCTGGGTCCTGTCTAATTACACTTTTTAATGTTTCTGAAAAAGTAAGTCCTATTTTAGGATTAACATTTATTTGATTTACTCCATCTACTGAATACTCTACAGGGTCTTCTAGGGTTATTATGTTGTTATTTTTATTAAGAATTTCATTAATCATTGCATAAAGTGTAGTAGTCTTTCCACTACCTGTTGGTCCACTTATCAATATCATTCCGCCAGATGCCTTTAAAAGTTTTTTTATTCTTTTTGATACCTCTTTGTCAAAACCTATTTGATTTAATTCTGAAATTTTCAATTCATTATAGAGTATTCTAATTGAAACCTTTTCTCCCTTAATTGTAGGAATGATAGATACTCTTATATCATGTATTTCTTCTTTAAATTTAAACTGAAATTTCCCCTCCTGAGGAATTCTTCTTTCTGTAGTATCCATGCCTGACATGACCTTTAATCTTCCTACCACTCTTGAATAACCCTCTAAAGGTAACTGATGTATTCCATATATAATACCATCAATTCTGTACTTTATATTAACTTTAGAACTATATGGATCCATATGTATATCACTACAACCCATTTTCATAGCTTCCCTTATTATATTGTCAATAAAAGCTATAGATGAAGCTACCATAGTATTGCCACCTACCTCCGTTTTTATTTACATTATAGCCATTTATTTTATAATTAAACATTTTTATCACAAAAGGCCGCACCAATATAATATCGGCACGACCTTCTATTTAATTAGTTCCTATTATTTTGTATTTTGATGAATTTATAGATATAAGTGTGTTTGAATTTTCTTTAGGCACATATTTAAATACATCGTTGTTTACACCCTGTATTTCAGTATATCCACAATAATAAACCGCTCCTTCATTATCTATCTTTAATCCACCGTAGGGATCTACCTCTAAAGGAAAATCAAAAGTTATTCTTTCTAGCTTATTTTTCCCTATATCCAATGAGTATAGTTCTGGCACTTCATTATTCTTTCCAAGCCCTATAAAATACATTATATTATTTAAAGAATCGTAACTACCGTCGTATATCTCCTCTATAGCATCGCTAATTTCTATAGATTTATCATTTTCTTTATCATAAAAATAAAGCATGTTATTGTTTTCATCTCTAGATAAAATTATTAAATTATCTCCACAAGGAAGAAAATAAGTATAGTATCCCTTTATGGAATTTACATATAGTTCTTCTTCGCTGTTTTTAACATTATATTTAAATATACCTGCAGTTTTATCTTCTTCATGAGCACCGTAGTAAAGTATTTCTTCCTCATTAATCCATTGATACAAGTTTCCAGATACCAGAACTTTACTATTCAATTGAATTTTTTCACTTTTATTCACGTTATATAAGGATAGTCCTTCTGCACTATCTAAAGATTGAGTAGAATAGCTTCTATAGGACAACAGTGAACCTTTAGGCGAAAGTCTTAAATCTTTTGCATAATAAAACCCTTTTACATCAGACACTTTATCATCTTTTAAAATATTTATACTATTCCTCTTTATTTCATTGGCATCGTGGACTAATAGTGAATATATTGAGACCTCTTTCTTATATACTATTTCAGATACATATTCTAAGTTATCAATTTTTTTAATAGAATTATTATTCAACTTAAAAATATTAGTTTTAATATCTTTATTTTCTAAAATCATAACATCATTAAACTCTAGGTTACTTAAATGTATATTTTTCTCTGGAGAATTTTCTTGTGTTTTGCTGCAGGCTGATAGGGTCATTGTTAGTATTATTGCCATAATAAAGGAGCTAAGTTTGAATACTAATTCCATTTAAGTATCTATTTCTCCTTTAAATACGATTTCAGCAGGTCCAGTCATCATTATACCTTCAGGCGTAATATTAATTTTAAGACTACCTCCAGGTAAATAAACTTGAACTTCTTTATCAACTAACCCCATTTTGTTTGCAGCAATTACACTGGCACAGCTTCCCGTACCACAGGCTAGAGTAGATCCCGCTCCTCTTTCCCACGTCTTCACCTTTATTTCATTTTTATTTATAACTTCACAAAAATTTACGTTTGTTCTATTAGGAAATATTGAATGCTTTTCAATTGCTCTACCTTCACATACATCATAATCATCTGATATGCCAAATATTACAGCATGGGGTACCCCCATATGAAAAGCCGTAATAGTATACTTTTTGCCTTCTACTACTAATTCCCTATTAATTATTTCAGAATGAAAAGAAGGTTTTCCCATATTTATAGTAATATCAGCTATAGTCTTTTCTTCAATTTTCAACACAGCCTCTTTTACTCCATCTCCTGTTTCTATTGCAATGGGATTTTTAAGACATATACCTTCACTGTAAACATATTTAGCAAAACACCTTATTCCATTGCCGCACATGGAGGCATAGGAGCCATCCGCATTAAATATATCCATCTTTATATCTGCCATATTACTATTTCTTAAAAGTATTAATCCATCTCCACCAATTCCAAAATTTCTATTACATAATCTTTTAGACAAATCTTTTTCTTTGCCTAATAAGCCATTATCAAAATCTTCTATGACAATAAAATCATTACCATTTCCATGCATCTTAGTAAATTTCATATTTTCTTCCCTCCTAAAACCCCAGAAATAGTTTACTATTTAAAAGCAATAATATCAATAAATAAATACAACTTTATTTTAATTTTTTATAGTGTTATACTATTCATTATTATACTTGAAAGGATGATAACTTTGGCATTTGACGGAATTTTTTTATATAGTATAGCTCAAGAATTAAAAAATTCTATTTTAAATAGTAAAATCGAAAAAATAAATCAACCTGAAAAAGATGAGTTAATTATTTCCTTAAGAAAGGATAAAACAAACTACAAGCTACTAATAAGCGCTAGTCCTGTATATCCTAGAATCAATTTAACTAACTTATCTAAGGAAAACCCTATGTCTCCTCCTATGTTTTGTATGCTTTTAAGGAAGCATTTAAACAATGCTAAATTAGTGAACATACGTCAATTAAATAGTGATAGAGTTTTATTTTTAGACTTTGAAAGCAAAGATGAACTAGGATTTAATAGCATCTATACCTTAATTATAGAAATAATGGGAAAGCACAGCAATATAACTTTAATACGGGAACGAGATAATATTATTATGGATAGTTTAAAGCATCTTAACCCTAGCTTTAATAGCTTTAGATCTCTTTACCCTGGAATAGCTTATGTGTTTCCTCCAAGCTCTAATAAATTAAATCCTCTAAATTATACTTACGAAGATTTACACTCTTTTGTGTCAGAAAAAAATATAAAAATTGATAAAAATTTTCCTTCAAAGGTATTTGAAGGAATTAGCACTCAATTTTCCAAAGAAATATACTTTAGATTAGCTTTAGATAATTTAGAAATGTGTGAGAATAACTTACAAGAAATAAATAGAAAACTTCTAGAAATATTTAATCTTGTTAAAAATAATGATTTTTATTTTGCCTCATATGAAAATGAAAAGGGAGATAAGGATTTTTATTGTATAAAACTTAATAATTTAGAAGGTTTTTCAATTGAGGAATACACATTTCCATCAAACTTAATAGATAATTACTATGAAAAAAAAGATAAGGAAGATAGATTAAACAGCAGAACCTCTAACCTTCAAAAGCTTATTAATAATAATTTAGATAGATGTTATAAAAAAATAACTTTACTAAAAAACAACTTAGAAGAATGTAAGGAAAAAGATAACTATAAAATTTATGGAGAATTACTCACAGCAAATATTTACAGTATACAACCTGGAGATAAAGAAATAACGGTTTTAAATTATTATAGTGAGGACGAAGAATATATCACTATTCCTTTAAACCCAAATAAATCCTCCTCCCATAATATACAAAGCTACTTTAAGAAATATAATAAGTTAAAAAAATCTGAAGAAGCTTCCACTGAACAAATTAATTGGGCAGAGAAAGAAATAGAATATCTTCAATCCGTATTAACAAATATAAATAATCTTGAGGACTATAAAGGTATCGATGAAATAAAAAAAGAATTAATGGAAGCAGGATATATTAAATTTAAAAAGGATGGCAAAAAGAAAGATGCCCTAAGCAAACCTATGCATTTTATATCATCTGAAGGAATTGATATATATGTAGGAAAAAATAATATTCAAAATGATTATTTAACATTGAAATTTAGCAATAAAAATGATATATGGATGCACACTAAAAACATTCCAGGTTCTCACGTTATTATAAAATCTACAAAAGAATTTACAGATAAGACCTTAATTGAGGCTGGAAATCTAGCGGCATTTTATAGCAAGGCTAAGGATTCTTCCAACGTGCCTGTGGACTATACAGAGGTGCGAAATGTTCACAAACCCAATGGAGCTAAACCTGGAATGGTAATTTACTCAACAAATAAAACTCTATATGTAAATCCTGAAGAACCAGGAATTAGACGAATAGTTTAATTCAGAGAATAGATAAAAGAGTATATCTATTCTCTTTTATTTATTCTCTATTAAAGTTCAATCATTATTGGGCAGTGGTCTGAACCCATTATATCTGTAAGTATTCTTGCATCTTTTATGCTATCTAATAGATTATTTGATACAAAGAAATAATCTATTCTCCATCCAGTGTTCCTTTCTCTTGCTTTGAATCTATAACTCCACCAACTATATTCTATTTTTTCTGGATTAAAATGTCTATAAACATCTGTATAGCCATTGCTTATGAATTTATCAATCCATGCTCTTTCTATGGGTAAAAATCCTGAAGTTTTTTCATTAGCTTTTGCATTTTTTATATCAACTTCCCTATGGGCTGTATTATAATCTCCACATATTATTAACTTTTTTCCTGAAGCTACTAAGGAATTACAGTACTCTAACATAGCGTCATAAAAATCCAATTTATACGTAAGCCTTTCCTCGTTCATCTGACCATTAGGGAAATATATATTTAGCAACGTAAATTCTTCAAATTCTGTAACTAATATTCTGCCTTCATTATTAAATCTTTCGATATGTATTCCTTTTTCCACTTTTAACGGTTCCATATTTGTATATGTGGCAACACCACTATACCCTTTTTTATCTGCAAAGCTAAAATAGGACTTATATCTATTTATGTTACTTAAGCTTTCTTCTAATTTCCCCTCATCAATTTTTGTCTCTTGAATGCATAGTATGTCTGGTTTTTCTTCTTCTATCCATTCATAAAAATTCTTTTTAGCTATAGCTCTTAAACCATTAACATTCCACGAATAAATTTTCACTCTTATCACCTTCTATAATTTTTTATTTGCTAGCTCTATTAATATAAGTATTCATAGCCTGTATACCTTTATATGCGAAAAATATAAAGGCCATTTTTGCCATTATGGTAACTATAGGGTCTATAATAGAACAGACTACTATGAATCCATTAAATCCATTAAATACACTCATCAAAAATTCACTCCTTTGTTTTATTATAACAAATAACTGCTATCAAATAACAGTGAAAAATAATAAAGAACAAATAATGATGGAAACTCCCCTAAATGGAGTATCCATCATATCTGTTCTCTGTACTTTATTATCTATTTTTCTTTTAATTATCTTCAGTGTTACTATGAGCTGGTAGTATTAAATTTAGTACTATTCCAACTAAGGTTGCTAAAGCAACTCCCGCTATTTCAACTGGTGAACCATTAAATTCAAACTTAATTGCCGCCCCACCAATTCCTAAAACTATTATAACTGAAGCTATTATAAGATTTCTTTTTTTACTAAAATCTACTTTATCTTCTACAAACACTCTAAATCCAGAAGATGCAATTATACCAAATAGAAGTATACTTACCCCTCCCATAACTGGCATTGGCATTGTTTCTATTACAGCAGATACAGGCCCTATAAAGGATAGTATTATAGCAACTATTGCCGCTCCTACGATTACCCATACACTGTATACTTTAGTTATTGCCATAACACCTATGTTTTCTCCATAAGTAGTGTTCGGAGGTCCACCTACTAATCCTGCAAATACTGTTGCTAGTCCATCTCCAAGTATTGATCTATGAAGTCCTGGATCCTTAGTGAAATCTTTTCCAATAACATTATTAGTTACATATACGTGTCCAATATGCTCTGCTAAAGTTACAAAAGCTACAGGCGCCATTAATATCATTGCATTTATGTTAAACTTCGGCAACATAAATGGTGGTAACTGAAATAATTTAGCATCCATAATTTTAGCTATACCTTCTGGTGATATTACTCCAAACATAAGAGCTGATATATAACCTACAACCATTGATATTAATATAGGGATAACTCCTAAAAATCCTTTAAAATACATAGTTCCAAGTATTCCAACTCCTAAAGTTATAGTTGATACTGCTATCCATGCCCATCTTGGTACATGATCCATAGATGGAGTTGTAAAAGCTGAATTTAAGCCTGCCCAGTTAATTGCAACTCCAGCAAGTCCTAAACCGATAACTAACACAACAGAACCTACAACTACTGGTGGAAGAAGCTTGTTTAACCATTCAGTACCTGTTAGGCTTATGATATAAGCCACAATTACATAGACTATTCCAGCTGCAATTATTCCTGACAGCATTGCATTTGGCCCAAAATTTGCCGCAGCAACAGTCATAGGGGCTATAAATGCAAAAGATGATCCTACGTAGGCTGGTAATTTAGCCTTTGTACAAAATGTGTAAATAAGAGTTCCCACACCGCTACAGAAAAGTGCCATTGATGGACTCATTCCTGTAAGCATTGGTACTAAAATTGTTGCTCCCACCATTGCAAATAAATGTTGAAAGCTTAAAGGGATGGTTTTGCTAAGGGGTAATTTTTCATTAACATCAACATAATTTTTCATAAATAATTCCTCCTTTTTTAGTCTCACTGGACTAATTAAAAAGACTTTCATCTTTTAATTTTTATACTTCATAAATTTTTACTGAGTCCATTCCATCAATTTCTTTTACTTCAACTGAAACCATTTCTCCCTTTGATGTAGGTATATTTTTCCCCACATAATCTGGTCTTATTGGGAGCTCCCTATGACCTCTATCTACTAATACTGCTAATTGTATCATCTTAGGTCTTCCACCACTGAATACAGCATCTATGGCTGCTCTTACAGTTCTTCCTGTATATATAACATCATCTACAATTATAACAGTCTTATCCTTAACTTCTACTCCAATATTTTGCTCCCTTACACGTGGTTGCTCACCAATGGTAGTAAGGTCGTCTCTATATAAGGTAATATCAACACTTCCAACAGGTATTTTTATTCCTTCAAATTCTTCTATTTTTTCAGCAATTCTTTCGGCTATAGGATATCCTCTTCTTTTGACTCCAATGAGAACTATATCTTCTACGCCTTTATTTTTTTCAATAATTTCATGTGATACTCTTGTTAGCGCTCTACCTACAGACTTATCATCTAAAATTGATGCTTTTAATTTCATAACTAAACCACCTTTCACTAAACTCTTTCTACACAAAATTAAAAGCCTTGACCACTAGAGTCAAGGCGTAATTATCTTACATTACAAAACTTATTTCTCATACGCCTTATGATTTCTCTGAATCACTTAAAGGTTTTTCATTTATTAAATAATATCATATAGCTTTGTTCATTGCAACTATTTTTCTACAATATCCAATATTTTTTTAAAGTATTTCGGTAACTCTGTGTCAAATTCCATATATTCCTCTGTACTAGGATGAATAAAACCTAATTTCTTAGCATGAAGCATTTGGCCTTTTAAATTAAACTTTTGCTTTTTATATCCATATACTGGATCCCCTACTAATGGGTGTCCAATATGAGCCATATGTACTCTTATTTGATGAGTTCTACCTGTTTCCAGTCTGCACTCTACTAAAGTATTGCCCTCATATCTTCTAACTACTTTAAAATGAGTTACAGCGTTTCTTCCTTCCTTTAATACAGAAATTTTAATTCTATCCACGGGATGCCTCCCTAAAGGTGCATTAATTGTACCTTCATCTTCTTTCATGATACCTTCTACTAAAGCAACATATACCCTTGTCATACTGTGGTTCTTCAACTGTTCTGCTAACTTATTATGAGCATTGTCATTTTTAGCTACAACTAAAACCCCCGAGGTATCCTTATCAATTCTATGTACTATGCCCGGACGAGTAATGCCATTAATTCCTGAAAGGTCCTTGCAATGATATAACAATGCATTAACTAAAGTTCCAGAATAATTCCCTGGAGCCGGATGAACGACCATCCCCTGAGATTTATTTATTACAATAACATCACTATCCTCATATAGTATTTCTATAGGTATTTCCTCAGCTTCTACATCTAAAGAGATTGGCTCAGGAATAGATAAAGAAATTCTATCTCCTTTTTTTAGCTTATAATTGCTTTTTCTTATTTTATCATTTACTTTAACTTCTTCTTTTTCTATGAGTCCCTGAATATAAGCCCTAGATTTCCCCTCTAAATGATCTGTTAGAAAAACATCCAATCTTATATCCTCATAATTATCCTCAATTAAAAATTCCTTTATCTCCATAACTCTCTTCCTTTAATATAAATAAAGTTAATAACACTGCACCAATTGAAACACAAACATCTGCCACGTTAAACGTTGGGAAATAATACTTATCTTTAAAATGAACTAATATAAAATCTACTACATATTTATATTGCACTCTATCAATCAGATTTCCTATAGCTCCGCTTATTATCAACGCCAAACTAATTCTTAGTAAAATCCAAGAGGGTTTGTAATAAAACAAATATACTATTAATCCTATAGTTACTAAAGAAGTAATTAAAGTAAGAAAAAATAGTTTGTCTCTAAATATCCCAAAGGCTGCTCCCGTATTTTCCAAATAGGAAAATTGAAAAAAATCCTTTATAATCACTATATCTTTTCCAGAAGATAAGTTTTTAATTGCCCAAAGTTTAGTAATTCTATCTAAAAAAATTCCTAATAATATAATTGCTATCTCCACAAAAATCCCCCCATTACTATACAAAAATTCACAGTGGACAGCTAAAAAACTGTGCTATCCACTGTATTTTATTAATATAAACTATTTCTGTATTGCTGATTACTTATTTTTTCAACAGGTTCAACAATTCCAATATCTTCATCATCATATTCTTCTTCATATATATAATCTCTGTCATTAAATCTTCCTACGCTTTGATAAGTATCTTCGCTGTCAAATCCTATTTCTCCTCTTCTATTAAATCCTGTTAACTCCTCTTCTATAGGTCTATCCTTAGGAATAAACCCTCTAGTGTAAGGCTTTTCATTAATTAGAGAATTATTTTCTTTTTGACAATCTATACAATATTCTGCATATGGTATGAAATTAAGTCTCTCTTCATTAATCTTTTTCCCACAGCTTTTACAGGTTCCATAGCTACCATCTTCCACCATCTTTAGGGCAGATTCTATCTTATTCAATATATTCATTTCATTTCCCTTAAGGGCTAAGCCTCGTTCTTTATCAAAGGTTTGGGTAGCTAAATCAGCTGGATGGTTATCATAAATTGATAATTCATTTGCCATTTCTACATTTGAGTCAATAGT
The DNA here is from genome assembly GCF_039521365.1 of Clostridium malenominatum. Lineage (NCBI taxonomy): Bacteria > Bacillati > Bacillota > Clostridia > Eubacteriales > Clostridiaceae > Clostridium > Clostridium malenominatum. The sequence goes on from NZ_BAAACF010000001.1 coordinate 1,696,887, forward strand.
ACGCATATCCTTCATTAGATTCAGCAAATCCTCAACATCCTTTTTCTCTGCTAGTAACCTTTTTTTGTACATGTCAATCTTATTATTATCCATAATTATAGTTAACCCCTTTCTTAACACGGATTTTTGTAACTATAATTATTTTATCTTTTATCCATTAAATTATTCTAAGAAAGTCCTTAAAATAATTTATGGCATTAGGAAAAGATATTTCACTGCAACTCCAACCATTAATAATGGTTTTTCCAGAGTTTCTCATAGCAATTCCTAAAAAACTCATAGCAATTCTATGGTCATCGAAGGACTCTATAGATATTTCTTCATTAAAATAGTTATGTCCTCCTTCAATAATTAAATCTCCTGAACTAAAGTAGGAATTAACTCCACATTTATATAAATTATTTATTATTGCCTCTATTCTATTGCTTTCTTTATATTTCAATTCTTCTACAGATTTAATTATGGTTTTACCTTCACTAAAAGCAGCTAATACAGAAAGCATAGGTATTTCATCTATGATATAGGGTACTACCTCCCCTTCTATGATTACTCCCTTGAGCTTACTGCTTTTTATTTCAATAGTGCCGATCTCTTCATTGTTAACTATATGCTCTATTGTGTAATTAGCATCTGCTCCCATTTCCTTTAATATATCTAAATATTTTCTCCTTCTTTCATTAAGAGAAACCTTTTCAATTTTTATAAAATTATTTTCTCCAAGTAAAGCAAGGGAAATCAAAAAGGCTGCCGAGGATATATCTCCAGGCACATATATATCCTTAGCTTCTATTTTAGAATTTTTTATGCTTATTTTATTTCCATAAACCTCTATATCCGCTCCTATATACTTAAGCATTCTTTCACTATGATCTCTAGTAAATAATTTTTCCCATACTGTTGTAGTATTCTTACTTAGAAATCCAGCAATAAGTACGCAGGACTTAACCTGAGCAGAAGCTACAGGCATATGATATTCTATTCCCATTAACCCTTCATTTTTGCTAAAAATTAAGGGAAGTCCTTCTTTTGAACTACTTATATTAGCTCCCATCTCTCTTAATGGAGTAACTACTCTACCCATAGGTCTTTTACTCAAAGAGCTATCTCCTATTAGTTTTCCTTCTATACTTAAAGCTGCTAGTGTTCCTGATATCAGTCTAGCTGCTGTGCCGGAGTTTTGGCAATCTAATTCTTCCACATAATTATTAAATTTAGCATAGCCCGGTGATTTTACAAATAAAGTCTGTCCTACTTTATTTACTTCTAGTCCTAAATTTATCATTACCTTTAAAGTTGCAGCACAATCCTTACTATCTGGATAATTAAAGACTTTATATTCACCGGTGGGTAATCCTCCTATAATTAAAGCTCTGTGAGCTATGGATTTATCTCCTGGCAAAGTATAGGTATTACATATACCTTCTTTGGCACCATATATGGTAAGTATATCCTCTATCATATTAATTTCTCCAATAATAATGTTTTATCGATTATTGCCTTTACAGTTTTTATTGACACCGTTTCCCTTGCATCAGAGACGGAATTATCAGGGCTAATATGGCTTTCTATGATAAGCCCATCTGCTCCTGTTGCAATAGAAGCCATGCTCATTTGAGGTACAATTTCTCTAAGTCCTGTACCATGACTAGGGTCAACAATGACTGGAAGTCTATATTTTTCTTTTATCACAGCAACACTATTTAAGTCTAAAGTGTTTCTTGTATAATTTTCAAAGGTTCTTATGCCTCTTTCACATAAAACTACGTTCATATTTCCTTCAGCCATTATATATTCCGCTGCATAAAGCCATTCCGATAAAGTAGCACTCATACCCCTTTTTAATAAAATAGGTATGTTTGTTTTTCCCACTTCTTTTAATAAACTGTAGTTATACATATTTCTAGAACCTATTTGTATCATATCAATATAATCTATAGCCTTTTCAACATCCCTAGTATCCATAATTTCTGTAACAAAAGGTATATTAAATTCCTTACTTACTTCTTTAATAATTTCTAATCCATTTTCTTTGAGTCCTTGGAAATCATAAGGAGATGTTCTAGGCTTAAAAGCTCCACCCCTTAACATATGAACTCCAATTCCTTTTAACTCTCTTCCAATTTTCCTCATAGTCTCATAATCTTCAATAGCACATGGCCCAGATATAAATACCTTTTCCTTGCCACCTATTACTACATCTTTAACTTTAACTTTTATTTTCTCACCACTTGTTAAATCTACTAGCAATTTTTTCATTCATATATCACCTACATAACTTCTAACATATTTTTTAATATGTTAACAGAATTATTTACTGCAATTGGCTTAAATTTTTCATAATCCATATGAGCACCGTTATTTGCATTGTCTGAGGCTGATCTTATGACTACAAAAGGAATATTATTTAAATAACAAACCTGAGCCACACTTCCGCCTTCCATTTCACAGGCTAAGGCATCAAACTCTTCATTTAACCATTTAATTTTATCAGTGTCTGCTATAAATTGATCTCCTGTTACAATTCTTCCCACAAAGTGCTTTGAATTATTCATTTTTTCGCAAGCTCTTTTAGCTTTTAACACTAAATTTTCATCGCACTTAAAATCAAAAGTATCTAATCTTGGTATTTGACCTCTTCTTTCTCCAAAGGCTGTGGAGTCCATATCGTGTTGAACTAAGCTTTCTCCAATAACTACATCCCCTGGATAAACATTATTGCCAACACCTCCAGCTACTCCTACATTTATAACTGCGTCTACCTTGAATTCATCTATTAATATTTGGGTACATACTGCGGCATTCACTTTGCCAATTCCACTCTTAACTACTACTACTTCATTACCCCAAAGACTTCCTTCATTAAATTCCATATTAGCTTTCTGAAGCTTTCTTTTCAAATTTAAATCTTTAACCAATGGTTCTATTTCTTCAATCATTGCGCCTATTACACCTATAATCATATTTCTACCTCCTAGCCTATGCTATCTTTTATAGCATGGTATAATTGTTCCTTTGTCACTTCCATTTTTATTTTAGGTTCACCTATTTTACTAAGCAGTACAAACTTAATACTATCATCATTTTTTTTATCATGATTAATAGCATACATAAATAATTTATAATTGTCAACTTTGTGTTTAATAGGTAAATTTAACTTTTTTAATACTTCTTCTACTTCATTATAAATTCTCTTTGGCAGTTTTAAAATATCTTCTGATAATCTTATTGCCACTAAACTTCCTAAAGCTACAGCTTCTCCATGACTTAAGTTTTCTTTTGAAGTAATTTCTAGCCCATGTCCTACCGTATGGCCAAAGTTTAGTATATTTCTTATACCTAAATCCTCATAATCTTGTTCGATTATATCTTTTTTAATTTTCAGGCAACCTTTTACTAAATATAACAGCTTATCATTTTCTCTCTCTAATATTCCCTTATAGTTTTCTTTTAGATAAGCTAACATACCATCATCTCTAATTAAAGAATATTTTACTATCTCCCCTAAACCATCAATGAATTGTTTCTTCTCTAAGGTTTTTAAAAAATTAGTTCCTATATATACGAACTCTGGATTATGAAAACTCCCTATAATATTTTTTATACCTTTAAAATTATATCCTACCTTGCCTCCAACAGAGCTGTCTACTTGTGACAAAAGGGTGGTTGGAATATTTACATATTTTATCCCTCTCATAAAGGTTGATGCCACAAACCCAACTAAATCCCCTACAACTCCGCCGCCTAAGGCTATTAACAAACTATTTCTGTTGCAATTATTCTCTATAAGAAAAGAGTAAATTCCTTCAATTGTATGGAAATCTTTGCTTTCCTCTCCATTTTTAAAATAATAAAGTTCCATATTCAAGGATTTCTTTAGTTTTTCTATAACATCTTTATGTAATTTATAAACCTTATCATCAGTTATCAAAAAACACTTCATTTTACTATTAATTTTATTCTCTTCTAATACTGTAGATAATTTGTCTAGATTATTATCAATATAAATTCTATAAGGCTTTCCAGATATTATTTCTAATTCTTTCATAAAAATCCTCCTTAAAATTACTTTATTATAACATATAAAAAATCTCACTCTTAAGTGAGCGAGACTTTAATCTTCAACAAAAAAATTCTTTATTTCTTCCATACTATTAACTCTTATATCTTCTATAGCTTCTTCAGTATTGTATTCCTTTAACGTATCTATTTCTTTTTCCTTTGGCATTAGTTCATCAATTGGATTTCCTATAGCATATTTCTTAGCAAAATCCTTTTCCATATCACCAAACATTTCCAGTTGGGACTGCATAAAGTTTTTAAATTTGTTTTTAAACATAACAAACTCGTTTTTTAGTTTTTCATATTCGTCATTAATTTTTATAACATCGTTATGTGCCTTATCAAGAAGCCTTTTTGAAGCTTCATTAGCATTTTTAATAATTAACTCTGATTCCTGTTGGGCAGATTTTCTAGATTGATCCGCAGCATTTTGTGCTAAAAGTAATGTATTTTGAATTGTTTCTTCCATTTTTCTATAGTGGTTAACATTCTCTTCCATTAAACTTAACTTCTCTTTTATTGACGAGTTTTCCTTATATAAAGCCTCATAACTTTCTCCGATTTGCTCTAAAAACTCATCAACCTCATCCATATCATAGCCTCTAAAGCCTTTTTTAAATTCTTTGCTCGTAATATCCATTGCCGTTATTTTCATGCCAAACACCTCATATTAAACAAATTTTTTAAAGAGAACCCTCTTTCTTCCACTTCCTGTTACACCACTTTGCCCTATATACTTAAACTTTCCGTATCCTCTTATAGTAATTATAGCTCCATCCTCCACAGTTTTATCCTTATCCTTTACTACTACATAATCCACTAACACTTTACTATTTTGTATTATTTCCATAGCCTTGGTTCTAGAAAGTTTCGTTAAAGAGCTTACAATACAGTCTAATCTATTAGAGGTAATTATCAAGAATACCTCTTCAAAATTGAAGTCAGGAATAATCTCATCATATACATCCACAACTTCTACTTTGCAAGGGCAAGCCCCCACCCCTTTTAAATTAGTTATTATATATTCACTTAATTCTTCTTTTACAGGCAAATAACATGTTTCATCCTTTATTATTAAATCTCCAAACTTCTCTCTTTTAAGTCCCAATGCCATTAATGCTCCTAGATAATCTCTGTGACATAAGACTGAAAAGGACGATAGGTTAGTAATTTTCAATAGCTTAATAGGATAATACCAAACTTCATCCGATGAAAAAGAAATAATTCTTCTTTCAGCATCTTTAAACACACCATTACTATAAACATTTACGGATATGCTTCCTGAAACTCTCTCCAATACCTTCCATACATTAGGTGGATAAAAATCTTCAGTATATACCGTACTATTAGTTTTCTCTGCAAATAATAATTTACCATATATATTGGACAACCTGTTTTTATCTTCATATTCTATTAGATTTAAAAATACAGCTTTATCTATCATAATACTATTGATATTATAATTTGTCGTAAAAATCTAATCATAATTAATGCAAAAACAGGCGAAAAATCAACCATTAATCCTGGCAGTATTTTCTCTTGAATTTTTCTCCCTGGAATTAAAAGAGGTTCTGTAATAGTTCTTATTATTTGAGTAAAAGCATTATTGTTCATAGGAACAAATGACAATATTACATCAATTAATATAGACCATTCTACTATATTAAAAAAAGTAGCTACTATTTTGTATGCTAGTGCGTTCATTACTTACCCCCTAACTATTTACTCCAAGCAAATAAACCCTTACTTGAAAGTTCGTTCTTTAATGTACTATCAACCTCAACATTAGAAGGCGACACTATGTAAATACCTTTTTCTACCTCTTCTAAACTTCCTGCTAAAGCATAGGTAGCACCACTTATAAAATCCAAGAGTCTTTGAGCTGTTTTTTGCTCTAATCCTGTGGAATTCACAACTATTATTTTCCTATTTTTTAGATTATCACATATATCAATTACTTCATCATAAGTAGCAGGTTTTATGATAACTACTTTTGCAGTAGATGCTGTATGAATACTTACTACTTTCCCTTGTTTTTTTCCAGAAGATTGAACTAACGGCTCATATTCCTCATCACTGATTTCATTTTCTTCCATATCTACATCTTCTTCAAATTCATCATATTCATCATCTAATTTTAATAATCCCATCATTTTATTTAATATTTTAGCCATTTTTTATCCTCCTATTTATTATAAATTCTTTTTCCAAAAACTCCTTGACCTATTCTTACCATGTTAGAACCCTCTTCTATTGCTACTTTATAATCGCTAGACATTCCTAAAGACAAATACTCCATTTTAATATTCTTGTAGCTCCTTTGAGCAATATTATCAAAAATCTTTTTCATTTCTTTAAAATAATTTCTACAAGAAATTTCATCTCCTACTGGAATTATCGACATTAATCCTCTTACCTTTACATTGCTAGAATTCTCACAGTTTTTTAGCATCTCTTCTAATTCTTCCATAAAAATTCCTGTTTTACTTTCCTCTTGCCCTATGTTTATCTGTATCAATACTTCTGCGATTTTTCCTTCCTTTTCGTACTGCCTTTGAAGTTCTTCTAGTAATCTTATGCTATCTAAAGAGTGAATTAAATCTACTCTTCCAATAATATATTTAATCTTATTTCTTTGAAGATGCCCTATTAAGTGCCACTTAACATCCTTATATTGAAAATTATCCATTTTATATATTAGTTCTTGGACTTTGTTTTCTCCAAAATTTCTTAAGCCAGCTTCATAAGCCTCTTCCATATCCTCTAGCGGCTTTGTTTTTGATACTGCAATTAAAGTTACTTTTTCAGGTATTTCATTTTTTAGCTCTATTACGTTATCTGCAATGGTCAATTTAATCGCCCCTTAGACTTTATTTAAATCTTATATTCTATTATTCTTCATAAATATCAAAATTCCTTCATAATTTTATTTATTTATAGATTTACTGTACTTATATTCTAATTTTCCCTCGAAGGCTGGTACTCTTATTTTATCTTCATCTATAACCTCTACTTGAATTTCTCTAAACATTAATGATTTTAAATAATTATCATCAGCCAGCATATAACCTTTTAAGGTTTCTTTATTACCTATAACATTTATATAAAAAGGTGCGCTTATTTGCACTCCATTTATCCTCAAAAATGCCCCATTGCAGTATATTCCTGAAGAGGGAACTAGTCTTATTCCATTTATAGATATTGCCTCAGCTCCTGCATTCATCAAATCATTAACTACGTTTATCATATCCATGTCATGAATTAACCTTAATGAATACATAGTTGGATCTTCAATAAAATCAGTAGTAGCATCCATTAAAGTTATTCTAATTCCTGGGCCTTCTACTTCAGAATGCCCAATTAAACTTTTATTTTGAATTAATTCATTGTTGATTTGCTCAATTATTTTATTTCTATTTATGATATTTTTTTCATAACTATTAAGTTTATCCAAGTATTTTAAATATTCATTATTTAAATTACTCACGCTATTAACCAATTGATTTCTATAGGAATAAGCATCTTGATACTCTTTGCTACTTAAAAACAGAAAATTACTTTCTCTAGCAAAACTTATGTTCATAGATATAAGTATTCCAATTATTATAGAAGCAATAAATAAAAATATGCTACCTTCACTATTTCTCATATATATTCACCTCAATTATGGGATTTAGCTTTTTCTATGAGCAATCTCCTCACAATAGCAAAGTTATCAAATATCCTTCCACCGAATACTATTACCGCTGCAATATATATAGGAACACCTAATTTATCTCCTAAATATGCTAATGCTGCAGCAAGTACTGAGTTCCCAAAAAAACCAGATATAAATATATCGGGTTGGAAATTTTTTGACAAAGTTGCCCTAATAGCTCCAAATACTGAATCTAAACAAGCAAGTATGGCAACAGACATATAGGGAGAAAATTTTTCTGGAATATTAATATTCCAAATTGCCCCTATTACTACACCAATTATAAGTCCTAAAAATGCTATCATATCTTAACCACCCCTGACTAAAAATTATTGCTTTTGAACAGGTTTAGCGTATTCAAACCTAAATGATTTATTATATTTCTCTATACTAACCTTATCTGATGGCTCATATTTTATTTCAGTAATACCTTTAAAATCAGCAAAGGTTTCTGGAAAATCTAAAACCGCTTGAAGATTTTTCTTAGGTCCTACAGCCTTAATAACTATTCTTTTTGAAGGAGAAACTCTTTCCTCTCCATTTATAGAAATACTATTACCAGATATTCTTATGCCAGTTCCTCCTGTAATTCTTATATCATTTATAGAAATTGCTTCCGCTCCTGCATACCTTAATTCATTAACTAAATAAACTAAATGTCTATCGGTTATTTTCACATCTATATTCCCAAAAAGTCCACTGTTTGGAGTAAGATAAATTATAATTCCCTCTCCTTCCACATCAGTAGTTCCGGTAGTTATTCTGGTGTCTTCTAATTCCTTAAGAAGAGCCTTTGTTCTGTCATCTTTTCCCGCAACGGACTCCTCATATTCTTTTAATTTAGATTGTAATTCATTAATTTTTTTATTTAAACTATCTTTTTCCTTCTTATATTGCTCTATTTGAGCTGTTATATCCGCAGTATTATAGGGATTAACTCCCAGCTGCTCTCTCTTATACAATACTCTAAATTGATACGCCAACATAAATCCAAGTATAGCACATACTAAAGCTACACTTATTTGAGAACTCCACTTACGCATAATTTGCTTCCTCCTAATCCTCAATAAAAACTACAGGATTCCCCTTAAAGCCCACATCTATATAACCTTTAGCATTTTTTAGTTCATCCTTTTGAAGTATTATATTAAAAGCTTTATTTAACTTTTCATCTAATTCCTCATCATTGCCAACCTTTATAATAATATTTTTGTAAAAAAATTTTATATTATTAATGTCACTTAAGTCTACCAATGCAATACTATAGTTATCTTTTTTATCTTTAAACAACTTACTTAAAGTAGTTACTACTTTCACTTTTCTCTCATTATCTACTTTAATTACCTCACCAATATTGCTCTTGTCAATATCAAAGCCCTGTAATCTTACTAAATTCATTCCTTTAATATCTTTCTTTTTTTCTAAAACTACTCCATATTTATCAATTATAACATAATTTTCTCCGGTTTTACCATAAAATACAGCTTCCCTTTCACTAATTTGTATTACAATAGTACTAGGTAATTTTCTTTTAATAGATACGTCTAATATATATGGATTTCTTTTAATTCCTTCCTTAGCTTTATCTATATTAACATAAAAAATGTTATCACCTTTATGCAATCCTGAAAACTCTTCAACCTTTAAAGCAGGTATATTTTTATTGCCCTGAACTTTAATTTCACCAAGATTAAAAAAAGGATGCTTTAAACAAAGCGTAGTCATTATTGAAATTAAAAAAATTAAAAAGATAATACTTTTTTTTATTCTTTTTTTTCTTCTTCTTTTTATTATAAGCTCATTCTTTCCTTTTTTTGAAAATGGTATAACTTCTCCCATGTTTTCTCCACCTTACAATTTTATAGCATATATATATAATAACATTTTTAAGAGCCAATTTCATTAAAATAATAAATTTAATTAATATTTTAATTTATTTAAAAAAATAAATTATAGCATTGCAAAATCGCAATGCTATTCTAATATTATATATTATATGATACTTTTTTGCCTGGATATATTAAGCAATATTCCCATGGCTGTCATATTTAAAACCAGGGAAGATCCTCCGGAACTTATAAAAGGCAAAGGTACCCCTGTTACAGGTATGGAACCTGTAACAACTGCAATATTTATAAGGGCTTGAATTGCTATAACCGAGGTAATACCCGTAGCTACTAACGTCCCATAAACATCTTTTGCTCTTACGGCAGTTACAATTCCTCTCCATACAAATAAGATAAATAGAACTACTACAAAGGTACACCCTATTAAGCCTAACTCTTCTCCTAAAACAGCAAAAATGAAATCATTGTGAGGTTCTGGTATGTAATAGCACTTTTGCCTTGATTGCCCAATACCTACGCCCCATATTCCTCCTGATCCTAAAGCTAAAAAAGACTGTATAAGTTGATACCCTGTTTTTAAAGGATCTACCCAAGGATTTCTATAGGAAAAAAATCGAGCTCTTCTGAAAGGAACCAATAGTATAGCTGCCATACCTGCCACTATTACGGGCATTACCACTACAAGTAAATGATGAAACTTTGCCCCTCCTACAAATAATATAAAGAAGGTTACTCCCATAACCACAATGGTTATACTTAAGTTTTTTTCAGCATATATTAATCCAGCATAAAAAAGTCCCACCATTAGACAAGGTATTACACCTTTCATAAAGCTTTCTATTTTATCCCCTTTTGCCTCAATAATCTTTGCCAAATACATAACCACAGCATATTTTGCTACTTCCGAAGGCTGAAAGGTTGCTGGTCCTAAGGGAATCCATCTTCTTGCACCATTTCTTTCAGGAAAAGCAAAAACTACCAACAATAATATAGTTGTAACTATCATAATTAATCCCGTATATCTTTTATATTTATGATAATCAATGTTTATAGTCGCTATCATAGAGGCGACCCCTATTATTGCCCAAGCCCCTTGCCTCTTTAGAAAATGCATATCATCGGAATATTTATAAAAAGCAAAATATGAACTAGCACTATAAACCATTACTACACCAATGGCTAGCAAAAGCATAATAATGCAAAATAGAAAAAAATCTATGCTTCCCATCTTTTTTTGGAGTCTTCTCATAATACCCTCCTCTTCTCTAATTACTAAAAGGATAAAAATGCTATCATACACAAAACAACTGTAATAATTGAAAATACCGATACAACCTTAGTTTCGTGCCATCCACTTAATTCAAAGTGATGATGTAATGGACTCATCTTAAATATTCTTTTTCCTGTAAGCTTAAAATATGCTACTTGAATAATAACTGACAAAGTCTCCATTACGTATATTCCACCAACTATTACTATAAGCAAAGGTAGTTTTAATATCATAGCTACCGCCGCAACAGCTCCTCCTAAGGCTAAAGATCCTGTGTCTCCCATAAAAACCTGAGCTGGGAAGGCATTGTATCTTAAAAATCCTAGTAGTGCACCTGCAATTACAGAACAAAATACGGATAAAGTATAGTATCCCATATTATAGCTTATAATAATAAAGAATGTCATTACTAATATAGTAATTGAAGTAGCAAGTCCATCAAGGCCATCTGTTAAGTTTACTGCATTAGTAGTAGCGGTAAAATAAACTATAATAAATGGTATATAATAATATCCTAAATTAAAACTTTTTCCTGTAAAAGGCAATATTATAGATGTTCCTATTTCTGGATTATTGGCTGCATAGTATCCAAAGCCATAAGAAACAATCAGCAGCAATAACATTTTTTGATAGGCTCTTAATCCTAAATTTTTCTTATGTACTATCTTTAAGAAATCATCTATAAAGCCTATAAAGCCATAGGCTAAAAAGGCATATAAGGCAAACATTGCTTCATCGCTAGGCTTTCTTACTAAAATTATCATAGAAACCATAGAAGATATTATAAATATAATCCCTCCCATAGTAGGCGTTCCTGCTTTTTTTTGATGACTTTCCGGCCCCTCTTCTCTAATACTTTGACCAAATTTTAGTTTATGGAGTATTGGAATTAAAATTGGACCTCCAACTATTGAAAAAAAGAATGCTACAAGTACTGAATACACTATTTTACTATTCATTGCAATAATGCTCTAATTCCAGAGCAAAGTCACCTCCTTAAGCTTTTTTACTCTTTAGTATCTCTATTATTTCTTCAAATTTCATTGCTCTTGATGCTTTAAATAATAATACATCACCGAAACTAATATCAGTTTCTAAAAACTCTGCCACTTCTTCTCTACTATTAAAACTTTTAAATTCATGATTGAAACCCTCTTCATAAGCATTGTTATATTCTCCTAAAGCAATCAACAAATCTACACCTTTTTCCTTAGCATACTTCCCCACTTCTTTATGGGCATTATAAGACTCTTCTCCTAACTCTTTCATAGTACCTAAAACAGCTATCTTCCTTTTCCCATTAATATTTATCAAAACATCTATAGCTGCCTTCATAGAATCTGGACTAGCGTTATAACAATCATTTACAATGGTATAACTTTCTTTTTTTATTATATCAAGCCTCATACCCGTGCCCTTTAAGTTCCTAAATCCCTCTTTAATTTCTTTCAGACTCATACCTAGTTCTATCCCACAAGCTATACTAAGAAGTCCATTGGAGACATTATGTTTTCCCGGAAGGTTAATTTCAAAAACTTCCTCCAACACCTTAAAAGAAACCTTATCTTCCTGTAAATGGATTTCACTTGGAAAATAATCCCCCTTGTTTTCCATTCCTACTTTTATAACTTTAAACCCTTCTCTAGTTATACCCTTTAATAAATCATTATCCCCATTTATGATAAGTATGTTATTTTTGTTGAAAAAATTCGTAATTTCCATCTTAGCCTTTAGAATATTTTCTCTAGTTTTAAGATTTTCAATATGAGAAATACCTACATTGGTTATAAGTGCTATATCCGGCCTCGCCGCTTTTGCCATCCTATGTATTTCTTCCAAATTATTCATGCCCATTTCTAAAACTGCTACATCATAACTATTATCTAATTTAAATATCATCAAAGGCAGTCCTATTTCATTATTAAAATTACCCTCTGTTTTAAATACTTTATATTTGGCACTTAAAGCCGCGGCGGTTAAATCCTTTGTTGAGGTTTTCCCTGTAGAGCCCGTAACACCTACAATTTTGATATTTAGCATGCTTCTATAGAATTCTGCTAAATCCAATAAGGCTTTTCTACAATTCTCAACTTTTATTATAGAAGTATGTTTTTGTAATTTTTCCTCACAAAACAAAACCTCATCTATAATACATAAAGCTGCTCCTTTTTCGCTAGCCATTTCTACATAGCAATTGCCATTAAAGTTATCTCCCTTTAAGGCAAAAAATATATTTCCTTTTTCTATATTGCGTGTATCCGTTGATACTCCACTAAAATTTACGTCTTTACCTCTAGTAATTAATTCTCCACTAAGAGCTTTAATTATTTCATCTAATTTTAATAGTTCCAAATGAAAGACCCCTTCCCTTTTAATAAAGTGAAACTTAGTTTGCATAAAGCTCCTCAATAATTTCTTTAACAACTTCTCTTTCATCAAAATGTATAGTTTTATCTTTTAATATTTGATAATCTTCATGCCCTTTTCCAGCCAATACTATAACATCGCCTTCTCTAGCCATGCCCATGGCTGTTTTTATAGCTTCTCTTCTATTTTCTACAACAATATAATTATCCTTTTTTATACCCTTTAAAATATCTTCAATTATCATTAAAGGCTCTTCTGTTCTTGGATTATCTGAAGTTATTATAGCAACATCGCTTAATTCCGTTCCTATATTACCCATAATAGGTCTTTTAGTTTTATCTCTGTCTCCTCCGCAGCCAAATATACTAATTAATCTTCCCTTAGTAAATTCTCTGGCAGTTTTCAAAATATTATCTAATCCATCTGGAGTATGAGCATAGTCAACAATTACATCATAACCTAAATTATAGTTTTTTGTTACTATTTCGCATCTTCCAGGCACCCCTGACAAATTTTCTAATCCATTTTTTACTGCATTGAGACTTATACCTTCATTTAAACAAGCAAGCATTGCACCCAATGCATTAGAAATATTGTATCTACCTGGTATATGAATATCTATTTCTTCTTTTTCATCCTTATAGTCTACAGAAAACTTTATCCCCCTTGAATGCATTTTAATATTATAAGCTTTTAAGTTCGAATCTTCCATTGTCGAATAAGTTAAGCTTTCATTAGCTATATCTTTCAACAATTTTTTTCCATATTCATCATCTGTATTTATTATTGATTTTTTACTATTTTGGAACAAAATAAACTTAGCTTCATAATAATTGTCAAAAGTCTTGTGAAAATCCAAATGGTCTTGAGTTAAATTAGTAAAAATACCTTCTTCAAATTCTATTCCATAAACTCTATCTAAGTATAAGGAGTGAGATGATACCTCCATCACACAATACTGAACTCCTTCATCTACCATATCTTTAAAAAGCTTGTGCATTTCTAAAGATTCAGGAGTAGTTCTTTCAGCAGGTATTCTTTTGTCTCCTATGTAATTTGATATAGTTCCAAGCAGACCAACTTTATAGCCAGCTTCTTCTAGTATGGACTTTATCATAAAAGTTGAGGTAGTTTTACCATTAGTTCCTGTGACTCCAATTATCTTCAACTGTTCCTTGGGATTATTAAAATAATTAGAAGAAAGAATAGCTAAGGCCCTTCTTCCATTTTGAACCTTTAAAAGTGTATAATCTCCATCTATTTCCTCAATATCCTTACTACAAATTATTATTTTTGCTCCCTTCTCGATGGCCGATTTAATATATCTATGACCGTCGGTACTATAACCCTCGATAGCTATAAATAGACTACCCTTCTCTACATTCTTAGAATTATAATGTATATCTAAAACTTCTTTATTTATATCTCCTTTTATTAGCTCATAATCAATACCTTTTAATACTTCTCTTAATTTCATTATTTCACCTCTAAACAACTATTAAATTAACTTTACAGTACAACAGTGAACGGAAGTACCCGTTCACTGTAATATTACTCAATTACTTCTTCTAATTTTAAGTGTATTGTAGTTCCTTTTGTTACTTCTTTTCCTTCAGCTATACTTTGGTGGTAAATTAATCCATAGCCATTGTACTGGAGCTTTAATCCTAAATTATTAATAATTTGAGAAGCTCTTTCTAAACCATAACCTGTAAGACTTGGAACTACTACTACTTTATTATAATTATCAGCGGCTCCCGTGTAAAGTAATATTTTACTTCCCTCTTTTACAGTATATCCAGGTTTTGGATTTATATCCACTATATATTCTCCTGCAGTATCAACTTTATAATCTAATCCATTTTCCTTTAAAATCTTTAATCCTTCAGCTTTTTTCAATCCTCTTACTTCAGGAATTATTATATTCTTTTTCAAACTTTCTGCTACTTCTTCCAAGGATGCATCACTTTTTAAAGATAAATAGTTAAAAATATCATTGAATATTTGCTGTCCTACTGGAGCTGCAATTTGCCCTCCATAATAATTTGATGGATCTGGTTCATCTATGGATACAAAAAGAGAAATTAATGGATTATCAGCTGGAGCCATCCCCGCAAAGGATGATATATATTTACCTGATGCATATTTTCCTCCAATTGGCTTCTGAGCTGTTCCCGTCTTTCCTCCAATTCTATATCCTTCAATAAAAGCTTTCTTACTTCCTCCTTCAGTAACTACTTTTTCCAAGTACATTCTCAAGGTTTTAGAAGTTTCTTCGCTAATTATTTGTTTTTCTCCATAATTATCAAACTCTTTATCTACTACATATTTATTTGTATTTTCATCATATCTAAGCACCTCTTTTAACAAATGCGGTCTTATCCACTTTCCACCATTTACTGCTGCATTAAATGCCGCCATATATTGTATAGTAGATACGGTATTTGCCTGTCCAAAAGATATGGTAGCAAGATCAATTTCTGCCATTGAAGCTGCCTTCTTCACTATTCCTTTAGCTTCTCCAGGTAAATCTATACCTGTACCTTGACCAAAACCATACTTGCTTATGTAAGAAGCTAGTCTATCTTTTCCAAGCCTTCTTCCAAGTTCTGCAAATCCAACGTTACATGAGTTTTTTAAAATATCCACAAGACTTTGAGAGCCATGTCCTCCATTATACCAATTCCAACACTTAATAGTGTTTTTGCCAATAGTGGTGCTACCATTACAATGAAACACTTCATTTTCTGGAGATATTTTTTCATCCAATGCTGCAGCCATAGTAAAAACTTTAAATATAGATCCTGGCTCAAAGGTATCATTAACCGCTCTATTTCTCCAAGCGGCTTGTAGATCATCACCTGATTTCCCTTCTATCCAAGGAGAATTAGGGTCATAATCTGGCTTATTAACCATAGCTAATATTTCTCCATTATTAGGATTTGTGACAATTATAGTAACTGCCTTAGCTTTATTATCTTTTAGAGCCTGATCCGCAGCTTTCTCTGCAAAATGTTGAATCATTTCATCTATAGTTAAAACAACATCTTTGCCATCTTGTGGCTGGGTAAACTCTGAAATTACATAAGGAAGTTCGCTAGTCCTAGTACTATCCATTTCGGCTATTCTATTTCCTGGTTCTCCAGAAAGTATTTTATTATAAAACATCTCTATTCCAGTCAATCCATCTCCATCTGAATTAGTATGTCCCAATACATGAGTTAAAAAATTATTATTCGGATAGTATCTTTTAGTGTCTGCAGAAACTAATACTCCTCTAATGTCTAATTCCCTAATTTTATCCGCCATAGGTTTTTCTATTCTTCTTTTAAGTGTAGCAGAACCATAGGGAAGCCCACTAGGAAACTTCTTATTTATTATTTTAACTACGTCATCTGTACTCATTTCTAATACTTCTGAAAGTTTAGAGGCCACCTGTTCTACAGAAAGTTTTTTGCTTTCCATTGTTTGTCTTAAGGTATTTAAGTCTAAGTCAATTCTATAGACATTTGCGCTTATAGCTAATTCATTTTTATTTCTATCTAAAATTCTTCCTCTTTTTGCAGCTATTTTAACTTCACTGGTCCATTGATTTATTGCTAGTTTCTTGTATTCCTTACCTTTATATATCATCAAAAAGGCAAGTCTACCGATTAGAGCTATAAATAAAAACGTTAATCCCAACAATATCAGAAACATTCTCTTTTTTACTTTAACCCTATCCCTGTATACTTTTTTGTCCAAAACTATACCTCCGTTAAAAATCCTTGCTTATTTCTTTATTACTTCCTTTGACATATCAACGTACATTACATCAGCTTTTGTTGGTCTAATCATTTTTAACTTAGTGGTTGCTATATTTTCAATAAATTTTAAATTATTGTATTTAGCAAGTTCTAATTTCAAACTTTCATTATCCTTATTTATATTACTTATTTCTCTATTTAGTGTATTTAATTGTCTTTGCATAGTATATATTTGAGAATATCTTCCCACAACAGCAACTCCAACTACGAATATCAATGCTATATTTCTCATGATCTTTAGTTTACCTTTTAATTTTTTATCTCTTTCTTCTTTTAAAGCCTTCCTATCAATGGAAACCTTCTCTTTTTTCTCCTCGTCTTCCCTAGGATGAACATTAGGAGCAAGTACAGCAGTGCCGTTTATGTAGTTATTTTTTTCAGTTATTATCACTTTATTCACTCCCCTTTTTAATTAGAACAATTAATTATAGTTTTTCTCCTACTCTAAGTTTTGCACTTCTACTTCTTGGATTAATTTCTACCTCTTCCTTTGATGGTTCTATAGGTTTCCTAGTTATTGTTTTAATTTCTGGCAACTTCCCGCAGGCACATATTGGAAAATCCGGAGGACATTTGCAAGGATTTTCTAAATCCCTATATTTGTTTTTTATAATTCTATCCTCTAAAGAATGGAAGGTTATTATGGCTATTCGTCCATTCTTATTTAAATGTTTAACACTATCCTCCACTGCTTTGTTTAATATTTCAAGCTCCCCATTTACCTCTATCCTTATTGCTTGGAAAGTTCTTTTAGCTGGGTGAGGTCCCTCTCTCCTAAACTTTGCAGGAATAGCTTCTTTTATAATTTCCGATAACTCTCCTGTAGTGCTTATCTCTTTAACTTCTCTTCTTTCTACAATGAATTTAGCTATTCTCTTGGCAAAATTCTCTTCACCGTAATCTCTAATTATTCTTTCCAAATCCCTTTCAGCGTAATTGTTTACAACATAGTGAGCTGTTAAATCTCTTCTTCTATCCATTCTCATATCTAGTGAAGCATCCTTCATATAGCTAAATCCTCTATCTCCTGTATCTAACTGATAAGAGGAAACTCCTAAGTCCATTAAAACACCGTCTACTTTAGGTATTTCTAATTCATTTAGTATTGAATCTATGTTATGAAAATTGTTATGTACATATATAACATTATCATAGTCTTTAAGTCTATTCTGTGCTGCTTTTAATGCATCCTCATCTTGATCTATGCCAATTAAAGTTCCTTTATTTGATAACCTTCTTAATATTTCACTAGAGTGACCTGCACCACCTAAAGTACAGTCTACATAAATACCATCTTCTTTTATATTTAATCCTTCCAAACATTCATTTAGTAATACTGATACATGTTTAAATTCCATATAAACTACTCCTTTAAATTCCTAGTTCGCTCATCTTTTCTGCAATTTCATCAAAATCGACGTTTGATTCATTGTAATCTTCCCATTTTTCTTTGCTCCATATTTCTATTCTATTCAATACTCCTATACTTACTATTTCCTTTTCTATATTTGCATATTCTAAAAGATTTTGTGGTATTAGTGCTCGGCCCTGTTTATCTAGAATTATTTCATTTGCACCTGAAAAGAAAAACCTAGAAAAAGCTCTGGCATCTTTACTCGTTAATGGAAGCTTTTTTAGCTTTTCTTCTAAAACACTCCATTCTGCCATAGGGTATATATAAAGACATCCATCTAATCCTTTTGTTAAGATGAATTTATCTCCTAAGTCATCCCTAAACTTAGAGGGAATTATTATTCTGTTTTTTGGATCAATTCCATGAACATATTCCCCTATAAACATTTCGCACCTCTTTAATCTATTTCGCTCCACTTTGACCCACTTTAAACCACTATATGTACAATTCTATAATAAACCAAAAATTCCTTCTTTTAAAGAGGTTTTTAATAAATATTTAATCAAATATTTAATCAAATAATATGTAAAAAAAAGTAAAAGTCGCTGATATCCTTAGATATCAACGACTTTAAAATTATTTTTTATAAAATTCTCTTATTTTTTCACATACATATTCTACTTCTTCATCTCTTAATTCAGGATATATTGGAAGAGCAAGAATTTCCTTACACGCTCTTTCTGAAACTGGGAAATCACCTTTTTTATATCCTAAATAACTAAAGCAGTTTTGAAGATGTAATGGCATTGGATAGTAAATACTAGTTCCTATACCATTTTTCTTTAAGTATTCATTTAATTCATCTCTTTTTTCACATAGTACATTAAATACATAGTAAACAGGAATTTGATCTCCTTTAATAACTGGAAGCTTTAAACCTTCTATATCCTTTAATCTTTCTCTATAAAGATTTGCAATTTCCTCTCTTCTCTTTATAGCATTATTGATATATTTCATTTTTACATTAAGTATAGCAGCCTGCATAGTATCTAGTCTTGAATTATATCCTATGTAATCGTAATGGTATTTGGTTTTAGCTCCATGTACTCTATAAATTCTACTAAGTTCTCCTAATTTATCGTCATTAGTAATAATCATTCCACCATCACCATAGGCTCCTAGGGTTTTAGTTGGGAAGAAAGAAAATATACCTGCATCTCCTATAGTTCCTGCATGTCTATAGGTATCCCCTTTTCCCTTCCATTTCATCCCAAAAGCTTCTGCAGCATCTTCTAATACTGAGAGACTATGTTTTTTTGAAATCTCCATTATATGATCCATATCAGCCATTTGGCAAAACAAGTGAATAGGAAGAAGTCCTACTGTGTCCTTAGTTATTCTTTCTTC